>CAWAFD010000036.1:0-163854 GCA_963781225.1 uncultured Actinomycetota bacterium
GTTAGAGGCATGGCCAGCCATTGGTTCTTATCCGCCGCCACTGCCTGCCCGCCGGGGCGGGATCCGGCGTGCCGAGCAGTCGCGGGAGGCGGTTGGCACGGTGTGGCTGGCCTCGTCGATAGCCATCCGCCCGGTCTTGATCTCCTCCTCGGCGGTGCGGCCGACACCAAGGGGGGCGCCAGCAGCCAGTCCGGGGCAGGCTCCCGCTTGGTCTGGCATGTCTCCCCTGTCCTGCCAGTTCCGGTCTTCTCATCGCTCGCCATCCACATAGCGGTGCGCCCGTGTCGCGTCCTGGCGCAAGCCCTGGCCCTGGCTGCACCGTCCTCGGCCGGTGTGAGGATTCATTCCGTGCCAGCCGGAACGCGTACATCTTGCCTCCGAAGCCCTTGCAGGCCTTGATAGGGCGGCACCGTTGGGGCAGCGGGTGGCTAGCAGGGCGTAGCCGGATCCCCCATACACACTCCCGCCGGCGATCGCGGCACCGGACGCCACAAGCGCGCCGCTGGCGAAGCGCCACAGGATCGTGCCGATGGCCGCGTCGAGCACGTACATATCGTCCCCGGTAGCAGCGTCCGAGCGGCGTACACCAGGCCGTTGGCGGTGGTCACGTAGCCGAGGTCGGCCGCCTGCTGGGGGTCGGCGACCTGCCAGAGGATCTTGCCGGTCGCCGCGTCCAGGTCGGCCCAGGAACCGCCGATGATCGTGGAGGTCGCGACCGGGCGCCGAGGTGATCGGGTACGGGCGCCGTAAACGTCCCTGATCGCGGCGTAGATGTGCCTGCCGTCGGTGGCCGACCCCCACTGGATGCCGCCGAAGGCGCTGCCCGGGCCGACCAGCGTGTCCCAGGCGAGGGCCCCGGTCTTCGGGTTGAGCACCCAGTACTCGCCGCTCTTCTGGCCGATGCCCAGCAGCTCCCGGCCGGAGGGGAGGCGGATGAGGTTGGGCCCGCTGCCGAAGTCGAAGTCGGGGCCGCACATGGTTCGCGCAGCGCACGCTGGGTGGCCACGTCGCTGGAAAGCGTGCGCATGAACCAGCGGATGGCGCCCGTCCTTAGGTCCAGGGCGAGGACGGAATCGTCGTGGTCGTCGGCCGGGGGCAGCGCGCAGGCCGGTCTGGCCAGGGGCGATGCAGACGCCGGCCTGGACGGAGTAATTATTACCGGTGCCGACGTAGAGCAGGTCGTCCGCCGGGTCGACGCCGGGGTGCTGCCCCGCCGCCGCGCCGCTGTAAGCCGCGGGCGCGGTGAAGGTCTTCCACGGCGGCCGCCCGGTCCTCGCGTCCAACGCAACCACGCTGCCACGGAAGGTGCAGCACTGATAGCCGGGTTCCGCCGCGAGGGCTTCCTCGTCTGAGGACACACCGAGGTAGGCGACGCCGCGGTAGAGCAGCGCGGCGCTGGTGATGCTCGCCGCGGGATGCGTGTCGACCTGGGTCCGCCACAGGAGCTTCCGGTGCGCCGGCTCACGGCGAACTCGTACGTGCCGTTTCCCGGGCCGCTGGTGTCCCCGAGGAGGAGCTCGTCGCCGTAGACCGCCGGGCTGGTCCGGGATTCGGCCGGGAATCCGGTGTAGCCGGAGACCTCGTGAGACCAGAGCACGCGCCCGCTGTCCCCGGCTACCGCCCGCAGCTTGCCGCCGTCGTCGGGGAAATAGACGGCGCCGCCGTATCGGTCGGCGTGTCGGACGACTTGCCTCGGGGTCGTGATGCTCCAGGCCGTGGTCAGCCGGGACGCGTTGCCCGGGCCGATGAGGTGTTCGCCTGCCGCGTCCCTGGTGTTCCCGATGTCATGTCCCGCCGCCTGCCCGCCCCGCTGGTGGCGTGCGGGGCGCTGGCCGGCCGGACCAAGCGGGTGGACGTCGGTACCACGGTGTTCCTGCTCCCCTACTACAACCCCGTCCAGGTGGCCGAGCAGGCCGCCATGGTCGACGTCATCTCCGGCGGCCGGATGCGGCTCGGCTGCGGCCTGGGCGCCCTGCCGGAAGAGTTCGCCCTGTACGGCCTAGACGCCAAGACGCAGATCTCCCGGTTCGAGGAGGCCATCGGGCTGGTCCGCGAGGCCTGGTCCGGCGCCGAGCTTGACCACCACGGGAAGCACTTCACCGCCACGGGCAAGATCAGCCCGCTGCCCCAGTCGGCGCAGCTGTGGCTGGGTGCCATGTCCGACGGCGGGGTGCGCCGGGCCGCCAGGTTCGGCGTGCCGTGGATCACCGATCCGCTGCACAACATCAACGTCATGAGCGAGTGGACGTCGCTGTACCGGCAGGCCGGGGCGGAGTACGGCACCAGCGATGACCAGCAGCTGATCCTGCTCCGCGACGGCTGGGTGGCCGACAGCCTGGAGGAGGTCGAGCGGGTCTGGTGGCCCTGTATCCGGGCCGAGCACTGGTTCTACTTCAAGCAGATCCCGCGCTGGGTCGCCGACCGCGAGCCGTTCCTGGCCGGGGTCAGCCAGGAGTCGGACTTCCGCTTCGACACCCATCGCATCGACCGGCTGGTGGCCGGCAGCCCGGACGACTGCGTCGCCGCGATCGCCAAGTTCCGCGACACGCTGAACATGGACTACCTGATCATGAGCTTCCGGATGGCGGCTGGCCCGGATCACGAGCAGGAGCTGGAGTGCATCCGCCGGTTCGGCCGCGACGTGATCCCGGCGTTCCGCTGACGTGTCCCGTTACACCGAGCTATGTACGCTTGGCGACCTGCTGGTACGCGGCAGCGAGCGGCATCCCGACCGGGACGCGCTGGTTCTGCCGGGCGTGCGGCGGAGCTACCGGGAACTGCAGGACCGCGCCCTGACCGTGGCCAGGTCACTGACGGCGGCGGGAGTGCGGCGAGGCGACCGCGTCGGTCTTTTCATGCCGAACGGAGCGGAGTTCATCGAGATCCTCTTCGGCATCAGCTTCACCGGGGCGATCGCCGTCCCGGTCAACGCCCGGTTCACCGCCCGGGAGCTGGGCCACGTGCTGCGCGACGCGGGCCTGGTCGTGCTGTTCGCGGGCGATGCGCCCGGTGAGCCGCGGAGCCGGGCCGACGTCGTCGCCGAAACGCTCGGACGCTGCGACACCGGTGCTGCCCTGGGCACTACCGGCCTGCCGCGGCTGACCGCGGCCGGCGCCCCGGACCTGGCCGCGGTCGTGGCGGCCGGCTCGTCGCTGCGCCCGCGCGGCTGGATGCTGGCCGAGGCGGACTTCGCCGGGGTCGCCTCCCTGGTGCCGCCGGAGCAGGCGGAGGCCAGGCGCCGCGGGGTGGCGCTGCGCGACCCGGCGATCATGTTCTACACCTCGGGCACCACGGCCATGCCCAAGGGCTGCGTGCTCAGCCACGAGGCGCAGGTGCGGACGGGGGTGTCCACCGCGGACCGGCTCGGCTTCGCCGACGGCGAGCGGATGTTCGCGCCGTGCCCGATGTTCCACACCGCGTCAACCCAGCCGATGGTGGCCACGCTGCAGGCCGGCGGCACCTTCGTGACCATGGCCCACTTCGAGCCGGCGCTGGCCCTGAAGCTGATCGAGGCCGAGCAGGTGACGACCATGTTCCCGGCCTTCCCGCCGCTCACGCTGGGCCTGCTGAACTGCCCGGATTACTCCCCCGACAGCTTCGCCCGGGTCCGGACGGTGTTCACCGTGGCGCCGCCCGAGGCGCTCAAGGCCATGCAGCGGCGGATGCCGCACAGCACCATGGTCAACGCCTACGGCATGACCGAGTTCGGCGGCTCGGTGGTCATGGTCGACCCGGCCGACGACGACGAGGCGCGGCTGGCTACCCAGGGGCCGCCGTTCCCGGGCCTGGAGATCGGCATCCGGGATGCGTTCGGCCAGCCGCTGCCCACCGGTGAGCGTGGCGAGATCGTCATCCGCGGCCCGGCCCGGTTCGACCACTACCACAACGACCCGGTCAGGACGGCCGAGGCCATCGACACCGAGGGCTGGTACCACAGCGGCGACCTGGGCGAGATCACCACCGACGGACGGCTGCGCTATCTGGGCCGGCTGAAAGACATGCTCAAGGTGGGCGGCGAGAACGTGGCCGCGATCGAGATCGCCTCCCATCTGCAGGCCCACCCGGCGGTCAGTGTGGCCGCGGTGGTCGGGGTGGCCGACGAGAAGTACGGCGAGGTGCCGGCCGCCTTCATCGAGGTCTCCCCCGGCGCCACGCTGACCGAGGACGAAGTCATCGCGCACTGCCAGTCCGGGCTGGCCCGGTTCAAGGTGCCGCGGTACGTCCGGTTCGTGACCGAGTGGCCGATGTCCTCGACCAAGGTCCAGACGTTCCGCCTGCGCGAGCAGCTCGAAGCCGAGCTGGACGCGGCCCGGCGGCCGGGCTGACCCGGGACCGGGGCTGACCCGGGACCGGGCTACAGGATGCCGCGCCGCTGCAGCAAAAGGAAGGAGATCGCGCCGGCCGGGATGGGCAGCCAGAACGTGGCGATGCGGAACAGCAGCACCGCCGGTATCGCCTCGTGTGCGGGGATGCCGATGGCGGTCAGCCCGGCGGCCAGGACAGCCTCGACTCCGCCGATTCCCCCGGGGGTCGGCGCGGCCGACCCGACCGCGTTCCCGGCCAGGTAGACCACCGCCGCGGCCAGGATGGGCGGATGGGCGCCCACTGACCACAGCGCCGCCATGAACGCGACCACGTAGGCGACGGTCAGCAGCAGGTTCGCGCCGGCGCTGAACGCGAGCCTGCGCGGATGGGAGACGGCCTCCAGCAGCCGGGGCCATAGCTGGCGCAGGTGCGGCCACACGGCGCCGGTCAGCTTGGCGCGGGTCTGCGGTATGGCCAGCAAGACGACGATGACGCCGGCGATGGCCGCGAGCCCGAAGAACACGTCGGCGCCCGGCGCGATCTTGAACTTGCTGAAACCCGACCCGGTGAGCACGCCCAGCACAATCAGCAAGAGCACCGTCGTGACCACGTTCACGACTTGGGACATCGTGACGGCGGCGGCGATGGTGGCGTCGTCCACCTTCTCACGGTGCAGGTAGCGCGCGTTGACGGCCACGTGGCCCACGGTCGGCGGCATGGCCACGCCCACGAACGCGCTGGACAGCTGGACGCTGAAGCCGCGCCAGATGGACAGCCGCTGAGGCACGAACGCCTTCAGGTTCTCGGCGGCGGCCAGGTACGTCACTGCGGAGGCGAGCACGGCGACGGCGAGCCAGCCCAGGTTGGCGTGGCTCAGCGTGCCGATGACGTTCACGCCCGAGATCTCGCCGATGAGCAGGTAGGCGGCCACGGCGAGGGCGATAGTGCTGAGCACGGTACGCCAGCGGAACCGTTCCAGCCGGGTCGTCGCCACCACGTCGCCGCCGCCGTCGCCGTCGCCGTCGCCCTCAAGTTCGTGCCTGATGTCGTTCAGCGACCCATGGGCGGCCCGCATGGCCCGCCACCCCCACGGAGCCAGGGCAACCGGCTGCAGGACGGCCGCGACGGCCTTGCTGTCCACCGGCCCGTAGCCGGCTCGCAGCGCCGCGACGGCACCGTCGGCCCCGACGGCCCCGGCCAGCGTGGCCAGGGCCTGGACCAGATCGAGACGGCGGCCCAGTTCGCTCGCGCCGGGCTCGGCCGCGTCGAGTGAGCAGAAGGCCGCGCTGTTCGGTGACATGACCAGGTTGCCCGGCCGCAGGTCGTGGTGGGCGATCCCGATGTCGTGCAGGCCACGCAGGGACGCGAACAAGGATGCCGCGCTGGGCGGGGTGGCCGCCTCGGTGCCTGGCTGCCCGGGCGGGATGGTCGTGACGAGCACCAGCGTCTCGCCGGGCATCTGACCGAAGAGCAGTGCCGCGGGGGCAGGCACGCCGGCCCGTTCCGCCAGCGCGCAGGCCAGGGCGAGCTGCTCGAGCCGGGCCCGGGAGCTGAGCGTGACGTGGCCAGCGACCGCTGGCTTCAGGCGGACCAGCCCCCATAGCCGCCGGGCCAGGCCAGATCCCCGCGTGTCGCGGCCGGACAGGTGCACGCGTACCCCGGTGCCATCGGCCAGCATCCCCTCCAGCTGGGCCCGGCTCCGGGGGTCGGCGGCCGACAGGTCACCGACGGCCACGTCGTGGCTGGTGAGCCACGCCAGGACCTCCGGGGTTCCCGGAAGAACCGAAGCCGCGCCGAGCAGCCAGCGCACCGTCCACCCGACGAGCAACCCGCCGAACAGGACGATCACCACCGCGAAGGGGGTGAGCGTGCCCACGGCCAGCCCGCTGAGCAACTGCGCCGCGCCCGCGCGCGGCCACCAGCGCGACCAGTGTGAACGCCGGGCCAGGTCGGTTCCCACCACGAACGCGATGAACGCGGTGTCCACCACGAACGTCGAGGGATTGCTGCCGTGCAGCACCGCGTGCTGCACGGCCGCGTGCTCGGCCCGCCAGACGGCCGAGGCGATGATAGCCGTCGCAGCGCCAGCCAGCCCGGCGGCGACCGCATTCCGCACGTCCCGCCACTGGCCGCGGGCCAGCACGACCAGCGCCACCACCGCCAGGACAGAACAGGCCACCCCGGCGGCCACCGCGGCCGCCAGCGCCAGCCAGCGTGGGATGTGCAGCAGCCAGCCCGAGACGTCGTCGGCCACCTCGGTGCTGCCCAGGGGCAGCGCCGAGATCGACCCGAGTTGCACGGCCACGACCAGCAACGACAAAACGGCGAAGAGCAGGTCGGCGGGGCGGCGTACCCGGCTTATGGCCGTCGGCGCAGGCACTGCGGGAACTGCGGGAACTGCGTCCGGGGCAGTCGCCGCTGGGCTGACGGTGGTGCCAGCCTCGCTGTGCGGCCCGTCGCCTGCGTCCATCACCATGCCCGCCCGGCTACCACGCGGCAGTCCGTCTAACCGCTAGTGCCACACTACGTTCACCTGGTGACCGGGCGGCCGATGCCCTCGGCCACGGTAAGAGGTCCGCCGCTGCGAGCAGCTCGAAGCCGGACTGGACGCCCGCTACCGCTGGAAGAATGAGGAGGCACCGCCAGGATGGCCTGGCGGAGGAAGCCGGGTGGGAGGACAGATGAGGATCGGGCTGCACGCGCTGGGCATCGGCACCGGCGCCCGGCCGGAGGTCATCCGGGCGGTTGCCATGGCGGCTGAGACGGCCGGTTTCGCCACCTTGTGGTCGGGGGAGCACGTGGTGCTGGTAGACCAGCCCGCCTCGCGCTACCCGTACTCGGCCGATGGCCGGATTGCCGTGCCGGCCGGGGCCGACTGGCTGGACCCGCTGCTCGGCCTGAGCTTCACCGCCGCCGTGACCACGACGATCGGGCTGGCCACAGGCGTGCTGCTGCTTCCCGAGCACAATCCGGTCGTGACGGCCAAGCAGGCCGCGACATTGGACGTGCTGTCGGGCGGCCGGCTCACCCTGGGCGTCGGCATCGGCTGGTCGGCTGAGGAGTTCGCCGCGCTCGGTGTCCCGTTCGCGGGCCGTGGCCGGCGAACGGAGGAGTACATCGCGGCCATGCGCACGCTCTGGGCCGATGACGTCGCCTCGTTCAGCGGCGAGTTCACCACATTCGAGTCGGTGCGGGTCAATCCCAAGCCGGTGCGCGGCCGGCGCATCCCGGTGGTGATCGGGGGCAACGGCGACGCTGCCCTCGCGCGAGTGGCGGCCGTCGGGGACGGCTGGTACGGCTTCAACGTCCCCGCCACGGAGATCGCCGCGCGGATCGCGGAACTGGCCGGGCAATGCGAGCGGCGCGGCCGCAGCCTGCGCGAGCTGACCGTGGCCGTGGCGGTCGCCGACGCCAGCCCCGCCATGCTGCCCGAACTCGCCGGGACCGGCGTGGACGAGTTCGTCGTGGTGGCGGCCCCGCCTGCCGATCCAGCCGACGCTACCGCCTGGGTGCAGGAACTGGCGGAGCAGTGGGGTGTTACACCGGGCGGCGGCACTCAGCGCGGATGATCTCGGCGCTCGCCAGCTTCGCGGCCGCCATCGGCTCGTGCCATACGGCAGTATTCGGCTATGACGGAACTTACCGACGTCTCCAGCGCGTTCGGCTACGGCGATTCGATTCTCGCTGGCCGACTGGTGCGGCTACGCGGCGTGCGTGACGATGACCTGCCCACACTCGCGAAGTGGGAGATGGATCCGGGGCGCATGACCACGCTGTCGTACTGGGTGGCCCCGCCGTCGGAGGCTGCGGCCAGGGACCGGATCGCGAACTGGAGCCGCAACGAGGTCGACCTCGCCTTCGCCATCGAGACGCTCGACGATCCGCCGGCGCTAGTCGGTAACGTCGGGCTGTCAGGCATGCGTCCGAAGGACCGGTGCGCGACGCTCGGGATCGCCCTCGGCCGCGAGCACATCAGCCGCGGCTACGGCAGCGACGCGATGCGGACCATCGTCGACTACGGATTCCGCGAGCTGGGTCTGCACCGCATCCAGCTCATTGTGGCCCCGTTCAACCCGGCCGGCATCCGTGCGTATGAGAAGGCGGGGTTCGTCGAGGAAGGCCGCCATCGCGAATCGGTGCTGCACGACGGCCGCTGGTATGACGAGGTGCTGATGTCCGTCCTGGACCGCGAGTGGGAGGCCCGCCGGTCAGCGCGCCACGATGGCAGCTGACCGGAGCTGGGCCTGGCCCTGCCGTGCGCCCGGTCAGTTAGGCGCTCGCCTCGGCCAGGGTGTCGAAGACCAGGCGCTTGGTCCAGCCGAGGCCTTTGTGGCCGGCGCCGCGCTCATCGGGAAGCCTGGGCCCATCGGGAAGCATCGACACCACGCCGTAGCTGGCCAGGTCCAGGTCAAGGCGCGGATCGCTGGCGTTGCGCGGAGGATAGTAGGCGGCGAAGGTGAACCAGAACGCGAGATCGACGCCCGCCGCGCGGAAGACCGCGGTGAGTTCGCTGAAGTAACGGACCTGCTCGCCCTCGTCGCGGGTGTAGTCGCCGTCCAGGCGCGGCGGGTCGGCGGCGTAGTCGACGATGGCCCAGCCCATGCCGCCCTTGGCTGCGGCGCCCACGTAGGGGCAGCAGCCGAACTCGGTGACCGCGACCGGCTTGCCGTGGCTGAACAGCTTCGCGACCTCGTCGCTGAAGGTGGCCGCGTTGCTCTCGTCGCGGTAGGCGTCGCTGGCCACGATGTCGAATGGCGACCAGTCGACGGGCTCCCACAATCCGGAGGCATAGGTAATGGGACCGCCGAACCGCGTGCGCGCCACCTCGGCCGTCTCGGCCAGGAAGCCGTTCAGTTTCCCCGGGAGCGCACCGAACGCCGCGTACAGCTCCGGGTCTGGTGCCTGCAGGCCGATCATCCGGGTCGGAAACGTGGGACCGGGCAGGAAGCCAACTCCGAACAGGGTCAGCTCACAGCCGGTCACGAGCACCACGCTGGCCCCGGTCCGGCGCAGGTGCTCGGCGCGGTCGGCGCAGTCGGCGAGGAGCGACGCAGCCTGCCCGGCGGGCAGGTCGACGGGAAACGGCGCGAACCAGACCTCAAGGCCTTCGGCCGCGGCGGCCTCGGCGGCCACCGACAGCCGCTCGGGTTCCCCGCCGGAGACCCGGACGGCCGTGCAGCCGAGCTCGCCGGCGATGACCCGCATTTCGCTGGCGACGATGTCCGCGGAGAACTCCGGCCTGCTGCCCTGCGGGTCCGGGTAGAAGCCGGTGTCGTAGTTGATGCCCTTGCCGCGCACTGGGGCCCGCCTTCCCTGGGTCTTCGGGACAGCTCGCGGCCGGCTCAGCCCGTGACCGCTTCCCCCGCAAGCACGAACCGCAGCGTCTGTGTGTGGGCAGTCTCTCAAGCCGACGTCAAACGCCGCAAAACCATAATGGCCAGCGTTCACGCCAGAAGCTACGGGACCTGCCCGCGTCCGGGGCCACCCGGCTGCTGCCGCAGGCCGGGGTACGGTCGTAGTCACAGATCAGAACAATCTGGGCGGTGACGGCGGTGCCTGACATCCTGAGCCAGGGCGACGGCCGTCCGCCCGGCCCGTGGCCGCGCCGCATCGCGGCAGCCGCCGTGCTCGTGCTGGTGGCCGTCGCGATCGTGCACTACCTGCCACGGGCCCGGCAGGCGACGCCGCGGCCGGCGGCTACCGCGACTCCGCTGCCCGCGCCAAGCTCGCAAGCGTTTTCCGGTGATGAGGGGGTGGCGGCCGAGCCCAACGGGATCACCGGTCAGGTCTCGTCCTGGCCTGGCGGTCTTCGGTTGCCAGCCGCCGGAGAACGGCCGATGTGGTTCTGGCCGGCCACTGGCCAGACAATGCCGATCGGCGGCCTGCCGCCGCAGCGGTCTGGCTACCAGTTCATCCGCGCGGCGGGCGGCTGGGCGGTGCAGGCTAACCCCGGCACCGAGGCGAGCTGCGGCAGCTGTGCTGGACCGCTGCGTACCGTCTATTTCCTGGCCGATCAGGGGTCATCGGCCACCAGGGTCGGACTTGCGAGCGCGGTTGCGCCAGGCATCGCCGGCACGCTGTGGCTGACCAGCTACCCGGCGGCTGCCGGTCCGGGCACAACCGCAGGCGTGGCGCGGGAAATCGAGCACCGCGGGCCGGCCGGTTGGATCACAGGTCGGCCTGCCGGCCGGTTACCTGATCGAGCAGGGGACGGACCGCGGCCTGCTGCTCGCACCGGCGGCCCTGGGTTCGGGAGCGATGGCCGACAAGCTGTGGGTTCCAGCCGCTGCGCGGTACGGTCGCAGCTTTACGGGGGTAATCGCGGCCAGCGCAAGCCAGGTCGCCTGGGCGCCCCCGTGTGTCGCACACTGTTCTGTGCAGATGCTGAACCTGGCCACAGGCCGGCAGAAATCGGTCGAGCTGCCTGCGGCGAGCGTGGTCGCCGCCGGAGCCTTCAGCCCCGAGGGGCGTCTGCTGGCCATCCAGCTAGGGTTCGGCCACAACTCCGCCGACGGCGATGAGGCGGTGCAGCTGGAGCAGGTATCCACGGCCAGCGGCCACCTCGAGGCCGTGCCGCAGACCTGGGTCAGCAGCGATGCCATGGTCGGCTTCGGGTGGCCCGCAAGCAGCGACAGCCTGGTCGCGGAGCTGAGCTTCACGACCAAGGTACAGCTGGCGTCGTGGCACCCCGGAGCCAGCCGGCTCGCCATCGCGGTGCTCTCGCCACAGCACAGCGCGGCTTGGCTGGCCATCGGGCAGTACGCCCGCTGACGCAAGGGCGCAAACCGCGCACCCTCGTCCGGTACCGCGGACGAATCTCACCAAGCGCCGCAAAACTATAATGACCAGCGTCCGCGCCGAAATGGACGGGCCCTGCCCGCTAGAGGGAGAGACCGTCTTGAGCGTAACCGCCGGCTCGGCCGAAGCGCTGCGCAGCCAGGCCGCCGCCGTGCTGCATGGCAATGACGCGGGCAGCTGGACGAGGGCGGCGCCGCGCCTGTATCCGCACCAGTGGAGCTGGGACAGCGCCTTCGTCGCCATCGGCTGGGCGCACCTGGACGTCCGGCGGGCCATCGCCGAACTTGAGAACCTGTTCGCGGCGCAGTGGCAGACGGGCATGGTGCCGCACATCGTGTTCCGGGCCGGCCCGGGCGAGCCTTACTTCCCGGACCCGAATGGTGGGACTGCCCCAGCGCGCCGGCCGCGCCAGCGCCTCCGATCCAGACGACCGGGATCTGCCAGCCGCCGGTCCATGCGCTGGCGCTGCGGCGGATCTGGCAGCTGACACCGGAAGCCGACCGGCCGGAGATCCGCGCGCGCATCCAGGCGCTTTTCCCGCGGCTGGTCGGCTGGCACCGCTACCTCGCCACCCAGCGCGATCCCGAAGAATCGGGACTGGTCACCACCTACCATCCCTGGGAGGGCACGGACAACTCCCCGCGCTGGGACAGCTCACTGGTGCGCATCAAGGTGGCTAAACCCCGTCCGTACACCCGGCTGGATACCCGTCAGGTACGCGACCCGTCGCAGCGGCCCACCAAATGGGACTACGACCGGTACCTGTGGCTGGTCGGCCTGCTGCGGAAATACCGGTACGACGACGCGGAGATATACCACCGCTATCCGTTCCTGATCAAGGATGTGTTCTTCAGCGCGGTCCTGGTCTCGGCAAACGCCGCACTCCTGGACCTGGCCGAGGTGGCCGGAGCCAGCGACAGCGACCGCAGGCAGCTGGTCTCCTGGCGGGACCGCGGCCGCGAGGGACTGACCCGCTGCTTCGACGCGGAATCCGGCCTGTGCCACGATTACGACGTCCGCGCCGGGGAGCAGATCCGGCTGCGGACGTTCGCGGGTTTCGCCCCGCTGTTCGCGCAGACCCGGGATGCCGGCCAGCGCGCGGCCCAGCTGCGGCTGCTCGACTCCGCCGGCTTCTGCGGCGACCCGCGGCTCCGCTGGCGCCTGCTGCCGAGCACGAGCCCGGCCGAGCTGGCCTTCGAGCCCCGCAACTACTGGCGCGGCCCCGTCTGGCCGGTCATCGACTGGCTGCTGTGGCACTCACTGAGCCTGCTCGGCTACTCCGACCGCGCGGAGGAGCTCCGTCGCGACTCACTGAGCCAGATCGCCGTGGCCGGGGATTTCGCCGAGTATTTCGAGCCGTTCACCGGGGAGTCGCTCGGCTCGCCGCAGCAGTCCTGGACGGCCGCCGTCGCGCTGGACTGGTCGGCCTGCGACGCGGCGCGGTGACCGGCCCGGCCGGCTGACCGCCTGCCCCAGGCCGGTGCCGCCGGCCAGCAGCCAGCTCAGGGTGCCTGCTGGCCGGCCTGCGATGGGACCGTCTCGATCCTGGGGGCCCGGGTGATGCCCTTGTCCTTGAGGTCAGCGGCGATCATGTCGCGCAGGATGGCCTTCTTGATCTTGGTGCCGGACATCGGCCACTCGGTGATGAAGCGGACGTAGCGCGGCACCCGGAAGGTGGCGATCTTGCCCACGCAGAACTCGATGATCTCGTCCTCGGTGACGGTCGCGCCGTCCTTGAGCTGGATGTACGCGGCCGGGACCTCGACGTAGTAGTCGTCCGGCGCGGAGACGACCTGGACGATGCCGATGGCGGGGTGGCGCAGCAGGTAGCTCTCCACCTCGGCGGCGGACACGTTCTCGCCGCCCACCTTGAGCATGTCCTTGAGCCGGCTGACGAAGGTGACCCGGCCGTCTTCGTCCATGGTGGCCACGTCCATGGTGTGGAACCAGCCCTCGTCGTCGAAGACCTGGGCGGTCAGCTCCGGATCGTGCAGGTAGCCGGAGAAGCAGTTCGAGCCGCGGAACAGCATCTCGCCCTCGGTGTTGGGCGGCAGGTCCGCGCCGGTGACCGGATCGACGATCCGGCACTCCATCCCGGGCATGGGGTGGCCGCCGGTGGTGACCCGCTGCTCCAGGGTGTCGGTCAGGTAGCTCAGCGACAGGAACGAGGACGCCTCGGTCATGCCGAAGCAGGACACCTGGATGGCGTCCGGCAGGCGGCTGGCCATGTCCCGCAGCCGCTCGGCGACGCCAACTGTCATCACGATCCGGACGCTGGACAGGTCGCGGACAGAGAAGTCCGGCAGGTTGACGACGGGCAGCCAGATCGTCTCGAAGGCGGCCAGCACGATCGTGCAGCGCCTCGAGGCGATCTGCTCCAGCGCCAGCTCGGGCCGGTAAAAGCCGGGGTGGACTAGGGTGGCGCCGGCGTAGACGGTGGCCACGGAGAATGCTATGCCGCCGATGTGGAACATGGGCAGCCCGGTCCAGATCCGGTCCTCCGGAGTGAGGAAGAACCGGGTCTGCTTGGTGCCGTCCGCGAACCGGATCAGCGCCTCGTGGCTGAGCAGCGCACCCTTTGGCTCGGCCGCGGTGCCCGACGTGTACATGACCACGGCCGGGTCCCGCACCTTGACCAGCTGCCGGCGGCGCTCAAGGTCATCGTCGGGCACGTCCTGGCCGGCCGCGGCGAAGTCGGCTTCGGTGGCGAAGCCGGGCAGGGCGGCGTCGCCGAGCACGACGATCTGGTGCAGGTCCGGGGCATCCGCGAGCTTCAGATCCAGCCGGTCCTGACCGGACAGCGCCGGGAACGCCTCCATCAGCTCGGCCGGAAAATCGGGAGCGCCGGGCGCGGACGGGTCCGGCGGCCTGATGAACAAGGCCCGCATCCGGGAGTGGTGGATCAGGTCGGCCAGCTCCAGGGCCTTGTAGCGGGCGTTGACCGGGACCGGGTACAGGCCGGCCTTGGCCGCGCCGAACAGCGCCGCGATGGCGTCGACGCAGTTGGGCAGCAAGATCCCGACCGTCTCCCCCGGCGCCAGGCCGGCGGCGAGCAGGCCGCGGGCGAAGAAGCCGGCCCGGGCGGCCAGCCCGGCGTAGCTCACCTGGTGGTCGGGAAACACCATGGCCAGATGCTCGCCGAGCTCGGCGGCCCGCAGATCGAGCAGGTCCCCGAGCGTCGTGACCTCGATCCGGTGGATACCCGGCTGCACCATGGCATCGCTCCCTTGCTATGTCCCGGGCAGCACGAGCACGGCCTCGCCCTCGAGCACCCGGCCGCGGCCGGGGACATCCAGGTGAAGCTGACACCGCACCCGTTCCTGCCCGTCCAGAATCTCACGATCGACGACGGTTCCGCCGCCTTCCACGCTGTCCTCCGCCAGCACCAGACCGAGCAGCCGCACCCGGTAGCTGACCAGCCGGGCGCCCGGGAAAGCGGCCAGCAGCATGTTCACGCCCAGGGCCATCGTGGAGGGGCCCTGGTTCACCGGCTGGTCCGTCCCGGCCAGCCGTTTCGCCGCCACCGGGTCCAGGTGAATCGGATTGGGGTCGGCCAGCAGCAGCGCCAGCGTCTTCATCCGGGCCGGGTCCACCCGGTCCAGCTTCCAGACGGGGAGCTCGGTCACGACGCACCGTCCTGCGCTGGCCGCGGGACCGCGAAAACATTGGTCACGGTGGCGGCGAGCCCGCCGCCTTCGTAGAGGTCAAACCGGCAGGTGACGCTGTTGAAGGGACCGATCCGCCGGGACCGGCGGTGCTCGACCGACTCGATGACGCCGCGGACCTCATAGCTGGCGTCCTCGGCCAGCGGGCGGTGCAGCTCGATGGCCGAGGAGGCCAGCAGCGGCCCGTCGTTGATGTCCGAGCCGAACAGTGTGAACAGGCCGGCCAGAGAAATGCCGATGCCGCGGTTGGCCAGCACGAACGCCGCCACCGGATGCGGCTCGGCCTGGGGCTCGGAGTAGAAGGCGTCGTGCAGCAGCCAGTTCTGGTACGGCTCGAGCTGGGCCGTGCCAGACGGCAACTGCTGGCCGTCCAAGGACTTCATCAAAATGACCGGGGCAGGCCCAGGCCCTCGGCGATGGAGTTCCGGGCCATCTCGTTGGTGATCGGCCCGATCCGGAATAGCCGCGAATCCCGCCAGTACCGCTGCATGTCGGTCTCGGCCGAGTAGCCCATCCCGCCCAGGATCTGGATGCCCAGGTCGGCCGCCTGGTTGGCCAGCTCGGAGGCGATCACCTTGGCCATGGTCGCCTCCCGCTGGCAGGGCAGGCCGCGGGACTGCATCCAGGCCGCCTTGCTCACGACCAGATCGGCCTGCTCCTGCCACATGGCGATGTTGGCGATGTGGTGCTGCAGCGACTGGAACTCGCCGATCTTGTGCCCGAACGCCTCACGTTCGCCTGCGTACTTCAGGGCGTCCTCCAGCACGCCGTCCAGGATCCCGACGCAGAACGAGGACAGCATGATCCGCTCGTTGTTCAGCGTCGGCAGCAGCATCTTCCAGGCCTGGTCCGGCTGGCCGAGCAGATTCTCCTCGGGCACGAACACATCGTCCAGGAAGACGTCACAGGAGCCCAGGGCGCGCATGCCCAGCTTGGGGATCTCCCGGATGGTCACGCCCTGCGACACGGTGGGCAGCATGAACAGCGAGACGCCCTGGTACTGCTTGGCCACGTCCTTGGTCGTCCGGACCAGCAGCAGGACGTAGTCGGCCACATGGGCCATCGAGCTCCAGGTCTTCTGGCCGTTGATGACCCAGCCGCCGTCGACCCGGGTCGCGGCCGTGCGCAGGGCACCCAGCACGTCGGTACCGCCGCCCGGCTCGGTGAAGCCGATGGCCCACTTCTCCTGACCCGCCGCGATGGCGGGCAGGTGCTGCTGCTTCTGCTCGGGCGTGCCGTAGATGCCGACCGACTTGCCGCCGGCGAACGAGGTGATCCCCCACACCCAGGTCAGCCCGGCCAGCGAACGGGCCAGCTCCCGGGCCAGGATCATCTGGGTCATGATGTCGCCGCCTTGGCCACCGTATTCCTCCGGAATACCGATGGCGTGGAACCCGGCCGCGGCCAGCTTGGCGAACAGCTCGTGCGGGAACTGGTGCTCGTCCTTCTCAAGCTCCCGGGCCCAGGATTTAGGCAGCTCGCGATTAACAAAGTCCCGGACGCTCTTGCGGAAGAGCTCCTGCTCCTCGCTGAGCCGAAAATCCATCGAGCGCTCCCTCGCGGGCCGATTTATCTACCAAACGAACGTTATAATCTCATCACGCGAAAGCCACCGTCAAGCCGCTGACCGGCTCAGACGATGGAGGGGTCGGCCCCGCCGCCGTCGACCACCAGCCGCTGCCCGGTGACGTAGCCAGCGTCCTGGCTGACCAGGAAGGCGACCGCACCGGCCACGTCCTCGGCCCGGCAGACCCGGCCGAACGGGTACTGGCTATCGAGGTCGTGCAGGCCGCGGCCATCCACGGCGCGGACCAGGCGCTCGCCCATGTCGGTGGCGACCAGGGCCGGGGCGACCACATTGACCCGGATGCCGTGCGCCCGTTCCTCGCGGGCCAGGGTGCGGGCCGCCATCTCCAGCGCGGCCTTCGCCATCGAGTAGGGCGCGGAGTTGAGCGGCGCCTGGTCAGTGATGGCGCTGGAGATGACCACGATGTCGGCTCGCGGCTGGGCCCGCATCGCCGGCAGCAGCGACCGGATCAGGGCGACCGGGCCCAGCGTGTGCACGGTCAGCAGCCGCAGGTACTCCTCCGGCTCGGTGGCGGCGATCGGGTGCCCCCGGCTGGCGGTGCCGGCGTTGCTGACCAGGATGTCCACGTCGCCCAGGTCGGAGCGGACAGCCTCGGTCATAGCCCGCACGGCCTCGTCGTCGCCGATGGCCGCCTGGTAGGCGACGGCCCGGCCGCCGCCGGCCTCGATCGCGGCCACCACCTCACCGGCCGAGGCCTGGTCCCGGCGGTAGTTCACGGCCACGGCCGCGCCGTCGGCGGCCAGCCGCCGGGCGATGGCCCGGCCCACCCCGCGGGACCCGCCGGTGACCAGAGCCACCCGGCCCGCGAGCGGCCGGGGGCCAGCCGGGGCTGGCTGGGCTGGGGCTGGCTGGGCTGGGGCTGGCTGGGCTGGGGCTGACTGGGCTGGGGCTGACTGGGCTGGGGCTGGCTGGGCTGGGGCTGACTGGGTCGCTGGGGGTGGCTGGCTGGCCGCGGCCGGCTGGCTGGCTGGGGTGGAGTGACCGGCCGGGGCGGTCATGCGGTCTTCGCCTGCTTGCTAGAGGGCTTGGCGGCGGAACTGGCCCTGGCCGGCCTCACTTTGGCGGGGCTGGCTTTGGCCGGGCCAGTCTTAGCCGGGCTGGTTGTGGCGGCGCCGTGGCTGGCGGGCGCCGGGGGCGGCAGCTCAGACAGGGCGGCGGGGGTAGCCAGGCCGCGCAGGGCCTGGTCGGCGAACTGCTCGCCGATCTGGTGCGAGGTGAACTCGCCGCCGGGGGCGAACCAGCGATAGACCCAGTTGACCGAGCCCAGGACACTCAGCGCGGCCAGCTTCGGGTTGACCTCGGCTCGGATCAGGCCGGCCTGCTGGCCCGCCTCGATCAGGCCGACGAACACCCGGCGGTAGGCGTGCTCGTCGCCGATGATCTCGGTCTGCCGTTCTGGGGACAGCGACTGCAGCTCGTGCAGGAACACCGCGGTCTGGGTCATGTTCCGGCATTCGTGATCGATGTGCCCGATGATGACGCTGCGCAGCCGTTCCAGCGGGTTACCTGGGCCCGCGGCGAGCGACTCGATGTTGGCCAGGCCCTCGGAGTGCACGGTCCGGATGACGTCGTAGAGCAGGTCTTCCTTGGACTGGATGTAGTAGTACAGGCTGCCCTTGAGCATGCCGAGCCGGTCGGCGATGTCCTGCAGCGAGGCCGCGTCGTATCCCTTGGCGTAGAACACGTCGGTGGCGACCTCGATCAGCTCGGACCAGCGCTCCTCGCGGGGCTTGCGCTCGCCGCCGCCCCGGCGCTGCACCCGTCCTGGTGGCTGCCGCATGGCCGCCTCCCTTCCGTTGCCCTGGTTCATGAGGTTCCCGGCTCCTGCCCGGTATGGCCGATCCGCAGCCCGGTCACGGCATGGGAGGAGATGTTTTGCTGCCAGGTCACCTCGCCCGGGACACTGATGCCGCCCAGCCGGTCCAAGATCCTGGGCAGCGCTACCCGGGCCTCGGTCCGGGCCAGCTGCGCGCCCAGGCAGGCGTGCACGCCCCGGCCGAACCCGACGTGGAACGGCTGGGTGGCCCGGCCCACGTCGAAGGTGTCCGGGTCCGGGAAGGTCCCGGCGTCCCGGTTCGCCGACTGCAGGATCAGGAACACCCGGTCCCCGGCTCGCACCGTCCGGCCGCCGCGCTCGTGGTCCTCGGCGACCCACCGGATCAAGATCTTAATCGGGCCCTCGAACCGGAGGATCTCCTCGATGCCCCGGTTCATCAGGTCCGGGTCGGACCGCAGCCGGGATAGCTGGTCCGGGTGCCGGCTCAGCACGACCAGCGCGTTGCACAGCAGGTTGGTCGTGGTCTCGTGCCCGGCGAACAAGATCAGCGAGCACAGCGCCATCAGCTCGGCGTCGTCGAGCCGGTCGCCGTCCTCGTCGGGGCCGCCGAGCAGCAGGCTGATCATGTCCTCGCCGGGCTCGCGACGGCGCCGGGCGATCAGCTCGGCCAGGTACTCCTGCAGGTCCCGGACTCCGGCCAGGGCCCGGGCGTGCCGGTCGGCCCGGTCCTCGCCGCCGGCCCCGAACGCGACCAGGGCCAGCTCGTCGGACCAGTGCTGGAACTTGTCCCGGTCCTGCTGCGGCGCGCCCATCATCCGGGCGATGACCGCCGCCGGCAGCGGGTAGGCCACACCGTTCAGGAAGTCATCGCCGCCGGAGGCGACGAAGTCCTCGAGCAGCTCGTCGACCAGCTCGGCGATCCATTCGCTCATCGCGGTGACCCGCTGCTGGCGGAAGGCCCGGTTGGCCAGCCGCCGCAGCCGGGTGTGGGCCGGCGGGTCGGTGACCACCATCCAGCGGCTCATCACCTCCAGCATCGGCCCGTACTGGGCCCGGCGCGCCTCGGGCAGCACCTGGATCAGCGGCCGGACCCGGTCCGAGGACAGCCGGGGATCGCCGAACGCGGCCACGACGTCGGCGTAGCGGGTCAGCAGCCAGGCCTTGTTGGCCTCGGCCCAGTGCACCGGGTCGCTGGCCCGCAGGCCGGCGTAGTACTCCAGCGGGTCGGCGGTCAGTTCGGGGGACAGCAGGTCCTGGTCCGCGACGGTACTCATGTCGCTGCTCCTTTGTGACCGGTTTCGGCGCCCGCCAGCCGGGGCGCCAGCTCGCGCACGGCCAGCTCGGTGTGCCGCTGCACCAGGTCCTCGTCCAGGCCGCCGATGTCGCCGAAGCAGAACACGTCGGTCACCGGGAGCCCGGTGCACAGCCCGGTGATGTGGTCCGCGGCCGCGGCCGGGGTGAGGATCTGCAGCCGGGGGAAGGCAGCCTGACGGCCGGATGCGCCCGCGTCGCCGTAGCTGGACCGGTTGTGCCTGGCGTTGTCCCGGACCGCGGCCCAGGCCTTTTCCGGATCGTCGGCCAGGAAGACGTTGGCCAGCCCGCCCACCCGGGGAAGGGACGATGCCGGGGCTTGGGCGAGTCCCTCCAGGTAGGACGGCATCAGCTCGGGATCGATCCACAGCAGGCCCGCGCCGGTCCGGCCGGCCAGCCGGGCGCCGCGCGGGCCGCGGGCCCCGACCCAGACGGGCAGCGGCTGCTGCAGTGGGGCCGGGGTGACCTGGCCACTGTCCCACAGCCGGGGCAGCGCACCGATCGCCTCTTCCAGCCGCTGGTAGCGGCGGGCGTAGTCGGCGCCGAAGGCACCGAACTCCGCGGCGCGCCAGCCCGCGCCCAGCCCGAGCTCCAGCCGCCCGCCGGAGATGATGTCGACCACCGCGGCCTGCTCGGCCAGGGCGGGGTCCGGCATCAGCGGGCTGACCACTACCGCGGTGCCGATCCGGGCCCGGCGGGTGCGGGCGGCGATGGCCGCGCAGAAGGTCAGCGGGGCGGGCAGGTAGCCGTCGGCGAAGCCGTGATGCTCGGTGACCCAGATCGCGCCGATGCCCGCCTCGTCGGCCCAGGCGATCCGGTCCAGCGCAGCCGTGTACACCTGGTCCCAGGGCCGGGCTCCGGCTGGGTTCCGCAGGTCGTAGTACAGGCCGAGGCGCATGTCAGGGCCTGGCCTGGCCCACGACCGCGGCGAGCCGCCGCAGCAGCCCGAGCCGGTCGCGGATGATCCGGCCACCGGTGACCCGGCCGCCCGCCACCCGGACCACCCCGGCCAGGTGCAGCCGGGTCCAGTCGTTACGGCCAGCTCCATCAGGGCCAGCTCCATCAGGGCCAGCTCCATCAGGGCCAGCTCCATCAGGGCCAGCGTCATGAGGGACAGCGCCATCGCTATCGGCGTCCGCGCCGCCAAACCGCGGATCCTCGCCGGCCAGCGGCCCGTGCTGGACCACCCGGAAGGCTACCTGGTCCCCGGCCGAGAACAGGTCGCTGACCTCGGTCTGTCCCGGGCCGATGAGCCGGTGGGCGTCCCGGCCGTCGTCCTGGGTCACCCCGGAGAAGTCCCCGGCGTCCAGCCAGGCCCGGACCACCGCCTCCGCGGCCGGGTCAGGCGCCACGGCCGGGGTGTCCCAGGGGGCGACCGCGGGCAGCTCGACTGGGTCGGGGCCGTCGCCGGCCAGCTGGCGGCGGCGGCTGAAGTAGTCCTGCTCGACGAAGTTCTCGGTCAGCCGCTGCCCGTCCCAGCGGTACAGGCCGATGCCGCCCCAGGCCGCGCGGGCCCCGTCGTGCCGGTTCGAGGCGCCGTGCTCGGTGAAGCGCAGGGCCAGCCGGTCACCGGAGCAGAGGATCTCGTTGACGGTCAGGCACAGCCCGGGGAACTGGCGGAACTGCGCGGCCGCGGCCGGCTTGTAGGCATCGTCCCGGCCGGCCAGGTCGTACTCGCCCATGTGCAGCGTGTAGCCCGGATCCATGATGTCGTCGCACACGGTCAGGTCGTGCCGGGCGGTGTAGTCGATGCAGTACCGGCGCATCAGCGCGACGAACGGTTCCATGGGCCCTGTGTCCATCGGGTCAGCGTCCCTCGAACCGCGGCTCGCGTCGCTGGGTGAAGGCCGCGATGCCCTCGTCCGCGTCCTGGGTGGCGTAGAGCATGGCCACCGCCTCTACCCCGTAGCCGGTCTCGCCGCGGTCCACACCCCGGTTGACGATCCGCTTGCCCACCTCGACCGCGAGCGGGGCCTGGGCCGCGATCCGCTCGCCCAGAGCCAGTGCGGCCGGCAGCAGTCCGGCGGCGGTGTGGACCTGCTGCACCATGCCGAGCTCGTAGGCCCGCTGGGCGCTGATCCGCTCGCTGGCCAGCACCATCAGCTTGGCCGTGTGCCGCCCCAGCACGGCGGGAGCCCGGAGCACACCGAAGCCGGGCACCAGGCCGACCGAGGCCTCGGGCATGCCGAAGCTGGCGTGCTTGGCGGCCAGCACGATGTCGCAGGCCAGTGCCAGCTCGCAGCCGCCGCCCAGGGCCAGCCCGTTCACCGCGGCGATGACCGGCAGCCGGCACTCCTCGACGGCGGTGAAGGTGCGCAGGCAGTCGTCCACGAACCGGCGGCGCGCGGTGGAGCTGTCCAGCTCGGCGAAGGCCACGATGTCGCCGCCGGCCGAGAACGCGCGGTCGCCCGCGCCGGTCAGCACCACGGCGCGGACGGTGTCCCGGGCGGCCAGGGCGTCGAGCAGGGCGCGCAGCTGCGGCCAGAACGCGGCGGTCAGCGCGTTGGCCTTGGACGGCCGGTTGATGCGCAGCAGCGCAACCGGGCCGTGCAACTCGGCCTGGAAGTGATCGGCGGGTGGCAGGGCCGCCTCGGTGCCGTTATCCGAGGTCACGGGGTCCATGACCGCACCACCCGGCGCTCCCGGCTGCCCCAGGCCAGCTCCAGCGCCCGGGCGATGACCTCGCGGGTCTCGGCAGGTTCGATGACGTCATCCAGCGACAGGTGGGCGGCCGCCTCCCAGGGCTCGGACTCGGCCATCCAGTCCGCGGTCAGTTCGGCCACCAGGGCGTCCCTGGCGGCCGGGCCCTGCTCGGCGAGCACGGCCTCCATCCGCCGCCGGTGCACGGTGCGGATCCCCGCCTCCGGGGCCATGAAACCCAGTTCGGCGGTGGGCCAGGCGAACAGGAAGTCCGGGTGGGTAGGCCTGCCGCCCATGGCGAAGTGCCCGCCGCCGTAGGCCTTGCGCAGCACGACCCCGACCTTGGGCACCCGGGCGGCGGCGATCCGGGCCACCACGTTCTCATAGGCATGCAGGATGCCGCCGCGCTCGGCCTGGGTGCCGATCATCAGGCCGGGCACGTCGTGCAGGAACACCAGCGGCAGGTTAAAGGTGTCGCACAGGTCAACGAATTTCGCCTCCTTGGCCAGCGCGGCCGGGTCGAGTGCGCCCGCGCCCACCAGCGGCTGGCTGGCCACGATGCCCACCGGCTGGCCACCGATCCGGGCCAGCGCGGTGATCAGGCTCGGGCCCCAGCCCGCGGCCCAGGGAAATACCGAGTCCTGGTCCGCGACCGCGTCCAGCACCCGGTGCATGTCGTAGGCCGACCGGGTCGCGACCGGCACGATCGAGGCCAGCTCGGCCGGATCGGCCGCGGGCGCCGCGGCCGGGACGGCCGGGGCCGGCTGACTGGCGGCCGACGGCAGGTAGGACAGGAAGGCGGCGATCGCGTCGAACGCGTCCGCCTCGGACTCCACCACCATGTGCGCGTTCCCGGCCGCCTGCGCGCCGCCGGGGCCGCCGAGCTCGGTGTCGCTGATCTGCTCGCCGATGGCCGCCTCGACCACGGAAGGACCAGACAAGGCCACGGCCGCGGTGCGGACCATGACCACGAAATGCGCGGTGGCCGCGTGCAGGGCCGAGTCGCCGTAGGCCGGGCCGAGCACGGCCGCGGCCCGCGGCACCGGCGGCTGCCCGGGGCGCGGCCGCAGGAAGGTCTGGAAGTCCAGCGGCAGGCCGCTGAACCGCCAGCCCATGACGTCGGGGATGCGGCCGCCGTCCGCGTCGCAGAGCAGCACCAGCGGGTAGCCGAGGCGCTGGGCCTGGTCGATCAGGTGGCCCTGCTTGCGCATGCTCACCGGTGCGGTCGTGCCGGCCAGCACGCTGGCGTCGATGCCGATGAGGGCGACCGTACGCCCGTCGATGCGGCCGAAGCCGGTGACCACGCCATCTCCGGGTACGTGCCTGCCGGTGCGCCATTCGGGCAGGGCCAGCGCGCCGGTCTCGAACCAGGAGTCCTCGTCCAGGATCAGCGCCAGCCGCTCCCGCACCGGCAGCCGCCCGGAGGCGCGGTGCTTGTCCACCGCCTGCGGGCCGCCCATCTGGAGCGCTTCGGCATGACGCTGACGCGACTCGGCCACGCGGTCACCCATGGTGGGCATGGTCATGGCCGTAAACTACCATACGATCGTTAGGTTGTCTGCGGCCTATCAGGGGCGGAGCGTGAGGGCAGTTGATCGCGTCGGTGCTGATCGCGAACCGCGGCGAGATCGCGGTCCGGCTTGTCCGCACGTACCGGGCGCTGGGCGTGCGTACCGTCGCGGTGTACAGCGACGCCGACGCCGGTGCACTGCACGTCCGCCTGGCCGACCAGGCAATCCGGATCGGACCGCCCCCGGTCACCGAGTCCTACCTTAACTCCGCCGCCCTCACCGCGGCCGCTGACGAGTCCGGCGCGAACGCGGTGGATCCGGGCTACGGGTTGCTCAGTGAGAACCCCGGGTTCGCCCGGGCGGTCCGTGCAGCCGGGCTGATCTTCATCGGGCCGCCGTCTGAGGCGATCGCGGTCATGGGCGACAAGCCCGCGGCCCACGCCGTCGCCCGCCGGGCCGGGGTGCCGGTGGTGCCCAGTTCCGGTGTGATCACCTCGGTGGCGCAGGGCGAGCAAGAGGCGGCGCGGCTCGGCTACCCGGTGGTGGTCAAGGCGAGCTTCGGCGGCGGCGGCCGCGGCATGCGGGTCGTGGCGGACGCGACCGGGCTGGCCGCCGCGCTGACCGCGGCCGGCGCGGAGGCGGCCGCGACGTTCGGCCGGGGTGAGGTTTACCTGGAACGGCACGTGCCCGGCGCCCGCCACGTCGAGGTCCAGGTGCTGGCCGATTCCCACGGCACCGTGCTGACCCTGGGCGACCGCGACTGCTCGGTGCAGCGCCGCCACGCCAAGCTCATCGAGGAGGCGCCGGCGCCGTTCCTGCCGGCGGCGGTGCGGGCCGCGCTGGCCGCGGCCGCGACCCGGCTGGCGGCCGAGGTCAGCTACACCAGCACCGGCACGGCCGAGTTCCTCTACGCCCCGGCCAGCGGCGAGTTCTTTTTCCTGGAGATGAACACCCGGCTGCAGGTCGAGCACGGGGTGACCGAGCTGGTCACCGGGATTGACCTGGTCGAGCACCGGCTGGCCGTGGCGCTCGGCGAGCCGCTGGAGCTGACCGCCGACGACGTGCGCGTGCACGGGCACGCGATCGAGGTCCGGCTGGCGGCCGAGGACCCGTGGCAGCAGTTCCGCCCCGCCCCCGGCGCCATCACCGGCCTGCAGGTGCCGTCCGGGCCGTGGCTGCGCGCCGACCTCGGGGTGGCCGCCGGGGACCGGGTGCCGCGGGAGTACGACTCGATGTTCGGCAAGCTGATGGCCTGGGGTCCGGACCGCGAGGTGGCCCGGCGGCGGCTGGTCGCCGCGCTGGCCGAGCTGGCGGTGGACGGCCTGCCCAGCACCGCGCCGTACCTGCGTGAGGTGCTCGGGCAGCCCGCGTTCGTGCGGGGTGAGCACGCCACGACCACGCTGGAGCAGGACTGGCAGCCGGATCCGGAGCACGCACCACCTGCCGCGGTGAGCCAAGCCCCGGACAGCTCAGTCCAGGAGAGTTCGGTCCGGGTTGTTGAGGTGCGGGCAAGCACCGGCCCGTTCCGCATCTCGATCCACGGGCAACCTCGCGCGGCCGGTACCGTGGCCGCGACGAGCCGCGGTCCGGGCCGCCCGGCCGGCCCCGCCACGCCGGCCACCGCCGGCGGGCCGCCCGTCGCCCCGATGGACGGCGTGGTGGTCAAGGTTGCGGTGACACCCGGCGAGGTGGTCGAGCGGCACGCGGTCCTGGTCGTGCTCGAGGCGATGAAGATGCAGATCCCGGTGACCGCCCCGGCGGCCGGGACGGTGCAGGCGGTGCTGGTGGCGCCGGGCGACAGCGTGACCGCCGGGCAGCCGCTGGCCCAGCTGGATCACGCAGCGGAATAACGCAGGCGGCTGCCCCTCAGCCCGTGAGCAGCTCGCGGTGGGTCCAGGCCAGCCGGAGCACGGCGGCGCCGGCCGCCTGGATGGGCTCACGGCTGACGATCCGGTCGATGACGTGCGGGGCGAAATCGCGCGCGGCCAGCACGCGGCCCTCGTCGTTTGGCCGGGGAGCCAGGCTGAACAGCTGATCGAACAGGTGGCTGTCGATGACCGCCACCATGAGCAGGTCGGTGGCCCAGGTCAGCGGGTCGGTGCCGAGGCCGAGGCAGCACACCCGGATCTGCCCGGCGGCCAGCGCGTCGCTCATCTGCCGGGCGAACGGCCAGTCACCGTCGCCGGGGTGCGCGCCGTAGTGCTCGGGACGGCCCCGCAGCTCCTCGTCGAACTCGCGGACCATACCGCGCCAGAGCGAGAAATCGGCGCGTTCGCTGGCCAGGTCCGGACCGGACGGCTGGAAAACGCCCACCGGGATGACCTGGTATAGCCCGCCCGCGTGGCCGACCTTGGCCGGATCGCGCCAGTGCAGCAGGAACGAGGCCCGGCCGGTGGCCGCGTCGCTCCGCAGGGTCAGCGTGCTGATGGCCAGGTTGGCCGGGCGGCCGTCCAGGTCGCACGGGTCGGCGACGGCCGCGCGCAAGGCGCGCTCGGCGGGCGGCCCGGCCCCGAGCCGGGCGGCGGCGAACTCGTGCGCGGCTGCCTCGCCGGTGTCGATCCCGTCGAAGTAATGCCCGCGGGTGAAGGTCAGGCCCGGCGCGGGCGGGTCGAGCGCGGCCGCGGTCAGCCGATAGGTGGGGCGGTTCTCGAAGGTCGCCGGGGCGCCCAGGTCGGCGACCGCATCGGAGTAGCGGCGATAACGGCTGCCGTCGGGACGTTCCGGCAGCAGCGGTGTTCCGGCCGGTGTGGCCACCGAACTCGCGGCAGGTGAGTCCGCGGCGGGCTCGGTGAATTCCAGGGCGATCCGGTCCAGCGGTAGCGGGGTGGCCGGGAGCCAGCCCGGCCGGGTCAGCAGCGGGGTGCCCGCGACCCGCTGGGCGGCCGGGTATTCCTCGGCGGCCCGCAGGGCAAGGTCGTAGCGGTGCTCGGACAGGTAGGACCGGACGCGCAGCCAGTCGCGCTGGCTCGAGGTGAGCGGGCCGGTGAGCGTCATCAGGCACCGGCGGGACTCGTGGCGCCGGCCAGCTGATCGTCGGCCCAGAAGCTGATCAGCTCGTCCTCGGTCAGCAGTTCCGGCGCGATACCCGGCCGCAGGGTCCGGCCGGTGGCCAGGCTCCAGCTGGTGATCAGGACCCGGGCGAGCAGTTCGTCCTCGTTTGCCTGCCGCATGGGGCGGCCAAAAAACCGGCGGGGAGAAATTACTCCGGAATCACTCGCGTAATGCGGGCCCGAGACAGTAGTGTCTTGCATAACGCGCCTCCTTTCGGGAGGTGGACAGGGAAGTCCGCTCGCCGGTATCGCGGTATTGCGATCCCAGTTAGCTCGCCACAAACCCGGGGGCGGTCTTCCGCTCATTAATGGCGCCATCATTGCCGGTCCAGCAGCGCGCCGGTTAACGCAAACGCATGGCTGACAGGCGTATCACCAGCCCTTCAGGCAGCCGGAACATCCCGGCGGTCCCGGTTGCGGCGGGCCCGAGCTGATGATGGGCAGAACTCTACCGGTCGAGCAGTCGGCGCGTACTGAAAAGTAGTATCTGGCTCGTGCGGGTTTCGCCAGGTGTCAGCCACATCAGTATTAACGTGCGCCACATCCGCAGGTCAGCCTCTTTATCTCGCGATCGGCTGCTTACACTCATTAAGGCTCACGCGCGGGTTATATAGCCTCGTATCGCGCCATTCCGGTCACGGCAATAAAAGGTCCTGTTAAAACGGAAATGCGCACTATGCCAGAGTTGCGGCTCTGGGGTGACCGGGGCGGGCGCGCCGTTGCGGGCGGAACGGCAGGCCAGCCGGCTCTTGCCATCGGGTCACCGTTGTTATCAGCTGTTAACACGGCTGACATCGGTTGGTGTCAGGATATGTCCTCGTTTGTCACTCCGAGGAGCGCGCGCGATGACTGACATCATTGTCGACACCATGACCGCTGCCGCGGCCGAAGAGCGGCAGAAGCTGCAGCGCCACTTCGGCCGCTTCGACATCCTGTTCTTCCTCATCTGCACCATCGTCGGCGTCGACACCATCGCCACGGTCGCCGAAGGCGGGGGGCAGGCGTTCACCTGGATGATGGTCTTCGCGGTGGTTTTCTTCATCCCGCAGGCGCTGCTGTTCGCCGAGCTCGGGGCGGCCTTCCCGCAGGAGGGCGGCCCCTATTACTGGACCCGCCTGGCCTTCGGTCACCTGGCCGGGGCGGTGAACAACTTCCTGTACTGGATCACCAACCCGGTGTGGATCGGCGGCTCGCTGGCTATCACCTGCGTCGGCGCCATCGAGGTGTTCTTCGACCACGGCAATACCCTGCCCACCGCGGTCTGGTATGTGGTCGTGCTGGTCTTCGTCTGGCTGTCGATCGTCGCCGCCATCACCTCGTTCAGCGTGGGCAAGTGGCTGCCGACCGCCGGGGCCTTCGCCCGGTTCGCCGTGCTCGGGTTCTTCACCCTCACCGTCATCATCTACGCGGCCAAGCACGGCGTGCACGGCCTGGGCGCGAGCAGCTACTCCCCCTCGTTCAGCGGCTTCGTGCTGCTGGTCGGCGTGCTGCTGTTCAACTTCGTCGGCTTCGAGCTGCCGAACAGCGCGGGTGAGGAGATGACCAACCCGCAGCGGGACGTGCCGTTCGCGATCGCCCGCTCCGGTATCGCCAGCGTGATCCTTTACGCGCTGCCCGTGGTCGGCATCCTGATCGTGCTGCCGGCCAGCGCCATTACCAACTTCAGCGGGTTCTCTAGCGCCATCCAGCAGGTCTTCACCGTGTACGGCGGGCACGTGGCGAGCAACGGCACGGTCACGCTCAGCGGGGCCGGGACGGCGCTCGGCTATCTCATGGGCGTGCTGTTCCTGCTGTGCCTGGTCACCTCGGGCGCGACCTGGATCATGGGGTCGGACCGGGCGCTGGCGGTGTCCTGCTATGACGGTGCGGGCCCGCGGTTCCTGGGCGTGATCAACGCCAGGTTCGGCACGCCGGTACGGGTCAACGTGTTCAGCGGGATCGTGGCCACCATCGTCGCCATCCTGGCCCAGCAGATCACCAGCGGCAACGCGGCCAAGTTCTTCGACGCCGTGCTGGGGGTGACCATCTCGACCACGCTGATCAGCTACCTGCTCATCTACCCGGCGCTGTGGAAGCTGCGCCGCAGCCACCCGGACACCCCGCGGCCGTTCAAGATGCCCGCCTACCGGACGCTGACCGTGGTGATCATGGCGCTGGTGTTCATCGCCAGCATCCAGCTGATCGCACCCGGGCTCGGTGACCACTGGTTCGGCAGCGACTTCATCCCCGACGGCTGGACCTACGCCGAGCGGTTCACCTACCTGTGGACCGAGCTCCTCCCGGTGGTCTTCTTCGCCCTCATCGGCACGCTGTTCTGGTGGCTAGGCCGGCGGACCCGGATGCAGACCGCCCCGGTCGTCGCGGGCGGACCCGCTGTTGAGCCAGGTGACCAGCTGGACGCGTGAGGAGATGCCCAGCTTGCCGAAGATGTGATCGAGGTGCGCGTCGACGGTGCGCTTGGAGATGTCCAGCCGCCGGGCGATGTCGCGGTTGGGCAATCCCTGCGCTACTAGCGTCGCCACTTGCTCCTCCCGGCTGGTCAGCAGGCCGGGCGAGCGCTGCGGCCCGGTCTGGCCAGCCGGACGCGGTCCGCCGCCAGCGGTGGCCGTCAGCTCGTCGGCGTCCGTGAGCGCCAGCGCGATCACGACGTCCAGCGGGCCGTCCGCCCCGCCGCGGAACCGGGCGTCGTAGCGTTCCGCGCCCAGGGTGTCGCGGGCGACCTTGGCCGCCTGGGCGTGGAACTCCTCCAGGATGGCGTTGCCGCCGAGCCGGGTGCCGGCCCGCTCCCAGAGGGCGTCGGCCGCGCCCAGCAGCCAGGCGGTGCGCCCGCAGCGCTGCTGCCGGGCGGCCAGCATGCCCAGCTCCTCCAGGCAGTAGGCCAGGCCCACGGTGTCGCCCAGCTCGTGCTTCATGGTCAGGGACGCACGCGCCGCGGTGGCGCTGGCCTCGTCCTCGCCCCGCAGGAACAGGGCGAGCGCGGTGATGATCTGCAGGTAGCCGCGTGCCCACCGCTCCTGGCTGTCGCCCAGCCGCGCCAGGCCCTGGGCGCACCGGTCGATGGCCTGGCTCAGCTCGCCGCCGAGCAGGTGCAGATAGCCCAGGTGAATGTCGAGCGACACCAGACCGGGAAAGTAGTCCAGGGCGCCGAGGCGTTCCGCGGCCTGCGCCCCGGCGGCCGCCGCCTCCTGGTGCCGGCCGCAGAAGGTGAAGGCCAGGCACAGGTAGGAGTAACCGAGCGCGCAGGCCAGGTCCTCGCCGTGCCCGGCCGCCATCGGGATGCACGCCTGCAGGTCGGCGACGGCCTCGGCCAGCTCCCCCTGCAAGGTGGCCAGCGTGCCGCGCGTCATCAGCAGCCAGGACCGCTGCGCCGACGGCGCGGCGACGAGCAGCAGGATCTTGCCCAGCCAGTAGCGTCCCTCGCGCAGCAGGCCGGAGATCTCCCAGTAGGCGCGCAGGTCGGCTGCCATCTGGGCGGCTTCGGCGGCGTGATCTGGCAGGGCGAGCGCGTAGCCGAGGGCGGCCCGGATGTTCGCGTGCTCCTGGCGCAGCTGCCGGTACCGGTCCAGCTGGTCGTCGCCCTTGGCCAGGTGACTGAAGCCGGCGGCCAGGGCGCGGAAATAACCGAGGTGCCGGTCCTGCAGCCCGGCTTGCTCGCCGGAAGCGGACAGCAGCTCGGCGCCGAACTCGGCGATGGTGTCCAGCAGCCGGTATCCGCCGCCATCCTCCTCGGCCCGCAGCACCACCGACTTGTCCAGCAGGCCGATCAGGGTGGGCAGGACGTCCTCGCGGGCCAGCGGGCCGCCGGCGCAGACCGCTTCGGCGGCCGGGATGTCGAACGTCCCGGCGAACACCGACAGCCGGGTCCAGAGCAGCTGCTCGGCTGGCGAGCACAGGTCGAAGCTCCACTGGGTGGTGGCCCGGAGCGTCTGATGGTGCGGCACGGTCACCCGGCGCCCGCCGGTGAGCTGCAGGAACCGGCGTTCCAGCCGCCCGGCCAGCTGGTGCAGCGGCACTGCCCGCAGTTGCACGGTGGCCAGCTCGATGGCGAGCGGGATGCCGTCCAGCCGCCGGCAGAGCCGGATCACGTCGGCCCGGTTGGCCGCGGTGACGGCGAAGCCCGGGTCGGCCGCGGCGGCCCGCTGGGCGAACAGCTCTACCGCGTCCCCGCGGCTGGCCGGGGCCGCGTCGGAGCCGGGCACCGGCAGCGGCGGGATCGGGTAGGGGTGCTCGCCCGGCAGATCCAGCGGCTGGCGGCTGGTCGCCAGCACGGTGACCCCGGGCGCGTGCCGCAGCACCGTCCCGATCAGGTCGGCGCACGCGCCGATCAGGTGCTCGCAGGTATCCAGGATCAGCAGCAGCTCGCGGTCGCGCAGATAGTCGACGATGGCCTGCGCCCGGACCTGGCGTCCGGCTCGGGCAGGCCGAGGCAGGTGGCCACGGTGAGCGGCAGCAGGGCGGGATCGCGCAGGCCGCCCAGTTCGGCCAGGCAGACGCCGTCCGCGAACTGGCCTCCGGCGCGGACGGCCGCGCGCAGGGCGACCCGCGTCTTGCCGACACCGCCGGGGCCGGTCGCGGTCACCAGCCGGGCGGTGCGCAGCAGCGTGGTCAGCCCGGCCAGCTCACGCTGGCGGCCGACGAAGCCGGTGACCTCGAGCGGCAGCTCGCCGGGGCGTCGCCAGATTAAGCCAAGGGTCATCGGGTCCTCACAGGACGTGCGGCACGCCCCAAGTTATCACGGCGACCCGCCCGGCCCCGGGGCCCGGCGACCGGGCCCCGGCAGGCTCAGCCGGCTCCGATGGGCTCGATGATCAGCGGCCCGCCGTCGCTGGTCACGGTGAGCGCCCGGCCCGCGGACGGGTCGACCGGGATACCCACCTGCTGTGGCCCGCTGCCGCTGCTGGCGGTCAGCGCGTAGGGACCGCCGGGAACGGACAGCAGGGCAGGGCCGCCGCCAGTGCTGACCGTCACCTTGTCCGGCGCGGCGGAGAAGTCGATCCGGGCCTGGCCGCCGGCGGTGGTGACCGTGGCGTCCGGGCTGGACACGCCCTCGGCCTCCAGCGGGCCGCCGCCGGTGTCCACGGTCAGCGTCCCGGTCACTCCAGGACCGCCCGCGCCCGCGGTCAGCCCGGGCACCGGGACGGCCTTGGAGATCTTGACGGGGCTGGCACTGACCTGGCTGGCACTGACCTGGCTGGCACTGACCTGGCTGGCGCCGGGCTTGCCCGGCGCGCTGGGCGCGATCGGCTTGGCGGGCACGTCCGGTGCGCTGGCCATGCCGCCGAGCAGGACGGCGCCACCCTCACTGGTAGCGGTGAGCGGCCCGGTGACCTGGCCGGCCTGCACCGGGCCGCCGCCGGAGTCCAGGACCGCCCCGGCCACCCCGAAGACCCGCAGCGGGCCGCCGCCGCTGGCGGCGCTGACGGTCACGCGGGCCGGCACGGTGATCACGAAGTCGACGCTGCAGCGGGAGTTCGCGCAGGCCGGGTCGGACAGGCTGAGGTGGCCGCCGGACAGCGACTGCTGTACCGCCGGAGGCTGGCCATTGGATGCGTCACCGGCGATCGACTCGCTGACCTGGACGTCGTGACCGGAGGATCCCATCACCTGGATCGGCGCTCCGTAGCTCTGCACGCTCAGCTGGGTGACCGGCGCCGAGATGGTCACCGTCCGGAACACGGCGGGCTGCGGGTGAGCGCTGATGGTCTCCTGCAGGACCGGCATCCCGGCCGTGGTGATCAGGCGTCCCGCCGGGATGGCCAGCACGACCGCGACCACCAGGCCAGGCCAGCGCCCAGGGCCACCGCGCCGGGCGGGCTACCGCGTGCATGGCAGGTCCACCGTAAGCAGGGTCGGCCCGCCAGGCGGGCTGGCGATGTCCAGGGTCCCGTCGACCGACTCGGCCCGCCGCGCCAGCCCGGCCAGGCCGGTGCCGCGGGCCGGGTCGGCGCCCCCGACGCCGTCATCGGTGACGATGACGTGCAGCCGCTCCCCGGTCTGCTGCACGAACACGTCCGCCTGGCTGGCCTGGGCGTGCTTGGTGATGTTGGTCAGTCCCTCGGAGACCACGAAGTAGGCGACCGCTTCGATCGTCGGCGGCGGCAGGCGTGGCACGTTCACGGTCAGCCGCACCGGGATCGGCATCCGCGCGGTCACCCCGGACAGCGCCGCGTCCAGGCCGCGATCCTCGAGCACGGGCGGGTGCAGGCCGCGGACCAGGTTGCGCAGCTCGGCCAGGGCCGCCTTGGCCTCCTCGTGGGCGGCCGCGATGGCCTGATGCGCCTCGTCCAGGCTGCTGGTCTGGGCCCGGGCCATGCCCAGGTTCATGGCGAGCGAGACCAGCCGCTGCTGGGTGCCATCGTGCAGGTTGCGCTCCAGGCGGCGGCGTTCGGCGTCGGCCGCGTCCACCACTCCGGCCCGGGTCTGGGTCAGGCGCTCCACCCGATGCTCGAGTTCCTCGGCCCGGCTCGGGCCGAGCAGGGCCTGCGCCATGAGGGTGTCCAGCGCCCCGACCCCGGCGGTGAGCCAGGGCGCGGCCGCCAGGAGCATCAGCCCGGCCACGGTCAGGTAGATATCCACCGGCGGCCCGGGCAGCAGGCGCTGGCCGCCCGGCGAGGTGGACAGGCCGCGGTAGAGCAGGCCACTGGTGGGCAGTGCCCACGCGTACGCGTACACCAGCGTGTACAGGGCTCCGGCCAGCCACACGGCGAAGGCGGCGACCGCGGCCGCGGCCAGGACCGGAGCCGCCAGCAGGTGGTAGCCGAGCTGCCGCCAGGTGGCCCGGGAGCGCGTGTAGGCCGCCAGGCCCGGCCCGGTCCACCGGCTGATGGCGGGCGGCTGCGGCGGGATCTGTTCCCCGGCGGTGGCCAGCAACCGGTACCGGTGCAGCCGGGTCAGCTGCGGCACGGCCAGGAAAACCGCCACGAGGGTAAGCAACAGGACCGGCAAGCGCGGCACGCTCCACAGCGGGATGAACACAATGGCCAGCGCGGTCAGCTGAGCGGGGATGCCGGCGGTCAGGTAGAGCTGCCGGCTCCAGGCCTGCGGCGACCACGGGGCCCGGGACCAGCGCCCGGCCTGAGGCACGGGCGTCTGCGAGACGAGGGCGGTCATGAAAGCCACGCTATGCCCGCGGGGCGGCCCTGCCTATGCAGCTGATTTCAGGATCGGTGGTGGTGCTGGCTGCACCACCGATCCGGGTGCCTGGGCTACACCACGCACCGGCAGTTCCCGGCACAATGGGGATGTGCACGACGGACGGCGGGTAGTGATCGCCGAGGACTCGGTGCTGCTGCTGGCCGGCCTGACCAAGCTGCTGGAGAGCGCCGGGTTCGACGTGGCGGCTACGGCTGCGGACGCGACCGGGCTGCTGGCTGCGGTCGAGCGGGAGCAGCCGGACGTGGTCATCGCCGACGTGCGGATGCCACCCACCCACACCGACGAGGGCATCCGGGCCGCGCTGGTCATCCGCAGCCAGTGGCCGGACATCGCCATCTTGGTGCTGTCGCAGTACGTGGAGGAGCGGTACGCCGCCGACCTGCTGTCGGCCAATACCCGCGGTGTCGGCTATCTGCTCAAGGACCGGGTGGCCGACGTGGCCGAGTTCCTGGACGCGCTGCGCCGGGTGGCCGCGGGCGGCACCGCGCTGGACCCGGAGGTGGTGGCGCAGCTGCTGGTGCGCCGGGGCGGGGACCCGCTCGATCACCTGACCCAGCGGGAACGCGACGTGCTGGCGCTGATGGCCGAGGGCCGTTCCAACGCCGAGATAGGCGCGGCTCTGGTCATCACCGACAGCGCGGTGAGCAAGCACATCAACTCGATCTTCGGCAAGCTCGGGCTGTACCCGGGCGACGTGGGCCACCGGCGGGTGCTGGCCGTGCTGCGCCACCTCGGGGCCGGCCCAGCCTGAGCCAGGGCCCGGGATCGCGCGAGACGACCGAACTGGTGCGGCCCGCCCACCCGTTCGGCTCGTTTGGTCGTCAAGCGGGTGGGGCAGGGAGAAAGCGTGATAAATGCTGTGGCCGCGAAGGCCGCCGAGCAGATGACCACGGCCGCGCTGGCCTGGCTGGACACGCTCAGCCCAGAGCAGCGCACGCTCGCGGCCTGGCCGGCACCGGGCGCGGACGCCGACACCGAGACCGAGCGGCAGCGCTGGTTCTACACCCCGACCGATCACGGCGGGCTGACCATCGGGGCGCAGCGGCCGGCCCAGCAGCAGCTGGCGCACAAGCTGGTGGCCACCGGGCTGTCCCAGGCCGCATACAACACCGTGTCGGTAATCATGGGCCTGGAGAACGTGCTGGACCGGGCCGAGGACTGGGGCGCCGACTGGGGACGGGAACGGGGCCGCGACCCCGGCATGTACTACCTGCGGGTGTTCGGCGACCCGGGCGGCCCGGGGCCGTGGGGCTGGCGTTACGGCGGGCACCACGTGTCGCTGAACAACCTCATCGTTGATGGCGCGGTGGTGGCCACCACGCCGTGCTTCCTGGGCGCCGACCCGGCCAACTCGGCGCTGCTCGGCCCGGCCCGGCTGCGGCCGCTAGCCGGGGTGGAGGACCTGGCTCGCGAGCTGATGCTCACGATGGATGCGGACCTGGCCGCCCGGGCCACCCTGCTGGACCGGGCTCCGGCCGACCTGATCGGCGGTAACCGGCCCCGGATCTCCGACGGCGACACGATGATCTACCTGCGCGACCTGTGGCGGCAGCGGTTCACCGAGCCGCGGCTGGCCGAGCGCATCGCCGCGATCGACATCGCCAACGAGAAGCCAACCGGATACGACGCGGCCGACTACGAGCTGATGGCGCTGACCGACGCGCCCAAGGGGCTGCCCGCCCGCGACATGGGGGCCGGAGACCGGGAGATCCTGCGGGCCCTGCTCGGCACCTACTTCGGCCGGGTGCCGGACGGGCTAGGCCCTTCACCCTACGACGACACCACGCTGGACGCGGTGCACTTCGCCTGGGCGGGCACCACCGAGTTCGGCGGCCCGCACTACTACCGGCTGCAGGGGCCGCGGCTGCTCATCGAGTTCGACAATACCCAGCGCGGAGCCAACCACGCGCACTCGGTATGGCGCGCCCCCGAAGCCGATTTCGGCCACGACGTGCTCGCCGAGCACCGGGCTGCCCACCACGGGACAGTACAGTAATGCAGTAGCGCAGTAATGCAGCACGGCGCTAGTAGTAGTAGGGGAAGCGGGTCCAGTCCGGACGGCGTTTTTCCAGGAACGCGTCGCGGCCCTCGACGGCCTCGTCGGTCATATAGGCCAGCCGGGTGGCCTCGCCCGCGAACACCTGCTGGCCGACCAGCCCGTCGTCGATGAGGTTGAAGGCGTACTTCAGCATGCGCTGGGCGGTTGGGCTCTTGGCGTTGATGGTGGCCGCCCAGTCCAGCGCGACGCTCTCCAGCTCGGCGTGCGGCACAACCTTGTTGACCACTCCCATCCGGTGGCCGTCGGCCGCGTCGTACACCTCGCCGAGGAAGAAGATCTCCCGGGCGAACTTCTGGCCGACCTGGCGGGCCAGGTAGGCGGATCCGAACCCGCCATCGAAGCTGCCCACGTCGGCGTCGGTCTGCTTGAACCGCGCGTGCTCGGCGCTGGCCAGGGTGAGGTCGCAGACCACGTGCAGGCTGTGCCCGCCGCCCGCGGCCCAGCCCGGCACCACGCAGATGACGACCTTCGGCATGAACCGGATCAGCCGCTGCACCTCCAGGATGTGCAGCCGCCCGGCCCGGGCCGGGTCGATCGTCTCCGAGGTCTCCCCCTCGGCGTACCGGTAGCCGTCCCGGCCGCGGATGCGCTGGTCCCCGCCGGAGCAGAAGGCCCAGCCGCCGTCCCGGGGGGACGGGCCGTTCCCGGTGAGCAGCACGCAGCCGATGTCGCTGCTCATCCGGGCGTGGTCTAGGGCGGTGTAGAGCTCGTCCACGGTGTGCGGGCGGAACGCGTTCCTGACCTCGGGCCGGTTGAAGGCCACCCGGACCGTGCCGCCGTCGATGGCGCGGTGGTAGGTGATGTCGGTGAACTCAAAGCCCGGGACGGCCTGCCAGCGGCCGGGATCGAATATCTCAGAGATCATGGACTGATTCTGGCCGACGGGCCCGGCGCCAGCCGACCCGGCTAGGAGCTAACTCACCGAACAGCGTATGTCGCTGCGAGCGACGAGGTAGGGTAACCGTGTTGCTCCAGACCCTGGCAACGCGGCCACGTGGTTCGTGATCGGGCCGCGAACCCGAGTCCTGGAGCTCTTGTGTTTCCTGGCGAATCGTATCTGGTGCCGGCGGCGGGCCGCGCTCAGGCCCGGGCGCGCGGGCGTGCGACGGCAACTGCCGCCGTCCCGAGGGATCGGTTTCGTCATCTGGCGCTGCTCTACCGCGGATACGGCGAGTATCTCTCGGCGGTCCGCACCTTCATTCAGGCCTGCGCGGCCCGCGGCGACGCGGTTTTTATCGCGGTCCCGGAGCGCAAGGCACAGCTGGTGCGCCAGGAACTGGGCGACGACTCGGCGCACATGACCCTAGCCGACATGGCGGAGCTGGGCCGTAACCCGGCGCGGATCATCCCGGCGGTTCTCGACTACGCCAGCCAGCACCGTGGCAAGAACGTCTGTTTTGTCGGGGAGCCGATCTGGCCCGGCCGCACGGCCGAGGAGATACAGGAGGCGACCAGGCATGAGGTGCTCACCAACCTGGCGTTTCGCGACAGCCCGGTTCGGGTTCTGTGCCCCTATGACGGGGCCAGGCTCCCGGAATCGGTCCTGGCCGACACGGCCTGCACGCATCCGGCCGTCATCAGGGACCGTCAGGAAATGGCGAGCGACAGTTACCTGGAGCCGCCGCAGCTTCCGCCGCGATGCACCCGGGAGCTGTCCCCGCCACCCGGCCACGCCGAGGTGCTCGGCTACCGTGACGACCTGCGTCCGGTACGCAGCTTCGTCGCCAGCCGGGCCGAGCGTGCCGGGCTCAGCGAAATGCGCGCCTGGGACCTGGTACTCGCCGCCGACGAGCTCGCCGGGAACACCGTACGCCACACCGGCGGCGGCGGGACGGTGCGTTTGTGGCGCACCGGCGACAGGCTCATCTGCCAGGTATCTGACACCGGGCAGATCACCGATCCACTGGCCGGGCGCCGGGTCCCGTCCGAGGAGGGGCTAGGTGGCAGGGGGTTGTGGCTGGTCAACCAGCTCTGCGATCTGGTCCAGGCCAGAACCGGCCGCACGGGTACCGTGACCCGTCTGCACATGCGCACCGGCTCGGCATGCCAGCGCCAAGCAGGGCCCTGAGCAATCAGGTCTGCCGGGTTTCCGGCCCGGATCCGAGCCAGCGGGCCAGCGGCGGCACCGCACCAGGTTCGGCGCTGGCCCAGGCGACGTAGCCGTCCGGGCGGATGAGTACCACGCGCAGGCCGGCCCAGTCCGGGTGGTCGCCGGCCAGCTCGGCGCTCACCACGTCCAGGCGTCCTGCCCGGCCCTCCGGGGCGGAAACCGCAGCCCCCGGCGCTGTCGGGGATCCGGGCGCTGTCGGGGGTCCGGGCGGGGTCGTGGGTCCCAGGCGGAGCAGCACGAACCGGGCGGGGTGCAGCAGGCTATAGATCGTGCCGCCGCTTGTCAGGGCCAGGTCGGGGACGCGCTGGCCAGCCAGCGGGCCGTCCGCGGCGGCGGCGGCCGGGTAGCCGATGCCGAGGCCGGACAGGCGGATGGCCAGTTCCTGAGCCAGGCTGGGGTGGGCACCGAGGAAGACGTTGAATCGCTCCCGGAGAGCGATACCCTCCCGGGTCGGGTTGGCGATCAGGCCGCACTGAGCCAGCGAGTCGTCGATCACGTCGAGGCCGACCGGGGAGCGTTCGGCCTGGTAGCTGTCGAGCAGGGCAGCGGGCGCCCAGCCACCAATCTCGGCGGCCAGCTTCCAGGCCAGGTTGGACGCGTCCTGCAGCCCGAGGTTCAGTCCCTGCCCTCCGGCCGGGTAGTGGACGTGGGCCGCGTCCCCGGCCAGCAGCACTCGCCCCGCGCGGTAACACGTCGCCTGGCGGGCCGCGTTGCCGACCCGGCTCAGCCAGGCGTCCGGGGTTTCCCGCATGCCGAAGTCGGTCCCGGCCAGCCGCCGCGTGCTCTCCTTGAGTTCAGCGAACGTCACCGGCCCCTCGGGGCGGTCGTACATGGTGGTGTGATCGATGGGGGCCACCCGGTACCGGCCGCGGCCGATTGCGATCATGTAGATCGACCCGCCCGGGGTGTTCACTGTCAGCGCCGGGGTGCCCGGCGGGTCGGCCAGCTCGACGTCGCCCAGGATGGTCCACCAGGTGTCCGGGGTGCCGGCGAACTCGATCCCGGCCAGGTCGCGGATGACGCTGGTGGCGCCGTCGCAGCCCACCGCCCAGCCGGCCCGGACCGCGGCCGGGCCGTCCGGGGTTTCCACGTCGACGTCGACGCCTTCTGGGTCCTGGCGCAGGCCGGTGACGGTGTGGCGGCGCAGGTAAGGCACGCCCAGCTCGGCCAGATGCTGTTCCAGCAGTTCCTCGGTGCGGCGCTGCGGCAGGAACAGCGTGAACGGGAAGCGGCTATCCAGAGCTGAGAAGTCGAGCCGGTTGCGCAGCAGCGCGAAGTGCGAGGACGGCACCGGCGTGCCCTCGTCCAGCCAGCGGCCGGCCAGCCCGCGCAGGGCGAACTGCTCCAGCGTGCGCGGGTACAGGGTCAGCGCCTTGGAGTACGGCGGCCGCTCGGCGCGGCGTTCCAGCACCACCGGGCGCACGCCGCCACGATGCAGCTCGGCCGCGAGCCACATGCCGACCGGGCCGCCGCCGACCACCGCGACGTCGTACGTCATGGCAGGTAGGACAGGTCGACGGCGGCGGGGAGTGGGTCGGGGGCGTCCGCCGGGAGCAGGCCCGACGAGCGCAGCGCGCTGACGGTGGCGGCCAGGGCCTGCGGGCCGGGGCGCAGGCCGGCCGGGATCAGGCCGGGAGCGGCCAGTTTCTGGCAGGCCAGCCGGGCGTAGCGCGGTTCGGTCCCGGTGTGCGCGGCGGCGATCTCGGCGGCCTCGTCTGGGTGGGTCCGGGTCCAGTCCGCGGCCTCGGTCAGGACCTGCAGGAAGGGCTCGAAGACGGCCCGTTCGGCTGGGAACCGGACGCAGACGGCGTTCAGGGCAAATTCCTCGGTCACCGGCCCCAGGTCGGTGAAGCCGGCGTCGACGGCCATCGCGTCGTAGGGGATCATCTGCAGCGCCGCGTCGATCGTCCCGGCTTGCAGTGCCTTCCACCGCTCGATGTGGGAGCCCTCCAAAGCGAAGTCATAGTCGGCCGGGTAGCGCAGGCCGTGGGTGGCCAGCATCGCCTCGGCGACGTGCCGGGTGCCCTCGGTCAGCGACGAGGTGCCGATCCGGCCGCCGCGCAGGGCGGCGAAGTCGCGGTGTCGCGGCAGCGCGATCATGCTCAGCGGCGGGCGGTCGGCCAGCCCGGCCACCACCCGCAGCGGGCCACCGCCGGCCGCGTCGGCGATGCTGCCCTCGGGTGCGGTCAGCCCGACGTCCACGGTGCCGTCACGCAGCGCCTGGGTGACCCCGTGGGTGGTGCCGAGAATCTGCTCGGTGGCCTGCAGGTCGCGCTGCTCCAGCAGGCCGCGATCCTGCGCGACCCACAGCGGGACGTTCACGTAGGCCGGGGCGACGACACCGACGGTGAGCTGCCTCATAGCGCGTACCGGATGCTGACGTTCTTGAGCTGGGTATAGGACTCGATCTCGGTCAGGTCCTCCTCGCGCCCCACGCCGCTGTTCTTCACCCCGCCGAACGGCGCCCCGAGGAAGTGCCGGGCGGTCTCGTTGACCCACACGTAGCCGGCCTCGACGTCGCGGGAGAAGGCCAGCGCGGTGGCCAGGTCGCGGGTGAACACGCTGGCGGTGAGCCCGTACTCCACGGCGTTGGCGATGGCCACGGCGTCGTCATAATCGTCGAACGGGATCGCGGCCAGGACCGGGCCGAAGATCTCCTCGGTGGCCAGCCGGCTGGCCGGGTCCACGTCGGCGAACAAGGCCGGGCTGACGAAGTTGCCCGCGGCCAGCGGGCCGTCGGTCAGCCGCTCGCCGCCGGTGACCAGCCGGGCCTGCTCGCTCTTGCCGATCTCGATGTAGGACAGCACCTTGTCCAGCTGCTGCGGGGTGACGATGGCGCCCGTATCGCTGGTGGGCTCCAGCGGCGGGCCGGGCCGCATGGCGGCGATCCGCTCCGCGACCTTCGCGACGAAGTCCTCGTAGCATTCCCGGTGCACCAGCAGCCGGGAGGTCGAGCCGCAGGACTGCCCCTGCCAGGTGAAGTTCATCCCGCGGATGGCGCCCTCGACGGCCAGGTCGAGGTCGGCGTCGGGGAAGACCACGATCGGGTTCTTGCCGCCCAGCTCGAGCGTGACCGTCTTGACCGCGGCCGCGGCCCCGCTGGCCTGGATGCGCCGGCCGGTGGCGGCGCTGCCGATGAAGGCGATCCGGGGGATGCCGGGGTGCCGGACCAGCGCGTCGCCCACCTCGGAGCCAAGACCGGTCAGCACCTGCACCACGCCGGGCGGGAACAGCCGGCCCAGGTCCTGCGCCATGGCCAGGGCGGACAGCGAGGTGAACTCGGACGGCTTGAGGATCACCGGGTTACCGGCCAGCAGCGGTGCGGCGATCTTGGTCGCGGCGAACATCAGCGGGTGGTTGAACGCGATGATCCGGGCCGTCACGCCGAACGGCTCCCGCACCGTGTACTGCAGCCGGCCCGGGGTCTCCGGCATGGTCCGGCCGCGGATCTCCAGGGCCAGCCCGGCCATGTACCGCAGCTGGCTGGTGGCCAGGCCGATGTCGTTGCGCATCTCGTGCAGCGGGCTGCCGTTGTCGAGGGAATCGAGCCGGGCGAGTTCGTCACCGCGTTCGGCTACGGCGTCGGCGAAGGCGGCCAGCGCCGCGGCACGCATCTGGGGTTCGGCCGCCCGCCAGCCGGGTGCGGCTCGCTTGGCGGCGGCCACGGCCACCTCGACGTCGCGTTCGTCGCAGCGGGGGATCTGGCCGATGACCGTGCCGGTCGCCGGGTCGACCACGTCCAGGGTGGCACCGGAGACCGCGGCGGCGGGCTCGCCATCTACCAGGATCGGGTGCAGGGTGGGTTCCACCGGTCCGGCTTCCTCCTTGTGGTTGCGTGTGGCGTGGTGGCGCGTGGCTGCGGCTAGCCGGCCGTGATCGCGTAGTCGTCGGGACGGACCCGCACATCGACCAGCACGCACTGCCCGGCGCGGGCCGCGGCGGCGGCGGTCTTGAGCGCTTCCGGCAGCTCTTCGGGGTCGCGGACCTGGCCGGCCGCGGTGAAACCGAGGGAGCGCGCCAGGCCGGGCAGGTCCGGATCTGGGTCGGTGATGGCCTGGCCGATCCAGGCGTTGGCCACCGGGCGGCCGCGCTGGGTGGCGATCCGCCGCTGGTGGACCACGTCGTTGTAGAAGGCGGCGTTGTTGGCCACCACGACCAGCAGCGGCAGCCGGTAGTGCGCCGCGGTCCACAAGGCGGACCCGCCCATCAGGACATCGCCGTCGCCCAGCACGGCCACCGGCAGCCTGCCGGTACCGTCCAGCGCGAGCGCGGCGCCCACGGCCATACCTGGGCCGGAACCGATGCCCGCGCCGCCGTCCATACCCAGGAAGTCCAGCGGGTGGCTGACGTGCAAGTCGGCGCCGTCCCAGCCGAGCGGGACGCGGACCAGGCAGGCGGGGGCACCGGCGAGCGCGTCGCGGAGCGCCTCGGCCAGGTGGTGCATGGTGATGCCGCCGTCGCTGGCTGGTGGCGCCGTGCTGGCTTCAGTTGGGCTGGCTGGGATGGGCTGGGGGGGGGGGGGGGGGGTGGCTGGGATTGGGTCCGGGGAAGCGGCCAGGTGTCCGGACGGCCCGGCTCGTCCGCCGCCAGCAGGGCCTGGACCAGCCGGTCGGGGTCGGCGGGGACGGTCAGGTCGACGGCGGCACGGCCGTAGGAGTCCTGGGACCAGCCGTTGCGCAGGGCGGCGTCGGTGGTGCAGGAGATGATCTGGGCCGAGGCGGGATGGCCATGGGTAGCCGCGGCGGCCAGGGTGCCGGCCAGATCGACCCAGTCCAGGCTCAGGATCAGGTCGGCCGCCCCGATCAGCCCGGCGGCCGCGGGTGGCAGGAAGATACCCGGCGAGGCGGGATGCAGCCGGTGGCCGCCGGGAAGACCGCGCCGTTCTTCAGGTCGGAGATGACACGCGCCCCGTACCGTTCGGCCAGTGCGACCCGGTGGTCCCAGTCGGCTGGGTCGCGGCTCAGGCGGCCGAGCAGGAACAGTGGCCGTCGGGCCCGGCCGAGCAGGTCCAGCGTGGCCCGGATCGCGTCTGCGTCCGGGCCGGGCGCACGGGACGCCTGGTCCCGGCCGGTCTCGGGCAGCGGCGGCGGTTCGGGCAGCGGCTGCTCTTGCAGGCTCACATCCAGGCAGACGTAGACCGGCGCAGAGGGCGCCACGGTCGTGATCTCGTACGCCTGGGCCAGCGAGTCCAGCGCCGCCGCGACCGAGGCGGGCTGGTCGTCCCACTTGGTGTAGGGCCTGATCAGGGCGCCTTGGTCGGCGGAGGTGTGGATCCAGTCGATCCAGGGCCGCCGCCGGGCCGCGTCGACCGGGCCGGTGGCCCCGATAATCAGCATCGGGACCCGGTCGCACCAGGCGTTGTAGATGGCCATCGCCGCGTGCATCAGGCCCACGTTGGCGTGCACCGCGACGGCCAGCGGGCGCCCGGTCACCTTGGCGTAGCCGTGCGCGAGCGCGACCGCGTGCTCCTCGTGCAGGCAGACGAGCATCTGCGGGTCACGATTTCCGTTGTAGTTGACCAGGCTGTCGTGCAGCCCGCGGTAGCTCGAGCCGGGGACCAGCGCCAGGTACGGCAGGCCGAGGCGGCTCAGCAGGGCGGCCAGCGCGTCGCTGCCCCATCCGGGCACGACGTCGCCGCGCTCGACGCCTTCGGGATCTTCCGCCCGCACGCCGCTCCTCCTCACCGCTGCTGCGCCACCGAGACTATGTGACTGCTTCGCGGCGAGGCAGACCGCGTACCCGTTCTGCCTTGTGGTTTGGCTGGGTGGCTAGGGGCTGGCTGGGCAGGCGGGCCTCGATGTAGATGGTGCCGGCCGAGCGGGCCGCCACCTCGACACCGGTGGCGAGCAGGCTGAGCGGGAGCGCCGACACCGCGCCGGCCAGGGCATACAGCCGCCGGGCCGGGGTCTGCGCGGACTGCTGGGCCTCGTCGCGGCGGATGGCGTCGTACAGGTCGGGGTGCCCGGGCAGCTGGCTGACCAGCCCGTGCACCCAGCCGAACACCACCTGCCCGCCGCGCAGGTAGCTGACCCGCTCGACCTGCAGGCCCAGCGACTCGATCTCGCCGATCAGGGCCTGCGGGCTCAGGTGGACCAGGTGCCGGGGCAGGTCCAGGGCCAGCCAGCGGTCGCCGAACAGCCGGGCCTGCAGGCTGGTGGCGTTGGGCACGGCCACGATCAGCGTGCCGCCGGGAGCCAGCAGCCCGGCCGCGTGCCGCAGCGCCCGGCCCGGGCGGCGCAGGTGCTCCAGCGAGTGCCAGAAGATGACGGCCGACCACTGGCCGTCCACCTCCTCGACCTCAGCCTTGCGGATGTGCGGGCCGTCGGAGTACGGCTCCAGGCCGACCGCCTCGCGCCCGTGCCGCACGAACGCCCGGACCAGGGTGCCGTCGCCGGCGCCGACGTCCAGCACCGGGCCGGGCGGCAGGATCTTGTTCAGCCGGTCGGCCAGCGCCGATCGGGTGCGCTGCAGCACCTTGTCGCCGATGCCGGAGAAGCGGCCCTCCTTGGGGCGGTACCACTGGGCATAGGCCGCGCCCAGCTGACCGTCGCTCGGCCACGGCGAGGTGGTGGCCACGCCGCAGACCGAGCAGCGGATCCGGCCGGTCAGCCGCTGGTCGGCAGGGCCGAACTCGTGCTCACACCAGGCACACTCGGCCGCGGCCGGCGCGTCGGTCAGCGCGTACGCCTCGGTGTTGTTGCGCGGCAACGTCTTGCCCGGCGCAGCGTCCTTGCCCGGCGCAGCGTCCGTGCCCAGCGCTGGGGCGGGGCTGGTCTCCGGTGATTTCACGTTCGACAACTTCAGCCGTCCTCTCGCCTTCGCTTCGCCCGCGATCAACTCCATCGGTCACCATCGGTGCGGTCGAGGTGAAGCATAGCGATAGGGTCCGGCCTGGGACGAAAGAAACAGGGACGACAGAACAGGAGCGGCATGGAGCCGATCAGCATCGGCGGGGCCTGGACGTTCACGCCCGCCCTGTACGCCGATGACCGGGGTTACTTCCTGGAGCAATTCCGGGCCGCGGAGGTAGCCGGGGTGGCGGGCTACTGGCCCGAGACCGCCCAGGCCAACTGCTCGGTGTCCCGCCGGGGCGTGATCCGCGGGATCCACTTCTCCGACGTCCCCCCGGGCCAGGCCAAATACGTCAGCTGCGTCAGCGGCGCGATCCTGGATGTGGTGGTGGACATCCGGGTGGGCTCGCCCGGCTACGGCCGGTGCCAGGCGGTGCGGCTGGACGATACCGAGCGGCGGTCGCTGTTCATCTCCGAAGGGCTGGGCCACGCCTTCACCGCACTCAGCGACGAGGCCACCGTGCTGTACCTGTGCTCCACGCCATACGCTCCGGGCCGCGAGCACGGCGTGAACCCGCTCGATCCCGCCATCGGCATCGAGTGGCCGTCGGACGTCGAGCCCATCTTGTCGGCCAAGGACGCGGACGCGCCCACCCTCGACGAGGCGCGCGCCGCCGGGCTGCTGCCGGATTACGCCGAGTGCGAGGCCTACCTGGATGGCCTGCGCAAGCAGCGGGACGGCGCGTTATCCGGCTTGTTGGCTGGGCCTGGGGCTGGCGGTTGAGGCTGGGCGGTTGAAGGCCGGCGGGTAGTGGTGGGGGCTGGGCTGGTGATCGGGCGGCCGTGCGTTATCTGGGCGAGGGCGAGAGCCCGGCCAGCCGGTGATGGGCTAGGCCGGGATTTGCCGGCAGTTTCCGGGGGTTATAGCCCGGCAAACTGCCGGCTAACAGCGGGGCTTGTTACGGGAGTGGCTGCAGGTTGGCCGTTCCGGGATGGCGGTTGCTTGCTGATTGGCGACGGCCAGCTGACTATGCGAGCCCGAATCTGTCTGCGGTTCGGGGCGATATGGCGCCCGGAATCGCAGACGAAGTCGGGTATGTTAACGGAGGGGCTGCAGAGGTTCCCGAGCCGTATTGCATGGTAGCTGGAGCGAGTCGCTAGGACTGGGCAGCGATCTTCCGTCAGTTTCGGTCGCCAGGGCAGCCCTAACTGACGGAAAAGACTGGGGTGTGTTACGAGAGAGGCTGGAGAGGTCACCAGGATGTTCGCTCAGTTGCTTCGGGCCCCTGAGCGGCGGCTCGCTTGGAGCGGCGCTCATTCGAGTGGCGGCTCGGGTCGAGGGCGGCTCGGGTCGAGGGCGGCTCGGGTCGAGGGCGGCTCGGGTCGAGGGCGGCTCGCGTCGAGGGCGGCTCGGGTCGAGGGCGGCTCGGGTCGAGGGCGGCTCGGGTCGAGGGCGGCTCGGGTCGAGGGCGGCTCGCGTCGAGGGCGGCTCGCGTCGAGGGCGGCTCGCGTCGAGGGCGGCTCGCGTCGAGGGCGGCTCGCGTCGAAGGGCGGCGGCTTAGTTCGGGGTGGGGGCCGGTTGCTCGGCTGCGCGCTGGGCGGCAAGCACGCTGGGGAAGGCGCGGTGCAGGGCGGCGCGCCAGTCGCCGATCGGGGCCAGGCCGACTGGGGCCCAGGCACCGTGCCCCAGCACGCTGTAGCCGGGGCGGGGCGCCGGGCGGGGCATGGCGCTGGTCGGGATGGGATGAACGCGGGAGGGTTCGGCGCCGAGCAGGCCGAACACCTCACGGGCCAGCCCGTACCAGGTGGTCTGCCCGGCGCTGGTCGCGTGGTAGATGCCGGGGCGGGCGCAGGTTTCGGCCAGCGCGATGATCCGGCCGGCCACGTCAGCGGTCCAGGTCGGCTGGCCGTGCTGGTCATCCACCACGTCGACGGCCGGCCGCTGGGCCTCGAGCCTGATCATCGTCCGGACGAAGTTGGGGCCGTGCGCCCCGTACAGCCAGGCGGTGCGGACCACGTAGCCCGTCTCGGGGAGGCGATCCAGCACGGCCCGCTCGCCAGCCAGCTTGGTGCGTCCGTAGGCGGTGCGCGGTGCCGGGACGTCGTCCTCGGCGTATGGCTGGGCCGCGTCCCCGGCGAACACGTAGTCGGTGGAGACGTGCACCAGCCGGGACCCGGCGGCAGCGCAGGCCGCGGCCAGGTAGGCCGGCCCGTCGGCGTTGACGGCCATCGCCCGGTCCTCGGCGGTTTCCGCGTCGTCGACCGCGGTCCAGGCCGCGCAGTTCACCACTACGCCGGGGCGGGCCGCGGCCACCGCGTCCGCCGTCGCGGAAGCGTCGGTCACGTCCAAGGCGGCGCGGTCCAGCGCGGTCACCGGCTCACCGCGGGCCGCGAGCGCGGCCACCAGGTCGGCGCCGAGCATGCCGCTGGCCCCGGTGACCAGCCACCTGGTCACGAGGCCGGCCCAGCTGCGGCTGCGGCGCCAGCGGTTCCGGCGGCCACGCCAGCGGCCCCAGCTCCGGCGGTCGCGGCTGCGGCTCCCTCGCCGGCTGCGGGTCCGCCGGCTTCGGCCTGGCGGAGCGGCTCCCACCAGTCCCGGTGGCTGGCGTACCAGCGCACGGTGTCCGCCAAGCCGTCGGTGAAACCGGTCCGCGGCGCATAGCCCATGGCGCGCAGCCTGGCGTCGTCAAGGCAATAGCGCCGGTCGTGGCCCTTGCGGTCCGGAACCCGGGTCACCATGTCCCAGCCCGCGCCGCAGCAGTCGAGCAGGGCCTGGGTCAGCTCCAGGTTGGTCAGCTCGGCGTCGCCGTTGATGTGGTACGTCTGCCCGGCCTGGCCGCGTTCCAGCACCAGCTGGATGCCGCGGCAGTGATCGTCCACGTGGATCCAGCCGCGGACGTTGCCGCCATCGCCGTACAGCGGGACCGGCAGGCCATCCAGCAGGTTGGTCACGAACAGCGGGATGACCTTCTCTGGGTACTGGTATGGGCCGTAGTTGTTGCAGCAGCGGGTGATCCGGACATCCAGCCCGTGGGTACGGGCGTAGGCCCGGGCGATCAGGTCACCGCCGGCTTTGGCCGCCGAGTACGGCGAGCTCGGGTCCAGTGGTGCCTCCTCGGTCCAGGCGCCCGACGCTATGCTCCCGTAGACCTCATCGGTGGATACCTGCACCACCGGGCCGGTTCCAACGTCCAGGCAGGCCTGCAGCAGCACCTGCACCCCGGCCACGTTGGTGGCCACGAACGGCGACGCCCCGCTGATCGACCGGTCCACGTGGGTCTCGGCGGCGAAGTTGACCACGGCGTCGTGGCCGGGCAGCAGCGAGCGCACCAGCGCGGCGTCGGCGATGTCGCCGTGGACGAACCGCAGCCGCGGGCTGGCCGCGACCGGCTCCAGGTTGGCCAGGTTGCCCGCGTAGGTCAGGCTGTCCAGGACCGTGACGGACGCGTCCTGGAACCCCGGGTACCCGCCGGAGAGCATGGTCCGCACGTAATGCGAGCCGATGAACCCGGCCCCGCCCGTTACCAGGATCCGCACGCCGCCGTCCCCTCCATCACCGGGCCCCTGCCACGAACGTCAGGAGCTGATCTGTACCTTGCTGTGGTCCCCGAGGATGAGCCGGTGCGCCTTGGGCACCATCGGGGCCGGGGTCACCTCGACCAGGTGCCCGATCAGGGACGCTTCGATGCGGCGTACCCCGCGGATCGACGCCCCCTCCAGCACGATGGAGTACTCGATCTCGCTGTCGATGATCGAGCAGCCGGACGCGACCGAGGTGAACGGGCCGATGTAGGAGCGGGATACCTCGCTGCCGGCTCCGATGATGACCGGCCCGACGATGCGGGACGCGCGGACCGAGGCGCCGGGCTCTACGACGACACGGCCGATCAGCTCGGTCTCGTCGTCCACCGTCCCGTGCATGGCCGGCTCGATGCCTTCCAGCACCGTCCGGTTGACCTCCAGCATGTCGGCGACGTTGCCGGTGTCCTTCCAGTAGCCCGAGATAATGGTGGAGGTGACCTTGCGGCCGTGCGTCACCAGCCACTGGATGGCCTCGGTGATCTCCAGCTCGCCCCGGCCGGACGGCGCCAGCCCGGCCACCGCCTCGTGCACGGCCGGGGTGAACAGGTACACGCCGACCAGGGCCAGGTCGCTCCTGGGCTGGGCGGGCTTTTCCTCCAGGCTGACCAGCTGGCCCGCGCCGTCCAGCTCGGCCACGCCGAACTGCCGCGGGTCCGCGACCGCCGTCAGCATGATGTGGGCGTCTGGCCGGGCGGCCTGGAACTCCTCGACCAGCGGCGTGATGCCGCCCACGATGAAGTTGTCCCCCAGGTACATGACGAAGTCATCGGCGCCCAGGAACTCCCGGCTGACCAGCACGGCGTGGGCCAGCCCGAGCGGGGCCTCCTGGCGGATGTATGTCACCTCCAGGCCGAACTCCGCCCCGGACCCGACCGCCGACCGGATTTCCGCCTCGGTCTCGCCGACCACCATGCCGACCTCGATGATCCCGGCATCGCGGATCGCCTCGAGGCCGTAGAACAGCACCGGCTTGTTTGCCACCGGGACAAGCTGCTTAGCCGAGGTGTGGGTAATGGGCCGCAGCCGTGTCCCTGACCCCCCAGCCAGAACGAGGGCCTTCACGACCCGGAAGCCTATCGCGCCTAGGGTCTGGACAGCACCACGATGAGCAGGCCTGACACCACCAGGACCGACCCCACCCAGGTCAGCACGTTGGCCTTTTCGTGCAGAACCACGATGCTGGCGATCAGGATGACCAGGTAACCCAGGGCATTGAACGGGTAGGCGACGCTCAGCGGGACCTTGGACAGCGCGCCCAGCCAGGCCACCGCGGAGATGGCGAACACGACCAGCCCGAGCAGCACCCAGGGCGAGGTCGCCGCGCGGACGACCAGCGATCCGCCGGACTGGGCCGCGCGGGACGTGGCCGCCTGCATGCCGTGCTTGAGCATTACCTGCCCGGTCGCGGCCGAGGCGACGGCGAAGAGCAGCAGCCCGATGCTGGCGAGGGTCAAGGGACGCCTCCCTGGAGCTGGCGGAGACCCGTCGGAGCGGCTGGCGCTACGCAGTGGTGTGTCCGCGTTGGATGACTTCGACATACGCCGGTCCTGGTTGAGTCGGGCGGGCCACCCGCAGTTTACGCGTGGTCGGCGACTGGGGGCTGAGCCTGGGCCTGCTCGTCCGCTGCCGCGCGCTCCTGCTTGGCCGTGATCCGCTCCAGCACCACATCCGGGTCGAAGTCCAGGTACGGGTACCGGCGCAGGGAGTGCTTGTGCAACTGGTACTGGCCGGAAGTGGCCAGCACACCGAGGCCATACCTGATGCTGCGGCGCAGGTTGATGGAGGACGATTCGGCCTGGTAGCGCGTGGGGCAGGACACCTCGCCGATCCGGGCGCCGACCGCAACGGCCTGGGCCAGGATCTGGTTGTCGAAGATGAAGTCGTCGGAGTTGCGCTCGAAGGGCAGGCTGGCCAGCAGTGTGCTGCTGAACGCGCGCAGGCCGGTGTGATACTCGGACAGCTTCTGCTGCAGGAAAATGTTCTCGACCGCGGTCAGGAAACGGTTGGCCACATACTTGTACCGGGGCATGCCGCGCGCCACCGAGTTCTGCGCCAGGATGCGCGATCCGAGGACCAGGTCGTATTCCCCGTAGGCAATCATCGAGGCCATGGCCGGGACGAGCAGGGGCGAGTACTGGTAGTCCGGGTGGACCATGACGATGATGTCCGCGCCCAGCTCGAGCACCCGCCGGTAGCAGGTCTTCTGGTTCCCGCCGTAGCCGAGATTGCTGTGGTGCGAGATCGGCTCCAGCCCCAGGTCCCGGGCCAGCCGCACGGTCTCGTCGGTGCTGCAGTCGTCGACCAGCACGATCTCGTCGATGACGTCGGTGTCCAGCTCGGCAACGGTTCGCGACAGCGTGGCTTCTGCGTTGTATGCCGGCAGCACGACGCCAACCCGGCGGCCATTAATCATGGCGTCAGTCTACGGAAGATACGCAGGACATCGCCGGTAAACCAGATGGCCACTGGGCAAGCAGCGCGATCAGGGAATGTCGCCCGGGAATGCCGACGGCGGATGTCCCAGGTCGGACAGCAGGTTCTTGTTCCAGACCATGATGGTGAACGTGCGGTAATGGTATGTCTGGCAGGCGGTCCGGCCAGCGCAATGATGTCGGCCTGCGGGATGACGGACGTCCTGCCGCCGTCGGCGCGGTTCTCCACTACGAAGTTGGCGTAGTGCAGCTTGGGGTTGTACCAGGAAAGTTCCGACTCATACGCGCGCGGGACGGCTCCGTCGTGCCGCCAGGTCACCGTCCGGATCGCGACCCGGCCGCCGCTGTCCAGCGTGATCAGGTTGGCCTCGGTATAGGTGCCCAGGCCGGTGGTCAGGTGGTGGGCCTCGAGCCAGCCGACGACCGGGGTCTCGGTGTCGGCCACCGGGGACTGGGCCGCCCCGTACCCCAGCATGACCACGTAGCAGGTCAGCACGCCGGCCAGCAGCGGCTCCAGCCGGGCACGGCACAGCGGCTCGGCTAGCTGACGGCCGGCCAGGACGGCGCCGAACGGCAGCACGGCCGCGATCTCCCTGGTGTCGAACCAGGTGGCCGGGACGCTGCTGAGGAAGTAGGCGCCCAGGTTGAACACGATCCCGGTGGCCAGCACCGGGATGATCAGGTCGCTGGTGGAAAAGAAGCGCCGGAAGGCCAGGAAGAACGCCCACAGCGCCAGGATCACGCCGGCCAGGTGGATCACGGCCATGACCACGGCGCCAGCCGACATGCCATGGGTGAAGTCGGCCCCGTACAGCAGGAGGATGCCCTTGGCCGTCACGGCCACGTGGTGCGGCAGGGTATGCAGGGCCATCACCTGGCTGGGCAGCGGCAGGGAGGTGTACCCGCCGGCCGCCTTGATCAGGTGCACGACGACCTCGGCCGCGACGAACGAGACGATACCCGCGGCCGCCAGGGACAGCTCGAACCACAGCTCGGCCAGCCGGTTGCGCCACCTGCCCCTGGCCCACACGTCACCAGCAGAGATCAGGCCGGCCAGGGCTCGCAGGCCACCCACTGCGACCAGCGGCAGCGCGGCGTCGAACACCGCCACCCGGTCGGAGATGACCACCCAGGTGAGCATGACCGCGATCGCGACTGGGGTGAACCAGCGCCGCGGCGCGCGGTCAAGCACCATGAAGATGATCAGCAGCGGCAGCTGGGTACCGATATGGTCGGGCTGCTGGATGAGCACGTGGACGCCGTTGCCGAGCTGCGGGGCGAGCATGATCCCGGATCCGATGAGCATCCGGACCAGGCCCACACGGCCGGACGCCCGGCCCTTGGCCAGCAGGCCAGCCGCCAGCACCAGCAGCGCGTAGGTGATCGCGGCCGAGATGTGGATCACGTCGGGGCCGAGACCCCGGACCAGCTCAACCAAGATGTACTCGGGGATCTCGGTCGTGTAGTACGACACGTCCCCGACGATCCAGCCGGACAGCAGCCAGTTGCCGTGCCACATGTCCCAGGCCTGCAGGGCCTGGTCCGAGCCGTCGGAATTGTCCGGGATAGTGCTCGACAGCCGCCAGTAGCAGAAGAACAGCACGACGGCGGCCACCGCCAGCGCCGCGGGCCACACCCGCCGGGTCAGGGCCGCGCGCCGGGTCTGGTCCGGCGCCGGGGGCTCGTCGGGAGCCGCTACCCGCACGCCGCGGGCGGGCTTCTCATCCGTCGCCACGGGCGTATCCCTCAACCACGAAGGCGAATCTAGCAGAGGCAGGCAAAACACCAGGACCAGCCGAACGGGCCGGTTCGTGCCCGGCTCAGCGTGGGTTAGCTCCGGCAAGGAGCATCCGGCTCTGCTCCGCCTGGCATAGCATCCCCAGGTGACATGGAGGCAAAACTGATCATCGGCGGTGTGGCCGTCCTCGGGCTCGTGTTCGCGGCCATCGGGGCGGCGATCATGATGAGCCAGGTGCGCTTCCGGCGGCGGGCCAGTATCGCGCCGGGTGTCGTCACGGGTCTGCGGCCCGCCCGGACGCGCAGCGGCGCCGGCACGGGGCCGATCTCGCAGCGCGGCTGGTATCCCACCGTCCGTTTCGCCACCGCGGGTGGCCAGTACGTCGAGGTGGAGTCGCGGCTCGCCACCAACCCGTCGGCCGGGCAGCCTGGTCAGCGGGTGACCGTCCGCTATGACCCGGCGAATCCCGCGCGCTTCACCACCGCCGAGACGGCCCGGACGGCCGGTTACGTGGCCGTGGCCTTTATCGTCCTGGGTGGCCTTGTCTTCGCCGTGGCCGCGATCGTCCTGCTCGCGGTCACGGGGTAAACGAAGCACTGTCCCTGCTCGGCTGGCAGGTGTTCACGCCCACCCTGACCGGGCTGGGCGAACGCTCGCACCTGGCGACACCGGAGCCCGGCCTGGCGACTCATATCCAGGACCTTGTGAACTTGTTCCAATGGGAGGAGCTCACGGACGTCCTGCTGTGCGGGCACAGCAACGCGGGCGTCGTCATATCCGCAGTGGCCGAGCGCATTCCCGACCGGATCGATCATCTGATGTATATCGACGCCCTGGTGCCGCGCAGCGGCGATTCGGTACTGAGCGTCATCGGAGACGAGCAAGGGATGCCCGAGCTCTGCCGGCAACAGGCCAAGGACCTCGGCGATGGCTGGCTCGTCCCGGCCAGCACGCTGAAAGCCGGGTACTTCGGCGTGACGGATCCCGGGGACGTCGCCTGGGTCGAGCGCCGGCTCACGGGGCAGCCACTCAAGGTCATCGAGGACACCGCTTCCCTCGGCGCGGGATTCGCCTCGATCCGCAAGAAGACCTACTACCGGTGTGGCCAGGCGGCCGCTTCATCGACTACCCGGCTGATGCGCGAGCTCAGTCAGGATCCGGACTGGGAGACCGCCGAGTGGGACTGCGGCCACGACGTCATGGTGACCGCGCCGCACCTGGTGATCGATGCCGTCGTCCGGGCCGGGAATGACGTCCGGACGTTAACAGCGGCGCGCGCCCAGGCGGAACGATCTGCACCGCGCGCGGACCAGGATCTGCCAGTACGCCCTAGTGGGCGGCGATGGTGCGGGTTACCGGCACCGGGTTCTTGAGCATGTCAAGGACCGGGCAGTGCTCGTCCACCGCATCCGCGAGCTCGCGGTAACGTTCCGGGCTTTCCGGGCCGTTCACCGCGACCTCGACGCGGACCGCGGACAGCCCCGGCCGCACATCGTCGTCGAAGCCGAAGAACCCGCGGACGTCCAGGTCGCCTTCCACTCGCACGGTCAGCGAGTCAAAGGCGATGCCGAGCTGCTCGGCCCAGAACCGGTAGGTGATGGCCTGGCAGGACCCGAGCGAGGCCAGCGCGTACTGCACCGGGTTCGCGGCGGCGTCGGCACCGCCGAGCGCCGGCGGCTCATCGACCCGGAACGTGTGCGCCCCGGTCCGGATGTCGACCTCGGTGACGCCGACCAGCGTGCCCTGGGCGGCGAAGACGGCCTGGGCGTTCGCCGGGTCATCCGAAACGGCCTTGCGTGTGTCTGCGATGAGCGTGCTGAGCGTCACTGCGGTCTCCTGAGCGAGGCGGATGTGGTGTCCAGCCTCTTCCCGCACCTCCCCGCTTGTCAATAAAACTGATCAGTTTAATGGGAATTAGCGGATGGCCCCACGCTATGAATTCGGGTGGCCGCTATGAATCCGGGTGTGGCCGCTATGAATCCGGGTGGCCCGCGCTATGAATTACCGAGGTACCCCGCAAGATGATCAACCACCTCGCGTGCGTCGTCCTCGATGCCGCAGATGAACGTGGACTTGCGCCGCCGCAGCACGGGCAGTCCCAGCGCGTAAAGACCGGGGCTGTCGACCACGCCGCCCTCGTGGCGGAGCTGGCCCTTGGCGTCGACTACGGGCACGTCTAGCCAGCCGTAGTCGGGCCGGAAGCCGGTCGCAAAGACGATCGCGCTGATCTCGCCGCTGCCCAGGTCGAGCTGCAGCCGCGCCGAGGGGGGCACAACGGTCGGCGCGGAACGCTCCGGCGGGCTGAACTCCGCGTCGCGCCCGCTCGTCAGGGCCCACTCGTCGAACGTGTCCAGCAGGCGGCTCAGCTTGAGGTCCGCGAGTGAGAACACGTTGCGCAGGCCGCCGGAGAACAACGCGCGGCCGTCACGCACCATGGCCCAGCGGCCCACCAGCTCGACACCCATCGAGGTGAGCGCGTTGAGATCGAGGGTTGACCGCTCCGGGCTCCCGACGAGCTGGGGCGAGGGCAGCCAGGCGGGCCCGGGTGAGATCCTCGATCTCGTCGTACCGCTGGTCCCACACCCCCGCCGCGTTCATCCACCACAGCACGTCGTGGCCGCGGTAAGTACGCGGCATCCGCGTGTGCTCCCCGACCGAGAGCGTCACAGGCCGCCCCGACCGCTGCAGCTCGGCGGCCAGCTGCACGCCGGTCGCCGACGCGCCCACCACCAGCACGCCGCCGTCGGGCAGCTTGGCCGGGTCGCGGTAGTCGAACGTCGTCAGCTGCTCGACGGACGCCGGTACCTCGCCACTGAAACGCGGTACCGACGGCCGGCTGAAGGCACCACTCGCGATGACCACGGCCCGGCAGCCGATTTCCCCGTGGTCCGTCGTCACCGCATAGCCCTCACCGGCGCGCCGCACCGAGGTGACGGCCGTGCCGGTCCGGACGGGAGCACGCGAGAGCGCGGCGAAGCGCTCGATGAACCCGGTCACTTCCCCCATGGTCATGTAGCCGTCGGGGTCCGGGCCTTCGTAGCGAAGGCCCGGCAGACGGCTCAGCCAGTTGGGGGTGAGCAGCCGGAGCGAGTCCCAGCGTTCACGCCGCCAGGAGTTCGCCACTTCGCCGCGCTCCAGCACGACGTGATCGATCGAACGGCCGGACAGGAAGTGGCTCGCGGCCAGGCCAGCTTGCCCCGCGCCGATGACGACCGTGGTTACCCGCTCGATGGTGAAATCCTCAGTGCTGGCCCCTCAGTGCTGACCCCTCAGTGCTGACCCCTCAGTGCTGGCCCCTCAGGCGACTTCGACCGTGACGTTGGTCGGGTTGGTCAGCGCGTCGTACACGGCCGAGCGCTTCTGGGACTGGGCCACCAGCGCCTCGATGTCCTCCCTGGACGCGTCCGCGTCGATGTTGAAGGTCACCTTGATGTCGTTGAAGCCGTTGCGGACGTCGCTGTCGGCACCGAGGATGCCGCGGATGTCGTGCGCACCCTCGACCGTCGAGGTGACCGAGTGCAGCTGGATCCCACGGTTCTGCGCGACGGAGGCCACGCCGGCGGTCAGGCAGCTGGCCAGGCCGACGATGAGGTACTCGATCGGCGTGATGCCGTTGTCCTCGGCCGCGAAGACCGCGGGGTGGTCGGCGTCGAACACCGACTCCTGCTTGTGGTTCTGCTCCTCGCCGAGACCGAAGAAGCCCTGGACCTTGATCTGGCTGTGGACGCCGTTCTGCCAGGTGGCAGAGGCTCGCCAGGTGAACTGGGCGGCCTCGGGCGCACCCTTCAGTACCTCGCGCGCGTCGAGCAGCGCCTGGACGTTCACGCCGTTGGTGGCCGTAGTCATCGCCTGTTACCCCTCTCCTAGTTCCCCATATTCCCGATGGGGACGCTTGCTAATATACCGCCCAGGACCAGCTAAGATAGCCCCCATGGCAGAGCCAGCCCCGGCGCTCGCGGCCGGCTCGGCCGGCACGGTCGAGACACAGTTCCTCGACCTGCCGGTGCCGGTGCAACTCGACTGTGGCCAGGAGCTGCGGCAGGTCCGCGTGGCGTACGAGACATATGGCACTCTCTCACCCCGGCGCGACAATGTCATCCTGGTATGCCACGCGCTGAGCGGGGATGCCCATGCGGCCGGCTTCGCCAAGGCGCCGACTACCGAGAGTACCCGCGACGGTTTCGCGGCCGAGGATCGCGACGGCACGGCCGGCAAGGCTCTCGGCTGGTGGGACGGGATGATCGGCCCGGGCAAGGCATTCGACACCGACCGCTTCTTCGTCATCTCGACGAACCTGCTCGGCGGCTGCCGCGGTACCACGGGGCCCGGGTCGACCGACCCGGCTACGGGCCAGCCGTACGGGGCGGACTTCCCCGTGATCACCGTCGCAGACATGGTGCGGACCGAGCGGGCGTTCCTGGACGTGCTCGGCATCGAGCGGCTCGCGGCGGTGGCCGGCGGCTCGCTCGGCGGAATGCAGGCCCTGGAATGGGCGATCCTGTTTCCCGGCCAGGTCGACGCCATCGTGGCGATCGCCAGTACGCACGCCCTGCACCCGCAGGGGGTGGCCTGGAACTCGATCGCGCGGGACGCGATCATGCGCGACCCGGCCTGGCAGGGCGGCAACTACTACGGCAGCGGCCACGCGCCCAGAGGCCGGCATGGGCGTGGCGCGGATGGTCGGCCACGTGACCTACCTGTCCGCGCAGGCGCTGGAGGACAAGTTCGCCCGGCGGCTGCAGGCAGTGCCGCAAAGAACGGGCGACGACATCCGCTACACCATCACCGAGCCGGAGTTCCAGGTCGAGAGCTACCTGCGCCACCAGGCCGCCTCGTTCGTCAAGCGCTTCGACGCCAACACCTACCTGTTCACGTCGCGCGCGCTGACGTATTTCGATCTCGCGCGGCAGCACGGCGGCGGGTCGCTCGAGCGGGCCCTCGAGGGGGTCTCGGCTCGCACGCTGCTGATCGCGTTCAGCTCCGACTGGCTGTACCCGCCGTCCGCGTCAGGCGACATCGCCGCGGCGCTTGGCGCCCTCGGCAAGCCCGTGCAGTTCGAGGTGATCGACGCGCCGTACGGCCACGACTGCTTCCTGCTCGAGGAAGCACGCCAGACACCCATCATCCGTGAGTTCATGGCTCAGCACAGCCTGGCGGGCGCGGGTGGATGACCACCGCAAGGAAGAGGCCCTCATGACCGACAACGGCTTCCGCAGCGAGGAAGCACGCGACTTCGGATTCGAGACGCGGCAGCTGCACGCCGGGCAGCGGCCCGACCCCAACACGGGCGCCCGGGCGGTGCCAATCTTCCAGACCACCAGTTACGTGTTCGAGGACCCGGAATCGGCGGCGGCCTATTTCAACCTGCAGGAGTACGGGAACACGTACTCGCGCATCATGAACCCGACCGTGGCGGTGTTCGAGGAGCGGGTGGCGAACCTCGAGGGCGGGGCCGGCGCGGTGGCGTTCGCCAGCGGGCTCGCCGCGCAGAACGCCGCGCTGTTCACGCTGCTGGAGCCGGGTGACCACGTGGTCTCGTCCGCGGCCCTCTACGGCGGCACGGTGAACCAGTTCAAGCACGTGCTGCGCAAGATGAACGTGGAGCTGACCTGGGTTGATCCCGACGACCCGGACGCGTGGCTGGAGGCGGTGCGGCCGGACACCAAGGCGTTCTTCGGTGAGACGATCGGAAACCCGGGCGGGAACGTGCTGGACATCGAGACGGTGGCGGCCATCGCGCACGATCACGGGCTGCCGCTGATCGTGGACAGCACGTTCGCGTCCCCGTACCTGTGCCGCCCGATCGAGTGGGGCGCCGACATCGTGATCCACTCGGCGACCAAGTTCATCGGCGGCCACGGCACGTCCATCGGCGGCGTTGTCGTCGAGTCCGGCCTGTTCGACTGGTCGAACGGGCGGTTTCCTGTGGTGGCGGATCCGTCCCCGGCCTACCACGGCCTGCAGTTCCACGAGACGTTCGGGACGTACGGCTACCTGATGAAGCTCCGGGCCGAGACGCTGCGCGATCTCGGCGCGGCGCTCTCGCCGTTCAATGCCTTCCTGTTCCTGCAGGGCCTGGAGACGCTGTCGCTGCGGATGGAACGGCATGTCGAGAACGCGCTGGCGGTGGCGGAGTTCCTGGATGCACACGACCTGGCGTCCAACGTGACATATCCGGGTCTGCCGGGGAGCAGGTACCGGCCGCTGGTGGAGAAGTACCTGCCGCGCGGGGCTGGTGCGGTGTTCTCCTTCGACTGCGCCGGCGGCCGGGCTGGCGGGCAGGACCTCATCCGCGGCGTGTCGCTGTGGTCCCACCTGGCCAACGTGGGCGACGCGAAGAGCCTGATCATTCACCCGGCCAGCACGACCCACCGCCAGCTGAGCGACGAGGAGCTCCGGGCGGCCGGGGTCGGGCCCGGGACGGTGCGGCTGTCGGTCGGCACCGAGTCCGTCCAGGACCTGATCTGGGATCTGGAGCAGGGTTTCGCGCTCGTCGCCGCGAATGCGGAGGCGGACGCGGGGAAGGTGACCACCTCATGACGGACCTCGCGAAGTACCAGGACCCGCTGGTAATCCAGCGCGTGCTGCACACGGCCAGCACGATCGCGATCGTGGGCCTGTCCAGCAACGAGCTGCGGGCCAGCTACTTCGTCGGCTACTACCTCAAGCGGCACGGCTACCACGTGATCCCGGTCAACCCGCGGGAGACGGAGATCCTCGGCGAGAAGTGCTACCCGAGCCTGACGGATGTGCCCGGGCCGGTCGATATCGTCAACGTCTTCCGCGCGCCGGCGGCGCTGCCGGGCATCGCGCGCGACGCGGTGGACATCGGTGCCGGTGCCCTGTGGTGCCAGTTCGGCGTGATCAACGAAGAGGGTGCGAAGATCGCCGAGGACGGCGGCGTGACGGTGATCATGGATCGCTGCATCAAGGTCGAGTACGCCCGCTACGTGGGCCGGATGCACTGGCTCGGCTTCAACACCCAGCGGATCACCTCCGTCCGCACCGGGATCCAGTAGCGGCGGTACGACGGCATGGCCGGCTCCATCGCGCCGGAGCAGCAGGTCGTCTTCGGGTTCGGGGCTCACAGCGGGGGCTGGTGAAAGGACCCTGCGGGGTGCTTGGCGTACGTTCCGGTGCGTGACTATCGTTCGGAGGGCCGGGCTTCCGCCGGGGGCTGCCAACCGTAGACCGGAGCGAGGCTCCGGAGGGCGGCTCCTGGTGCGAGTTTGCCGGCCAGCCGGGTCAGCGTGTTGCGCATGCCGACGGCGGGAGGCGACGCCCGGGTTGCCATGGCAGCGGCACGGCGGGACCAGCGAACCACGTCGGTGGTGCGTGGCAGCCTGGCGGCGGTGTAACGGGCGAGCATCGTGGGTACCGCGTCTGGCTCTGTTCCTGCGGCCAGCTGGGAGATGACCGCGGCGTCTTCGAGTGCCTGGCACGCGCCCTGGCCGAGGTTGGGTGTCATGGGATGGGCGGCGTCGCCGAGCAGCGCGGTCCGGCCGCGGTGGAAGGACGGCAGCGGTGCGGCCAGCTCGGCGACATCACGGCGGATCACGTCCTGCGGCCTGCCGGCCGCGAGCAGCCCGGGTATCGGCTCGTGCCAGTGGCCGAAAAGTCTGACCAGCTCGGCCAGCTCGTCCCCGGCGCGGACGCCTGAGGCCGCGGGAGCGGCGGCGTAGCAGTAGACGCGCCCGTCGGACAGCGGCATGACGCCGAAGACGGTGCCACGCCCCCAGCTCTCCGCCATGGGAACCGGCCCGGACACCGGGCCGGCGAGCAGCTGCCAGGTCGTGAACCCCGCGTACCGCAGCCCCGGGTGCCCCGGGAACAGCGAGGTGCGGGTAGCCGATCGGATCCCGTCGGCGCCCACCACGAGGTCGGCCTCCAGCTCGCCCGCGGTGCTGGACACAAGGGCCGCCGCGCCCCCGCCGGGCTCCACCGACGTCACCTCGGTTCCCAGGGCCAGCACCCCATCTGGAACGCGGGCCGCCAGCGCGTCGATCACCGCCGCCCGCGGCACCAGGATGACCGGGTCCCCGAACCGATCGGCCACCATGTGCCCGGTGGTACTGCGCATGAGCCACCGGCCGTCGGACCGGCGGATGCCCAGTTCCTGCGGGACCGCCAGTGCCCGCAGCGCGTCCCCGGCACCAAACACGTCCAGTGCGCGCAGACCGTTAGGACCCAGCGACAGGCCGGCCCCGACCGGCTCAAGCGCCGCCCGCTCGCATGCGATGACATCCCACCCGGCCGAGCACAGGCCCGCAGCCGCCGCAAGGCCGCCGATCCCGGTGCCGATCACCACTGCCCGCGCTCGCGCCACAGCCGTACTCCGTCTATCCGTCCCCCAGGACTACTACAAGCAATAGTACATCGTAGGTCCGCTGCAGGTCCTCACCCTAAGCCCCGCAACATCGGACCCGGCAGCGAAAGGAAACTGCCTGACCATCCCGGCCTGGCAGCGGCTTGCCGAGGCCGGACATACTGATATTAGCTATAAGTCTGATCGCTTATATGGACAAGGCGGACGAGCGGACGGAAATACCACGGCCAGCCGAGTAGCTGTTGCAGGCGAGGTGTCACCCTGCCCGTTATGGAGGAGAACCGTCATGCCTGTGGAGTTCCTCGGCATCGCCGCGACCAACGACGGCAGCGAGATCACGGCCAGATCCGGTGCCAGCTTCGACAAGGACTACACGCTGCGGCTGGCCCGGGCGCACGAGGAGAACGGCTGGGACCGGGTGCTGTTCGCCTACGGCTCGGGTTCCCCCGACCCCAACGCGGCCGCGGCCTACATCGCCAGCCGGACTGACACGCTGCAGCTGCTGCTCGCCCACCGGCCGAACGTGTCCTACCCGACATTCGCGGCCAAGACGTTCGCCACCATCGACCAGATCAGCGACGGCCGGGTGACCGTGCACTTCATCACCGGCGGCACCGATCACGAGCAGCAGCGCGAAGGCGACTACCTGACCCACGACGAGCGCTATGGGCGCACCCGGGAGTGCATGCAGATCATCAGGCGGGCCTGGACGTCGCACGAGCCGTTCGATTACCAAGGGGCGTACTACCGGTTCGCCGACTTCGTCAGCGACGTGTTCCCGGTTCAGGAACCGCGGCCCAGGCTCTCGTTCGGCGGATCTTCCCCGGCTGCCTACCGGACCGGCGGGGCCGAGGCCGACATCTACTGCCTGTGGGGTGAGCCGCTCGCCAGCACCGCGGAGCAGATCGAGTCGGTGAAGGCCGCCGCCAAGGCGGCCGGGCGCGCCGACGTGCCGAAGATCCAGGTCGCGTTCCGCCCGATCATCGCCCCGACACAGGAGAAGGCCTGGGAGAAGGCGCACGACATCGTGCGCCGGATCTCCGGCCGGGTCGCGGCCAATGGCGGGGCGCTGTCCCGGCGCCGCCCGCTGAAGAACCCGGAGAACACCGGGTCGCAGCGGCTGCTGGCCATCGCGGCCGAGGGCGAGCGGTTCGACCGCGCGCTGTGGACTCCGACCGCCGCGGTCACCGGCGGCGGCGGCAACTCCAACGCCCTGGTCGGCACGCCCGAGGTCGTGGCGCAGGCGATCTGCGACTACATCGACCTCGGCGTCGACATCATCTCCATGCGCGGTTACGACCTGCTCGCCGACGCCGTCGACGTCGGGCGCGAGGTCATCCCGATCGTCCGGGAAGAGGTCGCCAAGCGGGACCGGGCGGTGGCCTGATGAGGTTCATCGGCCTGGACCTGGTGGCCAACTCCCCCGACGCCTCGGGCCAATCCGGCGATCCCACCAGGCGGCTGTCGGAAGTGGTGGAGAACGCCGTCCTGTTCGAGGAGCTGGGCTTCGACGGGTTCGCGGTCGGGGAACGCCACCACGTCCCGTTCCTGTCCAGCGCGCCACCGGTCGTGCTCAGCCACATCGCCGCGGTGACCGCCAAGATCCGGCTGTTCACCGGGGTCACCCTGCTGTCGGTGCTGGACCCGGTCCGGGTAGCCGAGGACTACGCCACGCTCGACCACCTGTCCGGCGGCCGGGTCGAGCTGATCATCGGCAAGGGGAACGGGCCGGAGCAGGCCGAGCTGTTCGGCATCGGGCGGCTCGATGCCTGGGACACGATCGCACAGAACTACCGGCTGCTGCGCCAGATCTGGTCTGGCCACAAGGTCACCTGGGAGCCCGCCGACGGCGTGCCGTCGATCAGGACGACCCCGCTGACCGAGGCGGAGATCGCGCCGCAGCCGCTGCAGCCGAAGATCAGGATCTGGCACGGCTCGGCCACGGCGGAACGCTCGGTGGAACTGGCCGTCGAGTTCGGCGACCCGGTGTTCTCGGCCAACGGGATGAACCCGGTTACCCGCTACGCCGAGCTCATCCGGCACTACCGCTCCCGATGGGCGCAGGCCGGCCGGGACCCGGCCGAGGCGCTCGTCGGCGCGGGGCACGGGCAGACCTACGTGACCCGCGACTCCCAGGACGCGGTGGCCGCCTACCGGCCGGTGTATGAGCGATTCGCGAAGATGGTCGCCAATTCCGGCCAGCTGCCGGGCACGTTCACCATCTATGACGGCTACGAGGACTTCCTGGAGCGGGGTTCGGCGCTGGTGGGCAGCCCGGAGCAGGTGATCGACAAGGTGGGGCGGTATCACGAGGCGTTCGGCAACCGGCTGATCTCGATCGGTGGCCATCCGGGCTTCCTGAACCGTGACCAGTTCCTGGCCAGCCTGGAGCTGTTCCAGGCCGAGGTCGCCCCGGCGCTGCGCCGGAGCATCCCCGACCCGCCGTGGCCAGGTCCCATCGCCAGTGTCCGGCGCCGACCCGCCGGGTTCCCCGGGTAGAACCGGGGCCGGCCTAGGCTGGAGACCATGAGTTCCCAGAGCAAGCCGCAGGCTCACTTCACCGCGTTCCTGGCCGGTGTCGGCTACCACGAGTCGGCCTGGCGGCTCGCCGACCCCGCCGACCTGGCCGACCCCTACGGCGTCCTGGAGCGGGCGACCCAGATCGCCGAACGCGGCCTGCTCGACGCGGTGTTCTTCGCGGACTCCCCCGGCCTGGAGATCTTCCGGGCCCGCTACTTTCCCCAGGTCGGCTTCGACCCGCTCGAGCTCCTGGCCGCGCTGGCCCGCTCCTCGTCGCACATCGGGCTGATCGCGACCGCCTCCACCACCTACAGCGCGCCTTACGACCTGGCCCGCCGGTTCTCCACCATCGACCACCTGTCCGGTGGCCGGGCCGGCTGGAACATCGTGACCACCCGCTACGCCGGGGCGGCGGGCAACTTCGGGCTGGCCACCCACCCGGCGCACGAGGACCGCTATGCCCGGGCCGAGGAGTTCGTCGAGGTCGTGTCGCGGCTGTGGGAGAGCTGGGCGCAGGACGCGGTCGTCAACGACCAGGACCACGGCATCTGGGCGGACACCGACCTGATCCGGCCGGTCGATTTCCATGGCCGTTTCTTCGACGTGAGCGGCGCGCTGACGCTGCCGCGCTCACCGCAGGGCCGTCCCGCGTTCGCTCAGGCCGGTTCGTCCGGGCCGGGCGTGGAACTGGCTGGCAAGACCGCCGACCTGGTCTTCACCGCGCAGCCGGACGTGCCGTCCGGGCAGCGTTTCCGGGACTCGGTCCGGGCCGCCGCCACCCGGTACGGCCGCGACCCGGACGCCGTCCTGGTGCTGCCCGGCGTGTCCTTCGTGCTCGGCAGCACCGAAGCCGAGGCCCGGGCGACCCGTACCGCCCTGGAGGACAGCGTCGACCCGGAGTTCCGGTGGCGCAACCTGGCCCACAACGCCGGGCTCGACGCCGCGCTGATCGACCCGGACCGCCCGCTCAGCGCGGCGGCGATCGAGGCCGCCCACCGCACCAGCCGGACGGACGACGTCGTGCGCCGGTCCGAGCAGAGCGGCAAGACCTTCCGCCAGCTCGCCGACGAGCTCACCGGGCTGCCGGGCGGCCTGGAGTTCACCGGCACTCCGGAGCAGTTCGCCGACCTCATCGAGCACTGGACCACCGAGCGCGGCGGGGATGGCTTCACCCTCCAGCCCGCTACCCTGCCGCATTCGCTCAAGGAGTTCACCGACCACGTCATCCCGCTGCTGCAAAAGCGAGGCCTGCACCGCACCGAGTACACCGCCACCACCCTGCGCGGCCACCTGCACGAGTCCCCGTGACCCTCAGGCAGCAGAGCCGACCACCAGCACGAGCTTCCCGCGGACGTGACCGTCCTCGATGGCGCGGTGTGCCGCCGCGACCCCGGCGAGCGGGAAGGTCTGCGCGACCGGGAGTGAGAAGCGCCCGGACTCGATCAGCTCGCCGATCTCGGTGAGCGCATGGACCGCGCGGCCGGTGTCCCCGCTGCTGAACCTCACCCCGTGCTGCTTTGCGCCGGCGAAGTCGGCGAGCGTCACGACGTGCTCCGGGCCGCCCGCGAGCTCGATGAGCTCGGGAAGCACTCCGCTCCCGGCAACGTCGAGCGCGGCGTCGACGCCGCCGGGGGCGAGCGCGCGAACCCGCCCGGCCAGGCCCGCGCCGTAGGCGACGGGCTCGGCGCCCAGCGACCGCAGGTAGTCGTGGTTAGCCGGGCTGGCGGTACCGATCACGCGGGCGCCGCGCACCACGGCGAGCTGAACCGCGGCACTGCCGACGCTGCCGGAGGCACCGTTGACCAGCAGCGTGCTGCCGTCCCGGACGCCAAGCTGGTCAAGGCCACGGGTGGCCGTCTCGATGGCAGCCGGCAGCGCGGCGGCGCCAGGGAAGCCGAGGGACGGCGGGATCGGCGCATAGTAGGACAGCACCGCCAGCTCGGCCTGAGCCGCCGCCTCGGCACAGAGCCCGAACACGCGATCGCCGACCGCCACGTCCGCGACGCCGTCGCCGAGCTCGTCCACGACGCCTGCCGCCTCATAGCCCATGGTCTGCGGGAGCTCGGGATCCATCAGGCCCTGGCGCTTCTTCGCGTCGCTCACGCTGACGCCGGCCGCGCGCACCACAATCCGGACCTGGCCGGGACCCGGATGCGGATCGGGGAGATCCACGATCTCGAGCACCTCCGGGCCCCCGAACCGGCTGAAACGGACGGCCTTCACCATTGGCTCCAATCCCGGCCGGGTGTCGCGATGACGGCGGCGGCCGGGTAGGTATCAGCCATCAGGCCCCTTTCAGGTGACGCGGTCCGGCGGTCCGGACATGACACGGGGCTAAAATCTACTTCTTCCACCGGAAAAGTGGAATAGGGCGATGGTCAGAACGCGATCGACACCTTCAGCGCGTTGTCGGTCCGGTCATGGGCCATCTGGAAGGCCTCGCCGACGTGCTCGATCGGCAGCATGTGGCTGAGCAGCGGGGCCACGTCGATCACGCCGTCTGTGATCATCCGCACGGCATACCGGAACGACTCAAGCCCGGGCTCGCCCTGCGCGACAGAGCTTGAGTAGGCGGTCAGCCGGCGCCGGAAGAACTCGCCGAACGAGAACGGGTAGTCCTGCGCCCCCTCGGGCAAGCCGAACCAGACCACGGTCGCGTGGGCCGCGGCCAGCTCCAGGCTCAGGGGGAATGTCTCCCGGCTGCCGACCGCCTCTACTACCACGGCGGCGCCCCGGCCGCCGGTGGCTGCCAGCACCGCAGGCCCGAAGTCGGCGCTGCTGGCGTCCACGGCAAGGTCCGCTCCCAGTTGCCGGGCGTAGGCCAGCCTGACCGGCGACTTGTCCGACACCAGTACGCGAGCCGCGCCGGCCCGCTTGAGGAGGAACGTGAAGAAGGCACCCGCGGAACCCTGCCCGATGACGGCGGCATCCTTGCCGATGAGATCGAGCGGATGGCGCCGGAGCGCGTAGACCACCGTGCCGAGCTGCTGCGCCATGAGCAGGTGGCTGAGCTGGGTCGTGGGCGGCAGCCGGATGCAGGCGGAGCCGGGCAGCGCCTGGAACTCGGCCATGCAGCGGCCGTCGGCGAAGTGCGGGACAGTCAGCACGCGGTCGCCCGGCGCGAAGCCGGGACAGCGCGACTCTACCACCTCACCCACGCTCTCGTGCCCGGGGTAGCCGGCGGGCCAAGGCGGCGGCGGCTTAAGGAGGAACACGCGGTGCAGATCGGAGCCGCAGATGGATGCGTAGGCGGTCCTGACCAGGATCTCGCCATCCGCGACCGGCGGTACCGGTGCCTCATCGCACACCACCCGTCCCATATCAACCCAGCGCGCAGCCTTCATCTATGGCACTCCCGTCGCCGTCCGCATCCCAGACAACCAGTTGCCACCGACGAGGGCACTGGCTTACGTCCCCAGGCGTATCAGGCACAGCCCCTGATGGACAAGGCGATGATCATGCTCGCAGCGGCGCTGCGGCAGCGGCTGGCGCCGGCCGGGGCGTGCAGCCGGATCGTGGGCGGGGCTGACAGCACAGCCCGTTCGGCCTGATGAGAAATCCGGAGCGGCGGGACAGCCGCCCGCGGTGAGCAGGCCGTCCAGCCGCGTTCGGGTATCGTGGCCATGCGTTCCCTGCGCGAGGCCGTGTTGAACGCTCAGCCACTGCCCGGGACGACGGCGGGCACGCGAGGCCGCTCTAGACAGCCTCCGGATCCCCATGCAGCTCTCGTCCATCCCGGCGGTCCCGTTCCGTCACCTTCAGCGGCTGACCGATACCGTCGGCGTGGTCGAGCGCGCCGACGGGGTCGTGCCCCGGCAGGGGGACGGCTACCGGGTCGACGACGTTGCTCTCGGCCTGGTCATGGTGTGCCGCGAGCCGTCACCGTCCGCCGAGCTCATCACCCTGGGCCGCCGCTACCTTTACTTTCTCGCCCGGGCTCAGGCAGCGGACGGGAAGTTCCGTGGTCGTCTCGGCGTCGACCGGCGCTGGCGAGGCAAGCCAGAAACACAAGATGCCTGGGGCCGGTCGCTGTGGGCTCTGGGCACCGCCGCGGCCCGTGGTCCCACCGCGGGGATCCAGGAGGAGGCCCGGGCGCTGTTCGACGCGAGTGCAGCGGTGGGTTCCCCCTACCTGCACTCCATGGCGTTTGCGTCGCTCGGCGCCGCCGAGATACTCCAGCGATGGCCCGGCCATCCCGGCGCGCTGACGCTGCTGGAAATGACCAGCACCGTCATCGGCGAGCCGGCCCCCGATGCGGAGTGGCCATGGCCGGCCTCCCGGCTGAGCTACGCCAACTCCGCCATCGCCGAGGCTCTCATCGTGGCCGGCGACAAACTCGGCCGTGATCACGTGCTCCGCAACGGGCTGCGCATGCTCAGCTGGCTGCTGGCCGGCGAGACCCGCCACGGCCACCTGTCCGTGGTCCCGGCCGGGGGCTGGGAGCGAGGCGAGAACCGCCCAGCCTTTGACCAGCTCCCGATCGAAGTGGCGGCGCTCGCCGACGCCTGTGCACGGGCAGCGATGGTCACCGGCGATGCCACCTGGATGGCTGGCGTGGAGATGAGCGTGACATGGCTGCTCGGCGACAACGACGCGCAGATCCCGATGCTCGATGAGCGAACGGGCGGGTGCAGCGATGCCCTCAGCCGTACCACACGCAGCCGTAACCAGGGCGCCGAGTCGACGCTCGCGATGATCTCCGTGCTACAGCGAGGCCACCGCCTGGGCACCCCAGCGGCTGGCTGACCCCGCTGCCTGCGCCTGGGCGGCTACTGCTGGCGCCGTCATAGCTTGGACAGCTTGGGACACGGCAACCCGACCCGCATCCGGCGCGCACCAAAATCAATAATCAGGGCAGCATCATCCTGGACGCTCACCACCCGGCCAAGACCATACTTGTCATGCGTCACCTGATCCTGCTCAGCAAACTCCTCAGCAGGCGGGACAATAGGCGGCGCAAACGGACTGGTGGGCAGGAGACGCCGGGTCGCGGCGCGGGCAGGTTTCATCAATACCAGTATGCGCCCCCAACGCCCACCAGCACACCGACTCCGCAACCCATGGCCAGCTATGTACCCGCCGGGTGCGCGCTGGACCGGGGGTGTTCAGCGGCTGGCGGGCAGCACGGGCGTTGCGTCCAGGGGCGCGGTCAGGACGTTGGCGACTGGCGGCAGGGCCAGGGCGCCAGGCTCTGCGACGCGGGGCTGGACGGCGCTGGGCTGGGCGGCACTGGGCTGGGCGGCACTGGGCTGGGCGGCACTGGGCTGGGCGGCACTGGCCTGGGCGGGACTGGGCTGGGCGGCGCGGTCGAAGAAGCGCAGCAGTTCCACCGGGACCGGCATGACCAGGGTGCTGTTCTTCTCGGCGGCGACCTCAACCACGGTCTGCAGCAGCCGCAGCTGCAGGGCGGCCGGGTCGGCGGACATGATGGTGGCGGCCTGGGCCAGCTTCTTGGATGCCTGGTACTCGCCGTCAGCGGAGATGATCCGCGCGCGGCGCTCGCGCTCGGCTTCGGCCTGCCGTGACATCGAGCGTTTCATCGAATCAGGCAGCGAGACGTCCTTGATCTCCACTCGTTCCACCCGGACGCCCCAGGGCTCCTCGGTGGGCGCGTCGATGACCTCTTTGAGCTGGGCGTTGATCGAGTCCCGTTCGGACAGAAGCTGGTCCATGTCGCTATGGCCGATCACTGACCGCAGCGAGGTCTGGGCCACCTGCGACACGGCGAAGGCGTAGTTCTGGACGTTGATGAGCGCCTTGACCGGGTCGACGACCCGGTAGTACACGACCGCGTCGACCTTCACGGTGACGTTGTCGCGGGTGATCGCCTCCTGGCCGGGCACCGCGGCCACGATGATCTGCATGTTGACCTTATGCAGCCGATCGCTGAAGGGGTTGACCCAGGTCAGCCCCGGCTGACGGATATCGGGCAGCGCCCGGCCCCAGCGGAAGACGATGCCCTGCTCGTACTGGGTAATGACCTTAAAGCCGAACACCTCGGCCGTCCTATCCCTGGCGCATGCTGCACCGGGCTCAGCGGGCCCGCGGACGGCGCCAGCGTGACTGCCAGCGTTCGGAATGCCCCGGCCCGGGCCCATTCTCACACACAGGATATCTGCGCTGATGACCGCACTGAACTCATCGAAGCGTTCGAAGTCCTGCGTGGAGGAGGGCCGCTGGTGGGCCGGAGGCAGATGCCCGGAGCCAGGCCGGGACAAGCGCCGACATGCCGCCCGCTGACCTCAGATGGGCGCCGTCATAGCTTGGACAGCTTGGGACACGGCAACCCGACCCGCATCCGGCGCGCACCAAAATCAATAATCAGGGCAGCATCATCCTGGACGCTCACCACCCGGCCAAGACCATACTTGTCATGCGTCACCTGATCCTGCTCAGCGAACTCCTCAGCAGGCGGGACAATAGGCGGCGCAAACGGACTGGTGGGCAGGAGACGCCGGGTCGCGGCGCGGGCAGGTTTCATCAATACCAGTATGCGCCCCCAACGCCCACCAGCACACCGACTCCGCAACCCACGTACTGCAATCCCGCACCGCCCGCACCAGGACGGGCCGTGCCAGCCCGGGCCTGCCGCCGCGATATCCCGCGCGTGGACGATCGCGTGGACGATCGCGCGTGGACGATCTCAGTGCCCGGTCGGTTGCCCTGACCGGTCGTGTCCCGGATCTCGGCCGTGTCCCCGGCTTTCTCCCGCCCGGCTTCGCACCTCAGGAGCATTTACGGCTCGCCGGGCAGACCGGCGTCCTACTCCTGCGCGGCCCGCTCGCCTTCCCGGCCAGAACCATGATCGAGAGGGCCTGCCGCCCCGGCCGGTTCGGTCGCGTCCGTGCCGGTCAGCAGGGCCAGCACCTCACCGACGGTGCGTTCCCGGGTGGTGGGCTCCGGCAGCGGGAGGTGGGCCTGGATGCGATAACGGTTCCGGCGGCCGTCCTTTTCCTTGATCACATAACCGGCCTCGACCAGGTCCGCGATGATGCCGAAGGCGCTGCGCTCGGTGATACCCAGGGTGGCCGCGATGTCGCGCAGGCGCGCCCCCGGATCATGGGCGACCAGCAGCAAAGCTCGCGCATGCGGGGTCAGGAAGGTCCAGCTCGGCACTCTGAGAAGGTATCAGATTCCGGAAAAAACTTGCTAGTTTTCCGATGCCGGCATACGTTGAGGATCAGTTGCCCAGGACGTCAGTTGCCCAGGACGTCAGCTTCCGGCGCCGGAGGAGTGGACCCCCTCCCAGCGGCGCCGGGGCCGCATACCGCCTGTTTCCGCCTGACGTTATTCTGGTATTCTGAAACTAGTAATCAGATTCCATAATTTGCCTGTTTCTCATGCTGGCGTCTTAGTGACGTGGCTTTTACGTCATGGGGCACAGGCATGATGTGGTGAGTTCTGCGTGCCGCAGGCTTCCGGTTCACCCGTGACGCCCATGCCCCGCGCCGCACCTGACGCCGTCCCAGTCCCTGGCGGCTCCCGATCAGCACGGCTATGCCCTACTCCGAGGAGCCCGAAATGACGCCTGAGATTGCCAGCCCGCGCGGCAGTGATTACGCCGTCCTGTCCAGGCAGGTAAGGCAGGCTGGGCTGCTGGACCGCCGGCCGCGGTATTACACCTGGAAGATCGCGCTTACCGCGGCGGCCGTAGTGCTCGGCTGGGCCGCGTTCGCCGTCGTCGGCAACTCATGGTGGCAGCTCGCCACCGCGGTGTTCCTGGCGGCCGCGTTCGCCCAGCTCGGCTTCCTCGGCCACGACGCCGGGCACAGCCAGGTTTTCCGTTCACGCCGGGCCAACGACGCCCTCGGTGTCGCGTGCGGCAATCTCGGGACGGGGCTCAGCTTTGGCTGGTGGGCCAGTAAGCACAGACGGCATCATGCCCACCCGAACACCGAGGGCTCCGATCCGGACATCATGCTCAGCGTGGTGGCATTTTCTCCCGCCCAGGCACGGGAGGGGCGGGGCCTGCAGCGACTGGTCTTCCGCTATCAGGCCTATCTGCTCATCCCGATGCTGTTCCTCGAGGCGGCCGGCTTGCACGCGTCCAGCATCCGCAGCGTGATGCGCCCGGCTGCCGCGCGCGGGTGTGGGAGGCGACGCTGCTCGCCGCGCATTTCGCCGCCTATCTCGGCGCCGTGTTCTTTGTGCTGTCGCCGGTCAAGGCGGTGGTGTTCATCCTCGTGCAGCAGGGGCTTTTCGGCTTTTACCTGGGCTGCTCCTTCGCGCCCAACCACAAGGGGATGCCCGTCCTGGCGGCGTCCGATAAGACCGACTTCCTGCGCCGCCAGGTGCTGACCTCGCGCAATGTCCGCGGTGGCCGGCTGACCGACTTCGCCCTGGGCGGCCTGAATTACCAGATCGAGCACCATCTGTTCCCGTCGATGCCGCGACCGAACTTGCGCCGCGCCCAGGCGCTGGTCGCCGCCTTCTGCGCCGACCAGGGCCTTCCGTACGCCCAGGCCAGCCTGCTCGGCTCCTATGGCCAGGCATTGCGCCATCTCGACGCCGTCGGCAGGCTAGCCCACCCAGGCACGGTTACCCAGCCAATGCCGGCGGGTATCCGGCCCTGACCCGGGTGCGGACGACGGCACCGCGGCCCCAACGGCCGCTAACGGGTACAACAAAAGCGAGGGCCCGGCTCACGCCGGACCCCCGCTTGCTGCTTCGGCCCCCGGTCAGATGGGGTGGACCTCGTCGGCCTGCGGGCCCTTGGGGCCGCGGCTGGCGACGAACTCGACGCGCTGGTTGTCCTGGAGGCTGCGGTAACCGTCGACCTTGATGGCAGAGTGGTGAACGAAGACATCCGGAGTGCCGTCATCCGGGGCGATGAAGCCAAACCCCTTGTCCGCGTTGAACCACTTCACTGTGCCCTGAGGCATTGTGCTTTCTCCTTGAGGAAAGGTCCGCGGGATCCTCGCAGGCGCGAGGCCCGGGCTGCTGTGACCGTTTGCCGTCGAAAGCCAGGCTCTGCAACCCACGGTGCAACCGTCAGCGATTTCACAGGTACTGCTCGCGAAACGAACTTCTACTACAGCTACTACAGCCGAGACCAGTAAACACCATGACGGCCCCGGCGGTCCCGGCTTGCGGTGGAAGGGGCCACCTTCAGCCGGGCGCCCGCACTGGCCGTCATGGCGGTCGCACCGCACCGGCTGATGCTCGGGCCAGGAAGATCTCAGGCGGGGATGGACAGCAGGACCTTGGTGTGCAGCTCGCCGTTTTCCAGGCCGCGGTGGGCCTGCGCGGCGCCGGCCAGCGGAACGACCGTCCGGGACCGTAGGATCAGCTGCCCGGCGGCCAGCGACGCCATCACGGCCTGCAGCCGCGCCGCAGCGCGGGGGCCGTCCGGCCCGGATAGGCGGACACCGAACTCAGCGGCGCGCGGGTCTGACAGCGTGACCACCCGTCCGGCTCCGCCCGCGAGGTCAACCGCGGCGCCGAGTATCCCGGCGCCGGAGGCGTCGATCACCGCGTCCACCGCCGGGACGACCGCCCGGACGCTTGCCGCCAGCCCGGCACCGAAGGCGACCGGGGTGGCGCCCGCCTGCGAGACGACTCCGGAATCGCTGGGACGGACCGCGGCGAGCACCTGCGCACCGCGGGCGATCGCGAGCTGGCAGGCGATCAGCCCCACCGACCCAGCCGCGCCGGCGATCAGCACGGTGTCGCCGGCCGCGACGCCGACCTCGTCGACCACTCGCGCCGCCGCCTCACCAGAAGCCGGCAGCGCCGCGGCGTCCTGCGCGCTGACCGGCTCGGGAACCCGCACCCAGTAGCGGGCCAGCACGTCCCCGGCGTAGCCGCCGAGCTCGGGGAGGAACACCGCGACCCGGTCACCCGGCAGCACACCCTCCACCGACCGGCCGACCGCGTTGACCACACCAGCCGCCTCGAAGCCCAGAACCACTCCCGGACGCGCACCGAACGCGCCTTTCAGCCGGCCGGAACGGATCGCCAGGTCCGTCGGGCCCACGCCAGCGAATTCGACACTCACCCGGATCTGGCCCGGCCCCGGCGAGCCGACCTCGACCTCGCCGGGCACTAGCACCTCCGGTGGCCCGTACTCGCTGAGCACGATTGCCTTCACCATTCCCGCCTCCATCCGCCGCGGATTTCCTCGCACGGCCGTGTTACGTGATACGTCACGCATCTTGTATAGCATGATGTATCACGCAATCAGCAATGATGAATGTCTCGCGGCTCACGCTCGTGACCGGGCACCGGCGGTGGCCACGGGATTTGGCCAGCCTGACCACGGTGCCCGTCACGCCAGGGACCCGCTCAGGGCAGGACATCAGGAACGGCGCCGGCAGGTATCCCGACGGCGCCGCGCAAAGGAGAGGCATGCCGCAGGCGAAGGACGTGCACGACGGCGCGGGCGGATCACCGGCGCGGCGCCCGCCACGCGCTGACCAGCGAGCAGGAGGCGACCTGGTTCGCCTACATGCGAGTAGTGCTGCGGCTCAACTATGAGATCAACCGGGAGCTGCAGGTCGACAGCGATCTCTCCCATCAGGACTTTCACGTCCTCAACGCCCTGGCCGACTCGCCGGGCCAGCGGCTGCAGCTGACCGACCTGGCGATCCGGATCGGGTGGGAGCGAAGCCGGGTCTCCCACCAGGTGCTGCGGATGGAATCACGGGGCCTGGTCGAACGCCGCCCGTCAGGTACCGACGCCAGAGCGACCGACGCCGCGCTCACCGCCCACGGCCAGGAGGCGCTACAGCAGGCCACGCCGGGGCACGCCGCCCTGGTCAAGCAGATGTTCTTCGACGGCCTGGACCCGGACCTGCTTACGCCACTCCACGAGGCTCTCGACCAGATCCATGGGCAGATCATCGCCCGCGGCACGCTCCCGCGTCCCTCTGGTCGTCAGTCACGCTGGACTACCACCGGCCAGGACTAAACGACCGGCAGCGCGAGCGCGGCCAAACCGACACGCTCCAAGCAGGTGGTCAGCGAGCCACCGACCCCGGCGGGGCCGCAGCGCCACGATGGGTCGGGGGCCCACCGACCACTCAAGAAAGTGGTCGGGGAGCCACCGACCCGCCCGGTGGGGGGGTTGCTGGCTGGGGCTAGGTGGGCCGGGGCGCAGGCCGTCCATGAGGAGGTTCAGCAGGCGGGCCGCCTGGGCGTGCTGCCCGGCCTTGCCGGCCACCGTGGAGATGCCGATCAGGCTGGCGGCGATGTCCTCGGCGGTGACATCGGCGCGAAGGTCGCCGGCGGCGCTGCCGGCGTCAAGGATGGTCGTGATGGCTTCGAGGAGCTCGGCACGGGTCTGGGCGTGGGCGATCTCGCCGGACTCGATCATGGCCAGCAGGGTGCCGGTCATGCCGTTCTTGGTCGCCAGCCAGTCGGCGAACAGGTCCATCCAGCGGCGCATCGCCTCGGCGGGAGGGAGCTGCTCGAGCAGTTCGCGGGCTCCGAGGATCAGGCGCTTGACCTGGTCCTGGTAGACAGCGTCGACGAGCGACTCGCGGGTCGGGAAGTGCCGGTAGAGGGTGGCGATCCCGACACCGGCCTCGCGGGCGATGGCGCGCATCGACGGCTCGGCGTCGCTGGACGCATAGACGCGGGTGGCCACCGCGAGCAGTGTGTCGCGGTTGCGGGCCGCATCCGCGCGAAAGGTCCTGGTGTCGACCTCAGTCAAAACGGATCACGCTCCACTTATGCTATCGTCGTGCCTATAAACGGAGCATAGTCCGTTTCAGGATTTTTCTCTTCCCGCGAGGAGACACCCATGCACGTCTTTGTCACCGGCGGCTCCGGGCTGACCGGCCCCGCTATCGTCGCCGAGCTCATTGCCGCTGGCCACACTGTCACTGGGCTGGCCCGGTCTGATGCTGCGGCCGGGCGCTTGCGGGGACTCGGGGCGCAGGCCCAGCGGGGCTGCCTGGAAGACCCCGGCAGCCTGCGGGAGGGCGCCCGGGCGGCCGGCGGCGTCATCCACATGGCTTTCGGCGGCAGCTTCGGCGACCCCGAGGATCTGGTCAGGCGCGATCTGCTGGCGATCAAGACGCTTGGGCAGACCCTGGCCGGGTCGGGCAAGCCGTTCGTCAGCACGTCCGGCACGTTCGTCATGCCCGCCGGCCGCGTCAGCACCGAGCAGGACGCGCCGGATCCGGCGTCGATCGCCAGCTTCCGCATACCGGGTGAGCAAGCCTGCCTGGCCTTCGCCGGCCAGGGAGTCAGGTCCAGCGTGGTACGGCTGGCCCCGACCGTGCACGGTCCGGGCGACTACGGGTTTATCCCCGCACTGATCGCTGCCGCGCGAAGGACAGGTGTCTCGGCCTACATCGGCGACGGCGCCAGCCGCTGGCCCGCGATCCACCGCCTCGACGCCGCCAGCCTCTTCCGTCTGGCCCTGGAGCAGGCCCCCGCCGGCAGTGCCCTGCACGGCGCCGGCGAAAGCGCCATCACCATCAAGAGCATCGCGGAGCACATCGCCCGGATCCTTCGGATCCCCACCGCCTCCCTGACCCTCGAGCAGGCCGCTGGCCACCTCGAAAACCCCTTCCTGGCCAGGGCGTTCGCCACCGACGCGCCCGCCTGCAGCACGTTCACCCAGACGCTGCTCGGCTGGACGCCCACCCACCCAACCCTCGGCGAGGACATGGAGACCGGCGACTACTTCGCCGTCCAGACCGCCTGACCCACACGCACCCCTGAACACCCAGCTCACGGAGACACCAGTGACCGAACACGATCCCGCGGACGGCACCATACGCACCGTGCGGTTCCACGAGTACGGCGAACCCGGCGACGTCCTGCGCATGGAGACCGCGGCCGTGCCGGCGCCGGGCCCCGGCCGCATCCGCGTCGCGGTCCGCGCCTGCGGACTGACCCCCGCCGACTGGGCTCTGTGCCGGGGCCTGTTCGCCGGCCACCTGCCCCGGGGCATCGGAATCGAGGTGTCCGGCACCGTCGACGCCGTCGCTGACGACGTCACCGGCGTGGCCGCCGGCGATCTCGTCTTCGGAACCGCCGACTGGCGGGACGCCCCGGTCGCGGGCGCGTCAGACCGCGCCATCATGGACCACTGGTTCGCCGTGCCGCCGGGACTCGACCCCGCACACGCCGCCGCTCTGCCCATGGCGCTCGAGACTGCCTACCGCAGCCTCGCGCAGCTCGGGATGTCCGCGGAGCACACGATCGTGATCCACGGCGCCGGCAGCACCGTCGGATTCGCCGCCGTGCAGATCGCGCGTATCCGCGGAGCCCAGGTGATCGCCACCGCCGGGCCGGCCTATACCCAGCAGCTGCGCGATCTCGGAGCCGCGGTGACCGCCTACGGGGACGGCATGGCCGAACGGGTCGGCGCCCTCAGCGACGGCCCGGCCGACCTCGCCCTCGACACCGCGCCGGTCGGCGGCGCCTTGCCTGACCTCATCCAGATCACCGGCGGCGACCCGAAACGTGTCCTCACGATCGCCGACTTCGCCGCCGCCAAAGAACTCGGCGTGCGTGACAGCTTCGAGGACGGCCAGACCCAGCGCTTCGACGTGTTCGATGAATTCGCGCAATACGCCGCCGCGGGCAGGTTCACGGTGCCGATCGCCGGGACCTTCCCCCTCGAAGACTGGCGCACGGCGCTGGAGATAAGCCTCAGTGGCCAGGCCCACGGCAAGCTCCTGCTGCTGCCCTGAGAATCAGCAGCCACGGGCCCGGCATTTCCTGTCCTCTGGCGGGCCACAGCAGGTGAATCCGAACCAGCGTGGGGGCGAGCCAGCGGTTCACTGTCCCCTGGATGAACCCTCACGGCCGGGACGGTCGCTGGCCTGTGCTGGGTAGCCGGTGAGTTGCAGGTAGTACTCGTAGGCCTGGTTGACCTCCTCGCGCTCCTTGGTGGCGAGCAGGTCGAGGAGCAGCCCGCGGGCAACGGCGAGGTGCACGCGCGCCTGGATCCGGGCCGTAGCCTGGTCGGCTCCGTGCATGACCAGTTCGCCGGCTAGCCCGTCGATCCACCGGTGCACGCTCGCCTCGAAGAACTCTTCACTGCCTGGCCCACCGAAGAGCGCGTGCGCGTACAGCTCGAAGAACAGCCGTTCCCACGGCCACGCCACCGGGTCGGCGAAGTGACGGAAGAGCTCCTGCGGCTCCGTCCAGCGGTCCAGCGTGCTGGCAACATCCGTATTGATCACGTTACAGATCGCGGCGAGCAGCCCGTCCCGGGATCCGAAGTGATACAGCAGCATGCGATGGCTGGTGCCGGTGGCCGCCGCGATCTGGCGCAGGCTCTGGCCGATTATCCCGCCGTGCACCGCCTGCTCTACCGCGGCTGCGAGCAGACGTTCCCGTCCTTGCGAAGGAGGCATGCCCCACTGTACCGTATGGTACATGTACCATTTGGTACAGAAGGAGTCAGCAATGAACCAGCTGGAGGTAACGGCCGAACGGACCGTACGGGCAGCCCCCGAGGTGCTATGGGCGCTCGTCTCGGACGTCACTGGTTATCCCGAATGGGGGCCGTGGCGCGCCGCCGAGTACCGGCGCCCAGGCGACACGTCGCCCCGCGGACCTGGCGCCGTCCAGTGGCTGCAGTCCTCGCGCCGCTACCTGGGCCGCTATCCGGTCTCGGTCGAGAAGATCCTGGAGGTCGAAGAAGGCCGGCTGCTCGCATATACCGTTATCGGGGGCATCCCAGTCCGCAATTACCGGGCGGAGGTGACCCTCACCCCGGCCGGTGACGGGACACACATCCGATGGACCGCTCAGTGGGATGGGACTGCTCGCGGCCGTCTGGTCTGGCGAACCCTGCGCACGCTGTACCCGCAGATCGTCGAGGACCTGGCCACCGCCGCTGAGCGCCTTGAGTCGCAAACCACAGGTACCCGTGAGTGAGTATCTGGCGGCGGATCCCACCCACCGCCTGGCCAGCAACTCGTTGCCGAGTGGCGGGTCAGGCCGCCGATCATCAGCCCCAGCTCAGCTCTGGCCGCCGGGCCGGACGACTCCGGTCGCCGGGCTCGGGTACTTGGTGTAAACGCCGGCCCACTCAATCTGCCTGGCGAAGAACGTCAGGCTGTCGGTGCCATGCACCTCATAGCGGTAGTGCTGGTTGTCCGTGCTGGTCAGCCCGTCCACGAACACCACGGCGAACCTGCGGCCCGCGTAGTCCTGCAGCCATCTGGTGGGTTCGGTCCCGGACTGCGGCTCGGTGCCGGTCTGGGCCAGGTCGTTGAACGGAACCGCCCACAGCTGCGTGTTCACCCGGTCGCCCAGCTCGCGCCGTTCCGCGGCGATACCGGCGTCGATGTCCGCTCTGACCCGCGCCTGGTAGGCGGTGGCCGACTCCCCTGGCCGCTGGCACGGGTAGAAATACGCGCAGGTGGCGCTGGTCGTGGTATGCCCGTCAGGGCCAGCATGGAATCCGAACTCCCAGACATCGCCTGGCAGGTTGCGCAGCTGCGTCCAGGTGGCGTCCCAGCCCTGGTATTGCCGCACCTTGTCCTGCGCGCCCTGAGCGAACCCGGATACCACCATCGACACCATCGTGTAGCCGAAGTGCTCAAGGACGGGCGTCGCGCCGGCGTAGAAGTTGGCGACGCCGTCGTCCGCGGTCAGCAGTACCGGCTTGGCCGGGAGCCTGAGATTCTGGCCGGCCGCCCACGCGACGTACTGGGCTGCGGTGACTGTCCGGTACCCGTGGATGTAGAGCCAGTTGATCTCGTCGTAGAACTGGCGCTGGGTCACGTTAGTCCCGGCATACCCGGGGTTCGTGCACTGCGCGGCGGCCGGCTCACAGCCGTTGTCCATCTGGTGCCAGGAGATGACCGGGATAGACGTGATCTTCAGCGCGGACGTGGTATCCGCGCCCGGCGCGTAAGAGCTGGCCGGCACGCCGATCGCGTTCACCACCGGAATGTAGGGAGATTTACCGTGCGGCACGAACCCCTGGGCGCCGGTGGCGATCGCGCCGACCGCGACCGCGCCCAGCGCGACTCCAGCGAAGGCCTCTATCAGCCTGCGGCGCTTCACCATGCCGTCTCCCTTTTCGTCACCGCTCGCCAGACGCAGGTCAGGTAGACCGCATAACGGAAGAAGTCGTAGGCGGTCTCCGGGATCAGCGCGGCGGCCAGCAGCATTCCCTTCGCCCCGGTTCGCCGCACGGTCAGGATCCGGTGCGCCAGGAACAGCGGAAGCGTGCCGATCCATACCGGCGATGGGCTGAAGTGGCCGGTGACGCCTATTACCAGGGAAATCTGGGCGGCAATCAGCAGCACGGTCAGCATGCCAAAGCACCACATCGCCTGCGCGAGGTAGTACCAGGCCGTTACCCGGTTCAGGCCGTAGGTGCGCAAGTCGGTAAACGCGCCGCGTTGCCACCGGATCCGCTGGCGCCACAGCGCCTTCACCGTCGGCATGACATCGGTGACCGCGTCGCACTCGTGGGGGGCAATCGTCTCGAAGCCGAGCGTCTTGACCGCCAGGGTCAGCTCGTAATCCTCGGTAATCGAGGCGGTGCTGTAGACATCGGTGGTCCGCAGCCCGGGCAGCGTGCCATTATCGCGAGCGCGGATCACTGCGCGTAGTGTCGCGACCGGGAACAGCGACGATGTGCCGACCACGATGCGGGTGAAGTTGCCGCGCCGGTCGATGGTCCGGCCATCGCGCGCGAACTCGTTTTCCTGGATGATCCGCAGCAGCGATTTACCGGTCGGCGGGCTGGCATAGCGGCCGCTGACCACCGCGCGGGGATGCTTGGCAGCCCAGCTGCGCGCGACCTCCAGCCAGCGGGGGACCGGCAACGTATCGGCGTCCTGGATGAAGACGAAGTCGTCGTCTTGCATGTGCGGCAGCAGGTAGGCCAGCGCCTGATTGAGCGCGCCGGCCTTCTTGTCTTGGTTGCCCGCGGATTCCCAGACCTCGGCGCCAGCCTGCCGGGCGAGCCGCACCGTGGCGTCGGTGCTGTTGTCGGACATCACAATGACCCGGTCCGGCGGGCATGTCTGAGTCAGCAGGTTCCCCACTACCCGCTCGATCCAGTCGGCCTCGTTGTGCGCCGGAATCAGCGCGACGACCTGTGGGCGCGGGCTGCACCGAGGGCTGTCTGCGGTCGTTATCGCCGCGCCTGCTGGCGTCGTGGCGGTCACGGCGTATGCCGCCGGCTCGGCACCAAGCCGCGGATGGCCGCGAGCGCGAAGACGGCGGTCAGGACGAGCAGCGCGATCCCGAGCCAGTACAGCGAGCCCGACAGCGTGCCGTGCGTTTGCGCCGAAGTCGTCATCGCGGCGGCGGTACCGGTCGCCGACGCGGACGTCGGCATCACACCGTGCGCGTTGAGCATGCTCATCTGATTCCTCGCTCCAGCCGAAACAGAATTCATCCAGACAAGAGAGATGAAACGTGACCACGGTGGCTGGCAGGTGCCCGGAAAGGGTGCAGGGCGGTTGCACTATGTGACGAAAGTGATCAGCACAAGCCGCCAGGTACGACGTGGCCCGGATTGGGTCCGGTCCGCCACAGGAACATGACGCGGTTCTGGAGCGCTGCAGGTGAGATGCTTTGCGGCACGCCTGAGGCATAATCCGGCCACGCATGGATACGAGATGGCCATGGACGGTCAGAGCGAGAACCTCGAAGAGTCCCGGTCCGAACCCGTAGTCGCGGGGCTGGCCCCGCTAGATGAGCTGGAGACCGACGAGGTTCCCGATTCGCTGACCTCGGAGTTCTCTTCACTGACCACGCCGTACTGCTGGGTCATCACCGAGGACGCGGACGCCGGCTACGACGGGGCCAAGCCGTCCGCGGTCGGCAAGTCGGGGCCCGGTCAGGCGGTCGCCGAGGACATCACCGAGGCCCTGACCGCCGGCCGGTTCTTCCGGCTCGTCGATGGCCAGGGCGGCGAACTCGCCATCGGCCGGCTGTATGACCCGAGCGGCGAGAACGAGCTCGCGCCGCTGGACGATTTCGGGCGGCAGAACCTGGGCGCGCTGAACATCGAGTTCCGGGCCGGAAACGACTGGCAGGCAGCCTGACCGGCCCGCCTGGGTGCTAGCGGATCTCATATGTGCCGTCCAGCCGGGCACGGCCGATGACGTGGCCGCTGATGGCGCCGGCCACGTCATCGAGGCTGAAGCTGGCGGGCAGGCCGGGCGCCTGGTCGACGGCGAACAGCTGGAAGGCGTAAGTGTGGGGCCCGTGTGACCGTATCGGCAGGGGCCCGGCCCAGCCGCGCCGTCCGAGCGCGCCTTTCCCGTGCCGGACCCCCGGGATAGGGCTGGGATTGGTGAGGGCGTTCTCGGGGATGCCGCTGAGCGAGGGGTCGATGCCCAGTGTGAGCGCGTGGGTGGCCGGCTTCCCGATCGGGACGTCGGGGTCTTGCACGATGAGCACGAGCTCAGCGGTGCCGGCGGGGGGCCGCGTCCAGTTCAGGGCGGGTGAGATGTTTTCGCCGAACAGCCTGCCGCGGTGCTTGTCCGGGATCGGCGCCTCGTGGGCGAAGGCGGGACTAGCCAGGGTGAAGTTCTCCGGGGCCTGCAGGTCACGGCGAGCCCAGACGAGGGTGTGGTGGCCGGCGCGCCGGTTGCGCAGTGCGACGCCAAGGGGGTTTGCAGGCATGACTTCGGCTCCTTCTACCTGTGAATCTGGCTACCTGTGGGCCTGGCTGGCCCGGCCGGCGGCACGGTCAGGGCTACCCGGCCTTGCGTCGAGGAACTCCGTGATCTCGGTGCTGGTCGCTGTCTCGCCGAGCTTAGGGAAGACACGCTCGAGGCTGTGCCGGTGGGAGTCGGGGTCGTGGTCGGCCATCGCGTCCGTGGCGAGCACGACGTGGTAGCCGTAATCGTGGGCGGAGCGCGCGGTGGACTCGACGCCCGCGCTGGTGGAGACGCCGGTGAGCACGATCTGGGTGACGCCGAGGTCGCGTAGCAGGGTGTCGAGGCCGGTGTCGTGGAAGGCGCTGCGGCGCCGCTTCGTGATCAGGTGGTCGCCCGGCTGCTGATCGAGCTCGTCGACGATGTCCGCCCAGCCCGCGGGAAGCGTGCCGGCGCCCTGGCCGCCACGGCGGGCCGGCGTCGGTGCGGCCGGGAGCACGCCCGGTGACGTTGGCTGATAACTGATGCATGGGCGCATCGCGATCCCACCGCAGCGCGGGGTTGACCAGATTACGTATCTCATGCTTGCGCACGCGCTGCGTCGCCTCAGTCTTGGGGAGGCTGGGAATGATCTGGACGAACCGCGGCAGCATGAACCTCGGCATCCGCGGGCCGAGGAACTCGATCAGCTGCTCGGGCTCGACATTCATCCCGTCTCGCAGGACGACGAAGATCTGGACGTCGTCCTCGCCGAACTGAGACGGGACCCCGATGGCGGCGGATTCGGCGACGGCTGGATGGTCGTTGACGATCGCCTCCACCTCGAACGACGAGATGTTCTCGCCCCGCCGCCGGATGGCGTCCTTGAACCGGTCGACGAAGAAGTAGTGGCCGTTCTTGTCCACCCTGAAGGCATCACCGGTGTGAAACCATCCATTCCGCCAGGCGGCGACGGTCGCCTCGGGCTTACCGAGATAACCGGCGTTGAGTGTCCAGGGAGTTTGTGTCCGGACTATCAGCTCACCGGCTTGCCCGGCCGGCACCTCGTTATCGAACTCGTCGACGATACGGATCTCGTAGTGCGGGTACCCGCGCCGCAGCCGGCCGCAGGCCTTCCAGTCAGGTATCCCGTCGGGGAAGTAGACGGGCAGGCTGATCTCGGTCATGTTGAAGCCCGTGACGATCTCGACACCGAAACGCTCGGCAAACTCCCGGTGCTCTGGGATCACGGGCGCGATCACGATCTTCGCGAGAGGATTGTCAGCATCGTCTGGCCGGGGCGGCTGGCGGAAGAGGAAATTCGTCATGGCGCCGGCGACGAGCGTAATGGTGCAGCCGTGTTCCCGGATGTCCTCCCAGAAGGCGTGCACCGAGAATCCGTTCCGCAGGACGAGCTTTCCTCCGTGCCTGGCCATGATCGCCACCGCTGACCGGCCGGCCACGTGATACATCGGCAGCGGCACGTATTGCGCTTCACCGGTCCCCGCCCCGGTCTGCCATTCGGGCGGTATGGTCGCCGACAGCTGCGCCCACGGCACGAGCACGCCCTTCGACGGCCCCGTCGTCCCGGAGGTGTAGATCACGCAGCTCACGTCGTGGCGTGCCGGATATTCGCCGAGCTCGGCCGGCTGGTCGCCCGGGGCGAGGAACTCGCTCGCAGCCCTCACCCGGCAGCCGATGTCCGCATCCGTATCGTGTTCGCCAACCACGATGATCTGGGTGAGGCTGGCCAGGGACCCTGCCTGCGCGAAACGGCTGACGTAGTCCGCGTGCACGATTGCGATGCTGGCGCCGGTGTCGGAGATGATGTAGTCCAGCATTTTCCCGGAGAAGTCGGTGTTGACCGCCGCGTCCACGGCGCGCAGACGTGCTATTCCCATCCAGACCGCGAGACCGTCGCAGGAGGTGGGCATCATTGTCAGCACGATGTCCCCCGGTGCGACCCCCGCTGCGGCCAGCGCCAGCGACCAGCCGTAGGCCTGCTTCACGAACTCTGCGTAGGTGAGCGACCGCCCGGTGACCTCGGCACAGAAGGTCGCGTCCGGCTGGACCGCGGCCCACGCCTCGATCAGCGCCGGAACCGGCGGCTCGCTTTCCAGCGAACTCGGATTCGCCAGCGACATGCACAGCCTCCTTCCCGGTCGAGGCCGTCAGCGGACTGCACGAGACGGGCGGGCTCCTCGAGGTCAGCAGGAGAACACGGCGTCCAGGCGCTTCTTGGTCTCAGCCACCGCACTGCGGGGCAGGCCTGCCGCACGCTCGGCCAGCTCGCAGAGGCACCGCTCGAAGCTGGCGGGCTCGGCCACTTCGGAAACCAGGCCTATCTCATACGCCCGCCGCGCCGTGACTTGCTCTCCCAGCACGGCCAGTTGCGTGGCCAGGCCGCGTCCCAGGTAGCTCGCCAGCCTTGTCACGGGCGCCGGATAGCCGATGATGACCTCAGGCCAGGCGAAGGCCGCGTCGTCGCGAGCGACGCGGAGGTCGCACGACAGCGCCAAGTCAGCGGCATTGCCGATACAGACGCCCTGAACTGCCGCGATCGTGACGGCAGGAAGGTGAGCTATCAGGTCGCACAGCTCCAGTTCCTCTTCGATGAAGGCGCTCAGCTGCGCTTGGTTCATCGCCGCGATCTCGCCCTTGTGGGCGCCGCAGCTGAAGTTCTCCCCACCCTGGAAAGTGATGACGGCCGGCGCAGCCTCGGAAAGCTCCTTGACGGCCGATATCAGGCCGGTGACCAGGCCTTGAGTCAGCGGGTTGAGCGGGTGCCCGCTCGTGAAGCGAATGTGGGTGGTGGAGTGAACAGGATCACGGCTGATGCTGATCTGGTGACCGGGGAGATTCACGTCAGCGAGACCGCTAGGCCTGCGACAGGCCGGCGCCCTGGAGCGGGGACAGCGCCCTGGTGCGCATCCGCCGCAGCAGCCGGGTGTCGGCGGTCCGCACCAGGGGGTGAACGCCGCCGTTGTCGCGGGCCTCGGCCTGCCACCGGTCCCGCCGGGCTGTCAGCGTCGCCGGGTCGGCCAGCTCGGTGCAGTCCAGGGTGTCGGAGTTCACGTCGACGACGATCGTGTCGCCGTTCTCGATGAGCGCGATAGGGCCGCCCAGGGCGGCCTCGGGTGACACGTGGCCGATGACCAGTCCCACCGAGCCACCGGAGAACCGGGCGTCGGTCATCAGCGCGATCGTGATGCCACGCTGGCGGCACAGCGCGGTGATCCGGGACGTCGGGTCGAGCAGCTCTGGCATGCCCGGCGCGCCACGGGGACCCTCGTAGCGGATCACCACCATGTCGCGGTCCGCGAACTGCTCCGGCGCGGACGCCAGCGCCTCGATCAGCGCGGCCTCACTGTCGAAGACCCGGGCCCGGCCGGTGAACCGGCCGTCGGTCATGCCGCCCTCGACACCGGCGAGCTTGATCACGGCACCGCCGTCGGGAGCCAGGTTGCCGCGGAGCATCCGCAGGCCGCCGGTCGGCTTGAACGGTGCCTTCAGCGGGTGGATCACCTCGCCGTCCGGCGCGGGCGGGGCCAGCCGGGCGACCTGCTCGGCCAGGGTCTCGCCGGTGCAGGTGATGCAGTCGCCGTCGAGCACCCCGGCGTCGAGCAGCTCGCGGACGATCACCGGCAGGCCGCCGTGGGCGTCGATGTCGACCATCGAGTAACGGCCGAACGGGCGGGCGTTGATCAGCACCGGCAGGGTACGTGAGACCTCGTTGAATTCCTCCTGGGTGATCACCTCGTGCCAGAAGTCGATGCCCGCGGCGCGGGCCAGCTCGGGCCCGTGCAGCACGACGTTGGTCGAACCGCCCATCGCGATGGCCACCAGCGTCGCGTTGCGCAGCGCGGCCGCGGTGACGATGTCCCGGGGACGCAGGTTACGTTCGGCCAGTACCTGCAGCGCGTCGAGGAGCTGGGCCGGGAACTCGCCAATCCGGCGCGCGTCTTCGGAGGCGGGACTCACCATGTGCAGGGGCTCCATGCCGCAGGTGGCGATGAACGACTGCATGGTGTTGTAGGTGAACATCCCGCCGCAGCTGCCATGGCCGGGTGAGGCCTCCATGGCGATGCGCCGCCGTTCGGTGGGCGGCTCCGCCGCCGCCTGGAAGCAGGAGATGATGTCGATCGGCTCACCGGTCCGGGAGTCAATGCCGGGGCGGATCGAGCCGTCGGACATGATCACCGCGGGCACGTTGTGCTCAAGGATCGCGGCGAGCGTCCCGACCGGCGGCTTGTCGCAGGCGACCACGGCGATCACCCCGCGCACGTCGCTGCCCTCCAGGTGCAGGCACACGCCGTCGTTCGTGGTCTCGCGGCCGATCAGTGAGTAGCGCATCTGGGAGGTGCCGTTGCGCTGCCCGTCGGAGATGCCGCTCGCGTAGTTCGGCGCGATGACCCGGACCGGCAGGTCTGTCCCGGTCACCCGGCGGCGCAGCTCGGCCTGGATCGCCTCGACCTTCGCGGGCACCCCCGCGTAGCAGATGCTGTCCCCCAGGTTGCCGATGACTCCCCACACGGGACAGTGGATCTTGTCCGGATCCTGGCCTTGCAGCCGCGCGGTCGCGACCGCTTGCGTGTCCTGTCCCGGCTTCCAAGCTGCCGCGTCGCTCACCGTTGACCTCACGATCCGCTTCGGTGGATAGGGCTCGATCGTAGCGAGCCACGGGGACGGGGATCACGGGTAGCCGGCCACGGTCACCGCGGTGCTGGCGAATCACGCTACCTGGCCTGCCCGCCCGCGTGAGCGGGAGGCGGTGCGGGGGAAGGAAAACCATGTCCGTTCGGCCCCTAAAACCGGGGAACGGACGGGGCAGAGCCACGAAAGGGTGATGAGGATGCGTGCTGTCGTGTTCGAGGCCGAGGGACGGCTGACCGTCACCGAACGGCCTGAACCGGTGCCCGGGCCCCGCGAGGTGGTCATCGAGACCGCGGCCGTGGGCATCTGCGGCACCGACACGCACGTGCTTGACGGTGAGTTCGAGGGCACCATATTCCCGCTGGTCCCAGGGCATGAGGCGACGGGCACGGTGGTGGCGCTCGGCCCCGGAGCGGACGGGGGCCGCGGCGCACTGGCCGTAGGCGATCACGTCGCGGTGAACCCCAGCTCGACATGCGGCGAGTGTGACCTGTGCCTGACCGGGCGGCAGAACCTGTGCCGGGCCTGGGACGGCATGGGCGTGGTGACCGCGGACGGCGCCGCCCAGCAGCGGTTCACCGCACCGGTGGCCAACGTGTTCCGGCTCCGGCCGGACACCGATGTGTTCGAGGCGGCGCTGATCGAGCCGCTGGCCTGCGCCATCCACGGCTGGGACGTGCTGCCCCGGCGGATGGGTGACCACGTGCTGGTCTACGGATCCGGGACGATGGGCCTGCTCATGGCCCAGCTGGCGCCCCGCGCCGGAGCGGCCTCGGTCACGGTCATCGACGTCAATCCGGACCGTCTGGTCACCGCAGCCGAGGTCGGCATCACCCGCCGGCACACCAGCGCCGATGACGCGGACCACACTGAGTGGGATGTGGTCATCGACTGCACCGGGAACATCGCCGCGATCCAGGACGGCCTGCCACGGGTCAAAGCAGGCGGCGTGTTCCAGCACTTCGGCGTGGCACCGGCCGATGCCACCGCCCGCTACTCGCCGTTCCGCATCTACCGGGACGAGGTTTCCGTGGTCGGGACGATGGCCGTACTCAACTCCTTCGGGCGGGCGGTGACGATGTTCGAGGCAGGCGCGATCGAGGCGCGCCCGATGATCAGCCACAGTTTCACGCTCGGGGACTACGGCGAGGCGCTGCGGATGTTCCGCAGCGGCCAAGGACGCAAACTCCAGGTGCGGCCGAACGAGAACACATCGCAGGCGCTGCTGGACTAGGCCGGCCAGTGCCCGCGGGGCCCGGCCGCACCTGAGCACAGACCTGGCGATCGGCGTGCTGGTCAGGTGACGGTATCTTGCTCGCGCAGGCGTTCTGCCAGCCCGGCTGCCATACCCGCAACGGTCAGCAGATCCATGACCTCCCCGGCGGTCCGGGCCAGCAGCTTGTGGCGGACAGGCGCCATCCGCAGGCGCAGGAACACGCGGGTCCGGCCCGGCTCGCTGGCGGCGGGTTCCAGCGACAGCGACCAGGTCAGGCTGGTGCGACCGCGGCAGGAACGGTAGACCAGCACGCCCGGCGGGGTGATCTGGGCGACCTGGAAGGTCGCGTTGCGGCCCCCGTAATCGGGTACGACGTCACCGGCTCCCAGACCCAGCCAGACGGGGTTCAAGGATCTGGCTGCGCGCCGCGAGCTGGGCAGGAACCGCTCGATCGCACCAGGGAGGTACCAGCCCGCGCGCCCCTTGCCGAGCTGGACCAGCCAGGGCCAGACCGCCTCGCGCGGGGCCTGGAGGGTGAAGGCCCGGTCCATGACGACATCGGCCGGTTCGACGAGCGCATCCCCGGGACGGCCGGTCTTCCTCTCCGCTTCGCTAGCCGCGACGCTACCGAACATCAGCCGGCCCGGGTCCGGTGCGAAAGCGTCTAGCGGCCATGCCACGCTTGTACCACAAGCGGGAAGTTCCCGCCGGGCGGTGAAGTCCCGAACCGCCAGGCGAAGCAACGCCACGCGGCGACGGTCAGATAAGGCGCGCAGATGGGAACGTTTTGGCGGTGGCTTGCCTGATATAACCCGGCGCGTTTGTTTACCGGCTGGGATCATCGTGACCCGATTCAGATGACGGCGGGTCGAATTTGACGTCGACGTGCTCGAAGCCCTTATGGCGCTGAGCTTTGGCCTGGTGGGAGTACGTGCGCCGGTCCGCGGTCGTCAGGGTGACGTTATCGGTGAAGGGGGTGAGCAGTGACCTGGGGTGAAGGTGTTTGACGCGTACGACGTTGATCTCCATGCTGAGCAGGATGGCCGTGGCCGTGATGTACAGGAACGCGAGCAGGCCCAGGACGATGGCGAATACCGCGTTGGTGGCGCTGGCGTGCTTGACCACGTGCCGGACGTAGATAACCCCGAAGGATTGCAGCAACTGCCAGATCACCGCCGTAGCTACCGCGCCCGGCAAGACATCTCGCACGGATAGCCGCCGCGCCGGGGCAAAGCGGAACGCGAAAATGGTCACCGCGAGATTGATCGCGACGGACAAAGTCAGCGTCAGGGACCTGGCGGCTGTCCCGAGCGCCCCGGCCCCGCCGCCGCCCGCGATTGACAGGGCGGTCGTGCAGAGGACGGCCAGCCCGGCGGTGGCCAGCAGGAGCACGCTGCGGCCTCGGGTCTTGATGGGATTCGGCCGGTTGTTGCGCGGCACTGCCCACACGGTGTTGGCCGCGTACTGGAAGGCTTGCGCTACTCCCAGGCCGCCGTAAAGGGATCCGGCGATTCCCACGACCAGGCCGACCGGGCCGCCGCCCAGGTGCTTCGGCTGGGCCAGATCCCCGCCGATCACCGGGAATTGGTCCAGCGCCGACGTGAGCACCTCGTGCTGCAGGCTCTGGTCACCCGACAGCACGAAGCCCAGAACCGTCGAGGCCAGCAGCAGCAACGGAAACAGCGAGACGAACCCGTAGTAGGTGACCACCGCGGCCAGATAGGAACCGAAGTCGTCGAAGTATTTGTAGATCAGCGCGATCGGGAACCCCGCCCACTTGTGCTTCCGCTGGAACCGGTCCAGATGCTCCGTGACCGCCATACGAATCACCTCATCGCGCGTCGGCCAGTCACCCGGCACCATCGGCAGTGGATCCAGCCGTCGGCGTCTTACTCGCCGTTGCCCTGCAGGCGGGTGATGAAACCGGACATCCGGATGATTCGCCGCTGTACCCCGCAAACCTGTCTCTTGCTGCCCAAATTTGGTGATCGGGTGCGTCATCCACATGACCGAGTCAGACGCTAGCCGCGACATAGTTCGGCGATCGCCAATTGCGGGGTTCCGGGCTCTTCTCACGGTGCGTGACTTTGTCAGCAGCTGGTGACCGTGTCCTGGCCGCCCGTGTCCTGGCTGCCCGTGCCGACAACGTCAGCGCACTGTATTACGGTGATGCTGGAGGCTGGCATGGATGTGCTGCGGAGCGTGCGGGCAAGCCGGCCACGCCCGCGCGAGGTGTCTAGGCCCGCCGCCGATCTGCTGCTCAGCTGGATCGGGGACGAGCGCATCGCGATCAGCGCGGTGCCGCCAGCCTGGATGGTGGCTTGCCTGGCTGAGCAGGGCGTGACGCACGTGGTCAACTGCCGCCCGCGGGTGCAGGTGCGGTGGTCCGGAGACCTGGCGGCCGAGCGGGCGGCGTTCAGCCCCGAGCGGGTCGCCCACGCGCCGATGCAGGATCACGGCCTGCAGCAGCGGGCCGCCTTGTGGGCGGCGGCGGCGTGCTTCGCCGCGCGGGTACTGGAGGATCAGCCGCAGGCGGGAGTACTCATCCACTGCACCGCGGGCAGGCGCCGCTCGGCCATGCTCGCCTATGCCGTGCTGCGACTGCGCGGGCACGACCGCAACCGGGCGAGGTCGCTGGTGCTCAGCTACCGGCCCCAGGCAGTGCTAGTCCCGGCTTACGTTCGCAGCGTCGAGCGGTGGCTCGCCACTGTGACAGCAGCGCAGTAACTGCCTACGTGAGAGCAGGGGCCCCGGGGGGGAGTCTCAGTCAGGCGGCTCGTTATGGTCCGGGCCAGCGGCTAGCGAGCGCATGCAGGGGCGCAGCAGCCGGATGACCTGCGCGGGGTCGGCGGTGGCGAGTTCGTCGGATTGAACGAGGTGCCGGGAGACCATGATGCCGAGGCTGATGGCGCTGATGATCGCGGCCCGCAGGTCCGCGTCGTCAGCGGGGATGGCCCGGGCGATCTGCGCCTCGTAGCGGACGATGCCGGAGCTGGCAGCGCTGGCGGCCGCGGGGTTGGTCAGCATCGAACGCAAGAGGGCCAGCGACGCGACCGGCTCGCTCGCCAGCCGGCTGGCGAGCCCGGCGAGGATCTCCTCGGCGGCTTCCGCTCCCGTCCCGCTGACCTCAGGAACGGGAGCGGCGTCGATCACCTTTCGATACAGCTCCTGCTTCGACCCGAAGTAGTGCATGACCAGGCCTGCGTCCACTCCTGCGGCCGAAGCCACGGCCCGGATGGTGGCTCGGTCGTACCCGGCGTTGAAGAAGATCTGGGTCGCGGCTTCGAGGATGCGCGCCTCGGTGTGGCGGCGCTGTTCGGCGCGTGAACCGGGCCGGGGAGCAGTCATAGCTTCATTCTACGGGTGTTGAAAGAAGGCTCGTTTTATTCTACGCTTGATCAATGAACGGTTGTTGAATGAACGGCAGCAGTAAAGGAGAACGCCACATGCCATCCCCCACCCCCGCCGACGTCCTGGCGCGCCGCCGCCAGCTGATGCTGAGCGGCGACGCCGACGGCCTCGCTGACCTGTTCGCGCCCGATGCGGTGATCGAGTTCTCCTTTCACGGGCCGCCAGGCACGCCCGTTCGCCTGGAGGGCCGCGAGGTGATTCGCGAGTACTCGCGCCGCATCATGCAGTCCCCGCTGCGACTGGAGGACTACGAGATAGCACAGTTCCACCAGACCCAGGACCCGGAGGTGGTAATCGCGGAGATGAGCGCCAAGGCGACCGTGACCACGACGGGCCGGTCGCTCTCGGCAATGTCCATCCAGGTCCTGCGGATCCGGGACGGCCAGATTGTCCTCTTCCGCGACTTCGCCGATCCCCGGCTCTTGGAAGACGTGACCGGGGAACCGCCTCCGCGAGGCTGACGTGGATGTCGGCGACCGGCCTGCAGGCAGGGGCCGACACGATCCTGGCGGTAGCTGCCGAGGCGCGGGTCAGCGGCGGCTGACGAAACGGGTACGACGAAGTCCAGCCTTAGGTGCCATAGCCGCGGTCGAAGCTGAAGCCGCCGCGCTCCTCCACGGACAAGATGTAGCCGGGGCAGTGAACCGGCGGGCGGCGCAGGTACTGGGTGAACCCGGGAGCGCCGAGGCTGATGGTGATGCCATCACCCTGCAGCGTCCAGTCGTAGTTGCCGCGCTCATCCGGCTCGGACCGCGTGATCGAGTTGAGGAACAGCTGGAAACCCCACCCGTTCCGGTCTATATCAGTGGTCAGGTCCCACGCGGGTTCGAATACCAACGTGGCCGGGCTGATCCAGCAGCTGAGTGTCGTGGCCGGCGGCTCCGGCGCGACCCACTGAAGGATGTAGTCGATGTCCAGCAGAAGCCGGCCGGGATTATCCGGAAGCGGCTCCCAGGCGATGGCGTGCACCGCGTTGTCGTGCCAGCTCATCGAGCCAAAGTCGGCCTCGGTCCGGGTCGTCCTGGTGACCGCGGGCGGGATGCTTGCCACAGCCGGACACTACGGCACCGGCCCGTCGGCCAGCAATGACACGACAGCTGGCGCAGCGCGCAGCCCGGGCTTGCCACCGAGGCTAGCGCACAAGAATGCCTCCCCTGGTGATTTCCGGTGCCGTCAGAATGCGCCCTTACTGCCGCCGCGACCATTGAGCTCCCGATTGGCCCGCACCCACAAAAAGGCGCCAAACAGCAGAGCGAGCGCTGCGACGATATATGCGAACCAGATACCCGTCACGGCCGCGACCACCACAAGGACTATGGCGAATATGAATTCGCCAATCGCGACACTTAGAACTCCATGTAATCGCAGGTCATTACCTCGGATGCCGCGGGCCGGGCCGCAGCCACCGCAGGCCCTCGTATGCCCACATCACCGCCGCCAGCCGGGGACCGGACAGCAAGTAGCCACGGACCGCTGCGGCGCGCCGGGCGGTCCCGATCTCCCACAGCACGCTCTCGGCCTCCGCCAGCCACCGGCGGCCAGCAGGCCCGGGCATCAGCCGCGACACCATGACGAGCCCGGGCCACCGGCCCGTCGCCATGCTGTCAGACCGGTCACCGGCGACCCGGCCACGGCCGCCCAGGCCGCTCATCTCACGGCGACCACGCACACCGCCGCCGGAATTCATGGAGATGGCACAGAAGACGATGATGAGGGTGATGCCAAAGACGAAGGGCGCCCATCGCCAGCCGCTGAAACGCGTTCCGTCCAACGCCGAGGAGACTACGGTCGCGCCCGCGCTGATGAACATAGCGACGCGCGCTCGCCTTTTGCGCGCGTCGTAACGCGGGTCAATGGCAGGCATCATGCGACGCCATCTCCCTGGGCGAGACGGCGCAGCGCCGCGTCCTTTGGGCGGCGCGCCCCGGCGAGAGCGGCGCTGGCCTGGACCGCACCGCCGGCCGTCACGCGGTAGTACCGCCGGGCCGGGCGTTTTTCTGCTCGCGGGTCGACGTCCTCCCAGCGGCTGGTCACCCAGCCCTCGCGCTCTAGCCGCAAAAGGATGGGGTAGGCCGTCCCAGGCTGCAGTCCGGTCTCCTCGGACAACTCCAGCCCGTACATCTCACTGGCCGGATGGCGGAGCAGTGCCTGCAAGACCAACTGCACCTGGACGGTCAATCGCAACGGCATGCCAGAACTCTAAATAGCTCCTTCACACCTGTCAAGTTCTCTATATAGGTACTATTGCGGCCCCTGGTTTCCCGGGGCCGCAGAATCCACGGACGGCCGGGGTGAGAGCGGTTATACCGACTGCCTGGCCGGTTTCTTGCCCCTGGCCTGGCATTTCAGGCTGCTGGCCCGCGGCCGGCATCTTCTTCACCGCCGGGTCCTGCTCCGCAGCAGGGGTGCTGCCCGGCGGAAAGGCACGTAGTGCCCCGGGCGCACGGCCATGAAAGGCACACTCGACTCAGCAGCGCACGTCAAGCCGGAACGCGTTACCGTTGTCCGCCAGCCCTCGCAATGATGTGATGGTGGTCGTGGAACCTCTGTATGAGCTGGCCCGGACGGCTGGCGGCATCGAGGCCCGGGTACGGCTGCGCGGCCGGGCAGTGCTGGCCTCGCCGCTGCTCAACCGGGGCACCGCGTTTACCCAGGCCGAGCGGGAGGCGCTCGGCCTGACCGGGCTGCTGCCTGATGCCACGTCGACGCTGGAGGGACAGCTGACCCGGGTGTACGGGCAGTATCAGCGTCAGCCAAATGACCTGGCCAAGAACCTGTACCTGGCTAACCTGCGGGACCGCAACGAGGTGCTGTTCTACCGGCTGCTGAGCGAGCACCTGCAGGAGATGCTGCCGATCGTGTACACCCCGACGATCGGAACCGCGATCGAGCGGTACAGCTTCGAGTACGGGCGTCCGCGTGGGCTGTACCTCTCGGTGGACCACCCGGACCAGATCGAGACCGCGTTCGGTAACTACGGCCTGGGACCGGACGACGTGGATCTCATCGTGGCCACCGACTCCGAAGGCATCCTCGGCATCGGCGACTGGGGGGTGGGCGGGATCGCGATCGCCCTCGGGAAGCTGGCGGTCTACGTCGCCGCGGCTGGGCTGCATCCGGCCCGGATCATCCCGGTCGTGCTGGACGCCGGCACCGACAACCCGGCTTTGCTGGCCGAACAGACCTACGTGGGCTCCCGGCACCCACGGGTACGCGGCGAGCGGTACGACCAGCTGATCGACGCCTACGTGACCACCGCCACCCGGATGTTCCCCCGTGCCATGCTGCACTGGGAAGACTTCGGCGCCACCAACGCGCACCGCATCCTGACCAAGTACGCAGCATCGCACTGCACATTCAACGACGACATCCAGGGCACCGCCGCCGTGGTCCTGGCCGCCGCGCTGGGCGCGGTCCGCGCCGCCGGGACGTCGATGCGTGATCAGAAGATCGTGATCCACGGCGCCGGCACGGCCGGGATCGGGATCGCCGACGTGCTGCGGCAGGTGATGATCACCCAGGGCCTGCCCACAGACCAGGCGACCAGCCAGTTCTGGGCGCTCAGCAGCAAGGGCCTGCTGAGCACTGACATGCCCGGCACGATGCGGGACTTCCAGGTCCCTTACGCCCGCCCGGCCGCCGAAGTCGCCGGCTGGCGGCGCGACGCCGATGGCCGCATCGATCTGGCCGAAGTGGTGGCCCGCACCCGCCCGACCATGCTGATCGGCACCTCGACCCAGCCCGGGGTCTTCTCCTCCGGCATCGTCACCGAAATGGCCGCGCATACCGAACGCCCGGTCATCATGCCGCTGTCCAACCCGACCTCACGGTCCGAGGCCCGGCCCGCCGACCTGATCGCCTGGACCGGCGGGCGGGCACTCATCGCCACTGGCAGCCCGTTCGAGCCGGTCAGCTACAACGGCGTCCGCTACGACATCGCCCAAGCCAACAACGCGCTGATCTTCCCTGGCCTCGGGCTCGGGGTGACGGTCGCCCGGGCCCGCCGGGTCAGTGACGGCATGCTGGCCGCGGCCGCGGCCGCGCTGGCCGGCCTCTCTCACGCCAGCACGCCGGGCACAGCCGTGCTGCCCCCGGTGACCATGCTGCGGGAGGTGTCGGCCGCGATAGCAGCCGCCGTGGCCCAGGCGGGGCAGGACGAGGGCCTGGCCCAGGCCCACCTCGACGACCCCATCAAGCAGGTCGCCCAGGCTATGTGGGAACCCGCCTATCCCGCCATCACACCCGTATGAGCCGTCAGCCGCCTCCATCATCGGGCGGAGAGAACTACCTCTCAACAGCGCGGCCGATCAGGCGGGGCAGGCCCGGTTACGGCACTCTGGTCCAAAATGAGCTGCTCGCGACGAAGGTGGCCGCTGGATCTCAGCCCGGTCTTCGGTGGACCTCGATGAGCCCATAACCGCCTTCGGTGATGCGCTCCATTCCTGATCTTTGGTCGTCAGTTTCTGCCGCCCTGCAGCTCTGAGGCGCCGCGCGTAGTGGCCGTTGTCGCGACACTGAGCAAGGGATACGACCTGAACTGCATCTGGCCGGCCTGACCTCGGCCCGGTCATCGCCAGCAGCGTGATGTCCGCCATGGCCAGCACCGGTGTAGGCCAACCACGCCGAGGCTACCTAGCCGGGTGGGCTCTGCAGGGGTGATACTCCGAGAGTGGAAGCTGAGTACCGAGGCTCTCGGCGAGTCCGTGAGGATCCGCCCGCCCACGGTGAATCTCACCGTCGACATGCACGCTATGGGCTCATGGAGCCGGAGGGCAGACCGATGGCGTTCACGATCGCCAATCACCTGACCACTGTGCGGATGCCCCGCACAGTGCCGGGTACGGCGACGGGGGAGGGATCATGAAGCGGCTGACCGGCCGCGTGCTCAGTGGGAGCCGGGCCGTCGCCATGGAGACCGCCGGGGCGGCCAGCCAACATCCCGGTTGTCGGCAACCCGGAGGGATACCACGAAGGGTTCTGGTCCGGTACGAACGCCGAGCCGGCCAGTCCGGCCTTACCGGACCCGCTGGCATTGTGCGGGCATCCGGCGTGCCCGGGGCCAGGTGGTACTGGCCTGGCCTGCGGTGGGCTATGGCGTACTCGCGACTGGTGGTCAAAGAGGCGAGGAGGATGAGCAGGCGTAATACCAGGCAAGGCAAGGCCCGGCGCCGCGCGCAGCGTGACCGCGGGCAGCTGACTGAGCGTGAGCGGAATCGCTTCGGCCCCCCGGACCAGGACCCTCGGGCCGTCGGGGATCAGGCGGCTCCGCGGCCAGATGGCCCTGGTCCCCGGAACCCGGGTGAAGACGGTTCCGGGCTGCGCTCCGACGCCGGCGGCAACCTGATCGCGGCGGACCCCGGCGAGGCGGATCCCGGTTCTGACGCGGATCTGGAGAACGCGGATCTCGGCGACCTCAGCGATCTCGACCCCGACGACGCCGACCTGCAGGCCGTGCTGGCCGAGGAGGACCTGGGCGACGCCGACCTCAGCGATACCGGCGATCTGGCCGGCGACGTGGACGTGGCGGAAGCACCGGAAGGACCGGAAGAACCGGAAGGACCCGGGTATCCCGAGGACTCCCAGCCTGGCCAGCCGTCTGCGGATGTCAAGGCCGTGGCCCCCGGCGGGGCGGGTGCCCGCGTGGCCAAGCTGTCACCGGACGGCGCCGGCGAGGACGAGGAGGTCTTCGTCTTCGGCGATGATGATGACGATCTTCCGGCCGCGCAGGTGGCTGTGGCCGGCGCGACCGCCGACCCGGTCAAGGACTACCTGAAGCAGATCGGCAAGGTGCCGCTGCTCAATGCCGAGCAAGAGGTCGAGCTGGCCAAGCGGATCGAGGCGGGCCTGTTCGCCGAGGAGAAGCTGGCCAAGCACGGCGGGAGTATGCAGGACGACACGCGGAGCGACCTGGAGTGGATCGCGGAGGACGGGCGACGCGCCAAGGACCACTTGCTGGAGGCGAATCTGCGGCTGGTAGTGTCGCTGGCCAAGCGGTATACCGGCCGGGGGATGCTGTTCCTGGATCTGATCCAGGAGGGCAATCTGGGCCTGATCCGGGCGGTGGAGAAGTTCGACTACACCAAGGGCTATAAGTTCTCCACGTATGCCACCTGGTGGATCCGGCAGGCGATCACCCGGGCGATGGCGGACCAGGCCCGTACGATCCGCATTCCGGTGCACATGGTGGAGGTGATCAACAAGCTGGCCCGGGTGCAGCGCCAGATGCTCCAGGACCTGGGGCGTGAGCCCACCCCGGAGGAGCTGGCGGTCGAGCTCGACATGACCCCGGAGAAGGTCATCGAGGTGCAGAAGTACGGCCGGGAGCCGATCTCTTTGCATACCCCGCTGGGTGAAGATGGCGACAGCGAGTTCGGTGACCTGATCGAGGATTCCGAGGCGATCCAGCCCGGTGAGGCGGTCAGTTTCACCTTGCTGCAGGAGCAGCTGCATTCGGTTCTGGATACCTTGTCCGAGCGTGAGGCGGGCGTGGTCTCGATGCGGTTCGGGCTGACTGATGGCCAGCCCAAGACCCTGGATGAGATCGGCAAGGTCTACGGCGTCACCCGCGAGCGGATCCGCCAGATCGAGTCCAAGACCATGTCCAAACTCCGGCACACGTCCCGGTCCGACATCCTGCGCGACTACCTGGACTAACGCCATCATCACAGCCCAGGCGATTCGCGCCCGGCACGCGGCCAACGACCCAACCTCTATCCTGGCCGGTCAGGAAAACGTGGCCGACCCAAGCCAACTGGCATGCGCAGGCGACGGCGATTGCCAGGGTGACGCTGACCGCCGCCGGGGTCAGGGCGGGGCGGCGATAGCCGGCGCGTACCGTTTGCAGGCTTCCGGCGCTATCACCGAGTTTGCGGCCAGGGCGCTGATCACGGCCTCGACGATGTTAATGCCGCCGCTCCAGCGGCGTTAAATGCGTGAGTTCTGAGCTGCACGGCGTTTCGCTGCCGTGATGTCTGGCTGGGCGCACCCTTCCGGGTGATCTGGTACGGATGTGCGACAGGCTCGCCGGTCTCCGCCGCCCCGGACGGGCGTATCGCGGGCGCGGCGCTGACCGGCAGGCTGACTGCTTGTTCTAGCTGTCGCGGGCTACCTGGAACGGGGCGAAGCTCTGCGCGACGGGCATCAGTTCGATGGTGTTGACGTTTACGTGCGGCGGGAGAGTTGCCGCCCAGTACACGGACTCGGCGATGTCGCCCGAGGTCAGCGGCTGCATGTCGGCGTAGACGGCGTCCGCCTTGGCCTGGTCGCCGCTGAACCGGACGATGGAGAACTCGGTGTCGGCCATCCCGGGCTCGATGCACGTCACGCGTACCCCGGTGCCGTGCAGGTCGCTGCGCAGGTTCAGGCTGAACTGGTGCACGAACGCCTTGGTACCGCCGTAGGCGTTTCCGCCCGGGTACGGATAGGTGCCAGCAACCGAGCCGAGGTTGATCACGTGACCGCGACGGCGAGCCACCATGCCCGGCAGGATCGCCCGCGTGCAGTAGGCCAGGCCCTTGCAGTTGGTGTCGATCATCTGCTCCCAGTCATCCAGATCCGCGTCCTGGGCCGGGCTGAGGCCGAGCGCAGCGCCGGCATTGTTCACCAGCACGTCGATCTGCGCGAACTCAGCCGGCAGACCGCCGATGACCTGGGCCACCGCCGCCCGGTCTCGCACGTCCAGCGTGATCGGCAGCATCCGCGAGCCCAGTTCGCCGGCTAGATCCTTGAGCCGGTCCGAGCGGCGGGCGGCGGCGACCACCCGGGCACCCGCTGCCGCGAACCGATGCGCGATCGCGGCCCCGAAGCCGCTGCTCGCACCGGTGATGAAAACGGTGCCAGGCTGCGTACTAGTCACGCCGAGGTCCCTCCCGCTGGCCGGCACGAACGCATGCGCATGCCGCTCATCATGACCCGTGCGCACGGCCCTGTCGTTACCTCAGGAACCCACGTCGCTACCGGCGAGCACATCGGGCTGGATCAGTGTGACTCTAAACCACAGTCCCGCTTATGATCCACGGGCATCGCCGGCAACGAGGTGCCGACGCCGGTCTGCCCGGCCGCGAGACATCTGCGGCTCCCTTGCGCATCGGTAACGTGCGTGTTACGGTAACTAAATTGTTACCGAGGACGGATCGGAGCCGATGCGATACTACGAGGCGAGTTCGGTCATCGCGTCGAGCCCGGAGGCGGTATGGGCGGTGCTGACGGACGGGGCGGCCTGGCCGTCATGGGACTCGGGCGTCGACGGAGTCGTCGGCCAGATTGCGCCCGGTGAGAAGATCACGATCCGGGCCCAGGCAGCGCCCGGCCGGGCCTTCCCGGTCAAGGTGACGGACTTTGATCCGCCGGCCCGGCTGCGGTTCAGTGGCGGCATGCCGCTGGGCCTGTTCCGGGGCGTGCGGACCTTCGAGGTGTTGGCGGACGGTCATGGGGGGACGGCGTTTCACGTCCGCGAGGAGTACACCGGCCCGCTGCTGGGGCTGATTTGGCGGTCGATGCCGGATCTCGGACCATCGTTCGACCGGTTCGCCCGAGGGCTCAAGCGCCGGGTCGAGACGGGCCGCTGATACCGATTCCGCGAAGGCTTGCGGGGATCCTGGTGAGGCCCTCGGGGATCCCCGCAAGCTTGCGTTTACTGAGCGGCGGCGACAAGCCCGTGCACGAGATCGCGGCGGCTCTGCCGACCGGCTGCCCGGGCCCCTCCCAGGGTGACCGGTCCGTGGCTCAGACCGTCTCGGACTCCGGGGCGGTCTTTGCTAGGTCGGTCACGGCATGTCCGGCGATGTCTTCGATGGGCTGGCTACTGCCACGCCGCAGGCCGGGCAACGCGGCTAGCAGGCCGAGCGCGGCGATGCCGGTGATCAGGTATAGCGCTGGCCGGTAGGCCGACAGCGTGCTGGCCGGCGAGGTGACCGAGTTCGCGCCGCCTGCGTCGATGACCGCGGTGATTACCGCGAGCACCACCGCGCCGCCTACCTGGAACGAGGTCTGGAACAGGCTGGCGGCCAGGCCCTGCTGCTGGTTGCGCACCCCGGAGGTCGCGGCGACGGTCAGCGCGGAGAAGCCGAATCCGAACGCCGTGCCGAGCAGGATGACGGCCGGCAGCATCACCCCCGGGTAGTCCGGTGTCACGCCCGCCCGCAGGAACACGGCATAGCCGGCCACGAGGGCGGCGAAGGCGGCGACGACCAGCGACCCGGCGCCGAACCGGTCGAGCAGCCCGGCGACGCGCAGCGAGAGAACTAGCACCATCGCCCCGGCCGGGAGAAACGCCAGCGCGGTCGAAATCGCCGACCAGTGGGCCAGCGACTGGAGGTACTGGGTCAGCAGGAACTGGAACGACACGTAGCTGCCGAACAGGGTGACCGCACCGATCTGGGCCCGCCGCAGCGATGCCGACCGGAAGATACCGAACGGGACGAGCGGATGGGTGCTACGCGTCTCGATGACCGCGAACAGAGCCCCCAGCGCGACGACCGCGGCGAACGAGCCGGTCGTCCGGGCCGATCCCCAGCCCACCTGCTGGGCGTCGACCACCGTGTAGACCAGCGTCAGCACCGCCGTGGTGATGACCGCCGCGCCGGGCAGGTCGAACTGGCGCCAGGCCCGGCTCGCGCGGCTGCCCGGCTCGGCCCGCGGGATCAGGGTCAGCGCGCCTAGCAGCACCAGAGCTGCCGCTGGCGCGGACACCAGCAGCGTCAGCCGCCAGCTGACCTGGGTGAGCAGCCCTGACAGGACGAGACCGAGCGAGAACCCGCTGGCGCCGAAGACCGAATAGATGCTGAACGCCCGGTTGCGCATCGGTCCCTCGGGGAACGTGGTGGTCAGCAGCGACATGCTCGACGGGGCGGTGAAGGCGGCCGCCATGCCCTTGATGATGCGGGCCGCGATCAGCAGGCCGGGGCTTGACACCAGACCGCCCAGCAGGGACACGACGGCGAAGACCGCGACCGCTGCGACGAACACCCGGCGGCGGCCGAGCAGGTCAGCGGCCCGCCCGCCGAGGAGCAGCAGGCCCCCGTAACCGAGCGTGTATCCGCTGACGATCCACTGGAGCGACGCGGTGCTCATATGCAGCGCGCTCCGGATGGACGGCAGCGCGACCCCGACCATCGACACGTCGAGGCCGTCCAGCAGCAGCGCACCACTGAGGACGATGAGGATCCCCCGCAGCTGAGGCGTCCAGGTGGTTTCCGGTGAGGCGGTCAGCGACTGACGCTGACCTCGCGAAGAAGCCATGCCGAGACTATATGCATGTACGTGCAATGATTGCAAGAGCAATTAATGTACTTGCAAGTATCTGCGGGGCGGAGTAACATGTCGCGCATGGCAGCGAGCGCAGCGGCCCGCGTCCGCCCGGAGCCGCCGTCCGGTGGCACCGGGGAGCCCGGCCTCCGGGACCGTGACGAAGCGGTGAAGGCGGCGTGGCATGCCCTCATCTCGGCCAAGGTCGCATCGTGGAACGCACTGGAACGCGAACTGGGCGAGTCCCACGGACTCGGCGTCAGTGACTTCGAAGTTCTCGACTACCTGGCAGGCCGGCCCGGCGGCTGCCGCTCCCAGAGCCTGGCCGACGCGGTGCACCTCAGCCAGAGCGCGCTGTCCCGGCTCGCCGACCGGCTGGAGAGGCACGGCCTGGTGCAGCGAAGCAACTGCGCCGACGACCGCCGCGGGATCAATCTCGTCCTCACTGCCGCAGGGCAGGACAGGCACGCCCAGGCGCTAAGTACCTATTGCGAGGTGCTGGCCAGGACGCTGCCACCCGCGCTAGTCGCACGCTTCGAATGACGTCCGCTACCGGCATCGGCACCGGCATCCGGCGCGAGTTGCGGGCACGACCCTAAAGGGCTCGGGCATGCGACGGCCCGCCGCCCAGCAAGCCTCGCCGCTGCCGGAGGCGGACTTGAGGCGGCCAACCCGAGCGCCACGGCCTGCCAGGACGCCGCCCTTCTTCTCAGCACACCGCCCGTCCCACCCCTCGTCCGGACCTCACCCAGGCCAGGCGAGCACGGGATGCACGCACGGCCCGGCGGCGGGTCGAGCCGGAATACGGCACCAGCGTGGCCTGTCCGTTGCTGTCGGTGGAAAACGGGCAGTGACACCGACCGTTCTGGTGGCTGGCCGGACGCCGTCCCCATCGGCCTCTGTGGCCCTCGTGCGACCTGCGGAGTCCGCGTTATAGTTGCCGCCGGCCGCCGGCCGCTAGACCGGCTCGGAGCGGGCGAGGGCCTCCAGCGGCACGGCGCTGACGATCGTCTGCAGGACACGGTCTCGCGCCTGTGCGAATTGCCGGGCCGAGAGGGAGCGGAGCGCGGCGTCGAGGCGCAGCATCGCCAGGCCATGGAGGGCGGACCAAATGACGAGCGGGTCCCACTGGTTCAGCGATTTGCCGCCGGTCGCAGCCACCACGTCCTGCAGCATGGCGATCAGCAGGTTGTAGCCCCCTTCACCGCCCTGGCCGCGGGCTCGTTCCGGCTGGCGCTGTCAGCTCGTCGAGCTGCTCATCGCTGAAGAAGATGGCGCGGTACAAACCGGGGTTCTGGGTCGCGAAGTCGAGGTATCCCTCGCATGCGGCCAGCAGCCTGGTCCGGGCCGCCGATGCGTCAGTGGCCGAAGCGGGCGCCGGCTCCATCGCGTGGGCGATGGAGTCGGCTAGCATGCCGGCCGCCTGCTGGGCGATCGCGAGTATCAGCGCGCTCCGGTCGCGGAAGTGCCGGTACGCGGCCGCGGGCGAGACGCCCGCTCGCCGCTGCACCTCGCGCAGCGACAACGAATCCGGGCCGCCGGCAGCGACGATCGTGAGCCCCTCCTGGACCAGCCGCTCCGCGAGGGGCTTCCGTGCTTCGGCCTGAGTGGGAGTTGACACTGCTAACTCTTCCTGTTGACACTGCTAACTAGATCCGCCATGATGGTCTTTGTAAGCAATGCTAACAGGTATGAGAGGCCATCATGCGCATCACCTCGCTCACCCTCGAGACCATCACCGAGTCCGCCACCGGCGCGGTGGAGTTCACCTTCGTCCCCAAGCGCCTGATCCGCTTCCGTGCAGGCCAGGGCGGCCTGATCATCACCGCCCGCGGCGGGGGAAGCCGTTCGCCTCCGGCGACCGGTCCGGGCGCGTCTCGGGCACCACGACGCTGCACTCAGGCGTGCCCGCCCGCATGATCCACAAGGACGCCTTCTGGGGCATGCGCGCCCCCGCCGCTGCCCGTCAGGCGGCCCCGTCCACGCCTTGAACACACCTGCAGCCGTCACAGCGAGCCGGTAGCGGCTCACCCCCCGCGGAGGACAGACATGATGGACATCTACCCGGTCAGCAATGGCTATTCCACCGCCTACCTCGTCGTCGACGGCAACAGGGCGATGCTGGTAGACGCGTCTACCAGCAAGATCACACCGAAAGTGCTGGCCAAACTCGCCGAGACTGGCGCCGAGCTGAAGCTCATCGTGCTGACGCACTTCCACTACGACCACGTCGGGGCAGCCGACCTGCTGCGCGACGCCACCGGCGCGCGCGTCGCCATCCACCGGCTGGACGCCGACGCGCTACGCCGCGGCGGCACGCTGCGGGTGAACCCGACTCGGCTGCAGGCCCGCATCCTCGCGCCGTTCATCACCCGCGGAGACAAAGCGCCGGTTATCCCGGACCTCGAACTCGGCGACGACGAGGACCTCCAGCAGCACGGTGGGTTCGGGCGGACGCTGTGGACCCCGGGCCACACGGCCGGGTCGCAGTGCGTCCTGCTCCCCGACGGGACGGTTCTGGCCGGCGACGCGCTGACCGAGACCATCCTGCCGCTGCACGGCGCGGGCGCACCGCTGTTCGTCGAGGACCTCGACGCCAGCCGAAACAGCATCATCGCTATCGCCAACGCAGCCGAGGGGAAGGTACGCGTCGCCCACCGCGGCCGGCTTGACCCTCGTTCGCTGGAGAAACTGGCAGCACGAGCCCGATCCGGCCCCGCGGTCATCTGACCAGCGGCCTGCGGCAGGCCCTCGACACCGTCCCGGGTCATCGCCGTGGCCCGGCCGCTGGCGCACAGTGCCGACGGGGCGCCAGCGGGCATGCTTACGGTGCAGCAGCTGGTCCGTGTGAGCGGCTTCCCGAGAAATCATGACTCAGGATGATGAAATAATCGCAATCTCTCATTCGCCCGCCGGAGCTCTTCCGCTCACCTCAGCCAATTGCCGGCATGCTCGTCGGCCTGGAGCGGAGCCCCGTCAGCCGGTAACGTGCAGATCCACGGGGGCCGGGCACCCATTGGCGACCAGTAGCCCGGCCGCGGCAGCCTGCTTCCAGCGGGGAGTCGGGCGGGAGGTATCAGCCGGTCTGGGCTACCCTCAGGGCTGCCTGATTGTGACGGGCCTGGATCGGCGCCGGGTCCCACCCCTGATGGTCCTGGCCCATCAGCGGCGAGGAAATCAGGAAGTCCGCGGTGGCCCGGTTGCAGGCAACCGGGATGTTGCAGACAACCGCGACCCGGAGCAGGGCCTTGACGTCCGGATCATGGGGATGTGGCTCCAGCGGATCCCACAAGAACACCAGCAAGTCAATCTCGCCCTCGGCGATCCGGGCGCCGATCTGCTGGTCACCGCCGTACGGGCCGCTCCGGAAACAGGTGACCGGCAATCCCAGCTGCTGCTGCAGCAGGTGACCCGTCGTGGCCGTCGCGAACAGCTCGTGGCCGGCCAGCAGATCCAGGTTGTACTCGGCCCACTCGAGCATGTCCTGCTTCTTGTTGTCGTGCGCGATCAGGGCGATCCGCCGCCCAGCTGGCGCTGGCGTGTGGTCGGGCATGCAGATCCTCTCGGACGTCCGGCAATGGGCCCAGTGCCTAGCTGACTCCGGACCTCGCTACCAGATGCCATCCCGGCTGGGATGGCCTCCTACCAGCTAGCTACCGGCTAGTCTCGCCGACCGAAAACTATGCGTCCAATGAGCAGGACTCCGTCGAGACATGACGAGGAGTCATGTATGCAGATGGGAGGCAGTTACCATTGGTCAGCGCCGTCCTCCGCGGTGAGGTCGTCGAGCTGCGTACCGCTCGAATACTCGACTGAGCAGCTGACCTGCGATCGCCAGCAAGCTCGACGCGGGAATGGTTGGCTAACCGGGCGCTGAAGATCATCTATGGGCTAGTCGGCCGGCGATTCAGCCCTGATGTTTCACGGCGGCTCAGTGAAGGATGCTGAGCTATTGGTACTCCGGCGCGAGAACGCGGTGCTGCGCCGCCACGCCGGCCGGGTGCGTTACGAGCCGGCCGACCGGCTATGGTTCGCCGCGCTGGCACGGCTTATCCCCCGCGCCTGCTGGCCCGGCATCTTCCCCGTGACGCCCGCGACGCTATTGAGCTAGCACCGCAAGCTGGCCGCGAGTAAGTACGACACGAGCAACCGGCGCAAGTCCGGACGGCACCGACGGTACCCAGCATCGCCCGCATCATCGTCCGGCTGGCGAAGGAGAATCCACTGTGGGGATATCGCCGGATCCACGGCGACATAGCCAGACTCGGCGTGAGGGTCGCGCAGTCTACAGTCTGGGAGATCCTGTGCAATGCGGGCATCGATCCGGCCCCCCGCCGCGCAGGCCCGACCTAGCGCGGTTTCTGCGTGCCCAGGCTGCCGGGATTCTCGCCGCCGGCTTCTTCCACGTGGACACCGTGCTGCTGAAACGACTGTAGTCCTGGTGTTCATCGAGCACGGCACCCGCCGGATGCATCTTGGAGGCGTCACCGCCAACCCCAGCGGGTTCCCTTCGGTTTCGCCTGCTTGAGTGAGGGCTGCCTCTGCTGCCCGCTATGCTTCCAGGCCCCGTGCTAGCCACGTGGGCGTGTCAGGCCGGCCGCCGCTATTCCCGACGAGGTGCCGGAGCGTGGTCTCGACCTGCGACAGGGCGCCTGCGCCCACCTGCTTCTCCCACTGCCCGCGCAGCTCATCGAAGATCTCCTCGCCCTCGCGCAGCATCGCGAGCCCGTGGCCGGTGACGTACAGGCGCATCCGGCGCTTGTCGGCCGGGTCGGGCTCGCGGGCCACATAGTTGCGCTCTTCCAGGGCGGCGATGGTCTTGGCGGCCGCCTGCTTGGTGACCGACATCCGCCGGCCCAGGTCGGAGGCGTTGTCCGCGCCGGACAAGATCACCTGCAGGGCGAACTCCTGCGCGGGGCGGATCTCCTCGTACCCGCGCGCGGTGAGCTCGGCGGTCGCCTGGTCAGCCAGGATGCGGAACCCGCCCAGGAGCAGCTGCGCGAGGTCGGCGCCAGATTGGGACATGGGGCAAGTCTATGACGCCAGTTGACAAAGACAACCTTGGTTGTCTATTGTTTTAGACAACCAAGGTTGTCCATTGAAGGAGTCTCTCATGACCGCCATCACGCCAGCCGGTGCGACCATCCCCGCCGTCACCCATCACCTGGCCGACGTCAGCGGGGCCCGGCTCCACTACGTGTCCGCCGGGACCAGCGGGTCCCCGGTCCTGCTCGCCCACGGGTGGCCGGAGTCGTGGTGGGCCTTCCGCAAGCTGATACCGCTGCTGGCGGAGACGCACCGGGTCTTCGCCGTGGACCTTCGCGGCTTCGGTGACTCCAGCACCGCCGACGGCAGCTACGACGACGCCACCGCCGCCGAGGACATGCACCACCTGGTGCAGCACCTCGGCACCGGCCCAGTCCACTTTTCCTGCCAGGACGCCAGCGGCGGCCCGGGTTTCCGCTTCGCCGCCACGCACCCCGATGAAGTCCGCAGCCTCATCGCGATCGAGACAACCCTGGCCGGCTACGGGCTCGAGTCCTTTGCCGACGTCGCCCACGGTGGCTCCTGGCACGTCGGGTTCCTCGGCACGCCAGGCATCCCGACGATGCTCCTCCCCGGCCGCGAACGCGACCTCCTGGCCGGCTGGGCCTACCCCATGATGACCGCGGTCAAGGGCTCCGTCACCGAAGACGACCTCGACGAGATCACCCGCACCTACGCCCGCCCGGACGGCTGGCGCGGCGCCGAAGGCCTCTACCACTCCATCTTCACCGACGACGGCCAGACCAGGGCCCTGGCCGAAAAGCAGCCGCTGGCCGTCCCCGTCCTCACCGTCGACTCCGTCAGCGCCCCGTTCACCGAGCAGACCTTCCGCCAGGTAACCGCAGCCAAGGTCACCTCGGTGCGACTTGAGGGAGTCGGGCACCTGGTCGCGCAGGAAGCCCCCGAGGCGCTCTCCGCTGCCATCCTGGAATTCACCGGGCACGTCGACAACGGCTAGGCAAGGCCCAGGCACCGGGCCTGCCCGCCCGGCAGGACGGCCGCACGCCAGAAGCTGGCCTACCTCGCGACTTCCGGAACCTGGCCTGGTGCAGCGAAGCTGCCCTGGTGCGGGGACACGGCACCCGGATGGGCGGCGTCACCGCCCATCCTGGTGCCGTGTCCCTAGGTTCCCCTGGGGGCTGATGACGCTAGTCAGGCGGCAGACTTCTGGGCGGCGTGGTCATGGATGAACCGGGCGGCCCGGTTGAGGGCGGCGTCGCCTTCGTCGAGGAGGCCGGCGAATGCCTGGAAGACATGCGGGACGCCGGGGGTGATGTCCAGGATGACGGCCACGTCGTCGGCGGCGGCCTTCGCCGCGAGGCGGGTGGCGTCGTCGAGGCGTACCTCGTGTGCGGCGTCGGTCTCGCGAGCCTGAACGGCATGCTGGTCATCGACGCGACACCGCTGTGCCGGGTCCACGACATCGCCCGCGCGGTCGCGATCACGGTGGGCGGCGCCAGCCAGGCCGTCGACCGTCTCGAATCCGCAGGCCTGTGCGCCCGCCGGGCCAACCCCTCGGACCGGCGCTCATCGATCGTGGAGCTGACCCCCCAGGGCAAGGAACTCCTGGACATCGCCGCCCCCGTCTTCGACCGCGAGCTCGACCGCCTACTGCGGGCCCCGCTGCCCGGTACCGCCCTCACGCATCTGGCCGATGCCCTCAGCACGCTCCGCCGGTCCGCGGCCACCCGGGCAGGCAGCCCTGCGGCTGGCGGGGCCTTGAAGCGAGGCTAGGAGTTCCGACGACCAGCGCCACCGCTCGCGTCGTCCGGTGGGACGGATACGGCACTATCAGCAGCTGCATCCCGGCCTTCCACAGCGTGAATTAACGACAAATCCGCTGTCCGGAAAGCTTGGCGAAGATCAGGTTTCTCTTACGGCGGTGATCATGGTCGCCGCGTGGCGCGGGGCGGGCTAGCGAACGTGCCGCCGCGGCGAAGCGTGGTGCTTTCCCGGGCGATCAGCTCATATCCGATGCGCACGTCGCGGGGCTTCGCCTCCGAACCGTTCATCCGCTGGAGCAGCATGTCCAGGGCCACGGTGGCGATCTTGGCTTTGTCCGGTCTGATGGAGGTGAGCGACGGCGTGGCGAACCGGGCTTCGGCGACATCGTCGAAGCCGGCGACGCTGACGTCCGACGGTACGGACAGACCCTGCTCGTACAGTTCCCGGAGCACGCCGACGGCGAGCGCGTCGCTGAAGCAGAACAGGCCGTCCGGCCGGTCCTCGCGGCCGAGCAGCGACCGTATTGCGGCGGCCCCGCTGGCCCGCGTGTAGTCCGGGGTGCGGGCATACAGGCCGTCGGCGGGCAGGCCTGCCGCCCGCAGTTCCTGCCGGTAGCCTTTGAGCCGGAGGTGCGAGGTCGCGTCGGACGCGCCGACGCTGCCGCCGATGGCGGCGATCCGGCGGCGGCCGGAATCGATAAGATGCCGGACGACCTCGCGGGCGGCCTTGACGGTGTCGATGCCGACGTGGTCCAGCGCCGTGCGGGCGGTCCGCTCGCCAAGCAGCACGACCGGCATGCTCGGCGCCAGGCCGGCCAGATCGCGTCCGTGCAGGCCCTGCGAGCTGAGCAGGACGCCGTCGACCCAGCTCGACTCGGTCGCCGCATCGAGCAGCGCGCGCTCGCGGTCGGGCTGGCCGCCGGTCTCGTCGATCATGACGGTGTAGCCGCGTTCGCTGGCCTGCTCGACGACCTCATGCGCGAGCTCGCCGAAGTAGGAGACGGCGATCTCGGGTACCAGCAGCGTGATGATCCCGGTTCGGCCCTGCCGCAGGCTGCGGGCCAGCAGGTTCGGCTTATAGTTGAGCTCGGTGAGCGCCGCTTCCACTTTGGCCCGCATGGCGGGGGAGATGTGCGGGAACCCGTTGACGACGTTGGACACCGTGCGCGGCGATACCCCGGCGAGCTGGGCGACATCGCGCAGGGTCACGGCCACGTTGGCATTTTCTCATAGGTTCATCGGCTGGCCTGGCGGAGACAGGACGGTGCGCGTCCGCTAGTCGTGCCAGCCGACGGTGGAAACCGGCCCGTTCCCGATGCCATCCTTAGCTCCGGTGACGATCTGACGAATCGTTTCCAGCGGCAGCTTGGGAGTTCCGTCGGCGTACAACAGGCCGTTGGTTTCCTGGCCGGTGTCCATGAACTGGGTGTAGCAGAATCCTGTCACGTCCCTGCTCGCGCGCAGGGCGTCGAACAGCTGCCGCAGCAAGCTCGCGTACTCGGTGTCCGAGCTTGCGCTTGTGTACCCCCACGTGTCGTCCGCGCTGCCCACCGAGATGCCGCCGAACTCGGTGATCATCAGTGGGGCGTTTCCCTCGGTGAAGGCCCGCAGCTGCTGGTCGCCGATGACCGCGCGCCGCTGCTGGGGGCCGTGCGCCGACCGGACAACCTCCTCGGTGGCCTCGCGGGTAGCGTACCTGGCGCGCAGTTCCTCGGCGTCGCTGGTGTAGTCGTGCAGCCCCAGGATGTCACTGTCGACGTGTTCCCACCCTTCGTTGGAGACCACCGGGCGGCTGGGGTCCAGGGCCCGCGTCAGGCTGGCCAGCGACCGGGCGAAGTTCTGCTGGGCCGGGCTCGAGGCGATGTCCGGTACGCCCCAGCTCTCGTTGACCGGGACCCAGACGACGATGGCGGGATGACTGCGATCCCGGCGGATGAGTTCCATCCATTCAGTCACGAGCAAGGCGACGGCGGTGGCCGAGTACACGTACGCGGCCGCAGTCTCGGCCCACACCATGAGCCCGAGCCGGTCGGCCCAGAACAGGAAGCGCGGGTCCTCAGCCTTCTGGTGGACGCGGACGGCATTGAATCCCATCGCCCTGGCCAGTTCGACCTCGGCCCTCAGCTGCGCAGGTCCCTCCGCGGCCAGGTGCGTCTGCGGGCGGTAGCCCTGGTTGAGCACAGCACGAAGGTAGCAGGGCTGCCCGTTGAGCTGGAACGATCCCATGCCTACCGAGATGGTGCGCAACCCGGTGTAGCTGGCCGCCGCGTCAATGACCGACCCTGACTGGCGGTCGCGCAGCACGACCTCGACGTCGAGCAGGGTCGGGTGCTCAGGTGCCCAGAGCAGCCGGGCCCGGTCCTGGCCATTGCGCAATGCCGCCACCGGTACATCGACGGCCGTGGTCCTGTCCTGCGGCGCCACCGACAGTTCGGCCAGAATCTCCTCACCCAGACGGACCGTCAGCTCGATCATGAGGCCGCGTGGCGGGCGTTTAGCCAAGGTAATTTCGCCGTGGACCGCGGCGCCGGCCACGTCGGGTACCCAGGCCACATCGGTCAGGTAAATCTCCGGCACGGTCTCGGCCCACACGCTCTGCCAGATCCCGGTCGTCCGCTCGTACCAGATCCCGTGCGGCTTCTCGCGCCAGTCCTGCTTGCCGCGCGGCTGCTCCGGGTCGTCCGGCTGATCCTGCGCTCGCACGACCAGCACCACGTCGCCCGATCCCGCGGACGCGGCCATCGCGTCGGTGACGTCGGCGGTGAACGGGCCCTGGCCGCCGACATGACCGCCGACGAGCTGCCCGTCGCACCATACCTGGGCCTGGAAGTCGACGGCACCGAAGTGGATCAGGACGCGCCGCGGCCCCGTCCCGCTCCCCAGCAGCGACTCGCGCGGGATCCGGCGGCGGTACCACACCACCGGATGGACGCCGCGGTCGCCGATTCCGGACGCCGGTGACTCCGGCGGGTACGGCACCCTGATCTGCCGGGTGAACGGCCCGGGACCCGGCTGGTCGAACCAGCGTGCCGCCAGGCCCTCGTCGGTGTCGTCGTAGCCGAACTCCCATTCGCCGTCCAGGCTGACCCAGTGCTCGCGGCACAGCAGCGGCCGCGGATACCAACCATCCTGCAGGGTCGCTCTCACCCGGCGGCTCCTCCGCTCGTGTCTTCCGGACAGCGTCTCCCGACAGCATCGCCTTTTTCTTGCATCGATGCAAGAAAAGGCGATCTCATCGTCAATTTCTGCTGAATGCTCACTTCAGGACCTTGCATCGATGCAAATTCTGTGCGACAGTCACGCTATCTCCGCTCGCACAGCTCACGGTGAGGAGCGCATCGCATGACCAGATCTGTCTCGCGCCGCCAGTTCCTGGCCATCGGCGGGGGCTTGGCGCTCACTGGGGCGCTGTCGGCCTGCGCCTCACCCATGGTCACGAGCATCACCGGAGGCCAGCCCGACCCGGCCGATGTCATTTACTGGAACCTGTTCGGCGGCGGTGACGGCATCAACATGGCGCGGATGGTGCAGACGTTCCAGCAAACCAGCCGCCTGTCGGTCGAGTCGACGCTGCTGTCCTGGGGGAACCCCTACTACACCAAGCTGGCCCTGGCGGCGTCCAGCGGGCGGCCGCCGGACGTGGCCATCTCGCACCTGTCCCGGCTCCCGCTACTGGCCGAGGCCGGGCTGCTGGAGCCGGTGGAAGACGCGGGTGCCGCCGGTGTTGGCATCACCAAGGACAAGTTCACCCCTGCCGCGTGGAAGAAGGCCACCGTGTCCGGGACGGTGTACGCGGTGCCGCTGGACACCCACCCGTTCGTCATGTTCTACAACGTGGACCTGGCCAGGAAGGCGGGCCTGCTGAACGCGGCCGGTGACAACCTCAAGCCGATGAAAGGCCGCAACGACTTCGTTGATGCCATGAAGGCCATGAAACAGGCCAGCGGCCAGTACGGCGCGATCTCGGCAAACACCGCCGACCCGGCCACCACCTGGCGGTGGTTCATGACCCTGTACTCGGGACTGGCCGGACCAATCGTCTCTGATCAGGGCGCCAGGGTCACCATCGACCCGGCCGCCCTGGAAGAAACGTTCGCGTTCATGCAGAGCCTCACCGGCCCGCTCGGCCTGATGCCCGGCAACGCCGCCGACGCGACAGTGACCCAGCTGTTCAGCCAAGGCAAGGCCGGCTTCCTGTTCGACGGCGAATGGCAGATCCCGACCTACCGCGGCCTCAAGCTGCCCGACGGCCAGCCGTTCACCTTCAACGTCGTGCCGTTCCCCGCCATCCTCGGGACCAAGCAGGTCGCCTACGCTGACTCGCACTCCCTGGTCATCCCGAAGAGCACGACCCGGCCCGCGCAACGCACGGCAGACGCGGTCGCGTTCATCAAGGGCCTGCTCAGCCTCAGCTATATCTGGGCCGGCGGCGGCCATATCCCGGCCTGGCTGCCGGTGCAGACCAGCAAAGCGTTCCTGAACCAGAAGCCGCAGAGCAACTACATCCAGGCCGCCTTCAACGCCGTGTACGACCCGCCCGGCTGGTATACCGGCGCCGGATCGGACTTCCAGCTCGCCATGGGCAGCGTGATCACCGAGGTCCTCGCCGGCGCCATCAGCCCGCGCACAGGCGTCAGCGCGATGACCGCCAGCCTGAAGACCTTCTCGACCGCCCTCCCACCGGTGCGCTAGGAACAGGAGACGCCATGACGACGACCGCGGTCACCACGGCTATACCCGCAGTCCAAGCGCGGACCGCCAAGCGCAGGGGGGCCGCAGGCGGCGAGAACCGGGCTGGATGGCTGTTCGCCACGCCGTTCCTGGTCTTGTACGTGCTGTTCCTCATCGGGCCGGTGCTGATCGGGATCGTGATCAGCGGTTTTAACACGGCCACCGTGAAATCCGGGGTCGGTAACTGGGTCGGCACGGCGAACTACGCCGCCGTGCTGAAGAGCTCCGACTTCTGGCAGTCGATGTGGCACTCGACCTTGTTCACGATGCTCACCACTCCTCCGCTGATACTGCTCCCCCTCCTGTTCGCCATCCTCGCCGCCCGGATCTCCCGCGGCCGGTGGTTCTTCCGGCTGGCGTTCTTCGCTCCTTACGTCGTGCCGTCCTCGGTGGTATGCCTCATCTTCGCGTTCATGTACACCCCGCAGACCGGGCTCATCAGCAAACTGTTCAGCGGGGTCGGGCTGTCCGCCCCTAACTTCCTCGGCAGCACCTCCGGCGCATGGCTGGCCGTCACTCTGCTGACGTTGTGGTGGACATTCGGCTTCAACTTCATCTTGTACACCGCGGCCATCCAGGACATCCCCGAAGAGACCTACGAAGCCGCGGCCATCGACGGCGCGTCCCCCTGGCAGCAGATCCGCTCGATCACGATCCCGATGCTGGGATCCACCACCAGCCTGGTCCTGATCCTGCAGATCCTGGCCTCACTCAAGGTGTTCGACCAGATCTACATCTTGCTGTCCGGTGGCCCAAACGAGTCCACCCGACCAGTTATCGAATATATTTACGATACTGGTTTTACCTCCTACCGCGGCGGTTACGCTGCCGCCGCGACCATGGTGTATTTCGTGGTTCTCGTCTTTATCTCGGCTGGCTGGGCGCTCATCCGCCGTGGCCGCAACCAGACAGTGAACGCGTGAAGGGACGTCCGTCACCATGACCGCGACCGCCGCGCTGCCCGCGCACAAGCACGCCCGCCGAACGACCTCAGGAACCGGAGTCAGGGCCTTCAACCGGCTCGCCGCGACCTGCCTGACCCTGTTCGCACTGATCTGGCTAGTGCCGTTCCTATGGGCCCTCATCACCTCGTTGCGCCCGGACAACGAGATCACGACCAATCCCGTCACACCCTGGTCCAATCACTGGACCCTGCACGCGTACACCAGCACCCTGACCACCAATCCCATCGGCTGGTGGTACCTGAACAGCTTCATCATCTCCACGCTGTCAGTGATCTTTACTGTCGTCACGTGCTCGATGATCGGTTTCGGCCTGGCGCACCTGCACTTCCGCGGCAAATCAGTGACGTTCGCGATAATCCTGGCCGGGCTCATGCTCCCCACCGAGGCCCTGGTCCTGCCGCAGTTCATGGAGTTCCGGACCATCCACCTGCTGGGCACGTACTGGGCGCTGATCCTCCCGGCCATCGCCGCACCCGTGGCTGTCTTCGTCTTCTACTCCTTCCTGAAGCAGATCCCGGTGGCGCTGATCGAGGCCGCCCGGCTGGACGGCGCGAGCTGGTGGCGGGTCTATTACCAGCTCTGCATGCCGCTTTGCCGGCCAGCCATCTCGGCCGTCGCGATCCTCACCTTCATCAGCACCTGGAACGCCTTCCTCTGGCCGCTCCTAGTGCTGACCCAGACGAAATCGGAAACAATCACGGTCGGGCTGAGCAGCCTGATCGGCGGCTCGGCGATCCAGTACGCCGAGACGATGGCATCCTCGGTACTGGGCTTCTTGCCGCTGCTCGCCGTGTTCCTGCTCCTGCAGCGCCAGATCGTCCAGGGAGTAGCCAACACCGGCATCAAGTAAGCCACCCGGCACCACCCCAGGCCGGCCCGCGACACGCCGGTGCACCTCAACGTCAGGTGTCAGGGTTTGCGTTCCCACGCACCTGCCGCAGGCCGCGCCGCGGGCCGGTGGCGTTCTGGGCGGCGATGAAGCCGGCCTCGCTGGCCCGCGCCGGGCGCACGGAATGGCAAGAGATGACACAGGCCTGGGGCAAGATTCCACCGCGCGCTGACTGGTACCGCGTCCGAAAAACTCTCTCGCACCGGTGGCCTATGCGGAAAGGTTCGTGCTCACCGCCTGGACCGAGATCACTGACCGGATGCTGCTCCCCGGTGAACGGCATCTGCGAACGATCCTGGCTTAGTACGAGGCCCATTACAACGGGCGGCGCCTCCATCGCAGCCGTCAGCTCCACCCGCCCCGGCCCGAGTATCCTCCCGCCGACCTCTCCATGAGCGAATCCAGCGGCGGCCTGTCCTCGGCGGCCTCATCAACGAGTACCAGCGAGCCGCATAGAACCCCAGGTCAGGACCGGTGACCTAGTTCTGAAGCCTCACAGGCCGCAAGCTACCGCCAGCTCCTGGTAACTGGCATCCAGCCTGTGGTGCGGCGCCTAGTGCAGCTGCGGCGCCTTGACACCTACCTGCTGCTGGCCAGCCCGGATGAGGACCAGCGAGCCTGAGGGTGGCCTCCCGCTCACGGGCGCGCCCTCCTAGCCCGTTGCCCGCTGGCCGGGATCTTCCCCTACTCCGATGCCGTGCTCCGGCTGGCCGGCGCCGTGCTCGTCGAGGCCATGACGAATGGAAAAAGGGGCGGAGGGCGCTACAGCGTGAGATGCCGGGTAGATGAAGCCGACCAGCATTTACGGTGGTGAAGGAGGAGCTGATGAGTTTCGGCGCAACGCGGTGGGCAGTGGTGCACCTAGACAACTGGACATGGCTCGTGGTGCAGTACCGCGTCTGGCTGATAACGCTTGCTGCGGTAGCTGGCTGTGCGGGTCCGTTCCTGGCTGCGGCCCGGAAACACGCACCGCTGCCAGCGCCTTCTCTGGCCATTCGCAGTGGGGCCATGGCACTGGCATTTTCCGCTGGAGCAGTGACTATCTGCTCGCTGCTGCACTTCAGCGATCTACGATGGCTGGCGCCTGATCAGCGTAAAATCGTGCACCTGAGCGCACCAGGCGGCCTCCTCAGTTTCGCCAAGCCTGTCGTGGTTGTGGTCAATTCAGTGGCGGGAATCCCAGTCGAATTGCGGGCGACTCAGATGTCAGTCCACACCGCTATCGTCTGCGCATTCTTGGCGCTAGCAGCCTTCTTCTTGGTGGCCGTAATCTGGCGCCGCGCCCGCCGCGCCGATATCAGGCAGATCGTGCAAGAAGAAATACGCAGGTCAACCGCCGCGTACATACGGGAACCGTGATCTGGTGCCCGTGACGTCTGACGTGGGCGTCCTGGAGGGTCGGGTCGTGTTCGTGGCCTATGGCGTGCCAAAACCCCGCGCATGGGCATCGGCGCTCTGCTAAGGATCCCGCTGCTGGCGCGCTCTTCGTGATCGAGGTCAGTATCCTGTGGGGCTTGAATACACGAGTTCGGCTGTGACCTGCTACTTCTCGTAGGACCATGCGGCTGTCAGGCGGCGATCTGGTACCGGCTTATGAGTCCGCCGAGCATCTGTTTTCGGCGGATCTGGTGCTCGGCGAGGGTTGATCTGCGGTGGCGAGGTTGATCTGCGGTGGCGACGTGCGGGCTTGAGCCGGTGGCGGCTGGTCTATCGAACGCGAGCTCACCTTGGGTGAAGCTTCCGTGGTGCGCCGCGATTGTCGTGCCTGGCTGGTGCTAGTTATATCCGGGTGCTGGCTGCCCGGCGGTGTTGCGGGCTGAGCGGCATGACGGTCAGGGCCGGGCGGCCGGACACGGGCCCGTCCGGGAGAACCTGGCGATGACGGTGCCGGTGAGCGTGACCTCCACGATGTGGTCATACCAGCCCACCGTGGCCGCGCAGTCCCGCTCGCGCGCCCGCATCTGCATGCCGCTGATCACCACGCCCTCGCCGCCGAGCCGACTGACGTCTTGGTCCAGCCGGCCACCTCGACGTTGCCCGACCAACAGCGCGCCTGGCCCGCGAGCCCGCGGTCATCGTGCCGCGACCCGATCGAGATGCCGAGCGCAAGGCCGGCCGGTACCCACCCTCCTGCGATCAGCTTGGCGAAATCCTGCCCGGAGACATCGCAGGTGAAAAGCGCCTGCTGCTCGTGTGTGGCATCCGGCGCGCGAACCGCGGTGCCAGTGGCCGTGAAATCCAGCCCGCCCTGGGGAAGCGCCCCCGGGACAGCCGGACGTCCACTACTCCGTGCCCGCCCAGAGCGGCGCACTCGGCGGTCATCCGGTCGATGGCCGTCTGCCGGGCCTGGTACATGGCCTCCACCAGCGGTCCGAACGACCCCGCATCACGCTGCCCTGACACACCGGTGGCCGGCCTTGCAGGCCTGCGGTCGCCGGATGATCCCCACGCCCCGGGACAGCTGTACCCGCTAGCCCAGCCGGCAGCGTAGACGGCCGCGCCGAACACCTGCCCGACGGGCTCAAAGCCCACGCCACGGACGGCGGCCAGCCCCTTACAGGTCAGCGCGGACTCCCACCTGCCGCCGGGGCAGGTAGCCGCCGCCCGGGCCACGGCACCGGCGAGCCGTTCCTCGCTCACGCTCCGAGCCTAGGCTCAGGAACTGTGCCGGGTCTTAAGTGGGTGGCACTGTTAATCCGTCGGGGGTGTCAGGCGGCCGCCGGTGGTGGTTACGGGGTGTGGTGCTGGCGGGTGCGGGGGGGCGGGTGAGCCTGCTCTGGCGAGTTGCGCGGTTGCCTGTGGCTGGGATGCGGGTGTTGTGGGCGGCGCGGCGGCCTGGTTCTGGGCTGCCCGGGCCAGGCGGGAGGTCATCCAGGTGAGCATCGGCGGGATCTGCGCGCGCCAGGTGGTCATGGTGTGGCCGCCTCCCGGGGTGAGGGTGAGCGGAATATCGCTTTGCCGCGGCTGAAGCTCCCGCCGGAAGCGCTCGGTGTCGGCCACGGCCTGGGTGTCATCCGCGCCGGCTCCGAGCCAGAAGGGGGGGATGACCGCCGTGGCGGGCAGCATCTGGAGCTCGTCCAGCGGCGTGTTCTGTTCTTGCAGGCTGATGCTGCCGCCGAACGGGCTGACCGGGTGGCCCGTCCTGGCCAGCCGGTTGCCGGATGGCTCGAAATAGCCGCTGAGCACCCCGGCGGACCCGTAACGGCGCGGGTAGCGCAGGGCCATGTTGGCCGCGCAGAACCCGCCTTCGGAGTAGCCGGCCACGCCCCATGCCCGGCCCGGCGGCAGTACCCGCAGGGAGGCGGTGATCTGCGCCGGCAGGTCCACCGCCAGGTAGGTCAGGTCCTGCGGGCCGGCCGCCTGGTTCAGGCACTGCAGCGAGATGCCCGGGCCGCCGTTCGCATCGGGCATGAGCAGGACGGCGGGCCGGGCCCGCTTTTCCGCCAGCAGGTGGCCGAAGGCATGGGTCACGCCGACCGTGGTGATCCAGTCCTGCGGCTCGCCGGGCTGGCCGTGGATGAGCTCCAGCACCGGGAACCGGTAAGCCCGGTACGCCGCCTGGAAGTACTGCGGCGGCAGATACACATACACCTGCCTGGTGATATGGCTGCGCTGCCCGGTCACCAGCATCCGCAGCGTGTATCCCTGCTGCTGCGCCAGCGTCAGCCCGGCGCGGCTGCCGTCGAGCGTGCCGGACCCCGGGCCCGCAGCGAGCCTGACCGCAGGCAAGCGCGATGCCGCATCGGCACCCTGGTTCGTGAAGTCCGAGATCATGGCGCCCCAGGTCGGGTAGTAGCCGTAATACTTGTTGACGGCCAGCACCCCGAACACCATCGGGGGAAGGAAGGCAAGGCACCCGGCCAGGACACGGAAAGCCGCGCGGCGACCGGTCAGTGCCCGCCACATGAGCGCGCCGAATACCATCATCAGCAAGACGAACAGCACGCTGCTCTGGGGCTGCAGCATTCAGGCCTCCAGACCCCAGGGGACCCCATACCCTGCCTCTGGCCCAAAGCCCCCAGGCGGGCGCCCCCCGGCATCGATCACAACCGCCACCACGGCCCACCGCGGACCGGCGCGCAGCCTCCAACTCATCACCAGGCGGACAGCAGCACGACCCCCCGCACCGCAAACCACCCGCTCTACTGATCCCACACCTACAGAGCCCCCACCCCCCCTTCCTGATACATCATGCAAGGACGACGCCATAGGTGCCTGTGCTGTGCCAACTCGTTTCATAGCCGTTGGCTTGCGTGTTCGTCCTCGCTAGACCGCTCTGCGGTACTCGATGATCAGGCCACCGAGGACCTGCCTTCGCTCGATCCGGGCAGTGATATCTACGGTCTGGCCGGGTCGCCGCGGAGCTTCCTGCAGGAGACTTTGATGCGCCTGTGACCGTTATAGTGGCGGGCGAACTCGGCCAGGATCTTGCGGAGATGCCCTTCACCGGGGACCAGCACATGATCCAGACACTCACGGCGAAGCGTGCCCACGAACCTCTCCGCACATGCATTCGCCCGGAGACCGCACCGGCGTCTTGATAACCCGCGTGGCGCCCGCGACCAGTCGGCGCAAGACCGCGACCTCCTGCCGCAGCACGAGGATCTCCGCATCCTTCGCGGCATCACTGCGCGCCAGCGTCAGCCAGCCGAACACCACCATGAACAGATAGACAAGGCGAATGAGCACGAGCACTGAGCGTAAACCAGCAGGTCAGACCGTGCGCAACGTTTTGGCACAGCACGCATGGCAGACCAGGTCAGAGGAAGTGGCTGGGTTCTGAGACCCGGATCTATTGGCGGCGTGATCACGCGGACCCGCTTGCCGTGTATGCGACTCGTGAATTCGCAGGTCAGGCCAGTGACGACATTGTGAACGGGTACACGCCTTGCCCGGTGGCGCCCTGCTCACCGGAGCGAGGTGATGTCGGGGGCGCCGAGCCGGGCGGCCTCGGCGGTGTTGTCGTCAGGCTTGGTCTGCGAATCCCGTTCAGCTTGGACCCTGGCGATGTAATGGTCGATCTCCCGCTGCTTCTGCTCATCGTCCCACCCCAGGACTTCCGCCATGAGCGTGGCCACGACGGGGGCGGCGCTGACGCCGCGGTCCCAGGACTCGATGGAGATTCGCGTGCGCCGGGCCAGCACGTCTTCCAGGTGACGGGCGCTCTCGTGCGTGACGGCGTACCGTACCTCGACCCGCAGGTAATCGTCCGCAGCCGGCAGCGGCTCCGCCAGCGACGGGTCCTCCCGCAGCATGGCCAGCAGGTCATGCACGCATGACCCGTACCGGTTGAGCAGGTGCTCGATGCGGACCGGATGAATTCCGGCCGTCCTGGCCAGCGTGCGGCGCTGATTCCACATCGCCCTGTAGCCGTCCGCGCCGATCAGCGGCAGCTGATCGGTGCAAGAGTCCGGGACCCGGATGTCCAGGCCGCGGGCTGCCTCGTTGACGGCGTCCGCGGCCATCACGCGGTAGGTGGTGTACTTGCCGCCGGCCACCACGGCCAGGCCCGGAACGGGATGACCGACTACGTGCTCGCGGGACAGCTTGGACGACGGCTCCGACTCGCCGCTCAGCAAGGGCCGCAGGCCGGCGTACACGCCTTCGACGTCCGCCCTGCTCAGCGGCGAATTGAGGACGGAGTTGACATGCGCGAGCAGGTAGTCGATATCCCGGGAACTGGCGGCCGGGTGTGCCTTATCCAGGGACCAGTCGGTATCGGTGGTACCGATGATCCAGTGCCGCCCCCATGGGATGACGAACAGGACGCTCTTCTCGGTCCGCAGGATGAGACCCGTGCTGGACTGCAGCCGGTCTCGGGGCACGACTAGGTGAATGCCTTTCGACGCCCGCACGTGGAACTGGCCGCGGGTATCGGCCAGTGCCTGGGTGTCGTCGGTCCACACCCCGGTGGCGTTGATGACCTGCCGGGCCCTCACCTCGAAAATCCGGCCGGTCTCCACGTCAGTCACCGTTGCACCGGTCACTCGCTCGCCCTGCCGCAGGAAGCCGGTGACCTGGGCCCGGTTGGCCGCGTGCGCGCCGAAGGCTACAGCGGTCCGCACGACGGCCAGCGTGTGCCGTGCGTCGTCGACCTGGGCGTCCCAGTACTGCACAGCGCCGGTGAGGGCGTCCCTGCGCAGGCACGGCGCCTCACGCAGAGCACCCCTCCGGGTCAGGTGCCGATGGCGCCTGAGCCCGTGCGCCGTGCCGGATGTCAACGCCATCGCGTCGTACAGCGCCACCCCGGCACCCACGTATTCGCGTTCCCAGCGGTGCTGCAGCGGATACAGGAACGGCACGGGCCGCACCAGGTGCGGGGCAATACGATCGAGCAGCAGGCCCCGCTCGTGCAGGGCCTCCCGGACCAGGCCGAAGTCGAGCATTTCCAGATAGCGCAAGCCGCCGTGGATGAGCTTGCTCGACCGGCTGGACGTCCCGCTGGCCCAGTCCCTCGCCTCCACGATCGCCGTGGTCAGCCCGCGCGTCACGGCGTCGAGCGCAGCGCCGGCTCCGACCACGCCCCCGCCGATGACGAGGATGTCAACTTCGTCCGCGGCCATCCGGGCGATCGCATCCTCCCGCGCCGCGGGAGACAGCTCCGCCGCGGAGCGCAATTCCCCTGCCACGAGTCAGCCGACCTCCACCCAGTTGAGCGTCCGCTCTACCGCATTCTCCCAGGAACGACCTGATCCGGTCACCGATGTCCAGCAGCAGATCCCCGACCTGCTGCATGGTTCACGCCCGCCGGGGTGCCGTGTTGCCCCACAATGTGCACCCGGCGGGCCGTCACCTCCAGAACGAACAGGACATAAAGGCGCTGCGGGAAGCCCGCGTCCACAGGGGAGAAATCACACGGGCAGCAGGCCCTCTGCCTGGGCGCAGGGATCTCCGCCCGGACGTATCCAGCCCGCGCGGAGCGGGCCGGTTGCGCCTGCCATGTGCGCAGGATCCCGGCGGACGGTCGCCTCACTGGTCTGGTAGCCGAGCTGGGCCAGCTCGCCGTGCACCCGGCGGTAACCCCACGCCGGGTTCTCCCCCCGCCAGCCCCCAGCACCAGGTCGCTGATCTCCCGGCCCGTCCCCGGCGCCCCGGGTACGTCCATTCACGGGCGGCCAGCCCTCGGCGCCACGCCAGCAGCGTCCCCGGTATCACCAGGCAACCCCCCCCGCAGTACCACCGGGAGGAACCAGGCCCAGCGCCGCCCGGACCGCGTGGCCGGCCCAGGCTGGCCTGGGCCGGCCCACCTGACGGCGCAGCATCATCACCTCATGGTGCAGGACCAAGACCTCGGCGTCTTTCGTCCCCTGGCCACGGCCAGCAAGATCAGCCAGCCGAACACCCGGACCACGATCAGATACGGCAGACGGACAGCCACGAACCCCGATCGTGCCTCAACCCCCACCAGACCCAACCGCAGCTCAGCATCCCTGCGCTGAGTTTGAAGCGGTACACGGCCGCCCTGGACAGCTGTTCTTTGATTCTGGGTCCCGCCAGGTTTAGGGCTGGTTCCCGCGAGAAGGGGCGAGACATGTCAACGCCCAGTATGCCGAAAGAAGCCGATGCGGCCGCGCAGCGGGTCAAGGAACTTAGCGATCGTATGATCGAGCTGACCAAGAAGAACGGCCTGGCCTGGCTCGAGGCTTATGAGAAGGTCCTCAGCAACATGTTGCAGCTGCAGCAACGAGCCATCGCCACCAGTCAGGCCGAGTGGATAGACGCACTCGCCACCACCAACGCCAACTTCATGCGGGAAATGTCCGCCGCATACTTCAAAACCATTCGCGAAGGGCTGAAATAGCCTGGTCGTGCCGCCACCCTCACGGCCGGACCCGGCCTGGGGTGCCCGGACGCGAGGTTCGCCGGTTCTCGCTGGCTGATGGCAACGGCGTCGCCCTGATCACCCCATGGTCGATCTCTCCCAGCAACGGGTCAAGCGCCCGCCGGTCCTCGGCGGCCTCCTCAACGAATACGAGCGGAGCGCCTAACGACGAGCACCGGCCATGACTACACTCCTGGCTTTCCGAGCGGGTGGGCCAGGCTCAAGGACAAGCGCGTGCTCGCGTTGGTCACAGCGTTCCCTAAAGCCGAGGTCCTCACGGAACTCGGTGATCGTGAGGGGACCTGGACCGGCCCCCGCAAGGCGGCATCTTCTGGTTCTCTTTGACCGGGATCACGGCCTCGATGGCGTGGCCCGCGGCCGGCCGGTTCGCGCGGGAGGATTATGCCTTATCGGTCGCGGCGCTGCCGGACCGCCACCGACGGGCGTGGGTCGCTGTAGATCGAAGCTGTAAAGTGATCGTGCTGCTCCAGCCCCCGGCGGCTGCGTCTGCGAAACTCGCGGTGCGCCGCGCAGTCGAGTCCTGGAGTTCTCTTGTCTTCTCGCGAACCGCATCCGGTGTCGGCGCTCAGACCGCGCTCAGGCGCTACGCGCGGTCGTGAGATGGTTACTGCAGCCGGCCCCGGGAACCAGTTCCGTCATCTGGCGCTGTTCTACCACGGCCACGGCGAGTACCTCTCGGTACTCCGCGCTTTCATTCAGGCGTGCGCGGCTCGCGGTGACGCGGTTTTCGTCGCGGTCCCCAGGCGCAAGGCCCAGCTGGTGCGCCAGGAACTGGGCGATGACCCGGCGCTCACGACCGTGGCTGACATGGCAGAACTGGGCCGTAACCCGGCGCGGATCATCCCGGCTGTTCTCTCCTACGCCAGCCAGCACCGTGGCAAGAACGTCTGCTTTATCGGGGAGCCGATCTGGCCCGGCCGTACAGCCGCGGAGATAGAAGAAGCAACCAGGCACGAGGCGCTCATCAACCTGGCCTTCCGTGACAGCCCGGTAACTGTCCTGTGCCCGTACGACGGTGTCAGGCTTCCGAAGTCCGTCCTGGCCGACGCGGCCTGCACGCATCCGGCCGTCATCAGGGACCGCCAGGAGACAGCAAGCGCCAGTTACCAGGGGCCGCCAGACCTTCCGTCGCGATGCAACAAGGCACTGTCCCCGGCGCCCGCCCACGCCGAAGCGCTGGCTTACCGCGACGACCTGTACCTGGTGCGCAGCTTCGTCACCAGCCGGGCCAAGCGTGCCGGGCTCACCCCACCGCGCATCCCCGACCTGGTGCTTGCCATCAGCGAGCTCGCCGCCAACACCCTGCGCCATACCGGCGGCGGCGGAACAGTGCAGTTCTGGCGAACCAGGGACAGGATCATCTGCCAGGTGTCGGACACAGGTCAGATCACCGATCCGCTGGCCAGGCACCGGGTCCCGGCCGAAGAGGAACTCGGCGGCAAGGGCCTCTGGCTGGTCAACCAGGTCTGTGATCTTGTCCAGGCCCGAACCGGCCGCACGGGTACCATCACCCGTCTGCACATGCGCACCGTCCCGGCACGCCGGCGGTAAGCACAACCATGAAACCACTCCGCCATCCCTGCCCTAACAGACCAAGGTAGCCGGATACCGCTGCATCATCGGCGAACGCCTCCAGGCCGCCAGGACCGAAACCAGCTGAGACCAGTACCAGGTCCGCCGCCACGACGCCTGGTACCGCATAGCACGCTGGCCTGCTGAAGCACGTCTCATGGGACCCGAAATCGTCGCGGCCGATGAGGCAACGACGCACGATCGCATGCCTGGCTGCAGCGCGGGTGAGAGCGGCGTTCCCGAGTTTCGACGGCCGGTGCCGGGAGGACAGCAGAACGTCCGCGAGGACAATACGGGCGTGAATCGGGAAGTCGCGTGCAAGCGCCGCAGCCCGGTAAATAAAAGACATGATCCTGAACGGCCTGTGGTGACAGCCCTGCGCAAATGCTGTCACCACGACCCGTGCGGAGCCTGGATGGTCCCGATTCAGCTCAGGCCTGGCTCCGTCGGACGCCGACCACCGCCGGGTGCTGGCCGGTTATCGGCTACCGGAGCCCTGACCGGCGACATCGCCGGGTACCGATCTCACTCACGATGCCCGCTCGCCTGTGCTCGGCTAGGGCGCTACGGTGGCGGGCAGCTTGCCGTTGCCTACCTGTAGGGGCAACTGCGGGACCGCGGGTATCTCAAGCGGCGCTCCGCTCGTGATCTCGGTCTCGGCCGCAGCCTCATCGCCGAAGTCCGCGAGCGATGCCGAATCCTCGGCCGTCTTCGTGTCCCCGGCAGGCGCCGACGGCGTGAACTTGTCGAAGAACCGGAGCAGCTCGACCGGTACCGGCATGACCAGCGTGCTGTTCTTTTCCGCGGCGACCTCGACCACGGTCTGCAGCAGCCGCAGTTGCAGTGCGGCGGGGTCGCGGGACATAACGTTGGCGGCCGCGGCGAGGCGCTTGGAGGCCTGGTACTCGCCGTCAGCGGTAATGATCCTGGCGCGGCGCTCCCGTTCCGCCTCTGCCTGCCGCGACATCGATCGCTTCATGGAATCGGGCAGCGAGACGTCCTTGAGCTCTACCCGCTCGACCCGGACGCCCCAGGGGCCCTCGGTCGGCTCGTCGATGATCCGCTGCAGTTCGCGGTTGACTGCGACCCGATCAGCTAGCAGCTGGTCCATCTCGGACTGGCCGATGATCGACCGGAGCGAGGTCTGCGCCTGCTGGGATATGGCGAACATGTAGTTCTGCACGTTGATCGTCGCCTTGATGGGGTCGACCACCCGGAAGTAGACCACGGCATCGACCCGGACCGTCACATTATCTTTGGTGATGCCTTCCTGAGCCGGGACGGCCATAGCGACGATCTGCATGTTGACCTTCTGCATGCGATCGCCGACCGGCCGGATCAGCGTCAGCCCGGCGCCGCGTATCCCCGGCAGCACACGTCCGAACCTAAAGATGATGCCCTGCTCGTACTGCTGCACGACCTTGAACGATCGGCCGACCGCAACGAGCCCGGCTACGACGAGCACCACCAGGATGACCACCAAAGCGACCATCACCAACACCTCTTTTACGGCAACGCCGTGGTAGCGGGCCGCCCTCGGCGGCTAGTCCCCGGTGCCTTCTCCCAGCTTATCTACGCAGCCAAAAACTAGCAAAATATTTCCGGAAATAGCGGTTAAGCTATCACCGTGGCCCGGTTCCGGCCTGGTTCCGGGCGGCGATGTGGATCAGCTTGCCGGTACGCAGGGCGGTCAGGCACGGCCCGTGGTCCAGGCCGTACAGTAGCTCGTCGGTCTGGGCGGCGTTGGCGTCGGAGCTGGCCGCGGTCAGCGGGCGGAGGCCCGGCTGTATAAGGGTCTGGTGGACGAGCGGGGTGGGTGGCACCAGCGGGCCGCGGCCACCTTGTTCCACCAGGGTGTGCCCGCGGTCTCGGTGGCCAGACCGGACGGGCGGGCCGCGGCGGAGCAGGCGTTCTTGTCCCTGGCCGGGCGGCAGGCGGCGGAAACCGGGCTGCGCCAGATGAACCGGCTCACCGCCGAACTGGAGCCGCTGCGCCGGCAGCTGGACACGCTGTCGCGCCGGCAGCCTGGGCGCGCCACGCTGCGCGGCCCATTTCGGCATCGGCGCGGTGACCTCGGTGGCGATCTGGGCCGAGCTGGGCGACATGCGCCGGTTCGGCAGTTCTGGCGACGTGGTCCGTCATACCGGGCTGGACATCCCCGTGTACTCCTCCGACGGCAAGCGCTCTGCGGGGCACCTGTCCCGGCAGGGACCCCCGTTGCTGCGCTGGGCGCTGTACGAGGCGGCCAAATGCGCCGCCCTCCCCGCCGCACGGGACTACGGCTACGACACCACGGCCCGCGACGACCGTGGTGGCGGCCGGGCCACCTTGCCGGTCGCCCGCAAACTCGCCCGCTGCTATCACACCCTGCGCGAACTCGGCCAGGACGCGCCGGCCCCCGCCGCGTAACGGCCATCCCCGCCTGGCCGGCGCGCCCGAGACGCCGATGACCTGAGGTCGGCTCCCGCCATGACCCTGCCCGCCCGGGCTGCGGCCTGGGCCGGCCTCCAAAGAATGAGAATGAGCGGCCGACCGGGACACCCGATCCCGCATCATGTCGCCGGAGCCACGCACCGCTCCGCGCACTGAGATAAGGCTGGGCGCCCGGCAACCGGCGCGAAGCCGCCAGACGCGGCCCGGACATTAACCGCCGACCCGGAGGTGCATGCCAATGGCCTGACCGCATTCGTGCCTCTCGCTTCCTCGCCACGCGATTGTCCAGGGCGTACGTCCCGATGACCAGCGCCGATCAGGAAGCAAGGGAGAGGCCCAATCACCGAAGCCGCAAGACCAGCAACATGGCCTTGACAGGGCTGGGGACCCACAGATGAGGGTCACGAGTCGACCGACGTTTGGACCGGCCCGGCAGGTCCGGGTAACTGACACTCCGCCTACTCTCGAACTTAAGCGTGCGATGCATTCAGGCATCTGGCTCGCTGCTGTGCTGTGGCGAGAGGTGGCGACCCTGCGTGATGCCTTCGAGGGCGGATGGCGGCGCTGAGGAAGGACCGCTGATCCGCACACCGGATCAGCGGTTGCGGGTCTTCGTGTCCTCGACGCTGCAAGAACTGGCGGCGGAGCGGGCCGCGGCCCGCTCCGCGATCAGCGGGCTCCGTCTCACCCCGGTCATGTTCGAGCTCGGGGCCCGGCCCCACCCGCCGCGGGAGCTGTACCGGGCCTACCTGGCGCAGAGCGAGGTCTTCGTCGGGATCTACTGGCAGCAGTACGGCTGGGTGGCACCGGGCCAGGAGGTCTCCGGCCTGGAGGACGAGTACCTCCTGTCCGGGGACAGGCCCAAGCTCATCTACGTGAAAGCCGCCGCGGAACGCCAGCCCCGGCTGACGCAGATGCTGGCCCGGGTCGAGGCCGACGGCCGGGCGTCCTACAAGCCTTTCGGCAACGACGGCGAGCTGGCCGAACTACTGGCCGACGACCTGGCCGTGCTGCTGACCGAGCGGTTCGCCCGGCCGGTCACCGCGCCGGCACCGGACCGGCCGGCGGCGCCGCTCCCGGTGCCGCTGACCCCGATCGTCGGCCGGGAGGATGAGATCGCGGCGGTCATCGCCCTGCTCCGCGACCCGGAGGTGCGCCTGGTCACGCTGATCGGGCCGGGCGGCATCGGCAAGACCCGGCTGGCGATCGAGGTCGCGCGGCGGATGGCAGACGCCGGCGGGCCGTCCGGCCTGGACGGGGCATCGTTCATCGACCTGGCCGCTGTCCGTGATGCGGCAGGGTGGCCGGACGCGGTCACGGCCGCCCTGGGTATCCGCCCGGAAGGCACCCGCCCGGTGCTTGACCTGCTGATCGACCGGGTCCAGGGGCGGCGGCTGCTGCTTGTCCTGGACAACGTGGAGCAGCTGGTCGCGGCCGCGGCGGACCTGGGTGTCCTGCTCGCGGCCTGCCCCGACCTCACTGTGCTGGTCACCAGCCGGATCGTGCTTCGGCTACGCGGTGAGCATGAGGTGCCGCTGGCGCCGCTGCCGGTACCCCGCGAAGGCCCGGCGGCGGACGCTGCGGGAGTCGGGCAGTCAGCCGCCGTGCGGCTGCTGGTGGCCCGCGGCCGCCAGGTGCGCCCGGATTTCACCGTGACCGCGGACAACGCCCCAGCGGTGGCCGAGCTGTGCCGCCGGCTGGACGGCATCCCGCTGGCCCTGGAGCTGGCCGCCGCCCAGCTGCGCCTGCTGACGCCGGAGGCGCTGCTGCGCCGCCTTGGCACCGGGCCCGACCGGTCGCTTGACCTGGCCGCGGGCACGGTCGATACGCCGGACCGGCAGCGGACACTGCGGGCCACCATCCAGTGGAGCTACAGCCTGCTCGGTGAGGCCGAACGGACACTGCTCGCCCGGCTCTCGGTGTTCACCGGCTCCTGGACGGTGGAGGCATCGGACGCTGTCGGGACCGTCGACGGCGACCTCGACGCGGTGGACAACCTGGCCTCCCTGCTGGCCCAGAGCCTGATCCTGACGGACGAGTCGGACCCGGCCGAGCCGTCCTTCCGCATGCTGAACACCATCCGGGTCTTCGCCCGTGAGCAACTGGACGACCGGGGCGAGGCTGAGGCCACCATCATCCGGCTCAACCGCTACCTGGTCCGTCTCGTCGAGTCGGTCCGCGACGCCCTCCAGGGACCGGAACACCGTGCGGTCAGCGAGCGCCTGGACCGCGAGCGGGACGACATCCGCTCGGCCATCGACTGGGCCCTGCAGGCCGACGACGCGGACACCGTCGGCCGGCTGCTCGCTTCGCTGTTCATCTACTGGTGGAGCCGCGGCCTGCTCCCGATGACCCATGAACTGGCCGAGCAGGCGGCGGCGCTTCCGTCGGCCACGAGCCTGCCGCCCGCCGCGTCCGTGTTCCTGCTGGCGGCCCAGGGGATCTCCCTGTTGTCGCTGGGGCGGCCCGCCGAGGCCGAGCCGCTGCTGCTGCGGACGCTGGAGCTGTCGACTTCCCTGGACAACCGCCGGCTGCAGGCCTACGCGCTGTTCGGGCTGGGTGGCGCGCTCGTGCACCGAGCCGTCGGGGAGGCCTGTCAGCGGCTGGACGAAGCGGCCGCGGCCTTCCGTGAGCTGGGCGACCAGTGGGGACTGGCGCTGACGCTGTCGACCCGCGGCCAGCTCGCCTTGCTCGCGGGCGATGAGACCACGGCGCGGCGGATGCACACCGAAGCCCTGACCGCCGCCCAGGCGATCGACAACCCGCAGCTCCAGGCGCAGATCCTGGACATGCTCGGCCTTGATGCCGCCACGGCCGGCGATATGCCCGCCGCGCGCGGCCGCTACGCCACCGCCGCCGAGCTGCATATCCGCCTGCTCGACTACGAGGGCTCTTCTTACGGCCTGTCCGGGCTGGCCGCAGTAGCGCTGGCGCAGGGCCGGGCGCCGGCCGCGGCGCGGCTGCTCGGCGCCTCCGGTTACGCGCGCCAGGTCATCGGGACGGTGATCTGGCCGGGGATGCAGTCGACGATCGACGGCCTGACCGCTGCAGCGGCCACTGCGCTAGGACCGGCCGCGTTCGCGACGGCCACGGCGGCGGGCGCCCGCCTGCGCCTCCCGGACGCTCTGCGTTACGGGCTGGCGGCCACCGCGGATCAGGCGACATCGGATCCCTTCCCGGACTGGCTTTCCCGGCTGCGGCCAGCAGCGCCAGCCGGGGCAGGCCACCCTTTCGGATAAGCGGGCCAGACCTCCCACCGCCCAGGCTGGGCGGAGTCAGCTCGATGGCGGGGAAGGAAGGGCCGGGTGGTCTTCTGCTCGTAGGCCAGGACGAAGGGCCAGTGTTCGCGGGCGCCCTGGTAGAGCTGGTCTCGTTCCGGCTCGTCGCGCAGGGATCATCGTGGTGGTGCGGGCGGGTGTCTCGACGGTGACATCGGTGGCGTTCTCGAGGTTTTCGACCCGCTGCGGCTCGGCCGCCGCTCCGGCGAAGGAGCCGAGCAGCAGCAGTTAGCCGTCCTCATAGGCCATGGCGGCCACCGGGGTGGTGCAGGGCTGGCCGGACATGCGTCCGCGGTGGTGGAGCAGGACAAGGTCGAGACCGGCCGGGGCGCCGCCCATCGCCTGGGTCACCGAGCCGGAGTTCGCCCGGAATTCGGCGATGACGTCGTCGTTGGGGTTCGTCATGGTGGGCGTCTCAGGCTGCTATCGGAAGCGCGGGCACGTATGCGCTGCGCAGGTGCCTGGCGTACCTGGCGTAGGCGCGGGGCCCGGTAAGGGAAAAGATCGTCCAGGCGGGGAGGGGAAGGGTGTCTCGCATGATCTTGACCTGCTCCGGTCCCGCGCCGTCCAGGATCATGCCAAAGGCCACCTTGAGCTGGCCGAACGACATCTTCTTCAGCCCCGACCCGCCGACCTTCTTCCATTCCTTCTCGGTGAGGTAGTTGTCGATGAGGGGCAGCACCTCGCGTTCCTCCATTCCCAGGTGCTCGGCGATCCGGGCGAGCAGCTCAGTGGCTGCGCCGGCCAGGGTGTCTCGCTCCAGGGCGGCGGAGGTGTTGCGCCAGCTGGCTGCTTTCGCGGCCAGGTCGTCCAGGCCCTTGGCCAGGCCGGCGTGCTGGTCTTCCATGGTCAAGATCAGCGGGTCGGTCTTCTCGGGGATGCGTTCAAGCAGCCTGGGCCAGACGAACTGGTCCTCGCCCTCGTGGTGGGCGTGCAGGAACGTCACCATCCACGTGACGTGGTCGGCCACGATCGCGACCTGGGCGGCGTCTCCGGCGGGGACCTCGCTCACCAGGCCGGGGATCGCCTTGAACTGCCGCCGGAACATGTCGTGCACCACGAACATGTCACGGCTGTCGGCCATGGGCTGGGGATGGGTCTTCAACACTGGGGCCTCCTGAGGGGGCGTTGGCGGGGACGTGGACGGTGGTCCGGGGTCCGGTGTGCGATCACGGGGCGGGCGGCGGCCCGAGGGTCTCGAGCCCGTACGAGGCGGCGAGCCCGGCCAGCGCCGCCGGGTCGGGTGGCAGATCGTTCGCGGCCGCCGCGTCGTACGGGAGCGAGGCGACCGACCCGGCGGCAATGGTGAAGTCGTCGAAGCCGCCCGGCGTGTGGAGTGTCAGGAAGCGGGCCTGCGGGCTGGTGACCACTAACGCGTGGGAGAACTGACGGGGAAGGAATGCCACCGCCCCCGGGCCCGCTGCTGCGGGCGATCCCGTCGACTTCGACGCGCAGCTCGCCTTGGAGGACGAAGATGGTCTCCTCGTCCGCCTCATGACGGTGCAGCCGACTGCTGTAGCCGCGAAGACCTTCGTGTTCCGGGATCGCCAGCCGGCCTCCCGTCGCCGCCGATCCGATCCGGATCTTGACCAGGGCGCCGAGGAACCATACGGCCCGCTGCTCGCCGGGCGTGAGAACGGCCGGGAAGAGCGGTGCGGTGGCCCCGTCGAGGGTGGTCATGGTGGCTCCTTACGCGAATGGGATCGCCTTGGTTCCGGGTATGCACCCATCGTCCAAGATCCGGGCCCAGCGAGCATCCGTCGTTCGACTGACGGCGGTGACACGATCCGGGCGGCGTGCCCTCGTCCTCGGTGCCCCGATCCCACCGCAGATGTTGCCCGGCCGGGTGTGGCCGCGCGGGTAGATTGGCGCTAGGAGGCAGCAGTTGCCGGTCAGCGATCTGGATCCGGCGAGCCATGCTGCGGCTCACGCCCTGGTGGGCCGCTCCGGCGAGCTGGAGCGAATCTTGCGGCTCGTCGCCGAGGCGGCGCGCCACGGCGACGCGCTGATGATCTTCGGAGACCCGGGGGTCGGCAAGAGCGCGCTGCTGAACGTGGCGGCCGGCGTCTTCGCCGCGCAGAACGGGCAGGTGCTGACAGCCGCAGGCCTCGAGCACGAGGCGGACATCGCCTTTTCGGCTCTGAGCCTGCTCCTGCATCCGTTGCACGCCTACCTCGCCGGGCTTGACGGCCCGCACCGCCAGGCTCTGTCGGTTGTGCTCGGACTCGCTGACGGGCCGGGCCCCTCGCGCCTGGTGGTGGCGAACTCGGTGCTTGAGCTGCTGCGCCTGACCGCGAACCGGAGTCCGCTGCTGATGATCGTCGATGACCTTCAGTGGGTGGACCGGTCGAGCGCCGCCATTCTTGGTCTCGTCAGCCGCCGGCTGGCGGGCACCGGAGTCGGGTTCCTTGCCGCCGCGCGGACAGGTGAAGCCGGCTTCTTTGAGAGCAGCGGCCTGCCCGAGCTGCGCATCGAGGCGCTGGGCCGCGAGGCCTCGAGCGCTCTGGTGGACGCCGAATTCCCTCACCTGGCGGCCCGGGTGCGTCACCGGGTGCTGACCGAATCCGAAGGCAATCCGCTGGCCCTGCTCGAGCTGCCGTCGGCCCTGAGCCTGCCCGAGCGCGCCGCGGAACAGGTATTGCCCGACGTGCTGCCGCTTGGGCGTAAGCTGCAGGGCGCCTTCGCCGACCGCCTTGCCCAGCTGCCCGGCCCGGCACGCGCCCTGCTTCTGCTCGCGGCCCTGGACGTGAACGGCGACCTGCGGGTCCTGCAGCAGGCCAGCGCGGCGCAGGACGGCCTCGATGTGCTGGCGTCGGCCGAGCGGGCGCATCTCGTCCGGGTCGACGACTCGGCCGGCCGCGTCACATTCCGGCATCCGATGGTCCGCGCCGCGGTCGTCGCCGCGTCGACCAGTGCCGAACGGCGGCACGCGCACCGCGCGCTGGCCCAGCAGCTGACCAGCCAGCCGGAGCGGCGCGCCTGGCATCTCGCCGCCTCCTGTGTACAGCCCGACGAGGCGGTCGCGGCTCTGCTCGAAAGCACCGCCGCGAGCGTGCTGAGACGAGGAGATGCCGTGGGCGCGGTGGCCGCCCTGATCCGCGCAGCCGATCTGCATCCGAGCGGCGACCGGCGGAGCCGGCTCCTGGCCCAGGCGGCGTTCGTGGGCGCAGGCGTGACCGGTGACCTGCGCAGCGTTCCGAAGCTCCTGGCCGACGCCCGGCGGGCCGACCCGGGGCACGGCGAGTCGCTGCAGGCTGCCGTCGCGGCCTCGTACGCGCTGCTCAACGGCGACGGCGACCTCCTGACGGCCCACCGCCTGCTGGTCAACGCCATCGAGACCCACACCCCGTCGCCGCGGACGAGCCGGGCAGGCCCGGACGCCGGCGGCACGAGTGCCGTCGACCCGACCCTGGTCGACGCCCTGCACAGCCTGCTGTCCGTTTGCTCGTGGGCCGGACGGGGGGACCTGTGGCCGCCCCTTCTGTCCGCCATCGAAGATCTTCGCCCAGGACTCCCGCGGACGCTCCACCTTCGCGTGCAGGTCCAGGGTGACCCGGCTCGCCTGGATGCAGCGACCCTGGCTGAGTTCGACGGCGTCGTCCGCGCGTTGCGTGAGCAGGCCGACCCGGCGCGGACCGTGCAGATCGCCATCGCCGCCCTTTACATTGACCGGGTCGATGATTGCCGGGAGCCGCTGTGGCGTGTGGTCCAGGACGGCCGGGCCGGGGGCGCCATCACCTCGGCCATCCGCGCGATGATGGCCTTGTGCGTAGAGGACTTCACCGTCGGCCGGTGGGACGAGGCACGCGAACTCGCGGCCGAGGGTCTTCAGCTGTGCGGCACCTACGGCTACGGGCTGCCGACCTGGTTCCTCCGGATGGGGCAAGCACTGGTCGCGGCCGGCCGCGGCGACGAGGGCCTCGTGCGCTCGCTCACCGAGCAGATGATGCGGTGGGCGACGCCGCGCCGGGTAGGAGCCGTGCAGATGTTCGCCCGGCACGCCCGGGGACTGTCGGCGCTCGGGCATTGTGACTTCGAGGAGGCCTATCAGCAGCTCTCGGCGATCAGCCCGCCCGGCGCGTTTCCGGCCTACACGGCGTATGCCCTGAAGATCCCGCTGGACCTCGTCGAAGCCGCGGTTCGCACGGGCCGGCCGGACGAGGCGGCAGCGCACCTGCAGGCCATGCGCGACGCGGACCTGCCCGCACTATCGGGGCATCTCGCCCTCCTGACGGCGGCCGCGGCCGCGCTGTGCGCGTCCGACGACGATGCCGCCGGGTTGTTCGAGGCGGCGCTGAAGGTTCCCGGCGCGGATCGCTGGCCGTTCGACCTGGCGCGGGTACACCTCGCCTACGGAGAACAGCTACGCCGGCACCACGCACCTGGTGCAGCGCAGCGGCACCTCGATACGGCACTCCAGGTGTTCCAGCGTCTCGGCGCGCGGCCCTGGGTCGCCAGGACAGCGAACGAACTGCGCGCCTCGGGCCGGACACGCCAGCCACGCGACTACGCGCCGGCCGGCGTCCTCACCCCGCAGGAACGCGAGATCGCCTCCATGGCGGCGTCTGGCCTGTCCAACCGGGAGATCGGCGAGCGCCTTTTCCTGTCCCACCGGACGGTCGGGACGCACCTCTACCGCGTCTTTCCCAAGCTCGGCATCACGACGCGAGCAGCCCTCCGCGACGCTTTGACACGCGTCCCCCCAGACGACACGACCTGACCGGCAGCCGCCATCTGCGCTCACACTGAGCGAAAGCCTTCAGCAACCGTCGCTGCTGCAGGCCAGCCAGCCCACAACCTGCGGCTCCCGGCCCATCCGCCCAGACCCGGCCCGCCTCACCGAACTGGCTGCCGCCCACGGCATCCAGATCCTCCTCGCTCAGGACTAGCAGCAACCAAGGACTCATCAAGCACAACTCAGGCGTGAGGCCGACGCCCTTCTCCTCAGCACGCCGGGCACGGGAGCCCCGGCTGTGCGTAGATGCCGGTGCTGGGTGGCTTCGGTATCGCGGATGGCGGCGACGGCTTCGATTTCTACCAGCTGATCTTTGTAGCCGAGCACGGTGGCACCCATGAGGGTGCTAGGGACGTCGTGGTCACCAAATGAGTCCCGGACTACCTCCCATGCGGCCACCAGATCCTCTTGCCAGATTGAGGCAACCAGGACTCTGGTGCTGAGGACGTCTTCCAGCGAGGCACCGGCATCAGCGAGAGCGGTTCGCATGTTCTGGATGGCCTTTGCGGCCTGGCTCGCGTAGTCCCCGACCGCGGCAGTAGACCCATCCTCGCTCCGCGGACATGCCCCGGCGAGGAAGATCAGCCGCGACTGGGCCGGCACCGTGGCCGAGTAGGCGTACTCGGCCACGCTGGACAAGGAGACGGAGCGGATCGAGGTGATGACATGGGGCATGATCAGGTCCTCTCGGGAGCATGGACTAGGGCGCCTTGTGGTGCTGATGGTGGATGGGCCGTTGGGGCTATCGGGTGCAGCGCCGCGGGTCTGCTGCGCAGCTCAGAGTGGCGCGCCAGAGGTTTTTGCCGGGTATGGCGCCGAAGGCGCACTGGTGAACTCTTGATCCGGGGGTGGTGCCATGAGCCCCGCCAGGCCTGGCTACCGCCAGGGCGGCCTCCTGGCCGTAGCGCGCCGATCCCGCCGGATCTCCCGATCGCCGTCGCGACTCGCGATCTAGGATTTCATCGTGCTCCCCGGCAGCGCACGGAGATCAGTCGGCGGCAGCTGCCGAGGGTTCGCGTTGCCGGGAGGCCGCAGCGGCCCGGGCGAGTTCTGTGTGCCGGATGAGCAGGAACGTGACGGGTACGGCGGCCAGCCCGGTGAGCCCGGTGACCCAGAACGCCCACCGGAACCCGCCGGTGAGCGCGGCGGCCGCACCGTGGCCCTGGCTAAGCAGGAGGCGGGAGTGGGTCACTGCGACCGTCGAGGCGACCGCTACCCCGATCGCCCCACCGATCTGCTGGGAGGTGTTGAGCAGCCCGGAGGCGATCCCGGCATCGCGTTCTCCGACACCGGCGAGCGCTCCGATCGACACCGGGATGAAGGTGAAGGCAGCGCCGGCACCTATGACGAAGAACGGGCCCGCGAGGTCCGCCCAGTAGTGCCCGTGCGCGGGGATCTGGGTCGCCCACAAGATCCCGGCCCCGACCAGGGTCATCCCGGCCGCCATGACAAGCTTGGCCGAAACCCGGGTAACGAGCATCTGAGCCGGTCCCGCCAGGGCGAGCGCGGTGACCGACGTCGCCAGCCAGGCGACTCCGGTCTTCAGGGCTGAGTACCCGAGCACCTGCTGCATGTACAGGGTGCCGGTGAAGAAGAAGCTGAAGAAGCTGGCGCCGAGCAGGAAGCCGACCACGTTGGATCCGGTGAGGGTCTTCAGCCGGAACAGGCGAAGCGGCAGCAGCGGTGTCGCGGTCCTGGTCTCGATGACCAGGAAGCCGGCCAGCAGGGCTGCCGACACCGCGAGCAGGGCCAGGGTCCGGATGGCCGTCCACCCGGCGGCGGGCGCCTGCGAGATCGCGTAGACCAGGGCCACGAGGGCGCCGGTCACGGTGCCAGCGCCGAGCGGGTCGTAGCGGCGGCGGGCGCCTTGCAGCCTGCTTTCCGGCACGACCCGACGGGCCAGCAGCAGGGCGGCCGCGCCGATCGGGACGTTGAGGACGAAGATGTACTCCCAGCCGACATACCGGGTGAGCACGCCGCCGGCCAGCAGGCCGGCGGTGGCCGCCGTAGCGCCGATGCCGCCCCAGATGCCCAGCGCCTTGTTGCGCTCGGCGCCCTCGCCGAAGGTGTTCATCACGATCGACAGCGCGGCTGGGAGCACAACCGCGGCGCCCAGGCCTTGGATCCCGCGCATGATGATCAGGAACGTGGCGCTGGTGGCCAGCGCGCAGCCGAGTGAGGCCCCGGTGAAGACCCCCAGCCCGGCCATGAACAGGCGCCTGCGGCCGAGCAGGTCGGCGGCCCGGCCGCCGAACAGCAGGAACCCGCCGAAGGTCAGCGCGTAGGCGGTCACCACCCACTGCAGATCCGACTGGGGGAAGTGCAGCTTGCGGCCGATGGTCGGCAGGGCGACGTTGACGATCGTCAGGTCCATGATCGTCATGAAGTATGCGACGGCGAGCAGCGAGAAGGCCCGCCACCGCCGCAGCCCTCCGGGGATCGCGGTCCCCTGGTCACTGACGTCATTCGTGTGCTTGAGTGAGGTCACGTGTGCCTCCGGCTCCTTTCTGGTTAGGTCCTCAGCAGTTGAAGCACCGGCCGCGGTGATTCACCGATAAATCTCCGGTGAATCCATTTCCCTCACTGGTGTTGCCATCTAAACGGCCGGACGGTAGTTGCTGATTTGGGCGGCTGTCTGCTCAGTGCTGCAGTTCGTAGGTCATCTTCACGATCTTCGAGAACGTCTTGACGGCAGCGAGCCGGAGCTTGCCGGTCTGGCCGTCGCGGAAGAACTGCTGGCCGCGCCCGGCGAGGACGGGATAGACGGACAGGTCGATCACGTCGGTCACCTGCGCCCGCAGCAGCGTCTCCCCGAGGCGGCCGTGGCCGAAGATCAGCAGGTCTCCTCCGTCCTGCTGCTTGAGCCGGGTCACTTCCGCGACGGCGTCGCCCCGGACGAGGGTCGAGTTGTTCCAGTCGGCGCTGCCCAGCGTCGAGCTGAAGACGTACTTCGGGATGGCGTGCAGCCGGCCGGCCCAAGGGTGGGCCCGGCCGCCCTGGTAGAGCTTTGCGAAAATCTGGTAGGTGCTCCGGCCGAACAGCATCGCATCGCACGCCGTCAGCAAGCCCAACCCGTCGCGGATGTAGGCGTCGTCCTGGTATTGCATGAAGCCCAGGTTGACCGGGTCGTCGAAGGCACCATCCGCCGAGACCAGGGTGTACTCGATGACTTTCCGCATTTCCGCTGCTCCTCCAGATCCGGCCGGCTGGACACCGGCACGCATTGTCACTGTCACTGGAGGTAGATCCCGGCGGGCCCGGAAACCGGGCGGCCCGGGACCGCCCAGTTTGCGTCCCGCGCGGGGTCTGTACCGATGGGAATCGTGCGAAGTACCGAAGAGGAATCCTGCGAAGTGACTACGGACCTGATGACCCGGGCCCGGGCTGGCAATGAAGAGGCGTTTCGCCAGCTCGTCGAGCCGTACCGCCACCCCTTGCAGCTGCACTGCTATCGCATCCTCGGGTCCGCTCACGACGCGGAGGACGCGCTGCAGGAAACCCTGCTGTCTGCCTGGCAGGGGCTCAGCGGCTTCGAGGAGCGTGCCTCGGTTCGGACGTGGTTGTACCGGGTCGCCACGAACTGCTGCCTGAAGGTGCAGCGCTCACGACGGCGCCAGAGCGTGGGCCGGCCAGCGCCCTTGCCTGACCTTCCCGAGCCGACCCGGCTCGGCGAGGTGCTGTGGCTCGAGCCTTACCCTGACCTGCTCCTCGATCAGCTTATGGACACCACCCCCGGGCCAGAGGCACGGTTCGAAGCCCGGGAAGCCGTCTCGCTGGCCTTCGTGACCGCGTTGCAACTGCTGCCACCCCGCCAGCGTGCCGTACTGATCCTGCGCGACGTGCTGGGATTCCACGCCCGGGAGGTGGCGCAGGTCCTCGACTCGACCGAAGAGTCGGTGACCAGCGCCCTCAAGCGGGCCCGCGCTACGCTGCAGCGCCGCCCCCCCAGATCAAGCGAGCGCGAGCAGCCTCCAGCGCCAGGCTCCGCCGCCGAGCGAGAGCTGGTCGAGCGGTTCACCCAGGCCTTCGAGGCCAAGGATGTCCGCAGCATCGTCGGCCTCCTGACCGATGATGTCTGGCTGACCATGCCACCCATTCCGCTGGAATGGCAGGGCCGCGACCTGGCAGACCAGTTCCTGACCGCGACAGCCATCCCGCACGTGCGGCGCAGGTTGGTCGCCACGCGGGCCAACGGCCAGCTCGCCTTCGGCATCTACGTCCGCGACCCCCGGGCCCGTATCCTGCACGGGGCCGGGCTGCTGGTGCTCACCTTGGCCGGCCACCAGATCTGTGCGATGACGCGATTCGACACCAGCGTGCTGGCCTCTTTCGGACTGCCGCCCATCCTCCCGGATTGACGTGCCGGGCCGAGCTTCCCGGCCCGGTCAACCGTCTTGCGCCGCAGGCGGGCCCGCTGGCACCGGGCCACTCCACGGCACGGCACTATCGGCGACTTGCCGCCCAGGGCGCCCCTGCTCACGCTCGTTTGCGGCGGTGACACGTTTCTTACCGGCACCCAAAGCCGCGTAGGTCCTCTACCCTCCTCGGCAACACTCGTCGACCGCCGACACCGAACAGAACGACCATTCCCGGCGCCACACCGACGACCGGCATGGCAGGTACGGGCGTCTCAATCAGGCGTTTATCTGAAGTCGTTTGCAGATAATGCCTGTTGGGTGGGCATTTCTGCGGTGAAGATATGTCTCCGCCGCAGCCGTGTGAGGGGTCGTGATCGGGCCATCGCGGCTTGGCCAACGAAAAGGATGCAGGTAAAGCGGGTCTGTGCGGCCGTCAAGAGCTTTCGCGACGCTGTGCCTTGCAGCCCTGGTTGCGCGACTCGGCGGGGTGGGAAACCGGCCACGCTGTATGTTTATGTATCGGCGCGCTGGGGGCGGACGTCCGCATCTGGTTGATATGCCTGGTGATCGTGAGCTTCAGGATCGAGGCGCACTGCACCTCGATCACAGGCATGATCAGGCATATGCCGCCGGAGGGCAGTGATCTGATCTTTGATCACCGGCATAATGCGCATAGGGAGAGCCCGTAGAGCCCGGATGATCTACGCTCCTGTGGCAGGCGTGCCGCGTGCCGCGATCTGGCGATCGAGCTGCGGCGGCCCGGTGACCACGAGCGCCTTAGCGGGCCCGACGCTTGTAACGGTGAAGCCATGCAGGCGATCGCGTGGCACGAATACAAAGCTGCCGGCGGTAGCGGTCCACTTATCCTCCGCGCAGAAGCCGGTGAGCTCGCCCGCGAGAACATAGAACATCTCGTCCTCACCGGTATGCACGTGTTCATGCACAGACAGCCCTGGCGGATACGTTGATTCCATCACAGCGAGCTGGCCGAGCGTGTCTTCACCTGACGCTTTGATGACGACGCTGCTTCCGTGAAACTCATAGGCGGGACCCTCATGCGGTCCCAGGATGAAACCGGACATCGCCACTCACCGCTTTCCCAGCAATCTAACTGCCAAGTCTTCCGATCTTAGGTCAGTTGCGCCAGGGCTACCAGCACACTGCGATTGGCCGGAACATCCTCATATTGCCGCGTGGAGTGCGTGCGGCTCACGAGCAAGGCGGGATCACTGCGCCGCAGCTGACACCATGGAAGCAAATGAGTAAGTCATCTTCTCGCCGTTCCCCGTGACGTTTCCCAGCTTCCGGTCACCCGCTGCGAAATCTGTCAGCGTACCGTGGCCTACCGGCCCGGCACCCTCAGCGAGGCGCTGAATGAGCACTACCGCCGGGACTATCCCGAAGCGCTCGGCCTCCCCAACCAGTAACGCCCGCCCCACCGCGTCACCCGCCCATACCAGCACCGTGCCAACCGGTCCCCCAGAACCTGGCCCGGACCATCCCGGAATGCGCCAGCGGTCAAAGATCCGGCCACTCCTGGGTGACAGCCGCACGTAGCCGCCGATATGGTCAGCGACCTGGCCGCTACGGTGGCCTCCCCGGTACCGTGCCGGACCGGGTGATCTGTACGCTGATGCGAGCATCATCGTGGTGTTCCATACCACGCATGCATCATTTACCGAGGACTGCGCCTGGCGCGTGCAGGGCGGGCAGCATGCCAGCTGACCGCGTCACGGTAGCTCACTGTGGAGGCCGCATGTCGAAACCACCGCTTCCCGAGGCCGCCGTGGCCATGTTGCACAAGCCCAATCCGGCGGTCATCACCACCCTGCGGCCCGGCGGCCAGCCAGTAGCCACGGCCACCTGGTACCTGTGGGACGACGGCCGGGTGCTGGTGAACATGGACGAAGGCCGGAAGCGGCTCGAGCACATCCGCAACGATCCCCGGGTCGCCCTCGACGTGCTCGACGAAGGCGGCTGGGGCACCCACGTCAGCATCATCGGCCACATCGACGAGATGCGCGAGGACACGGGCCTGGCCGGCATCGACCGCATAGCCCAGCACTACATCGGCAGGCCATACCCGCAGCGCGACCGCCGCCGGATCAGCGCCTGGATCGCCGTGGACGGCTGGCACGGCTGGGGTGCGCTCAAGGACAACAGCCAGGCCGCGGGTTAAGCGGCTACATGATCGCCCTTGACCAGCCAGAACCAGACGTTCTGCGTGTAGCGCGAGGATCATTACGTGCGAGCACAGAGCATGCTAAATCGGCGATAAGGCACTCGGCGGACCGCTTTCCGATCACGCTCACTGCCTACGACTGCTCCACGGCGGCTACGCGAGATCCGCCGTTCGGCTCGCCGATCCGAGCACCCTGGTGATCATGCTTCTGATGCCGAACTGGACGTTCGGCGCGGGCCAGACCGGGTACAGACGGTGGGGTCCAGCCCGGGTCGCTGGACTGGCGGCAGTGATGGTAGGCGTACTGGTTCAGTCCACCCTCGTCGTGGTAGCGGGAGCATCCCAACGCTGCGATGAGGCGAAAGACTTACGATCGGCTTTGCGGGCGTCCTCGGCTTGTTCGCAGGCCGAGTCGATGATCACCCGTCCCGGGCCGCAGACCCGCAGCCAGATTCTGCTGGACCGCCAGAAGACGCGCCGTACATGCTGGCCCGGCACGTACGGGAACTCCAGGTGCAATGACAAGTCCACCGTGTCTTCCCAGTACAGCAGGGACGCCGGTGACACCAGGACACTCTCGCTGTCCGCCAGATCGCGGATAAAAGCGTCACCCGACGCGTGCAGCAGCACCAGGCCCTGGCGCCCGGCCGCAGTCAGGTTCAGCAGGTAGCGGCCCGCCGGATATTCGCGCTCGGCCGACAGCGTGCTGTAGGAAACCTCAGACAGCCGCCACTGGTACGTCACGTTCCCGGTCGCGCACAGAAAGCGGCCCGGGCGGACGCAGGCCGGCTGGGCGCGCCGCAGCGGCAGCGCAATAACCTCGCCCGCGCGATTCTCCGCAACCCCGATATGCCCAGGTCCGTGTGCCTCCATCATGCCCGCGCTACGGCCGCGGGACGGCTGCGGGATCGTCAGCGTCGTGGCCGGGTCGGTCCACAGCAGCACCTTCGGCGAGAAATAGATCCAGTCGCCCGCGGCCAGCTCGAATTCGGCGACGGGCACATACCTCCCGTTGATCTGGCACCGGATGGTGCCGCAGCTCAGCCGGGTCATGCTGGGGATCATCGGCTGCCGCATCCACCCCGATCCGCTCACCACGGGCCTGACGTCGAGCGGCGCCCCGCACAGCGGGCAGCTGACCGGGGCCTTCCCCAGGGCACTACGCTGCCTGCAGTACCGGCACAGATAGCCGGTCACCCGCGGCACCGGATCATGTCCACAAACGGAACATAGCAGCCCGGTCCTTAGAAACCCTCACTGCAGACGGCCCAGCAAGCCCGCTCGCCCGACGTACCGATCCGGCGGTACCGCGCGGGAGCACAGAATCTAGCGACGTCCCGCAACCGGCCATGGCCGGCAGCGGGTCTCGCATTTAAGCAAGCAGACGCTGTTGCCGCACCGCTGGCATGCTGGTCTCAGCATCGCCGATCTGCCAGGCCGGCGGTGATGATCTGCCGTACGCCCCGGGCCCCGGTCGTGCGGCCGGGTGATTGTGACAGGTTCCTGACCGGCCTGCAGGCCAGGCTTGGACGCACGGAAGCTCTTCCCGGTGTTCCGCAGATCGTGGCGGTTGCCGATGACGGAGCACGAGCTGAAAGCCGCCGCCTTCGCCGTTACCACCGGGGAACGCGCTGCCACCGCGTCCCGTCCGTGGAAACACCGACGGTGCGCACCGACCGTTCCAGGGTGCAAAACCCGTCCGTCATGCGTCCGTGGACACCGCGACACAGCGGTCTGCAGCGACACAAGATGACACACGGCGGGACAGAGAAAAACGGCCCGCCAGCCACGAGAATCCGCAGCCAGCGGGCCGTTTCCGCAGGTAGTGGCAAGTGTTGGGTTCGAACCAACGTAGGCCGAGCCGACGGTTTTGCAGCCCGTCGCTTGTATCCGAGGTCCATGCCGCTGACCAGCACATATGCTGTTCCAGGTCCATTCCGGGCCGCCGCCGTCCGCCATACGTCCGTGCGCACCGGGCTTGCGCCACGGACGGGGGCGGAAAAACCCACGGACGAGGCCGGTGGGAACGGTTACGCCGACCGTTCACCCGGCTTCTTGCCTCTGACCTGTCATTTCAGCATGCCTGCTCGCTGTCGCCGTCTCCCCGGCCATCGGGCTCGGACTCGGACTCGGCGTCTTGGATGCTGAGGACGTCGGTGATGCGCTTGTTCGCGGCATCAACCCGCCGTCGATGCAGTGCGCGTAGGAAGCCGGCGCGAGGGCGCCCACACGCGGGCCGGGTTCCGTAGATGGGCACGCCGAGGCGGCCACGCTGGTGCGGTGCATGCCACCGTGCCGGTACTTTCACGCATCACTTTTCTGGCACCTCCGCAGCCGATTCGGTCGCCGCCGCGCGTTCCAGGTCGTGGAGCCAGCCTGCGTGTTCGGTGCGGGCCCACGATCGCGACACAGATCCTGTTCGCATTCCGCGACGCGCCTCAGGGTCTTTCAGCGCGAAGGTGACGTGCCCGACGACAAGCAGGCCGAGGGCAAGGGAGAACCAGTCGTGCACGAATGTGGCGCCACTACGCCAGGGTAGGGGGGCGAGCCCCACGAAGTACATGAGCACCCCGGTGCCAAGCAGGACGAGGATCGAGCCGCAGGCCAGCGAAGCGTTCAGCTTCTGACCTGCGTTGAATTTTCCGACGGTGATGGTTCCGTCTTGGCGGGTACGAGTGCGTAGCCAGCGGCGGTCTGCGGGAGTGAAGCGGCCGAGGCGTCGCAGGTCGGCTCGGTACGCGAATGACAGGATTCCGAGAAACATAGGTACCGGCAGTGCGAAGCCGCAGTAGACGTGGATCAGTTCAACGAGGTGGCGGTGGCCTACGAGCACGGCGATCGGGCCGTTGTAGAGGACGGCGGCGGTCAGGATGCACGTCGTCATCAAGATTGCCGTTGTCCGGTGGATCATGCGCTCGGCGCGGCTGAATCTGGGTACTGACGCTGAAGTCGACTCCGGCGCTGAGGGGGTCGAGTGTGCCGTGTTATCCCCTGATGATTCCGTTGATGGCATAGCCTCGTGTCTCCCAGTAGCCGGGTATCTCGGTCTCGGTGAGTTCGATACCTGACAGCCATTTGGTGCTTTTGTATCCGTACATCGATCCTGCGTACATGCGCACCGGGCCGCCGTGGTCATGGGTCACGGGCGCGCCGAACATCTCCAGCGCCACGATGAGGTCTGGGCGACGGGTCTCGGCGAGGGTGAGGCTTTCGGTATAGGTGCCGTCGAAGGATGTGAACCGTACGGCGCGCGCTTGCTTGACTGGTGCGGCCTTCTCGAGCAGGACGGACAGCTGCACGCCGACCCAGTGCACCCCGGGGACGTGCCATCCAGTAACGCACTGAAAGTCTTGGATCAATGAGGTTTGCGGCAGAGCTTTCAGGTCCGATACCGAGTAGGTGGCCGGGTGATCGACAAGGCCGGAGACGTTCAGCCGGTAGTTGTCCGCTGTCTCCTCACGTACGGGCCCGGTGACCGAGTAGTACCGAAAGGTCTCGCCCAGAGGAATCAGCGAGAGCAGGCCCGTGGGGTCGCGGTCAGCGATAGGTCCAATGACCTGGGCAAGGGCGTTTTGCACTCGCTGGCCGGTGAGTGTCCCGAGCGCACCGAGTCCGAGCAGTCCCAGGACCAGCCGCCGACCGACGGGCGCACCCGCCGGGTTGGGGCGTCCGTCGTCTGAGCTGCCGACGCCTGATCGGTCGCGACCGTTCAGCTCGACCGGCCCCGGACACCCAGACCGGCCAGGGCAAGGCCGGCGATCGCAATGACGGGGCCCGCGACGGCCCAGAACGTGTTGTTGCTCATGCTGGCACCGCTCATCGCGCCCGTTCCCTGCAGCGTAAAGAGCAGTCCCAGCAGCGTGATGACGACACCGACGACGATCCAGACCGGCTTCTTCATAGCGGGACTCCTGACAACTGCCGACGCCCCAGGCTGGGCCTCCCGGGTCAGCTATTGCGGTCGGGACGCGCTAAGGCATCGTCTGTCGGCAGTGTACTTGCCTACTGCACGGGCAGTAGATTCACGCTGCCGTCACCCATGGTCGCTGACGCCCCGCGAGTCCGGCCTGGTAAGCGATCACTACCGGCTGAGCTCGGTCGCGTACTCCGAGCTTGGTCATGGCGCGGTTGATGTGCGTCTTGCTGCCCCCGCCCGCGTCGACCGCGATCTCGGCGACGACGAACACCTCGACGCCCTGGCGCGCGCATCATCTACACCCCGGGACACACCGACGGCAGCATTGCCTTCTTCTTCGAGGAGGCCGGCGTCCTGTTTACTGGCGACGTGGCCACCCAACAGCAGGGTCAGGTAGTCCTTGGCCCCTTCGACAACGACCGCCTGGCAGCCCGGCAGTCGTTCCGCAAGTTCGCAGACATCAATGTGGACACTGTCTGTTTCGGTCATGGTCAGCCGCTTGTGGGTGAGAAGACGAACAAGCTCAAGGCAGCTGCAAAGGCGGACGAGGTTCCAGACCCCCTGGGCTGACCAATTGGTTCTCGCCTACCACGTCACTTGTGCGAGCGAGCGAGCGGCTCGGGCCTGCACTGATCGGGCGGCAGCCGTCGAGCGGCAGGGCACTGAACCTGACCGTCCGCCTCAGCTCTGTGCCCGCAGCGTCCGCTACGTCCGTGACATGGTGGGGACCCCTCCACCTGCGAGGGGAAGTCCCGGCTGTCCGGGACTTCACGGCGGAGGTACGCGAGCGGCTGCCCGCTGCAGCAGCACATGCTGCACCCCGATAATGGTGATCGCCGCCAGGATGTCGCCCCGGACGATCATCTCCGGTCTCTCGCCGACCGGCACCCAGCGACCTCGGGCCGTCTCGTCCACCTCAGGCTCCCCACCGTCATGGCGCAGCGCCGCATCCGGAAGACGTACTGGGTGAGCCGCACCGGGTTCGGCAGCTCGACATCAGCCAGGCTCACGCGGATGTGAGGGGTGTCGTCCACCAGCCGCTCACCGCGGATCAGCCACTTGTGCGGGTAAGTCACGTAAGCGACGCTGCCGGCCCGCACAGGCTAATTGATACTGGCAAGCCATGCGGTCTGGCGGCGTCGCGCTGGGCGCGAAAGCGCGGCGGGATCATGGACGCTCGGGACTCCCTGGATGTACCTCGCGTAGACCTGACGTGTACCCGTGTACCCCGGCCCTGCCGTCATCACCAGGTCTGGCTGCCCGGCGGGAAACGCTAAACCATGCCGCATCTCGAACCAGGTCTGGGCTGCGGCCGCGCCGACGCCAGCCCCACCGGGCGGCCAGCCCTGCCACCAGCCAAAGCCCTCGGCCGTCTTCCGCATCACCATCAGATGGCCTTAGCTCGGTGCCCCCGGGCTCCCGCGATCAGCTACTTTCAACCCGGACCACGCCGTCTTCTGCCCTGACCGCAACCGTGACCGTCTCCCCCGGTGCATCGGAGCCGCCGTGCCGGACACTGTTGCCGAACAGCTCCCCCAGCAGCGCAGCGTCATCACCGCACGGATGCCTCGGACCGAGCACCGCGCCTACGGACGTGCGGGCGATCCGTGCCCGCTCTGCCCGGCCGGCCACCGTCACGCTCTCCTGGATCCTCGCCCCCAGCCATCAGCGCACCCGTCTTCCCCGGCCGTCCCGCCCCCGGCAAATCACTGGGGCCGCCGAGCCAGATGTACGGATGCATGCTCGACTCAGCGGCTCACGTCAAGCTGGAACACGCGACCGGCACGGCCCGTCCGTGGCCGTCCGTGGAAGCCGACGGTGGACACCGACCGTCCTAGCGGCCAGACCCCGTCCTGTATATGTCCGTGAGCCTTGGGGCTGCAAGGGCCGTGCGGGCCACGGACAGCGAAACGTATAGGCACGGACGGGCTGGTGGGAGTGGCTATGCTCACCGCCCTGTCGTTCCATGTCCAGGACACATGGCCTAAGAGACGTGGGGCTTGCCACCTGGCCAGGTGACGGTGGCGACGCGGACGATACGCGTGCCATTTGCCTGGGGCGTCGGCTTGCTGTTCTCCCACACGTGGTAAGCGATACGGACGGTACCGCTGGTATCGGTAATGACCTCTGCGCCCCCTGGGCCGTAACCGTAGCCTTGGCCCGTGGCCATCACGTGGTTGGAGTATGTGAAGCCGGGGCCGAAGCTGTTCGCCACCCATGCGTCCGTGTGGTAGTCGTTGGTATCGAAGCGGCCCCGGGAAACGAAGAGCCAGACCTTCCCGCCGTGGGCGACCAGGCTCGGCGCCTCCATCACGGTACTGTCGGGAATCTGAGCCAGAATCAGGGATGGGTTGCCCCCGCCCGTGAAGGTCACACTCGACCCCGAGAACGTCAGCTTGCGGGCCCGGATCTGGAACGTGCCGTCCGGGAAGCTCGGGTGGTAGTTGCCGCGCTTCCACACCAGGTAACTCTGCCCGCTCGCGGTCTCGTAGACGGTGGGGTCGATCGCCTCCCATCCGGCCGCGTTCCCGCAGGTCGCCAGGTGGGGTGTGGAGAAGGTGCCGGTCGGTGAGGATGCCACCGCCCAGTAGACACAGTGCGGGGCGCTCCCCTTGGCCGCGGTGAAGAACATGAAATACCGGCCGTCGCGCGCTACGACGTGGGGGGCCCACAGGTTGTTCAGGCCACCGGGCACGGACGTATAGGCGTTGCCGACCTTGGCGAACTGCCTGGTCAGCGACGATCCGCGGAAGATCGGCAGGATCCCGTCGCCGCCTCCGGTCGCGTATACGTAGTACGACGACCCGAACTTCGAGAAACCCGGATCGGCTGCGGACTGCTTGCTGATTGTCGTATATGCCGGTGTCGCCGCCTGCGCCGTCGCCGTGATCGACGTAAGCAACCCGGCGGCCAAGGCGGCCACGCCTGCCACCGCGACCCGGATCCCTGACTTCATGATGACGCGCTCCCTTACAACCTCGGGGGCCAGGTTCATGAACCCAGCCGATTCTAGGATCAATGACCTCATAGCGAGGCGCGGATCAGATGCACCGTGCACAGCTGCACGACGGGCTGGGGTTACGGTGATCGCGCCAGGCAGGCCGGTCAGCCCTGCCACAGCAGGTGATGCCCGCAGCGGCCACAGGCCTGCACCGGTCGGCGGGCGCGTTTCCGCGGAACGCGCCCGCCGTCTCCCGCAGGTCAGCAGCGGCGGAACTGATGGAGGGTGATCGTGTCGCCTGAGCCGGAGGGGTCGGTGTACGGGATACCACCGTTGCTGATCCAGCTCTCGATGTGGCCCTGGACTACGTGCACGTTGCCCGGCGTGTAGATCTGAGCGCGGTACTCCCCGCCGAAGGCCGGGTGGCCCGGCCAGTTGGCCGCCTTGGACACCACCAAGGCCACGATGCCGTGGGACTTGCCGTTGGACAGCTTCACCGACACCAGGATGGCCAGTTTGGCCCCGTTGTGCAGCGACTCGGAGTTCCAGGAGACATCAACGTCCACCCCGGTGTAGTTGGTACGGCAGGACCGATAGTCGTTGGTCTTGGTCGCCACGAAGTCCGAGCCCACGGTCCAGGCAATGGCCCCGACACTGGGGCCGGCCAAGGTGAAATGCGTCTCCTTGCCGGTGTAACCGGAGGCCTGGATGTACTTGGCCTTGGCCGCGGCGGCCTGCGCCGCCGCGGTGGTGGCCGCGTGCCCCGGCGACGCGGCTGCCAGGAGGGCTGCGCCGCCGACTACGGCGGCGGCCAGGATCCGGCCGGTGATGCGGGCTGGTTGTCCGCGCATGAGATTTCCCTTCACTTGTTGCGGTTGGCGAACGTGAAGTAGATCGGCTCGCGCTGGTCGTTGACGATGAGCGCGTCGTGCGGCGCCCCGGCGAAACGCATGTAGAAGATCCGGGTGACGACGGGCTCGCCGGCCACGCTGGCCCCGCCCGCTCCAGGCAGCACGTGCAGCAGCTTGTACGCCCCCAGGGCCTGGGTCTGCCGGGAGTAGTGTCGCTTGCTGAAGTCGACGGTGAACGAGCTGACCTCGTCCAGCCAGATCTGGGTCTTCGACCCGAAGCCGATGCGCCGCAGCTGCCGGGCGTACCGGCCGACCAGGGTCTGCTGCAACGGCACGTTCTGGTGCCGCTCGAAGGCGATCACGTCGGTGTACGGGTGGATGGCCCACACAGTCGGCCGGTAGACGGCCTTGCCGCCGTGCAAGTCGCGCAGGTACCTGTGGTAGACGGCCAGGTAAGCGAAGTCCTTGGACCGGTTGCTGCCGAAGTCCCCGGCGATGTCGGTGCAGGACGGGCAGCGGTGACGGACCACGACCCACATCTGCGCGGCCAGCGCCGGACCGCAGTTGACGTCGCTGGCGTGGACCGGGCAGTCGGTAGCATCGAGCCGGCGGCCATCCTGCATGTAGAAGTACTGTGGGAGCTCGGCCGTCCCGACCTTGCCCGAGCCTTGGAACTCGGGCTCGCCCCACGGCGCGATGATGCTGACCCGGGCCAGACCGTCCGGGCACAGCGCGCCGGCCGGAGCCGTCGGGCAGTTGTAGGTCGAGACGAAGGCCTGGATTGCGGCCGCGTAGGTGTTCAGCTCCGGGATCATGATCCTGTTGCCGGAGGTGTAGTTGTAGTCCGGCTTGAACGCGATCTCCGGCGTGACGCCTTTGGCGCCCAGGGCCTTGAGCCAGTAGTTGAAGCACGCCTGCTCGACCGCGAGCGCCTTGCCGTCCGCGGTGGCGGGATGGTAGGAGGCGATGTCCCAGGGAGGGCTGAACCGGACCGTGTTCATGCCGAGCGCGGCCCAGGACAGGCTGTCCACGGCCGGGACCGAGTTTTTCGGCGTGTAGTCCGGTGCCGAACCGGAGTCGCAACTGTTGACCCAGCCGTCCTGAACGCCGACCGGGATGGTGACCTGGGCGGCCGGACGGGTCGGCTGGGCTGCCTGAACGGGTTGGGCCAGCGCGCGCGGGGCGCTCGTGGCCAGGCCCGCAGTGACCAGCGCGGCCAGGACCGCGACGAGGAGCCCGCGCCATCGGGCCGGGCGGGTAAGCGGAGGCGGCGTATTCCGCTCGCCGGACGAAGGCACCATGTTTTCCCCTGCTGGAAAGTCGCTGGATGGACAAGCAGGTACGTTGCCAGGGCGAGCACAAGGGCCACGATGTAATCTGCGATCCCATTGAATCCCAGCGCCGTGAGGTGGGCAGACGTCAACCCGGCTGGGACACATGCGGGATCGGGATGGGATTGAATCAGGACCAGAACTGGTTGGCCGCCGGGTATTGGGTCCAGATCCGGACCGAGGTGCCGTCGCGCAGGTCCCACTTGTCCGCGTCAAGGCACAGGCGGCCGTTCCTTGCGAACAGTGGGTAGGACCGGGTGCCGGCGCTGACCGCGGCGTGCCAGTCACCGAAGTCCCAGGCCTCGTTGCCGGCCGGGTAGCAGTCCCACAACTGGACGATGTGGCCGTTGTTCAAGCCGCCCAGGTTGTTCGCGTTCAGGCACATGGACTGGTACCGGTCACTGACCAGGTGAGTGAAGCGGAAACCCTTGACCTCCCACTGCAGCGGGATCCAGACCTGGCTCGGCGCGCCACGGCAGGTACTGACCACGATCGGGTCTCGGTTCTTCCCGGCCTTGGCCCCGGTGTCCGGCGCGGTCAGGCACAGGCCGGGCGTCTCGTGGTTGCGGAACACAAAGCCGGTGACCGTGGTGGCGTGCGCGGTGCGGCCCTGGCGGAACTGGGCGGCCAGCACCGGGGTCAGCGACCGCACCGGGATCCGCACCGATTCCATGGTCATGCCGGGGAACGAGCCCAACACGCCGGACGGGGTCTGGCCGTGGGCGGCGGGCTTGGCGGGCGCCGGCGAGCCGGACAGCGCCAGCTCGAGGACCACCGCGGCCATGGCGGCGACTGACAGCACGGCGGCCAGGCCGCGGCGGCTGCGGAACCACGCGCGGGGGCGGGCGTGGTGGCCTGGCGGCTCGGCCGAGTGATACGGGCCGGGGGAATCAGGCGCCTGGACCAGGAAATAGGCCGGGTTGGAGGTGGCCGGATCGGTCAGGTTCGCTGGGCCAGAAGATGCGACCGGGCCGAGGAAGGCGGGCGGGTCGGCGGGAGTGAGCGGATCTGGCGCGGGCAGGCCGGACGGGGGCCAGGCGCTGGTCATGGTGGGTTCGAACGCGGTGGGCGGGCCGGGGCGGTTGGCGCGGGAGGTGCGGAGGCGATCGCGACGGCCGGCGCGGGCGCGGCGGAACAGTGACGCCAGGTCGAGCATCTCCCGGTGCGGGAGCTGGAGAGCGTTGCCCAGCTGAAACAGGCGTTCCTCGGTGGGCAGGGTGTCGCCCTTGTAGTCGCGGGACACCGTGGACGTGGTCCAGTTGAGGTGCTTGGCCGCGCGAGCCTGGCCGCCGTCCCCGCCGACCCGGTCGATCATCGGGCGCCAGCGGCGGACAAACTCCAGCTCTGGCGGTGATAGCTGGTCGCCGGGACATCCCGGTGGCTGTTCCGTCACGCTGCCCCCTGGTGACGTCGGGCGGCCCGGCCCGTGTTGATCAGAGCGTACGCAGGTCCGGCCGGGCTGGTACGCCTGTCAATGTAGCCGCTGACCCAGCCGGTTTCCGGCATTAGCGACAATGGCGTGACAAATGCAGCGCCGTGATAGGCCTGACCCACGGCCAGGCCGCGGATCATCGAAGCCGCCCACCGGCAGTTCCTCGAGCAGGGTTACGCCGCGACGACGATGCCCACCGTGGCCGCAGCGTCCGGGGTCGCGGTCCAGACGGTCTACTTCACGTTCCGCACCAAGGGGACCTGTTTCACGCCGTCTTCGAGCAGGCCGTCCTGGGCCCGCAAGCGTGCCGCCGCACCTGATGCCCTGGTGGCCAGCCGCCGACGACGGGCACGGGATCGAGGAGTCCGTCCGCCGGTTCGCCAGCGGGACGGCCGAGCTGCTCACCCGGGCCGCTCCCCTGGTCTGGATGGTGCTCGGCGACGAGACCGCCCTCCATGGCTACGAGCACCACGAGCGGCTCCGCCGACTCGACTATGCCGAGCTGATACCGGTGCTCACCGGGAAGCACCCGCTGCGCGCAGGTCCCACCCGCACCCGCGACCTCCTGCTGGTGCTGACCGGCCCCACAGCTGTTCGTGCAGTGCGCTCGGGCCCTCAGCTGGACCGAAGACGAATTCGCCGACCGGGCCACCACCGTTGTCATGGAGCAGGTCTTCGGCCTCAGCCTGGTAAACCCGGCAACGCCGGCGCCAGCCAACTCCGGCTAGCGGGATGATGCTGCTGAGGGACGCGTCGGCACCTGATCGGCCAACCTCCGGCTCGCCCCTTGCCCCGGCTGCGCAGCCCGAACCTCCGGACACGCCAGGGATGCACGCTTTACTTGGCGGCACACGTCAAGCCGGGACACGCGACCGGGGCGGCCTGTCCGTGGCTGTCCGTGGAGAGCCCACGGTGCACACCGACCGTCCTGGCGGCCGGACGCCGTCCGCTTACCTGTATGTCCGTGGACACCGCGACGCAGCGGGCCCACAGCGCTAAAGGTGACACACGGCGGGATAAGAAGAAAACGGCCCGCATAGCCGAGAATTCACAGCTAGCGGGCCGTTTTCGCAGGTGGTGGCAGGTGTTGGGTTCGAACCAACGTAGGCTGAGCCGACGGTTTTACAGACCGCTCCCTTTGGCCACTCGGGCAACCTGCCGTTCGCCGCGGCGTCTGGCGGCATGCAGCAGGATAGCCCAAGTCGAGACCGGACGGTAAATCCACTGCGATTCCCTGTCCGGCGCAGGTCCCGGCGCGTTCGGCGTGACGGCCCGCACCCGGCACGTCTAGCCTGGAGCGGTGGCATCATCAGAGTCTTCTTTTGACATCGTGTCCAAGCTCGACCATCAGGAAGTCGACAACGCCCTCAACCAGGCGGCCAAGGAGATAAGCACCCGGTTCGACTTCCGCGGCGTCGGTGCATCCATTACCTGGTCCGGCGACAGCGTCGACATCCGCGCCAATAGCGAAGAGCGCGCCAAGGCCGTCCTCGATGTGTTCAAGGACAAACTGGTCAAGCGCGGTGTGTCGCTCAAGACGCTGGACGCGGACGATCCCAAACCCTCGGGCAAGGAGTACCGGATGGGTGTGTCCCTCAAAGAGGGCATCACCCAGGACAACGCCAAGAAAATCTCCAAGATCATCCGGGACGAGGGCCCGAAGGGCGTGCGGGCTCAGATCCAGGGTGAGGAGCTGCGTGTCTCGGCCAAGAAAAAGGATGACCTGCAGTCGGTCATCGCGCTGCTGAAGGGCAAGGAGTTCGACTTTGCCCTGCAGTTCGTCAACTACCGCTGAGGTGGGCCCGGCGGCGCGGTTACCCGGTGCCGGCCGCAGGCCGGCCTGGCCGCGGCAGCCTCGCCGATGTTGGCGCGGGTGGCGGCCGTGAGCGGCCTGAGTTCCTCGAAGGTCAGCAGAACCTGGACTTGCTCCTCGAGCGAGAGCTGGGTGAAGTCGACCTCGTCCAGGTAACGCAGCGCGGCATCCAGCATGGCGATCGCCTCGTCCGCAGTGACGGGTGGGGTGACAGTGCCGGGCATTGTGAGGCGCCTCCTGTCCGGGCCGGGGCGGTTCCTGCTATCCGGGTGGACGCGAAACCCAACCCGTTCGGCCTGAATGATTTGTTGGAACTCTTGTTCCTATAATAGCCGCGGCCACTGACATTTCTGGGATCAGCGGCGGTAGCCGGCCAGCGCCTCGAGGCGCAGGAGCCGGTCGCCCATGGGGGGATGGACGCCGAACAGGCGACCGAGACCCTCGGGCCGGAACGGGCTGGCGATCATCAGGTGAGCGACGCAGGCGCGGCGGGCGCCGGGGGGCGCGGGGTGCTCCGTCGCGCTCACCTCGATCTTGCGGAGCGCGCTGGCCAGGACGACTGGGTCGCCGGTCAGCTGGGCTCCGGCCGTGTCGGCGCGGTACTCGCGCTCGACGGATACGGCGAGCCGGACGACCAGCGCCGCGACCGGCCCGAGGACGAGCATGAGCAGGGTCTCGGGGAATGCTGGTCCGGGGCGCGCCCGGCGGCTCGGCCGGCCAGCGCGGCCGGGGAGGTGATGACCCGGGCCAGTCCGGCCGCGACGGAGGACGCCAGCATGTCGTGGCCCAAGACGTGACCGAATTGCTGGGCGAGTACGCCGCGCAGTTCGGCCTCATCCAGCACACGCAGCAGGCCCTCGGTGCAGCACAGCGTGGCCGTGCGCGAGCTGCGCCCAGCCGTGAGCGCGTTGGGCTGGCCGGCCGGCGACAGGTACAGCCGCGGCACCGGCAGCCGCGCGGCCATGCTCAGCTCACGGACTATCAGGTAGAGCTGAGGGTGCTCTACCTCGCTGACCGGCCGGGCCCGGACGGCCGACAGGGCCAGCCGGCCGCAGCATGCCCACCCCACCACGACCAGGATCGCGGCGACCGCGACCCCAGCCACCGCACCGCTGCCACCGGCGATACCCACCCCGATCAGCCCACACCCGGCCAGGACGACCAGGATCGTGGTGGCCAGGCCTGCTCCGGCCCGGGCCAGTTCGGCTGCCCGCAAGGCCAGACCGCGCACAGCCATCCACCTCCTAGCGACCGCGCTCAGGCCGCCGGCCGTCGCAAGTTACAGCCGCTCCCCCGCCAGGTTAGGCCCGGGCCGGGGGAATATCACCGCACAGTTGCGTGTTCGTTCCAGGGCCAACGTTCGATCGCGGGCCTGTTTCGGCGTAAGATTTGTCCGTCCTAACTCATGCCCCCGGCCGTGGAATGGTGCCCAGCTGTGAAGTGGTACCGAGCGAGCGCCCGGCTGCGGCATGCGGAGGAGGTCTTTCCACTGTGACCAAGCAGGTCCAGAAGCTCGATCACGTCATCATCAGGTTCGCTGGCGACTCTGGTGACGGCATGCAGCTCGCCGGAGACAGGTTCACCCAGGAGACAGCGGTCTTCGGTAATGACCTGTCCACGCTGCCGAACTTCCCCGCTGAGATCAGGGCCCCCGCCGGCACCCTGCCAGGTGTATCGAGCTTCCAGCTGCATTTCGCGGACCACGACATCCTCACGCCGGGTGACGCGCCGGACGTCCTCATCGCCATGAACCCAGCGGCGCTGAAGGCCAACCTGGTGGACCTGCCCCGCGGCGGTGACCTGATCGTCAACACCGACGAGTTCACCAAGCGGAACCTGACCAAGGTCGGCTACGACGGCAGCCCGCTCGATGACGACTCGCTCGAGGCGTACAACGTGCACGCGGTGCCGATCACGTCCCTGACGGTCAAGGCCCTGGAGTCCTTCGACATCACCCGCAAGGACGCCGAGCGGGCCAAGAACATGTTCGCGCTGGGCATGCTGTCCTGGCTGTACGACCGGCCGTCGGAGGGCACGCTGTCCTTTCTCAAGGCCAAGTTCGCGTCCAAGCCCGAGATCATGGCCGCGAACGTGGCCGCGTTCCAGGCGGGCTGGAACTTCGGCGAGACCACCGAGGCATTCTCGGTCCGGTACGAGATCAGCCCCGCGAGCGACGTGGCCCCAGGCACCTACCGGAACATCATCGGCAACACCGCCCTGGCCTATGGGCTGATCGCCGCGTCCGAGCTGGCGGGGCTGCCGCTGTTCCTGGGCTCCTACCCGATCACGCCGGCCTCGGACATCCTGCACGAGCTGGCCAAGCACAAGCGGTTCGGGGTCCGCACCTTCCAGGCCGAAGACGAGATCTCGGCGGTTGGTGCGGCGCTGGGCGCGTCGTTCGGCGGCTCGCTGAGCGTGACCTCTACCTCCGGGCCGGGCATGCTGCTCAAGGCCGAGACCATCGGCCTGGCCGTCTCGGTCGAGCTGCCGCTTATCGTCTGTGACATCCAGCGGGCCGGGCCGTCCACCGGGATGCCGACCAAGACGGAGCAGGCCGACCTGCTGCAGTCGATGTTCGGCCGGAACGGCGAGTCGCCGGTGCCCATTGTGGCCGCGGCCACCCCGGCGGACTGCTTTAACGCCGCCATCGAGGCGGCCCGGATCGCGGTCAAGTACCGCACCCCGGTCATCCTGCTGTCGGACGGCTACCTGGCCAACGGCTCCGAGCCATGGCGCATCCCGGACACGGCCAGCCTGCCTGACCTGAGCGCGTCGTTCTCGTTTGCTTCCGCTGCCGACGTGGCCGAGGGCGGCGCGTTCGAGCCGTTCCGGCGGGATCCGGTCACGCTGGCCCGTCCCTGGGCCGTCCCGGGCACGCCCGGCCTGGAGCACCGGATCGGCGGTATCGAGAAGGCGGACGTCACCGGGGAGATCTCCTACGACCCGGGCAACCACGACCGGATGGTGCGGCTGCGGCAGGCCAAGATCGATGGAATCGCGGCCGACATCCCGCCGGTCGTGGTCGATGACCCAGATGGGACGGCGCGGGTGCTGGTGCTGGGCTGGGGTTCCACCTTCGGCTCCATCGGCGCGGCCGTCCGCCGGATCCGCAACGCCGGGTACCCGGTGGCCCAGGCTCACCTGCGCCATCTCAACCCGTTCCCGTCCAACCTGGCGGAGGTGCTCCGCCACTACGACAAGGTCCTGGTGCCCGAGATCAACCTGGGCCAGCTCGCGCTGCTGCTGCGCGGGCGGTTCCTGGTCGACGTGATCTCCTACAACCAGGTGCGCGGCCTGCCGTTCCAGGCGGCCGAGCTCGCAGGCGTAATTGAGGATGTGATCGGGCATGTCTGAGGTGAACGGCCACGGGGCCGGTGCCAACGGGGAGGGTGAAGGCCACCGGCTGGCCTCGCTGACCCTGGTGCCGAAGGCCACTACCCGTTCCTCCACCAAGGACTTCAAGTCCGACCAGGAGGTGCGCTGGTGCCCGGGCTGCGGGGACTACGCCATCCTGGCCGCCTTCCAGGCGTTCCTGCCCCAGCTCGAGGTGCCACGCGAGAACGTCGTGGTCATCTCCGGGATCGGCTGCTCATCCCGGCTGCCGTACTACGTGAACAGCTACGGGATGCACTCGATCCACGGCCGGGCGCCCGCGATCGCCACCGGGCTGGCCACATCCCGCCCCGACCTGTCGGTCTGGGTCATCACCGGGGACGGCGATGCGCTGTCGATCGGCGGTAACCACCTGATCCACGCGCTGCGGCGCAACGTGAACATCAACATCCTGCTGTTCAACAACCGGATCTACGGACTGACCAAGGGCCAGTACTCACCCACCTCCGAGCGCGGGAAGGTGACGAAGTCGACGCCGTTCGGCTCGCTGGACCACCCGTTCAACCCGGTGTCGCTGGCGCTGGGCGCGGACGCCAGCTTCGTGGCCCGTACCATCGACTCCGACCGGCGCCACCTGACCTCGGTGCTGCGGGCGGCCGCCGACCACCAGGGCGCCTCGTTCATCGAGATCTACCAGAACTGCCCCATCTTCAACGACGACGCGTTCGCCCCGCTGAAGGAGGCCAGCGCTACTGACGAGCGGCTGATCAAGCTGGAGGACGGCGAGCCGATCCGGTTCGCGGGTGGCACGCGCGGGCTGCGGTTCGGCCGGCACGGCCAGCTCGAGTCGGCTGAGGTGGCCGGGACGGACCCGGATTCGCTGCTCGTACACGACGCGCAGCGGGCCGACCCCTCCTACGCGTTCGCGCTGTCGCGGCTGGACACGTCGGACTTCCGGCACACCCCGGTGGGCGTGTTCCGCAAGGTGGAGCAGCCGAGCTACGACCAGCTCATGGCCGACCAGATCGCCGCCACCCAGGCCCGGACCGGGACCGGGGACCTGGCGGCGCTGCTGGCCGGCAGCGACACGTGGGAAGTGCGCTGAGCTAAGTGGTCTGGCCCGTAAGTTCGTCGGGGTTCGTCGTAGTCAGGCCGCCAGTGCGTGGGGGTTGTCGTGGGCGTCGATCCGGCGTAGCAGGTCGCGGAGGTCGAGGTTTGTGAACTTCCAGGTGAACGGTCGGGCGATGGCGTTGTAGCGGGTCTCGAACGCGGCGAGGCGATCGCGGATCTGGTCCAGGCTGGTGAAGTCGTTGGGTGTGAGGACTTTGCGCTGAATGACAGAGAAATAGATTTCCGCTTGGTCCAGCCAGGATGCGTGTGCGGGCAGATGATCAGCTGCGGTTCGGCCAGGTGCTGACCATCCGTTCGGCCGAAGCGGTGCCGCGGTGCGAGGACCCGTTGTCTACGATCCAGAACACGCGGTCCGCGCTGACGTAGGGCTCGGTGGTCATCACCTGCTCCACCAGCCGGGCGAACGGCGCGATCCCGGTGGTGTCCTCGCACCGGCCGGTGACCTGTCCGCGGTGGACGTCCCACGCAGCCAGGTAGGCCACCGCGCCACCGCGGTCATAGTCGTGCTCGATGCGCATCGCGCGGGCTTTGCCTGGCGCCAAGGTGGGATGGCACCGGCACCGGGCCTGGATCGAGGTCTTCTCATCGGCGCAGATCACATAGTCATTGGCGCCCAGCGGCCGGCCGTCCCAGATCCCGGCGTACAGATCGAGGACCCGCCCGGCTTTGGTAGCGAACCCGGGATCACGGACAGAGATCCACGACCGGTGCTGCCAGGGCTTGAGGGCGTCACCGGCCAGCCACCGGCCGACCGTGGACGCCGACACGGTGATCTGGCAGCGGGCAGCCAGCTCGCGGGCCAGGTCCGGGCGACTCCACCGCGCCAGCGGCACCCCAGACTCAGCCGGCAGCGCGCACGCCAGCGCGATCACCTCGGCCCGGTCTGCGGCGGCGAAGGACGGCGGGCGCCCGCTGCGCGGGGCATCCTTCAGCCCGGCCAGCCGGCCCTCCGCGAACCGGCGGCGCCACTTGCGGACCGTGTCGGTGCACACTCCCAGCTGGCGGGCGATCACGGCGCTGGCCTGGCCGGCTGCTGCGGCCAGCACAATCGACGCCCGAGCCGGTCCCGGTATGACCCGCGCACCGACCGGGCCCGGGCCGCCAGCACAGCCTGCTCCCGGCCGGACAGGACAATCTGGTACGAGCTCGGCATAGGCATGCATTCTTTATGCCGTACCCGCGCCCGTGCCCGGCACGACGCCACGATAACCCGGCCGCCAGGAGAAGATGACTGTCGTGGCCAGATACCCAGACTCCACCAAGACGTCCCTGGAACAGCGGCTGCGCGCCCGGGCCCGCGAACGCTGGCCCCAGATCGCCAGCCTGCAGATCCGCCACCGCGGGACCTTCAGCTACGTTGATGCCACGCTGACCGACGCGACCACGATCAAGCTGTGCCGGCTGCGCTATGTCGGCTCCGCCCACGACTGGCAGTTCGCGATCTACCGCGCCAGCCACGACGACTACGACGAATCCGTCTTCCCCACCGGCCTGCCCGTCGGCACCTGCCAAGACGCCCTCGACACCGCCTGCGGCCTCTACCTCAACGACCCAACCGCCTGGACCCGACCCCCGACGAACTTACGGGCCAGACCACTAAGGCTGCGCCGGGCTAGCGCTTGGTCTGGCTAGGGCTAGCCCAATGCCGGAAGTTAAGGGCTTCTGACGGTTGTCACGTGCTGCTGGCGGCGTGTCGCTTGTTGGGGATTCCCTGCATGGATCGTGGTGGTGATCTGGGTGATCCGCAGGCAGGTGCGTGGTTTGCCGGGTGGATGCTTGTTCCAGCGGGACAGCGGAGATTTGACCCGCCGGGCGCAGACGCGCGGGCGGCGCGGCGGGTGCAGGCTGTCCAGGATGGCGCGGCCGATGCCGCCGGCCAGGTCCGCTGCGCCGGTCATGACGTGGCAGGCGCTGGCGACCAGTATCTGGGCGGTCTCAACGGCGACCTGGTAGCTGGCCCGGTCGGGATCGGTCCCTGGCACGGTGGCGATGGCGTCGGTGGCGGCGATCCGCAGTGCCTGATACAGGGCCAGCAGGGCCCACATTTCCTGCTTGAGGCCTTCGGGGTCACATGAGCGCAGCACCCGGCCGGCCAGCAGGGTGTGGCGCAGCGCGAGGTAGGCGATCTCGTGCTGCCACCGCTCGTGATACAGCCCCATCAGCGCCCCGGCGGGGTAGGCGCGGTGATCGAGCAGGGTGGTAGCCAGCCGCCAGGTGCCGCCGTAGGTGGTGCCGTCATGACAGGTGACCCTCACCTCGGCGGTGATGATCCGGACCTTCACCCCGCCGATCAGCGAGAGGAAGGATCCGTCGGGCAGGTGGCGCAGGACCGGCGGGCGGCGGCACGCGGTCAGCCGGACCAGGAACTGGGCTCTGGTCGCGGCGAGCTCAGCCAGGAACGTCCCGGCGTCAAAGCCGCGGTCGGCCAGTACCAGCATGGACTCATCCAGCAGGTGCAGCAGCTGGCGCGCCCAGTCCAGCTCACTGACGGAGGTGGACCCGAATACCGCGCCGAGCAGCGTGCGGGTGCCGGTCTCCACCAGCGTCATCAGCAACATAACCGGGTAGCCGGTCTCGCCGAGCGCTGCGTTCATCTTGCCCAGCCAGCCGCGGTTGCGCGGCGTGTCGGGGACCTTGATCGTCCTGCACCCGTCGAAGGAAACGGTGCGGTACCGGCCACAGCGCACCCCGGGCATGCGCGGCCAGGCCACCGGGCGGGCCAGCGCCTCGAACAGCGCCTTCAGCGGCGCCGCACCCAGGCGCCGCCGCAGGTCCCGCAGCGCCTTGGCCGAGGGCACGGCAAGTCCCAGCCCGTCCAGGGCCGCGGTCAGCTCCGCCCACACGCCCCGGTAGCCCTTCCGCGGGAACAGCCCGAGCGCCAGCACGAAGTAGACCCCCACCCGCGACGGCAGCAGCCGCAGCCGCCGCTGAGTAGCCCGGGTATCAGCCAGCACCCCGTCCACCAGCTCAAACGGGATCACCTGCGTCAGCTCACCCAGGTGCCCCGGCGCGAACACCCCCGCCGCGACCGTAATCGTCCTGGTAATGGTCATGACAGCAGTGCTGATGGCAGACTGAACGCGCAACGGAGGTCCTCACCGACGGGTTATCTTGGCAGATTCCGGTCTAACCGGACCTCCGTTGCCACGACACTACGACACGCCGAAACCAGTACTTGACCCCCGCACCCGGCCCTTAACTCCCCGGCATTGCGTCTAGGCCGGGGCTAGGCGCTGGTGCACGATCTGGCGGGCCAGGTCGAGCACATCCGGGTCATCATGCAGCGCGTAGTTGGTGTCCGTGGCCAGCATGATGCCGTTGAGCTCGAAGGCCAGCCGGTCGGGATCCTCGCCGGGGGGCAGCTCGTGCCGGTCCACCGCGGTAGCCGCGGAACCGCGGATCAGCGCGCCGAACTGGGTCTGGAACCGGGCGATCAGCTCACCCACCGGCCCGGGCCTGGTGTTCATCTCCAGGGTCGCGCTGGCCATGAAGGAGCCGCCCGGGAAGGTACGGCGCTCCAGATGCGCGAAGAACGCCTCGCACAGCGCGACCAGTTGCGGCAGGCCGGGCTCAGCGGCCAGCGTCGGCTGCACCACTTCCTCGGTGAAGACCCGGGCCGCCTCTTCCACGGTGGCCAGCTGAAGCGCTGTCCTGGAGCCGAAATACGCGGCCACGTCGCCCTTGCTCACACCCAGGGCTGAGGCCACGCTGGCGGCGGACAGCCGGTCCAGGCCGTCCACGGTCGCCATCGAGACCGCCGCCCGCAAGATGGCCTCGCGGGTCGGTTCGGTGCGGTACCAGGGCCTGGCTTCCCTCATTACCTAGGCAACGTAGCACGTGCTCTGCCCGGGCAGGCTGCCGCCGTGGCTTCCCCGGCGCGGGCTCACCGTGCGGGCTCGGCGGCCGGGCTGTTGCGGCGCGAGGTCCCCGGCGCGAGGTCCGCGGCGCGAGCCGGTCAGAACTCGATGAGCTCGCGCACCTCGACCTCGCCGTAGGTGGGCAGCCGGTTGGCCCATTCCACGGCCGCTTCGATGCTGTCGCATTCCATCAGGTAAAACGCCTGGATCTGGCGGGCACCCGCGGTGAACGCACGCTGTTCGGCCGCGCCGGGGAGGGCATGGCCGCTGATCTGTGTCAGCACTACCCGGGCATGGCTGGCAGCCGGTTGCAGCGCCCCGTTGGTCACGAACGCGCCGGCCGCTTTGACCTGCTCGTCGAAGTCGGCCCAGGCCTGGACGTCCGCGTCGCCACCGGTGGTGGCGTCTACTTCTCCCCACATCAGCATCAGGTACTTCATCTGAGCACCCTAGCCCGGATCACCGGCTGGACACGCCCGGGCACCTCCTCTCCCGACCCCTGGGTGGCCCCCGAAACCGGGCCGGTGCTGCATGCGGACCATAGATTACAGCCTGCCCCCGCCCGGTTCCGCGCAGGGCAGCCGGGATTGCGTGGATTTCCCCCCGCATTTCGGACGCGACCGGCACCGGGCCGGCGCTGCCGCTGCCCCGGGCGAGCTGGGGCGCGGGCCGCCGACCCATCGCCACGCTCAGCCCGTGCGCTTCTCCACGAAGTCGCACAGGGCCACGAAGGCGGCCCGGGCAGGCAAGTCGGGCAGCTTCATCGATCTCGTCCCGGGCGCCGCGGGCCCAGTTCAGCACGTCGGCGCGGGACTCCTTCAGGGCCTGGTGGGCGCGCAGCAGCTGCAGCGCCTCGGCCAGCAGGGCGTCGCCGGTCAGGTCGCCCTCGGTCAGCAGCCAGTGCAGCCGGGCATCGGCCGGCGACTGGCCAGCCCCGGATTGCTCGATCGAGCGCAGCGCGTAGAGCACCGGCAGGGTCCGACGCCCTGGCGCAGGTCGTGCCCGGGGTCTTGCCCGACTCGGCGGAGTCGCTGGCGATGTCGAGCACGTCGTCGGAGAGCTGGAAGGCGATGCCGATCTGCTCGCAGGCGGCCGCATCTGGGTGCGGTGTCCGCTGGGCCCCGCGAACATCGCGCCGAACCGGCCCGCCGTCGCGATCAGGGAGCCGGTCTTGTCCCCGACCACCTCCATGTAGTGGTGCAGCGGGTCCTGGCCGGCGCGCGGGCCGAAGGTCTCCGCGGTCTGTCCGGAGACCAGCCGGTTGAGTCCGGCCTGCAGCATGACCGCCTCCGGGCCGAGCTCGGCGAGGATCTGCGAGGCCTTGGTGAACAGGTAGTCGCCGGTCAGGATGGCGACGGTGTTGTCCCAGCGCGCGTTCGCGCTCGGTGCCGCGGCGCAGGTCCGCCTCGTCCATCACGTCGTCGTGATGCAGGGTCGCCAGGTGGGTGAGCTCCACCGCCGCCGCGGCCTCGACGCCCAGCGCGTTGGGGTCGCCGTACTGGGCCGACAGCAGCGCCAGTGCGGCCGGAAGCGTTTGCCGCCGGCCTCGATGAGGTGCCGTGACGCCTCGGTCAGCAGTTCCTCAGCGGGATGAGCCGTCTCGGCCAGCGCCTGCTCGACCCGCATGAGATCGTCGAGTACCGACTCCGCCAGGGCCGAGTCAGGAAGTCTACCGGAACTGCGATCACATGCTCTCCACGTCGTCGGCCCACGCGTACGCCTCGAATTTCCGAGTATGCCCGGTGCGGGCTGCGGCAACCAAAGCGGGCGACCGGGGCGTCAGCCGACGAAGAGGTGGGTCGCGGCGTGATTAGCCAGGCTCAGCACGGGCTCGGGCACGATGCCGAGCACCACGGTCGCGATGACACCGAGGCCGACCGCGGTCCCGGTGAACACATTCGGTACCACAACTTCGGGCCCGTCCGGGATCGGGTCGGAAAAGAACATGAGCACGATTATCCGGACGTAAAAGAACGCGGCGATCGCACTGCTGAGCACACCCACGATGACCAGCGCGGTCTCACCGGAGGCGATGGCAGCCGAGAAGACGGCGAACTTCCCGGTGAAGCCGCTGGTGACCAAAGCAATGCAT
>CAWAFD010000037.1:0-148310 GCA_963781225.1 uncultured Actinomycetota bacterium
TCGGCTCCCGAGGTCTCGATGGCCACGGCTACCCCGACGGTGGCAAAGTCACCGACCCGCCGCTCCAACTTCAGGTAGCCGCCTGCCCGGGCCCCGGCGGCCGGCGGCACCACGGCTTCCACGGCGATCTCGTCGTGCTCCAGGACGTTCTGGAACGGGCCGGTTACGAAGTCGCTGAGCGGGATCTCACGCCGGCCGCGCGGCCCCTGAGCGATCACCGAGCCGCCGAGCGCCAGCAGCACCGACGCCCAGTCACCCTGCGGGTCGGCGTGGCACAGCGACCCGACGAGCGTGCCCCGGTTGCGCACCAGCGGGTCGGCGACCAGCGGCGCCGCCGCGGCCATCGTCGGCTGCGTGTCTTTGAGCAGGCCGGAGAACTCCAGGTCGACATGGCGGCAGAGCGCGCCGATACGCAAGCTGCCGTCCGGATCCGTCCGGTGATAAGCGAGGCCGGGCAGGTTGTTGATGTCGACGATCAGCTCCGGTGAGGCGAAGCGCAGCTTCATCATCGGCACCAGGCTCTGGCCGCCGGCGAGCACCTTGGCGTAGTCACCGCCGTCACGCAGCACGCCGATCGCCTCATCCAGCGAACGCGGCGCCTCATAGCCGAAACGGGACGGGAACATTCACGGCCTCCGCTCGGCTGATGGGCCGTCGCCGGGGGCGCTGTCACCCGGGGCACTGTCACCGGGGCCCTCGTGGAAGCCGGGGAAGGAGTGCGGATCGGGAACCGCCTGCGGACCGGACTCGTAATCGGGGTCGGGACGCGGCTCCTGGTGCGGCGGCCATGGGCCGGAAACCGGCTGCCCGGCGATCTTGAGGTAGTCGACGAGCTGAGGCCACGCCCAGACCGTGGGGCTCTTCCCCGTCTTGGGCGCGTCCTCGATCAGCTCGAACAGCCGCGGGTTGTCCCTGCTGTGTCCGTCGGACTCGATTGGCATGCCACGATCTCCCGGCCATCGGGTGCCCCACCTGCCCCGACGGCAGGCGGAAACGAAAGGTGGTCGTATCGTGACGCGTGCTTAACAGGGCCGCAACAGCCAAATAAGCTGTCGCTTAATCGGCTCAGCGGCCAGGCCAGCAGGACGGGCAGCCCTGCGGTCTCAGCTCCAGATCGTGACGTAGACCGGCGGCTTGAAGCGCGACGGCGACACTCCGGCCGCGGGCGACCGCATCAGCTGCATCGCCTCTGGAGTGCCCAGGAACCGGCGCAGGGCGCTGGCGGCGGTGCTGCGCCGCTCCCGCTCGACCAGGGTCGCGTACCAGCACTCCTCTACCGGGAAGCCCGGCAGGTCGATGAGGGACAGCTCGCCGCGCCGCACCTGGTGGGAGACCAGATGCTCGATGGCGGGCGCGACCCCCGCTCCGTCGGCGGCGGCCGCCCAGGCCGCGGTCTGGCTCGGGAAGACCCCGATGTTGGCGTCCGCGACGCCGAGCCGGCGCAGCAGCCTGGCGGTCTCGCTCCCCGGGTCGGTGCCGGACGGATCCACCAGCCAGCGCCACTGCCGGGCCGGGCCGCGCGGCCGCGACTGGGCCCCGGTTCCCCCCGGACCGACCACGACCAGCCGGTACTTGAAGACCGGCTCGCTCACGACCGGCAGCTCCTGCTCGATGGGTACCCCGGGCCCGATGGCGACGTCCGCGAGCCGGTTGGCGATCAGCACGCCGAGCTCGCCGGAGGCGGCCACCCCGGTGGTGATCTCTACCGCGCTGGCGAACCGGCGGCGGAACGCCTCGAGCAGCGGTCCGGCCACGAACTCGGCAAAGGTCGAGGTGGCGACGATGCGCAGCTGCTCCGGCGCACCCTGCGCGGCCCGGACCGCGGCGTGCGCCTCGACGCCGAGCACGACGATCTGGGAGGCGATGCCGAGCAGCCGGGTGCCGCCCGGCGTCAGCGTCATGCCGGCCTGGCTGCGGCTGATCAGCGGGTCCTCGAGGTCCTGGCGCAGCGCGGTGATCGCCTGCGACACGGCGGACTCGCTGACGCCAAGCGCGCTGGCGGCGGCCCGGACCGACCCGAGACGGGCCACCAGGACGAACGCGTTCAGCTGCGTCAGGGTCATCGCGTACTCCAGCGTGAGCCGCGGCGCGCCGGGATCGACCGCCGCACCTACGTACACTCAGAAAGTACGGCATCGGCTGGATACGCGCGCCGGACGGGCGATGCCCGCGGCCGGGAGGCAGAGTTGCAGGTTCCCGCGCAGGTGGAGTACGAGCGGGCGACAAGCGTGGCGCACGCCGTCATGCTGCTGTCCAGGTACGCGCCTGGAGCCATGATCCTGGCCGGCGGCCACAGCCTGATCCCGATGATGAAGCTGCGCCTCGCGCAGCCCGAGGTGCTCGTCGACATCAGCCGGATCGAGGACCTGCGCTACGTCGAGCGGTCCAGTGGGGAGCTGCGCATCGGCGCGCTCGCCAGCCACGCCGACCTGCTGAGCTCGGCGGAAGCGGGTGAGCACTTCGCGATCCTGCATGACGCCGAGCGGGTGATCGCCGACCCGGTGGTCAGGAACTGGGGCACCATCGGCGGGTCGCTATGCCAGGCGGACCCGTCGGAGGATCTGTCCGCCGCGTTCGCCGCGCTGAAAGGCTCGATGATCATCCACGGGCCCGACGGCAGCCGGGAGGTGTCCGCGCGAGCGTTCCACACCGGCCCATACGAGACGGTGGTCGGATCCGCCGAGATGCTGACCGAGATCAGGCTGCCGGTCAGGCCGGGCAGCGGCAGCGCGTACCTGAAGGTCATGCGCCGGGCGGGTGACTGGCCGATCGGCGCTGCCGGGGTGGCGGTCTGGCTGGCGGACGGCGAGATCGCGGACGTCGGCATCGGGCTGACCGCGGTCGGCGCCGCACACTTCGTCGCAGCCGAGGCCGAGGAGTTCCTGCGCGGGCACGCCGCCACCGAGCAGGCCTTCTCCCAGGCGGGAGAGATCGCCGCGGAGCACTGCCACCCGGCCGACGACCAGCGCGGCCCGGCGGAGTACAAGCGGCACCTGGTCCGCGAGCTCACTGCCCGGGCGCTGCGCACCGCCGTCAGCCGGGCCCAGGGGCGGCCATTGTGAAGATCACCGTCACGGTCAACGGGACCGACTACGCGCGGGACGTCGAGCCGCGGCTGCTGCTGATCCACTTCCTGCGCGACGAGCTCAGGCTGACCGGCTCGCATTGGGGCTGTGACACGTCCAACTGCGGCGCCTGCGTGGTGTGGCTGGACGAGACACCGGTCAAATCCTGCACGGTGCTCGCCGTCATGGCGGACGGACGGCGGGTCGCCACGGTGGAGGGCCTGGCCAGCCGCAGCCGGCTCGACCCGGTTCAGGAAGCCTTTGGCGCGTGCCACGGGCTGCAGTGCGGCTTCTGCACGCCCGGCATGATGATGACCGCCCGGTGGTTGCTCGACAACAACCCAGATCCGACCGAGGCCGATGTCCGCGAGGCAATATCCGGGCAGGTCTGCCGGTGCACCGGGTACGAGAACATCGTCAGGTCGGTGCTGTGGGCCGCTAAGCACGACAATGCGGCCGGCAGCGCAGCCGAACATGGAGGCGACGGCGGATGAGCCACGCTTACGGGTCGCTTCCCCGCAAGGAGGACGCGCGGTTCATCCGGGGGCAGGGCAGGTACGTGGATGACATGGCGCTGCCCGGCATGCTGTACGGCGCGATCCTGCGCAGCCCGCTGGCGCACGCCAGGATCACCGTGGTCGACGCCAGCGCCGCCCTGGCCCACCCGTCGGTCGTGGACGTGCTCACCGGCGCCGACCTGGCCGAGCGCGGCCTGGCCTGGATGCCGACGCTGTTCGGCGACGTACAGGCGGTGCTCGCCACCGACAAGGTCCGGTTTCAGGGCCAGGAGGTCGCGTTCGTGGTGGCGACCGACCGGTACGCAGCCCGGGACGCGCTCGAGCTGATCTCCGTCGACTACGAACCGCTGCCACCGCTGATGGACCCGGCAGCAGCACTTGAGCCCGGCGCGCCGCTGGTCCGCGAGGAGCTGCCCGGCGGTAATCACATCTTCGACTGGACCGCGGGCGACAAGACGGCCACCGACGCGGTCTTCGCCGGGGCGGACGTAGTGGTCGGCTGCGACATGAGTTACCCGCGGTCGCACCCCGCGCCGCTGGAGACCTGCGGTGCGATCGCCGACTACGACCCGGTCGACGGCAGGCTCACCCTGTGGGCGACCAGCCAGGCTCCGCATGCCCACCGCACGCTGTACGCGGCGCTGACGCAGATCCCCGAGCACAAGATCCGGATCGTGTCACCCGACCTGGGCGGCGGCTTCGGCGCCAAGGTTCCCGTCTACCCGGGCTACGTCTGCGCGATCGCCGCGTCGATGACCACCGGGCGGCCGGTGAAGTGGATGGAGGACCGGTCGGAGAACCTGATGTCCACCGCGTTCGCCCGCGACTACCACATGCACGGCGAGATCGCCGCGACCGCGGATGGCCGGATCCTGGGGCTGCGCGCCCGGGTGCTCGCCGACCACGGCGCGTTCAACGCGGTTGCGCAGCCGTCCAAATTCCCGGCGGGCTTCTTCCACATCTTCACCGGTTCCTACCAGACGCAGGCGGCGTACTGCGAGGTCACCGGCGTGTTCACGAACAAGGCGCCCGGCGGGGTCGCCTACTCATGCTCGTTCCGCATCACCGAGGCCGTGTACCTGGTGGAGCGGCTGACGGACATGCTCGCCCGCGAGCTCGGCATGGACCCGGCGGACTTGCGGATGCGCAACCTGCTGCGTCCCGAGCAGTTCCCCTACACCACGCCCTCCGGCTGGAAGTACGACTCCGGTGACTACCCGCGGGCGCTGCAGCTAGCCCTGGACATGGCGGACTACGGCGAGCTGCGCCGCGAGCAGGCGGAGCGGCGCACCCGCGGTGAGTACATGGGCATCGGGCTGAGCTTCTTTACCGAGGGCGTCGGTGCGGGCCCGCGCGGTCATATGGACATCATGGGGCTCGGCATGGCCGACGGCGCCGACCTCCGCGTGCATCCCTCGGGCAAGGCCGTGCTCGCGATCTCGGTGCAGACCCAGGGGCAGGGGCACGAGACCACGTTCGCGCAGCTGGTAGCGCATGAACTCGGCTTGTCCCCCGATGACGTCGAGGTCGTGCACGGCGATACAGACCGGACCCCGTTCGGCCTCGGCACCTACGGGTCGCGGTCCACGCCGGTGTCCGGCGCCGCCGCCGTGGTCGCCTCCCGGAAGGTCCGTGAGCGGGCCCAGCTGGTGGCAGCGGCCATGCTCGAGGTGTCCGCGGACGACCTGGAGTGGCTGGATGGCAAGTGGCGCGTCCGCGGTGACCCCGACACCGCCCTGGGCATCGCCGAGATCGCGAGCGCTGCCCACTCCTCGCTCGAGCTGCCTCCCGGGATCGAGGGGCACCTGGACGCGTCGGCAGTCTACAACCCGCCGAATCTGACGTTCCCCTTTGGCGCCTACATCTGCGTCACCGACGTGGACCCGGGCACCGGCGAGGTTAAGGTCCGGCGCTTCATCGCGGTCGACGACTGCGGCGTCCGGATCAACCCGATGATCGTTGAGGGACAGGTGCATCGCGGCCTGGCCGACGGCATCGGCATCGCCCTGATGCAGACCATCTCATTTGACGAGATGGGCAATTGCCTGAGCGGCTCCTTCATGGACTACCTGCTGCCCACATCGCTGGAGTGCCCGTCCCCCGAACTCGGCGCCACCGTCACCCCGTCACCGCACCACCCCGTTGGGGCCAAGGGCATCGGGGAGTCCGCTACCGTCGGATCGCCGCCAGCCGTCGTCAATTCGGTCATCGACGCGCTCGCTCCGTTCGGTGTGAGCCACGCAGACATGCCCTTGACACCGGCCCACGTGTGGCTGGCCATCCAGCGCAGCGCAGTCCCGGCAGACCGTTCAAGTGCCGCAAAATAACTGACGTGACCGGTCTCGGCACGGCACGGGCGCCGCGTCGCGGGTTGCCGGCGCCGAGATCGATAGCAGCCAGACCCTCGCCTCTGAAACCCGGGCGACTGGCACCTGCGGGTGACCGTTTTGTATCTCACTGCCGTCCGGCAGCACACCTGCCAGACGGGCCGTAGTCAGGCAGGTGATGGTCCGCAGTTGCTAGCGTTCCGCAGACTTTCGCCGCGTGAGCCGCCGGTACCAGTGACGTATGCTCTCACACAGCTTGGCCCCCTGAACACCGAGCTGTTCACGGGTGATCTGCGCGTTCGTGTAGCGATCACGGTCTTGCTTCCGGCTTCTTCGCGCGTACATGACGGCCTCTTGATCTGCGCCGTAAGCTCTGATGGCGTCACCACTGATCTGGTACTCATGATCTCACCGTCATCCAACTCCTCAGTCGTGACCTCGTGATCCCTGGAAATCTGCGGTCGTTTCGGGAGCAACGTGCGCCCTCCCGGCGGCGTGCTGACCACCAGCCTGGGGCCGCCCAGCAGCCTCAGGGACGGGACGGCTGCTCGCTCAGCCACTTGATCACGTTCGATCGCTGTTCACCGTGAGTCGCTGCGATCTGTGCTGGAGTTTCGTCCGCGTAGCCGGGGTGGTAGCTCAGGTCTGCTCCGGCGTTCAGGAGCCGCTCGGCGGCGCGTCGCTGCCCACCGTGGCAGGCCTGCCAGAGCGCATGACTGATGTCTTCACTGCTTGGCCTGTCGGCCAGGAGTTCTTCGAGCCGGTCCAGCAGGCCCAGCGCGGCCGCCTGCCAGAGCCGCTCTACGCGGGCCCCCCGCTGGACCAGGAGCCTGGCCACATGCCAGCAGCCGTAGCCGATCGCGTTGTCCAGCGGCGTGCCGATCGACCCGCCCGGCGTCTGCAGGTCCGCACCACCATCGATGAGCGCGCGGGCCACGTCGGCGTCATCGCTGCTGGCGGCCCAGTGCAACGGCGTCTCAGGGGCACCCCCGGACGTGCGGGCATTAGGGTCCGCCCCGGCGGCGATCAAGATAGGGACAATCTGCGGGCCACTGGGAAAATATCCTGGCCAGTCCGTGACGATGTGCAGCGCCGTTTTCGTCCCGCCGCCGCGCCCAGCCAACTGCTCGCCCGCCAGGCCCGGATACCCGGCCAGCAGCCTCTCGACCTCGGCAGTGTCGCCGGTCTGGATGGCCACCGCAAGCCCGGCAGCGGGCTGGTCAGCAATGTTCATGGTCACTTCCTGCACATCCTCTCGGTCCCATCCTGACAGAGCACCCTGACATTCAGGTGACATGGCACATCGTCGATAACGAGGGCCAAGCCCGGCTCCAGCGGATGACCGGCTCACCGACCCCTGGTCGACGGCGCCGACCCGTTCGCCCGGCCCGGATAGGTGCCATCCCTGTCATGCCGCCTCTACGCCGACGAGAACGGCCTTCTTGGGCCAGCCCTCTCGCCACCCAGCTACGCGCCGTCCTGCACGCGGCCTGATGTCTCCCGCGAGGTCCGGCGACTAGGCGCAGGCCAGGGATCTCACGGGCGCGACTGGTCGCTCCCAGGCGCCCGGGTGGGTGCCAGGATCTGGACTTGGTCCGGGCCGGCAGCCACCTGCCAGACCTAGCAAAAGGGACCGCGATGGAGACCCTGCTGACCAACTCGGTCAACTACTTCCTGTAGCGCCCACTGATGCTCCAGGTGGCAGGCAGACTGGCAGAAGGTGGTCAGCTGGCCGGGTCCCGGAAGCCCGTCGGGTCGGCTATGCCCGGCTCATCCTGACCACGGGCCGCGTGAACCAGCCGCTGCCGATCCTGGGCATTGGCCGCCCTCTCGGGGTGCTTCGATCCCGAGCGGCCAGTCGGTGCCGACGGCTCCGGTGGACTTTGCCAGGCACAGCCAGGCCTCGGCCCGCACTGGGGCTGCCTGATTCCGCACCGCTAGGCGCTAGGCGGACCCACTCCTGCCGGGCAGGCCAGGGTGCCGGCCAGGGACTTACGCGGGTGCGACGGCCCGGCCCCGAGCGTGATCCTGAGGGCAGTGCCAACCCACCGATGACCAATAAAGACCCGGCCGGATCACGTCCGAGCAGGAAAAGAGAGAGTACCCGGACGGCACCGTGGCCGCAGGCGGGCTCAACCTGAACGTGCCTGACGGGAACCTCACCGGGCCGCTCGTGACGCGACCGAGAGAACGGGATGCCCAAGGAGAAGGAGAAAGCACATGAGTCTCATCGACGAGGCGCTGAGCGCCAATGCCACCATCGCCAACGACTACGATCCCAGCCGCGGGAAGCCGCCGGCGCCTCGGATCGCGATCGTCACCTGTGCGGATCCCCGGCTGACCGACATCGAGCAGATGCTCGGTCTTGCCCACGCCGATGTCGACATGATCAGGAACTTTGGCACCGTCATCGATGACGACGCGGTCCGGTCGCTTGTTCTCTCGACCAGGCTGCTGGGCACCCGGGAGATAATGATCATCAATCACACCGACTGCGGGATGCTCAGGTTCGCCGACCGCGAATTGGAGGACCGGCTCCGCAAGGAGACGGGGCGGGCACCGATCGCGCCGGCCAGGTTCTACAGCTTCACCGACGCCGTGGAGAATACCAAGGAGCAGATCCAGAAGGCCAGGTCACATCCATGGATCTCGCCGGAGGTCCCGGTCAGGGGATTCGTGTATGACGTCAGCACCGGGCGGCTGAGCGAAGTGTTTCCCGACGCGGCGACCGTCACCGGCTAGTAAGAGCGCCGCCGCCCCGGCGCGTGCTACGCGAGGACGCGTCAGAGCAGAGCTGGCGCTCAGGCTGCACCAGACTTCAGACCTTCGCTGTCCGGGGTGGGGCCCGGCCTTGGCGGCCGCCCGTGCATAGTGACCGCCGGCGGGCGGGGCGGCCCGGCGGCAGGGCTGCGATCGGCCAGCTGGGGGCCTGGGGCATCCTGTTCCGCAGGTTCGAATGCCCGCAGCCTGGCCGACGCACTGAGGTGAGATGGCGGGCCACACCGGGGCGTACGGCGGCTCCGCCAAACAGGATGACCTGCGCGGATACCAGAAACTAGATGTCAGCATTGGCTGTCACAACGACGGGAGAAACCGATGACCGGCCAGCCGGACTCACCCGCAGGGCTGCTGAGTTTCGAGCGCGATGTCCGTCCTATGTTCCGCGAAAAGGACCGCGATTCGATGCTTAAAGCCTTCGACCTGTGGTCCCACAGCGACGTCCAAGCGCACCAAGATGCGATCCTCCAGCGCCTCCGCGACGGCACGATGCCCTGCGACGGGGCATGGCCGCCGGAACACGTCGCTCTCTTCCAGCATTGGATCGCCAACGGGTCGACGCCCTAAGCGCACGCTCCGGTAACTGAAGAGCACCCGGATGAATGATCTGAGCGCAACGGCGCGCCGCACCCGGACGCCAGCGCCCACGCAGCAAATACGAGCACCGAGGACGGCATCGGGCACAACCTGCCGCAAGAGGCTCCGCAGGCTTTGGCGAAAGCCATCATCATCGACGCCGGCAACTAACCGCTGGCCCAGCCGCGCCAAATAAAGACCGTAAGGAGATCAAAATGCCTGGCCAAGACAACACCATCCGCCCCTTCCGGGTCGGTTTTTCCGAGCCGGAGCTTACCGACCTGCGCCGCCGCGTGCACGCGACCAGATGGCCCGAGCGCGAGACGGTGACCGATGACTCGCAGGGCGTGCGGCTAGCGATGATGCAGGAGCTCGCGCGCCACTGGGGGACAGATTACGACTGGCGCAAATGCGAGGCGAAGCTGAACGCCCTGCCGAACTTCGTCACCGAGATCGACGGACTGGACATTCATTTCATCCACGTCAGGTCCCGGCACGAGGAGGCACTGCCGCTGATCGTGACACACGGGTGGCCAGGCTCGATCATCGAGCAGCTGAAAATCATCGAACCGCTCACTGATCCCACGGCGCACGGTGCGAGCGCGGCGGACGCGTTCCACCTGGTGATCCCCTCGCTGCCTGGGTACGGGTTCTCCGCCAAGCCGACCGCCCCGGGGTGGGATCCCCCCCGTACCGCTCGTGCCTGGGTAGAGCTGATGAAGCGCCTCGGATACACCCGGTTCGTCGCGCAAGGCGGCGACTGGGGCGCGGCAGTCACGCAGACGATGGGTATCCAGGCACCACCGGAACTGCTCGGCATTCATTCCAACATGCCCGGGACCGCTCCAGCGGCCATCAACAAGGCGGTCCAGCGCGGCGACCCGCCACCAGCAGATCTGTCCGCCGAGGAGAAAAGCGCGTATGAGCAGCTGAGCACCTTCTACGCCAAGCACGTGGCTTACGCCCAGATCATGACGACGCGACCGCAAACGCTGTACGGACTGGCCGACTCACCCATCGACCTCGCGGCGTTCATGCTCGACCATGGCGACGGCACCGGCCAGCCGGGCCTGGTGGAACAGGCCCTGCAGGGAACCCTGCCCAGCGCCCTGACCCGGGATGACATCCTGGACAACATCACGCTGTACTGGCTGACCAATACTGGAGTGTCTTCCGGCCGCCTGTACTGGGAGAATAAGGCGGACTTCTTCGACGCCAAGCCCATCACGATCCCGTTCGCCATCAGCGTCTTCCCCGACGAGCTCTATCAGGCCCCCCGCGGCTGGGCCGAGCGCGCGTATCCCCACAACCTCATCCACTACAACCGGCTCGACCGGGGCGGCCACTTTGCCGCCTGGGAACAGCCGGACCTGTTCGCTGCCGAAATGCGGGCCGCCTTCCAGTCCCTGCGCTAGCCGGGCACAGACCGATGGCCGGGACGACCGCAACCAACTCGGCGACGCCGCGCCAACCACGCCAACCACGCCGTGCCGGACGGCCGGTTTCGGCGCAGCGTACTGGCTGCTCATCTCGGGATGCCCTTAACTCAGCTCAGTTGGTTCGGTCAGTGGGCCGCGCAGAGTGGCGGTAGTGGGCCACGTCGTCGGACCAGTACCGGCCGCTTCGGCCTCGCACCGCCGGACCCGGATCCAGACCATGACCACGAAGGCGGCAACATGTATCACTGAAACCAGAATGATGATCGTGGTCAGACTGCTGCTCACGGTGCCTCCTTTAGAGGCCATGGTGGCCGGGATCCGGTGGAGTGGTCAGCCGCCGGCCAGTCGGAGCCCGTGCGGACCACCGTCGGCTGGGTCATGGTTCGTGCTCCTTGCGAGCGGGATTTCTAAGTCCACGCTGGCACGGAGTCTTCAAAACTGCTCCAAGTCCTGGGCGGCGGAAGCCGCAGCCGGGGTCTGCTCCAGCGCCGGCGACGCCGCTGGCATCGGGGCCATTTAGGCCATTGCCTGGCCGTGACGCTGAACCATCACGTGATGGTGCTTGTGACCCGCTTGACTCGCAGGCACAGCGTTCGGGCGGCTATGGCAACGGGATGACCGCGTGCAGGCGAGTGCCGCCGCCCGGCGGAGAGTCCAGGCGGGAGCGGCCATCGAGAGCTGAAACCCGGTCCTGGAGACCGGACAGGCCGGTACCCAGGCCGACCAACGTGGCGCCGCCGATCCCGTCGGCGACGTCCACGATCAATTCGGTCCCGCAGACCGCAATTAGACGTCCACCCGGGACGCACGCGCGTACTTGGCCGCGTTGGTCAGTGCCTCGGCGACGAAAAAGTAAGCGTTCGCCTCGATCGGCTGGGCGAACCGCTGGTCGGACGAGCCGTGCGTCACCACTGGCAGCGGCGCTCTTGGCGAGGGCTTCCACGGCCGCGAACAAGCCGCGGGTAGTGAGGATCGCCGGATGCATGCCGGCCGCAAGCGGGCGGAGCTCGCCGACGGCGGCCGAAGCGTGATCGATGGTTGCTTGCGCCTGCGCAGCCAGCTCACCTTGCAGCTCCTCACGAAGCAGATGGAGTTCCATCAACAGGGCCACAAACTGCTGCTGAGCTCCGTCGTGAATGTCACGCGCCATCCGCTCCCGGAGCTTCGCGGTACTCTCCACGATGCGCCGCTGTGCGGCCCGGGATTCCGCTGTGCGGATCTCAGCTGCGTCCCGCTCCCGCTGCGCCTGCTCGGCGGAACGTTGCGTGGTGAGGTCCATGAACGTCAGCGCCGCGCCGCGCCCCCCGCCCAGGTCGATCGGCGCGGACCACCATGCGACCGGGAACATCGACCCGTCGCGCCGGACGAACCACTCGTCCTCGCCGTGCCCGCTCGTGCCTGTGGCCCTCGGCGCGAGCATCGGGCACTGGTGGTTCTGGTCAACTCACCGGTTGGCCAGGGCCCGGCGGGTGAGTTCCTGTACACGGTCGGCTCAGACGCGTATACCGGCCACATCGTTGAACTAGCGAATGCCCCTCTTTAGCACGGTCCCGACAGGCTGAACGCCAGCCAGGATGCCGCATAGGCGTGTTTTACAAGCGGGTCGGTTGGCGGCTTGGAGGCGTCCGCGTCAGCACTCGATGCGTACCCCACTTGCCGCCTGGGTCAGCTGATCGACCTCACCGGCGAAGTGAACTGGGAGCGCTGAGTTCCGGTGTTGACGGTGCGGGCCAGCCCGGCGGCGAGCGTTTATTCGGTTGCCGGTCCGGGTCCCGGGCTGTGAGGATTCCGGCTGGGACGTCGCCACGGAGGGACCCGGGATGGCTAGTGAGCAGCTCAAGACCGTGCTTGAGCTCGTCGGCAGCGCTGACCTGAGCACCTTGACGCTCCAGGAGCGCCGCGCACTCATGGAATCGGCTGCGCCAGCGCCAGAAGGCACGCAAGTCGATCCGGTCGACGCGGATGGCGTACCGGCCGAGTGGGTGATCGCAGCCGGGGTGACGGCCGGGCGGGTGGTACTGCACTTCCATGGCGGCGCCTACCACCTCGGATCGCCTGCCCGGCTCCGCGGCCTGCTCGCGCTGCTGTCCGCGGCAGCGCAGGTGCGGGTGCTCAGCGCCGGCTACCGCCTGGCCCCCGAGCATCCATTCCCCGCGGCGGTCGAAGACGCGCTGACCGTCTACCGCCGGCTCATCGCCAGCGGCACGCCCGCGCGACAGGTCGTCATTAGCGGTGACTCCTCCGGTGGCGGTCTGGCCCTCGCGGTACTCGTGGCACTGCGGGACGCCGGCGACCCGCTGCCCGGCGCGGCCGTCGTCATCTCACCGTGGACCGACCTGGACCTGAACGGCGAGTCCCTGCGCAGCCGCGCAACCGCCGATGTGATGCTCACACCGGACGGCGCGCGCGAGGCGGCAGACTGGTATCTCGCCGGGCAAAATCCGCGGCACCCTTACGCCTCGCCGCTCTATGCCGACCTGCACGGCCTGCCTCCGGTCCTGATCCAGGCCGGGGACGCGGAGATCCTTCGCGACGACGCCACCCGGTTCGCCACCGCGGCCCGGGCCGCCGGAGTCGACGTAACACTCGAAATCTGGCCGGAGATGCCGCATGTCTGGCACATGTTCGCCGGGCTCCTGCCAGAAGCGGACGAGGCGGTCGAGCGAATCGGCCGCTGGCTGCGCGAGGACCAACCACCCGATGACCGCCCCCAGCACCAGGCCGGCGCTAGGGCATGTCGATCCGGGCCCACTCCGCACGAGCCTAGGAATCGCTAAAGAAGGTGCGGCCAATGGCGAAAACCCCGCGCTGAGGGATCCAGAAGTCTCCCAGACGTGCCTGCCGGCCGAGTGGGCCCGGGTGGCTGCGGACGCCGTCAGGGTCACCTCCCAGGTCAAGCCTGCTTCTGGGATCGTGATCTGCAAGGTGGACTCGCCGGTCCGGTCCAGTTCAATCTGCGCCCAGTGTGTCCCGGCAAGCGCCGGGCCGAAGTAGCGGGAGCAGGCCTGGTCGTCGGGCTGATCCTGCCAGAACTCTCAGCGGCCTGCTGGATCGCGATGCCATACCGAGGTATAGGCAGGCCCAATGGATGAGGCCGGGAAGCGCCGCAGGGCCAGCATGTGCCCGGAGGCAAACGGCAGACTCATCACGCCGTAGCCGGTGAACCCCTTCCCGGCACCGTGGGCAGCTCTGCGTGCCGTTCGGTCTCGGCCGCCTGGACGTGGGGGATTTCATGCCTGCCATCCCCGCCCACAACCGAGATCCGACGACACCAGGTCGGCATCGGATTGCCGAGCATGTAAGAGTCGCAGGAGCCTATGACGGCACCGGCCGACGGGTCTGTAACCCGAGGTCTGCCGCAGCTGCCACATGAGGGCTGAGTCAATGAGAGGCCACTAGCGGTGCGCGGGTTGTGATCAGCTCGGCGGCACGTTGGGCGTCGAATTTCAGGGCAGTCCGGCCGAGCTCGACGGCCGCCGAAGTTCAGGGATGCTCCGCAGGAGCAAGCCCTGCTCTCGCGGCCGAGCCGGTCTGGCCAGGCCGGTCGGCAAGCTCCTGAACTTCCTGCGGCCATCTGCCGGGTCTCCGGCGGCAGCACCAAGGCGAACTGCTCGAGCAGTTAATGCCGGGGCAGGCCGGGTGCTGACCCGAGACCAGGACAAAGGCCTTGGCCAGCGCCCGCACCTTGCGCGTGGGTGGCCTCTGACGGGTGACGCTAAGGGGACTCGAACCCCTGGCCTTCTGGACGCAAACAATGGCCTTCGGGCTCCGTGCGCTGATCTCGCGGCGCACGAGTCTACCTCACTATATCGAAATTGATTGCTAAAAAGATTTCCGATGAGCGACAACCAGGACGGTGCAGTTCAAAGCAACGTTCGGACTGTTGGCAGTACGTACGATGGCACCGTGGCGGTCTCTGCGGGTGTGGTGCTGGCCGGCGGGCGGTCCTCGCGGATGGGAACCTCCAAGGCGGCACTGGAATGGCATGGGTCCACGCTGCTGTACCGGACGGTCGGCATCGTGGCGCGCGCGACCGGAGGTCCGGTCGTTGTCGTGCGCGCCAGCGGCCAGGAGCTGCCTGACCTGCCGAGAGGCACCCAGGTGGTCGATGATCCGCGTCAGGGTAAGGGCCCGGTCCAGGGGATCGCCGCCGGGCTCATCGCCCTCGAAGGACACGCGGAAGCCGTCTTCATCAGCTCCACCGATATGCCGTTCCTGCACCCGGCCTTTATCCGGGGGGTGCTGCGAGTCATAGAAGAGAACGCTGGAACGGACGTCGCGCTGCCGGTCGCGCGCGGCTATCCGCAGCCGCTCGCTGCGGCCTACCGCGTCTCGCTCGCGGCCATAGCTGAGCGCCTGGTCAGGGAGGACCAGCTACGCCCCGCGTTCCTGTTCAGCGAATGCACCACCGCCAGGCTGGATGACGCCGCGCTGAAGTCCGATCCGCTGATCGGCGCGCTTGATCCCGACCTTGACTCGGTGGTCAACATCAACACGCCGGAGGATTACGAAGAGGCACGCGCGCGACCGGCGCCCGAGGTGACCGTCCAGCTCTTCGGTGCCCTCGCGACAGGCGGCAGCCCCCGGGGCCCGCAGTCCGTCCGCGCCGCCACCGTGGGCGCCGCCGCGAGCACGGTACGCCTCGCGTTCGACCGGCACATCACCGCGGCGCTGAACGGCGACCAGATCACCCGCGATGGCGCTACTCCGCTGGCGGCGGGCGACACCGTGTACTTCATGTCCGCCGACGCGGGCGGCTGAGACCGCGTGCCACCCGGCGGGTACTTCGGGCAGGCGCTCGTCGTCGACGCGACCGACGGGACGAGCGTGACCCTGCCGCTCTCCGGAGAGGTCCTGCGTGCCTATCTCGGCGGCGCCGGCCTTGGCACCTGGCTGCTGCACCGGCTCGGCCCGCCCGGCGTCGACCCGCTCGGACCAGGCGCGCCGCTGGCGTTCGTGTTCTCGCCGCTTGTCGGCACGCCACTGACGACAAGCGCGAAGTTCGCGGTGGTGGCGAAGTCGCCGCTGACGGGGATGCTGACCGACGCGCTTGCCTCCAGCCAGTTCGCCATCGCGGGGAAGCTGACCGGCCACGACGCGATCGTGATCCGCGGCCGGAGCGAGCGCCTGTCCGTCCTTCTCGTCGACGGCGATGGCACCCGCCTGCAAGACGCGTCGCACCTGGCGGGCATGACCGCCGCGGACGCCGACAGGAAGCTCCGCGATCAGCTTGGCAAGGGCTGGCGGGTGGCGGCGATTGGCCCGGCCGGCGAAATCGGCGTGCGGTACGCGACAATCTCACACGATGGGCGGCACGCTGGCCGTGGCGGGCTCGGCGCGGTCATGGGGGCCAAGAACCTGAAGGCGATCGCGGTGCGCGCGGCGGCGAAGGTCGCGACGGCCGATCCCGGCACGGTGCTCGCGGCGGCCAGGGACCTGCGGGCCCGGTCGTTCGGCCCGGCCACAGAGAAGTACCGCGAGCTTGGCACGCTCGCCAACCTGCTCGCGTTCAATGCGATCTCCGCGCTGCCCACGAGGAACTTCCAGGCCGCGACGTTCGACGGCGCACCGAGGCTGGCCGGCGAGCAGGCCACGGCCGCCGCGACGAGCGAAGGCGAACCCGAGAGCATCGAAGGCATGCGCCGGGTGGCACGCAGCAGCTGCGCGTCCTGCACGATCGGCTGCGAGCATATCTACCGGGTGGGCCGGGGCAAGAAGGCCCGGGTGGAGTACGAGAACGTGTTCGCGCTCGGCCCGATGTGCGGGGTGAGCGACCCGCAATCGGTGCTCGCCGCGAGCGCCCGATGCGACGAGCTCGGCATCGACACGATCTCGGCGGGCGGCACGATCGCGTGGGCAATGGAGTGCGCGCAGCGCGGCCTGATCGACGCGCCCTGGCTCCGGTTCGGTGAACCGGCCGCGCTGCTGCGCGCGCTCGACGAGATCGGCACGTGCGGTACGCCGCTCGGCTCGCTGCTGGCCGAAGGATCAAAATCAGCGTCCCGAACGGTCGGGGGTGACTCCGGTTCGTTCGCGCCGCACGTCAAGGGCCTGGAAATGCCTGGCTACGAGCCTCGCACCCTGCACGCCATGGCCCTCGGCCTGGCGGTGAACGCGCGGGGCGCGGACCACAACCGCTCCGGCGCCTACGAGGCAGACCTGTCCGGCGACCTAGAGCGGCTCGGCGGCGGCGGCGCGCATGTGGCGGCGGCGATCGAGACCGAGGACCGTGCCGCCGTGATGGATTCGATGATCTTGTGCAAGTTCCTGCGCGGGGTGTTCACCGACCCCTTCGCCGAATGGGCCGCGCTGCTCTCCGGAGTCACCGGCTGGGACATCACCGGAGCGGAACTGCACGAGACCGCTCGCCGGATCGTGATGGCCAAGCGCGTCTACAACATCCGCGAGGGCTGGCAGCCGGAGGACGACTGGCTGCCTGACCGCCTGCTGCACGAGCCGCTCACCCTCCCCTCCGGCCGGGTCGCCGCACTCACCCCTGAGCGCCTGCGCGCCATGATCGGCGCTTACTACAAATCGCGCGGCCTCGATCATGAAGGCCGCCCAGGGCCGGGGACTGCCAGCGGCCTGCGCTTGGCGTAGCGGCCCGGCGGACGGATACTGCGGGCATGGCTATTACTGCCCCGGAGAGCACCGGCACGGTGACGCTCACGATTGACGGACGTGAGGTCACCGCGCCTGAGGGCACGACGATCTGGCAGGCCGCCAAGGCCGCCGGGATCGACATTCCCGTGCTGTGCCACGACGAGCGTTTCGACCCGGTGGGCGTCTGCCGGATGTGCGTGGTCGACGTGGGCGCGCCCGCGTTCGCCGCATCCTGCGTGCGGGCCTGCGAGAGCGGCATGCAGGTGAAGACCGGCACGCCGGATGTCGAGCGCAGCCGGGCGGTGCTGACCAGGCTGCTGGTATCCGACCAGCCGGCCCGCGAGCGCGACCCCAAGCAGACCACGACAGGCGACAACGAACTGCTCGCCCTGGCCGACAGATACGGGGTCAGCCAGGACGACGGGCTGCCCTGCGGTTCGGGCCGGGGCGCTGACCTGTCGAGCCCGGTCATCGCGGTCGATCACGACGCCTGCATCCTGTGCGACCGGTGCGTCCGGGCCTGCGACGACATCCAGGGCAACGATGTGATCGGGCGCAGCGGCAAGGGCTTCAGCACGCACATCGCATTCGACCTCAGCGACCCGATGGGCGCATCGTCCTGCGTGTCCTGCGGGGAGTGCGTGGCGACCTGCCCGACCGGCGCGCTGACCAACAAGCCGATCCGTAACATCCCGATCCGTCCGCGCGCCGAGCTCGACGCGGTCGACACCGTGTGCCCGTACTGCGGGGTCGGCTGCGCGCTCACCTACTACGTGGACCGCGAGCAGGGCGCGATCGCCTACGCGGAGGGCCGCGAGCAGCCCGGGTCGCACGGGCGGCTGTGCGTGAAGGGACGGTACGGCTGGGATTACGCGGCCTCGCCGCAGCGGCTGACCGTGCCGCTGATCCGCCGCGAGGAGTCCTACCCCAAGGGCGCGCTGTCCGCCGAGGTCCGCGGCGACATGGCCAGCGGCGGCGAGGCCAATGACCATGGCGTTCCCGGCGGCACCGAGCAGAACATTGCCAGGGAGAACAGGAAAGACGGCGCTCAGGCAGGCGGGCCCAGGGAGAAACGCAAGGGCGGCAAGCGAGGCCGCAGACCCGGCGGCCTCGTCGACTACGCCGAGGTGCTGCCGCATTTCCGCGAGGCGACCTGGGAGGAAGCACTCGACCTGGTCGCGCGGCGGCTGAGTGAGATCTACCTGGCAGGCGGCCCGGGCGCGATCGCCGGGTTCGGGTCCGCCAAGTGCTCCAACGAGGAGGCCTACCTCTTCCAGAAGCTCATCAGGACCGGCTTCCACACCAACAACATTGACCACTGCACCCGGCTGTGCCATGCCTCGAGCGTGTCGGCGTTGTTCGAGGGGATCGGCTCGGGCGCGGTGTCCACCACGTACGGCGACGTGATCAACGCCGAGGTCGCGATCGTGACCGGCAGCAACGCGCCGGCCAACCACCCGGTCGCCTCCAGCTTCTTCAAGCAGGCGCGGCGGAACGGCACGACGATCATCTACGTGGACCCGCGGGCCGACAAGATGGCCGACCACGCAGACATCTTCTGCCAGCTCAAGCCGGGTACCGACGTCGCCTTCTACAACGGCGTGATGCACGAGATCATCAGGCTCGGCCTGACCGACGACGCCTTCATCGCGAACCGGACCTCCAACTACGAGGCGCTCGCGAGGACTGTCGCGGACTACCCGCCAGAGCGGGCCGAGCAGATCACCGGCGTGCCCGCCGACGTGATCCGCCGGGTCGCCCGGGCCTGGGGTGAGGCTAAGGCAGGCATCATCTACTGGGGGATGGGCATCTCCCAGCACACCACGGGCACTGACAATGCACGCTGCCTGATCGCGATGTGCGGCATCACCGGGAACGTCGGCAAGCCGGGCGCCGGGCTGCACCCGCTGCGCGGGCAGAACAACGTGCAGGGCGCCTCCGACATGGGCCTGATCCCGATGTTCTACCCGGACTACGCGAAGGCCGACGACCCGGACGTCAAGACCAGGTTCGAGCAGGCCTGGGGTACGTCCGACCTGGACCCGGAGAAGGGCCTGACGGTCACCGAGATCATCGGCTCCGCGCTCAAGGGCGGGGTGCGCGGCATGTACATGCTCGGCGAGAACCCGTTCCTGTCCGATCCGAACATCAACAAGGTCCGCAAGGCGCTGTCGGCGCTAGAGTTCCTCGTCGTGCAGGACATCTTCCTCACCGAGACCGCCGAGTTCGCCGACGTCATCCTGCCCGCGTCCTCCTACCTGGAGAAGGACGGCACCTACACCAACACCGACCGCCGGGTGCAGCTCGGCCGCAAGGTGCTCGACACGCCGGGTCAGGCGCGGGTCGACTGGCAGGTCGTCCAGGACATCGCCAACCGGATCGGGCTTGACTGGCGCTACGAGACTCCGCGTGACGTCTTCGAGGAGATGGTCTCGGTCATCGCGAGCTACAAAAACCTCAGCTACGACAACCTCGGCCTGACGGGCAAGCTGTACCCGAACCCCGATCCGGAGCGCAGCGACGGGACCGTGGTGATGTTCACCGAGAAGTTCAAGACCGACGACGGGCTCGCCCACCTGGTGCCGGCCGAGTGGCTGCCCGCCAGGGAGCTGCCTGACGAGCGGTACCCGTTCGTACTGAACACCGGCCGGATGCTGGAGCACTGGCACACCGGGTCGATGACCCGCCGGTCCTATGCGCTCGACGCGATTGCACCGAAGCCGCTGGTGTTCATCCACCCGGACGACGCGGCCCGGCTCGGCCTCGCCGACGGCGAACTGGCCCGGGTTAGCTCGCGGCGCGGCACGATCGAGCTTGAGGCGAAGATCTCGCACCGTGAGGCGCCCGGCAACTGCTTCATCCCGTTCCACTTCAGAGAGGCGGCGGCGAACCTGCTGACGATCGACGAGATCGACCCGTTCGGAAAGATCCCCGAGTTCAAGTTCTGCGCCGTGCAGATCGAGCGTGCCGATGGCTAAGGCCCCGGTCCGCGTCCCGGGCCTGGAGGCCCGGGCGGGGAAGTTCCCCGGCCCCAGCCTGATCCCGGCGCTGAACGCCATCCAGGAGCGCGTCGGCTGGCTGCCCCGCGAGGAGCTCGTGACGTTGTCCCGCGAGGTGCGCCGGCCGCTGTACGAGATCGAGGGACTCATCTCGTTCTACCCGCATTTCCGCACCGACCCGCCGGCAAAGGTCGAGCTGCGCGTCTGCCACGACCTGTCCTGCTGGCTGCGCGGAGCCGACGAGCGGATCGCGGCGCTGCGCGAGCGGTACGGGCCGGACGCCAGGGTCGAGCTGGTCGAAGGTTCCTGCATCGGCCGTTGCGACATCGCGCCCGCGTGCACGGTGAACGAGGCCGCGGTCCCGATGGATGGCGCGGATACGGCCGTCGCGCAGGCCGCCGAGGCTACCCCGTCACCCGGTCACAGCGGCCACGCTAATGGCAACCACGCGAGCCCCGCCCCAACGGCACCGGGCATCATCTGGCCGAACGACCCATATCAAGCGGTCCAGGACCGGTATGCCGTCCTCCGCTCCGTGCTGGCCGGCCGGCTGGATACCGCCGACATCATCACCGCGCTCAAGGATGCGGGGTTGCGCGGGATGGGGGGCGCCGGTTTCCCGGCCGGCCGGAAATGGGACCTGGTCGCGGCGCAGGAAGCAGCTCCCAAGTACGCAATCTGCAACGCCGACGAGTCCGAGCCAGGCACCTTCAAGGACAGGGAGATCCTCGCCACCCAGCCGTACCTGGTCCTGGAAGGTTTGCTGCTCGGCATGCTCGCCGTCGGCGCTGGGGAAGGCTGGGTATTCATCAGGCACGAGTACGGCCCGGAGGAGCAGGTGATCCGCCGGGAGATCGAGTGGCTGCGCGCTACTGGCCTGGTCGGCCCGGACGCGGGCGGCTCCGGCACGCGCCTGTCTGTCGAGGTCTTCACCTCCCCCGGCGGCTACATTCTCGGCGAGGAGTCGGCGCTCATCGAGTGCATGGAGGGTCACCGCGGCGAGCCGAGGAACAAGCCGCCGTTCCCTGGCACCTACGGCCTGCACGGTCAGCCGACGCTGATGAACTCGGTCGAGACGTTGGCCCACGTCCCGGTCATCGCCACCCGCGGCGCCTCCTGGTGGAACGAGCAGGGAAGGGGCGACCACAGCGGGCTGAAGTTCTTCGCCGTCTCTGGCCACGTGGCGCACCCCGGCGTGTACTGCGTACCGATGGGCACCACCGCCCGCGAGCTGCTCGACCTGGCCGGCGGTGTTTCCGGCGGCAGGAAGCTCGGCGCCATCCAGCCGGGCGGCGCGTCCTCCAATTTCATCGGCCCGGATCAGCTCGACGTGGAGCTGGACTTCGGCACGTTGCAGGAGGCAGGCTCGATGCTCGGCTCCGGCGCGATGGTGGTGATGGCCGAGGGTACCGACCTGCTCGCCGCCGCCGTCAACGTGCTGCGGTTCTTCCGCGACGAGTCGTGCGGCAAGTGCGTGCCGTGCCGGGTCGGATCGGCCAAGGCCCACATCATGCTGGCGGACCTGCTCGCGGACGGCGGCGGTCCCGCCGAGGTGAACGCCGACGTCCGGGAGCTGATAGGCGTGATGCGCCGGACCTCGATCTGCGGCCTCGGCCAGGTGGCGCTCGGCCCGGTGTCGAGCGTGCTGCGTCTTTCTGGAGGCGGCCACGAAGACTGAGCGGCCCGGCCGGGAGTTCTTCACTACTCGCACGGTCGCGGAGGCCGTAAGCGGGTTCCGGCCGCGCCGCCGCACGACGGTGGAGACGATCCCGCTCGCGGACGCCCTGCGGCGAGTCCCGGCGAGCCCGGTGACGGCACCGCACCCGCTGCCCGGCTTCGCTCGCTCCACGGTCGACGGTTATGCCGTGCGCGCCGCCGACACCTACGGGGTCTCCGAGGGCCTGCCCGGCTACCTCAACGTGACCGGCGCCGTCCTGATGGGAACCGAGCCTGACACCACGGTCGCTCCTTGCGCCGCTGTGGCCATACCCACCGGCGGTGCGCTGCCGGCCGGCGCGGACGCGGTGGTGATGATCGAGTACACCGCCGAGGCCATACCCGGCACCATCGAGGTGGTGCGGCCCGTCGCGCCCGGCGAAGGGGTGGTACGCGCCGACGAGGACGCGGCGATTGGCCAGGAGATCATCCCGGACGGCCGCGTGCTCCGTCCCCAGGACCTGGGCATGCTCGCGGCGGCGGGAGTGACCAGCGTACGAGTACACGCCAGACCAGTGGTCACCATCTTCTCCACCGGTGACGAGGTAGTGTCCCCGGACACGGAAACACTCCAGGCCGGCCAGGTCCGGGACGCGACCGCCGCAGCGCTGGCTGCCCTGGTCACCGACGCTGGGGGCACCCCGGTCTACGGCGGCATCATCCCGGACGACCAGGGCGCCCTGGACAAGGCGCTGCGCGCGGCACTGGGAACTAGCGACATGCTCGTGATCTCGGCCGGTTCCTCGGTGGGCGTGCGGGACGAGACCGCCAGCGCGGTCGCCAAGCTCGGCGAACCAGGCATCTGGTGCCACGGTCTGGCGATCAAACCAGGCAAGCCCACCCTGCTGGCCGAATGCGCCAGCGTTCCCGGCGAGCCCGGCGTTCCGGTAATCGGCCTGCCCGGCAACCCGCGCTCCGCGCTCGTCGTGTTCCGGATGATCGGCATGCCCCTGGTCCGGCTCGTCGGCGGCTGCACGGTTCCGCCTCCGGAAGCCTCGACGCGGGCGAGGCTGGCCCGAGACCTCGCGTCCGCCACCGGACGGCTCGACGTGGTCCAGGTGACGGTGCGAGCCGGAGTCGCCACGCCGCTGTTCGGCGTGTCGGCGCTGCTGTCGGTGCTGACCGCCGCCGACGGGTACGTGGTGATCCCGGAAGAGGCGACCGGACTCGACGCCGGGACGGAAGTAGAGGTCACCCTCTACCGGTAAGGTCCTCTACAGATAACGCCCCTACAGGTGAAGGCAGCCGTGGCCAACAGCCCGTTCATCCGTGACGTGCCGGCCGCGCAGGCCCTGGAAGCCTGGCGCGCCGCCCGGGAGGCCGCGGGCTGTCCCGAGCGGCTGCCAGCTATCGAGATGCCGCTCACCGAAGCCGCAGGTCTGGTCACCGCGGCGCCGGTATGGGCAACCCGGTCCTCGCCGCCGTTCGACGCGGCCGGCATGGACGGTATCGCGGTCCGGGCCGCCGACACGATCAGCGCAAGCGAGACCACAGCCGTATACCTGGCCCCGGGCGCCTACGACGTGGTCGATACCGGCGACCCCCTGCCCACCGGCCGGGACGCGGTGATAATGCGCGAGCACGTGCACTACGACGCGGGAAATGCCGAGCTGCGCGCCGCCGTCCCGCCCTACCAGCACGTCCGCTCGATCGGCGAAGACGTCAGCGCCGGCGAACTGCTGCTGCCTGAGGGGCACCGGCTGCGGGCGGTCGACCTGGCGGCAGCGGCCGCCGCGGGGGCAACGCGCCTGTCCGTCCGGCGGCGTCCGTTCGTCCTCATCCTGCCCACGGGCGATGAAATACGGCCGATCGGCACGGAGCCCGGGTCGGGGGAGATCCTCGACACCAACTCGCTGATGCTCGCCGTGCAGGCGCAGGAAGCCGGGTGTGAGGCACAATGTTTGCCGGTCGAGCCGGACGACCCGGAGCGGATCGCCGCCGTCGTCACGCAGGCGGCGGCCGACTGCGACCTGCTGATCGTGATCGCCGGGTCCAGCGCCGGGCGAGACGACTACACTGCGCAGGTCGTTGCCTCAGCCGGGACGCTGGCCGTGCACGGGGTCGCGGTCCGGCCCGGGCACCCCGTGGTTCTTGGAATCGTCGGGCGCACGCCGGTGCTCGGCGCCCCCGGCTACCCGGTCTCCGCCGCACTCACCTTCGACATCTTCGCCGAGCCGCTGCTCTCCCAGCTGTCCGGGGCACCACCCTGGCACCGGCCGCGGACCGCCGCGAAACTGGCCCGCAAGCTCGCCTCGCCGCTCGGCATGGACGACTGGGTCCGGGTACGGCTCGGCGTCGTCAGCGGGACCACGGTCGCCACACCGCTGCCGCGCGGCGCCGGCGTGCTGACATCGTTGGTCCGCGCCGACGGGCTGCTCGTCGTACCGGCCGGGGTCGAAGGGCACCACGCGGGCACCGAAGTGGCCGTGGAACTGCTGCGGGGACTGGACGAGATCGCCCGCACCATCGTGGCGATCGGTTCCCACGACCTGGTGCTCGACCTCGCCGCGTCGGCGCTGCGAGCCGACGACCCGCTAGTGACCCTGGCGTCGTCCAACGTCGGCTCGCTCGGCGGCCTCGTGGCCCTGCGAGACGGGCTCTGCCACATCGCCGGCTCGCACCTGCTCGACCCGGCGAGCGGCGAATACACCCTGCCGTACGTGGACCAGGTATTCGGCGCCGCCAGCTCCGAGGTAGCGGTCGTCCGGCTGGTCCACCGCGACCAGGGACTGATGGTCGCGCCAGGCAACCCCCTGGGCATCAACGGGATTCCCGACCTGACCCGACCGGGCCTGCGGTACGTCAGCCGCCAGCGTGGCGCCGGCACCCGCGTGCTGCTCGACTACGAGCTCGGCAAGCTCGGGATTGATCCCGGCCTCATCGAGGGATACCTACGCGAGGAGCCCACCCACCTGGCGGTCGCCGCGGCGATCGCTGCCGGGCGGGCAGACACAGGGCTCGGCATCATGGCCGCCGCGCAGGCGTACGGCCTGGATTTCGTGCCGGTCACCCGGGAGCCGTACGACCTCGTGATCGCGCCGGGCGCCATAGACAGCCCGCAGCTCATGCCGCTGTGGTCGCTGCTGCGCTCCGACCGCTTCCAGTCCGCCGTCACCGCCCTCGGCGGTTACTCAGCCAAGGAAATGGGCCGCCGCATCCGGTGACGGTGAGTCCACTAGATCACTACGAGCTGCGGGATAAATACGACGTCTCCGGATGCTCGCCGCCGCTGCAACCTCGGGCGTAGGACCCCAAGTGCCCGGACCTCCGCAGGGCAGGAGGAGAGATGTCAGATCGCACGTGGCTCCAGTGGCTGGTCCTGCGGCATGCCAGCCTCTCATCCACTGGGCAGAGACAACGGCCGCGGTCCGCATCTGGGGACCTGCTGTCCCTGCCGCCCGGCATGTCTTACCGGGTGCTTACTGGTCCTGATCCGCCGTGGCGATGGTTATCACCCGCACCAGCTGTCAATGGTCAGGTTGCGGTCCCCGCTGGGCGAGATGCAGCGCGGTCTGCGGCGATATCCATCAGGGTGAGTGATCGGCGTTTCATGATCGCTGAAAGCGACAGGAACAAGGGTGCGGCGCAGCCGAGGGACATAACGGCTGACCGGAAAAAACGTAACGGCAGATTTCCCCGGAAAGGGATGGCCTGTGCGTGCGGCCGCGTGGATGGACCGCGAGTCTGCTGACGTCTCAGGAATAGGCCGTCATATACCGGATTACTGCATCGGCGTCGCGGCCCTCGGCTATGGGCCAGACTCCGGATCGTTCTCGGAGACACGCCATACCCCATGCCGCTTGTCCCAGAACGCTCTCCAGGAGCGGTGATCAGCCAAGAACGCCGCTACTCGCGCGGCGGCTTGGTTTGGCTCTGCTTCGAGGCCCTCAAGATCGCAAGTGGCCTCTGGCCTGTGGAGCTAAGGGACTCGAACCCCTGGCCTTCTGGACGCAAACTACTGGCGCGGCCTGCTCGCGGCCACATGGTGCAGCTCGGTGCGTGTGCAGGCGCCCTGCCCAGGGCAGCCGTAGGACGCATGGGTTGCTATACCTCACTGCTGTATGGATGAGTGGTGCCAGCAAGAACAATGTCAAGGGACGGTTGACACTAATAATTCTAGTAAGTTACCGGCGTACTGTCGGCACCGGGGAATTCGGCTTCCTTTGTTCACCCGACGGTGGCCTCAGCTCAGGCGCCCTCTCGATTTCTCCGCTCACCGTGATCATGTGGTCTGCGCCCAAGAATTCCAGCACCCTGGCCAATACGTATTGCGGGCGCAACAGGACCAGGCCGCCGCCGCGCTGCCGCAACGTCCCGGCGGCGGACAGCAGCACCCGTACCGATGCCAAATCGGCGAAGCTCAATTCGGACGCGCTGATCGTCAGGTGCCGCGTTCCGTCGGCTATCTGGCCGGTGACCAGGTCGCTCAGCTCTGCGACGACGGTCATGTCCGCCTCGCCGGACAGCGTGATCACCGGCCCGGATTCTCCAGCCGACACCTTAGCGTGGAGCATGCTCACAAAGGCTCTCCTACCATGCCTTGCGCACACGATGGTCACGCTTTGCGTACGCGTCGCGAGCAGCCGGTCGAACAAGTATTAGACACTTCGTGAACCTCGCCGCTCTCTTCGCACTTCGCCTGGAAAAACCAAGCTAACGTTGGAGAGTTGCCCTCAGTCTACGCCACCGAATCCTCGCGGGTAGCTCTTGGGTCCTTTCCTTTCGTTTGACGACTGGGCCTGGCAGTGGAGGTTCGCCGCGCGCGTCTCGGGCCTGGCCTCGGGCCTGGCCCTCGCCGTCAGGCCCTTGACGCTGGAGGGCCGACCTGGACAATGCGCGGCTTTCCGGCCCGGTGGCTATAACCTTTTCGCACGGCGATCGGTGCACTCGACGCGAGCGTGACAGCCTGGCCCTGCTCGTGTGGCACGGCATCGGGCGTGACGGCGAGACCCCGGCGACCCTTGCTGCTTATCACCGGTCCCGCGGCCGCTCTGCTCTCCCCCGGTTGCCCGCGCCAGCTCGCGTAGCCGGTTCCGGCCGTAGGCGTGGCGCGCCCTTGACGTGCATCCACGAGTCGCCCTGCAGATCCTGTGGCACAGCAAGATCTCCGTCACGATGGAGATCTACACGATGGTGCCGGACAGAGCGACGCTCGCCGCGCTCAAGAAGCTCCGCGACGCCTGGGTTCCCCCGACGCCACACCGCCAGATGAAGCCGGGTAACCACGTTGCTGTGCGGCGCTGCTGTAGAGGGGATGTGTGTTCGAAAAAGTTGTGGAGCTAAGGGACTCGAACCCCTGGCCTTCTGGATGCAAGCCAGATTTTTTACGCTTTTCTACATGGCTGGAAGTTGTCGCCTGACGGGCCGTTTAGCTGCGGAGATTGTCGCCGGCTGTCGGTGGGCGTTGCCCGGGGGTCTGGCTCCGTTGGCTCTTTGTTTGGCTCTTCGAGGCATCCTTCTGGACTCGAGGGCGGGACTCGCCGCGCTCGAACTTGACACCCACAGCATCGGCGCAGGTGGCGCTGACCGGGTTTCCTGCTACCGGCGACCAAGAACCCCAGGTCAGAGCGCTGATTTACCCACCTTGGCTCTTGACTGGCTCTTTACCAAGACCTTCTGGCTGACGCCTCCAGAATTCACTGAGCCACGGGGTATCCCGCCAGAGGCGCTGCATTGCCGAATTGAGCCGTTCATCGGAATCAAGCGCGGCGCCTGCGCCTCCAGTGCAGCTGCCTAACGAAGCGGAAGACCGGCCGGCGCTGGCGCGTCGCCTCGAGCCGGGCGTCATCGGTTGCTGCCCGCCTGGCTGAGCGCATGGTGAAGTCCGGTGATGAGGGCGTCCAGGCCGAGGTGGAAGGCCTGGTCGGCGCGGGGGCGTCCGGCGGGCGCCGCGGCGGCCGCCGCGGCGAGCCGGGGCGAGGCGCCGGCGTCGATGCCGGTGACCATGACGGGCGGGGCGGCGAGGTCGAGCGCGGAACCGAGGACGAAGCTCTCCACCGCGGTGATCACCGCGAGCACCATGTGACGGGGGAAGCCCGCGTCTTCCAGGCAGGTGACCGCCTGTTCGTACTGGGCGTGCACGACGGGGTCGGCGACGGGTTCGGCGGCCAGCAGCTGGATGGCGCCGGGGTGGGCGGCGAAGGTCTCCCGGTAGGAGGTGGCCCAGCAGCGTATGGCCTGGTCCCAGGGCAGCTGCCCGAACGCGGAGGCGTCGACCGTGCGGGCCATTTTCTGGCGTAGCAGGGTGACGATCCCGGCGCGGCCGTCGACGTGGTGGTAGATGGCGGCCGGGGTGACCTTCAGCGCCCGGGCGAGATCCAGGATGGTGAAATCGCCCCGCCGGTCGGTCAGCCGCAGTGCCGCGTCGGCGATGCGGTCGCGGTCCAGCAGCGGGGAGTGCGGGCGGCCCATCAGGTGCTCCTTCTCTAAATTGAATCAGTTTAAGTTTAGCTCTTGACCGGCATACGGTCACACCGTATCCTCTAAATTAATACTGATTAAGTTTAAGTTTAGGTGATGGCGATGCAAGCAGACCAGCTGTTCACGGGCGGCACGGTGCGGACCGGCCTGCCGGGCGCGCAGGCCAGCGGGGCGCTGGCAGTGGCCGGCGGGCGCGTGCTCGCGCTCGGCACGGAAGCAGTTGACAGCCGCGGTCCCGGGACCGATGTGGTCGACCTGGCTGGGGGCGCGCTGCTGCCGTCGTTCGGTGACGGGCACGTTCACCCGCTGCTGGGCGGGCTCGGCTTGCAGGGGGTCCCCGTCCGCCAGGCCCGCAGCGTGCCGGAGATCCTGGCCGCGGTCGCAGAGTGGGCCGCCGGGCACCCCGGCGCGGACTGGGTGGTCGGCGACGCGTTCGACCCCACGCTGGCACCCGGCGGGCGGTTCGACGCCCGCTGGCTCGACAGCGTCGTCGCCGGGCGGCCGGTCGTGCTGCATACGATGGACCACCACACGATGTGGGTCAACAGCGAGGCGCTGCGCCGCGCCCGCCTGGACGCCAGCACCCCCGAACCGGACGCCGGGGAGATCCTGCGCCGCGCGGACGGCTCACCGCTGGGCACCCTGCGCGAGTGGGGGGCCATCGGGCCGGTCCTGGATCTGCTCCCGGTGCCTGGCCTGAGCGAGCAGGCCGCCGTCCTGGCCGAGGTGTCGGCGTTGTTCGCCGCCGCCGGGATCACCTGGGTCCAGGACGCTTGGGTCACGCGCGGCCAGGTGAACGCCTGGCTGGCCGCCGCGGCCGCTGGCTCGCTGCGGTTCCGCGCCAACCTGGCGTTCCGCCTCGAGCCGACCTCGTGGAAGGACCAGCTCGGCGAGCTCACCGCGGACCGCGACCGGGTGACCGGCGAGGGCCGTGGCTGGCTAACCGCCCGGACGGTGAAGTTCTTCGCCGACGGCGTGGTGGAGTCCGGTACCGCCGCGCTGCTCCAGCCGTATGACGACTGCCCGCACTCGCATGGGATCGCTAACTGGCCGGCGGCCGAGCTCGCCGACGCGATCGCGGCGGCTGACGCGATGGGCTTCCAGGCCCACGTGCACGCCATCGGCGACGCGGGCGTCCGCCTGGCCCTGGACGCGATCGCCGAGACGGCCCGGCGCAACGGCCCGGCCGACCGGCGGCCCACCGTCGCCCATGTCCAGCTCATCGACCCGGCCGACCTGCCCCGCTTCGCCGCCCTCGGCGTGATCGCGAACCTCGAGCCGCTGTGGGCCCAGCCCGATCCGCTGATGACCGAGCTGACGCTGCCCCGCGTCGGCGCCGCCCGCGGCTCCCGGCAGTATCAGATCCGCAGCCTGCTGCGTTCCGGCGCCCGCGTATCGTTCGGCAGCGACTGGCCGGTCACCGCCTACCAGCCCCTTCCCGGCATCGCCACCGCGGCGACCCGGCAGACCCCCAGGGGGACCCGGCCGACGGCTGGCTGCCGGCCGAGCGGGTCACCGCCGCCGAGGCGCTGGCCGCCTACTCCGCCGGCGTCGCTTACCAGGCGTTCCAGGAGCACCAATGGGGCCTGCTGCGCCCCGGCATACGCGCCGACCTCGTCCACCTCGCCGCCGACCCCACCGTCATCCCGGCCCGCGAGCTGCACGACCTGCCCGTGCTGGGCACCTGGCTCGCCGGGACCCGCACCTGCTGACCACCCTTCCCGCACCCGCTACCATCCCCTTAGGAGCAGTCCCATGTCCCCACCGCCCCCCAGCACCCCCGAGCGCCTCGAGCACGGCGCGCTCGGCGTCAGCTCGATCGTGTTCTTCGTCGTCGCCGCCGCCGCGCCGCTGACCGTCATGGCCGGCATCGCCCCGCTCGCCATCATGATCGGCGGAATCGGCGCCCCTGCCGGCTACCTGATCGCCGGCCGATCCTCACCGTCTTCGCGGTCGCCTTCACCGCAATGAGCAAATACATCCACAACGCCGGCGCCTTCTACTCCTACATCGCGCGCGGGCTCGGCAAGCCCGCCGGGCTGGGCGCCGCCGCGCTGGCGGTGTACTCCTACAACGCCATCCAGATCGGCCTGTACGGCGCGTTCGGCTACTTCGCCGCCATGACCGCGAAAGACCTCACTGGTCTCGACCTGCCCTGGTGGGCCTGGGCAGCCGCCGGCATCGCCGTGGTCTGGTTCTTCGGCTACCGCAGCATCCACGCCGGCGCGAAGATCCTCGGCGGCCTGCTCATCGCCGAAACCGGCATCCTCGCCCTGCTCGCCGCCGCCATCCTCGTCAAGGGCGGCGCGCACGGCCTGAGCGTGGCCTCATTCGCCCCGGCCCACGTCGTCACCGGCGGGATGGGCAGCGTTCTCGCCCTGGCCTTCGGCGCCTTTATCGGATTCGAGGCTACCGCCATCTACCGCGAGGAAGCCCGCACCCCCGACCGCACTGTGCCCCGCGCCACCTACGTCGCGGTAGGATTCCTCGGCCTGTTCTACGCCTTCATCAGCTGGGTCATCATCCAGGCGTTTGGCAACACCGGCGCGGTCGCCGTGGCCGACAAGAATCCGGCCGGAATGTTCTTCACCGCCATGACCACCTTCGTCGGCGGCTGGGCCACCGACCTGATGCGCGTGCTGATCGTGACCAGCCTGTTCGCCGCGCTGCTCGCCTTCCATAACGCGATCACCCGCTACACCTACGCGCTGGCCTCCGAAGGAGCACTGCCCCGCCAGCTCGGCCGCATCCACCCCGTCCACAAGAGTCCCTACATCGCCGGCTACGCGCAGACCGCCCTAGCCGTCCTCGTGGTCGCCGGCTTCGCCGTGTTCCGCGCCGACCCCTATCTCCAGCTGCTGCTGTGGGTGAACACCCCCGGCGTCATCGGGATCGTGGTCCTGCAGGCGCTGACAGCCTTCGCGGTGTGGCGCTTCTTCCGCCGCACCGACCACACCGAATCCGCCGCCCGCACGCTGGCGGCCCCGCTGGCCGCGGGAATCCTGCTCACCGGCGCCGCGGTGCTGATCATCTGGAAGATCAGCCTGCTCACCGCAGCCGGCCCTGCCGTCAACTGGACCCTGACCGGCTCAGTCCCCGCCGTGTTTGCCCTCGGCGCCGGATTCGCGGTCCGGATGCGCCGCCGCCGCCCCGAGGTGTATGCGCGGCTGGCCACCACCGACGTCGACGCCGAGGACCTCGCCACCGCCAGCCCGGACCCCCAGGCCGCCGGCACCCAGGACCCGCAGCCCAGCGCGAGCCGAGCCTGACACCCTGCGCTCAGCCCGTGGCCGGAAGGCAATCAGCCTTCGGGCCCTGGGCGAGCGCCACCGGGAGCTCACTTGGCTACTCGGCTGGCGTGCATTCTCCTACGGCGGGTTCGGGGGGAGGACACCCACATTTCCGCCCGCATGCAGGCCGCCACCAACCCGATCTCACTAGCCGCCCGGCTACATCTCTTCCTGGCGCAGCAGGTCGGGCAGGCCCGGATGCATGTGCCTGGTGTGGTCTGCTGAGATAAACGGTCAGGAAACGGAGCCTACAGTCGGTGATCAGGCATTACCCAGCACGGTTAGATATTTTGTGCTCCGGACGACAGGACTACCTCGATGCGAGCGAGGTGCCTATCGTCGCCCGACATGGCTGACTGTGGCTTCATTTCCACTCTTGATGGTTGTGCGGTTAGCCTCCGGGCTCCGGTTGGATATCGCGCTCGCCGGCACGCTCGAGGAGCCTGGTCGATGGCACGATGGACGGCTCGGGCGGCTGCAGGATAGCGTCCCGACCGAGCATCCTCCACGCGGAAGAGAGGGCGTCGAGCCTGCCCCGGCCGGGATCTTCGTTGGCTGCCTTCGATGCCAGCCGGTCTTGGAGTGTGGCGCGAAAGGCTTATCGCTGGGCCTGCAGGTCGCGGACCCAGGCGCTCATCTGACCGATCTCCTCGCCTGCTGCCGGGTGCGGCCGCTCGGGTTCTGTGTCGCTGAGGCGTGCGGATCCGGCACAGCGTAGTAGCTCGATCTTGTGGTCGGGGTGGCGTCGGCGTAGTTCTGCGTCGGCGGCGATGGCCAGCCAGCGGGAGGCGGCGGTGGCGTGGTCCCATTCCTGCCGGTCGGCCATGGTCTGGACGAAGATCGCCTCCCGGTGCCGGTAGTGATCGGCTACGGCGCGGTAGGAGGTGGCCAGGTTCTCCTGGCGTTCAGCGAAGACGTGGTTACCGGTCTTGCGGGCGGCGCCGGCTTCGGCGGCGGCGCGGATGGCGCCCAGCTCGGCGTCGGCGTCGGCGTCGGCGTCGGCGACGCCGAGCCGGGCCAGCCGCAGTTCCTTTCCAGGGTGCAGGGGCGCCCAGGCGGTTTCGGCGGCGTAGCTGTCGCGGGTCAGCCAGAGCTGGGCGTCGCGCATGGCCCGGACGTCGGGACCGTCGGCCGGGCCGAGGACGGCGAATGCTTCATGACAGGCGGCGCGCTGATCTGGCGCCTCGCGGGCGGGTTCGGGGCCGATCGGGACGTCGGGGTGGTCATAGCTGTAGGTCTCGCGGTAGGCGGCGATCAGGGCAGGAACGGCTCGCCCACCCGGCTCAGCAGCGCGGCCGCGGTGTCATAGACCAGGGCGCGCACCTGCCAGACCTCTGGACTGGCCGAGCCCGTCAGGCGAGCCGCTGCCTCCGCGTCACGGATCAGCCCGGGAAGAATGCGGCCGGTCGCGTCGTACCGGGTCTCCTGGTAGCTCCGGCAGGCGGAGTGGGCCCTGGCGCGCAGGTGCTCCAGGTCAGGTTGATGCGCGTGCTCCCCGTGGCTGGATATGCCGTAGCCCATCATGGCCTGCTCGATCAGCGGCGCCGCCGGGTACGCGCCCCGGCCGGGCTCATCCCCGTTCTCCGGGCCCGTGAGTTCCTCGATGTCCACGCGCAGGACCTCCGCGAGCCGACTCAGGACGCTATAAGGTCGACGCCGCGCTTGCCCCGCTCGACCTGCGACAGCCACGACTCCGGCCGGCCGACCAGCCCGTCCAGCACCACCTGGGACAGACCACGCCGCCGCCGGGCCCGCACGATCCGCTGCCCAGCCGCCTCACGCCCAGCGGCGGTCATCGCGAGCCAGCCCGGACCGGCAGCGCGTCAACAACCTCGCTCCACGACGGGAGCCTGCGCTCGTACGGGGCGTCCGGGTCGAACAGCACCCGCACGCCCATGCCGCGAAGGGTCTCCAGACTCACGCTGAACGCCGGATGGCTGGCGAGCTGGGGCTTGCAGTGCGGCACCACCACAACAGGGACGCCGTAGCCGATCATCTCGCAGAGCAAGCCCACGGCGAAGTTGTCCGCGTGACCATGGGCGAACTTGTTGACGCTGTTGAAGGTCAGTGGGCACGCCAGCACGGCATCGGCGGGCGCAACTGGAGTACCGGTACCCGGCGCCCGGTACTGCGACCGCACCGGCTCGCCAGTCAGCCGCTCCAGGCTTGTGACATCGACGAACCCGATACCGGCTGGGGTGGAAAAGACCGCGACGTGCCATCCTGCGGCCTGGCAGGCGGTGACGAGCTCGGCCACGCCTTCCGGCGCGGGAGCGCCACTAACTACCAGGTAGAGAACGTTGCGCCGCTGGGTGCCGCCGTCATCCACAGGCCCGGACCCTCCAGGATGTGTCGGAACTCCAGCATAGACAGGACTAGATGAAGATCGTGTCCATCACATCGGCGCCGGTGGTGATGACCGGCCGCAACTCGTGGCGATAGATGACCTCGGTGTTCGCGAGCTGGAGTGGCCCGCCAGCCGGGCGATCTCCTCGACGGCCACGCCCGACTCGGACATGACCGAGACCAGGCCCTCGTCGTGCCACAGCTCTCCGGCGGCCAGCCGGGCTTCGGCCTGCCACTGCCGCTGCCTGCGCAGCGCCGCCACCGCACTGTGCGGCAGCGCCAGGGTCCGGCGGGACTTCTCGGTCTTGTTGTCACCGTGCAGACGGACTGAGCGCCACACCGCGACGTACGGCGGAACCGGAGGCCTTGCGGCCGGGTCGCCGTTCAGGTCGACGTGGTCCCAGCGCAGCGCCCGGGCCTCCTCGGTACGGATCCCGCGGTCAGGGAGAGGATCACGTACGCGCCGGTGCGAGGGTGGTCCTTGGCCACGACGAGCAGCGCGGCCGCCTCGGCTGCGGTCATCACCCGGGACGGCCGGCTGGTCTTGCCTTGAGACGGCTTCACAAACGGCGCTACGTTCCGGCCCGCATGGTCGTTGGCCTCCGCGTGCCGGATGGCCTGTACAAGCACGTTGTGCGTGCTCGCCATGGTCCGGGTTGACCGTGTCCCGGCCAGCTTGTTCAGGACGCGGCGTACGTCGTGGGCGGTCAGGTCCGGAGCGGGATGTTTCCGATCAGCATCGTGACTGGCTTGAGCAAGTCCACATGGGACCGGACAGTCTTGGGCGCCAGGCCGTCCAGCGCCTCAGCCACCCAGTCATCCGCAGCCGTGGACACTGTGTAGCTGGCCGAGGTCTTCAGCCTAGCGTCGGCCTCGGCTTGGAGCTTCTTCAGCTTCTCCCGGACCTCTGGTCTTGGTCCGGCCGGTGACCTTCCGCCGGATGCGCGAACCGTCCGGACGCCAGCCGAGCGACATGGCGCCGACCCAGCTGCCGTTGGCCGCATCGCGGTAGATCGAGCCCTCGCCGTGCCCACGGCGCGCAGTAGCCGTCATAAGACGGATAGTACGCCCGCTTTGGCTCTTGATCTGGCTCTGCTGTGAGGCCTTCAAGATCGCATTTGGCCTCTGACCTGTGGAGCTAAGGGGACTCGAACCCCTGGCCTTCTGGATGCAAACCAGACGCTCTTCCAGCTGAGCTATAGCCCCATGTACCTGCAGACCAGCGTACCCGCTCCGCACGGCGAACCGGGAGGAAAGCGTATCTGGCCGCGCTACTTGAGCAGGCGGGACAGACGGCGGTCGGCCAGCGGCTTACCGCCGGTCTGGCAGGTGGGGCAGTACTGCAAAGCCGAATCGGCGAATGAGACTTCCCTGATGGTGTCGCCGCACTCCGGGCACAGCTGGCCCGCCTTGCCGTGCACCCGCAGGTTGCTCTTCTTCTCGCCCTTGAGGTCCGCGGCGGCTAGGCCGGCGGAACGCTTGACCGCCTCGGTCAGGGTGGTCGTGATGGCGTCGTAGAGGGCGGCCACCTCCTCCGGGGTCATGCTGGCCGCGATCTTGAACGGGGACATTTTGGCCACGTGCAGGACCTCGTCGGAGTAGGCGTTGCCGATGCCGGCAATGATGCGCTGGTCGCGCAGCACGCCCTTGACCTGCATCCGGCGTCCGGCTAGCAGACCAGCCAGGGTGTCCTGGGTGAACTCAGCCGCGAGCGGGTCCGGGCCGAGGGTGGCCACCCCGGGCACCTCAGCTGGGTCGCGGACCAGGTACACCGCCAGACGCTTGCGGGTGCCCTGCTCGGTCAGGTCGAATCCCGAGCCGTCGTCCAGGGCCAGCCGGAACATCAGTGGGCTCTTGCCCGGCTTGGGCGGCGCCTTGGGCAGTTCATCACGCCAGCGCAGCCAGCCCGCCCGGGCCAGGTGCATGATCAGGTGCAGGCCCTGGTCGGTGCCGAGGTCGAGAAACTTGCCGTGCCGGGCCACATCGGTGATCACCTGACCAGTCAGTGCGGTCAGCGGCGGGTCGAACGTCTTCAGCACCGAGAACGAGGCCGCGTCAGCCCGCGCAACGGCGTGACCGATCATGTGGCCGCGCAAAAATGTGGCTAGTGACTCCACTTCCGGTAGTTCCGGCATGCTTCAAAGTCTGCCACGTCTCCGGCGAAGTTCGTCACGCGCCGTGGTTAGACCCAGGGTCCGGGCTCCGGTAGGGACGCCACCAGATCGGGCAGCTCACGCATGTCGGCCAGCAGGTGCGTCGCCCCAGAGCGGCGCAACCGGGCCGTGTCGTCCGGGTCGGCGAGCACGCCCACAGCTACCCGGGCCCCAGCGCGCCGGGCGGCCAGCACCCCGCCCTCGCAGGCCGTGAGCACAGCCACATTGCGGACGTCGTCGATGCCGAGCCGGAGGATGGCAGTGAGGATGAGGTCGGGCCAGGGAAACCCCCGGGCCACGTCATCCCCGCACAGCACCAGGTCAGCCCGCTGCCACCAGTCCAGGCGCTCGATGATCAGGCTGAGCGCTGGCCGGGACAGCGAGGACACCAGGCACAGTTTGACCCCGGCCGCAGCCAGCTTGGCCAGCGCCTCGTTGGCGCCGGGCAGTGGCAGCACACCAAACCGGTCTACGACAGCCTGGAATGATCGCTCGAAGGCCAGGTACGCCGCCTGGGCCCGGATTTCGTCCCCCGGGAACAGGGTCCGCATGACAGCCATCGGCGGCCACCCGCGGGTCCGGTCGAACTGGACCATCGCCTTGACATAAGCCGCGGTGCCAGCGACCACTCCCTGCGTGGCGATCGCTTCCGCGAATGCCCGTTCGAGCACGCTGTCATCGGCGGCGCCCGCCCCGATCACGTCACAGCAGACCAGCGACACGGACGGTGTATCACTCACCGGCTCGCCTCCTGATGCTGGGCTGGGCTCGCGCCGGTTGCCGGACATGGCCTCCGACCGCGCGCGGTCAGTCCTCGTCGGCTGTCGTTGCCTCGGTCCACAGGTCGAGCTCGGCCCGGTCAGACTGAACCTTGCGCCAGACGGCGAACGCGCCGAGACCAAGGACGGCCAGCACGAGTAGCTTCTTCACAGCGAGGAACCCTCCACCTCAAGAATGCCGAAGGCGACCGCAGGACTTCGGTCTGCTGGCCGCAGGTGTACGGCAGCTTAGCAAAGCCAGTCCGCTAACCGCTGCCGTCAGCCGGGCGCGCCGCGCCAGATGGCTGATGTTACAAGAGGTGGCCACGGTGCGGAAAATGCTGGTGGAGGGGTTATCGGGACGTGAACCTGGGACCTTTTCCTTATCAGGGAGATCCGTTAGGCTCTTCTGCTCTTGTATTCAGGCAATTACCTGCTGCGAGTAGTGCATCTGATCTGGCCGCTCATAGGTGCTGGAGCGGCCGTACCTCGATAGTGCCGATCCGGGCGACCGGATGCCGGGAGGCTACTGCGATCGCCTCGTCGAGGTCTGCGCACTCGATCACGTCGTAGCCGCCGATTTGTTCCTTGGTCTCAGCGAATGGCCCATCGGTGACGAGCACTTCCTCACCGCGTACGCGTACTGTCCTCGCGTCACGAACCGGTCGCAGGTAGGATCCGTGCAGGTCAACGCCATCACGGGTCATTTGCTCGACCCAGGCGGCCGTCGATGCATCTATCTCCGCTGCCTGCTCCTGGCTGAACTGGACAGACTCGTCGACACAATGAAACAGCATGTACTGCATGATTCCTCCAGTGGCACTCGCGATGATTCCGCCCGGCTTGCTGGCAGGTCTGTCAATGGCCAAGTTTTTGTCCCCTCTGGTGGCCAGGTAAAAGTCCCCACCCCTCGGGTTGATCAGGTGTTGTTCAGGGTGGTTCCTTTCCTGGCTCTGGCCTGGCGCATGCGGTAGGAGTCGCCGTCGGTGACAACGACGCTGGCGTGGTGCAGCAGCCGGTCGAGCAGGCTGACGGCGGTGGTGTGCTCGGGCAGGAACCGGCCCCAGGACTCGAAGGGCCAGTGGCTGGCGATGCCCAGGGCGCGGCGTTCGTAGGCGGCCGCGACCACGCGGAACAGGAGCTGGGCGCCAGTGTCGTCGAGCGGTGCGAACCCGACCTCGTCGATGATGATCAGGTCGTTGCGGAGCAGGGCATCGATGACCCGGCCGACGGAGTTGTCGGCCAGGGCGCGGTAGAGGGTCTCGGCGAGGTCGGCGGCGGTGTAGTAGCGGACCTTGTGCCCGGCCTGCACCGCTGCGGTTCCCAGGGCCACGAGCAGGTGGGATTTGCCGGTGCCGGCCGGGCCGACCAGGCATAGGTTCTCGGCGGCGCGGACCCATTCCAGCGACGCCAGGTAGGCGAAGGTGGCTGGCGGGACGGTAGAGGCGCCCAGGTCGAACTCCTCCAGGGTCTTGGTCACCGGGAACGCCGCATTCTTCAGCCTGGTCCGGGCATTGGAGGCATCGCGGGCGCTGATCTCGGCTTCGACCAGGGTGCGCAGCAGCTCTTCCGGTGCCCACCGCTGAGTCTTCGCGGTCAGGAGCAGTTCGGGAGCGAGCTTGCGTATCGCGGCCAGTTTCAGCCGCCGTAGTCCTTCGGTCAGGTCGGGGGCCAGTGGCGGGGCGGCCGCGGTCATGACAGCCCGCCGATGGCGTAGTCCGACAATGGCCGGACCGGGACGACGGGCAGCTCGAGCACCAGCGCGTCCCCGGCCGGCCGGGGATCAGCCGTCCCGGGCCCGGCGGCCAGGATGGAGCGCACGTCGGCAGCACGCCACCGGCTGAACGCCACCGCCCGGTCCAGCGCCGCGGCGAACGCCTGGTCGCCGTGGGCGGCGCGCAGCGTGTTCAGCTCGGCCAGCTCCGGTCTCAGCCGGGTGTTCCCGGCCGCGGCAGCGCCGGTGATGAATACCTCCGCAGCCGGTCCCAGCGCGCAGAACTCCTTCTCCGCCGCGGTCCTGGGCCGCACCGCCCGCCGCGGCACGGGCCGCGGGCCGCCGTAATGCTCATCCCGCACCGACGCCTCACCCGGTGCGACCAGGACATGCTCGGCCACCACCTCACCCGTGCCGGTCATGATGGCCAGCAACCGGCCGTCATCGGTGCGCAGCCGCACGCTCTGGCCGATCAGCCGGACCGGCACGGAGTAGCGGGCCGAGGCGAACCGCACGCAGGACAGCCGGTCGACCTTGCGGACCACCTGCCGCCCGATGCTGGCCCGCAGCGACGGCACAGGCGCCAGCAGCTCCCGCTCGATGACCAGCTGCTCAGCCGGGACCGCGCAGATCTCGCTGTGAACCACCCCGTTGACCTCGGCGCACCACGCCGCAGCGGCCGTGTTCGCCGCCGCCAGGCCGGCGAACGGCACCTGCGGGACCATCAGGTCGCGCTTGGCATAGCCGACCAGGTGCTCCACAATTCCCTTGGACTCCGGGTCGGCAGCCTCACAGAAATCAGGCCGGAACCCATAGTGCGCCGCGAACCGGACATACTGCGGCGCACGACGACGTTGGCGACCACGCCGCCTTTCAGGCAGCCCATCCGGTCCGCCAGGACCTTGCCCGGCACCCCGCCCAGGATCTCGAAGCACTCGGCCAGCAGCGCCAGCGTGGTCTCGGCCCGCTCATCGGCCGCGAACCGCACGAACCGGAACCGGCACCAGGCCAGCACCGCGCAGAACACGTGCAGCCCACCCTGGCTGCCCCAGTCGATCACCAGATGCTCACCCGGCGACCACACCGCCGGGCGGCGGCCCCGGTGATGCTCCCGCCGCCAGGCCCGCTTCTGCTCCGCAACCAGACGCCGGAAGTTCCGGTCCGACCCGGCATACCCCGCGGCCCGGGCAGCTGGCAGCAGCCGCTTGGCCGAGATCCGCCCCGATGTCTTCTCCACACGTCCGGCGACCAGCACGGCCACGCCGTCGTAGTTGTGACCCCGCGGTGCCCGCGGCGGCACGGTGCCACCGGCCTCATGCCGGGCGATCACCCGCCTGACCGTCTTATGCGTGGTCCCGGTGATTTCCGCGGCCCCGCGGTAAGTTCCCGCCTCTCGGTAGGCGGCGATGATGTCCATACGTTCCCTCGCAGACTTCAATAGAAGCTCCCGGGCGGTGCGGTGAATGGGTGGCACCGCCACCGTCACCGCCCGGGACCCGGAAACCCGGCAGACACAACGAAACGAGGGATGGGGACTTTTAACTGGCCACCAGCGGGGACCTAGAACCGGCCACACACGGGGACTTTCTCATGGCCATGGACAAGGTCAGGCTACCGGGCTACCGGGAAACGAGTCCGGTTGCCGCCTCGCTACCACGACGAGTGGCGGCAGCCCGTGGTGGACACCGCATCGGGGACACTTGCAGGTTGACGGTGAATCGCCGGCCAGGCAAGGGGCCATGTGCCATGCCGGGCTCGGATGCCTAGTCACGCCGTCACATGCGAAAGGCCATGACGCCCGTTGTGGTGTCATGGCCTTTGATCTGGTGGGGTTACCAGGACTTGAACCTGGGACCTCTTCCTTATCAGGGAAGCGCTCTAACCGACTGAGCTATAACCCCATGCCGTAACCGGCTGACCTGCAGAAACAGGAGCGACCATCATCCTACCGCACCGGTGGGACGGCCCGCGCCGAGGTTTTCTGACCACGGCACCGGTAGATGCTACCGCGCTACGCCCGTCTATGCGTCATTCGTCTCGCGGAGCGTCACTTCCACGCCGCCAACCAGCCGCGATGTCAGGTTGTAGATTACCGCGCCGATGGTGGACATAGCGGTGATCAGGACGATGTTGAGCGAGCCCAGCAGGGCCGTGTAGCCAAGCACCTTGGACGCGGTGAACCAGATCTTCGCGTTCACTCCTGCCGAACCCTGGCTGGACGTGACGCTCGATACGACCCGTTGCAGCGAGTCGAAGACCCCGAGAGCGGACAGCGTCCCAAACAGGATGCTCACCGCGACGAACAAGATGACAAAGGCGACCAGGGACACCACGAAGCTGAACTTCATCACCGACCAGGGCTCGACGCGGGCGACCGTCAGGTGCGCCTGCCGGGCTGAGCGCGCGGCCGCCTTCTTGTCCCGCTTCGGCTTGTCCTGCTTGGGCTTGTCCTGCTTCGGCGGCGTGCTCTGCACCGTGGCGGCAGGCCTGGCCGTCCTGGTCTTTCCCGCGTCCGTGCCGGACGGGCTTGCCGCCGACGGCTCGGCCGGCGGGCTCGTGGTGGCCGAGCCGTTGCGCAGGAAGGTGCGGGCTGGTGAGGCCTGCGAGTCCGGTGGTGGGTCGGGCATATCCCAGGTGAACGCGGCCGGCGACAACGACGGCTCACCTGCGCGCCGGTCCGCAACGGCCCGCTCCGGAGCCGCAGGTGCGGCCGAACCCGTAGCGGACTTCTCCGCGGCGGTGCGGGCCGAAGCTGACGCCGGAGAAACCGAAGAAGCCGAGGCCGGGGATTCTGGAGCCGAGGCCGTATTCAGGACCTGGGACGGCTTGGGCCGGGACGGCATCGGGCTCACGGCCGAGGGGGATGCGGCAGAAGAGGATCCACCCGAGGACGAGCCAATCGGGAAAGATGACGGAGTGGAACCCGACGAAGAAGAGCCACTCCGCGGGACGCCAGCGAACGGTGCGCTATCCGTGCGTGGCCTCGGGTCCGCCGACGGCTTCAGGTCCGCGGACGGGGCAGTCCCGGTGCGGCCGGTGCCAGTCTGGGAAGCGCTGGACGAGACCGGCGCAGACGGGCCAGAGGTCACCGTGGGCGAGTCATCCTTTGGCGGCGCGCCATTGGCCGGCCCAGACGGTCCGGTACCGGGCTTGGCTGCGGCACCCAGCTTGGCCTGTGGGTCGGTGTCCCTGCCCTTGGTGCCCCGGGACAGCCCGATCCCATCGGCGGGCAGGGCAGGCACGCCGTCGGCCACGGTGGCGTCCGCGGGCACGTCCCGGCCAGGTCCCTGCGGCCTTTCCCGTTCGCATCCCGCTGGCCGCTGCCCGCGGGATCACCGTCGTCGGCCGGGCTGCCTTTCCCGGAAGGACCGCCGTTTCCTGACGAGGTCACGTTAACGGCCTGGCCAGGACTGCTGGCCGGGGCATTATCGGTCCCGCCGCCGCGGTCCGCGTCACGGCCGCGTACGGACCTGGGCGGAACTGGCTTATGCGGCCCCTGCCGGGACGGGGCCATAATGTCGCTCGACCGTGTCGGCTGGTCGTTGGCTGTCACGTCATCTCCGTTTGCTCATCTTCGACGTCACAGCCGTCGACAAGGCTCCGCATGAACCTTCGGGCCTAGTGGTGCGCCTGTCCAAGCCGTCCTCCCTCTGATCCAGACCCTCACGAGGTTATCTCCGGACAAGACACCCATTTGGCCACCCATGCGAAGAAGGCGGTGTTTTTACCAGAGGTACCGCCACGCTCATGGGACGCTACTGCCCCCGACCGGTCGCCTCCAACCCGGTCTATCCGGATCATATGCCGACCATACCGGGCGTCCCGCTACTCCGCGTCCTCCTCGGCATCGTCTGCGGAGCCAGTCACGTCCCCGCCGTCCGCAATGTCCACCGCTTCATCGGTGTCCACGCCTTCCCCGGCCAGCAATTCAGTCTCAGCCAGTTCACCGTCCTCGGCGAGCGCCTCCTCCTCGACCAGCGATTCGGCGTTGCGGGCCAGGCCGACCACGCTGTCCCCAGCGGCAAGATTCATCAGCCGGACACCCATAGTCTGGCGGCCGGACTGCTTGACCTCGCCCGCACGGGTCCTGATCACGCCACCCGCGGAGGTAATGGCGAAGACCTCGTCGGTGGGATGCACCATCAGCGCCCCGACCAGCTCACCACGTGCTTCCACGATCTTGGCCGTGACCACGCCCTGGCCGCCGCGGCCCTTGACCGGGTAGTCCTCAGCCGGGGTTCGCTTGGCGTAGCCGCCGCCGGTGGCGACCAGCACGTCCTCACCTTCGCTGACCACGTACATGCCGAGCAGCTGATCACCGTCCCGGAAGCGCATCCCGATCACGCCCGAGGTGGCGCGGCCCATCGGCCGCAGCGCGTCATCGTTGGCGTGGAACCGCAGCGCCTGCGCGCCCTTGCTGATCAGCAGCAGGTCCTCCTCGGGGGAGACCAGCCGGGCCGAGATCACCTCGTCGTCCTCGCGCAGGTTGATGGCGATGATGCCACCCGCCCGCGGTGAGTCGAAGTCGGTCAGCCGGGACTTCTTGACCAGGCCGTCACGGGTCGCCAGCACCAGGTAAGGCGCGACCTGGTAGTCGCGCAGCGCAAGCACCTGAGCGATCCGCTCATCCGGCTGGAACGCGAGCAGGTTGGCCACGTGCTGGCCGCGGGCGTCGCGTCCGGCATCCGGAAGCTCATAGCCCTTGGCCCGGTAGACCCGGCCCTTGTTGGTGAAGAACAGGATCCAGTGATGCGTGGTGGTGATGAAGAAGTGATCCACGATGTCGTCGGTGCGCAGCTGGGCGCCGCGGACCCCCTTGCCGCCGCGCCGCTGCGCGCGGTACAGGTCGGTCTTGGTCCGCTTGGCGTACCCGCCGTAGGTGATGGTGACCGCGACGTCCTCTTCGGCGATCAGGTCCTCGTCGGCCACCTCGCCGTCGTAGGCGATGATCTCGGTCCGGCGCTCGTCGCCGTGCTTGGCCACGATCTCGCCCAGCTCGGTGCCGATGATCTCCCGCTGCCGCTCCGGCGAGGCCAGGATCCCCTCGTACTCGGCGATCTTGGTCGCGAGCTCGTCGTGCTCGTTGGTCAGCTCCTGCCGTTCCAGGGCGGCCAGCTTGCGAAGCTGCATGTCCAAGATGGCGCGGGCCTGGATCTCGTCGATCTCCAGCAGCGCCATCAGGCCCTGCTGCGCCTCGGACGCGGAGGCACTGGCCCGGATCAGCGCGATGACCTCGTCGATCCGGTCGATGGCCTTGAGCAGCGCGATGACGATATGCATCCGCTCCTGGGCCTTGCGCAGCCGGTACCGGGTGCGCCGGACGATGACCTCGATCTGGTGGGTGACCCAGTACCGGACCATCTGGTCCAGCCGCAGGGTACGCGGCACGCCGTCGACCAGGGCCAGCATGTTGGCGCCGAACGTGTCCTGGAGCTGGGTGTGCTTGTACAGGTTGTTCAGCACGACCTTGGCCACGGCGTCGCGCTTGAGCACGATGACCAGCCGCTGACCGGTCCGGCCGCTGCTCTCGTCGTGGATGTCGGAGATGCCACTGACCCGGCCCTCACGGACCAGCTCGGCGATCTTGGTAGCCAGGTTGTCCGGGTTGACCTGGAACGGAAGCTGCTTGACGACCAGGCAGACGCGCCCGCGGGCGTCCTCCTCCACCTCGACGACGGCGCGCATGATGATCGAGCCACGCCCGGTGGTGTAGGCGTCACGGATGCCGCGGCGGCCCACGATCTGGCCATAGGTCGGGAAGTCCGGGCCCTTGACCCGCTCCATCAGTGCGTCGAGAAGTTCCTCGTCGGTGGCCTCGAAGTTCTCCAGGTACCACTGCACGCCGGAGGCGACCTCGCGCAGGTTGTGCGGCGGGATCTTGGTGGCCATGCCGACCGCGATGCCCTCGGAGCCGTTGATGAGCAGGTTGGGGAACCGGCTGGGCAGCACCACGGGCTCGGAGGACCGGCCGTCGTAGTTTTCCCGGAAGTCGACGGCGTCCTCGTTGATGTCCCGCAGCATTTCCATGGCCAGCGGGGACAGCCGGCACTCGGTGTAGCGCATGGCCGCGGGCGGGTCATTGCCCGGCGAGCCGAAGTTGCCCTGGCTGTCGATCAGCGGCATCCGCATCGACCACGGCTGAGCCATCCGGACCAGGGCGTCGTAGATGGCGCTGTCCCCGTGCGGGTGGTAGTTCCCCATGACCTCGGCCACGGGCCGGGCGCACTTGACGTAGCCCCGCTCCGGCCGGAAGCCCTGGTCAAACATCGCGTACAGGATGCGGGCGTGCACCGGCTTGAGCCCGTCCCGCACGTCGGGCAGGGCCCGGCCGACGATGACCGACATCGCGTAGTCGATGTAGCTGCGCTGCATCTCGTACTGCAGATCGACCGGCTCGGTACGATCGCCTCCGCCGTCTGTGGGCAGATCGGTAACTTCGGTCACTGTCGCAATCCCTACTCAGCAGATAAAGACCGCCGGCGTCCAGCGCGCCAGCAGATCAGATGTCCAGGAACCTGACGTCCTTGGCGTTCCGGGTGATGAACGAGCGCCGCGCCTCGACATCCTCGCCCATCAGCACGCTGAACATCTCGTCGGCCTGGGCCGCGTCGTCCAGCGTCACCTGCAGCAGCAGCCGGGTGGCCGGGTTCATCGTGGTTTCCCACAGCTCGCCCGGGTTCATCTCGCCCAGGCCCTTGTAGCGCTGCACGGCGTCGCGCGGCCGCGGGTCCTTGCGCCCGGCCGCGATCCCGGCCTCGATGATCCGGTCCCGCTCGGGGTCGGAGTAGGCGTACCCGGGCTCGACCCCGCGCCCCTCCCACTTGATCTTGTACAGCGGCGGGTTAGCCAGGTATACGTACCCCGCCTCGACCAGTGGCGTCATGAACCGGAACAGCAGGGTCAGGAGCAGCGTCCGGATGTGCTGCCCGTCCACGTCCGCGTCCGCCATCAGGATGATCTTGTGGTAGCGGAGCTTGGTGATGTCGAACTCGTCGTGGATGCCGGCGCCGAGCGCCGTGATCATGGACTGGACCTCGTTGTTCTTCAGGACCCGGTCGATCCGCGACTTCTCGACGTTGATGATCTTGCCGCGGATGGGCAGGATGGCCTGGAACTTCGGGTCCCGGCCGCCCTTGGCCGAACCTCCGGCCGAGTCACCCTCGACCACATAGATCTCGGACTTCGCCGGATCGGTGGACTGGCAGTCGGCCAGCTTGCCCGGCAGCGAGGTCGAGTCGAGCAGCGACTTGCGCCGGGTCAGGTCACGCGCCTGGCGCGCGGCGATCCGGGCCCGGGCCGCCTGGCTGGCCTTGTTGATGATGTCCTTGGCCTCGCCGGGGTTCCGGTCGAACCAGTCGCGCAGGTGATCGTTGCAGGTCTTCTGCACGAACGACTTGGCCTCGGTGTTGCCCAGCTTGGTCTTGGTCTGGCCCTCGAACTGCGGCTCAGCCAGCTTGACCGACACGATGGCGGTCAGGCCCTCGCGGATGTCGTCGCCGGTCAGGTTGTCGTCCTTCTCGCGCAGCAGTTTCTGCTCGCGCGCGTACCGGTTGACGATCGTGGTCAGCGCGGAGCGGAAGCCTTCCTCGTGGGTCCCGCCCTCGGTGGTGTTGATCGTGTTCGCGAAGGTATGCACCGACGGGGTATAAGACCCGTTCCACTGCATCGCGATCTCAGCGGCGATACCGTCGCCTTCTTCACCGAAGTCGATGACGGACGCGTGCACGGCTTCTTTAGAAGCATTGATATGCCGAACGAAGTCAGCGATTCCGCCCGCGTAAACGTATTCAGCGCCCCGCGGCTCTTCGCCCCGCTCGTCGGTGATCGCGATGGCCAGGTTCTTGTTGAGGAAGGCCATCTCCTGGAGCCGCCGGGACAGCGTCTCGAAGTCCCAGACCGTGGTCTCGAAGATGGTGTCGTCCGGCCAGAACGTGATCGTGGTGCCCGTCTGGTCGCTGGCCGCGCCACGCACCAGTGGGCTGGCCGCGTTGCCACGCTTGTAGGTCTGGGTCCAGGTGTACCCATCCCGGCGGATCTCCACCTCGAGCTTGGCCGACAGCGCGTTCACCACGGACACACCGACGCCATGCAGGCCACCGGAGACGGCATAAGACTTGCTGTCGAACTTGCCGCCCGCGTGCAGCGTGGTCATCACGACCTCGACCGCCGGCCGGTGCTCCACCGGGTGCTCGTCCACCGGGATGCCACGGCCGTCATCGCGAACCCGGACGCCGCCGTCAGGCAGTAGTGTCACGTCGATGCGGTCGCAGTACCCCGCCATGGCCTCGTCGACGGCGTTGTCCACAACCTCCTGAACGAGGTGGTGCAATCCACGCTCACCGGTCGAGCCGATGTACATTCCCGGGCGCTTGCGTACGGCCTCAAGCCCTTCGAGTACCGTGATCGAGCCTGCATCGTAGGACAAACCAAACTCCATCCTGCATAAGAAGCGCGCTGCCAGGTTCCCCGCGATGTGGCCTTGCGCGCGCATATCTATTTTAGCTGCGAATACCTATTGCCAGGGCCGTGTTGTACGACGTGTCGCTGTTGATAAGGGGGGACGATCCCCCCTAAACCCCCCTGCTCCTGGGGGGACGCCGTCCCCCCAGACCCCTAGGGGAGGCCAAGGCCTCCGGACACGGCTAGCAGCCGGCTAGCCGTAGGTGTCGCCTGGTCCTTTGCTGCCTGGGACGCGCCAGGCGCCGCGTTGCCGGGGCGGCGCTGGGCCACGGACCTTGACCCGCCGCACCGATCCGTCACTGAGTTCGGCGTTGAGCCGCCGCACGAGCATTGGCGCCAGCAGCCGCACCTGGGTCGCCCAGGCGGTCGAGTCGGCCGTCACTACCAGCTCGCCATCGTCGTAGCTGTCGGGCTGGGTGTGCGCGGCCAGGTCCGCCCCCACGATCTCGGCCCAGCGGCCGAACACCGAACCCATGGCGGCCCGCTGCTGCCAGCCGCGCCCCTCCAGCAGCCCGTCGATGGCACTGGTCAGCAGCTGCGGATCGTCCCTGCGCACTCGCCGCCGGCCGGGCTGTTCTTCGGTGCCAGATGGCGTCGCCGCAGCTCGTTCGGCCGTTCCGGGCCTGCGCGTCAGCCCGGCCGGCAGGTCGCCACGGGCCCGCGCGTCCGCCTGGGCTTCAGCCAGCGCCTCGACGGCCAGCCGGGCCCGGTCCCCAGCGCCCGGGTTGGCAGTGCCGCGGCTGGCGGGACCTGATCCAGCCGAACCGGCTCTAGCCGGCACGGGTCACCGCGCCGTCCCGGACGCTGTACCTCGCACCGGCCAGGTCCCCGCTGACCAGGCTGGAGGGCACGTCCTCGGGCACCGCCGCCGTGATCAGGACCTGCTCGGCGCGGGCCACCAGCGCGGCCAGCCGGTCCCGGCGGCCCGTGTCGAGCTCGGCGAAGACGTCGTCCAGGATCAGCACTGGGTCCTCCCGCCCGTCCCGCAGCAGCGCGAAGCCGGCCAGCCGGAGCGCCAGCGCCAGCGACCAGGACTCGCCATGGCTGGCGTAACCACGGGCGGGCAGGCCGCCGATAGACAGCTCCAGCTCATCGCGATGGGGCCCAACCAGGCACACGCCCCGTTCGAGTTCGTTCGCCCGGACCCCGGCCAGCGCCTTCAGCAGCGCGGTCTCGAGTTCGGCGGTCTCGAGCGGGCCTTTTACGGGCACCGGATCGTCGTGTGAACTACTAGATTCCAACGCTGAGCTGCGGTAATTCATTCCCGAGGCGTCGCCGGGCTGCCCGCCGGACACGGCCTCGTAGGCGGCCTCGACGTGTGGCCGGAGCGCATCGGTAAGGCGCAGCCGGCCCGCCAGCAGCGGCGCGGCCGCCCGGGCCAGCTGGGCATCCCAGGCGTCCAGCGTGGCCGTCATGGCCTCGCGGGCCGGCCCGCGCAGACCTCCCCTGCTCCCGGCCGACTTGAGCAGGGCCGTGCGCTGCTTGAGCACCCGCTCGTAGTCGGACCGCACCCCCGCGTACCGCGGCGCGGAGGCCACCAGCAGCTCGTCCAGGAACCTGCGCCGCTCACCCGGGTCACCCTTGACCAATGCCAGGTCCTCGGGCGCGAACAGCACCGTGCGCAGGGTGCCCAGCACGTCCCGCGGCCGCGGCATCGGCGTCCGGTTCAGCCGGACCCGGTTGGCCCGGCCCGGGTTGAGCTCGATCTCGACCAGCGCGTCGCCCTGGGCCCCGCTGACCGCGCCCCGCAGCACGGCACGCTCGGCGCCCTGCCGGATGAGCGGGGCGTCGGTGGCCACCCGGTGGCTGCCCAGGGTGGCCAGATAGCCGATCGCCTCGACCAGGTTGGTCTTGCCCTCACCGTTCGGCCCGCTGAACGTGGTCACGCCCGGGCCGAGCGCCACGCTGAGCTCGGCATAGGACCGGAAGTCGGTCAGCGCCAGGCGAGTGAGATGCACAGATCGAGGGTACGGCCCTCAGCCAGCACTGCGGATCGGCATCAGCACGTAGCGGTAGGAGGGTTCCTGCTCGCTCTTGCCGGTGATGACCGCGGGCTTGGTGGGCGAGGTGAAGGACAGCCGGGCGGTGTCGGAGTCGAGCGCCCCGATGCCGTCCAGCAGGTACTGGGGGTTGAATGCGATCTGCAGATCCTCGCCCTCAAAGGCGGCCTCGAGGACCTCGACCGCCTGGGCCTCCTCGGACGCGCCCGCCTCGAGCACCAGCTGACCCGTGCTGAAGGCCAGCCGGACCGGCGTGTTCCGGTCGGCTACGAGCGCGACCCGGCGCACTGCCTCGGCGAACACACTGGCCGGAAGCTCGGCGGTGGCACTGAATTCGTTTGGCAGCAGTGCCTGGTACTTCGGGTACTCACCCGATAGCAGGCGGGTGGTGGTCCGCCGGCCGCCCCCGGCGAAACCGATCATGGAGTCGCCGCCGAGCGACATTGATACTTCGGCGCCCGAGGTGAGCGCGCGGGCCGTATCGCCGAGCACCCGGGCCGGCACCAGCACGGCCGTGTTCAGGTCGGGCTGCTCGGGATTCCAGCGCAGCTCGCGCACGGCCAGCCGGTACCGGTCGGTGGCGACCAGGGTGAGCGTGTCCCCGGCGATCTCGATCCGGATGCCGGTCAGCGCGGGCAGCGTGTCATCCCGTCCGGCTGCGATGGCCACCTGGCTGATGGCCGAGGCCAGTGCGTCGCTGCCAACCGAGCCGGCCAGCGGCGGCATCTCGGGGAGCGTCGGGTATTCCTCCTCCGGCAGCAGCACCAGGGTGAAGGTGGCGCTGCCGCACTTGAGGGTGGCCCGGGTGCCGTCGGTCACCAGGTCTACCGGCCTGGCCGGCAGGGACCGGACGATCTCGGCGAGCAAGCGCCCGGAGACCAGGATCGCCCCCTCCTCGTCCGTGGTGACGGGCACGGTGGCCTGAGCCGAGACCTCGTAGTCGAACGTCGAGAGCGTGAGTTCCGACGCCGCGTGCAGGCGCATGCCAGCCAGCACGGGTGCGGTCGGCCGGGCCTGGCAGGGCACGCGCGGTCCAGGCCACGGCTTCCGCCAGATGATCTCGCTCAACCTGGAGCTTCACGGGAACTGCCTCCTCATTACGGAGTGTGAATTGCTTGCTACCGGGTATAGCAGCGGATGGCCCCCGCCGATGCCCGTCGAGGTCCGGAGTTCACCGGCCTACTTGGTGTTGTTCTTTTCTTAAGTAGAGAACCGTCATAGTCATAGGTGCGGTGGAAACTGGGGAGAACCAGGTTCCCCGCAGGTCAGCACCGCATTTCCTGCCCACAGGGGGTGTGCCTGGCCAGGGGACCGGCCCGGCCTTCTTGTGCCGATCGGCTGATGCGGCGCGAGCTGCCCACTGGTTGTCCCCGGGTTTTCCTGATGTCTTCCACAATGTTGTCCACAAACTGTGCGCTAGCGAGGCGGCGCTGTCCAGTCGTCAGTTCAGCCCGTCCGGGCCTGCTGCTTGATGCGGTTAGTGAGCTCGGTGACCTGGGTGTAAATCGAGCGGCGTTCGGCCATCAGGGACCGGATCTTCCGGTCGGCGTTGATCACTGTGGTGTGATCGCGGCCGCCGAACGCCTGGCCGATCTTGGGCAGGGACAGGTCGGTGAGCTCACGGCACAGGTACATGGCGATGTGCCGGGCCGTGACCAGCACCCGCGACCGGGAGGTCCCGCACAGATCCTCGATGGACAGGCCGAAGTACGAGGCCGTCTGGCCCATGATCGTGGCGATGGTGATCTGCGGGCCCTGGGCCTCGGGGATCAGGTCCTTCAGCACGATCTCGGCCAGCTGCAGGTCGACCGACTGCCGGTTCAGGCTGGCGAACGCGGTGACCCGGATGAGCGCGCCCTCGAGTTCGCGGATGTTGGTGGAGATCCGGCTGGCGATGTACTCCAGCACCTCCGGCGGCACATTCAGCGTGTCCTGGATGGCCTTGCGGCGCAGGATGGCGATCCGTGTCTCCAGCTCCGGCGGCTGCACGTCGGTCAGCAGGCCCCACTCGAACCGGCTGCGCAGCCGATCCTCGAGCGTGACCAGGCGCTTGGGGGCCCGGTCGCTGGAGATGACGATCTGCTTGCTGGCGTTGTGCAGGGTGTTGAAGGTGTGGAAGAACTCTTCCTGTGTACCTTCCTTGTTCTCCAGGAACTGGATGTCGTCGACCAGGAGCACGTCGACGTCTCGGTACCGGCGCCGGAAACCGTCCTGCTTGCCGTCCCGGATCATGTTGATGAAGTCGTTGGTGAACTCCTCCGAGCTGACGTACCTGACCTTCAGCCCGGAGTAGAGGGTCTGGGCGTAGTGCCCGATGGCATGCAGCAGGTGGGTCTTGCCCAGACCCGAGTCGCCGTAGACGAACAACGGGTTGTAGGCCTTCGCGGGCGCCTCGGCCACCGCTACCGCGGCCGCGTGCGCGAACCGGTTGCTGGACCCGATCACGAACGTCTCGAAGGTGTACTTGGAGTTCAGCCGGGTGCCGCCGCCGAGCCGGGGCGCGGACGCGAGCATGCCGGGCGATCCGGGCCGGGCCGGATCCTGCAGCCCTGGCTCGGGCTGCCCAGGGTCGGCCAGCCCGCGCTCCGACATCCCGCGGTCGGCCAGCCCGTGATCGGCCAGCCCGTGATCGGCCAGGCCATGTGGCGTGAGCGCCGGGGCACCGAGCCGCGAGCCAGGATCCGCCTCTTGGACCTGCGGCGCCGACGGCAGCCCGGACAGCCGCGGCGCGGGCGGCTCGGGTGCCAGCTCTGGCGTGGCCGCGGCCATCGCGGCCTGCGGCGCCGGGTCCACGGTGACGGCCAGCTGGATGTCACGGCCGAGCTCCTGGGACAGCGCCTGGGTCACCAGGGCCCGCAACCGGGTCTCGAGCTGTTCTTTGACGAACTCGTTCGGGGTGGCAATCAGAGCGGTATTCTCGACCAGGCCGAGTGGACGGGTGAGCTTGAGCCAGGCCCGCTGGTGCGGTTGTATCTGCAGATCAGCCAGCCCTTCGAGAGATCGTGCCCACACCTCGGCCAGGTCTGAATTTGCCACCTGTGCACTCCCCTCGCATCCCCACGTCGGGCGCTGCGCGCCCATCATCCACAGAGCTATCCACATGTTGTGCACGTGGCATCCCGCCGCACACCGTGTCTGCGGCAGCTTGGGGAGACTAGCTTTCCACAGCCTAAATCGCCACAGCGGAGCACGCCTGGCAAACGGCCCGGTTCCAGATGGTAGCCTGTGGTGAATTCGACGAACCGCACGCTGACGTTACGCGTGCCCGCAATCAAGATCTTTTATCTGGAGTTCCCGTGAGCAAGCGCACGTTCCAGCCGAACAATCGGCGCCGCGCGAAGACCCATGGTTTCCGGCTGCGCATGCGCACCCGCGCCGGGCGTGCCGTCCTGGCCGCCCGGCGGCGCAAGGGCCGCGACCAGCTGAGCGCCTGATCCTGCCGCCTCAGTCCCGGATGCGCCGCGGCGCTGAATTTGCGCTGACCGTGCGTACGGGAGCCCGTGCGGGGCGTCCGCGTCTGGTGGGTCACCTGCTGGTCCGTGACGACGCCCGGTTCCAGCAGGAGCCCGCACGGGTAGGATTTGCGGTCAGCCGGGCGGTAGGCCCGGCCGTGACCAGGAATCGCGTCAAACGGCGGCTTCGCAGCGTGATGCGCGGGTATCTCCACTTGCTTCCGGGCGGTAGCCTTCTTGTGGTGCGCGCGAATGCCGCGGCCGCGCACGCAAGCCAGCCGGATCTCGCCGCAGATCTGGAATCGGTACTGAGCAGGTTGCTGCGGCGGCAGGTTGGGGCGCGCGTCGGTAATGCCAGATAGAGGTAGTGCTAACGATCCGGCCCGCACCGCAACGGTGCCGGCCCGGGTCCTCATGCTGCCTATCGCGGGCTACCGCAAGTTCGTCAGCCCGCTGCTCGGGCCGCGCTGCCGGTTCGCGCCGTCGTGCAGCGCCTACGCACTCGAGGCGCTGCACGAGCACGGTGCCGCTCGCGGCCTCTGGCTCGCGGTAGCGCGCATCGCGCGGTGCCATCCGTTCAATCCCGGCGGCTACGACCCGGTTCCGCTCCGGGGTTCCGCCAAGGTCGCTAGGAGCTAGCAGGTGGCTGCGCTTGATCCCCTGAACGTCGTGGTGGCATGGATCATCATGCATCTCCACGCTGGCCTTGGCGACCTCTTCGGGCCCGATACCGGGCTGGCCTGGGGCCTGTCCATCGTGATCCTGGTCGCACTGATCAGGCTGTGCCTGGTACCGCTGTTCGTCAAGCAGGTGCACGCCCAGCGGAAGATGGCGCAGCACGCTCCGCACCTGCAGGAACTGCGTAAGAAGTACAAGAACGACAAGCAGCGTCTCAACGAAGAGACGATGAAGTTCTACAAGGAAAACGGCGTCAACCCGCTGGCCGGGTGCCTGCCGATGATCCCGCAGATGATCGTATTCTTCGCGCTGTTCAACGTGCTGCGCACCATCACCGACTGGAAGCCGGGCAAGGGCGCGCCGGCTTACGGGCTGACCGTTTCGGTGGTGGAGAGCGCCCAGAAGGCGACCATCTTCGGCGTCCATCTCGGCGACAAGCTGCTGTTCTCGCATCCGACACCGCCCATCCACGTGTGCATCGTTATCGCGCTGACCGTGGCGGTCAGCGCGACCACGACGTTCATGACGGTCCGGCAGAGCGCCAAGCGCGGGCTGATGCAGACGAACGTGGACCCGGACAACCCGATGGCCCAGTCGCAGAAGTTCATGCAGTACATCGTGCCGTTCTTCTCGCTGACCGGGCTGTACTGGCAGTACGGCCTGGTCCTGTACTGGGTGACGACCAACGTGTGGACGCTGGGCCAGCAGTACTTCATGTTCCGCAACTGGACCACCGAGGAGACCACGGCAGCGGGCGCGCTGGCCGGGGCGAGCACCGGTGGCACGCGGGCATCCCAGGCCTCGCTGCAGGCTCAGACCGGCGCCAAGACGACGGGTACGCGGACCGGCACCGCCCGGCCCGCCAGCGCCAAGGCCAGCCCGGCCGCTGGCGCGAAGTCCGGCACGACCGCGAGCGCCAGGACCGCCGCAGCGGCGACCGCGAAGAACGGCACCACTGGTCCGGCGAAGACGAGTACAGCGAGGACAAGCGCCGCGAAGACAAGCCCAGCCAAGGCGGCCACCACCGGCGGCAGCGCCAAGACCGGCGCTTCCCGCGGCTCGGCCACCCGCACGGCCGCCAGCCCCGCTGCGCAGCCGGCCAACGGGCAGAATGGCGGCGAAAAGCGCAGCCTGCTCCGGCTGGGCCGGAAGCCCGAACCCGAGCCCGAGCCGGAGGTGCCCGCCGCTAAGGTGGTGCGGCAGCAGCCAGTCCGGCAGGCCAAGAGCAAGCGTTCCGGCAAGCGCTGACGCCGCGCGGCCCTGAGCCGCGCACGCGCCTGGAAACGACATCGCGCTTAGATATGGACACAGCACAGTGGGAGGTCTGGTCGTGAGCCAGCAGGACGTCGAGGACACCGTCGCGGCCGACGCGCTCGACACCACCGAAGACGCCGAATCCGGCCAGCTGAGTGATCTCGAGCTGGAGGGCGACATCGCCGCGGACTACGTGGAAGGCCTGCTTGACATCGCGGACCTGGACGGCGACATCGACATGGATGTCGAGGGCGATCGGGCTATCGTGTCGGTCGTCGGCGCGACCCTGAACGAGCTCGTCGGCGATGACGGTGCGGTGCTCGAAGCGCTGCAGGAGCTGACCAGGCTCGCCGTGCACCGCCAGACCGGCGCCCGGGCGCGGCTGATGCTGGACATCGGGGGCTACCGGGCCCGCCGGCGGGAAGAACTGGCCGACTACGGCCAGAGCGTGGCCGAAGAGGTCGCCCGGACCGGAGAGCCGAAGACCCTGGCCGCCATGTCACCGTTCGAGCGGAAGATCGTGCACGACGCGGTGGCCGCGGCGGGACAGCGCAGCGAGTCTGAGGGCGAGGAGCCCAACCGCCGGGTGGTCGTGTACCCCGGCTCGTGACGCCCCAGGCCCCTGAGGACTCGTCGGCACTGGACGAGGGTACTCGGGTCCCGCCCTTGCCTCCGGTCAGCGCCGTGACCGTGTTTGGGTCCGGGCTGGAACGCGCCCAGGAATTCGCCGGGTTGCTCGCTACTCGTGGAGTGGACCATGGTTTGATCGGGCCGCGAGAGGTCCCCCGGCTGTGGGACCGGCATCTGCTGAACTGCGCGGTGGTGGCCGAGCTCATCCCGGTGGGACCGGCCACCCTGGTGGACATCGGATCCGGCGCCGGACTGCCTGGTATCGTGCTGGCGCTGCTCAGGCCGGACCTGGATGTCACCCTGCTCGAGCCGATGGAGCGGCGGTGCCGGTTCCTTTCCGACTGCGTAACCGCTCTCGCGCTGGATAACGCGACCGTACTCCGCGGCCGGGCTGAAGACATCCGGCTGGCCGCCGACGTGGCCACCGCCCGGGCCGTCGCACCGCTGAGCCGGCTGGCCGAACTGGCGGTGGGCCTGGTCCGGCCGGGGGGGATGGTGCTCGCGATCAAGGGGCGGACGGCGCAGGACGAGCTGAAGCAGGCCAGGCCGGTGCTCAAGCGACTGCGTGCCCGCAGTGCCGAGGTTGTGCGAGCTGGGCAAGGTAAGGTCGATCCTGCGACTACCGTCGTGCGGTTCTTCGCTAGATGAGGCAGGGCATAGGTGGGGCTCAGCTACAACCGGCAGGGCTATTACCGGGAAGGTTCCGGGACACTGAGCACATCGGGCCTAGGCTGGCCTTCCGGCACGGTAGCCAGTTTCGCGGTTGCGGGTGGCGTTCCGGCCGCAGGCATGCCGGATGGTCACGAGCCACACGACCCGGGGTCGGCCGGCGGCCTGGGCTGGCCCGGCCAGCCGGGTAAGCAGGAAGAACCAGGCTGGCTCCGCAGTCAGGAGCCCCTCCCCACGCAATGGGGTGCGGGCCAAGCATCGAGAGGCGTTCAGGTGAACGATGGCAGATCTGGAGCCGACGGCACCGGGCTCTCCGAATCCCCCGGGGTGCCGAACCAGTCCGGAGCCGGTGCTGCCGACCAGGATCCGCCGGCCGCGATGGATTCACGTGAAACCAAGCCTGTGGTAGTCCCGGAAGTGCCGGCGGACGCGGCGGACACCCCGATTGCCCGCGCCGCGCGGGCCGCGGTGGTGCGAGGGATGAGTGACCGCCAGCCATGGCCGCGGCCGTCCCGTTGCCGGATCATGACGATCGCCAACCAGAAGGGCGGGGTAGGTAAGACCACCACCGCCGTGAACCTGGCCGCAAGCCTCGCCTTGCACGGTGCTCAGGTGCTGGTAGTGGACCTGGATCCGCAGGGGAACGCGTCGACGGCACTGGACGTGGACCACCGGGTGGGTACCCCGTCGGTCTACGACGTGCTCATCGACGGGCGTCCCCTGGCCGAGGTCGTGCGGCCGGCCGGTGATATGCCCGGCCTGTTCTGCGCCCCCGCGACCATCGACCTCGCAGGCGCGGAGATCGAGCTGGTGCCCGTGGTGGCCCGTGAACTGCGGCTGGCCAAGGCGCTACGGGCATTCGACACGTCGAACCTCGACTACGTGCTGCTGGATTGCCCGCCGTCCCTGGGCTTGCTGACGCTGAACGCGCTGGTGGCCGCCGAGGAGGTGCTGCTGCCGATTCAGTGCGAGTACTACGCCCTCGAGGGTGTCCAGCAGCTGCTCAACACGGCCGAGCTCGTGCGGGTCAACTTCAATCCGGGGCTGCACGTCTCCACCGTGCTGCTGACCATGTATGACGGCCGGACCCGGCTCGCCTCCGACGTCGCAGATGACGTCCGGGCCCACTTCGGGTCGTCGGTACTGAGGACGATCATCCCGCGCAGCGTCCGGGTGTCCGAGGCGCCGAGTCGCGGGCAATCGGTGATCAGCTACGACCCGGCATCCAGCGGAGCGGTCGCGTACACGGAGGCGGCCCGGGAGCTAGCTTTGCAGTCGGCGGGTGCCCGGTAGCACGGCGAAATCGGGGAGAGGCAGTGGCTCAGCAGAGGCGTGGTCTAGGCAGGGGACTCGGGGCACTCATCCCGGAGTCGCCACGACGACCCGACGGTGATGCCGGATCAGGCGCGGATCCCACCGCGCCCGGGCCGGGTGCGGCGTCAGCGCACGATGCCGGAACGGCGCCCGCGGCCGATCCGCCGGCCGAGGTGTATGGCGCGCACTACAAGGAAGTCCCGGTCTCGGCGATCACGCCGAACCCGCGCCAGCCCCGGCGGACCTTCGACGAAGATGCGCTCGACGAGCTCGCCGAGTCCATCCGGGAGGTCGGGCTCCTGCAGCCGGTCGTGGTCCGGGCGGCAGGCCCGAGCCGGTACGAGCTCATCATGGGCGAGCGACGCTGGCGCGCCTCCCAGCGGGCGGGGCTCACCGAGATCGGGGTCATCGTTAAGCAGACGCAGGACAACGACCTGCTGCGCGACGCTCTGATCGAGAACCTGCACCGCCAGCAGCTCGACCCGCTGGAGGAGGCGGCGGCCTACCAGCAGCTGCTGGATGACTTCGGTACCACCCACGAGCAGCTGGCGCAGAAGATAGGCCGGTCCCGGCCGCATATCAGCAACACCTTGCGCCTGCTCAACCTCCCGCCTGCGGTGCAAAAGCGCGTCGCCGCCGGGGTGCTCAGCGCCGGCCACGCCCGGGCCCTCCTCGGCCTGGACGACACCGCTGCCCAGGAGCGGCTGGCCCAGCGCATCGTGGCCGAGGGCCTGTCCGTCCGCAACGTGGAGGAGATTGTCGCCCTCGGGGGTGACGAGGCCCCCCGCAAGCGATCGGCGCCACCGTCCAGGCAGCCGGTCGCTCCGGGCCTGCGGCACCTCTCGGATCGCCTCTCTGACCTCTTCGAAACCCGGGTCAAGGTCGAGATGGGCCGCCACAAGGGCAAGATCGTGGTCGAATTCGCCACTGTCGACGACCTGGAGCGCATCGTCAAGGCCATGAGCCCGGACACACCGGCCCCCGGCGCCTGATACTGCGGCGGCGCTCAGGTGTCCGGGTGGATAGTGGCCCAATCGGCGGCCATGTCGATCACCGTCCACGCGTGCTCGGCGGCGGCGGCGAGAATCTGCTCGGTGCCGGCACCCAGGATCGGATCCCGGTCGTAGGCATACTCCCGGGCTCCGTCGGTGTGGTGGACAACGAGTTCCAGGGTCCGGTACGGGCTGGCTGCGGTCCACTGGAGCATGGCCAGATCGCCGTCGGTGTTCCCGGCGGCCACAGCCGGGCGCTGCCCGATGTGCCGGTGAATCGAGCTGGGTTTCTGCGGGCCGTCGTTGATGGTCGCGACGTTGGCGCTTTTGACGAGTTCGGGGCCGCTGTCGCCGATGCGGAAGTCGGTCTCCCCCACGCTGCCGATCACCCGGTATGGCGGCAGACCGTAGCCATCAGCCGTCCAGGTCCGCATGAAGTCCGTGCCGCCGCCGGAGAAGATCCAGCAGGAGAAGCCGTTACGGTCGAGCAGGCCAAGCAGCTCGACCATCGGCTGGTAAACCGTGGCCGGATAGGGCCGCCCGAAACGCGGGTGCCGGGCTGACGCCAGCCAACTCCGGCACACCGCGGCGAACTCATCGGTGGTGATGCCAGCGTGGGTCAGGGCCAGCAACTCGGTCAGCGCCGCCGTTCCCCCAGCATGCAGCTCTTCCAAGCTGGTGGGATGACCCAGCTCAGCGGCCCGGTCCAGCGCAAAGACCAGCTGCGCATACATCGGCTGCTCGGTCCACAGCGTCCCGTCATTGTCAAACACCGCGATCCGGTCCGGCTCAGGAATGAAGTCCGGCGAATCAGCCCCGGTCACCGCCTTGACAAACTCCACGATCGCCCGCTTCGCCCCCGTATCCCGCCAGCTTTCCAGCTCCTCAGAGCCCACGGCGCCTCCTCCTCTGCTCCCGGCCACCCGACCCCGCTGATCCCCCAACGTAAGCAGACCACCCCCCCGATCCCTCATCCCCCACGGGTGATCCACCAAGAGAACCGGCACGCACCAAAGCCCCACAGCCCACTGAAAGACAATCTCAGCGATGCCCCCGCCCACCGTCCACGCCACCTGGCTCCGCGTGACCCCCTTTCCAGGCGGCAGTGTCACCGAGATGTGCGTCCCGCCCCCGAGTACACGGCGGGCGGCCCCCGGGACCGCCGCACCCCGCAGCCACCAACCAACCATGTTTCACGTGAATCCAACCCATGTAATTCACGAACCCGCCGTCGCCCGGATCTCCTCCACGAACGCATCCACGTCCTCTTCGGACGTATCGAAGGCAGTCATCCACCGCACGACGGACTCTTTCTCGTCCCAGACGTGGAAGAAGCACGTCTCCTGCAGCGCCGCGATATGCCGGGGATCCAGCCGGGCGAATACCGCGTTGGCCTGGACGGGGTAGACGATCTCCACCCCGGATACGGCTGCGGCACCATCGCACAGGCGGCGGGCCAGGGCGTTGGCCTGAGCTGCATTGGCTCGCCAGAGGTCGTCCTGCAGCAGGGCGGTGAACTGGGCAGCCACGAAGCGCATCTTCGACATGAGCTGGGTCTGCTGCTTGCGCAGGTAGGGAACATCGGCGCCTAGGCCGGGACCCATCAGGATCAGCGCCTCGGCGCCCATGGCGCCGTTCTTGGTACCGCCGAAGCTCAGCACATCGGCGCACTCGGCCAGCTCAGCCAAAGGACAGTCCAGGTACGCGGCCGCATTGGCGAGGCGGGCTCCGTCCAGGAACACCCGCAGGCCGCTGGCCCGGCAGAACTCGGCTATCTTCCGCAGCTCGGCCAGCGAATAGCAGGTACCGAACTCGGTCGACTGGGTAACCGCGACCGCTCCCGGCTGCGCGAAGTGCTCGTCGCCGCGTCCGGCCAGCTGCCCAGCGATCAGTTCCGGGGTGAGCTTCCCGTCCGGCGTGGGTACCGATAGCAGCTTGGTGCCGAGCAGCCGCTCGGGCGCCCCGCACTCGTCCGTGCGGATGTGCGCCGAGTCGGCGCAGATAACGGCCTCGTGCCGGCGCAGCAGCACGCTCAGTCCCAGGACGTTGGCGCCGCTGCCGTTGGTGACCAGGAACGCGCTATCGGCGCCGAATGCCTCGCGCAGCTCAGCCGTGGCCCGTTCCGTCCAGACATCGGCGCCATAGGCGATGGCGTCACCGGAATTCGCGTCGGAGATCGCCTTCAGCACCGCCGGATGAGTGCCCGCGTGGTTGTCGCTCCCGAAGCTCTTGGCTTGTCTCATGCTCCGAGCCTAGAACGCGCGGAGGTGGCCCCGGGATGGGTGGGTGACCGGGGCAAGAGGGATGCCTGCGCCATAGCGGAACCACGTCCGTGGCTTTCGGTATCCGGTAAACTTACCGTCCGTGCCGACCAACGATCACCCGCGCCGCCGAAGGGGTTCGGTCTCTGTCTTTGCGCCGGTGGCGATCGGCATCGCGGTGGCTCTCGCGTGGAATGGTGCGGCATCACTGCAGGCTGAACAGTCTGAGGGGATGAGCGGAGTAGCTCCCCAGGTCGAGGTGACCGTCCAGCAAGCGGCGGTACAGACCTGGGTCAGCGCGGTCACCACCCAGGCGGCCGGGACGTCGGCGCCGGCATCCGCGACACGGCATGTCGTCGCCCTCGATCATCACACCCGGTGGGTCGAGCACCGCTGACACGTGGTGCGTGGTGCGGTCCAGATCCCGGTCCCGGGGCCTGACTGCAGCGGTCCTGCGCCGTTAGGCGCCGCGGGCGGCCGCTTGCTCGAGCAGGCTCACGCAGGTGCGCCCGAAGGAGTGACCGGAGGCTTCCAGGGCCAGCGGCAGCGTGCTGGTCTCGGTCATCCCCGGCGCCACGTTGACCTCCAGGAACCAGGCTGTGCCGCTCTCGTCCACGATGAGGTCGGTCCGGGACAGATCACGCAGGCCGAGGACCGTGTGCGCGGCAACCGCGATCTCGGCGACCTGGGCCAGGGTGGCGTCCTCCAGCCGGGCCGGGACATAGAACTCCGTTTTGCCCGCGGTGTACCGGGCCGCGTAGTCGTACTCGCCCTCGCCCGGGACGATCTCGACCGCCGGCAGTGCCTGCGGGCCCTGGCCGAGGTCGATCACGCCCACGGCCACCTCGGTACCGGAGATGAATCGCTCGATCAGGGCGGTGTCGCCGTAGGCAAAACAGCTCAGCACGGCCGACGGCAGTTCGGCCGCCGAGCGGACCGCACTGGCTCCTAGCGCCGAGCCGCCCCGGGAGGGCTTCACGTAGAGCGGCAGCCCCAGCTTGGCCACGATCAGGTCAATGACCGCGGCTGCTCCCAGATCGTGGAAGGTTTCCCGCGGTAGCGTCACCGACGGCGGCGTGGCCAGTCCGGCCCCGGTCGCCAGAGCCTTCGCCGTGGGCTTGTCGAAGGCCATCTGGCAGGCACTGGCCACCGAGCCGACGTACGGCACGCCGAGCAGCCCGAGCACCTCCCGGATCGCACCGTCCTCGCCGCAGGCACCGTGGATGGCCGGGAACACCGCGCTCGGCGCGGCGGCCCGCAGATGCGACAGCAGGGCCGAGTCGGCATCGGCGATGACCGCGTCCACCCCAGCCTGGGCTAGCGCGTCGCGTACGCGGTTACCGGAATGCAGCGACACTTCCCGCTCCGCGGACAGGCCGCCAGCCAGCACAACTACCCGGTCTAGGTTGCTCATGATTTCGATATACGTTTCTGACTAGGACCGATGGTTATTTGATGCCAGGTGCAGGACCGAAGTCGTCGCGCAGCTGGATCTCTGTCTCGATGACCGAGGCGAGCCTGCGGACCCCCTCGGTGATCCGGTCCGGGTCGGGCAGGGAGTAGCACAGCCGGGCGTACTGACCGCCCGACCCGTCGGCGTAGAAGCCGGTACCCGGCACGTAGGCGACCCGGGAAGAGATGGCCCGGGGCAGCATGGCCTTGGAGTGAATCCCGTCGGGAAGCCGGAGCCACACATAAAACCCCCCGCCCGGCCGGGTCCAGTGGCACTCGGCAGGCATCATGGCGGACAGTGCGCTCAAGGTGGCGTCACGCCGATCCTGATAGACCTCACGGAAGTGCTTGATCTGCTCCCGCCAGGGCTGGGTGTTCAGGTACTCCCGCACGGTTAGCTGGGAGAAGCTCGAATGGCAGAGCACGGCCGACTCGGCGGCCAGGATCAGCTTGTCCCGGATGGCCGGGGGCGCAACCGCCCAGCCGACCCGGACGCCGGCCGCGAAGGTCTTGGAGAACGTGCCCAGGTAGACGACCCCGTCGGCGTCGTCCGCCCGCAGCGCGCGCATGGGCTCGCTGTCGAACCCGAGCAGGCCGTACGGGTTGTCCTCGACGACGAGCAGGCCGGCCCGGCGGCAGATGTCCAGGATCCGGTGCCGGCGCCCGACGGCCAGGGTCACGCCGGCCGGGTTCTGGAAGTTGGGCACGGTGTAGAGGAACTTGGCGCGGCGGCCCGCGGCGGCCGTCCGCCGGATGGCCTCCTCCAGCGCCTCGGGAATGAGCCCGTCCTCGTCCATGGCCACGTGTACCACGTTGGCCTGGTAGGCGGCGAAGGCGCCGAGCGCGCCCACGTACGACGGGGCCTCGACCAGGATCACGTCACCCGGGTCGATGAAGATCCTGGCCATCAGGTCCAGGGCCTGCTGCGATCCGACTGTCACCACGATCTCGTCGGGATGAGCCCGGATCTCCTCCAGCGCCATCACGTCGCAGATGCGCTCGCGCAGCTCCGCATCGCCCTGCGCGGTGCAGTACTGCAGCGCCGTCGCGCCCTGGGTAGCGATCAGGTCGCCGATCATGGCGCCGACGACGTCCAGCGGGAGCGCCGACACGTTGGGCGAGCCGCCGGCTAGCGAGACGATCTCAGGTCTGGCGGCTACGGAGAACAAGGCCCTGATCTCGGAGGCGACCATGTCAACCGCGCGTTCGGCGTATTGACCGACATAGCGGTCAATTCGTTGTGGCTGCGATTTTGATTGCTGTTCGCCGGTCACGGCCTCTCCTGGAGTCTCGAGTATCATGCCAGGATAAGGGGTATCTCCCGGAAACGCTTGTGGATTCAGCCGGGGAACGGGATGTCACGCCGCATCGTCAACATCACACTGGATAATCTCGGCGATCTGCCGCCGAAGTGCCGCAAATGCGTTTTCTGGGAACTCGACCCGGTCAGCCGGGCGCGGGCCGAAGAAAGTGGAGACCCAGATCTCGAAAAAGAGTCGTGGGTTTCTTCGGTGCTGCTGGAGTGGGGCAGCTGCGGCAAGATCGCGTATGTGGACGGCGTCCCCGCCGGTTACATACTGTTCGCGCCGCCCCAGTACGTGCCGCGCTCGATCGCGTTTCCCACCAGCCCGGTCAGCGCCGACGCGGTGCTGTTCATGACCGCCCACTTGCTCAGCGAGTTCGCGGGCGGCGGCATCGGCCGGATGCTGGTACAGGCGATGGCCAAGGATCTGACCCGGCGGGGGGTGCGCGCCATCGAGGCCTTCGGCGACCGGCGGTGGGAATCACCCGCCTGCATAATGCCGGTGGATTACCTGCTCGCTGTGGGTTTCAAGACCATCCGGCCGCATCACCATTACCCGCGGCTGCGGATGGAGCTCAGGACCGTCTTGACCTGGCGGGAGGACGTGGAGGTGGCCCTGGAGCGGCTGCTCGGGTCCATGACGCCATCGACCCCTCAGGGTGCGCTCCGGCCTGTCTGAGGCACCCTGGAGGGCCGTTGCTGGCTCAGATGTACTCGGCCAGCTCGCGCAGGATCGCCGACTTCGGCTTGGCCCCGACGATCTGCTTGACCACCTGGCCGCCGGAGAACACGTTCATGGTCGGGATGGCCATGATTCCGTACCGCTGCGCGATGGCGGGGTTCTCGTCGATGTTGAGCTTGACCACGTCGATCTTGTCGGCGTGCTCAGTGGCAATTTCCTCGAGAACGGGCGCAACCATGCGGCACGGGCCGCACCATTCGGCCCAGTAATCGACGATAACTGGCTTGTCGCTCTTCAGGACCTCTGTTTCAAAGGTCTCCTCCGTCACGACCTTCGTCGTGCCCACGCAGATCACATCCCTTATATCTGAGTAATTCGGCCTGATGCCGTTATGTCAGTTCTCTTTGCTGGCCAGCCAGCGCTCCGCGTCGAGGGAGGCTGCGCAGCCGCTTCCGGCCGCCGTGACGGCCTGCCGGTAGGTCCTGTCCACGACGTCACCGCAGGCGAAGACGCCCTCGATGGCGGTCCGCGTCGACGGCTCGTCGACCAGCAGGTACCCGTCCGGGTCGGTGGCGAGCTGTCCGGTGAACAGATCCGAGCGAGGGTCATGACCGATGGCCACGAAGACGCCGGTTACCGCCAGCACGTGCTCGGTGCCGTCCTTGGTACTGCGGATCCGCAGCCCGCTGACCTTGCCGTCACCCAGGACTTCCGCGACCTCTCTGTCCCATAGGAACGTGATCTTCGGGTTGGCGAACGCCCGGTCCTGCATGATCTTGGAGGCCCGGAGCGTGTCGCGGCGGTGCACCACCGTCACCGACTTGCCGAACCGGGTCAGGAACATGGCCTCTTCCAGAGCCGAGTCGCCACCGCCGATGACGGCGATGTCGTGGCCGCGGAAGAAGAATCCGTCACAGGTCGCGCACCAGGACACACCGTGCCCGCCGAGGTTCTTCTCACCTGGCACGCCGAGTTCCTTGTAACGCGAGCCGGTCGCGATGATCACGGCCTTGGCCAGGTAGGTCTCGGTGTCGGTCTTGACCACCTTGGGCTCGGCCTTCAGGTCGACCTCGACGACGTCGTCGGCCACCAGTTCGGCACCGAAGCGCTCAGCCTGCTTACGCATGGAGTCCATCAGCTCGGGACCCATGATCGCGTCAGGGAACCCGGGGAAGTTCTCCACGTCGGTGGTCTGCATCAGCGCGCCACCGGCCGTGACAGAACCCTCGAAAACCAAGGGCTTCAGCTCGGCGCGAGCCGCGTATAGTGCCGCCGTGTAACCGGACGGGCCGGAACCGATGATGATCACGTTCCGGACTTCGGTCACCTCTGCCAACCGTTATCAACCCCTCATGTGACTGGCACTCCAGTGAACCGATATTAGGGCCCGGAGATTCCCGCGGGCAGGTTTCTGGTGGCGACGACATGACCGTTCGTCCCCGAGCAATCCGGGCTGGTGATCAGGGCCTGGTCCCCCTGGCCGTTCCGGGAGAAGATGACGGTCGCGGGCTGGCCCTGGTACCGGGCGGTCTCGACCCGGATCACACTGGCCCCCCTGGCCAGGCGGGCCACGCACCCCCGGACCGCATCCGGCGTGACCTGGACCGTCCCCGCCGCGGCCGGGGACTTACCCAGCTCGCCGGTGAGCTGGGTGGTGAGCGTGGCGGGGACGAAATCGGTGCGGCTCGTCAGGTACACGAAGCTGAGCGGCTCCTCGGCAGGCCGTGCGGCCGGAGCCGATCCCGCGGCCGTCCCCTGCGGGGCTGTCCCCTGGCCCGGAGCCCGGTCCTGTGCCTTCGGCGCGGTACTGGCCGCCACCGACCTGGCCGCGCTGCCCGCGGCCGCCGATGACCTGTCTGGGCCCTCGGGGGAACCATGGAGCTGGCTCAGGCCGAATACGCCGGCCGCCAGGATCGCGGCCGCCGCCGCGACCGGGGTCAGCACGCGCAGCGAGGGCCAGCGGAAACCGCGGCGCCTGCGCCGAGACGGCGTTGCGGCCCCCGGCGGGGCCGAGCGCTCAGCCCGTTCGGCCTGGTCCCGTTGTGCCACCTCGGCGGCGAGCACCTGATCTAGCAGCTGGGCCACGTTTGCCGGCATGGCGGGCGGCGGGACCGCCGCCAGCAGCGTGGGCAGCCCGGCCAGCTGGGCATCGACGGCGGTACAGCGCTCGCAGCTGGCCAGATGCGCGGCGATCCGGTCCCCGCGGTGCCCGGTGATGAGCCCGGCGCGGAACTCGGCCAGGACATCGGTGCCGGGGTGGGTCATCTGCCCCCTCATAGTTGTGTCTCGCCTCCCTGCGCAGGTGAGACGCTCTCGCTCGTGGATCGGTTCCCTTTCAGGTGCTCCACATGGGGCATCAGCCGGGCCCGGGCCCGGGCGCAACGGCTTTTTACCGTGCCGGGAGAGATGTCCAGGATCGCGGCGGCATCGGTTACAGAGAAGCCGAGCATGTCCACCAGCACCAGGGCGGCTCGTTGGGGCGGCGGCAGCATCCGCAGCGCCGCGTCCACGTCCATCCGGGTGTCAGACACGCGAGCCGGATCACCCTCGTGCGTCACCAGGGCCTCGAATGTCTCCTCGTCGGCCGCGGACACGGCGGGCCTGCCTGCCCGGCGGCGCAGCCGGTCCAGCGAGGCGTTCACCACGATCCGGTGCAGCCAGGTAGTGACGGCGGAGTCACCCCGGAAGTCGGCCGCCCGGCGGAACGCGGAGACCATGGCGTCCTGCAGGGCGTCGGCAGCCTCGTCCGGGTCGCACGTTGTGCGCAGCGCGACCGCCCACAGCCGGTCCCGGTGCCGGCGGAACAGCTCACCGAACGCTTCGGCATCTCCCGCCACGTGCCGGCGGAGCAGCTCCTGGTCAGAAGGCCAGGGTCCGGCAGCGTCCGGCATCGGCGTCAGCCCGGCTGGCGCGCGGCGGACCCATGCAGGATCACGTTGTAGATCAGTGCCTCATACGAGCCGGACGCCCCCGCCCGGGGCGGCAGATCGGTGATCCAGATCAGCACGTACCGGCCGGTGGCCTTCTTGGTCACGCTGAAGTTGGTGACGCCATGGGCCGAGTTCGAGCTCTGTACCTCAGTGAAGGTGCTCAGCCCCGAGGGGGTCGGGGTGTTGCTGTTGCCGATCTCGATCTCCACGTGCGCGCAGCAGATAGTGCCGAACTGCACCGCCACTTGGCTGAGCTGGACCTGCTTGCCCATGTCCAGGATCAGGCCGGTGCCCTTCTTCAGGTTCCCGAAGGTTGACGTGCCGAGGTAGTAGTCGGTGTGCCAGGCCGTGCTGGTGCTGCCATCGATCGCGTACTTGGCGCCGTTGGCGTTCTCGTTCCCGCCGTCGGTGCCGAGCGCGTCATAGCTGTTGGCACCGGCCGGAGTGAGCAGCACGGCCGCGGCCGCGCTGGGCGAGCCCGATGTGGAGCCGCTTGGCGCCGGGGTGGCCGCGTGATGCATGTTGTGGCTGATGGACCAGGCCACGACGCCGATCGCCGCCAGCATGATGACGATGGCCACGCTGGTGATGGCTCGCACCGGGGCGCCGCGCTCTGCCCCCGGCCTGCGGTCGCTGCCCGTCGTCCAGTCCCGGGGGTCGTTGTCCGCCTCGAGGTACGGGTTGGTCCCGCTGTCACTCCGGCCGTGGGTACCGGAACCGTTGGCAGGTGCGGGCGCGACCGGGAAAGGCAGCGGCGGGGCCGCGCTGTTCAGCGCCTCGGCGAAGGTGGCGGAGGTCATCAGCGCTGGGCCGTGCCGGCTGGGCCGCTGGAACAGGGCCCGGCAGGTTACGTCGTCGATGCCGGCCGGGACGCCCGCCGACACCTGGCGCGGTGTGCACGGGATCCCGTCGTCCTCCGGCGCCGGCGGCAGCAGCCCGGGCGTGTCCCGGACCGCCGGGCCCTGCTGTCCCTCGCCACCCGGCCAGTACCCGGTCAGGGCGGCGTACAGCAGCCGGGCCAGGTCCCGCGTGTCGATCAGGTCCGCATCCTCGCCGTCGTCCTCCGCGGCGGTCAGCTCCGGGCCTGCCAGTGCGGCGTTGATGCCGAGCCCGGCGATCTTGACGCCGCCGCGTGCGGTCCAGTGCACACACGCCGGGTCCAGCCGCAGGTGGGCCAGGCCGGTATCGTGAGCCAACGCGATGGCCTGGGCCGCCTCGGCGATCAGGGCCGCGGCGGCCGGGGGGTCGAGTGGCCCCTCGGAGAGCAAGTCGAGCAGGGATTCGCCGGCCACCCATTCCAGCACCACGTAGGCTGCGTCGTCGGCGTCCTCCACGTCGAATACCTGGGCGAAACGCGGATCGTTGAGCCTGCTGGCCGCCCGCGCAGCGGTCACGGCGTCGGCGACGCGAGGGAAGCCGGTGGCGAAAGTGAGCACGGTCACGAAACGCGCGAGGGTCTCGTCGGTGGCTTTCCAGTACGTCCAGCCAGCGCCTGCGTTGACCTGGTCAACGAGACGGTAGCGCCCCGCCAGGCGGGTTCCTGGTTCCGACGTGTATGTGCTCATAGGTTGTCACCCATGCTAATGCCGCCTGCTCTGCCTGCCGAACCTCGCGGCCATCGTGTTCATCAGAAAGCCAAATTCGGCTACGCGCAGTGATCGTGCGCACAGAGCGTAGAGCACCACTGCACCGCCCCCGCCGACCACCGTGACCAGCAGGCCGTAGGCGGCGCTGGGGTCATGCACCACGTGACCCGCGCCGATCATCACCACCACGGCGAAAACCAGCCCGGGCACGGTGGCCAGGTGCATCCGGGTCAGGCTGCGGGCGATGGCCCAGCCGTCCAGGCTGCCCACCCGGCGCAGCAGCATGAACCAGCCCGCGACCGTCCCGACCAGGTTGGCCACGCCGTAGGCGACGGCCAGCCCGGCCACCACGTCCAGCTTCGGCAGTGCCGCCAGTGCGATGTAGGCGGCGGCGACGCTGACCACCATGGTCAGCAGCCCGACGAACGCGGCGGTCCGGCTGTCCTGGAAGGAGTAGAAGACGCGCAGCTGCAGCTGGGTCAGCATGTAGGGCACCAGGCCCAGCGAGAACAGGCCGAAAACCACGCCGATGTACTGGGCGTGCGCCGCGGTGGCGCTGCCGTAGGAGAACAGGAACTCGGCCAGCGGCCCGCCGAGCAGACCGAGGTAAACAGCGGCCGGCACGACAATGACCGAGGCCAGCCGGACGCCGACGGAGAAGTCGTCCCGCACCAGGGAGTACCGGCGGGCGCTGGCATGCTCGCTCATTCGCGGCAGTAGTGCCGTGATCACCGAGATGCCCACGATCGCGTAGGGGAGCTGGAACAGCTGCCACGCAATGGTGTAGGCCGAGTAGCCGTTGGTCCCGGCCGATGCCTCGTTCGCGATCCGCTGGACGACCAGGTTGCCCGCCCACTGGGAGACCACGTAAACCGACATCCAGCTGGCCATCCGGCCCATCTCGCTGACTTCGGCGCGCCGGAATCCCAGCGTAGGCCGCCAGCGGAAGCCCGCCCCGCGCAGCGACGGGAACAGCGCGACGGTCTGCGCGACCACGCCGAGCGTGGTGCCGATGCCGAGCAGCTCCACACCGCCGGCCGGGATCGTCAGCGGGCTCTTGTTCAGGCCGACGGTCACCGCATACAGGCCGCCGACCACGATCACCACGACGTTGTTGATGACCGGTGTCCACATCGGGGCCGCGAAGCGGCCGCGAGTGTTCAGCACGGCGCCGATCAGCGAGCTCATGCCGTAGAAGAAGATCTGCGGGATAAACAGGTAGGCCCACACCACCATCAGGTGGTGCTGAGCGGCAAGCTCGCTGCCCGCCGGGCCGTTGATGTTGGGCGCATACAGGTCGACCAGCGGACCCGCCAGCAGGGTGGCCAGCACGGTGACGACCAGCAGGGCCACCGCGCCGAGGGAGAACATCCGCTGGGCGTAAGCCTCCCCGCGATCGGGATCGCGCCGGGCGGCCCGGACCAGGAGCGGCACCACGACGCTGGTGAAGATGCCGCCGAGCATGAGGTAATAGACGGTGTTTGGCAACGTGTTGGCGTTGTTATACGCGTTACCAAGCGCCCCGATGCCGGTCGCGTAGACCAGGACCAGGGTGCGCAGGAACCCGGTACCCCGGGACACCAGCGTGCCCACGGCCATGCCGGCGCCGGACCGGATCAGGCTGGACCGTTGCGTGGAAGCCTGGGTGGTGGCCGCCCGGGACGCGGTGCCCTGTGCCGCTCGCGGCCGGGATTCGGGTGCCGTGGCAGGCCCACCGCGCAGGTCGCCGCGACGCCCGCCGTCCGGTCCGCCGCGCGGACGGTCACCTGGCGGCCCTTCGGGCCTGCCGGGTGGCGTGTACTGACCGGGTGGCCTGGTGGCACCCGGTGGCGCGTACTGGCCCGGTGGCGCGTACTGGCCCGGTGGCGGGCCAGGCCGGGTGGCCTGCCCGTACCGGGACGGAGCGTGCCCGTGGGACGGGTGATCAGGTGAGCGCGGGACCCGCCGCCAGCCAGCCGGCCCGGCCGGTGACCCGTCCGGACCCGGATGCTGGGGCCGGGGCGGCGCGGGCCACTTCAGCGCCAGCGGCAGCGTGGTCTCGGCCGGGCTGGGGCCGCCGCCGGGCATCGGGCCCTCCACCGGCGGCAGCGGGTCCGGGGCGGCATGGCGTCCTCGCCGGCCCTCGCCGTCCTCGTCGGACTCCGCGTCCTGGCCGGGCCACGATGGCTCGTCGGGCCATGGATCCTCGCGCCAGCCGCTGGGCGGCGTAGCGTCCCCGTCGGCGGGCCTCCCGCGCCCGGGTTCAGACGTCATTGACCCAGCGTCGTGCGTCGGCCAGGTCATCCGGTCCCTCCGTCGGGTGTGGCGCGCTGGTGCCAGTCCCGACGGTACCCGGTGATTCCGCCTCCCCGGCGGTGACATGCGGGTCTCCCCGCAGCCGCCGCCGGATCGCCCGGTAAACCGAGGTGAGCACGAGAATGCCGATCGCGGCGCCAATCAGGAACAAGATCGCGCGGCCGTACCGGGTGGATTCCACCGTGGTCGTCGCGGGCTTAACCGCCAGCGGCGCGCCCTGCGTGGTGGTCAGCCTGATCGTGATCGGGGTCGATCCCTGCGGAGCCGAGCTGACCGGAAGCCGCACGGTCACCGCATCGCCGGGCGGGACCTGGACGTCGCTGGAGAACCGGCCGATGCTCAGCTGCGAGGGACGGCCCGGATTATTAAGCACGGTGGCCACCACGCGGACCCGGATGGTGTCGCGGCTGAGGCCGTTCTGGATCGCCACCGGCACCGAGCCCTGGGAGCCGCCCATTGGCACCGTGGGTGAGGTGATGATCCGCACCTTCCTGACCGCATTCGTGAGGTACTGAGTCATGCTGGCCCGCATGGCCTGGCCCTGCCTGGCCCCGTTCCCGCGCCAGGCGGCCGACTGGATCGCGGCCAGCGACTCGCCGAGTGACTGCACGTAGCTGACCGAGGGCTTGTAGAGCATGGCCCGGTACTGGTCGAGCTGGCGGCCGGCCTGCTCGACCGGGCCCAGGTAGGCCGAACTCAGCTCGCCCGGGCTGGCCTTGCTGGCCGGCAGGGACTGGCGGGACAGGTTCGACGCGGTATCCGGGGCGGAGGCCAGGCTGGCTAGCCTGGCCGGCTTCAGCCAGGGCGCGCTGGTGGTCTCGCTGAGCAGGTCGTCGGCCAGCGCTTGCGACGGGCTCCAGTCCTGCGGCGGTGCCACCACGACGCTGCGGGCCGAGTCGGGGGCCTCCGCGGCGATCATCGCCGTCTCGGCCAGGAAGCGCTGCTTGACGCCGAACTCGGTGCTGGCCGGCAAGGCGCCTGAGCTGGTGTCGCCATCCGCGAGCACCCCGGTCAGCGTGCTGTCGGCCAGCAGCACCGTCATCGGCGTGCCCGCCTCGGTGTGAATGGAGGTGACCGCGTCATCAGGGGTGAACACGTCGTCCTTGGACGGCGGCATTTCGCCGCTCCTGAGCACCACCGTGCTGACGTCCTCCGAGGTGGCCAGCCTGGTCAGCACGCTGAGGTCGGCGGTGCCGTCGGCCGGCCAGGCAATGGACTGGTCGGGCGCTGTGCCAAGCACGCTGCGAGCCACCTGGTCACCCAGGGTGTACGCGCTGGCCAGGTTGGCGGTCAGGCCCTGGTGCACCAGGGCGGAGGTATCCACGTTGGCGTACGGGGTGACCACCGTCGGCTGGGTGGCCGCGGTCTGCTTGAGCCCGGACAGCCAGCGGGTCGCGGCGGGCAGCGCTTGCTTGCCGACGGTGCCGGTGCAGTTCGCCTGGCCACCCACCTGGTACGCCCGGGTCATGGTGTTCACGTCGCTGAGCAGGGCGGGATCGACGACCCAGGTCAGGTCGGCAGCGGGATGGGTGGCCCCGGCGCCGAGCAGAGCTGAGAGCCGGCCGCTGGGCCCCAGGCTGGCGGCCAGGTCGTTGTTGGTCAGCGCGCTGCACACCTGCCGGTGCGGCTGGTCGATGAGCGGCATGACCCAGGAGATGTTCAGCGGGTGGGACAGGACACCGGAGTGCTGGCCCGGCCAGTACGGCAGCAGCGTCTGGGCCGAACCCAGCACGTCACCGGAAAAGTCCTGCAGCTGGGCCGCCACCGGGTAGACACCGAACTCGGCCAGGCCGGCCGCACTGACTCCGAACGAGCTCGTCCAGGTGGTGGTCTTGCCCGGGGCCACACTGGCCGGGAGCACGAACAGCTGGCCGACTGCTTCCAGGCTGCCCCCGGTGCCGTGGGCGAGGTAGCTGTCCATACTGTCGCGGGCCGAGAACCGGATAGGCGAGGTGAGGAGCTGGACCTCCAGCCCGGCCTGGGTCTCGTTCGTGTTGTTGGTGACCGTGCCCGTTAGTCTGACGGTGGAGTCCGGCCCGGCGACCTGAGGGGTCATCGCGGTGATAGTGACCGACACATGCCCCGACACCGCGGCGTCGGCGTGCGCCGCCGGCGCCGCCGCCAGCCCCGCGGCCAAGACGGCAGCCGGAACGGCGATCGCGCCGGTCAGCGCCGCTGCCCGGGACACGATCCGCCGCTTCACCTTCGCCGTTAGCAAGCCGCCCACACCTGGAATGCTATTGCCGTTCGCGCGGCGACCGTGCTGCCGTTACTCTCGATGGCCGTGCCTATGAGCAACGAACAGCGCCGCGCGGCGGCTGCGCTCCTGCGTGAGCAAGTACCCGCCGCCGAAGAGATTGGCCGCCTGTTCGCGCGCCACGGCTACGAGCTCGCGCTGGTCGGCGGGCCGGTCCGGGATGTTTTCCTGGGCGAGCGGCCCGGTGACCTCGATCTCACCACCGACGCCACCCCGGACCAGGTGCTGGCCACCATCAAGGGGTGGGCCGACAAGGTCTGGACGATCGGGATCGCCTTCGGCACCGTGGGGCTGCGCAAGGGCAGCACGGTCCTTGAGATCACGACCTACCGCAGTGAGCAGTACGGGCTGACCTCACGCAAGCCCGACGTGCAGTATGGCCAGTCCCTGGAGGAGGACCTGAGCCGCCGGGACTTCACCATCAACGCCATGGCGGCCCGGCTGCCGGACTATCAGATCGCCGACCCGTTCGGCGGCTTCGACGCACTGCGGGAAAAGATGCTGCGCACGCCAGGTCCGCCGGAGCAGTCGTTCGGCGATGATCCGCTGCGCATCCTGCGCGCGGCCCGGTTCGCGGCCCGGCTCGGGTTCCGGATCGCGGACGACGTGCGTACGGCCATGACCGAGCAGGCGGCCCGGCTGGATATCGTGTCGGCCGAACGGGTCGCCGGAGAGCTGACCAAGCTGATGCTCACCGGTGACCCTGCGCTCGGCATCGATGTGCTGGTCCAGACCGGGGTGGCAGACCAGGTGCTGCCCGAGGTGTCCCGGCTCCGGATGGAGGCCGACGAGCATCACCGGCACAAGGACGTCTACCAGCACAGCCTGACCGTGCTGCGGCAGGCGATCGAGCTGGAACCGCGGTACGGGCTCGAGGGCGACCTCAGGGTCCGGCTAGCGGCGTTGCTGCACGACATCGGCAAGCCGCGGACTCGCGAGCTGCTGCCCGGCGGCCGGGTCGCCTTCCACCACCACGAGGTGGTCGGCGCCAAGATGACCAGGCGCCGCCTGACAGCGCTGCGCTTCCCGAAGGACGTGGTAGAGGACGTCTCCAAGCTGGTCGAGCTGCATCTGCGCTTCCACGGCTACGGTGAGGGCGCTGAATCGGGCCGGGGGGGCTCGGGTGGGCCGTCCCATCCGGAGGCAGCATGGACCGACTCGGCGGTCCGCCGGTATGTGCGGGACGCCGGGCCGCTGCTGAACCGGCTGCACATCTTGACCCGGGCCGACTGCACCACCAGGAACCGGGCGAAGGCGCAGCGGCTGGCCCGGGCCTACGACGGCCTGGAGATGCGCATCGCGGAGCTGAGTGAGCAGGAGGAACTCGACCGGATCCGGCCGGAACTGGACGGCAACGCGATCATGCGCGTCCTGGGACTGCCCCCGGGGCCGCTGGTGGGCAAGGCTTACAGCTTCCTGCTCGAGCTGCGCATCGCCGAAGGTGAGCTCGGCCAGGAGAAGGTGACTCAGGAACTGCTGCGCTGGGCCCGGGCCGAGGGCATTACGGCGCCCCCATCAGCTCCCGGCCAGGGCTGACGCCGGCCGGCGGCCAGCCAGTAGGCCGCCGCGGTCACCGCGTACCCCGCGGCCAGCACGGCGATGAGGAGCGGGGCGTGGCCGTTGGCCGGCATCAAAGCCGCCCCGATGACGGCGCCGAGCGTGTAGGTGACGTTGAACGTCACGTCGTAGAAGGCGAACATCCGGCCCCGGTAGGCGTCGTCCACTTCTTGCTGCAAGATCGTGGTGGCGCAGATGGCGACCCCCTGGCTGGCCAGCCCGATGCAGAAGGCCATGACCAGGTAGGCGACCTGGCTGAAGGTCGCGCCCAGCGCACCGGTCAGCACGGCGCTGACGGCCAGCAGCAGCGCGATGAAGGCCACCCGGGACAGCCGCCGGGTCACCGGCGGGGTGACCAGCGCCGCGCAGCCGTAGCCGATGGCGGACACGGTGACCAGCACGCCGAAGTGGCTCTCGGCCACGGTCACCTGCGACGGGTAGAAGTAGTTGCGGTAGAGCAGGATCGACATCAGGAACATGGCGCCATACATCAGCCGGTTGCCTGCCGTCGCCCCGAGCGCCGCCGCGGGCCCGCGCCTGCGTGCCACGTAACGAGCGCCGGCGGCCAGCCCGGCCAGGACCGAGGCGAGTTCGCCGGACAGCCGGACAGCCGGACCGCCGGTTTCATGCACCGGGCCGAGCAGGTCCCGGCCCATGGTCGCGGCGACCAGGCCGGCGGCTACGTAGCAGCCGCCGGTCACCAGCACGGTCACGGCGGCGGCGCGCTCAGTGTCGCCGGTGGCCGCGTTCAGGCCCAGGGCGGCGATGCCGCCGACCGCCGCCATCAGGCCGCCCAGCGTCGGGGACACCGAGTTCGCCATCACCAGCTTGTCGCCGGCGACCACGTGCGGCAGCGCCGCCGACAGTGACGACAGGAAGAACCGGTTCACCCCGAGGACGAGCAGCACCGCGACGTAGAGCGGGACCCCATGGTTGCCCAGGGCCATGAGCGCGGCGGTCAGCAGCACGAAGACGGACCGGATCAGGGCCGAGAACACCAGGATCTGCCGCCGCGACCACCGGTCGATGAAGACCCCGGCGAACGGGCCGATCAGCGAGTACGGCAGGTACAGGACGGCGAACGCGGCTGCGCCCCGGGCCGGGTTCGGGAACGTCGTGGCGTTGAAGAACACGTACGTGCCGACCCCGGCGGTGAAGATGCCGTCACCGGCCTGGGAGATCAGCCTGGTTGTGAACAGGCGGCGGAAGTTCCGCTCGGCCAGCACCGCGACCAGATCGGTCCAGAAATCCGGCTTCGCCGGCCGTCTGCGGGACTCCGCTGACCCGCCGGGGACCGCTGGGCTGGCGGGCGGGTCGCCGGGGCCGCCGGCATCATTGCCGGTCCTGTCCCGCTGGCGGCCCACCCGTCCAGCTTAGGCCGCGGGCCTTAGCGGGCGACCTCGCCCGCGATGAACTTCTCCACCAGGTCGCGGCAGACATCGTCGCCGAACTGCTCAGGCGGCGACTTCATGAAGTAGGAGCTGGCCGAGGTCACCGGGCCGCCCACCCCCCGGTCCAGTGCGATCTTCGCCGCCCGGACCGCGTCGATGATCACCCCGGCCGAGTTGGGCGAGTCCCAGACCTCCAGCTTGTACTCCAGGTTGAGCGGGACGTCGCCGAATGCCCGGCCCTCGAGCCTGACGTAGGCCATCTTGCGGTCATCGAGCCACGGCACGTGGTCGGACGGCCCGATGTGCACGGACGCGCGCTCCATCTCGTGCGGGATCTGCGAGGTGACGGCCTGGGTCTTGGAGATCTTCTTGGACTGCAGGCGCTTGCGCTCCAGCATGTTCATGAAGTCCATGTTGCCGCCGAAGTTGAGCTGGTAGGTGCGCAGTAGCTCCACGCCGCGGTCCTCGAACAGCTTGGCCAGCACGCGGTGGGTGATAGTGGCGCCGACCTGAGATTTGATGTCGTCGCCGATGATCGGCACGCCGGCCTCGGTGAACTTCGCGGCCCAGCTGGGGTCCGAGGCGATGAACACCGGCAGCGCGTTGACGAACGCGACATGCGCGTCGATCGCGGCCTGCGCGTAGAAGCGGTCGGCCGTCTCCGAGCCCACCGGCAGATAGGAGACGACCACGTCGGCTCCGGCCTCCCGCAGCGCCTGGGCCACGTCCACGGCGGGCTCGTCCGATTCGGTGATGATCTCGCGGTAGTACTCACCCAGGCCGTCGAAGGTCGGGCCGCGCTGCACGGTCACCCCGGTCGGCGGCACCTCGGCGATCTTGATGGTGTTGTTCTCGCTGGCGTTGATGGCCTCGGCCAGGTCGCTGCCGACCTTCTTGGCGTCCACGTCGAAAGCGGCGACAACCTCAATGTCGCTGATGTGGTACGGCCCGAACCTGACGTGCATGAGACCGGGGACGCGGGCGCCGTCGTCGGCGTCCTTGTAGTACTCGAGCCCTTGCACGAGGGAGCTAGCGCAGTTGCCCACCCCCACAATGGCGATACGGACCTTACCCATCAGGATGACTCCTTCTCGGAAATGTTGTCGTTCCCGCCGGCCTGTCGTTCCGACGCGATCAGTTCGTTCAGCCACCGGACTTCGCGCTCCACTGATTCCAGGCCGTGCCGGTGAAGTTCCAGGGTGTACTGGTCGACACGCTCCCTGGTGCGCGTGAAGGCCGCCCGGATGGCCTCCATACGCTCCTCGAGCCTGCTCCGCCTGCCCTCGAGGATGCGCAGCCGGACATCGGCCTGGGTCTGCCCGAAAAACGCGAAGTGAACTCCGAACCCGTCGTCTTCCCACGCCGCGGGACCGCCCTCGCCGAGGAGCTCGGCCAGCCTTTCCTTGCCGTCCGCGGTAAGCCGGTACACCTTCATGGCCCGTCCCCGGGCGCGGGCCCGGGAGCCGCCGCCGTGCCGGCCGGGACGCCGGGCTCCTCGTCGTGATCTTCGGCGATCAGCCCGGCGGCGAGCAGGTCGTGCAGGCAGGGATACAGCGACCCGTAGGACAGCGCGCGGAAGGCCCCGAGCACCGTGTACAGACGTTTGCGCAGCTCATAGCCGTGCATAGGCGTCTCACGTAGCAACCCGAGTACCGCTAGCTCAAGTACTCCTGAGCGGTTCCGTCCCACGCTTCCCCCAAAGGTGGTGTTGTATAGGACCTGTATCGTGACGATGCCTCGGTTCGATAGTTTTTCTTGTTAGATCGGACCGATGTATCGCAGTGATACATCTGCATGCTATGTCGAGGTTCGGCCGTGCGCAAGAGCGCGGTCTTATCTGGCTGGCGTGGGCGGGCGCCAGCGGCGAAGATGATCAGATCAGGACTCGGCTCAGGGCGACTTCCGACGTACGCTGGCGGACATGACGTCAAGGCGATCCGTGGTGGATTACGGGCTGGCCCGCCGGGCCACCCTCGCGTCCGTGTACTCGGGGCACACGACCGTCACCGACGTCTGCGACGCTCACCCCTACTTGCTCCGGGCGGCCAAGTTTCACGGAGAGCCCACCGATGAGCGCTGCCCCATCTGCAAGAAAGCCAAGCTGACCCACGTTACATACGTCTACGGAGATGAACTCGGCCAATACGAGGGCCGTGTCAAGCAATCTCGTGAACTAGCCGAAATGGCGGCCGAATACGGCGAATTCCGTGTTTATGTGGTCGAAGTCTGCCAGAGTTGCGGATGGAACCACCTCGCTACCTCATACGTCCTCGGCACGGGCGAACCGGCCGTACGCCGTGGGCGGCGTGCACGGACTAGCCAGTGAAGGCGGACGCCAGGAGGTAACGTTTGGGTTCGGCGGGTTCCCGGGTTGGCTGGACCCGCCTTTCGAGTAGAGGTCGCATTCCCGTCGGCAGCGACCTCCGGGCCACCAGCGAGGACGCGTGAGCAGCAGAGCTGATGACTTTGACGTCCGGCACCGCGCGACAGGCGCAGCAGGACGCGAGCGGCGCGAGGCCGACGGGGGCTTCACGAGCGGGAACTTCGGAAATAACGGCAGTAATGCCGGCAACGTCGACTATGACCTGGGCTACGGCGCGGCCGGCTGGGACACCGACGGCTTCCGCAGCCCGCAAGCAGACTTCGTGGACCATCCCGTTACGGGACACGCCGGCGGCAGTTCCGGCCACGCCGGGGTCGGCACCGCGGTCCGGACCGGCCAGAGCCGGGTGCACGGCGGGCATGCCGAGGGCAGCCACCCGGGAGCGGCCGGCTTTGGCGGCACCGGGCCGGCGGCCGGGGTTCCTGGGACCGGCCGTGGCAATAGCCGCCCCCCGTGGGACCCGGAGGCCACCAGCGCGATGTGGGCACCGCAGGCGCCGGGCCGTGCCGATCAGGGCGGCCCGGCCAGCCCGTACCGGCTCAATGGACCGAGCGGACCCAACCGGGCGGCCGGCCTCCGGCCGCCGCCACCGCGCGGCCCGGGGCGTCGGAACCGCACTCCGGTCATGGTCAAGGGCAGCTGGTGGCGGCACTGGACGGTGCGCAAGGTGCTGGGCATCGTGCTCAGCATCATCGGCCTGTTCATCGTGCTTGCCGCCATCGTGGTCGCCGTGGCCTATGAGAAGACGCCGGTGCCGACCGATGCCATGGCCGCCACGAGCTACTCCCAGTCGGTGGTCTACTCGGCCGATGGCACCCTGGTCGGCCGGTTCGGCAATACCAACCGGGAAATGCTGTCCTATGAGCAGCTCAGCCAGTCCAAGTACCTGGTCAACGCGGTGCTGGCCGCAGAGGACCGGAACTTCTTCCACGAGGGTGGCATCTCCCCGATGGGCATCGCCCGCGCTGCCTACCAGGACGCCCGGGGCAACGATGGCTCGTTGCAGGGCGGCTCGACCATCACCCAGGAGTTCGTCCGGCAGTACTACTCGGGCATCGGCACCCAGCAGACGTTCAGCCGCAAGATCAAGGAGATCTTCGTCTCGCTGAAGATCGGCAAGGATAAATCCAAGCAGTGGATCCTCACCAACTACCTGAACACGATTTACCTGGGTGACGGCGCCTACGGTGTCGAGGCCGCGGCCCAGACCTACTTCGGCGAGCCGGTGGCCAAGCTGACCCTGGCCCAGGCGGCCGTGATCGCCGCCGTCATCCAGCAGCCGAGTACATACCCGCTGCCGCAGTACCGCGGCCAGCTGGTGAACCGCTGGCACTACGTGCTGGACGGCATGGTGCATACGGGCGCGATCACCCAGCAGCAGGCCGCCACGATGAAGTTCCCCAAGATGGGCGACTACGTCCCGCAGAGCGTGGGCAGCGACGTCTGGGACCCCTACGTGCTCAACATGGTCCAGAACGAGCTCGAGGACGTGTACCACCTCAGCTCGTCGCAGATCCTCAACGGCGGCTACGTCATCCGCACCAGCATCAACGACGCCAAGATGGCCTCGCTTTACCAATCCGTCCGGGACGGCGAAGCCCAGATCGACCAGAGCAGCGTCCCCTTCAGTCCCACCACGATGCATGCGGGCGCGGTGCTCGAGGATCCCTCCACCGGCGCCATCGAGGCCCTGTATCCCGGGCCTGGTTATGCGGGATCGAAGTACAACGGGACAGGCAAGGTCATCTCCCAGAGCTACTGCGCGAAGATCCACTGCCAGCAGAACATGGCGGTGTACGCCCGGGAGCAGGTCGGCTCCTCGTTCAAGCCCTACATCCTGGCCCTGGCCGTCAAGGAGGGCATGAACGTGCAGACCAGCACGCTCGACGGCTACAACTTCCAGTACATACCGCCGGACAGCAAGCCGACGACCTATCCGTCCACGTCTCCCGGGGCCAGCGGCTGGTCCGGCCTGGTCACCAACGACGACACCGGCGAGAACGGCCCGTATACGCCCCAGGTGGCGATGGCCGCGTCCATCAACACCGCCTACGCCGACCTGTGGCACGTGGTCGCGGGCCCGGACGGCCAGAACGTGGTCCAGTTCGCCCAGGAGCTCGGCGTCAACACCCAGGCCTCCGGCCTGGAAACCATGCGGGATGAATACGGCATCGCGCTCGGCCAGGCCTCGCTGTCCGTCTCCGAGCAGGCCACGATGCTGGCCACCATCGACAACGGCGGCATTTACCACGACGCCCACGTGATCACCAAGATCTCCCGGGCCAGTGCTTCGTCGATCCCGGTCAAGATCACCTCCTACCCGGTGTTCAGCGCGGACTCGCAGGAGAACACGGACATGGCGTCGCAAGTGCAGTACGCGATGTCCGAGGACACCGCGTCCTACGGCACGGCGCCGAACGCGGCCCTGAGCAACGGCCAGGAGATCATCGCCAAGACCGGTACCACCAACAATGCCCAATCGGCGTTCTTCATCGGGGCCGTCCCGAGCCAGTCCCTGGCCGTGGCGCTGTTCACCGACAAGCAGGGTGACAAGACCAAGGAAACGCTGAACGGCCTCGGCGGGATGCAACAAGGCGGCTACGGCGGCACCTGGCCCGCCACGATCTGGCACACCTACGCGGAGAACGAGTTCGTCCCCCTCGGCGTGCAGGCCTACACTGCCCCGGTCTTCACCGGGCAGACCTGGAACCTGGTCCCGCCGAACCTGCGGGTCGTGCCCAAGAAGAAGAAGGCCAGCAACAAGAACAACAACCAGAACCAGTGGTGGGACCAGGGCAACGGCAACGGCAACAACGGGAACGGCAACGGCAACGGCAACGGCAACGGGAACGGCAACGGCAACGGCTTCGGGGGCAATGGAAACGGGGGCAACGGCAATGGCGGCAACGGCCAGAGCGTCGGCGCCACCAAGGCGGGTACGGCCGTCGGCGGCATCGGCCTCGAGCTGCCCGTGACCGTCCTGTGGGTGCGCCGCCGCAGGCGCAAGCGGGGTCACGGAGGCAAGGCTGCCCAGCCGCAGGGTTAGATAAGGGCGTGGAAGACGCCCCCCGGACAGCCGGACCGCGATCTGACGGTGGAGCGGCCCGCTCCGGGCCGTCGGCCCTCATGATTGCCCTGGGCAGCACCAGTGTGCTGCTGTCCGCGTCCCTGTTCGGCATGGTGCTCGCGTTCGCCGAGAAGTACCCGTGCCGGTCCGGCGCCTGGAATGACTATGTCAGCCAGTTCAAGGACGCCTGCTACACCGACATATACCCGCTGTACTACGGCGAGGGCCTGTCGGATGGGAAGGTGCCCTACACCGGCCACAAGGTCGAGTACCCAGTCCTGATCGGCGGGGCCATGCAGGCGGCGTCCTGGCTGGTCAGCAACGTCAGCCCGGCGATCAGGGGCCGGGAGTTCTTCGATGTCACCGTGCTCCTGCTGGCCGGGTGCGCGATAGTGGGCGTGCTGGCAACGGCCCGCGCGGCTGGCCCGGACGGCCGGGCGCAGGCGCTGATGGTGGCGCTGTCGCCGGCGCTCATCCTGAGCGCCTTCATCAACTGGGACATGATCGCGCTGGCCCTGACCGCACTGGGAATCGCCGCCTGGTCGGGCCGCCGGAGCGTGTGGGCAGGGGTAGCGCTAGGCCTGGCCGTCGCGGCCAAGTTCTACCCGCTGATGGTGTTCGGGCCGCTGCTGTTGCTCTGCCTGCGGGCCGGCCAGCTGCGTGAGTTCGCCAAGACCCTGGGCGTCGCGGTGCTCACCTGGCTGATCGTTGACCTGCCGGTGATGATCGCCGCACCGTCCGGCTGGGCCTGGTTCTACGTCTTCAGCAAGGAACGCCCCGCCGACTGGGGCTCGATCTGGTACATGCTCGAGCACTTCAACGTTCCGGTGCTGGGCAGCACGTCGCTCAGCACCCTGAACGACCTGACGGCGGTGTTCTTCGCGCTGGCCTGCGTTGCGATCGCACTGCTGGCGCTGGCCGCGCCGCGCCGCCCGCGACTGCCCCAGCTATGCTTCCTGGTGCTGGCGGCGTTCCTGATGACGAACAAGGTCTGGTCCCCGCAGTACATCATCTGGCTGGTGCCGCTGGCCGTGCTGGCCCGGCCGCGGCTATGGCCCTACGTGCTCTGGCAACTAGCCGAGGTGGCCTACTTCTTTGGCATCTGGGGCTACCTGATCTTCGTCTACGCCAGCCAGGGCAACCAGGTGACCGGCTTCATGGGCCTGACCACCGGCTGGTACTTTGCCGCGCTGCTGGCCAGGTTCTGCGCCGTAGGCCTGCTCGCCGCCTACGTGGTGCGGGACATATTGAGGCCCGAACGGGATGTAGTACGTGCCCGGGGACACGACGACCCCGCCGGAGGCATCCTGGACCACGCCGAGGACCGGTTCACGATCCGCTGGAAGCGGCCGGCTCGTCTCGCCCGCGAGTCCTAGCCCATCCAGTCGTAACCCAGCCCAGCCAGGCAGGCCTAGCCGCGCAGTTGCTCCTGCAGCCAGCTGACGTCGGCGCCCAGGCTGCCGTCCTCGTCCGGGGTCTCACAGATGACCGGTGCCCCGGCCGCGCGGACCACGCCGAGCAGCAGCGCCGGGTCAATCGTGCCCGCGTGAATGTTGGCGTGCCGGTCCCGGCCCGAACCGAACTCGTCTCGCGAGTTGTTGCAGTGCACCAGATCGATCCGCCCGGTGATCGCCTTGATCTTGTCCGCCGCGTCGTCCAGGTCGATGCCGGCCGAGTTGGCGTGGCAGGTATCCAGGCAAAAGCCCAGGTTCGCGTCGTCACCGGCCGCGTCGCTGACTGCTTCCCAGAGCCGGCCGATCGCGTCCAGCGATCTGGCCATTGCCCCGTCCCCGCCGGCCGTGTTCTCGATCAGCATCGGCAGCGGGCGCTCGATCCGCTCCACCGCCTTGCGCCAGTTCTCCAGGCCTGCTTCCGGGTCGGTGCCGGCGCTGACGTGGCCGCCGTGCACGATCAGGCCCTTAGCCCCGACCGACGCGGCCGCCTTGAGCTGGCCGTCGAGCAGCTTGCGGCTCGGGATCCTGATCCGGTTGTTGCTGGTCGCCACGTTGATGACGTACGGCGCGTGGATATAGATGTCCACCCCGGCGGCGGCGAAGGCGTCCCGGATAGCGGCCGGGTCGCCGCCCGGGATGACCGGCCCCTTCCAGCCCTGCGGGTCCCCCAGGAAGAACTGGGCGGCGTCCGCGCCGCGGGAGGTCGCCTCGTCCAGCGGGTTGTCGACGTGGAAATGGGCTCCGATGCGCAGCATGCCCAGAGCCTAGCCGCGGTGGCGCGCCAGTTGCTCACCCTGGCGGCGGCAGGCGCGCCTAGGCGACGAAGCCGCCCTTGGACAGCCCGATGGCCAGGCCGACGAACCCGGCGATCATGCCCGCCACGATGAGCACGCGCTGCTCACGGGTGGCCGAGACCATCTGCAAGTAGAGCCCCACCACCAAGGCGAACAGGCCAGTGGCGGTAGCGATGATGTGCACGGAGGGACCGGTATGGGCGTTCCGCACGATAAGCCCGAGGACGAAGGAGACTAGTCCGACCACCAGCGTGACGATGATGAGAGCGTTCTGGACCGGGCGGCGCTGCCCGTCCGAGTTCAGGATGCCCTGGTGCTGGTCGGATTGCATGGTGCCTGCCACGGTGACCACCTCCTGGCTGCTGCAAGGAAGAGCATACATTTTCACTGGGTACTGTTCCCTGGAGCCAGATCCGGGAATCCACAGGTTTTGCTGACCGCCGGTTGCTGACCGGCAGTCGATGACCGCCGGCTGGCCAGTGGCCGGCGATGCCGCATCTGGTTACCGGCCGCCCAGGATTGTGGGTAAACTGACCGGGCTGCGGACGACCCGGCCGGTACCTTGCCGGCTCGTGACCGCGACACCTCCTGCCACGGAAAGACCGTGGCCGCATCAGTCCAGAGGAGGCTCAGGACGCCCATGCGCCATTACGAAATCATGATCATCCTCGATCCCAGTCTCGAGGAGCGCACCGTTCAGCCGTCGCTCGACCAGTTTCTGACGGTCGTGAGCAACGGTGGCGGCAAGGTCGAGAAGGTCGACATCTGGGGCAGGCGCCGCCTGTCTTACCAGATCGAGAAGAAGTCCGAAGGCATCTACGCGGTCGTCGACCTGACCGCCGAGCCGAGCACCGTGACGGAACTCGACCGGCAGCTCAACCTCAACGAGGCCGTGCTGCGGACCAAGGTCACGCGGCCCGAGCACCACCACTGAGCGGGACCTCTCCCGTCTCAAGTTTTCCCACGGCAGCATTCGTTACTGACCGGGAGTACCCCGATGGCAGCAGGCGATACCCAGATCACGATCGCGGGCAACCTCGTCGACGATCCGGAACTGCGTTTTACCCCGGCGGGTCAGCCGGTGGCGCGGTTCCGGGTGGCCTCGACGCCCCGGTTCCGCGACAACGCCAGCGGTGAATGGAAGGACGGCGACAGCCTGTTCCTGACGTGCAACGTGTGGCGGCAGGCGGCGGAGAACGTCGCGGAGAGCCTGCAGCGCGGGATGCGGGTGATCGTCTCGGGCCGGCTGCGGCAGCGGTCCTATGAGACCAAGGAAGGCGAGAAGCGCACGGTGTATGAGGTCGAGGTCGATGACGTCGGCCCGTCGCTGCGCAACGCCTCGGCCAAGGTCAACCGGATCGCCCGGTCCGGTGGGGACGGCGGCGGCTACGGCGGCGGCCAGCGTAACTCAGGCGGCGGCCGGCCATCCGGCGGCGGCCAGGGCGGCGGTGGCCAAAGCGGTGGCGGCCAGGGCGGCTATGGCGGCGGCAACTCAGGTGGAGGCGACTCCGACCCGTGGGCCACCGACGGTCCCGGCGGCTACTCCGACGAACCGCCGTTCTGACCCAAGTACAAGCCAGATAACCAATACCGACCATCCCCGCCGCGGGCGGGGCTCTAAGGAGCACCACGATGGCGAAGCCACCACTGCGCAAGCCGAAGAAGAAGATCTGCGCGTTCTGCCACGACCGGATCGCCTACGTCGACTACAAGGACACCGGCCTGCTGCGTAAGTACATCTCCGACCGGGGCAAGATCCGCGCCCGGCGGGTCACAGGCAACTGCACCCGGCACCAGCGTGACGTCGCGACCGCGATCAAGAACGCCCGCGAGATGGCGCTGCTTCCGTACACGAGCACGGCGCGCTAGGGAGTCAGGCAGATGAGTCGTACACCGATGAAGCTCATCCTCACCCAGGAAGTGAGCGGCCTGGGTGCACCAGGTGACGTGGTGGATGTGGCGGCCGGCTATGGCCGCAACTACCTCATTCCGCGCGGCTTCGCGATGTCCTGGACCCGCGGCGCGGAAAAGCAGATCGACCTGATCAAGCGGGCCCGCGCGGCCCGGGAGATCCGCGGCGTCGAGGACGCCAAGGCCGTGGCCGGGGAGCTCGCCGGGCTCAGCGTCCGGATGCGCCGCCGGGCCGGCACCAACGGCCGGCTCTTTGGCTCGGTCGGCTCCGCTGACATCGCGGCGGCCGTGCGCGAGGCCGGCGGCCCCGAGCTCGACCGGCGCCGGATCGAAATCCGCGACCCGATCAAGACCCTGGGCTCGCACCAGGTCCGGGTCCGGCTGCACTCCGAAGTCAGCGCCCCGGTCGACATCGAGATCACGGCCAGCTAGCGCCTTGTGGGGCCCGCACATCCAGCGGGGCCCCACAACTTTTCTTTCATTATCACGAAGACGTCGGGCTGTCGTTGGCCCGACGCCTTCGTGATCATGGTCCGTTGTTCCGCGGACAGCCGCTTAGGCAGCGCTATTCAGCCGGACGGATGTAGCCGGAGATCAGCCGGGCCAGCTCCGGGTCGATGTCACGCACCATGGCCCAGACCGCGGCGACCTGTTCCTCCAGGCGGGCGTTGTCGCCGTTCTTGTGGTCCGCTTCAAGCTTGTCGATGGCCTCCGCTATGCGCTGGAGCGCGGTCTCCTCTATCGAACACACGAGCGAAGGTTATCAGCTCGGCTGTGTCCGCACGTGTGCTTTCCGCAGTCGTGTTATCCACAGGAGGACGACCCATCGTTGTGGACAACGATTGTGGACAATCATCAGGAAAATCTGCGTCATCTTTTTCTTCCACACACCCAGTGGATCGAGTTTTCCCTGCTCAACCGCCTGTAGTTATTTGCCGGGCGATCATCTCCACAGGTCTGTCCCCAGGGTGCGCACAACTTGACCGGCGTGTCTGCACACGTTGTCCACACGTCGTCCACCGGCCAGGTTGGTGACCTGCGCTGGGAGCCGGAAAATGACAGAGGCTTCGGCTAGAACTGTGTCAGGCGACGGCAGCAGTGCGTTCCTGCCGTGTTCATTCAGATGGGGGTAGGCGGATACGTGAGCGTCACCGAGATGACCCCGCGGAACGACGACTTCGAGCGGACTCCGCCGCATGACGTCGCCGCGGAACAGTGCGTCCTGGGCGGCATGCTGCTCTCCAAGGACGCCATCTCGGACGTGATCGAGGTGATCCGGCAGGCCGACCATTACCGGCCGGCCCACCAGCTGATCCACGAGGCCATCCTCGACCTCTACAGCCGGGGCGAGCCCGCCGATGCGATCACGGTGGCCAACGAGCTGACCCGGCGCGGTGAGATCGCCCGCGTGGGCGGCGGCCCCTACCTGCACACCCTGATCGCCTCGGTGCCGACCGCGGCCAACGCGGGCTACTACGCCCGGATCGTCCGGGAGCGGGCCATCCTGCGCCGCCTGGTGGAGGCGGGTACCCGCATCGTCCAGTTCGGCTACGCGGGCGAGGCCGAGGCTGACGAGCTGGTGGACCGGGCCCAGGCCGAGGTCTACGCCGTCACCGACCGCCGCACCAGCGAGGACTACCACTCGCTGTCGGAGATCATGCCGGGCGCCCTGGACGAGATCGAGGCCATCGGCAGCCGCGGCGGCATGCTCACCGGCGTCCCGACTGGCTTCTCCGACCTGGACGCGCTCACCAACGGCCTGCACCCTGGCCAGATGATCGTCATCGCCGCCCGGCCCGCGGTCGGCAAGTCGACCCTGGCCTTGGACTTCGCCCGGGCCGCCGCGATCAAGCACAGCATGGCCACCGTGGTATTCAGCCTGGAGATGGGCCGGAACGAGATCACGATGCGGCTGCTGTCGGCCGAGGCCCGGGTGCCCATGCACACCATGCGCACCGGGCAGATGAACGATGACGACTGGGCCCGGCTGGCCCGGCGGATGAGCGAGGTCGCGGACGCTCCGCTGTTCATCGACGACTCGCCCAACATGTCGCTGATGGAGATCAGGGCCAAGTGCCGGCGCCTCAAGCAGCGCCACGACCTGAAGTTCGTCATCATCGACTACCTACAGCTGATGTCCTCGCCCAAGCGAGTTGAAAGCCGGCAGCAGGAAGTCTCCGAGATGTCCCGCTCGCTCAAGCTGCTAGCCAAAGAGCTTGAAGTCCCGCTGATCGCGCTGTCTCAGCTCAACCGAGGCCCCGAGCAGCGCACCGACAAAAAGCCCCTGCTCTCCGACCTGCGCGAGTCCGGCTGCCTGACCGCGGGCACTCGTATCCTCCGAGCGGACACGGGCTCAGAGATATCGCTTGGCGACTTGATTGCCTCTGGCGAGCAGAACGTTCCCGTCTGGTCCCTTGATGACCGGCTGCATTTGGCGCCGCAGGTCATGACACATGCGTTTCCCAGTGGGATCAAGGAAGTCTTCCGCGTCCGGCTGACCTCAGGTCGCGAGGTTGAGGCCACGGCCAACCATCCGTTCCTTACTCTCAACGGCTGGGCCGCACTGAACGAGCTTCGTGCAGGATCACGGGTGGCTGTCCCCCGTACTGTGCCAGTGCCACTTGAGGTGCAGGAGATACCTGAACCTGAACTTGTAATGCTGGCTCATCTGATCGGTGACGGGTCATTCGTAAAGCGCCAGCCGATCCGGTATGCCAGTGTGGACGAAGCAAACCTGGTGGCTGTTACTGATGCTGCGAAGCACTTCGGGATCACAGCGATACGCGACGAGTACGAGGCCGCACGCTGTACATCGCTGCGGCTTCCCGCACCCTTCCGACTGACTCACGGAAAGCGCAATCCGATAGCTGCCTGGCTGGATTCTATGGGTCTCTTCGGTCTGCGCAGTTACGAGAAATTTGTGCCGCCGCACATCTTCTCATTGTTGGACGATCAGCTCGCGCTCTTTTTCCGCCACCTATGGGCCGCCGATGGTTCAGTAACGATAAGCAGGGCCGGGGCGGTAAGAATCTACTACAGCACAACAAGCGAACGGCTCGCGCGACAAGTTCAGCTGCTGCTTCTCCGGTTCGGGATCACTGCTCGCCTCCGATCTGTAGGTAATTCTTACGGTCATCCTCAGTGGACCGTCGATGTGACGGGTGTCAAAGACCAGCGGCAGTTTCTTGACGAGATCGGCGTGCACGGCGAGCGTGGCTTGACTGGAGTGAAGGCAAGGCGGCAACTTGAGACTATGACGGCTGCAGGACGGTTCGACACTATTCCAAGTGGCGTCTGGGAACGTGTCAGGCAGGTAATGGGAGAGCGTTCAATTTCACTAAATCGCATGGGGGTGGCAGTAGGCAGTAGGAGTCGAGGCGACCTTAACGCTGCAATTTGCCCCTCGCGGTCGCGCATCGGACGTATCGCAGAAGTTCTCCAAGATGCCGAGCTTGAAATGCTCGCTACAAATGACGTCTATTGGGATACGATCGCGTCAGTCGAAAGCATAGGTTCGCAGCCAGTGTATGACGCAACCGTCCTCGGGACTCATAATTTCATCGCTAACGGCATAAACCTTCATAATAGTATAGAACAGGATGCGGATGTAGTTATTCTGCTGCACCGCGAGGATGCCTACGAGCGTGAATCGCCGCGTGCAGGCGAGGCGGACCTGATTGTCGCCAAGCACAGAAATGGCCCAACGGCGACAGTAACGGTCGCTTTTCAGGGCCATTATAGCCGATTCGTGGATATGGCTCCGAGTTAGTCTGGCCTTTATAAATGCTCAGGACATTGTGAACTCCGCCTGCGGGCGCCGACCCGGTACGGCTGCGTCCTGATTGCTTCGCGCAGATCTATGTTTGCGCCGAAGGCACACCTTGGTCATCGCCTTACTCCTGCCGGTCACCCCGAGTGGTTATGGCTGCTCCTATCCACCCCCTGGTCACCTCTGGTACGGCCCAGGCGGGGCAGGCAGATGTCCTCGTCGCCGACGCGGTCACGCTCTTTGTGCGCGCCTACGACTCGTCACCGCGCCCAACGCCTTCCTAGCTCCACTGCTTATCGTGCGCTGGCACGAGCGGGATCGAGACCAGCGGCGCCAGGGCGACGATCGCGAAGGCCAGCGGATAGCCGACGACGCTGATGAGCGCGCCGACGCCCGGGCCGACGGCGGAGGCGGCCAGGAACTGGCCGCTGTTCTGGATCCCCAGGGCCTTGCCCGACCAGGCCGGCCCGGCGGCCTCGGCGACGGAGGTGAAGGCGAGGCCGTTGTCGGCCACGCTCACGGTGGTGGCGATGACGAGCATGACCGCGCCCGCGGCCGTCCAGTGCAGGAAGCCGGTGAGGGCCAGCAGGCTCATCACGGCCACGCCGCTGACCGCGACCCAGCGCAGCACCCGGACGCGCCCGCCGACCCGGTCGCTTATGGTGCCGACCAGGATGCGGCCCAGGGCGCCGATGACCTGCGCGACAGCGATCACGAGGCCGGCCGCGGTCTGGTTCCAGCCCATCCCGGCGACCAGCCACACCAGGCCGAACGTGGACAGGGTGAACTGCGGCAGCACCAGGAAGGCCGAGACCACGTGGACCCGGGCGAGGAAGGAGCTCTGCCGGTAGGGGTTGAGCCGGTAGGGGGTGAGCCGATGCTGGCCGTCCGCGGCCGCAACAGTCGCGGGTCGTGGCGGGTTCCTGATCCCGACGGCGCACGCGGCCGCGAGTGCGGTCAGCACCAGCCCAGCCGCTAGCAGCGGGCCGCCAACGCCGAACCGGCTGGCCAGCGACGGCACTACCAGGGCGGCGGCCGCGACACCAAGCGGCTGGGACATCTGCCGCAGGCCCATGGCCAGACCCCGGCGCCAGCGCGGGAACCAGCCGACGACCACCCGGCCGCTGGCCGCGCTGGTGCTTGCCGCCGCGGCACCGCCCAGCCCGAGCAGCAGCGCCAGCGGCAGGAACCCGTGCACCGCCGCCGCGGCCAGCGCGAATGCAGCCGTCAGGGCCAGACCGCCGGCGATCACCCAGCGTTCCCCGTACCTGTCCGCGGCCGCACCCCACGCGACCAGGGTGAGGACCATGCCGATGGTCGGCGCGGAGGCGAGCGCTCCGGCCTGGGCCAGCGGGATACCGCGCTGGACGTGCAGCAGCGGGATCAGGTAGACGGGCGTGCTCACCAGCATGCTCCCAGCCGCTTGGGCGGCAATGCCGAGGACGAGCATCCGCCACGCCGCTGCTGGTGTCCTGGCGGACGGCGTCGCCCGCGCGTCCGCCCGCACTGTCATGAGCTCTCTCCGGTCAGGGTCACCTTTAATGGAATACCATAGTGGTATACCGACACGGTACCGCGAAAACTGATACCAAGCGATGAGAAGGAACTAGCACCGAGAAGCGGGCGGAGCAGCAGATGACCCCGACCAACGAGCAGAGCACGTATCAGGGCCTGCGGTCCGCGATCTTGTCGCTGGACCTGGTGCCCGGGGAGAAGCTCAGCGAGCGCGGGCTCGAGACGATGCTTGGTGCCTCGCGCACGCCCATCCGGGCGGCGCTCATGCGCCTGCAGAACGAGGGGCTCATCCAGCGCGCCGGACGCGGCTGGCAGGTCACCCCCATCGACCTCGCCGAGGTCCGGGCGGTCATGGAGTACCGGCAGGCGATCGAGGCCGGTGTGGTCGCGCTGGCCATCGACCGCGCCAGCGACGACGAACTCCTGGCCCTGCGGGCCCTGGTGGAGAGCCCCCGTGACCACGACGACGAGGAGACCGGGCTGCGCGATGGCAGCGACTTCCACCTGGCCCTGGCCCGGCTATCCCGCAACCCCTTCTTCGCCGACGCGATGAGCGGGGTGCTGACCCGGCTCAGCCGCACCCGCTGGCTCGGGGTCCGCACACCGGAGGCCCGCGCGCAGGCCCGGGCCGAGCACCTCGACATCGTGCTTGCCCTCCAGGCCCGTGACGCGGCCCTGGCCACCGGGCTGGTCACCGCGCACAGCCGGGGAACCCGGCACCGGCTGCTCAGCTACCTCACCGATGAGCGGCGCCGGCTGCGCGGCCGCGGCCTGGCCATCATCGAATCCTCGGCCACCCCGCCGCCGCTCGCGCCGGTGCGAGCCGTGTAATTACCTGCCGCGGAGCACGGCCCAGCAGCCCGTTCGGCTGCCGAGCGCGGCAGCTCAGCCCTGGCCGGGCCGCAGGTTCGGGTGCGGGCAACTGGCCGCCTGGTCACGGGTGAGCTGGGCCTTGATGGCGGCCACCACCACGCGGGCGTACAGTTTGGCGCCCGAGGGCTGGGGGTGGATGCCATCTGGCCACAGCAGGCTCGTGTGGTCGGCGATGGCCTCGTCCCAGTTGGCCAGCTCGGTATGGTCACCTTTCCAGGTGGCCGCGGCCAGCGTGTCATTGACCTGGTGCTCCCAGGACTGCGGCCCGAACGTGTTGACCAGTATCAGGTCCCGGTCCGGCCCGATGATCCGCCGCAGCTCGCGCAGCTGGGCAGACGTGATCACGCCGTTCGTGCCCAGGCCCACCACGATGACCGGCCGGAGCTCCCCGCTGCTCGCCAGGTCCTGGAGGATCTCCAGGCCGGTCTCCATCTGCCGGCTGACCTTCGCGTCGATGTAGACGCCGGGCATGGCCGAGGACAGGGCGGTGGCCGAGGCCAGCATGACCGAGTCGCCGACTGCGATCACCTGCTGTCCCGAGACCTCCGGCTGGGGCTGGCCCGGGCAGGCCGAGCTGGTGGCCGACCGGGAAGCAGAGGGCGACGCCGAGGACTTGCCCGGCGTACCCGACGGCTTGCTCACCCCCGACTTGCCTGCCGAGGCCGTCGGCCCAGGCGTGGCTGTCGGCCGGGCGTTGCCCGTCGGTCGCGCCGTGACCTTCGGTTTCGCCGTGCCCGCCAGCGCCGGCGGGGACGACTGGGACTCCGCGCTCACCCGCTGACCGTCGGCCACCTGGCGCAGCAGCCCAGCCGGGGCATCCAGCGCCGGCGGCCGCGCGACGCCGTAAACGGCCGTCGCGAGCACCACCGCCACGGCCGCGGCCACCGCGACCGGCCGGACACCTCGAAGCCGGCAGGCCACACCGGCACCGGCCTTGGTACTGACAGCGGCCAGGTCCCAGCCCCAGCTCCAGACGGTGACCTGCAGCCCGTCGCGCATGATGGGCGTCTCGATAAACCGCCAGGAGGCCGCGGCCAGGACAACGGTGACGGCGCTCTCCACCAGCCACAGCCACGGCGCCGGGCTGTTCTTGTGGGTCAGCGCGGCGGCGAGCGCGATCACCGGCCAGTGCCATAGGTAGATGCCATAAGACCGGACGCCGATCCAGCGCAGCGGCAGCCAGCTCGTGATGGCCGCGATAACCCCGTGTCCGCATGCCGCGGCAACCAGTGCCGCCGCGGCCAGCGCGGCCACGATGAGCCCGACCGGGTAGACGGCCGGGTCGTTGCCCGAGAAGTGCCCGATCGCCCAAGCCAGCACGGCCAGCCCGATGACGCCCGCGGCGTCCAGCCGCCGCCCGGGTCGGGCTGGGGTGCTGACGAGCGCCGACAGCGGCCGGGCCAGGGCGAGCGCAGCGCCGATGAGCAGGGCTGAGGCATGCGTGTCGGTACCGTAGTAGACCGCCGATGGGTCCCCGCCGGGGGTGTACATGATCGCCATGACCAGCGCCGACGCCGCGGCCCCGAGCCACGCTACGCGGGCGCAGAGAGCCCGCCCGTTCGGCCTCTTCAGCAGCAGCCAGATGACCAGGGGCCAGACCAGGTAGAACTGCTCCTCGATGGCCAGCGACCACAGATGATCCAGCGGGGCCGGCGGTCCGGCCGCCGCGAAGTACGAGACGTGGTGAAAGATCTGGAACCAGTTGCTGGTGTAGGTGCCCGCGGCCAGCAGCGCCCAGCGGAGCGAGGCCTCCTGGGCCGGCTCGATCAGGCTGGCCGCGGCCGTCACCACCAGCAGCATCACGGCCAGCGGCGGCAGCAGCCGCCGGGCCCGCCGGATCCAGAAGGCCTTCAGGCCGGTCTTCCCGGTCTGCTGGTGCCCGCGCACCAGCAGGTCGGTGATCAGGAACCCGCTGAGGACGAAGAAGACATCTACGCCGAGGAAGCCTCCGGAAAGCTCCGAGGCACCCTCATGAAAGCCCATGACGGCCAGTACCGCCAGCGCCCGGACCCCATCCAGGCCGGGCGCGCGTGTGCCCTTGCTCGTGCTGTCCAAATCTCGCCCGAAAATCGCCTGATCGGCCTGCTATCGGCAGTCATGCTAGCCACGGCGATCGGGCTATCCCAGGAGAAACGCCGCGTGACGTGAGACTTACTTAACGGGCCGAACCGTCGGCGGTGGCTGCCACCGCACCCGCCACTACGTCTTCCAGGCGGCCGGACCGGGCGTAGGCGGACCGCTGGAAGGTGGCGCCGTTGCCCCGGGTGAGCACGGCGCCGAGCAGTTCGGCCACGGTGTCCTCGTCGCCAGCATCGGCCAGGGCGTCCCGGATGTGGTCTACCAGCAGCCGTATGACCGCCTGGGCCGGTTCCGGCAGGCCATGGAGCGGGCTGACCAGTGTGTCGTCCAGGCCGGACCGGCTGGCTCGCCAGGCCGCCAGCCGCAGCACCTCGACCCGGGACCGCGGCGCGGGCTGCCCGGCCCGCTCGGCGCGGGCCTCGGTCTCCACCAGCGCGCGGGCCAGGGCGGCGATGAGCACGGCGTCTTCGGCTCGCAGGCACACATCGGCGATCCGGATCTCGATGGTCGGGTAGTGCTCGGACAGCCGCGCGTCGAAATAGACCATGCCAGTGTCCAGCAGCGCGCCGGTCTCGACCATGTCCTTCAGGCTCCGGTGATAGGCCTCTGCGGTCCTGAATGGCGCCGTTGGTCCGGAACTCGGCCACCGGCCCCAGGCCTGGTAGCGGTAGCTGGCGTAGGAGCTGTCCTGGCCGTGCCAGAACGGCGAGTTCGCGCTCAGCGCCAGCAGTGACGCCAGCCACGGGCCCATCCGGTCCAGCACCGCGATTCCCTCGTCGGCCGAGGAGATCCCGACGTGCACGTGACAGCCGCAGGTCAGCTGCTCATGCGCGGTCAGCCCATAGGCTTCCGTCATCCGCTGGTACCGATCACTGCCGAACGTGCTGGGTTCAACCATCACCGGTGAGGTCCCCAGCGCGGCCAGCTGGGCGCCCGCCTCGCGGGCCGCGGCGGCGGCCGAAGCCCGGCAGCGGCGCAGCTCGCGATGCAGGTCCGTGAGCGAACGGGACGGCGGCGAGGCGGTTTCCACCTGCTCCTGCTGGAGCTCGGCTTCCAGCGGCGGCGTGGTGTCGCCACCGGACCCGCTGGCCTCGCGGGCCGTCTGGAGCATGGTCCCGGCCAGCGCAGTGGGCTGCCCGGTCTTCGGGTCGACCAGCAGGAACTCTTCTTCGACGCCTACGCTGCGAGGATTCACCGTCCGCACTTGCCCACAGAATGGCGCTCCAATCAGGAGTTTGCTGGTGTGCCGGCAGATGCGGGCGTGAGAGATGCCACCCCTACACTCGCTGGGGTGAGCCCAGACGTCCTGCACCAGCTCGCGGATGTCCTGAACGAGCTGATGCTGCCCAGCAACCGGGGCCGGCTGTGTGCTCCGGTAATCGCGGCCGCGCCCGGGATCATCGACGGGCAGGCCTACTTCGTACTCAGCACGCTGGCCCGCACGGGACCGGTGACCGTAGCGCGGCTGGCCCACCATGTCGGTATCGACCGCTCCGGTACCAGCCGTTACGCGGACCGGCTGCAGCAGGCCGGGTTGCTCGAGCGCCGGCCTGACCCGGCCGACCGGCGCATGTCGCTGCTGGGCCTGACCCCCGAGGGGACCCGCCTGGCCAGCCAGCTGGCCGACGTGCTGGCCGGTCATCTGCGAGATCTGACCTCAGCCTGGCGCCCCGGCCAGGTTCAGGCCCTGGCTGACGGACTGGACCGCCTCCTGGCTGCGACCGCGGACGAACCCGGCCGTTCCGGAGGTTAAGAGCGCGAGGCAGTTCACCGAGCCGTCATGGGCGGGCCCACATGGTCGTTGCCGTACTTGTCGTTGGCCCGCTGGATCCGCTCCATATCCGGCGGCGGCGGAGTGGAGCCGGTGACTGGCGCCCCGGCCTCCGCGAAGTAGCGCTCGCTGCCGCCCGGTGAGAGCAGTCCGACCATGACGGCTTCGGTGTCGCCCTCGACCAGGAATGAGTGGGGTGTGTTGCGCGGCAGCAGCGCGAACGAGCCCGGCCCGAGCGTGAATTCACGGTCGCCGCAGCGGAAGCGCACCTGCCCCGAAGAGACCCAGACGGCCTCGTCGGCGCCGTGGACGTGCAGCGGTGGCGAGCTGCCGGCCGGGGCCCGCGACACGATCAGCCCGTAGTGGCCGTCGGTGTCCGCGGCCTCCGCCTGGATCGTGATCTGGCTGGACCCGGCCCAGTAGGACTCCCGGTCCTCCGGGCGCACGATAAGCAGGCGGTCCATCGCAGAGCCGGTCAATGGTCTTCCTCCGCACGGTATTGACCCGGACCCACATGGGAAGCCAGGCACCAGTATGCGTGCGAATCGCACGGATCAGACGATACCGCAAACACGCGCAAACCGCACGGGCATCAACCGATGCATGGTGGTCCGCTGAAGGCGGTGTGCACCGAATCAGACGCTTAAAGTCTGATCTTGCGGGCGTGTGCCTCTGGGGCCTGTCCTCAGCTTCGGCAGAGGGTTGGAGAGCCCATGAACCGATCACCTAAACGCGTGGCGGGCGGTGGCGATGACGTGAGCGCCGGCGGTGTGCAATACGCGGGTGAATCGTGCCCCCAACCCGGCTGATGCCCCGGTCACCAGCGCGACGTTGCCGTCCAGCCGCCACCGGTCACTGGTCCTGGCGGCCGGGACCGCCGGTTCTGCTTCGCTCAACGTTTCTCCTTATGAAGGTGCCGCCCGGGGGCACGGGTGCAGTGTCCCCGGGCGACCTGAGCGACCCTACGGGCGCACCTCATAGACCAGGTTGAATGGTGTCTCGGCGGCGCGCCGGAATCGGGTGAACCCAGCGTCGGCGGTTACCTGCCGGATGGCGGCCTCGCCGGCTTGCGCGCCGAGGGCGTAGCCGCCGGGCTGGGATAGCGCGTTTGGCACGCACAGCTGGGCGGAGGCGTTGTAGTAGACGCGCCCCACCGGGTTGAGGTTGCCCGCCACCTCGTCGGCCGCGTAGGGCTCGACGACCAGCCAGGTGCCATCCGGCTTCAGTGCCTGGCGGATGTGCCGGGCCGCGCCGAGCGGGTCGCCCATGTCGTGCAGGCAGTCGAACGTGGCGGCCAGGTCGTAGCCGGCGCCGGAGAAATCGGCCGCCGAGGCGATCTCGAAGCTGATCCGGTCGGCGACCCCGGCGTCGGCGGCGCGCTTGCGGGCGATCTCAATCGACTGGTCGTGGTAGTCCGAGCCGGTGACCCTCGATTTCGGGTATTGCTGGGCGAGCAGGATGGTGGACGCGCCGAGCCCGCAGCCGATGTCGGTGACCTTGGCGCCGGCCTGGAGCTTGTCCTGCACATCGTCCATCGCCGGGATCCACGACGGGATGAGGTTGGCGATATAGCCGGGGCGGAAGAACTGCTCGCAGCCGGTGAAGACATCTCTGTCGTGCTCGTGCCAGCCCATCCCGGCGCCGGTGCGGAACGCCTCAGTGATCCGCGGCTCGGCCTTCAGCGTGCCGAGGGCAAGCATGAACGCCCCGGGAATGTAGACGCCGCCGTCCGGGTTTGCGAGCGCGAACGCCTGCTCTTCGGTCATCGAGTAGGTCTCGGTGACCGGGTCGTATTCCACGTATCCACCGGCCGCCTGGCCGCGCAGCCACTCAGTGATGTACCGCGGATTGGTGCTGGTCCGCTCGGCAAGTTCGGCCGCGCGGGCCGGGCCGGCGGCCAGTGTTCGGTACAGGCCGAGGTGGTGCCCGGTGACCACGTTGCCGGCCGCGAAGGTGGCGCCCAGATCGGTGACGAACCGGCCGAGGAACTCTTGCAGCTTGTCTGTGTCGATGGCCATGATGAGCCTCCTGTGATCGATGTGGGAATGTCAGGCGGTGAGTTGCGGACCCTCAACGGGGGTATCCGGGATGCGGCCCCACTCGGCCCAGGAACCGTCGTAGACCCGGACCCGGTCGCGGCCGATCAGGTAGGTGAGCACGAACCAGGCCGTGGCCGCCCGCCCGCCGATGGTGCAATAGATGATCAGCTCTCCGCCGCCCTCCAGGACGGCCGGTCCGAACATGCGGCGCAGCTCCGCCGCGGGCCGGAACGAGCCGTCTTCGTGGTAGAGGCCGTCGATGGGCTGGTGGACGGCCGAAGGCACGTGCCCGGCGCGGCCGCCTGGTTCCATACCGCCCGAAGGCCAGAAGCGCTCACCCCCGTACTCAGCCGCCGAGCGGACGTCGACCAGGGTGGTTCCCGGCTGGCCGATGGCCTGGCCCACCGCCGCCCTGTCCGCCCGGATACCGCGGTCCTCGCCGCCGAGGCGGAAGCCGCCGGCCGGCGGTTCGCTTGCGGCGTTGCTCCACGGGTAGCCTCCGGCCCGCCAGGTGTCGCGTGAGCAGTCCAGGATGCGCACGTCGCGATGCCCGTAAAGCTTCATCAGCCACAAGCCCAGGGCGGGCGCGTATCCGTAGAACACCACCGTGGAGTCCGGGCCGATCCCCGAGCGCGCGACCAGCCGTTCCAGCGTGGTGCTGGCCGCCAGGCGGTAATCGGCGTCCTTCAGGTCGGCATAGATGTTCCACAGCACCGCGCCGTCGATGTGCCAGTCGTCGTAGGCGGCCGTGCTGACGTCGACCTCGACCACTCGCACGTGCGGATCAGACAGGTGAGCTTGCAGCCATTCGGGATCCGCCAGCACCTCTCCGCTGGCGCCCGGGTCCGGCCTAAACTCAGTCGTCGCTGCCGTTGTCTTCATGTGACCCTCCCTGGGTTCGGGCTCCTTTGGGCACAGGTTTACGACGGGGCGATTGCCGCAACGTTGCCGTCGGGTTGGCGAAACCTTGGCGTCCGCGCCCTATGCCACGCGCCGGAACGAGCCCGGACCCGCCTTTGGGCCGTTACCGGCGTGGCAGCGGCGGGCCTGCATGCCACGTATCCCGGCTCTGGCGGAATGAATGACCCTGGCGGCGCGGTAATCAGTCCGGCGAGCCAGAAACCCTCAGGCGGGCGATCGTACGCACGCGTCTTGAGGGATACCCGTCACCATTCAGGTCGCGGCGAGGAGGCGTTCGTAGAGCTCGCGGGTGGCCGGGCTGGGTGAGACACCGAGCTGGTCGCGCAAGCACTCACTTAGCTGACCATAAATGCCGAGGGCTTCGGCCAGGTTGCCCTGCGCCGCGAGGGCCTGCATCAGGTAGCGGTAACCGCTTTCCCGCAGCGGAGCCACCCGCGTGAGCTGCTGGCCGGCCCGGACCGCGGCGGCGAGTTCGGTCCCGCCGAGGCCCAGCCCGGAGGCCGCGTAGCACTCCAGGGCACGCAGCCGAAGTTCCGTCAGCTGATGACGAATTTCATCGATCCAGGGTGCATCCTCACCGGGAAGGAAGTCCCGCTCAGCCACGAACAGCGCGGTAAGCGCCGGACCCCACGCCCGCGCCCAGCCCTGCTGGGCGACCGAGGACTCGGCCCGGTGAATGGCCTCAGCGGCGGCTTCCAGGTCGACCCAGGCGTCAGGCACGCACAGCCGGATCGTGGCGCGCCCGTCAACAGCATCAGCGCCGAAAACCCGCCGCAGCTTGGACAGCAGCGGATTGAGCCGGGCATCGACAGCAGCAGGATCCGGTTCACGCCAAAGGGCCTCGGCCACTTCGTCCCGGGGGATGCGGCGATGACGGTTGATCACCAGATAGGTGAACAGCAGCCGGCCCTGGCGACCGGGCAGGCGGGCATCCAGCCGCTCGCCGTCGCGCTCCACGGCCAGCGCCCCGCAGATCTGGATCCGCACCCGGTGCGAGGACGCCAAGGTCACGCCAACATCCTGGCATTACGCTGGGCTGGCAGCCAGAGTAGGAGGCGCGAGGATGAAGCTGATCCGATGCGAATGCGGGTTCGTGGCCCGCGGCGATAGCAATGACCAGGTGGTCGGGATGATCCGGGGGCACATGTCCACCGACCATCCGGCCCTACTGGACACGGTCAGCCGGGAGGACTTGGTCAGCTGGATCCAGGCGGAATAACCCTGGATCGAGACCAAGCCGCCTGGGACCTCGTAGCGGGCTAGGCGGTAGCTCTAGGCGGGCCGTCGCCGACGTCCGTCTTAACCTGATTGCGATCAGAAAATCAGACGCTTTATCACCGCCATGCGGGCCGGCGCGGGTCTTTGCACGCACCGGCAAGGTTCGGAGTGCAGTATGCTGCACTGACTGCGCTCGTAGCTCAACGGATAGAGCATCTGACTACGGATCAGAAGGTTGGGGGTTCGAGTCCCTCCGAGCGCGCCCAGCTCAGAAGCCCTTTGCCCACTCGGCAGAGGGCTTTTCTGTCGCCATGGGAGCCACGCTGGGAGCCACACGCTCAGCTCAGCCCCCGAACAGAGCCCGGCTCATCGACTCGGCCGCCGCCCGCCTGTCACCCTCCATAAGGTGCCCGTACACATCCTTGGTGATGGCGATGCTGGCGTGCCCGAGCACCTCGGACACCACCTCCAGCCGCGTGCCCTGGGCCAGCATCAGCGAGGCCCCCGAGTGACGCAGCTCATGCGGATGCCAGTGCCCGAGCCCGGCCCGCTCGCACAGCCGGGCGAAGGAGTGCGAGAAGTTATCCGGGTCCATCGGCGTGCCGACCTCGCTCGCGAAGATCAGCCCGTGATCCTGCCATAGCGGACCGGCCGCCATCTGCGCCTCAGCCTGCCGGGCCCGATGTTGCCGAAACCGCGACACCAGCTCCGGAGTCAGCGTCAGCGTCCGCCGCGACTTCGGCGTCTTCAGCTCACTCACTACCAGGCGTGTCCGGCGGCCTGAGGCGCCATCCCGGTCCTTGACCCGCTTCACACCATGAGTCACGCGCAGCGTACTGGCCTCCCAGTCCAGCGCCGACCAGTGCAGACCCAGCACCTCACCGCGACGCATCCCGTACGCCAGCGCCAGCACCACCGCCGTCTCGAACCGGTATCCCGCGGCGGCGTCCAGGAGCTGCCGCGCCTGGTCGATGGTCAGTGTCCGGCCTTCCCTGGCCCTGATCCGCGGCGCCGCCGACAGCTTGGCGACGTTACGGGCGATGATCCCCTCCCGCTCAGCCTGCCCGAGCGCCCGCCGCAGCACCGTCCGCATGATCCGGACACTGTTCGGGCTGTAACCCGCATCCCGCTTGGCCTTCCACAGCCTGTCCAGGTCATCGACCGTCAGCTTGGCCAGCCGCTTGCGCCCGAGCGCAGGGACCAGGTGCAGCCGCACGGTGTCCACGTAGTCGTCCTCGGTGGATTCGGCCACCGTGCCGGGCAGGTTGACCGCCAGCCAGCGATCCAGGAACGCCTGCACCGTCAGCCGGTCATCGGGCACGATGCCGGTGTCCACCTGCTGTCGCAGCTTGCGGAGCTTTTCCACAACCTCGGCGCGAGTGCGGCCTGACACCTTCTTCCGTACCCGCTGACCGTTGGCGTCATAGCCGAGCGAGACCGCGCCACGCCACCGGTCACCGTCGCGGTAGACCGAATCCTCACCACTACCGCGACGCCTGGTCATGCCGCATCCCCTTCCAGCCGAGCCACGAACTCATCCAGCGCGGTCACCGGGATACGCCGCAAGCCGCCCACCCTGACCGACCGCAGGTCACCCGACCGGATCAGCTCGTACACCTTTGTCCGGCCGATCCCCAGCACCTGGGCGGCATCTTCCGGGCGCACGAGCAGCACCGGAACCCCGGCCGCACTCCCTCGTGTCGTCACGCGGCCCTCCTGGTTGCCGGAAGTTCCCTATCCGGGGGCATCGCCGCTCGCCGTCTGGCCTCGGTCAGGGCGTTTTGCCATCGGAGGCGGTCGGCGACGACGTGGAGCATCCGCCGGGCGTGGTCCATGTGGTCCGGGTCGGCTGGGGCAACGGGTTCCCAGGTGTACCGGGCGGGGTCGGTTGCCGAAACACCGAGGGTGTCCAGGAGCCAGGTTTTGCGGTCGGCGCGGTGGTCGGCCAGGGTTTTGCCGGACCACTTCCGGGAGACCAGCACCCGCCGCCCGCCATAGCCCAAATGGTCAGCGTCGTGGGCTTTGCCCTTGCAGCGGCCTGGGGCCAGGCCCGGCCGGACGTCCTTGGGCTGGATGCCGTAGCGGAGCCAGTTCGCGCACCGCGGCGAGCACGGCTGATACCGCAGCTCCTCAGCCAGCCGGGCGGCATGCGCCCGCTGGGCGTCGGTGTCGGCGTGGTGGCAGTCGGCTACCTGCTTGGTGAGGTATTTGGTCAGGTACCCGATGCACCGGGAGGCGTCCTTGGATCCGGCCAGGACGCCCTGGGCGTCGAACCGGTCCCCGAACCGGGCCACGTGCAGCGGAGCATCGTCGGGGCCGATGGCGTCGAGGGCCTGGTCCCAGGTGGGCAGGACTTCCCCGGTGGCCGGGTCGAGGTAGTTCCCGGTGTGCTCATCCCAGACTGGCAGCTCGTCAGCGTCGTACTTGGCCGTGGCGGTGGGGGGCCACCAGACCTGGTGGTAGGTGGCGGCCAGGACGCGGCGCAGCTCAGCCCGGGACGACGGTGCCGCGAATGGCCAGGTGAACATGCGGCGCTAGCCGCCGCTGCGGTTCGATGGCGGCGAAGTACTGCACGTCATAGCCGAGGTAGCGGCGCAGGTTCTGGACGAACCGGTCGAACAGCGCCGCGAAGGCCAGCGCATCCCGCGCCGCCCGGGAATAGTCATAGGTGGCCGGGTCAGCCGGGGTGCCGTCCTCGCAGACCCGGCCGTAGGACGGGCAGGTCAGAGTGATGAACAGCGACGGCCGGAACGTCTTGCCGTCCGGGGCGGTGAATGTCTTGCCGACCGTGTGAGCGCTGACCTTGCGGCGGGGCAGGTCCGGGGCGTCCTGCCGTCGCTGGGTCGAGCGGTGCCGCCGCTTCTTCCGCTCCGGGGCGACCTTGCCCCGGACACCCGGCCTTGGCGATCTCCCCATCGAGCTCGCGGATGAGCTCGTCCAGGTCGGTGGTGTCCTGCCCGGCGACGGCGGCCTGGTCCCGCATCTGCTGGGCCTCAGCGCGCAGCGCCACCCACCATTGCTGATGCTCGGTGGCCGGGTCCGGGGTCAGGTCGGGTTCGTCCTCGAGGTGCCAGCCCTCCCGGCACTGGGCGCGCGCAGCGTCCGGGCCCGCTCAGCGCAGCCGGGGCAGACCGAGGCTAGGGTGTGCCCGCACGGGACGAGCACCTGTCCACTTGGCCGGTGTCGGTGTCAGTGCGGCGGAGCTGGATCGGGCGGATGCACGCGCCGTGCTCGACGGCCAGGTCCTTGACCACCTGCCGGGCCAGCGGCATAGCCATCCGCTGCGCCCGCGTCGTCTTGGTCGGCGGTCGGTCACTGGTCACCCCGTCCAGGTCGGCAGTCCAGGTGTCGGACCAGCCGCACAAGTGGCATTCGGCCCGCACGGTGGTGCCGCCGCTCGTCGTGCATGCTCAGGCCGGTGGCGCAGACCGGGCAGGGCTCATCGGTCCGCCACGCGATCGGGGCGGCCATCATGCGGCCCACTCGGGGGATGAGGGGAGGTAGGCCGGGAGGCAGGCGTCGGCCAGGGCGATGATGTCGGCATCGGACACCCATCCGGCCCGGACCCGGACCGGGTCGGGGTCGGATTCCAGCCGGACGTAGGCCACCCCCGCGCCGGTGGCCGGGTCGTGGGGATCAGCTCACACGCTGCGCCGCGGTCGTGGGCGCCGTCGCCGAGGACCATGTCCGCTTGCTCGGGTTCGTCCAGCCGCATGGCGATCCGGTCCGGGAACAGGTTCCGGATCGGGACGACCTCCTTGCGTGGGTCCTGGACTACGCCGACCACGCAGTAGCCGACCGCGCGGCCCTGGGTGGTGAGGGTGGCCAGGGCGGCGGTGATCCGGGTCCGCAGCGTCTTGTCCTGGAGGTAGGCGGTCAGGAACGCCAGCTCGTCCATCATGATCACCACGAACGGCTCCTCCGGCGGACCAGGTGCGAGCGGCGGATCCCCGCGTTACGGGCGGCGCGGGCCTGCATGTCGGCTACGGCGTCGTCCAGCATGTCCGCGATCGCAGCGGGCTCGGCGGCGTACTTGCCGTGGGTGTCGAAGATGACCCGGCCGAACGCCAGCTCCATCAGCTTGGGGTCAGCGGCCCAAACCTTGACGAGCCCGTCTTGCATGAGCGGGAACAGGGCCCGGATCAGCGACCACAGCAGCGAGGCTTTCCCGGCCCCGGTCGCGCCCGCGATCAGGACATGGGTGCCCGAGCAGCCGCACCAGCCAGGCCAGGCCGTCCTCACGGCGGCCCACCGGGAGCGCGCCCAGGTCGGGATGGGCCGGGATGGGAACGGCCGGGACCGGGGCGGCCAGGGCGTCGCGGTGGACGAACTCCAGGATCATCCGGCCGGGGCGGGCGGTGCGGACCCGGCACATCAGCGCCCCGAACCCGTGGGCCAGGTTCTCGGTTTTGGCGGACTAGTCAGCGGCGCACTGCCCGGAGACCATCTTGACCTGCACCCGGTCGGTGTAACCGGTGGACCGGACGCGGACCAGGACCGGGAGCAGGAACCGGGCCCGGTAAGGGGCGGTGAGCCCAGCGATGGTCAGGACCGTGGCCCAGCGGCGCCCGTAGCACCACAGCCGCCGCCAGGACCCCCGCGGGCCGGGAGAGGTGATCCACCGGTGGAAGGAGTCGGGCCAGCCCCGCCACCAGATCGGCAGGACCATCGCGGCGGCGACCACTAGGGCGATCATCAGGCTGGCCACGGCCAGCCAGCCGCCATCGGACCACACCAGCCCGAGCAGGGCGGCGGCCGACGCGGCGAGCGGATGCCGGATGACCCACCGGATCAGCCCGGCCGCCAGCCGGTAGAGCACCGGGATGACGATGAAAATGGCGGGGGTCTCGTAGACCGGGGCGCGCCAGGTGGGCCGGAACGCGTTCGGCGTGCCGGGCTGGACCACGATCTCACCGGTCATGATCCTGCGCATATGATGCTCACCTCTTTCGTGCACACGGGAGAGAACCCAGGGGCGGCCAGAGGGACCAGCTCTGGCCGCCCCGCCTTGACCACAGCATCGCCGTCACGCCGCCCGCTCCGCAGAGCCGGGCCCGGCCTCCGCTGCGTGACCGGGTGGGGCGTGCCGTTCCAGCTCGGCCACGTACGTGTCACGGCCTCGGCCAGCTCCCGGCCGAAGGCCACGTCATCTGCGGTGACCTCACTCCGGCCAGGGTTGGTGATCGTGATGTCGGCGGGCCGTCGTGAATGGACAGGATGGGTGCGCGGTCGTGGTAGGTGCAGCAGCTGGATGAAGGTGCTGCCGGTCAGCCGGATATAGGACTGGGCACTGATTTGCCGTCCTGGCGAACCGGATTTCCGATTTGCCGCTCATGCCGACACCTCCCGACCACCGGGAGCGGCACCAGGTCCGCCTGCCCGGATCGCATCGAGCACGCTGTCGGCTTGCCGGTCAGCGTGTACGGCGACCGGGATATCGGGCAGCGGGTGGCAGGCCCCGGTAGCGGCGTTCGACCTCGACCGCGTAGGCCCAGGCGTGGGCGGCGAGCTGGCGGGCGAAGTCGACGTGCCCGGCCTCCAGGTGCTCGGGCAGGGTCAGGGTCACCAGCAGCGCGGGGCGGCCGGTGGTGATGGTCAGCAGCGGCGTCCGGTGGTCATACCGCTGGAAGCAGGCCGCCGACCGGGTGTCGACCGGCACTGCCAGGGCCGGGCCACGACGGGCGGCCATCAGGCCGCGTCCTTGTGCTCAGAGGGAGCGGGGCGGCCCATCGGCCGGGGGGCACGCACGCCCGTCGCCTTGAGCGAGTACGCCAGCCGGGCACCGCACCTGCCCTTGCCCTGGCACCGGCCCGAATCGACATAGGGCGTAGCGGTCATCCCCTCGAACTCCACCGCCGTGAACGGGGACCCCGGTGCCGCGGGCGGCAGGACCGGCTGTACCTCGGCCGCTATCTTGACCTTGACCGTCCGCTGCCGCGCCTCGGGGTCAGCGTCGATCACCTCCACCACCCACAGCGGCAGCCCGCTGTGCTTGTCGGTCTGCTGGACTACCCGGTCAGCCGACGACCGGTCGAAGTCCCGTACCTTCTCCACACTCCCAGCCGCGTACACACCGGACGGGAACACCATCCCGAACTCGACCGGGATCAGGATCGAACCTTGCATCGCCATGGGCGTCTCCAAATCGGGAGCTTGTGATACTGACATCCTAGGACTACAGGATGATAGGCAGAAGCCTCCAAAGGGTTACCTCACGGCTAGAACTTTCTTACTCCAGCAAGGACCGCAGCTCAGCGGCCTCGGCCCACAGCCGATCGTCCGGAATCTTCTCGTCTGGCGCTTGCGCCGACAGCGGGAACGGCTGGCCCGGACGGGGATCTTCGGTGTACCGGGGGACCAGGTGGGTGTGCAGGTGCGGCAGAGAGTTTCCCAGTGTCTCGTAATTCATCTTCAAGGGCTGGTACACCTCGATCAGCGCGCGGGCCACAGCCAGGACCTCGGCCCAGTACCCGGCCGCCTCGGCCTCGTCCAGCTCGGTGGGCTCGTTGACGTGACGCCCGCGCCAGATCACCAGGGTGTAGCCGCGCTGCACGTCAGCGCGCTGGAGGTAAGCGTCAGAGTACTTGCCTTCCAAAATGCGGATGCCGTACCGGTCGGCATCCGGGCGGCCTGCCTGGCACATCTCGCATCCGATGCCGCGGATCAGCTCCGACCAGTTGCGCGGCCACTCACTCATCCAGACCCACCCCGTTCTCGGCCCACTCGAACGCGAACTCATGCCGGTCCGCGGCGTACAAGTCATCGGCGACCTGGAGGGTCCGGCCTTCGGGGTCATAGTCGATGTGCAGCATCCGGACCACCGGGACACCCGGCTCCAGCTCCAGCAGCCGGACTTCCTCCGGGGTCGGCATCCGCGCCCGCAGCAGCTCGACGCCGCGGGCAAACCGGTAGCCGAGCTGCTCGATCAGGTTGTCCGGGCCTTCGGGCAGCGCATCGGGCGATTCCAGCCGCGTCCCCTCGGCCACGCGCAGCGGGTAATAGCTGGTCGAGATGACCGCGGGCATGTCATCTAGCAGCTGCAACCGCTGCCGGATCACCGCGTCCTCACCGGCTTGGCAGCCCAGCCAGCCAGCGATGTCGGCCGGGACCGGCCCGCGGCCGGTCATCATCATCCGCCGCGCGGGAACCTGCCCCTGGGCAATCGCCTCAGTATCGAACTCGGGCTTCCCTGAGGCCCGGTGCGAGGCATGACGATGAGTCGAGGAGACCCGCCGCAACGGCAGCCGGTCCCGCACATAGGACCCGAACCCCTTGCGGGTCACCACCAGGCCCTCAGCGACCAGCGTTGACAACGCCGCCCGGATCGTGGTCCGGCTCACCCCATAGTCACGCTGAAATTCACTCTCCGTGGGGAGCTGGCTCCCCGGCCTCCGAGTCCCCTCCTGAATCTCTGCCCGCAGCACATCAGCCAGCTGCAACGAAAGCGGGCGATCAGATCGAGGGTCAAGGCGCTGCGTCATCATCCGCCTGCCCGTGCTAGGTCCGCTTGTCGTGCTAGCACTACAGGCCAGCGTACAGCCCAGACGTCCCACAAGCCTAGCCAACCCAGCCATCCAGTAAGCGGCCAGCTATGCCGCACCTAGAGCGCTGGACCGGCGACATAGCAGCGTTGCCGAATTCAGCCGTATTTGATCAAGGCGGCGCCTGCGGCGCCGCTGCCCGGCGTCAGCGGCGGGCTCTGCCTTGGCGGCCCGCCCGCCGCACGCCGGGCCACTGTCGCCCGGGGCGACAGATTAACAGCCCTGATCCGGATCCTAGGCGCTGAACTGTCAGCCTCCTAGGTCTCACCGTTGTGGTCACGCGTCTGTTCTCTTCGCACCACTAGCAGCACCCCGTCAAACTTTTTCACGAAAGTGTCTACTCCAATGATGGTCAGAACACCGGTCGCTATAGCGCCTGTACTGATGGTCGCCCAGGGGCCCATGGACCAAGTATGGGTGACGGCGAGGGTGATCGCCCCAACTGTGCCAGCAGCCCAACATGCAAAGCCGATCACGCCTACCAGGCCAAACAGGTTAAACGTTGTTGTGCTCTGGCTAGCCGGTGCCTCCTCGGCGGCGTTAGATTGGGCGCCCTTCCGCCTTTTGAACCGGTCGCGCAAGCCGTCGAAAAGGGCTACTTCGAGTTGCTCGGCTACCCAGAATGGCCGCTCTATCCGAGGCACTGCGTAGATCTCGCCCAGCAGCTCCCGGCGCCTGGGATTATCGCGGCGATAGAAGAGCACGATGAGCCGCAGGACAATACCTGGCGCGAAGCCGAACACAAGCAGTGCCACGCCGAGCGTCGGCCACGCGAGCAGCTGAGCGATCATGCCGGCCATCAGATAGACCACCCAGCGGCCCGGGGAGCCAGGATCTGCCGGAACCTTGCGTCGCTGCGTGCTCGGACAAGAACTGCGCCCAACGCGGCCTTGCCTGCATCGGTCACCTCGTAGTAACGGCGGGGTGGCCGCTTGCCTCTGCCGACTTGTTCTTGATCTTCCCAGCCATCGGCTAGCCAGCCCTCATCGAGCATCCGCTGCAAGATCGGGTACATGACACCCGACCGCACACCTGACCGCTTGGACAGCTCGTATCCCCAGTGCCGTCCTGTCGCATCGTTCATCAACGCTGCCGACACCTGGATGAGCGCGTGTGTCATTCGCACGCGCTCATCCTACATAGGTATTGTAAGCGTTAGCAAGCAGAGGGCGTAGGCCATGATGAGCGGGCGGGCGGCGAGCTAGAACCCCAGGGTTCACCCGGGCACTGATCGTATTCCGCCGTCCGCTCCAGTCAAGCAGCGGCTAAACGCTTGATCCTTTGGCCCGTCCCCTCCACACGAGCACAACCCAGCTCGTGCGGAGCCTCCGCCAGTCCAAAGCATCAAGCAGCCGCAACTTGACCTCCACTCCCGGCTCCACAACCTCGGCACCTATCGGGTGAAGGCCCCCAGCTGATAACACCTCTTGTGGCCGGGGCGGAAGGAGCAGGCAGATGACCTCCCTCATGGCAGACCAGCCAACCTCTGGCGGCGACAGCGGCAGGCGGTCCCGTGTCAAGGCCGGGTTGACACCAAACCGGCGGCGGCAGACGTTCGAGAACGACGAGTACGAGGAGTTCGCCCGGCGCATCCTGCGCGCCTACACCCGCCGCGTCGCAGACGGCGATGTCGAAGCACTCAGCCTCATGACCGGGCCGCCGACGACGCCATCGCCCAGGCGGTCAAGGGCCTGCGCGCTCGGGGTTACTCCTGGGCCGAGATCGGCTCCCGGCTCGGCATCACCCGCCAGGCCGCACAGCAGTGATGGGGAGCATAGGACGTGTCCCCGAGATGTCCCCGGACCGCCATCAACACCCAACCTGCGCCATGGAGAGCAACGCAAGAAATTGAAGCTAGCGCGCACTTTAAGTCCGCGAGCAACACACCAAAACACGCTCGTAATGCATAGCTCGCCAACAACCAATGGGAGCCACGCTGGGAGCCACACGGATGAACAACCTTCGGAAGCTTCGGACCCGTCTGGACAACCGGAAGAGACACGCCCCAGGTCACGAACTGATCCGTACGGCACCGGACGCAGGTACGGGAATCTACGGATCAGAAGGTTGGGGGTTCGAGTCCCTCCGAGCGCGCTGATCTTTCCCCAGGCCAGAGCCCTATTCTTCAAGGTAGGCCGGGAGTTTGGTTCCTGGTGTGGGGTTTGGCGTCTCACAATTTCTTACAGCCCTATGCGATCTTGTGGATCCTGGCGAGCGCTGCCTGGCCCCGTTGCAGGTCTTCCTCGCTCGCATGGACGTAGGTCTTCTGCGTGAACGCCGAGTCATAGTGCCCCGCCCACTTGCTGATGATTGAGATCGGCACGCCCGCGTGCTCTATGAGCGTCAGCGTCGTGTGTCGAGAGTCGTGCAGGGTGATCCTCCGCAGCCCGACCGCCTGAGCAGTCGGCGGAACTCGTCGGAATACCACTCGCGATGAACGGGAGTCCCAGCCTGGTCAGTGATCACGTACTCGCCACCCTGGTACCAGTCCAGCTTGGCGACTCCTGACCCGTAAGCCACACCAGCGGCCGTGCTCTCCTCTACCTGACGCTTGCGCAGTGCGGTCAGGTCGGCCACCATCTCGGTATCGAGCGGGAGCGTCCGCTTGCCGTTTTCGGGACTTGGGTTCTTCAATGCGGACCCGGTACTCGACCAGGACCCGGGCCTGGCTGACAGGGAGGGTCTTGGCCAGTAGGTCGATATCTGACCAGCACAGGCCAAGCACTTCACCGCGGCGCAGGCCGTAGAGCGATAGCCGCCACGCCGCGTACAGCCGGTCGGAGGACGCCTTGGCCAGGAATTTCCTGACCTCGGCCTTGTTCCAGGTGTCACGCTCCTGGGGGGTGTGCTCGAGCGGTTTGACCAGGCGTGCCACGTGGCGGACGAGCTTGCCCTCCAGCACAGCCGCCTCCAAGGCTGCGGTGAGCCGCCCCAGCGTCAGCCGGACCGTACGGGCGGAGAGGCCCGTTCCCGGCTTTCCCCACGCCTGCGGCCTGCCGTCAGCATCCAGTTCACCAGGTCCTCGATGTCGGATTTGGTGATGGACTGGAGCGGTCGGGTCCCCGGCCGCTCGCGGACAGCCTGCAAAGCGCCGTTGTAGTTCCGCCTGGTGGAGGCGCGCAGCCCGCGAGTTGCCCCCTGGAGGTGCCCGTCCAGATAGGAGTTTCACTGTCTCTTGGAAGGCCTGACGTGGGTTCCCAGATTCGTTTCGTGCCGTATACGCGACAGTTCCTCGCGGGCCTCGCGCCGGGTGTCGAACGTGCGCGTGAGTTGCTTGCGCCTGCCGTGCTCAGTACGGCCTATATCCACGATAAGGCGGCGCCTTGCGGCGGCGCTGGCCCGGCGTCAGCGGCGGCTCTGCCTTGGCGGCCCGCCCGCCGCACGCCGGGCTGCACTTCGCAGACACGCAGATCAAGATGGCTCAAACCACAGTGCACGGGCGTCGGTCGAGGCCGCAGTCCTCGGGCTGCGATTGTCTAGCCGCAGGCACGTGCAAACGGCGGTCGAGCTGCTCGTCGCTGCCATTGGCGACGGCGACCATTTGAGCCGGGCACGCGGACAGGGCAGGCCAGAACACCGCAGGTACGCTGGCCTGATCAGTTCGTTAGATAGCTCAAACGTGCCATCGTGACATGGTGACGGCCGCTTCGTGATCATCCGGCTGTGACGCACTGATTGGTCGCTCTGCGGCCGTCGTGCCCAGTGATGCATCCGATAGCGGGAGGGCCGATGCCTGGCGGCGATGAGATCCGGGACGTTCAGCGAGCGGCGTGGGCCGGGCTTTCTGCGGGCTGGGAGAAGTGGGACCTGGTCATCATGGACCAGCTGGGCCCGGTCGGCACAGCGATGACCGGGCGTCTGGGCATCGCCGGTGATCAGCAGCATCTCGACGTTGCCGCGGGCACCGGCGAGCCGGGGCTGACCGTGGCCAGGCTCGCGCCGCGGGGACACGTCGTCCTGACCGACCTGGCGGCTGAGATGCTCGGCATCGCGACGCGGCGGGCGGCCGCGCAGGGGATCACCAATTTCGAGACCAGGGTCTGCAGCGCGGATGACCTGCCCTTCGGTGACGCGGAATTCGACAGCATCTCGGTACGGTTCGGATACATGTTCTTTCCCGACCTCGCCACGGCGACCGCCGAGTTCGCGCGGGTGCTCAGGCCGGGCGGGCGCCTGTGCTCGTCGGTGTGGGCCGGGCCCGAGGAGAACCCGTGGACGACGATGGTCATGCATGCCATCGCGACCGAGGCGGTGCTGCCGCCACCGGACCCGGAAGGGCCGGGCATGTTCCGGTGCGCGGACCCGGGGTATGTCAGTGCCCTGTACCAGGCCGCGGGGCTGCGCGAGGTGGCCGAGTGGGACGTCGGCGTCGAGCTGGTGACGGACTCGCCCGCGCAGTACTGGGAGATGATCAGCGAGCACGTCTCGCTCGCGGTTGCGGCGCTAAAGCAGGTGGGCGAACCGGCGCGGGAGCGAATCGCGGAAGCCGTCATCGCCAGGGCCAGCAGCTACGACCAAGACGGCAAGGTAAGGATTCCTGGCTTGGCCCGTTGCATCGTCGGGACGAAGTAGGGACGCCCGAACTGCCACCGCTAGTGTGGTGGTATCAGTTAGTGATCGCGGTTACGTCGCGGCTGGTAGTGGCATTGGAGCCCCCGAGGTAGCGGGAGCCTTGCATGCTCGGCTTAACGGACTGGGCCGCCTGCTCCTGCGCAGCGCCCTACGCGAAGGGGTCCGGAGATGGCCGCTCAGTGTCCGGGGCTGCCCCTCCACCGTCAAGGGCACCCGAAGATCATTTCGGATCGCTCCGCAGAATGATCTTCAGGACCTGCCCTTGAGCGTCGGAGCCTCTGCACCCCTCCGGTCAGAGATCAAGGGCCAGGCGGGAGCCTGCCCGGACCGGACGTGGGCCATCCCCTGAAAGCTGCGGGCAGTCACGGGAGAGAAGTTCGTCCTGCAATTAGACACGGTGACCAGTGGGTCAATCACGGGCGCTGTCGGCCTTGAAGTCGGCTGGTCACCGGCGTTACGAGCCACAATCTGTCCAGTTCCCAAGCTGACCGTCCCGACTTCCCGCGTGCCCGATAACACAGCCAACCACAGGTACTGGCAGTCACTCGTGGATACCTCCGCATGCCCGCTGACCTGCGAACGGACAGGTCCGAGGATGTCCGCTCATGTCTCCTAAGCAGTAGGTCTGGAAAGGCTGACCTGCCGTTCACGTCGTTCATCTGCGGCAGGGTGAATAACTTCGTCGCGGCCTTCAAGGCGGGGTGGCGGGACGCGGCCGGACCCTGGCGGATCATCAATGTCGCCGATCGCCACCTCGACCCAGCGGCGGCCGATCAGTGGCGCCGCCGCCGAAGCGATCTGAGCGAACAGGTCAGCAGCCCTCACACCCCACCGGGAGCGGACCCCGACCAGTACCGACTGATCGCGGACGACCACGCCTGGCACCCGTCGGCCGGGCAGGTAGGACTCGACCTCGCCGAACCGGCCGCTGTCCAGCGCGGAGACACCAGCGCAGCTCTGAACGGCCGCGGCCACAGCCACGACATCTACGCCGTTGATCACCGCCGCCGACGGCGTGCCCGGCCGGTGCGGGGTATTCATGACACCCGTGCCGGTGTGGTGTCCTGCTCGCCGGTGCCGGGCATGTAGACGTCATCAACGGCGACATTGACCTCAACGACCCGCAACCCGGTCATCAGCTCCACGGACTGCCTCACATTCCGCTGGATACTGCGGCCTAGCTCGGCGATGCTCACGCCATAGTCGACCACGACGTCCAGGTCAATCGCGGCCTCGGTTTCCCCGACCTCGACCCCGACGCCCTGAGCCACGCTCGGACCTGAGCTGCCGGGGATGCGCTGCCGTAGCGCCCCGAACGCCCGCGCCGAGCCAGTACCCATCGAGTGCACGCCCGGCACCCCCCGGCACGCCTTGCCAGCGACCTTCTGGACCACACCCTCGGCCGCCGATATCTGCCCCTCGCCGATGGACAGCGAGCCCTTCGCTGCCGGGACGGCGTCGGTACTGGCAGTCGACGGGGTCACAGCACCGGTGGTGATGCCGTATGCCAGTTCGCTCATCGGTCACACTCCTTCACTTGACGGCACGTTCATCTGACCGCTCAGCAACCCACGCCACCGGGGCGACGCGGCCACCGAAACGTTCCCTCAGACTGCTCACGCTGCCCAGCGGGAAACCTCGCACACTTCACATTGGGGGTACATCACCACAAAACTTCCCGGACCAAAGAGAAAGTGCCAGATCCGCGTCGGTGACTAATTTCCCGCCGACCAACGGGCCAGACGTTCGGCGATGCCGATTCCGCAAACGAGATGTATCGTGTTCATGTCAGCCGCAGCGAAGAAACCAGCGTAAGGAAGGCGGCGCTGAGCATGTTCGAGAGGTTCACCGACCGGGCGCGGCGCGTCGTGGTCCTGGCCCAGGAAGAGGCCAGGATGCTAAACCACAACAAAATCGGCACCGAGCACATCCTGCTCGCCCTCATCCGTGAGGACGGTGGGATAGCCGCCCAGGCGCTGGAGTCGCTCGGAATCACTGAGGAGGCGGCACGCCAGCAGGTCGAGGCGATCGCCGGGCGGGGCCAGCAGGACTCGCCGCGCGGGCACATCCCGTTTACGCCCCGGGCCAAGAAGGTACTGCAACTGTCAATGCGCGAGGCTATCGCGCTCGGCCATGCCTATATCGGGACCGAGCACATCTTGCTCGGCCTGGTTCGCGAGGACGACGGGGTCCCCATACGGGCACTGAACGGCCTGGACGTTGATGCGAACATGGTCCGTCAGCAAGTGATCCAGCGGGTGTCGGCCAGGGAGGGCCCGCAGGAGCCCGGAACTGGCCGCGCCACCGGCAGGGGAAAGCGGAAGCTGCTGTCTGAGCTTCGCGGCCGTCTCGACTCGCTGGATTGGCGCTTGTCGGTGCTGGAACAACGCGTAGGCACCTCTCCGGACCTGGCCCAGCTCGACCAGGAGATCACCCAGGTCCGCCGCGAGAAGGAAAACGCCATCGACGCCCAGGACTTCGAGAACGCGGCTGTGCTGCGCGACAGGGAACAGCACTTGCTCGGAGACAAAGCCGCTCGCCAGCAGGAGTGGGCAGACCTTCCGTCCTTGAGCGATGAGGTCGAGCGACTGCGTGATCTTCTCCGCCAGCACGGCATCGAGCCGCAGGACGGTGCGGCATAGCCGAAGGCCAACGTCAACTGATCCTGCCATAGCGACCCGGCTTCCATCTGCACCTCAGCCTGCCGCCTCCGATGTTGCCGAAGCCTGGCGATCAGGTCAGCACCCGGATAAACGATCACCAAGGACACGGCGGGGCCAGGCGGTGGACAATATGCAAGTCCCGGTCAAAGCCATAATGAGTGCGCCGATGAGCATGGGTGATGTGTCAGCGATAGCGCAGGGGGCCTCGGCTGGTAACGTTCCTGGGCCGCTCCCAGGCCTGGTCCTCGTCGCGGGAGACTGGCACGGCGACCGGGAATGGGCGCTGAGTGTGGTCAAGCGCGTCCCTCAGCTGCTGGCCGGTGAGCAAACGCGGCTGATCCTCCATCTGGGGGACTTCGGGATCTGGCCCGGCGCCGAGGGCAGGCGTTATCTGGATTCTGTCAATACGGTGCTGGACCTGGTGGGTGCGGACCTGTGGTTCATCGACGGGAATCATGAGGATTTCCCGCAGCTGGCCCAGCTGGCCAGCGGCGCTATTCCGGACGGGCGCGTGGCGGTTCGGCCGAACATCTTCCACCTGCCGCGCGGTCACCGCTGGAACTGGCACGGCCGTACCTGGCTAGCCTGCGGTGGCGGAGTGAGCCTGGACAAGGCGGGCCGCGTCGAGGGGAGAGACTGGTGGCCACAGGAGGAGATCACCAGCGGGCAGGAGGCGGCCATGATCGCGGGCGGCCCCGCCGACGTGATGGTGTGCCACGACTGCCCATCTGGCGTAGCCCATGCTTTCCCCCAGCCGCCGTCCTGGTGGGCGGCGGCGGATCTGGGGCGCAACGAGGCACACCGGGAACGGCTTCAGCGCATCGTGGATGCGGTGAAGCCAGCGCACCTGATGCACGGCCACCTGCATCGCGCTTACCAGCGCAGCTGTGACTTCGGGTACGGCCCGGTCCAAGTCACCGGGCTGGCTGCCGACGGTAGCTTGCGGAATTTCGCGGTACTGAACGTCAAATCGGTTACCTGGAACCTGCGCCGCCGGGGACTCCTAGATGTCCTCACCAGGCAGCCATAGGCCGGTGCCCCGACCGCCGTAATTATCCTGACCTCGGCGGCCACCCATGGATGCTACTGAAACCATTAGCAAGCGACGGATCACCACCTTGTAGAAGCAGGTGCTGAGCTATCGATCCGCTCTCCGGACAGTCATCGAGCGTGCAGCAATGGCTCGCTGGAGCAGCACGGCCTCCGCGGAATCGCCCTCCTGCCGACCGATGCAGTCGGCCAGCATCTCCGGTGCGACGAATACCGGAGCCTGGGTCAGGACCGCCAGGTTCAGCGCATCGCTGGACCTGGCATCTACCAGTCCCACGCCCTGCGGGCCTTCGACCTCAACGGTGGCCGCATACGCGCCCTCCACTATCCGGTCCAGCCGGACTTCCCGCACGTGGCCGCCAAGGCTGCCAACCAGCGCTGCGGTGAACTGGTAGGTCATGGGACGACCCTACTGCAGGCCCTGAAGGCTGGCGTCGAGGGCGAAGGCCTCAGCAAAGCCGACACTGATCACCAGGTGGCGATCCCCGTCCAGTTCGTCCAGCACGATGTACTGGGAATGGTCGTCGCCGTCCTTAAGTCCGACAGCCTTGCTGGCCCGCATCGGCACCAGGCCGGTATCAGTTGCCGCGATCATGGCATTCTCCTCCGAAGAGACCGGACCGGACCATCTCTTCCATGCTGCCAGCAGGAGTAAGTATCACCAACCGGTGGTCGTCCTGACCGGCCCGAAGTGTTGTGCCCGATGAGGCGGTCGGTCGAGAGCTGTCACGGTCACTACCGGACAGCACCGCAGGCATCGCGGCGTGGCTTGACGCACGTAAGCCGATTTGCGGAGGAGACCTGATAAGGAACGGGTCGACTGCTGTCAAACCTGCTGCCACCCTGGCGGACGGCCGTGGATGGTGAGTCCACGGCCCGGACGAAGCCTCGAGGCGGGGACCCGAGGCCGACGACCTCTGGACGCTGGGCCACACGCCAGCAAGGATCGCAGGCCGAAGTTGCTCACATCTCACACGGCAACCGATGATCGTGCCTGAACCTGTTTGTGCCGTCATGGACGGTCAGCTAGTGGCCTGTCACCAGATGAATGGGACGAGCCTCTTGGTGTGCTCACTGTAGGCGGCGTAGCCCACCAGGTCCCGCTGCAGCAGCTGCTCCTCTGCGAGGATGCGGCGGTAGTAGGCCCTGCCTAGCAGAGCGGCGACCATGACCACCACAGGCGCACTGCGCGAGGCCAAGGCGAATCCCGTCCAGGTCAGCAGGGAACCGGTGTACCCCGGATGGCGCACCAGCCGGTAAGGACCGGTATCCACAACATGCTGCTCCCTCCCAGCGACCAGCGTTCGCGTATAAGAGGAACCGAGCGTACGCATGGACCAAGCCCTCAGCGCCAGTCCGGCTGCCTGCACTATCAGCCCCGCCGGCCCTGCTACCGGCGGTAGCCTCGGTGCCGGTACACGCCTGAGCACCAGCGGAAGCTCGGCGGCAAGTCCGTAGGTGATCGCAATCATGCGCGTGGTGCCCTGATCAGCACGTGAGGCGCCGAGGCCCGACGCATCGGGCTTACGGGCCAGCGCCTCTAGCGCGAGGAAGCCCGCGATGCCAACATATCCAGCCACGAACCAGCCATTACCGGCACGCGATCGACGGCCGCCCCGGGATGATTGCCTGTTCATACCGGCAGCATTTCACCAGTTAGCGTCCGGGGCCGAGAACCCAGGACAGGTGACCGCCATCGCACAGCCGCAGTCCGTGACGGACCCAAGCCGGGTGGTGGGTGCCTCATACGCTCCCCATCATGTAGCTCTCCGGGTTCGAGTCCCTTCGAGCGCGCCCAGGTCAGAGGCCCGTTTCTAGCATCAGAGGGCCTTTCCCGCTCTCTATGGAGCCATTCCGAGAGCCACCGCGCATATCAGTCTCTGAACAGAACCACGCTCATCGACTGAGCGACCGCCCGCTGGTCACCTTCGAGCACGTGACGGACCTCTTCCTCACTCTCCGTGAGTCAGTAATCATGGACATGGGTCCTGGTAGGAGAACATCCACGGACTCTTGCCGCCCCGCAACAGGCCAGAACGGACCGCACGGAGGGCCGCATGAGTTCATACCAGCACATTCCGCACCCGCACATTCTGCGCCGCAAGGCCGCGCGGCCGGTCAAGGTGGCTGACCAGTTTTCCCAAACCGGCCCGATCACCCGGTTCAACACCGCGTTCGCCCTGAAAATCACGGCTGGCGTTGGCTCGATGTGGTGCGCATACATCTTCGCGGCCATCGCCTTTTTCGGCCTGCCGTCCGCCATCCGCGGCGGTGTCGGCGGCATTGTCCAGTGGATCGCGCAGACCTTCCTTCAGTTGGTGCTGCTATCGATCATCATCGTGGGCCAGAACGTGCAAGCCGGGGCAGCCGACGAGCGGGCCGAGAACACCTACCAGGACGCCGAGGCGGTTCTGCATGAAGCACTGCAGATCCAGGACCACCTGCTGACTCAGGACCGGGAACTCGAAAGAGTCATGGCCCACCTGGGCTGCCCGCCAGCAGGGCCATGAAAGGGCCTCTTCCAATCCACTTGTCTCCAGATCGCGCGTCGGGCCACTAATCCAGGACAAAAGGGGACCATCAACCCGGAACGCCGGGCCATTAGCGGGCCATTAACCCCGGCGACGAGCGGTCTCACACGGTCAGCTTGCGCCCCAGGTCAGGACACCTGACAGGCTGAGCCGGCCAGCTTCCCAGACTGTTAGTGCGGCCTCGATTCCCGTCAACCGCTCCACCCCCCAAAGCGCAGCGTAGCTAGCTGATGCTGGCCGCCAGCTCCTGATATGCGGGACGAGATTCTCGGCGTGGAATTGCTGCCGGACCCGTAGAAGGCGACCGCGTCCAGCGGCATGCCCGGACCTGGATGCCAGGACGGTCTGGTCGCCGCTGGTCGTCAGCGTGGCGTTAATGCCTCGTCGTACGTCGGCACCCCTGCTCGCACCGGTAGGACTCCTCATTTTCTCTGGTCCTCAGCTGCAGCTGCCGCGGAGGCTCGCACGCTTCCACGCGGCCCGTGGCGTCCGGGTCGGCGTCTTCCACGAGCAGGCGGAACTGCCCGCCGAGGCGAAGGTCGCCTTCTGCGTGGCCGTACCAGGAAGCCAGGCACCTGGGGTCGGCCAGCGCCTGGACAGCGTGGCCGGAACCGCTGGAGCTGAACATGACCTTCTCAGTGTCCTTCTTCTTTCGCCTGCTTGGGCAGCAGGAATACGAAGATGAAGGCGGCTGCCAGGGGGACGAGGCACACCCATGAGGTGATCCGGAGAGCGTCGGTCGCGGGATGGTGCTTGAACATCGCAAAGAAGATGGTGCCGAGAACCGCAACGCCGAGCGAGGTCGACAACTGCTGCGAAGCTTCCATGACCCCGGACGCCGATCCGACCTCGTTCATCCTGACCGCAGCCAGGATGAACTGTATGAGCTGACCGAGCACGATGCCGACTCCCGCACCGACCAGCAGCAGGCCGGGAACGAGGTCCCAGGTCGAGGCGCTATTCACGCCAGTCAGCATCAGGGCGAGGGCGATCGTGCCAGCGGCGATGAACAAGATGCCGATGTGGAGCAAGTGGCGGCCGAGCTTCTTGACGAGCATGCCCGACACGAGCATGCCCCCGATCATGCCGATGACCATTGGGGTCAGGGTCAGGCCTGCGTGTATCGGCGACCATCCTTCGCCAAGCTGGCCGTACAGCGAGACGCAGAGCAAGAGTCCGCCGAAGGCGCCGAATAGGGACAGCATGACCGCGATGCCGCTCAGGTACATGCGGTTAGCAAATAGGGATGGCTCGATCAAGGCGTTGTGGCTGCGGCGTCGCTCGTAGCGCACAAAGACGTAGAGCAGGACCGCGCCAGCTGCGAGGAGCGCGAACGCCCAGGCTGGCCAGCCATCGGTCTGGCCCTGAATGAGCGGGTAGATGATCGCCACGAGCGCCAAGCCGACGAGCCAGACGCCGCCGACGTCGAGTTTGAGGTCGGGGTGACTGACCCCGCCCGGCAGCGATCGGATCGCAAACGGAAGCGCGATGAGGCCGATCGGCACGTTGATGAGAAAGACGAGCCGCCAGCCGATGTTCCAGAGGTTGGCGTCGATGAGTGCACCCGCGAGGATCGGCGCGCCGAGCATGGCCAGACCCGTTGACGGGCCGAACAGGCGGGTTGCCCGGCCCAGCTCTTCGTCGTCGAAGACTTCCTTCAGCAGGCCGAAACCCTGCGGGATCATCAGAGCACCGAAACCTCCCTGCAGGGCGCGGAAGGCGATGAGCATGCCGACGTCCTGCGCCACGGCACAGGCGGCCGAGAAGCCGATGAACCCGAGCAAGCCAAGCAGGAACATCCGACGGCGGCCGAAGATGTCTCCCAGCCGTGCCCCTGCGATCAGCAGGACGGCAAAGGCCAGGGTGTAGGCGGCGCTTAGCCACTGGATGGTGCTGGCACCCCCGCCGAGTTGGCGGTGGATGGAGGGGCCGGCGACGTTCACGATCGTGGCGTCGAGCAGATCCATGGTGTTGGCGGCCAGCACCACGGCCGCCACGGCCCAGCGCAAGCCGTATAGCTGCGCTCCGGCGGAAGAGCTAGTGGTAGTGGAAGCGGTGTCCATGATGGCTTTCTGGTCGGCTGGAAGCGAGCTGTTCCGAAAGGTCTCGCATACAGTGTTTGTCACGAACGCTGTTCGTTACGTACACTGTACGTGTGGTGCAGCATTAAGGTCAAGCGTGGTCGCCGCCCTGCGGTGCAGAACCTGGAGGTCCATCACACATGAAGACATCGGGCCGCCCCCGCTCGACTCGTGATCGCCCGGCAAAGGCGCCGCTGAGTGAAGAGGCAATAGTCGACGCAGCCCTCGCGATCCTCAAGGCAGAAGGCCTGGAAGCTGTATCGATGCGTCGTATCGCGGCCGCCTTGGATACCGGGGCCGGCTCACTGTACGTCTATGTCAAAGGTCGTGACGGGCTGCTGGAGGCGATGTTCGATCGCATCATCGCGGCGGTCAAGCTGGAAACGCCCGATCCGGCGCGGTGGCGTACCCAACTGCATAGCCTCTTGGAGCGGATACGCGCGGCACTCGTCGCGCACCCCGGAATGGCCGCAGCGACCATGATCGACCCGCCACGGACCGAAGTGGCTATGCGGCTGCTGGAGAACCTCCTGGGGATCTTGCTTGCTGGCGGCCTCGGCGCTCAGGACGCCGCGTGGGCGGCCGACATCCTCGCGGCCCAGGTGACGTATGCCGCCATCGAGGCCGAGCTGCGGCGCACCGACCCCAGCGCGCTGGCCGCCCAGATCACGGCCAACTTCGCCCGCCTGCCGGCCAGCGACTTTCCGCTAATAACTGCCCACGCCGCTCAGCTGGTCGCTGGAGATGTCGACGAACGGTTTCGCTTCGCTATCGACGTGGTGATCGACGGTGTGCTGGGCAGGGCATCTCGCCAGTAGCTACTGCGCTCGTTGGACAGCCTCAGGCAGTCAGGAGGATTTCACCCAGTCAGGGTTCTTCGACAGCCACTTGTGCTCCAGTTCGCGCTGTACGTCCACATCGAAATGCCGGGCCATGATCAGCACCTGGGCCAGCACGTCGGACAGCTCGGCCCGGAACTCCCGATCCAGTTCGGCAGGCGACAAACCCTTGTCCCGGCCCTGCCCCGCGCGCATGAGAAACGCCTGGGTCAGCTCGCCGACTTCCTCGTGCAGTTTCAGCACGAACCAGTTGTCGTCACGGTCGATGCCGAACCGTTCGGCGTACAAGCGCGAAACAGCCTCCAGGTCATCCTCGAGCACTCGTAGATCCATCAGCTCACCATCTCACCGGCAACGCGCGGTCGGCGTCAGAACCGATGATGGCGTCGAGGGCCAGGATGCCAGGGCCAGGGCTTCCAGACCAGGACCCTCGCTCAGCTGGCAGGCCGGGCGAGCCATTCCCGCGCGGCCGCCGACAACGCGTTCACGCCGACCCTGATCGTAGGATGCTCGACCGGGGCGTACAGCGGGGAGTGGTTCGACGGCAGGCCAGCGACAATCCCGGCGAGCTCGGCAAGCCCAGACGCCCCGGCAAACGCCGCCGGGTCGGCCCCGCCGAGCAGCCAGAACACGATCGGTGCTCCAGCCGCGGCGGCCAGCACACCGACGTCCTCGCTGCCGGTTACCGGGCCGGGGTCGACCACTGCCTGCGCGCCGACAACGCTGGCAAGCGCGGCGCGGGTGCGATCGGCCGCAGCTTTATCGTTGATGACGGCGGGAGCGGACTCCATCAGCTCGAGCTTCGGTTCCCTGGTGGCACCGGACGCCTCCGCCTCGGCGCGGACGATGCGTTCGATGGCCCTGAGCATCTTGGCGCGCACCGCCGGGTCGTAACTCCTGATGGACAGCAGGAGCTCGGCATCATCGGGGATGATGTTGTTCTTCGATCCGGCTCGCATGGCACCGATGGTCACCACCGCCATGTCCGTGGCAGCCACCTCGCGCGCCACGATGCCCTGCAACCTCATCACCGTGGCCGCCGCCATCACCACCGGATCGACGGTGGTCTCTGGCCGGGACCCATGACCTCCGGCACCATACAGCGTGACCCGCAGCGCGTCAGTAGCCGCGAACGCCGGGCCGGGCCGCAGCCCGATCGTCCCGGCCGGGAGCGGTGCCACATGCTGGCCCAGAACGACATCTGGCCGCGGCACCCGATCGAACAGCCGGTCGGCGACCATCCCCTCGGCGCCTCCAGCGGTCTCTTCAGCAGGCTGGAACACCGTGACGACAGTCCCGGACCAGTCCGCACGAGATGCTGCCAGTTCGCTGGACGCGCCGAGCAGGCACGTGACATGCATGTCGTGGCCGCACGCGTGCATCGCGCCGTCAACCTGGCTCGCGTATCCGAGCCCGGTCGCCTCCTGGACCGGCAAGGCGTCCATGTCCGCCCGCAGCAGCACGGTTGGCCCGTCGCCATTGCGCAGGACCCCGGCCACCCCGGTCGTGGCGATACCCTCGATAACCTCGTAGCCAAGGTCCTTCAGCCATGCGGCGGCGATCCCCGCCGTGCGATGCTCCTGGAACGACAGTTCCGGATGAGCGTGAAGATCCCGGTAAATATCGCTGAGGCGACTAGCCAGATCATCTGCCACGCGCTCAGCGTATACCGGCAATAGGATTCACCCAGGAGGCCCGATCGCGATGGCTTACGAGGTAACGACGTCGATCGAAATTGCCGCCACCCCTGACAAGGTGTGGGCGGTACTGACGGATCTGGCCAGCTACCCGCAGTGGCATCCGGTGTTCAAGTCGGTGACCGGGCAGCTCGCCGCCGGAAGCGAGCTCACCATCGCAACCACCGTTCCGTCGACCGGTAAGTCCATGACCGTCAGGGTGAAGGTGCTGACCGTCGAGCCGGATAGCGAACTGCAGTGGGCATCCAAGCCGCTCGGAGTCACGATAAGCAAGCGCCGGTTTCTGCTGAGCCCATCTGGCGGCGGTACCTTGCTGGTGCAGGACGGGACCTTCCGGGGACTTGGTGGCGGCCGGGGTCGCGCCATAAGGGGCGTTATCGGCCGCATCCAGGACGTCTACGTGGCAATCAACGAGGCCATCAAGGAGCAAGCTGAGGCGCGGCAGCAGGCGCCGCGCTAACAAGAACGGTCATAAAGGCAGCCCGACGGTCTTCAGCTGCCACCGGACCAATGAGAGTTACCGGGTCGGCTGTGTTGACGGCCACGACGCGCCAGCAATAATCCCAGACAGTGACCAGGCACTGAAACACCTGGTCACGGAGGCTGAGCGAGCTTGCGGAGGTTAGGGAGACTCAGTCCTTCCGCGCCCTGGTGGCGGAGGGAGATGACGGCCTTGAAGCACCTCATGGCCATCGGCGTCGCTCTCGCTACCGCCCTTAGCGAAACAGGCGTCTGCTCCCAGGCCGGACTTCACCGCGACGAGTCCGGGGGGCTATCCGGCGGTGATGCTGGTGCCGCCAGAAAAGACGAGCCCTCCCGCGCCAGCTCACATCCTGGTCAGCTGGCATGCAGCAAGCCGACGGCATACTGCGGACCACGACGGACCTTGGTGGTCTGCACAAGAGTCCCCTGTGGCCAGCACTGCTGACTGATGCGGCTGGTGGCCTAGTCTGCGGCGCCCGGATTTCGTAATGTCTTACGAAATGGGTCGGGTCGTCCACCGGGGAAGCGTGATCATGGGAACGGCAGGGGGGAAGGGTTACTCACGCACTCTGTTGTGGTCCATGACCTTGGCTAATGCGATGATCCTGGTCGACCAGACAGCCGTGCCGCTGGCGCTTCCCAGCATCATGCAGAGCTTCGGTGTCGGGTCTCAGCAGGTGCAATGGGTAATGAACGGGAGCCTGCTCCCGCTCGCGGGCTTTCTGGTGCTGGGGGGACGTCTGGGGGATCTGTTCGGGCGCAGGCGCGTTTTCATCCTCGGTACGGTCGTGTTCGCGGGTGCCTCGGCGGTGGGGGGCTTCGCTCCGGTATTCCCGGTCCTGCTGGCTTGCCGGATTCTGCAAGGGGCGGGTGGCGCGCTGATGCTGCCGAACACCGTGGCGATCGTGAGCGCATCAGTGCCAGATAAGGACAGGGGCGAGGCGCTCGGCCTGATGGGTGGCGCGGCTGCCGTGGCGGGTGCGTTCGGGCCCACCATCGGTGGGGCGCTGACCGCCCTGAGCTGGCGGGCGGTACTCCTGGTGAACGTTCCCCTGGCTGTGCTGGCGGTGGCGGGAACGCTGCGCGCAGTGCCACCCGACGCGGCCGTCGAGCAGCGGCCCCACCTGGACATCAAAGGCACCGTTCTGCTCACCGTGGCCCTCGTTGGCTTGGTATTCGGCTTGTCGCAGTCACAAGCGTGGGGATGGGCTTCCCCTGGCGTCCTCGCGCCGCTGGTCATCAGCGTGTGTGCAGCCGCAGCCTTCCTGCGCGTTGAACATGACTCGCCCAATCCGCTGATGAACCTGCCGCTGCTGTGGCGACACCCCAATTACCTCGGCACGACAATCAGCCAGTTCATCGCCGGGATAGCCGAGATGGGCCTGGCATTGCTGTTCCCGCTGTTGCTAGTCCTGAACCTGCAGATGAGCCCGACACTCGCCGGGCTGGCGCTCATCCCCACGACGCTTCCGATGGTGCTGGTGGCGCCGCTGGCCGGCCGTTGGTACGACCGCGCCGGCGGCCGCCCGCCGCTGATCACGGGCTTCGCCATTCTGCTAGCGTCAACTCTGCTGCTCGCCTGGAGTGTGCACAGTTCCGCCTACCTGCCCTTGTTGCCGGGCCTGTTGCTCTACGGAGTCGGCCTGTCGCTGATCTTGACCGCGAATGATCCGGTCAGCCTCGATACCGTGCCCGTGAGCGACCATGGCCAGGCGTCGGGAGTGTCCGCGACGGCCGAACAGTTCGGTGGCGCGGTCGGTATCGCCGGGCTCTACCTGATTTTCCATGCCAGCTATCTGAGCGAGCTGCAGTCCAAGATTGCCAGCAGTCCGCTACCCAACATGACCCCGCAGCAGGCGGCGCAGTTCAAGAACTCGATCATCGCAGCGGAGAGCACCGGCCTGCGGGTCAGTTCCTTTGGCAGCTCGATCGTTCGTTACCTGCTGCCCGCGCGGGCGGCCTCGGAGGATGGCTACAGCCTGGCCTTCATCACGGTCAGCGCGCTGTGCCTGGTGGCACTATTGGTGATGATCCGGCTGATCCGCAAGCCGCCTCGCCAGCCCGACCTGGCCGCATCGGCGGCTATCGACGGTGACGCTCAACCGGGCGCAAGTTTTGATCCGGCCTCTCATGACGGCGATCAGGAGGTCACCGGCGGTCGCGGTTAGCGACCGGGCGAGGCAACCAGACTGGTCAGGATTTAAGAAGCGTTCTGCTGTTCGCCGTCGTCATACTGCTTGCAAGTCCGGCGATCCCGCCGGGCCGAACCGGCTCACGACGTCAGGAGTCCTCATGACCAGCTCTTCCACGCAGGGAATCAAGACCGTGCTGCATCCCGTTTCTGACCTTGCGAAGGCCAAGGTGGTGTACACCGCCCTGCTCGGCGTGCCGCCGCAGGCCGATGAGTCCTACTATGTCGGCTTCGACGTGGGCGGCCAGCACATCGGGCTGGTTCCGGGCGGCGCAGCGCAGGGCATGACCTCACCGGTGGCCTACTGGGAGGTGCCGGACATCGAGGCGAAACTGGCCGAGGTGACCGCCGCGGGTGCCGCCGTGAAAGACCCCGTGCGAGACGTGGGCGGCGGCCGCCTGGTGGCCACCGTCACCGACCCCGACGGTAACGTGCTAGGGCTGCTTCAGGATCCGGTGAGTGTCGGCCCCGCTTGACAGATGGAGACACGATGACCAAGGCCACGAGGACGGACGCGCGGTCGCCAGGGCTGGACATTGCCGATAGCCACGACTTGATCCGTGTGCTCGGCGCGCGCGTGAACAACCTCAAGGATGTCAGCGTCGAGATCCCGAAGCGGCGGCTGACTGTGTTCACCGGTGTCTCTGGATCGGGCAAGAGCTCGCTGGTGTTTGGCACGATCGCCGCGGAGTCGCAACGGCTGATCAACGAGACCTACAGCACGTTCGTGCAGGGTTTCATGCCGGCGCTGGCGAGGCCCGAAGTCGACGTGCTCGAGGGCCTGACGACCGCGATCATCGTTGACCAGCAGCGAATGGGTGCGGACACCCGCTCCACGGTCGGCACCGCCACCGACGCCAGCGCGCTGCTGCGTATCTTGTTCAGCCGCCTGGGGCGGCCGCATATCGGTTCGCCCCAGGCGTTCTCCTTCAACGTCGCCTCGATCAGCGGAGCCGGTGCGGTCACCTTGGAGCGTGCCGGGCGGACCGTGAAGGAGCGCCGGAGCTTCAGCATCACCGGTGGCATGTGCCCGCGGTGCGAAGGCCGGGGCACGGTCTACGATCTCGATCTGTCCCAGCTGTACGACGACAGCAAGTCCCTCAGCCAGGGCGCGATCACCGTCCCGGGCTATACCGGGGGCGGCTGGAACTCCCGGCTGTACATCGAGTCGGGCTTTTATGACCCGGACAAGCCGATCCGCAAGTTCACCAAGAAGGAACTGCACGACTTCCTGCACCACGAGCCGGTCAGGATGAAGATCGCGGGCATCAACATGACCTACGAAGGGCTGATCCTGCGGATCCAGCGGTCGATGCTCTCAAAGGACACCGACGCGATGCAGCCGCACATCCGGGAGTTCGTGGATCGTGCGGTCACCTTCACCACGTGCCCGGAGTGCGGCGGCACCCGGCTCACCGAGGCGGCCCGGTCCTCGAAGATCGAGGGGATCAGCATCGCTGACGCCTGCGCGATGCAGATCAGCGATCTCGCCGGGTGGGCAGGGGGTCTGGACGAGCCGTCCGTGGCGCCGCTGCTGGCGACACTGCGGCACACTCTTGAATCGTTCGCGGAGATTGGGCTGGGCTACCTCTCGCTCGACCGGCCGTCGGGCACGCTGTCTGGTGGTGAGGCGCAGCGCGTCAAGATGATCCGCCAGCTGGGGTCGTCGCTCACTGACGTCACCTACGTCTTCGACGAGCCGACGATCGGGCTGCATCCGCACGACGTCCAGCGGATGAACGACCTGCTCCTGCGCCTGCGGGACAAGGGCAACACGGTGCTGGTGGTGGAGCACGAGCCGGAGACGATCGCCATCGCCGACCACGCGGTCGACCTCGGCCCCGGGGCCGGCGCGAACGGCGGCACCGTCTGCTTCGAGGGGACCATCGAAAGGCTGCGGGCCAGCGACACCATCACCGGCCGCCACCTCGGTGACCGGGCCACCCTCAAGGAGACGGTGCGCAAGGCCGGCGGCGCGCTGGAGATCCGCGGCGCGGCCACCCACAACCTGCGGGACGTCGACGTCGACATCCCGCTCGGGGTACTGGTCGTCGTCACCGGCGTGGCCGGCTCCGGCAAAAGCTCGCTCGTGCACGGATCGATCCCGGCCGGAGCCGACGTGGTCTCGGTCGACCAGGCCCCGATCCGCGGCTCGCGACGGAGCAACCCGGCGACCTACACCGGACTGCTCGACCCGATCCGCAAGGCCTTCGCGAAGGCCAGCAACGTCAAGCCGGCATTGTTCAGTGCGAACTCCGAGGGTGCCTGCCCCACCTGCAACGGTGCCGGGGTCATCTACACCGACCTGGCGATGATGGCCGGCGTGGCGACCACCTGCGAGGAGTGTGAGGGAAAGCGGTTCGATGCGTCGGTGCTGGAGTACCACCTCGGTGGCCGCGACATCAGCGAGGTGCTCGCCATGCCGGTGGCCGAGGCCCTTGAGTTCTTCGGTGACGGCGAGGCGCGTACGCCGGCGGCGCATGTCATCCTCGGCCGGCTCGCTGACGTCGGGCTCGGCTATCTCACGATCGGCCAGCCGCTCACGACGCTGTCCGGCGGTGAGCGGCAGCGGCTCAAGCTGGCCACCCACATGGGCGCCAAGGGCGGGATCTACGTTCTCGACGAGCCGACGGCTGGCCTGCACCTCGCCGACGTCGAGCAGCTGCTCGCCCTGCTGGACCGGCTCGTCGACGCCGGCAAGTCGGTCATCGTCGTGGAGCACAACCAGGCGGTCATGGCGCACGCCGACTGGATCATCGACCTCGGCCCCGGAGCCGGTCACGACGGCGGCCGGGTCGTCTTCGAGGGCACGCCCGCCGACCTGGTCGCCGGTCGGTCCACGCTCACCGGCGAGCACCTCGCGGCCTACGTCGGCGGCTGAGCCGGGACGTCCGGCGGCGAGGAACTCCTCCACCTTGGCCTGTTCTCCCCGCCCAGCCGCCTCATCATCGCAGCAGGCCGCCGGGCGACGATTGTCGTCGTAGGCTCTCCCCATGGATCTCCGGGACGCGACTCTCATGTTCCTGGCCGAGTCCGCCGCTTACCCGGCGGTGGCCGAGATCGCCCAGACCGCATACGACCACCTGGCCGACGGCGAAGACATCGACTACCGCGTCCTGAATGAGCTCATCGGGGAGGCGAGCGGCAAGGGCGTGCTCCGGGCGATCCGGCGCAAGTACGGGCCGGCCGGGTTCGAGGCTGTCGTCGGGCCGGTCCTGCAGGAGATCGGGCGGCGGGCGCCGATCCGGTCAACTAGGTACACCTGGCGGCCGAGGCCGGGCGAGGATCCGCTGACATCTGGCCTGCCGCTCGCGTCCGGCCACCCCGTTCCCTAGCGGGCCGTCAGGGCACCAGGGCGTCGGGCCGCGCCCGGCCGCGGGCTACGGTTAGCCGGTATGACGGGAATCCAGCCGGAGCTGTGGGTCGACCGCGCCGCCGCGGCTGTCGCGTTCTATCAGACCGCGTTCGGCGCGCGGGTGCTCCACCAGGTGGGCGAGGACGACGACATCGTGGCCCAGCTGGCGATAGGGGACGCCGCTTTCTGGGTGTCGCCGGGCGGCTCGCGGGGCCCGCGGTTCAGCCCGCTAGCGATTGGCGGCACCACCAGCCGGACCCTGCTGGTGACCGATGACCCGGACGCGATGCTCGCCCGGGCGGTGCAGGCCGGCGCCACCGCGGCTGCCGAGGTGACCGACGAACATGGCTGGCGGCTGGGCCGGGTGACCGATCCGTTCGGTCACGAGTGGGAGATCGGCCGGCCGCTCGGCTCCTGGCCGCCCCCGGGCAGGCCCGGCCTGAGCGGAGAGCCCTGCGGTACCTGAACTGCTATCGCGCCGGCTTGCTGCGGCGCGCGGCGGCCAGGCTGACCTGATCCGGGAGCGGATCGACGGTCGGACGGGCTGGTAGCGGCTAATCGTTTGACCCCGATTCGCCGTCGGGCCACCATCGGTATATGCGGGTTCCCTCGCCGTCCCGGGGTCGGCCGTGAGCTGGCGGCAGATGACCAAGCAGCTGATCTGCCCGCGGTGTGGCGACGTCCTCGGCGAGGCCGTCTACCGGCCGCTGGCAGGCTGGCTGACCATCACCGACCCGGCCGGACATCAGCTGGCCCCGCAGGAAGGTGCCGTGCAAGCCCGGCGGGCCGAAGCCGCCCTGGCCGCTGCCTCCTCCGCGGCCGAGGAGGAGCAGGCTCAGGCCGACCTGCGGTTCATCAAGCAGCAGATTGGCGAGCTCATGTACGACCTGCCCTGCCACCGGGGCCACCATGTGCTGGTCACCGCACCGCAGATCACCCGTGTCTTGCGCCAGGCCAAGGGGAACTGGGCCGACCTGGACGTGCGCTAAGTTGCCGGGTATGGCCGAGGAACGAGCCGTCCGGGTCGAGCGCTCCGGGCCCGTCACCACCGTCTTCCTGCACCGCCCGGAACGCCGCAACGCGGTCGACGGCCCGGCGGCCGCCGGCCTAGCCGCGGCCTTCCGCGCCTTTGACGCTGATCCCGATGCGGCCGTGGCCGTGCTGTACGGGGAGGGCGGGACGTTCTGCGCCGGCGCCGACCTGACCGCGTTCGGCACCGCACGCGGCAACCGGGTCGCACCCGACGGCGACGCTCCGATGGGCGTGAGCCGGCTGCGGCTGGCCAAGCCGGTCATCGCCGCGGTCTGCGGGCACGCCGTGGCCGGCGGCCTCGAGCTGGCTCTGTGGTGTGACTTGCGGGTCGCCGACGAGACCGCCGTGTTCGGCGTTTTCTGCCGCCGCTGGGGTGTCCCGCTCATCGACGGCGGCACAGTGCGCCTGCCCCGGCTCATCGGCACCAGCCGGGCCATGGACATGATCCTCACCGGCCGCGCCGTGGACGCTGGCGAGGCGGCGGTGATCGGGCTGGCCAACCGGGTGGTGCCGGCCGGCCAGGCGCTGGCGGCCGCACAGGAGCTCGCGGCCCAGCTGGCTGCGTTTCCGCAGGTCTGCCTGCGCAGCGACCGGGCCTCCGTGCTGGCTGCCGAGGGCCTGGACGGGACGGCCGCGCTGGCCGCCGAGTTCGCGTATGGCCGGGAGGCGCTGGCCCGTGAAGCCGGCCCGGGCGCCGCCCGGTTCGCCGGGCGGCGCCGGCCGTCACGGCTCCCTCGGCACCTGACCCGGGCCTCCCCGTTTCCGGGGATGGTGTGTCGCATCCCGGCTTCGCCATGATGGGGCTTCGTTCTTGGGGACCGTCAGATCGGGCACGGGAAACGGTGGACACCACACCGTCTCCCGTGCCCGTTTTCATGCCGTGCGGGCCGGGCGCCGGATTCGGCCATGGCGCGCAGAGCCGGAACGGCGCATCCTTGTTAGGAGCAAACGGGACGAAGGGCGAGACGATGGCGTCTGGTTATCTTTCTCATCCGGTGGTCTCTGGCGAGCTGATCGCCGAACTCGCGGCCCGGGCGCCGCAGGCCGGCGCCAATTCCGGGGTCTGGCCCGGCCTGACCATCTACCGTTTCACCAGCCCGGCCGGGCCCGACGTGGGAGGAGATCCGGTCGCTGTCGCTGTGCATCGTGGCCCAGGGCCGCAAGGCGGTCACCGTGGACGGCGAGACCTATTTCTACGACTCGTCGCACTACCTGGTCCTGGGCAGCCATCTGCAGTTCCAGGCCGAGGTCCTGGAAGCCTCCATCGGCCGCCCGTTCCTGTCCCTCGTGCTGCAGATCGATCCGGCCGTGGTGCGCCAGGTCTCCAGCGACATGCTGGAGCGGCGCACGACGGTTTTCCGGCCTCACCAAGCTCAGGCCCGCCCCGGGCCGCAGGCCTGCGTCTCTGCGATCGATACCGAACTGCTGGGCGTGGTGCTGCGTTCCTGCGGGCCACCGCGAGCGCGGCAGACCGGCGGGTGCTGGCCCCGCTCTACCTGCAGGAGATGGTCTACCGCGTGCTGCAGCGCGAGCAATATGCGCGGCTGCTGGCCCTGGCTGCGGCCGAGGCCGCCAGCAATCCCGTGTCGGCGGTGCTCGAACATGTGCGCCACCACCTGTCCGAGCCGCTGACCGTGGCCGACATGGCGGACCTGGTGAGCCTGAGCCCGTCCGCCTTCGCGCACCTGTTCCGCGACGTGACCGGCCGCTCGCCCTACCAGTTCGTGAAGGAGATGCGCCTGGATCGCGCGCGGGAACTGCTCGTGGACGGCCAGCACACCGTGGCCCGGATCTCCAAGGAGGTCGGGTACGCGAGCGTCTCGCACTTCATCAGCGAGTTCCGCGGTCGCTTCGGCGTGACCCCACGCGCCTACTACGACGCCCAGGCCCTGCACCGTGAGCTGACGGCTGCCGGAATGGGCAACGGTTCAGCAGAAAGCCGCTATGACCAGCCATAGCCGTCCCGCTGCCGCAATGGCACAGTAACCATCACAAAGCACAGGTTGCACGGACCCGCGGAGGGGCGCATGACCCGGATCGCCTATCTCGTCACCAGTGCCCGCGAGATGACGCTCGCCGACGGCACGGCTCATCCCACCGGCTACTTCGCCGAGGAGGCGCTCAAGCCCTACGAGCGCTTCGTCGCGGCGGGATTCGACGTCACGGTGATCACGCCCGACGGGCGGCCGCCCTACGCCGACCCGTACGGCCTGTCCTGGTTCTTCCACTACCCCGACGATGACAAGGACTACCTGGCCTCGGTCGTGCGCACCTTCGCCCACGACGTCGACGACATCCGGCTCACCCTGCACCAGAACACCGATCTCGGCCTGGCCGCCGCCCGGCGCATAGCCGGAAGACTCCAGGCAGATGGCCGCTCGGCCGCCGAAGCGCACGCCATCGTCAGCGCCGCGGCCAGGACCGCCTGGCGGCAGGACCGCCCGTTCGCGGACGTGCTCGCCGAGGACGGCACGCCCGGGTTGACCCGGGAGCAGATCCAGGCCGAAATCGACGCGCAGCGGGCCGACAGCGAACGGCTCGCCGCAGAACGGCACCGCAAGCTGCAGGAGATTCCCGGCTTCCGCCAGCCGGTCGCACTGGCGTCGCTGACCGAGGCGGACCTGGCCGAATTCGACGCGGTCTTCGCCCCGGGCGGCCACGGCCCCATGGTCGACCTGGCCGACAATGCCGGTGTCGGCCGGCTGCTGGCCGTGCTGCAGGCCAAGCGCGCGCCGATCGCCGCGCTGTGCCACGGCCCGGCCGTCCTGCTGTCGGCGCCCGAGCGGGCCGACGGGCTGTGGCTGTTCGACGGCTACCGGATGACCTCGTTTACCGACGAGGAAGAAGACCAGACCGAGGCCGGGCTGCTCGGCATGGCCTGGCTGCTCGACGTGGCACTGAAGAACGCCGGCGCCGTCTTCGACGACGGCCCGTCGGCGTGGATCTCCCACGTCGTCGTGGACCGGAACCTCATCACCGGGCAGAACCCGGGATCCACCGAGGCGACCGCGGACGCGGTCATCAAAAAGCTCGTCGCCCCGGCCCGCCAGGCCGCTTAGGAGTGCCGCCCATGACCAGCCCCGCCCCGGCCAGCCCCGCCCCGGCCAGGATGGCCGCCGACACCGTCCAGGAGTTCCTGGACGGTTTCGCCCGGCATGACATCGACGCGGCCATGACCGCTGTCGGCCCGCGGGTCACGGTCACCGTCCACCCGCTCGGCGTCGCGGACAGCGGCGCCGGGGCGCTGCGAGGCGTCCTGGACGACCTGGTCCGCGGGTTCCCGGATCTGGTGATCAGCGTCAGCCGGGTCATTGTCACCGGCGACGTGGTCACCGCGCTGGTCAAGGCCGAAGGAACCCAGTCCGCCGACTACGCCGGCGCCATCAATCAGGAGAAGCACCTGGACGTCGACCAGGCGTGGCGGTTCGAGACGGCCGGCGGCCTGATCACCGCGGTCGCCGTCTACTGGTGCCAGGCGCAGCTGTACCGGCGGCTGGCCGTGAAGCGGTACGACGAGATCGCGATCGCCTGAGACGGCCCGAGGAGAACCCGATGACCGAGCTGAGCCAGCGTCCCCGGACCGCCGAATCGGCCACCGCGGTCGTGACCGAGTTCTTCGACCGGTACCGGGCGCACGACGTCGACGGCATGACCGACCTGTGCTCCATCACTGCCCGCTTCTCCTACGTCCCGGTCGAGATCTGGGGCAAGCAGCGGGTGCTGCGCGGCGACGGCACGGTCGGCACGGTCGGCAAGCCGCTGTGGACCGGGCTGATCGCGTCGTTCCCGAACCTGTCCAACACCGTGCACTCCATCACCAGCAACGACGACGGGGACGTCGTCGTCCAGGCCGACATCGAGGGCACCCAGCAACTGGCCTGGGGACTGATCGCCCCGGCCGGACGGCATTACCGCGAGCCGCACCTGTTCATCTTCCACGTGGGCCCGGATCTGCTCATCGACGGCATCACCGCCTACTGGAACAACGCCGGCATCAGCCAGCAGCTCGGCCACAACGAGGTCGACTGACGAGGAGGACCGCCAGATGGCACTGCTCAAGCGAGAAGAGTGGCAGGGCTTCGTCCGCGACGTGGACTGGACCTACCGCTACGTCGAGGACGAGGCTGTCTTCCCCGAGTGGCTTAGCGGCACCGGCAAGGTCCCGCGCGAGGCCTGGCTGGCGTGGGAGGAGAGCTACAAGGTCAGCTATCCGGAGTACGTCGCGACCCAGCGGGAGAAGGAGGCGGCGGTGTACGCGGTGAAGGCCGCGCTGCAGCGCTCGTCGGCGTTCGACGGCCTGAGCGAGGGCTGGAAATCGGCCACCAAGATGCACTTCGGCGGCGTCGCCCTGGTCGAGTACGCCGCCGTGCTGGCCGAGCTCAAGATGGCGCGGTTCGGGCTGAACGGCTCGTGGCGCAACATGGCCACTTTCGGCCAGCTCGACGAGCTGAGGCACGCCGCGGTGACCACGTTCTTCGGGCACGAGTTCGTCGGCAAGGACGCGCAGTACGACTGGACCCAGAAGACGTTCCACACCAACGACTGGGTCGCGATCTCGCTGCGCAACCTGTTCGACGCCATGATGAACTCGGCCAACGTGGTGGACATCGCCATCGAGCTGCCGCTGACCTTTGAGACCGGGTTCACCAACCTGCAGTTCGTGGCGCTGGCCGCGGACGCCCTCGCCTCTGGCGACGTCAACTTCGCCAACATGATCTCCTCCATCCAGACCGATGAGGCCCGGCACTCCCAGCAGGGCGGCCCGACGCTGGAGATCCTGGTCGAGCATGACCCGGTCCGGGCTCAGTGGGTGGTGGACAAGGCCTTCTGGGGCTCGGCCCGTGCCTTCTCCGCGCTCACCGGGCCCGCGATGGACTACTACACCCCGCTCGAGCACCGCAAGCAGTCCTACCGGGAGTTTATGGAGGAGTGGATCATCGACCAGTTCGTCCACACCATCGAGCAGTACGGGCTGAAAAAGCCCTGGTACTGGGACGAGTTCATGCGCGGCCTGGACATCTGGCACCACGGACTGCACATGGGCCTGTGGTTCTGGCGGCCGACGTTGTGGTGGCGGCCGATAGCGGCGGTGAGCCAGGATGAGCGCGCGTGGCTGGTGGAGAAGTACCCCAACTGGGAGAAGGTCTACGGCGACAAGTGGGACGTGATCATCGACAACGTCAACTCCAACAACATCGAGGCGACGCTGCCGGAGACGCTGCCCTGGCTGTGCGCCACCTGCCATCTGCCGTCCTGCAATGCCACCCAGTCCCGGAACGGGACCTGGCGGGTCCGTGACGTCTCGCTGGAGTACGACGGCCGGATCTACCACTTCTGCACCAACGCCTGCCGCCAGATCTTCTGGAAGGACCGGGACAACGTGAACCACGAGACGGTGGTCGACCGGTTCCTGGCCGGGCAGATCCAGCCGATGGACGTGGGCGGGATTCTCGGCTACATGGGCCTGACCCCGGAGGTTATGGGTGATGATCCGGATTACGAGGCATGGACCAGGGACTACGTTGGCCGCCCCGCCCAGGGCATCGCCACGGCGGCCAAGTCATGACCGACCCAGTTATGACCGGCACCGGCGCGACCGCCGAACTGGGTGCCGAGGACCGCGCCCCGGAGCTTGTCCCGCTGAACGCCATCTTCGCCACCGACTTCGTCCAGATCCTCGTCCCGGTGACCACCGCCAACACCATGGCCGAGGTGGCGGCGGCGGTGGCCTATCACGTCGAGGGCAAGCGGGTGCGAGCGCTGCCCTACGGCAAGGTCGTCATCTACCGCGGCGAGCGGATGCCTGCCGACATGACGGTGGCGGCCGCCGGCATCAGGCCCCTCGATCACGTCACGGTCGAATACGACATCCCGGAGCAGTCATGAAGGACCCGGTCGGCCCGGTGCTGCGCATGGACGACGAGGTCGAGCTGATCATCGCCGCCATCGAGGACGACAATCCCGGCACCGACATCGAAGTCATCGACCGCGGCGCCTACGTGCGCGTACAGGGTGAGGATCAGATCACGGTCACCCAGGAGACCCTGCGCCGCTATCTCGGCCCCGACTACGAGATCAGGTCGTTCGGCGGGATCATGTCCGCCTTCAGCGGCCGGGTCATCAACACCAGCGACGCCATCACCTGGCAGAGCGTGGCGCTCCACAAGGCAGCTGCGCATCGGGCAGCCGGGGACGACAAGGCAGTGACCCCATGACCGAGACGCCAGCGCGCAGGCCCCGCCCGCGGCGGACCTTCAGCGCCTTCGGCGACGTACGCCGGATGCCGAGCGAGTACGAGATCGTCACCCACGCGCAGAACTGGACGCTGCGGCCCAACCGGGCCGCGACGTTCGAGCAGAACCCGTCGTCCGTCCCGAACCTGTGGTTCCTGACCTACCGGGAGAACTCGCCGCTGGCGGCTGAGGACTGGGATGCTTTCCGCGACCCGGACGCCCTGACCTACCGGGCGTACGTCAACCTGCAAGCCGACGCGGAGGCCAAGGTCCGCGGCGTGCTGGAGACGCACGCCGGGGCCGGTGCCGACGCGGCCCTGGCCCCCGGGTCGGTCGAACTGCTCGGCCACCTCCTGACCCCATCCCGGTACCTGTGTCACGGATTCCAGCAGATCCAGGCCTACATCGGTTACATGGCGCCCAGCTCCTACATCACCAACGCGGCCGGCTTCGCCACGGCCGACTTCTTGCGCCGGGTAACCGCCATCGCCTACCGCACCAGGGAACTGCAGATCGCGTGGCCGGACGCCGGGATCGGTTCGGCCGAACGGCAATTGTGGGAGGAACATGACGGCTGGCAGGCGGCCCGCAAGGCGGTCGAGTACGCGCTGGTCAGCTACGACTGGGCCGAGGCCTTTACCGCGCTTGACCTGGTGCTCGCACCGACTCTGGACGACGTGCTGTTCACCCAGCTGGGCCAGGCCGCCAAGGACGGCTCGGACGAGGAGACCTGGCTGCTCACCTCGTTCCTGGCCGAGGACTCCCGGCGCCGGGGCCGGTGGAGCCGGGCCGTGGCCGACCTGGCCGTGAGCCAGCGGCCGGGCAACCGCGAGGTCCTGGCCAAGTGGATCAGCCGCTGGTCTGCGCGGGCCGACGACGCGGCCTTCGGCCTCGGCCAGATCCTGGCGGCCGCGCCCGGCTATAGGGGCACGGCGGCGGACGTGGCCGCGCACGCCCGGGCGGCGCGGGAGGAATTCCTGGCCGGGCTGGCCGAAGCCGCCGCACCGGCGGCGGACTGAGCATGGACACCGCGAAAACCGCGCGCTGGCGGGAAACGATCAGCCTCGATGATCTGTGGGAAGGTGACATGACCGCCGTCACCGTCGACGGCGAGGCCGTACTCCTGGTCAACCTCGACGGGAACGTCCGGGCCTACTCCAACCGGTGCCCGCATCAGGCCTCGGCGCTGGACGAGGGCGACCTGGAGGGCGACACGCTGACCTGTGCCAAGCACCTGTGGGAGTTCAACGCCGCCACCGGGGCCGGCGTCAACCCGGCTGACACCAGGCTGACGGGCTTCGGCTGCCAGGTTGGCGAGGACGGCACGATCTACGTGGACATCGGCCGTTGAGACAGCCCCCGATGCTCGACGCGCACTGGCGCATCGACGAACCACAGCTCCGGGTCACCGAGAGCGACGCCCGGACGGCCCTGAGCGCCGTGGCCGGCCAGCCGGTGTTGCAGGCCCGCTCCCGGCTGCGCTTCGGGCCGGGCCGCACCTGCGAGCGGCTCGCCCGGCTGCTCGACCGGGCCATCGTGCAAGCCGAAGACGCTGGCCTCGACCCGGGACGGCTCGTGGTGGCCAGCGGCCAGGCCCAGGCCGGCGAGGACATCGTCCGGGTGCGCCGCAAGGCTCATGGCGTCGCGGACTGGATCCGCAGTCCGACCTGCCGTGTGCAGATCATCCTGCGCCCGGCCGGCCTGTACGCGACGGCCGCCCCCGATTCGCCGCCGCCCATCCCGGCCGGCGAGGCGCCCAGGGTGAACCAGGAGCCGGCGGACGAGCGCGTTGCCGCGGTCCAGGCGGCGCTGTCTGAGGTCATCGATCCGGATCTCGGGGTGAACATTGTCGATCTGGGCTTTGTCCGGGCCATCCGCGTCGACGGCCGGACCGCCCTGCTCACCATGACCCTCACCTCCGCCGCATGCCCCCTCACTGCCGTGCTGGAAAACCAGATCCGCACCGCACTGGCCCCGCTCGGCCACGTCGACGGATTCCGGGTCGACTGGCAGTGGCTGCCGGCCTGGCAGCCGGCCGACATCACCGGCGAAGGCCGCGACCAGCTGCGCGCCATCGGCTTCACCTTTTAAGCTCATGGGCCCGCGGACCCGGGCTACGCCTTCCACCTGCCTAACCTGGTGACGTTCGCCTACCCGATCGGCGACCGGCTGCTGCTGGCGAGTGTTCGAAATACCGAACGGGTGACCGGTCCCGCCGTCCCGGCCAGCGGAGAGCCCGGCCAGGGGGCGCGCTGGCTAGCTCAGGACCTTGGCCATGCGGTAGTTGTGCATCCGCACCCCGCGCACGACCAGGTCCTGTCGCGCTAGCAGGGTATAGCCCTGCCGCTCGAACCGTCGCCTGGCCAGCTCGCTGGCCTCGGTGTACAGCCGGCCGATCCCCTGGGCGCGGGCGGCCGTCTCCACCGCGTCGCACAGCCTGACCGCCACCCCGCGTCCGGCCGCCTCAGGCGCACAGAACAGGTGGTCGACGTGGCCGTCGGCCTCCAGGTCGGTGAACGCGACCACACGGTCGTCCTCGTCCACCGCCACCAGGACCAGGCGGCCGTCGCCGGCCCAGCCGTGTATCTGCCCGGCGCTGCGGAGCTCGGGCATCCAGGCCATCCGCTGGGCCTCGCTGTAGTCGGTGGCCGCGACCTCGCGGACCGAGCGGAAGAACACCTCGGCCACGGCCCCGGCGTCGGCGACCTCGTAGTGCCGGATGGTGAACGTCATCGCAGCGCGATCAGGCCGGCGTTCGTCGGGGTGAACCCGCACGCCCCGAAGTAGAACCCGGTCAGATGGTCCTCGAAGTCGACGTGCAGCCACTCACATCCGGCCGCGCGGGCGTGGCTGACCGCGGCCGCGACCAGCCCGGTGCCGACGCCCCGGTGCCGGGCGTGCCCCGCGACCAGGGTGTCCAGGATGAAGGCGTGCACCCCGCCGTCCCACGGCACGTTGACGAACCCGATCAGATCGGCGGACTGCCGGGCGCACACCCAGCCCAGGCTGTGCTCGCGCACCTGGGTCCGCCAGTCGTCCGCCAGCGCGCGGTGGCCGAAGCCCTCGGCGTGCAGCGCATTCAGGTCGGCGTTGGTGAACTCGCCGCGCCACTCGTAGCTGATCGTCACCCCGTGATTGTGGGACGCCGGCGACGCAGCCGCAACCCGGCTTTGGCTAGCTGGCCGGGGCGGTCAGCTGAGCCAGGAAGTCGCTGGACTTGGCGATCCGCGCGTCCAGGTCGGCCAGGAACCCCTCGATGGCGAGCCGTTTGGCTTCCACCGTGACGCGCAGGTCCTGCTGCAGGCGCAGGCTCTCGCGCACCAGGTCCAGGCGCTCGGAGTCGCTGGTGTGCTCAGACCGGTAGGCCAGCTTGATCTCCGCCATCCGGTCCTCGTGGCGCAAGATGACGGCGATCTCGTCCAGGTTGAAGCCGAGCAGGACCTGAAGCTGCCGGATGCGCAGCACCCGGGCCAGGTCGTCCTCGGAGTAGCGGCGCATCCCGCCGGGCGTGCTCGCGCACGGGGTGATCAGGCCGAGCTGCTGGTAGTAGCGCAGGGCTCGCTCGGAGACACCGGCTCGCGCCGCCGCCGCCCCGATGCCCAGCAGCTGGCCCGTCTCGGCGTCCGTCCCGCCCGGGTCCGGGCCTGACCCGGTGCCCACCGGCTCAGTCGCCTTCCGCCGATGCGCCCCGCTCGGCCTCGCTGCCGGACGTGGCGGTAGCGGTGCGCACACCGTTGCCGTTGTGCTCCCGGTCGGCCCCGTTCCCGTCGGCGTGGGCGAGGTTGGCGCCGTAGTCGGGCAGCCCGGCGCCCTCGTCCAGGCCGAACCCCACCGCGGTCTGGGCCGCAGCCTCGGCCAGCTCCTCAGCCACCGGCTCAGACGGGCCGCTGGCGTGCAGGTAGCGCTTGCCGCGCAGGGCCGAGGCGATGACGGCGATCCCAGTCGCGATGGCCGCGAAGGTAAAGGCCAGGTGCAGACCCGCCGCGAACGGTTCCTCGATGAGCTGGGGGAAGAACGACCGGCCAGTGACGTAGGCGGCCTGACTGGGTGACAGTTTCTGCAGTGCCCCGGTCGGGCCGAGGAGTTCCTGGATCGGGTTTTCCCCGAGGAAGGCCGAGAACAGGCTGCCGATGGGCGGCTCGTTGGCCACCAGGTGGGCGGCGGCAGGATCGACTCCCGCGGCGACCAGGCCCTTGTACAGGTGGGTGGGTAGCCGGGAGGCGAGGCCGAGGGTGACGATGGTGAAGAACAGGCCCATGGACAGCACGGTGGCCGAGTTCTGGAACGTGTTGAGCATGCCGGCGCCAGCGCCTCGCTGGTCCGGCGGGAGGCTGTTCATGACCGATGCCTGGTTGGGGGAGAAGAACAGCCCCATGCCGACCGCGAACATGAAGATCAGCAGGGCGAACCAGATGTAGCTGAAGTTAATCGGCAGCAGTTCGAGCAGCAGGAACGACGCACCAGAGATGATCAGGCCGAGCGTGGCGAAGAGCCTGGCGCCGTAGCGGTCGGACAAGATCCCGGAGATGGGGCCGAGCAGCAGGAACCCGACGGTCAGCGGGACCATGTAGATGCCGGCCCACAACGGGGTCTGCTCGAAGCTGTACCCGTGCTGCGGCAGCCAGATGCCCTGCAGCCAGATGATCAGCATGAACTGCATGCCGCCCCGGCCCAGCGCCCCCAGCAGGCCAGCGATGTTCCCGGCGGTAAACGCGCGGATCTTGAACAGGTTGAGCCGGAACATCGGCGCGGGCACCTTGGTCTCCACCCAGGCGAACAGGACGAGAACCGCGATCCCGCCGATGATGGCGGCCAGCACCCACGGGTTGGTCCAGCCGGTGGGGTGCCCGCCGTACGGCAGCAGCGAGTAGACGATCCCGGTGAGCACCGCGATCAGCCCGACGGCGAATAGCACGTTGCCCAGCCAGTCGATCTTGGCCGGGATGCGGATCCCGTTGTCCTGGAGCTTGAGGTAGGCCCAGACCGTGCCGAACAGGCCGAACGGCACCGAGACCAGGAACACCAGCCGCCACTCGATGGGGGCGAGCACGCCGCCCAGGATCAGCCCGAGGAACGAGCCGCCCACCGCAGCGATGCCGTTGATGCCCATCGCCTTGCCGCGCTCGTCGGCCGGGAAGGCGTCGGTCAAGATGGCGGTGGAGTTGGCGAACAGGAACGCGCCGCCGACACCCTGGAACACCCGCATGATGATGATCCACAAGGCTCCGGCTGGCCCAGTGAGCCAGGTCACCGAGAGCAGGATCGAGAACAACGTGAACACGGCGAAGCCGAGGTTGTACATCCGGACCCGGCCGTAGATGTCGCCAACCCGTCCCAGGCTGACCACCAGCACCGCGGTGACCAGGATGAATCCCATGAAGACCCATAGGAAGTAGGAGGTGTTGGAGGGAATCAGCGGGTTGAGCTTGATGCCGCGGAACAGTGCGGGAAGCGAAATCAGCAAGATGGACTGGTTGATCGTGACCATCAAGATGCCGAGCGTGGTGTTCGACAGGGCAATCCACTTGTAGTTCTTGCCCCGGCCCGCCGCTCCCGCGGCCCCGCCCGGCCGGACGCTTTCCGCCGTCATGTGTGCTCCTTCTGCCGCTCCCCGCGGCTTGTGCCGGTTCCGGCGGTTTCTGCCACACCGCGCGACGAAACCTGACCCGGACGTCAACGTTACATCGTGGCGTTCCGGCTATGCCAGGCAACCCCCGCTTAATCCGCCCATGGCCCCGCTGGCCGACCTGGGCCGTTATGGCGCAGATGTGACGCTGGGGCGCAGAGCAAGCGGGACGCACTCCGCCCGCTGACGGCGGGGCTGCCGACGGCGAGGTAACCCCGCCGTCGGTCGTGGTCACCACCAGCGCCAAGCCGACTGCCGTGGCCCCGGTGATCGCGGTGGCCGCGACCATGAACTCCGCAGTACCGAGAAAATGTCCCAGCGGCCGGCTGAACGCCAGCAGTGCGATGACCACGATCGCGGCCATCCGGAATGCGGGCCGGGCATAACAGACCATGGTCGCCCTCTTCGCCTTACATGCGGTCGAGAAGGTGGCCGAGCGCCATTGCCGTCCACTACCTGAATCGCTCAGCTGGGCCGAAGGTCAAGACCCTGTGTCGACTGGACGTGAACGCAGCGTGAGAAACGCCAGCAGCCCGGCCGCCAGGACCAGGCTGCCCGACAGGTAGAGCGCCGCCTGCAGGCCGTCGTGGAAGGCCGTGTACGCCGCCCCGATGACCTCGGCGACCAGCTTGCCGAAGCCGGAATATTGCGTGGTGTTCTTCGGGATCTGCCCGGTCTCCAGCGCGTTGGTAACCAGCGTCTGGAACGGGACCGGGATGCCGAGGTGGCTCATCTGCGCGGTCAGGCTGGCCTGCAACCGGGAGTAGACCAGCGAGCCAAGGACGGCCACGCCGGTGACCGCGCCGATCTGCCGGCTGGTGTTGCTGGCCGATGCGGCCATGCCGGACCGCTCCGGCGGCACCGCGGACAGCGCCGCCGAGGTGATCGGCACCACGGTGGTGCCGATGCCGATCCCCACCACCGCCAGTGTCACGATGAGCGGGCCGTAGTCCGGATGTGGCGAGAGGAAGGAGCTGGCGCCGAACAAGCCGCCGCCGAACAGCACGCACCCGATGGTGATCGACCAGCGTGGCCCGGCCCGGGCCGTCCAGCGGCCGGCCAGCACCGAGGCCACGATCATCAGCACCGTCATGGGCGCGAACACCGCGGCCAGCCGGTAGCCCGAGGCGCCGACGACCTCCACCAGGTACAGCGCGGTGAAGAAGAAGATGGCGAACGTGGCGAAGTAGCTGCAGAACGCGGTGATGTTAGCCACGGCGAACTCGGGCACGCGCAGGAAGCGCAGGTCCAGCAGGGGGTGCGGGGCGCGGCGCTCCCGCCAGGCAAAAGCGGCGAACAGCACCGCGCTCGCGCAGAACAGGGTGATCACCACCGCCGAGCCGAACCCGGCCGACTCCGAGTCGATGATGGCGAAGACCAGTGTGGCCAGGGCGCCCGCGCCCAGCAGCGTGCCCGCGATGTCGACCCGCGCCCCGTCGGGATCCGCGCTCTCCGGCACGACGGCCGCAGCCACCATCAGAGCGGCCAGCCCGAACACCAAGTTGAACCAGAAGATGCTCCGCCAGCTCCACAGCCCGGTCAGCACGCCGCCCACGACCGGCCCGGCAGCCAGTGCCAGGCCGGAGGTCCCGGCCCAGACCCCGATCGCCCGGCTGCGGGCCCGGGCGTCCGGGTAGAGCTGGCGCAGCATGGACAGCGTGCCCGGCTCGCTGGCCGCCGCGCCCAGGCCCATGACGGCCCGGCCCGCGATGAGCACGCCGGCGTTCGGGGCCAGGGCACACGGCACCGAGCCGGCGCAGAACACCCCGGCCCCGGCCAGCATGACCTTCTTGCGGCCCAGTTCGTCCCCGATCATTCCGCAGGCCAGCATGATGCTCGCGAAGGTGAGCGCGTAAGCGCCGACGACCCACTGCAGGTCGGTCACGTCCGCCTTGAGGCTGACCTGCACATCGCCGAGCGCCACGCTGACCACGGTGTTGTCGAGGAAGGTCAGGAACAGCAGTGTGCACAGGGCGGTCAGGGCCAGCGCCTGCCCCGTCCCGCGGGTGGCGCTGCCCTGGCCGCCGGAGACTGCCTCCGCCTGGCTGGCCAATCAGGGGTCCCGGTCAGCTGGCCGAGTTGCACGCGGCCGGCACCGACCCACCCGGGATCAGCTTGAACAGGCCGCACAGGCTGGAGTCTCCGACCTTCCAGGTCCCGTCCTGGTACACCGACGTGCCGGTCTGGCCGGTCAGCAGCTTCGACCCGCCCGTCGAGACGATGTTGAAGGTCACCGTGGCCGAGGTCGCAGAGTTCACGACCACCTTGGTCACCTTGGCCCCGATCCCGCTGGCCAGCGGCAACTTGAGGAAGTCGCTGATAGCAGTGGAGAACGAGCTTCCGTTCTGCAGAAGCTTGACCTTCTCCGATGCCGGGGTGCTGGCGCTGAAGAACTTCTCCCAGTTGGCGGCGATCTGGGCCGCCGCGGCGGAAGTCGTCCCGGTGCCCGAGCTGGCCGACGCGGTCGCGCTGCCGCCAGAAGAGGGCGGCGTGAGGCCGGCGCAGACGCCGGGGCGCTGGAGGACGAGGCCGTGCCGGACGAACCGGAACTGCTGCAGGCGGTCGCCGTCAGCGCGAGCGCGAGGCCCAGCGCCGGCAGCAGGGTAATCCGGCGAGCCACGAGATTGAATCGCATGGGCACGCCTCCTTAAGTCTCGGTCGGATGCGCCGCGGGCATGCTGCCGCTGTCGGTCATTTTGCAGAGCTTGTTCAGAGTCTGCACCGAATGCCCGGCCCGGGCGGCCGGTTCACCGCCGCTGGCCGACGCGGGCGTCAGGGTACCGGGGCCCGGAATAGTCGCCACCTGCCGACAGGAGCCAGCGAGGGGCGATTTACCAGCGGAAATGGATGAATATGCGGCCGAAGTTCTTCGAGTCCTTCTCGACCCGGTGATATTTCGCCTTGATCTCTTTTTGCTCAAGAAACCGCAGTACATGCTTCTTGAGCTGCCCAGAGCCCTTGCCCGGGATGATCTCGACCAGCGGCGCCTTCTTGGCCACCGCTTCGTCGATGATGGCCTGCAGCGCCCGGTCGATGTCCTGCCCGCGGTTGTAAATGTCGTGCAGGTCAAGCTTGAGCTTCATGGTCACCGCCCGCATTCCCGGCAGGCCCGGTTTTTCCCGCAGGCCCGGTGGCGCCTTCAGGCCACAGTACCGCGATGATAGCCGCCACCGTAGCGGCCGGATCCGGGCCGGGGGCCACGGTGATCACCCGCTCGTCCGGCTGCGGCGGTTCCAGCGCGTCGAACTGGCTGGAGAGCAGCTGCCTGGGGAAAAAGTGGCCGTGCCGGGCAGCCAGCCGCGCGGCCAGCACCTGCCGGTCCACGGTCAGGAAGATCATCTGTGCCTCGGGGCGGCCGCCGAGCAGCACATCCCGGTAGGACCGCCTGAGCGCGGAGCAGGTGATCACACCTGGCGCGTCCCGCGCGATCTCCTGATCCATCCAGGCCGCGATGGCATGCAGCCAGGGCAGCCGGTCGTCGTCGGTCAGCGGGATCCCGGCCCGCATCTTCGCGATGTTCGCGGCCGGGTGAAAGTCATCGGCGTCGGCGAAGGGCCAGCCCAGCCGCCCGGCGAGCATGGCGCCCACCGTGGTCTTGCCGCTGCCCGACACGCCCGCCACGATCACGATCATCAGGGCTGGATTCTAGCCAGCCGGCCTGGTCTGGGACAGATCCTCAGGTCACCGAGCATATTTTTCCTGTGGCGGGTCCATAATCGTCTGACGGTCCGGGCCCGGGCCTGACCTTGACCCACGGAAGCCGCTCATGCCCTTTACCCGGCCGCGCCACTGGCTGCGCTGGCTCATCGGGGCCGTCGTCGTGGTCGCCGCACTGGCGGTGGCTGGCCCCTTCGTCTACATCCACTTCTTGGCTGGCAGCACGCCGGCCGCGCTGTCGCTGCCCCCGCCCGCGGGATCCTCGTCGGGCAGCCCGGCGCCCGGGTCACCGTCCGCGGCCGCGGGCGACAGCGGGACGGTCTCCGGAACCTGGACCGTCGGTTCCGGCTCCATGGCCGGCTACCGGGTCAACGAGGTGCTGCTCGGTCAGAACGCCACCGCCGTCGGCCGGACCTCCTTGGTCGCCGGGAGCCTCACCCTCGCGGGCAGCACGGCCACGGCCGCATCATTCCGCGTGCCCATGGCGACCGTCCATAGTGACAAGAGCCAGCGGGACGACCAGTTCGACGGCCGGATCATGGACGTGGCCAGGTACCCGACCGGGACGTTCACGCTGACCAGCCCGATCAACCTGGCGCCGCTGCCGGCCACGGGCACGGTCCGCAGCTACACCGCGCACGGGCAGCTGACCCTGCACGGCACCACCCGCGCGGTCACGTTCACGCTGACCGCCGAGCGGACCGCGGGTGGCACGCAGCTCAAGGTGGCCGGTGACATCCCGGTGCTGTTCTCCGACTACAACATCCAGAATCCGAGCCTGGGCGGCTTCGTCACCACGCAAGATCACGGCCTGCTGGAATTCCTCCTGGTCCTCACCAAGAGCTAGGACACCCTGGAGCCGCGGCGTCCGGGACGGGGAGTTTTGGTCAATGGGGGTGTTGATAGATGCTGATGGACTGTGGAGTGCGGGTGTGAGGCGACGGGGGGGCGCTCGTCCCGCGCCGGGGAATGAACTAGCCGCCGCCGCTGTTATCCGGTACAGTCATATTCAGATGGCCCTCGTATTAGCGAGGAAAGGCCCATCCAGCGGCCACCCATCGGCTCCGTCTCAACCGACGTCGAGCATCTCAAATAAATTACCGCCAGATTACATCTGGCTATCGGCCCAGCTAGAGCAGGGCCCTCAATCAGCTTCAGCGTGCGCGAATTCAACGTGCACACTTATCCCCGTAAAGGAAAATCATCATGACAGCAGTAATTCAAGAAAATCCCGCCCCGCCTCCGGCCGTCACTGAGGCCGCCGTTTTCGCCGTATCTGGCATCGTCGATATCACCGACGGGCACGCATTCGTGCGGACCGCCGGCTATCGCCGCGGGCCGTCCGATGTGTACGTCTCGGCCGCCCAGATCCGCCGGTACGACCTCCGTAAGGGCGACCAGATCGGCGGCTCGGCCCGCCCGGCCACCCGCGGCGCCAAATTCCCCGCCCTGGCCGGGATCACCGCCGTCAACGGACAGTCCCCTGACCTCGCCGCGACCCGCCCGCAGTTCGACGACCTGATTCCGCTGTACCCCGACGAGCGGCTGCGCCTGGAAGACGGTGATGGGTCGGCGACCGCGCGGATCATCGACCTGATCGCCCCGATCGGCAAGGGACAGCGCGGCCTGATCGTGTCCCCGCCCAAGGCCGGCAAGACCATGGTCCTGCAGGCCATCGCGACCGCGATCGCCAACAGCCACCCCGAGGTGCACCTGATGGTGGTGCTGGTCGGCGAACGACCCGAAGAAGTCACCGACCTGCGCCGCTCAATCCGCGGTGAGGTCGTCTTCTCCACCTTCGACCAGGCCGCCGACGACCACATCCAGGTCGCCGAACTGGCCATCGAACGGGCCAAGCGCCTGGTGGAGCAGGGCCACGACGTAGTCGTCCTGCTCGACTCCATCACCCGCCTCGGCCGGGCCTACAACCTGGCCGCCCCGGCCAGCAGCCGCACCCTGGCCGGTGGCGTCGCCGCTTCGGCTCTGCAGCCGCCCCGCCAGTTCCTGGGCGCCGCGCGCAACGTCGAGGACGGCGGCTCGCTCACGATCATGTCCACCGCGCTGGTGGACACCGGCTCCCGCCTGGACGACGTGCTGTTCGAGGAGTTCAAAGGCACCGGCAACATGGAACTGCGGCTCCGCCGCGAGCTGGCCGAAAAGCGCATCTTCCCGGCCATTGACGCCATGCCGTCTGGCACCCGCCGCGAGGAGTTGCTGATGGCGCCGGACGAATACCAGGCCGTCGGCAAACTGCGCCGGGCCCTGGGCGGCCTGGACTCCCAGCAGGCGCTCCAGCTCCTCATCGACAAGACCCAGGACACCGCCTCTAATCCGGAGTTCCTCCGCCAGGTTCAGCGGGCCAGCTGACCGCGGCTCGTTCACCTCAGCGGGCGAAACCGCGCTGGCGCTGGCCCGCCAGTCCCTCATCCAGGCGCCGGGCCACCTGCAGTACCGCGCCCCAGTGCCGCCGTACCGAATGCCCCGGCCGCATCGCCAGCCGCCGCCGGATCTCCCCGTACAGCCGCTCCCGCTTCCACTGCGCCATGGCGATGTGCCCGGAGAAGGTGCTGAGCAGCTCGATGTACTCCTCGGCGCCGTAGACCCGCTCCCAGTCGTAGTGGCGGATCGCGATGACCTCGAACAGTCCGCTGGCCTCGATCTCGGCTTTGTCGTCGGGCTGTTCCCCGGGCCGCAGCTGCCGCTCGCCGGGCCCCAGGCCCTCGCCGATCTCATCGTAGATGTCCTGGATCTCGGCGAAAAACGGATCACCGTCCGCGGGAAACACGTGTCCCGCACTCCAGATGGCCAGATGCCCGCCCGGGCGCAGCGCCTGCCACGCCCGCGGATAGCGCAGGTCGGGATCGATCCAGTGCCAGGCCGTGGCCGCGAAGACCAGGCTCACCGGCTCGCTCGGCTGCCACTCCTCGAACTGGCCCTGCACCACCTCCACCGGGTATCCGGTCAGGTTGCGCCGGGCCACCGCGGCCAGCTCGGCACCGAGTTCCACGCAGGTGATCCGGAAACCGCGCTCGGCCAGCGGCCGCGTCGCCTTGCCGGTCGCGCAGCCCACTTCGAGCAGTGGTCGCCGGGAGCCAGGCCG
>CAWAFD010000038.1:0-272836 GCA_963781225.1 uncultured Actinomycetota bacterium
GGCGTTCCCGTCACCCGGTCGATGGAGAATTTCCTCGTAGCTGTTTAGACTCGCAACTCTTACGACGAGGCGTGGTGCCACCACCGGACTCCGATTTACAACCTGCGCTGAGAGCGCAATCCGCCACCGCCAGAGCCATCTCTACAGCCTCTTCCGCCGAAAGTCGCCGGCCGGCTTCCAGGTTATCGAGCCACTCCTGCGGACTGACCCGTTGCCGCGCCTCGGAGACCTGACCCGTTAACCAATCCTGCGCCGGGGCTGTTGGACGTTCGACCGCCTTCTCGAGTGACTCTGCGGCGCCGACTAATCGGGCGGTGGTCTGAGGGTCGGAGAGCCTTGCAGAGATTGCGGCTATAGGCCGAACGGCGTCTGGAAGCGTGATCACGTCGCCGCGTTCCCGCGCCTTGATAATCGCCTCTTTTAGGGTGCGCGATGCTTCAGCTATTGACCCGTTCTGCATGATGAGCGACGTCCCGATGCCGACCAGCAACGCGGGCTCCAGGTAATGCTCGCCGAGGTCTCGCGCGATCGACAAGGCCTCCCTGTTGCGTCTAACCGCATCTGCGTAGCGGCCTTGAGCGAAGTCTGACTCACCGAGCCCGTGGAGGCTGTACATCACGTCGAATTTGTCTCCAAGGCGCCGATGTAGAGCCAGCGCTTCTTGTGCCAGGCTCAGCCCTTTCTCGAGGTCTCCCGCGCTGCGCGCATAGAGAGCCAGGTTGCTCATGGCAACAGCGACTCGACGAAGGTCGCCGATGCTTCGGCTCACGTCGAGCCCCTCCTCCGTGTACGCAATCGCCTCCCGGAGCCGGCCGAGCTCGAACTCGACAATGGCCAGGTTGGCCAGCATGGCCCCGATCTCCGATTTCTCATCGAGCCGGCGCCAGATGTCGAGAGACTCCTCGAAATGCGGCTTGGCGCCACGGAAATTGCAACGGTACACCTCCACGCATCCAAGCGTGTTGAGGCATCCGGCCACCCCGGCTTTGTCGCCGTGACGGCGGTAGATATCCAGCGACTGGGCGCCGCCGACCTGGCGCCCGAGGAGCTTCCGACGCCGCTCAACCCGCTCTCGCGTACGATCGCCGAGGAGCTGCTCAAGGAAATCCGGGGCCGACTCGGGTTCCTGACCACGTCGGCCTCCACTATCTGACGCTCGACCGCTCCGCCCGACCCTCTCCGGCGGCGAGGCCCAGCGCATCCGCCTGGCCGGGCAGGTCGGCGCCGGCCTGGTCGGCGTCCTCTACATCCTCGACGAGCCCTCGATCGGCCTCCACCCGCGCGACAACGACCGCCTGATCGCGACCCTCCAGCGGCTCCGCGACGTCGGCAACACCGTCATCGTCGTCGAGCACGACGAGGAGACGATGGCCCCGCCGACCACCTCGTCGACTTCGGCCCCGGCCCCGGCGTCAAGGGGGGCGAGGTCGTCGCGTCGGGCTCGTTCGAGGAGGTCGCCTCGGACCCGCAAAGCCTCACCGGCCAGTACCTCTCGGGTCGGAAGAGGATCGCCGTCCCCGCAAAGCGCCAGCCCGCCCACCGATCGCCGGCTGAGGGTCGCCAACGCCCGGCACCACAACCTCAAGGGGATCGACGTCGAGGTCCCGCTCGGCCTGTTCGTCTGCGTGACGGGCGTCAGCGGCTCGGGCAAGAGTTCGCTCGTCGGCGACATCCTCCGCGACGCCCTCCACGACCTCAACGGCGCCCAGGCCAAGCCGGGCGAGCGCGACCAGATCGAGGGGGCCGACCAGCTCGACAAGGTCATCGACATCGACCAGTCGCCGATCGGCCGCACCCGCACTCCAACCCGGCGACCTACATGAAGCTGTTCGACCAGATCCGCGACCTCTACACCAAGCTCCCCGAGGCGAAGACCCGCGGCTACAAGCCCGGCCGGTTCAGCTTCAACGTTTCGGGCGGGCGCTGCGAGGCGTGCGAGGGGAACGGCTCGAACAAGCTGGAGATGGACTTCCTCGCCGACGTCTGGGTGACATGCCCCGTCTGCGAGGGGAAGCGGTTCAACCGCGAGACGTTGCAGGTCCGCTTCAAGGGGAAGAGCATCAGCGACGTCCTCGAGATGGACGTGCAGGACGCCCTGGAGCACTTCGCCAACATCCCCAAGATCGCCGCGATGCTCCAGACCCTCCACGACGTCGGGCTCGACTACATGAAGCTCGGCCAGGCGTCGCCGACGCTCTCGGGAGGCGAGGCGCAGCGGGTCAAGCTCGCCCACGAGCTGGTGAAGGGCGGGACCGGCAAGACGCTCTACATCCTCGACGAGCCGACCACCGGCCTGCACTTCGACGACATCGCAAGCTATTCACGGTCCTGCATGGGTTCAAGGCGCGGGCAACACGGTCGTCGTCATCGAGCACAACCTCGACGTGATCAAGACGGCCGACTGGATCGTCGACCTCGGCCCGGAAGGGGGCGCGGCGGCGGGACGATCGTCGCCGAGGGGACGCCCGAGGTCGTGGCGCGGGTCGAGGCGAGCCACACGAAACTCGCCCTCAAGAAGGCCCTCGAAGGGCGGAGCAGCTGCCTGTCGGCAAGCCGACCAGGAACGGGAAGGCCGGGAAGGGGCGGAGGTCGTCGGAGATCGGCCTCGCCCGCCAACGCCATCCGGGGGGACCGGCAGCACAACCTCAAGGGGGTCGACGTCGACATCCCCCGGCACAAGATGACCGTGTGCAGCGGCCCGAGCGGGTCGGGCAAGACTCCCTTAGCCATCGACACGCTCTACGCCGAGGGCCAGCGCCGCTACGTCGAGAGCCTGTCGAGCTACGCCCGCCAGTTCCTGGCGCGGTTGCCGAAGCCGAAGGTCGAGCATGCCTGCGCCTGCACTATAAGCGGCACTAAAGTACCCAACACCGAGACCAGGCCAATGACAATTGCATAAGTTAAAGCGAGTCCCAGACGCGCGATAGACAATCCGAAGAGCGGTTGCGCGAAACCCCAACCGAGTCCGAAGAAAACCGTAGCGGCCCACTGCGAAAGCGGTATGCCGAGGTAGACGGATGCGAGGTCCGGAACTACCAGTAAAGCCAAGGTGCCTGGAATAACCAGCAGTGACACGACGCTGAAGACGAGCCACGTATTTTCCCACCGCCATCGCCTCGGAATTTCATTGGGAACATGCACGCGCCGGAGAGGCTGCCCGAAGCGACGGCAAGCGCAGCCCGCTCCCCAGATGTAGCGATGTCATGCTTGCTCGATTACCGCCGATTTCTCATTCAAGTAGTCGTTCGCATAAAACCGATCCAGATTCTGTGAAGTGAGAAGCACATGCTTCGTCATCACGGCTGGAGGAACATGCGAACCGCTCAGAATTTTACCGGCCAACGCAAGAATCCCGCGCCCATACTTCTCGGGAAGTACGCGACCGTGCCAATCAATCGTGTGCCGGGACGCCGTAATTCATCGCGTGCGTCGGATTCCGCGTTGTCGCCATCGCCGCACAAATCTCGGATCGCCCAGCCCGTTCAAAAGCTTCCAAAGCGCCGAGCGCGGCGGGGTCGTTCACAGCGCCGATCATAGTGTGATGAAGCGCGGTCGACTCCAGATATTTACTCACCGTTTCATAGCTGCTCGCGTAATCGCCGATAGATCCAAAACGGTAAACCGGCACTGTCTTGGGTCTTTCCAGTGTTCTTTAATCCCCGCCAGCATGCCCCTAATCCGCGCTTCGACCAATGAGCCGCGCGCGTATATCCGATCGACAAAAAGTGGGGCAGGCGTCTTTCCAGTGGATTTTCGCCCCTGGCCCCATGCGCCTGGCCCGCCATCAGTCCGGCTCGTAATTATTCGCCCCAAAATAGGTCGCGCCCGCCAACGGTACGTCGATTGCCACCATGGGTATGTTCGCGCTAAGGAACCGCGAGGACAGCGCGTCGCTCATCGAGTGGTTCCCAAAGAACACGATTGCCAAATCGACTCGCCCATTCACCAGCATCTCGGCGTTCTCGAGTACAAGATCCGCGCTGGCATTGTTATTCAAACAGACGATTTCGATATTGGCGCTTTCGGCCGCCTCACAAAGGCTCTCCGTTACGATTCGCGTAAAGCCGTCTTTCTCATTTCCCGAGTACCCGAATCGCAGCCTGCTCTTGCGCGGAAGTATGATGCGCAGCCGGTACTGATTGGAAGGCGTTTTCTCCAAAAATCCTTCTTGGTGGAGCGTGTACAGAAGCCGGAAAACGGTACCTTTTTGCAGGCTGGTCCGGGCGACGATTTCACTCAGCCCGAGCGCTTCTCCAGGCCTTCGAAAAGCGCCCATCACCTTGCAGGCCTGAACAAATGCCCCCACTACGTATGGCTTTTCGTCAATCCGTTTCATGGTCCCCGTCATTGTAAAGGTTTTCGATTCGAAACGCAGTACCCAACCCAAAACGCTTTTTCCAAGGCGTTTCTAAGCATCTCCCGCGCTTCTATCGGGTTTCGTATACGAAACCAATTGCGGTTTAATAAATTCCCCGTATATTCGATTTAAGTTAATTGCCTCGCAAGCCTCGCTCCTGGTTTCGATCAAAGCGCCGATCTCGTACGCGAAGGCAACAGAAAGGGTCTTATGAGAAACGTCGTCTTTTGTGTTTTGCTCGTTTTGGGTATCTTCTTGCGCCGCGCGCCAATGCGCAGTCGGCTACCGGGTCCATCAGTGGCGTTATTACAGATGCAAGTGGCGCGGTCGTCGCGGGGGCGGACGTGACTGCCACCGACACACAGACCGGCGTCCCGGTATCGACCAAAACGAACGATTCAGGGGTTTACGACATCCCTTACCTCAAACTGGGCACTTATTCGGTGCGGATTAAAGCGGCGGGGATGAAAGAGGCCGTTGAAACCGGAGTCATCGTCGACCAGAACAATATCAGCAGGGTCGACCGCGCTTTAGAGATTGGCAGCGCTTCCGAGACAGTCACCGTGGAAGCCGCCGTGCCATTGCTGCAACAGGAGAATCCTACCTTCGACGCCACCGTCGACCGTAAATTCGTTGAGGATCTTCCCGTCGTATTCGGCGGCGGCACTAAAAGTCGACAGCGCTGGCGCTTCTTGTGCCGGGCGTTGTGGCTGGCACCACTTACGGAAGCCAATTCGGCGTGAACATCGGAGGCGGAAGGCAATTCAGCACTGAATATCAGATTGACGGCATGGCTGTTTCATACCAGGGAGTCGGGCCTAATGTTCCCTTAGATTCGCGGCGGATGAAGATATCGTGAGCGAACTGAAGGTGCAGATTGGAGTTCCCACCGCCGAATATGGCCGCACCACAGCAGCGGCGTCGTCGAATACCTGAGCTCGATTGGGCACCGATCAATTGCACGGCAACGCCACCATTCTGCTTAGAAACACTCTCTTGGATGCAAGGGCGTACAATGCCACATCGGTCGGAGTCGATCAGCAGTACGAAATCGCCCTTTCCCTCGGCGGACCCGCTTACATTCCCAAAGTCTACAAAGGGAAAGATAAAACATTCTTCTTTTTCAATTACACCGGATTCCGTCAGAGGCCCGGCGGCGAACCTGCCACGGTGACGGTTCCCACAACCGCCGAGAGGAATGGAGACTTTTCCGCTCTCTTGGCTTCCGGCGATCAACTCTACTATCCCGGCAACTCTTTTCCTGGCGTCGGTACGCCGTTCGCCTGCGAGGCCGAAGGGGTCAAGCCCGACGCATACCTGCTGGGAAAGGCGCTCGGCGGCGGCATCGTGCCGGTCTCGGCTGTCGTCTCCACCTGGCCGGTGCTCGGCGTGCTCAAGCCGGGACAGCACGGGTCCACCTTTGGCGGCAACCCGCTGGCGTGCGCGGTCGCCCGGGAGGTCATCGCCATGCTGCGCACCGGGGAGTACCAGGCGCGGGCGGCGGCGCTGGGCGAGAAGATGCACGCCGGGCTGGCTGCGCTGCCATCTGGCACGGTCCGGGCCGTCCGCGGCCGCGGGCTCTGGGCCGGTGTGGAGTTCACTTCGCTGTCCGGCCGCGAGGTCTGCGAGCGGCTGGCCGCCCGGGGCGTGCTGGCCAAGGAGACGCACGGGAACGTGATCCGGCTCGCGCCGCCGCTGATCATCAGTGAGGACGACCTCGACTGGGGCCTCGACCGGATCGCCGACGCCGTCGGATAGCCCGGCGACGAGGATTGTGTGGAGTTACCCCCCGCCTGTCCGGGGGTAACTCCACACAATGACGGAAGGCATGGGGCGGCGAGGGGTGCTGTCCCGGGCAATTAGTCCAGGGGGCGGAGGCGACGGTAGGCGCCTGCGTACCGGAGCAGAGGTGTGCCGCTGGCCGCGCCGTTCGGGGTAGCGGCGGCCAGGACCTGGCCAATGATGATGGTGTGGTCACCGCCGTCGTGCACGGCGCCGGTGCGGCACTCCAGGGTGGCCAGGGCACCGGCGAGCAGGGGGATGCCGGTGACTGGGCCGGGATGGTGCGGGACGCCGTCAAGCTGGGGGCGGGCCGGGGGACTGCCGGGCTGGGCGCCGGGCGGGGGACTGCTGCGCTGGGCAGTGAGCTGCGAGGTGGGTAGGAGGCTGCCGGCCGGGAGATTGCCGGGCGTCAGCCAGCGGGCGGTCTGCTCGGCTTGGTCCGGCAGGACCGACACGGCCCACTCCCCCGCGGCCAGCACCGCGTCGCGGAAGGGGCTGGTCTTCGCCGCGCAGAACAGCACCAGCGGCGGCTCGAGCGAGACCGACGCGAACGCGCTCACCGCGGCGGCGTGGCCTCCGCTCGTTGTCACTACCACGATGCCGCTGGCGAACCGGCTGGCAGCGAGCCGGTAGCCGGCTACAGCGGCATCAGTCAGGGGGTCAGTCACGCGCTTCCCGCCGGACCCAGAGACCGAATGTGACGGCCACGCCAATCAGCACGCAGATCGTCCCGCCGTACAGATACCACTTGCCCGGACCGGAGTTGGTGATGATCACGCTCCCGTTGCTGACCGGCATGGACAGCAGGAACGAGGCCAGGATCCAGCCGATGCCCGGCACCAGCGCCCCACTGATTCCGCGCAGGGCCCAGCCCGCCAGCATGCAGGTGATGAGGATGATCAGGCAGAACGCCAGCGCCGCGACCGGCACCGGGCCGGCCGTCCGGCTGAACTGGAAGCTGCCGACCATGCCCTCCGCCACACCCAGCACGAACAGCATGGCGTACACGCCGGCGCCCAGCAGCGAGCGCTCGTTCATGACGCCCAGGATAGGGGGCGCGGGCCTGCCAGCCGGAGACACCTTGACGGGTTAGCCGAACAGGCCGGTTTCGTGGCCGGCCGCGCCGACCGGACCAGGCGGGCCCGCCAGCAATGTGTAGCACTCAATGCCAGAGGACTCCTCCCGGATGTTGTTGGTCAGCGCGTAATACGGCGGCCACACGCTGATCTGGGTGGCGTGCGCGCGCATGGCCGCCATCTTGCGGTCGAACCAGGCTTGTCCGTCGATCTCGGTGGTCACCGCGGGTGAGTCCGGCGCGGCAGTGGCATAAAACCTGGCCGGGCCGCCGGGCCGCTGGCTGGCCAGCTCGAAGGCGCGCCAGGCGACCCGGTGGGCCTGGATGTGGTCCGGGTGCCCGTAGAAGCCGTTGGCGTCGTAGGTCACCAGCACCTGCGGTGCGACCTCGTCGATGACTTCGAGCAGGGTCCGAGTCGCGGTCTCGACGTCGGCCTGCCAGAAGCAGCGCGGATCCTCGTTGCCCGGCGTGCCCATCATGCCGGAATCGCGCCAGCGGCCGGGGCCACCCAGGAACCGGTGGTCGGTCACACCGAGTTCGGCGCAGGCCGCCTCCAGCTCACCGATCCGGTACTCCCCCAGCCGGTCCTCGCGGTCTGCGGCCAGATGCGCCAGGGACGGCGGGATGATCTCGCCGAGCTCGCCGAGAGTGCAGGTGACCAGCGTGACCTGGGCGCCCTCGGCCACGTACCGGGCCATGGTCGCGCCGGTGCCGATGGACTCGTCGTCCGGGTGCGCGTGCACGAGCAGCAGCCGCCGCTCGCCAGGTCCAGTATCAGCAGGCGCCGGGCTCATGACCGCGAGCGTACCGGCCCAGCGGACGGCGCCCCCTGCGATGGCAGAGAGCACTGGCAAGATGGCTGGCATGACCGAAAGTTTCCCGCGCCAGGATGCCAGGACCAGGCGGTTCACGCTGGGCGTGCCACGAGCCTTCCGGATCTCGCCGGACGGCGCCCGGGTCGTGTTCCTGCGCACTCCGAGCGGCAACGATCCGGCAACTTGCCTGTGGGTGCTGGATGCCTGGACTGGCCAGGAACGGCTCGTCGCCGACCCGCGGACGCTGGGCGGAGACGAGCAGGACCTGCCGGCCGCCGAACGGGCCCGGCGCGAGCGGGTCCGGGAATCGGCTGGGGGTGTGGTGACGTACGCCACCGACGCCGATGTGACTATGGCCACCTTCCCCTGGGGAGGCCAGGTCTGGACGGTCAGCCTGACCAAGCCGGAGGCGACGCCGCGCACGGTCGCCACCCAGGGGCAGGCACTGGACCCGCGGCCCGACCCGGCTGGTCAGCGGCTCGCCTACGTCAGCGAGGGCGCGCTGCGGGTGACCAGCCTGGATGGGCCGGACGAGGATCTGGCGGTGGCCGGGCCGGACCCCGCGGACCAGGTGAGCTACGGGCTGGCCGAGTTCATCGCGGCCGAGGAAATGGGCCGCACCCGCGGCTACTGGTGGTCCCCCGACGGCACGGCCCTGCTGGTGGCCCGGGTGGACGAGTCACCAGTGAACCGCTGGCACATCGCCGACCCCGCCAATCCGGACCGGCAGCCGGCCGAGGTGGCCTATCCCGCGGCAGGCACGCCCAACGCCGAGGTCACCTTGCACCTGGCGCGGCTGGACGGCGGCACCGTGCCGGTGGACACCGGGCCACAGGAGTTCCCGTACCTGGTCGCGGCGGCCTGGGACGCCGGGCACGACCCGCTGGTCGTGGTGCAGAGCCGGGACCAGCGGACGGTACGGCTACTCACGGTCGAGCCGGGCAGCGGCCGGGCCTCGGTGCTGCGGGAGGACACCGACCCGGCGTGGCTGGAGATCGTCTCCGGCGTGCCCGCCTGGACCGGCGACGGGCGGATCGTGTGGACCGCGGACCGGGACGGCACGCGGCGGCTCCTGATCGGAGATCTTCAAGGCGGCGCCGAGGCGGTCACCCCGCCGGGGCTGCAGGTCCGCGGCGTACTGGGCGTGGACGGTGACACCGTGCTGTTCCAGGCATCGGCCGAGCCGACCGAGATCGCGGTGTGGGTCTGGGGGCCGGACGGGCTGACCCAGGTGAGCGAGGGCACCGGCGTGCACGGCGGCGCCCGGGCCGGCGGCACCACCGTGCTGGCCAGCCGCGGGCTCGGCCATGACGGCGTGAGCGTCCGGGTGGAACGGGCCGGCCAGGTGGTCGCCGAGGTGGCCTCGCTGGCCGAACGGCCCGCGGTGCCCACGCCGCGCCCGGTGGTGTTCGGCGCCGGGACGCGCGAGATCCGTACCGCGGTGCTGCTGCCGTCCTGGTACGAGCCCGGACAGAGCAGGCTGCCGGTGCTGCTCGACCCGTACGGCGGGCCCGGCGCCCAGCGGGTACTGAGCGCCCGCGGCGCCTACCTGACTCCGCAGTGGTTCGCCGAGCAGGGGTTCGGCGTGGTAATCGCCGATGGCCGCGGCACCCCCGGGCGCGGCCCGGAGTGGGAACGGACGGTGGCCGGTGACCTGGCCGGGCCGGTGCTGGAAGACCAGGTGGAGGCGCTGGCCGACGCCGCGGGGCGGTTCGAGGCCCTGGACACCAGCCGGGTGGCGATCCGGGGCTGGTCCTTCGGTGGTTTCCTGGCCGCGCTGGCCGTGCTGCGCCGCCCGGACGTCTTCCACGTGGCCATCGTGGGCGCGCCGGTCACGGACTGGCGGCTGTACGACACCCACTACACCGAGCGTTACCTGGGGCAACCCGACCAGGACAGGGAGGCCTACGAGCGCTCCTCGCTGCTGGATCTGGCCGAACGGGCGGCCGAGCAGCGACCGCTGATGATCATCCACGGGCTGGCGGACGACAACGTGGTGGTCGCGCACACGCTGCGGCTCTCCAGCGCCCTGCTGGCGGCCGGCTATCCGCACAGCGTGCTGCCGCTGTCCGGCATCACCCACATGGCATCGCAGGAAACGGTCGCGGAGAACCTGCTGCGGCTGCAGCTCGACTTCCTGCGAGGCGCCCTGAGGGCGGCGGTTTCATGATCAGGGCCAGTTCGGCCGCTATTTGGTAATTCCTGGCCCCGATCATGAATGAGGGCCGGTCGGGGCGCGGCTGGGTGAGGCGCGGGCTGGGCCGGGGCGGCACCGGGCGGGGCTGAGTGGGGCGGGGGTTGGGCCGACGGCTGAGTGGGGCGGGGGTTGGGCCGACGGCTGAGTGGGGCGGGGATTGGGCCGACGGGTGAGTGGGCGGGGGTTGCCGAGGGGTGAGTGGGGGCGGGGGTTAGGCCGGGGCGGGGGGCTCGGGTGGGGCTGAGCGGGACTCGGGTGGGAAGGGGCGGGTCTCGATGACGGCGTCGGGGTTGAGCGGGCCGTAGATGTGGGGGTAGCGCTCGTCCTGGCCGGGCGGGGACTCGTAGCGGATGGGTGAGCCAACTCGTTCGGCCTCGATGACGAGTAGCACCAAATCGGGGGCGTCACGGTAGAACGCGCCGGCCACCCCTGGCACCTGCGCGGCGGTGGAGGCGTGGATGAAACCCTCTTCGGCCAGGGTGACGCCGCGGGTAGAGGTGGTGTACTGGCCGTCGCGCCGAGCCTGCTCCCAATCCGCCGGGCTGGCGATGTGATAGATGAAGCTCACGGGGTGCAGTGTAGTCAGGGTCACATCCAACGATGAGGTCTCGGTCACTGCGGGAATCGTAAGACTGGTTTAGGTTTTCTGTCAGCACGCGGAAAACCGGCTTGTTCCGGTCAGTGGCGCGTGGCGTTAACCTTGAAACAGCGAGGACGCTGAGGATGACACAAGCACCGGAAGTGCCGGCCAGGACGCGGGCGCAGATTTCCGAACGCACTTTCCGCAAGGACAAATGGTGGCAGGCGCCGCGGGTCACTGCGGCACTTCTCACGATCTGGGTGCTGTATGCCACGGTCCGCGTGTTCACGGGCCATTGGTATTTCGTGCCCAAGGATCACTACCTGACGCCGTTCTACTCGCCGTGCGTCAGCGGTGAATGCGTCCCGGGCTCCAGCACGCTGGGCCAGTGGATACCGGCGGTGCCGCCGATTATCCCGTACGCGTTCGTGGCGCTGGTCTTCGTGCTTGGTTTCCGGACGACCTGCTACTACTACCGGCGGGCTTACTACAAGGCCTTCTGGCGCTCCCCCGCGGCGTGCGCGGTGCGCGAGCCGCACGCGAAGTACACCGGTGAGACGAGGTTCCCGCTGCTCGGGCAGAACCTGCACCGCTACTTCTTCTACATGGCCGTGCTCATCGCGATCCTGCTCAGCTACGACGTGACGCAGGCGTTCCGCGGCCCGGACGGGAACTTCGGGTTCGGCATCGGCTCGCTGATCCTGCTGGCCAACGCCATCCTGCTCTGGGGTTACACGCTGGGCTGCCACTCATGCCGGCACATCACGGCCGGCGCCTGAAGAACTTCTCCAAGCACCCGGTCCGGTACTGGCTCTGGACGAAGTTCTCCTGGCTGAACGCGCGGCATATGCAGTTCGCCTGGATCACTTTGGGCACGCTTATGCTGAGCGACCTTTACATCATGCTGGTGGCCAGCGGGGCCTTCGCAGATCCGAGAATCTTCAACTAGGGCAGTGAAATGAGCGAGGCAGTATCTGACAACGACATCGAACGCCTCTCCTATGACGTGGTGGTCGTCGGCGCGGGCGGTTCGGGTCTGCGGGCGGCCATCGAGGCGCGGCTGCAGGGCAAGAAGACCGCGATCATCTCCAAGTCCCTGTTCGGCAAGGCGCACACGGTCATGGCCGAGGGCGGCTGCGCGGCCTCGATGGGCAACGCCAACCCCAACGACAACTGGCAGGTCCACTACCGCGACACCATGCGCGGCGGCAAGTTCCTGAACAACTGGCGGATGGCCGAACTGCACGCCAAGGAGGCCCCGGACCGGGTCTGGGAACTGGAGGCGTGGGGCGCGGTCTTCGACCGCACCAAGGACGGCAAGATCAGCCAGCGGAACTTCGGCGGGCACGAGTACCCGCGGCTGGCGCACGTTGGCGACCGCACCGGGCTGGAGATCATCCGGACCCTGCAGCAGAAGGTCGTCGCCATGCAGCAGGAAGACGCGGTCGAGCTGGGCGACCCGGAAGCGATGATCAAGGTCTATGCCGAGACCACGATCACCGACCTGATCAAGGACGGCGCCGGCGAGGATGCACCGATCGCCGGGGCGTTTGGCTACTTCCGGGACACCGGCCGGTTCGTGCTGTTCGAGACGCCCGCGGTCGTGCTGGCCACCGGCGGCATCGGCAAGACCTACCGGGTTACCTCCAACTCCTGGGAGTACACCGGCGACGGGCACGCGCTAGCCCTGCGGGCCGGGGCCAAGCTGCTGAACATGGAGTTCGTCCAGCTGCACCCCACCGGCATGGTGTGGCCGCCGTCCGTGCGGGGGCTGCTGGTCACCGAGTCGGTCCGCGGCGACGGCGGCGTGCTGCGCAACTCTGAGGGCAAGCGGTTCATGTTCAACTACGTGCCGGACGTGTTCCGGGCGCAGTACGCCGAGACCGAAGAGGAAGCCGACCGCTGGTACACCGACCCGGAGAACAACCGGCGGCCGCCGGAGCTGCTGCCCAGGGACGAGGTAGCCCGGTCGATCAACTCTGAGGTCAAGGCGGGCCGTGGTTCCCCGCACGGCGGCGTGTTCCTGGACGTCTCGACCCGGATGCCCGCCGAGGAGATCTTGCGGCGGCTGCCCTCCATGCACCATCAGTTCCTCGAGCTGGCCGACGTCGACATCACCAAGGAGCCGATGGAGGTCGGGCCGACCTGCCACTACGTCATGGGCGGCGTGGAGGTGGACCCGGACACCGGGGCGGCCTCGGTGCCCGGCCTGTTCGCGGTGGGCGAGGTGTCCGGCGGCATGCACGGGTCCAACCGGCTGGGCGGCAACTCCCTGTCCGACCTGCTGGTGTTCGGTCGCCGGTCCGGCCTGGGCGCGGCCGAGTATGTGGCCAAGCTGTCGGCCCGGCCGGTTGTCTCCGAGACGGCCCTGACCACGGCGGTCGGGGTGGCGCTGGAGCCGCTGGAGCGGCCCGAGGGTGAGAGCCCGTACGCCATCCACAGCGAGCTGCAGACGATCATGAACGACCTGGTCGGCCTCATCCGGCGGGAGTCGGAAATGAAGACCGCGCTGGTCGAGCTGGACAAGCTGCGGACGCGCGAGAAGGTGGTGTCCGCGCCGGGCGGCCGGGCCTACAACCCCGGCTGGCACCTGGCCCTGGACCTGCGGAACATGCTGATCGTGGGCGAGTGCGTGGCCCAGTCCGCGCTCGAGCGGCAGGAATCGCGCGGCGGCCATACCCGGGAGGACTACCCGGGCATGTCGCCGGAGTGGCGGAAGATCAACCTGGTGCTGTCGGCTTCCGACGCCGAGGGCAGCGGTGGTGTGTCGCTGGTGCATCAGGCGATGATCCCGATGCGCACCGACCTGCTCGAGCTGTTCGACATCGGCGAGCTGAAGAAGTACATGACGGACGAGGAGCTGGCCGTGCTTGTCGTGGCGGGCAGCCCCGCGGATCCTCCCGCTGACACTCCTGATGGCGCCGACACCACCGCTGACGGCGATACCGCTGCTAGCACCACCGCTGGCTCCCCCGCAGAGGAGAAGAAGTAATGGGTTACAAGGCTGCGCTGCGGGTCTGGCGCGGAGACGCGGGGGCCGGCGAGCTCGCCGACTACTCGGTGGAGGTCAACGAGGGCGAGGTCGTGCTCGACGTCCTGCACCGGCTGCAGGCCACCCAGGCCAGCGACCTGGCCATCCGGTGGAACTGCAAGGCCGGCAAGTGCGGGTCGTGCTCGATGGAGATCAACGGCCGGCCGCGGCTGGCCTGCATGACCCGGATGTCGGTGTTCACCCAGGAGGAGACGCTGACGATCACGCCGATGCGGACCTTCCCGGTGATCCGCGACCTGGTCACGGACGTGTCGTTCAACTACGCGAAGGCCCGGGAGATCCCCTCGTTCAGCCCGGACCCGTCGATCAAGCCGGGCGAGTTCCGGATGCAGCAGGTCGACGTCAACCGGTCGCAGGAGTTCCGCAAGTGCATTGAGTGCTACCTGTGCCAGAACACCTGCCACGCGATCCGGGACCACGCGGAGAACGAGCAGACCTTTGCCGGCCCGCGGTTCCTGATGCGGATCGCCGAGCTGGAGATGCACCCGGCCGACGAGGCCGACCGGCGGGAAATCGCCCAGGACGACTTCGGTCTCGGGCTGTGCAACATCACCAAGTGCTGCACCGAGGTTTGCCCCGAGCACATCAAGATCACGGACAACGCGCTGATCCCGATGAAGGAGCGCGTGGTCGGGCGCAAGTACGACCCGCTGGTCTGGCTCGGTGACAAGATCGGCCGCCGCCCCCACAAGGACACCCCGAAGGTGCCGGGCAAGCGGTAGTTTCCGGCGTCCGCTTAGGCGTGGCGGTCCAGGCCAGCGGCCCGGGCCGCCACGTTCGTTACGAGGGGATGAAGGCGGGAGGCGGGGCGGGCGGAGCCCGGCTACCATTGCTGGTGGCCGGAGGCGGGCTGGCGCCAGGTTCTCCTTAGCCTGGGATCGGCGTGAGGGTGGTCCCGGGGGACGCACTAGCCCGTTCGGCATCATGGTTTCCGGGATCGAAGGGCTGGCATGTCACATCTGACCTACGCTGAGGCCGGGATTGTCGGCCTGATTCAGGGCGTGACCGAGTTGTTTCCGGTGTCCAGCCTGGGTCACAGCGTGCTCATCCCGGCCGTCGTGGGCGGCCAGTGGGCCACCGACCTGAGTATCTCGGCCAAGAATTCGCCGTACCTGGCGTTCATCGTGGGGCTGCACGTGGCCACGGCCCTCGCGATGATCATTTACTTCTGGCGGGACTGGGTGCGGATCATCGGGGCGTTCTTCGCCTCGATCGGGCACGTGCTGCGGCCCGAGCCGGGCACCAAGCGCTGGCAGCCGCAGAACGTCGACCAGATGATGGCCTGGATGATCATCGTGGCCACGATCCCGGTGGCGATCGCCGGCGCGCTGCTGCAGCATCTGGTTACCCACGTGTTCAGCAAGCCGGTGCTGGTCGCCGGGTTCCTGTTCGTGAACGGGCTGATCCTGCTGGCCGGCGAGCGGCGGCGGCGGCGCGGCGCCGAGGCGGAGTCGGCGCAGATCAAGGCGGACATGGCCGTGGCCAGCGAGCGGCAGCGGGCCGGGGTCGCCGCGGGCCACCCGGCGGGCAGTGGCGGGCGCCACTCGGCCGCGCCGCGGCGGGCCGGGCAGCGAGCGATCAAGCAGCAGGAGGCCGACCTGGGAGTGGCGGCCGACCAGCGGCTGGTCAGGCTCGGTTTCCGTGGCGGCTTCATGCTGGGGGCGTCGCAGATCCTGGCCCTGCTGCCGGGCATCAGCCGGGACGGCGTCGTCATGGTCAGCGGGATGTTCCGCGGGCTGTCCCGGCAGGACGCGGCGCGGTTCTCGTTCCTGCTGTCCGCGCCGGTCATCTTCGCGGCCGGGGTGTTCAAGCTGCACGACCTGACCGGGCCGCTGGGCGACGGGATCCGCGGCCAGGTGCTGTTCGGCAGCGTGCTGTCCTTCATCGGCGCCTTCCTGGCGCTGCGCTTCCTGGTCCGGTACCTGAGCGACCCCAAGCGCACGCTCACGCCGTTCGCGATCTACTGCCTGGTCGCGGGGCTGGGCTGCGCCATCTACCTGACAGTGAAGTAACGCTCCGGGGGACGCAAGCTACCGTTCGGCCGCCAGGACGGCGAAGACGGGCCGGCGGGTCCCGAAGCGGGCCGGGATGGCGGTGAGCACCGCCATCGCGAGCAGCGTGCCCAGCGCGGCGGCGGCGACCCGGGACACCGGCGGGATGGTCAGCCCGCCGCCGTTGCTGACGGCGGCGTACAGAACGTCAAGCGAATTACCTTGTGTCCGCTCGGAGGTGCGACAAAGAACGACCGTATTATGGTTGTTAATTTCCGCATCCTGGTTACGATAATGCTAGGCGCGTCGGCTAGGACGGGATCGCATGGGCGTAGTACTGGACGCTGCTGCTGACATGCAGGAGATCGATGGGCGCGACGGCGGGTCGGTCCTGGTCGTCCGGAAGTCGGCTCGCGTCCTGGATTGCCTGGCGGGCGCGGGCAGGCCGCTGCGGGCCTCGGAGATCAGGGATCTGACGGGCCTGCCCATGACGACGGTGGCGCGGATCGTGCGGACCCTGCTGGCCGAGGACTTGCTGCGGCGGGACGGGCCTTACTACAGCATCGGGTTGCGGGTGACCGCGTGGGCGCACGCGGCTAGCGCGGGATCGGATCTCATCACCTGCGCGGAGCCCTTCACTGCCGAGCTGCGGGACAGCTCCGGCGAGACGACCGGGGTCTACATCAGGCAGGGCGCGAACCGGGTCTGTGTGCTGGTGAAGGATTCCGGCCAGCCAATCGCCTGGCGCGGCACGCCTGGCCAGGTACGCCCGCTGCACGGCGGCGCGGTCGGGATGATCTTCATGGCCTTCGATCCGCCGGCCCGGCAGGCCGTGCTGGACGCCGGGCTGATCGCGTATACGCCCGAGAGCGTCACCGATCCGGATGTCCTGGACGCTCGGATCGAGCAGGTGCGGCGGCAGGGATGGGCCTTCGTCGCGGGCGAGCGTGAGGTCGGCCTGCACACGGTGGCGGCGCCCATCGTCGATCCGGGCGGCCAGCTGGTCGCCGCGATCGCGATATCAGGGCCGTCCTTCCGCATGACGCCGCCGCAGGCCAGCCGGCTCGCCGCGCTCGTCACCGGCAGCGCGGAGAAGATCTCACAGGCGATCGCGAAGGGAGCGGAATAGCCATGGGCATGACAATCGCGGAGAAGGTCCTGGCCGCACACGCCGGCCGGAGCGCTGTACGTCCCGGGGAGTACCTGTGGTGCCAGGTCGATGCCACCTCGGGCCACATGCTGCCTGCGCTCGAACGGCTCGGCGTCGACCGGGTCTGGAACCCGGAGCGGGTGTACATGGTGGAGGATCATCTCGCGCCGCCGCCGACCGTCGAGGCGGCCAACGGCGTCGCGGAGGTCCGCAGGCTCGTCCGGAAGTACGGGATCACGAACTTCTTCGAGTTCGGCCGGGGCGGGATCTTGCATCAGCTGTTCCCGGAGAACGGCATGATCGCGCCCGGTGAGCTGATCGCCATGGGCGACTCGCACTCGACCAGCGGCGGGGTCTTCAACGCGTGCGTGACGAACTCGGCGATGGATGCCCTGTACATCCTGGCGTTCGGGGAGCTGTGGTTCCGGGTTCCCGAGAGCGTCAAGGTCGTGGTCGACGGGCGGCTGCCGTCCTGGTGCGTCGGCAAGGACGTGATCCTGGAGATCGCGCGCGATCTCGGCACCGACTTCGGCCTGTACAAGTCGATCGAGTACACCGGGACCGCGGTCCGCCAGATGACGCTGGCCCAGCGGTGGACGATCGCCAACATGGGGGTCGAGGTCGGGGCGAAGTTCGCGCTGTTCGAGTTCGACGAGAAGGTGCAGGAGTGGCTCAGCTCCCGGGTGAGCCTGCCTATGAGCCGGTGTTCGCCGACGCCGACGCCAGCTACGAGTCCACCTATCACTTCGACGTCACCGATCTCGAGCCCATGGTGGCCTTCCCGCACGACCCCGGCAACGCCCGCTCGGCGCGCGTGGCCCAGGAAACACCGATCCGCGTGGATCAGGCGTTCCTGGGCTCGTGCACCAATGCCCGCCTGGAGGACCTGGAAGTGGCCGCGCGGGTGATGAAGGGGCGGCAGGTGGCACCGGGGGTCCGCATGCTGGTGAGCCCGGCTAGCCAGGAGGTGTACCGGGAGGCGCTGAAGGCGGGCTGGCTGGAGATCCTGGCCGATGCCGGGTGCCTGGTCGAGCACTCCACCTGCGGACCGTGCTTCGGCGGCCACCTGGGCGTGCTGGGTGACGGCGAGGTATGCATCTCCTCCAGCAACCGGAACTTCCAGGGCCGGATGGGGAGCGCGAAAGCCGAGGTCTACCTGGCCAGCCCGGCGACGGTGGCGGCCTCGGCGATTACCGGTCAGATCACCGACCCGCGGGAATTCCTCGCCTAGAACATCACCCCGGCAGGAGGGAGTACGTCATGGAGACCGTGTATTCCGGACGCGTGTGGAAGTTCGGCGACAAGATCAGCACGGACCTGATGGTGCCGGGCTCGTACGTGCTGGCCCGGCGCAACATCGACCCGGCGGAAGCCGCATTGCACTGCATGCGGGCCAACCGCCCGGACTGGGCCCGGCAGGTCAGGCCCGGCGACATCCTGATCGCCTGCCGCAACTTCGGATGCGGGTCGAGCCGGAACGGCTCCGAGCCACTGAAGGCTCTCGGGATCGCCGCGGTGCTGGTGGAGTCGGTGTCACGGATTCACCTGCGCAACGCCATCAACACCGGCCTGCCCACGCTGGTCTGTCCCGGGATCGGTGACCTGGCCGAGGAAGGCCAGCGGATCCGGGTGGACATCCTCAGCGGGCAGGTCGTCAACACCGACACCGGGGCCGAGCTGCGCGCCGACAGCTGGCAGCCGGGCAGCCCCCCGTATCAGATCCTGATGGCGGGTGGCTTCATGCCGTTCTTCACCGAAAAACTGCGCACGGCCGGACTGATCACCAGCGCGAGCGACTGAAAGGCAGCCACGATGACCCAAGCATGGCAGGAATGGCTCACCGGGCAGCGCCAGTTCATCCTCGCGCCAGGCGTCTACGACGGGCTGACCGCGAAGATCGCGGGGCACATCGGGTTCGACGCGTTGTACATGACGGGATTTGGCACGGCGGCCTCGCTCGGGATGCCGGACGTGGGCCTGGCCACGCTGACCGAGATGGCGGCGAACGTGACCCGGGTCGCCGAGGCCAGCGGCCTGCCGGTCATCGCCGACGCCGACACCGGTTACGGCAACCCGCTGAACGTCCAGCGGACCGTCCGCGCCTACGAGCGGGCCGGGGCCGCGGCACTGCATCTGGAGGACCAGGTGTTCCCGAAGAAGTGCGGCTTCTTCGAAGGCAAGCGGGTCATCCCCGCCGCCGAGCACGCGCAGAAGATCAGGGCTGCCTGCGACGCCCGCACCGCCGACGACTTCGTGATCATCGCCCGGACCGATGCGCTCGCCGTGACCGGCTGGGACGACGTGGCCGACCGGGTGAACGCCTACCGGGACGCCGGCGCGGACCTGGTCTTCGTCGACGGGATCAAGACCCACGCCGACCTGGACGGCTACGTCGACCGGATCGTCAAGCAGGGCCTGCCCGCCCTCTACAACGGTGCTCTGGTCTCCGGGCCGGAAGCTGAGGCCCTCGGCTTCCGCCTCCAGATCCTAGCCGGAGCCGCCCTGCGGCCCGCCTTCGACGCCGTTCGCAGCGCCTTGGCGGCCATCAAGGACACCGGGCAGCAGCCCGCGGTGGCCCCCGGTGAGGCCATCCCGGCCAGCACGGCCGGGATGGCCGAACTCACCGACGTGCTGGGCCTGCCCGCCGTCTATGAGCTGGAGCGCAGATACCAGGTAACGTCCTGAGCCGCCAGGGTTTCACGAGGCGGGAACCCACTGGGGCTCGTGCCTGGCCGAGTGGTCCGGCCTCGACCGGCCACGCGGCGTGGGTGCCGTCAATGACGGACGGGATCGGCGCCCGGCGCCCCGGACCCCACGCCGTCGTGGTGTCGACGAGCGGGAAGTCGCCCGGTTGCGGGCGCCCGGGCTGGCCGGCGGGCCTGGGCAGGCTCCACAGCAGGTTGGCCGCGCCGATCAGGGAGGCGCGGATCCGGCTGACCGACGCGCTGGCCAGCTGGCTGGTCAGGGCGTCGGCGATGGCAGCGGCCAGCAGATAACCGGTCGCATGGTCGAGCGCCTGCACCGGCAGCGGGACCGGCTCGTCACGCCCCAGCCACTGCGCTCCGGCCGCGGCGATCCCGGAGCTCATCTGCACCAGGCTGTCGAATCCGCGGCGCGTGCGCCACGGCCCGGCGTCGCCGTACGCGTTCAGCGAGGCAAGGATGAGGTCCGGGTTGATGCGGGCGAGCGCGGAGTCCGGGTATCCGAGCGCGCTCATCGCGTCGTCGCGGTAGCCGGTCACCAGGACGTCGGCATCGCGCACGAGGGTCTCGAAAGCCGCCCGGCCAGCATCGGAGGTGAGATCGAGCGCCGTCACCCGCTTGCCTACCGTGGTCTCGGGCAGCAGCGACTCGACCTCAGCGAAGCCCGGCGGGTCAATACGCAGCACCTCGGCGCCGTAGGCCGCGAGGAACTTCGTACTGTCGGGCCCGGCGATGACCCGGGTCAGGTCGAGCACGCGGACGCCGCTGAACGGCTGATCGGCGATCGTCGCCCGCCAGCGCGGCTCCGCGTCCGCCGCGTGAGAGGTGATGGTCAGCGCGGGCGCGGCGGCGGTGGGGGTCCCGGCCGGTGAGTTCAGCCAGCTGGTGCGGTCGTGCATCACGGCCGCGCATCCGCCCGCCTCGACGACGGCCGTCTCCAGCTGCCCAGCGTCCCAGCTGGCGACCGCCTTCTCGACGGACTCCCGGTCGGCCGCGCCGAGGACACGTTCGGCGGCGGCGCGGTGGTAGGCGTAGTTGGTGTGCAGCCGGATCCACCCGTCCCGCGCCCGGTAGTTGCCGGCGATCGGGTCCCATAGCTCCGGGCGCGGCCAGCCGATCGGGGTGAACAACCCCTCGGCGGCGAAGGCCGCGCACGCGGCCCACGTGTCCACCGTGACCCGCCCCAGCTCAGTACCCCGCCGGGCGGCCAGCAGCCGCGCGGCTCCGAGCGCCGCCGCGGCCACTGCCGCGGTGGCGAGCCCGGTCACGTCGAAGCAGGAGGGCAGCACCGCGGCCGGGCCGGTGACGACCAGCGAGCCGGCGCCGTCCAGCTCCGTCAGGTCCGCGCGATTAGGTCCCGCGGCGTCCGGGCCTGCCAGCTGCGTTCCCTGGGCGGCCCGCGCCACCAGCGCGTACGCCCCGCTCAGATCACTCATGACCCGATTTTCCTGTCGTTGTCGCGCTGGGATCAATGTTGATTACCGTCCATGTGCGGACGAGCTGACCGGCGTGTGCCAGGGTCGGCCTGAACGCTCAGGGCGTGGGGATCGATCCGTCGGAGGCAGAGGATTGCGGGCTGACGGCGGCGTTGGTCCAGGGCTGGGTGAAGCCGACCGGATTCTGGTCACCGGCCGGCGAGGTGGCGGTGCCGTAGCTGGCCACCCGGATCGGGAATCCCGTCGCGTAGGCCTCGATCATCTGGTTGTGGCCGATGACCAGGCCGACATGCCCTGGGTCGGTCGGCGTGCCGTCAGCGCCGGCGAAGAACACCAGGTCCCCCGGCTGGACCTGGGACGCGTCGACATGCGGCTCGGTGGCCCACTGATCTTCCGAGGTCCGGGCGATGCTGATCCCGGCCGTGCGGTAGGCCATCATCACCAGGCCCGAGCAGTCGAAGGCGTCCGGCCCGGTGCCGCCCCACAGGTACGGCTTGCCCAGCTGGTCCTGGGCGTAGGAGATGGCGTTGGAGACCGCCTGAGTCGGTGCGGCGACGGAGGCCAGGGTGGTGGACGAGCCGGTGCAGCCGGACACCGTGCCGGACGAGGGCAGGCTGGCGGAGACCACCGAGAAGCTGCCGCCCGCGTACTTGCCCGCGTAGAAGAGCACGCTTTCGACGTAGGACTGCAGGTGGTTGTAGGAGAAGATGGCCGCGGAGGGGTTGGTCTGCACCCCCGCCGCGACGAGGTACTTGGCCGCGCCCGCGATCGCGTCCGCCGGGTCGTACACGCTGGCGATCCCGTTGCCGTCCTCGTCGGTGGCCACGCCGCTGACTGCCTCGCTGGCCGGGTGGACCGCGGCGCCGCCCCAGGTGTTGCCGGCCGCGCCGCCGATGCCGATCTGCATCGGGCCGGCCGCGCCGAAGCCATTCTGCCCGCCATGCACGCCGGACAGGGTGGTCTGGCCGTTGTCGCTCTCCACCGTGCCGATGCCGGCCAGTATCGTCCACGGCACCCCGTACTGCTGGCCGACCTTCTTGTACCAGAACAGGTAGTCCGAGGGGATCGACCTGGCACCGGCCCCGGCGGTGGGCTGGCCGACCGTGCCGGTCTGCTGCCCCGAGCAGCCCGCGGTGGCCGCGAAGAACTCGTTCAGCCCGATCACGACGGGCACGGTCAGCAGCCCAAGCAGAAGCAAGCCGACCAGGCCCACGATGCCGAGGATCAGGATCCGGGAGCCCCGTTCGGACCTGCCGTTGGCGAGCTGGTCCGGCTGGGGGGCGCGGGTCTCGGTCCGGACCAAGAGCCGGTTGCTCATGTGTTGCCCGCCGACGCCAGCTCGATGTCGTTCACCTGCCAGCTGGCATCCGACCCGGTCACGGTGATCGCATACTGCGTCGTGCCGTTAGTGGTGCCCTTGGTGCTGACCAGGTGCTGAGTGCCGGTGACGACGAAGGTCAGGCTGGAGGCACCGAAGGCGCGCAGCGAGCTGATCGCCGCACCCCCGGTCGAGACCTGCTGCTGGCTGGTACGCAGGCTGGCCACTCCGGGCGCGGCGTAGACGCTCTTCAGCGATGCGGCCAGCTGCGGAGTGACCAGGCCGTTCATCGAGGCCGCGTAGGCCGACGCGTCCTCGGTATAGGTGAAGGTGTTGTAGGTGGCGCAGAACTTGACTGCCACGGTCGCGGCGGCCGCCAGTCCCTGCTGGGTGAACGGCAGCCAGGAGTAGATGTCGAGGCCACCGGTCGGGGCCGGTGAGGCGGTCCTGACCGATGGCGTGCCGGTGACGGACGGTGCCGGGACCGAGGCAGTGGCGGTCGGCGTCGGCGTCGTTGTGGGCGTGCCGCTGGCGTGCGAGCTGGTGAGTTTCGGCACAATGAGCCAGTAGCCGAGTGCTACCAGCACCAGGACGACGACGGCGAAGATCGCCTTCTTCTGGCCGGGACTGAGATCCACGGTGCCCGCCCGCTACTTGTCCCGCCGTATGGGGCGCAGCCAGAACGGCCGGCCGGGCGCCTCGTCCGGGCCGCTTCCCTGGCTGCCGGAGCCGCTCTGACTCTCCTGACTCCCCTGGCTACCTTCACCGGCCGCAGGTGTGGCGGGGCGGCCGCCAGAGCGCTGGCGGACGCCGGCCAAGGACCAGCCGCTGGACGGCCAGGCCGGACCGGAACCGCCGCTGGAGCGGGTCGGGCTCGAAGAGCCGCCGCCTGAACGCGCTGTCCTGGTAGAGCCACCACCCGAGCCGGAGCCGTTTCCGGAGCCGGAGCCGCCGCCGGGCGGGGGCCGCCGCCGCCGTTCATGGGTGGGGCCGAGCCACTGCGGCGCGGGGCGCGGCCCGTTCCGGGCAGGCCCGAGGAACCGAAGAAACCGGCGGAGCGCGGGGAACGCGAGCCACCCGGGCTGGCGGACGCGCCCGGGGGCGGAGCCGATCCAGAGGCGGGAGCCGATCCGGTGGAGGGCCCGCCGGAGGGCCGGCGTGGGACCGGCGGGCGGCCGGGTGCGGGTGCCGGGAGCGGCGGAGCGGCTGGGAGCGGCGGAGCGGCCGGCACCGCGTGACCAGCCGGAGGTGGCCGCGGCGGAACCGCCGGAGGAGGCGCCGCTGCCGGAAGTGCCGCCGGAGGCGCCACCGGAGACGCCAGTGCCGTTAGACCCGGTGGATGCGAGCGATCCGCCTGCGCGCGGCGGCAGGTCCAGCGGGGGCGGGACCCGGCCGGTGCTGGCGCTGGCGTCGGCCAGGTCGCGGCCCCGCGCCGAGCCCGCACTGCTGACCCCGACCGCCCGGCGGGAGGCCGTGCTGCCCTCGCCCTCGGTGTCGATCGGCGGCGGTGCATCTGGCCGGAGCCGGGACGGATACCCGTCGCCGGGCGCGGTCGCGTCGGCGCCCGTGCCAGCCGCTGCGCCCGCCGCCGCACCAGCCGCTGCGCCACCGGCCACGCCCGCGGCTACCGCGGCGGCCTGGCCCGGGTTGCGGCGCGCCCACCGGGCGGCCCGGTAACCCGCCACCCCGGGGATGGCCACGGTCGCGGCGTCCAGCGTCGACCTGCGGAACGTGGTACTGGCTTCGCGGAGGCTGTAATCAGCCCGTTCGGAAGATCCGATGGCGCCGTAGCCGACGGCCGAGAACAGGTGGGAGAACGGCCGGCGGTAGATGAACACGGCCACCGTGACGAGGGCGATCATCAGGATCTTCAGCGCCCACGGCAGGACCGCGTCCGCGGTGCCCATGATGAGCGAATAACAGTACAGCAGCACGCTCAGCACGACCGCGATAGCCACCTGTTTCATCAGCACGCCGACCAGCATCTCGAACCAGCGGATGGCGATGACCCGGCCGAAGCCCGGATGGACGCCGACGATCAGGAAGAACGGGCCGGCCACCAGCAGCAGCAGGAAGCCGAGCTTGAGCACGATCAGGGTCAGGGCGATCAGCAAGATGAGCAGCCCGGCCACGAACGCGGCGAACACGGCGGCGAAGGCGATCTCCAGCCGGCTGGTCCACTGATTCCCCTGGAACAGGGCGTAGACGGACGGATCGTTCTGCTGGATGGAGCCGGCGATGCCGGTGTAGGTGGACTGCTTGGCCTGGATCAGGGCGCTGCTGGGGGTCTCGTTGGCCGCGATGGCCTGGGCCCACAGCAGCTGCCGGCCGTACTTGTTCACCACCGTCTGCTGACCGCTGGCGGTGGTCGCGTACTGGGTGGTGCCGAGCTCACCGTCGAGCCAGGGCTTGCACACCAGGACTGACCACAGCTCGTTGGCGTTCTGGTCGACCAGGCCGTTGCCGGAGGTGAAGGCGTAGTTGCCGGTGACGCTCTGCGGGTCGCCCTGCTGGACCGGCAGGCAGTTGCTGCCGGCCGGGGCGGGCAGCTTGGAGAACGCCGTGTTGAGGACGCTGGTGACGCCGTTGGACACGGTGGTGCCGACCCCGGTGAAGTCGGCAGGCCGGCCGATCAGGGCGATCGCGGCCACGGCCGCCACCACCATCCACAGCGTGCCCTCGATGGTCCGCGTGGCGCGCTTGCGGATCAGGCCCTGCCAGGCCAGCCAGATCGCACCCAGGATGACCACCGGGGCCAGGTAGGGGAAGTAGATGGCGTTGCCGAGCGCGGTGATCAGCCCGTCAACGGCGTTCTGCAGCCAGGTCAAGATGTTGTTGCCCGCGGCCGACTGGTAGACCGTGATCGTCACCCGGTCGAAGGACTTCGCCGCGTCGAAGACCATGCCCGCGACGTTGTTGCCGATCAGCGAGGTCATGTCCGAGCACTGCAGGCCGTGCGCCGCCCAGAACTGGCCGGCGATCCCGTAGTTGTCGTACAGCGTGTTGCCGCCGCTGGCCGCGGCGGGCGGCTCGATCATGGCGTCGATGCCGCTGCTGGCTTGTTCGGGCTGCGGGATCGAGGGCTCGCAGATGTTGTTCAGGTCACCGACGATGCCGCTCGAACCGGACTGGCACAGGCCGACGAGGCCGCCGATGTCGCCGATGCCGGGCACCTGGCAGACACCGCCGGGCTCATTGGGGGTGATCTCGGCGGTCAGCTTGACCGGGCTGGTGGCGGTGGCGGTCTTCTGGGCGGCGTGGGTGGCCTGGGTCGCGGCGGTGGACTGAGTCGCGGCGGTGGACTGGGTGGCCGCCAGGGCGGGGGTGGCGAAGGCAAAACCGGCCGTGGCGAGCAGCAGCACCAAGATGATCCAGCGCGGCAGGTGGCGCCGAGGCGACGAAGAGTAAGCGCGGTCCCGCCTGCGGGGCTGGGGCGGGGCTGGCGAAAGTGCCATCGGGGAGAGCTCCTGGTTCTGCGTTTACGACGACGCTTCCGCCGCTCGCGTGCCGACCGCAGACGACTCCTCCTCCGGCGCGCCGCCGCTCGCCGGAGATCCGTCTGCGCTGGGTGCCCTGCGTGAGTAGGGGTCAGGTTGACCACGCCTGGCCCTGGTGGGGTTAGTGTCGATCCAGTCCCTGAGTTCGGAAGACACCAGGTCGATGCCGATCCGGCCGGCCCGGTCGTCCAGATCGCGGAAAATGCACTCACCGTTGCCGAGCCCGCGGAGAGCGGCCTTGTGCTCGTCACTTGGCTCGATTCCCAGCAGTGACATGACGTTTGCTACCTCGGCCCGTTCGCTGGACCGGAACGCGAACACTCCGGACAGGCAGTTCGTCACCTGCTCGTTCAGCAGGTCGCCCGCGTTCTGCGAGACCAGGACCATCGCGGTGTTCCGGGACCGGCCCATCCTGGAGACCTCGGGCACCAGCTTGGCGCCCTCGGGGGTCGAGGTGATCGCCCACGCCTCGTCCAGGAAGATCGCCTTGGGTGCCGACCGGTCGATCCCGTTCAGCAGCTTGCGGGCGAACTGGGACACCAGGTAGAGCAGGGCCACCGACAGCCGCTGCTCATAGGAATAGTCGTCCCGGCTGGTGGTGGTGTCCGGCAGCGTGAGCCCGGCCAGCGTGAAGACCGTGGTCCAGCCCTCTGCGTCGATCTGCTGACCCACCGACGGGGCGAAGCACAACTTTGCCAGCCGCATCTCCGAGACCGAGCGCATGACCGCGCCGAGGTTCTTCCAGGCCGGGTCGTCGGCCTGCTCCAGGTACTGGATGACCTTGCCGAGGCTAGGCCGCTCGGTTCCGGCCACCGCCCCGACCGCCTGGATCATGGCGCTTTCCCGCTCTTCGCTCATCCGCGGCAGCAGCAGCCGCAGCGTCTCGGTGGCCATCGTCCGCTTCTCGGACATGTCCTGGCCGAACGAGAACGGGTCGAGCAGTCCCGGCGCCGCCGAATTCAGCGGCAGCACGCGAGCCTTGCGACCCTGGCGGGAGAGGTACTCCACGAGCGATTCCGCGTCACCCTTGGGGTCAATCACCGCCACGGTCGCGCCCCGCAGCGCGAGCTGGTAGATCAGCAGCATGGCCAGCGTGGTCTTGCCGCCGCCGGGCTCGCCGGTGATGGCGATGGCGGTCGGCCGGTTCCGCGCCGCCGCCACGAGCGGGTCGAAATGCACGACGTTGCGCGCCCGGCCCAGGGTCTCGCCGATATACGGGCCGATCCAGCCCGATTGCGAGGTCGCGTCGACGCGGTCGCCGATTTCCACGGTAGCGGTCGGCATTCCGCCCGCGATGGTGTAGAGCGGCTGGCGCTGCACGTAGGAATTGAGCCGGATCCGCTCGCCGGGCAGCGTCTCGCACAGCAGCGAGAACTGGTCGCCAGTGGAATTGACCACGTCAATCCCGATATCGCGATAATGCTCCACGACCGCTTCCACCCGGCGTACGCAGAGCTCCTTTGTGGGCGCGGCCACAATAAGCCGGTGCCAGCCGTAGACGAACGGCAGGCGTTCCTTGGTGATGCCGTGCTCCAGCATTCTGGCCGCGGCGATCTGCTCGGCCAGCGCGATAGGCGCCTCCGCGCCCGCCTCACGAATATGCGCGTCCATGTCCCGCGCGTGCGCCAGGCGGCGGCTGACATCCTTGCTCGCCTTGGCGGGTGAGATGAGCTTCATCCGGGAACTGATCTCAACCGGGAACGGCAGCGAATCGGCGAAATGCAGCCACGGCTCGCCGTCCGGGAATGCCATCACATCCGGAAAACGGGCAAACGATACGAAAGCAACAAAGGATTCCCCGGCCATATGCTCCAGGCTCAGCAGTGACCGGCCATTGTGGATCTGCCCCTCGAAGAGGGTGTCGATCTCTCCCGGACCCCAGCGCCGGCGCTTGGCCGCCGAGGGCAACGGCTCACCCGCGGTCTGCATGAGCGTGTGCTTAACCAGCCACGCGACCTCGCTGGAGGTGGCATGCCGGGCCGACAGGGCGCTCGCGTTGAGGGCCCGGCCCAGCCGCTCGGCCGCTTCGGTCCACTTAGCGATCTCGGCCGAGCTGACCGCGTCGTCGGCTAGGCCCAGACCACGCTCGCCGTGCGCCTGCATGCCGCGGAACTGGGACAGCACGCCACCGGACAGTTGCGCGCGCACGCCGCGCACGCCGAGCCGGACGCCGAGGTAGATCTCCTTGCCCCAGAAGTCCTTCGACCAGACGTGCTGGTAGGTCTGCTCCAGGTATTCCCGCCAGCCCGGGCCGCCGTCCGAGGTGGCGTCGAGCCCGGTCGCCCAGGTATGCGCCGGATAGGACCGGTGCGCGATGCGCAGGTGGACCTCGGCGTCCTGCATCCGGATTGCGGCCAGGGCCACGGTGATGTTGGTGGCCAGGGCCTCCCGTTCCTCCGGGGTGGTGAACTCGTAGGAGACGGACGGGAGCCGGTAGTAGGCCCAAGCATGGGTGTCGGTGAGCAGGATGGTGTCATCGAAGTACCGGATCGCCAGGCGGGTACGTCCGCGGGAACCGCGGGACGGCCTAGTCCGAGTGCTCACCAGGATTCCTTTCAGGACCTCCGTTGTCAGCCAGGCCCGTCACGACTACCCCAGCCAGCGCGGTATAAGCCAGCCTGGTCTGCGGCGCCAGCGATGACTGCGGGCCGGGACGTGCGGACACAAGATCATCCCACGGCACCCGGACGATGGCGCGGCAGCGTCCCCGGGCAACGGATTCGGTCTGCAGTGCGTCCTGATTCGTCGCCCTGCTCACCCCGTTGACCACGGTCACGGCGCGGCTGGCCAGGTCGCCATAGCCGTGCGCGCCCAGCCACTGCAGCGTGTTAGCCAGCGCGGTGGTCGCGTCCGGGCTGGCCGGGGCGACCAGCACGAGCTGATCGGCGGACGAAAGCACCCGCATCAGGCCGGCCGGGGCCGGGTCGATGATGGTGAAGCGGTAGCGGGTGGAGAGGAGTTCGGCCAGCCGCTGGTACTCGGCGGCCTCGAGCGGGCGCGGGGCGGGCGTGACTCCGTGGGCTGGGCCTTCGTGGGCTGGGCCTTCGTGGGCTGGGCCTTCGGGGCTGAGCCTTCGTGGGCTGGGCCGTGGCTTCGTTGGCTGAGCGCTTCGGCTGGCTGGGGCCGCTGGTTCCGCTGGCCGCGACATGGTCGGCGATAACGTCGAACCGGGCCGCCGGTTGCCTGCCGCCGACGCCACATCGGCGCCCTGCTGGGCCCGCCAGCAGGGCCTGGATCGAGGCGGCAGGCGCGCGCCGGGAGGCCATAGAGGCGGGACCCGTGCTGAGGTCTAGGGTGGCCACAGCCTCGCCGCGTACGGCGGCCAGGATGTGGCCGATCATGAGGGCAGTCACGGTCTGTCCCGCGCCCCTGGTGCAGCCGAGCACGACGATCCGGCGCGAGCCATCCAGCGGCCGCCGGATGCGCTCGCGGTCTTGCGATTCCTGGTCTCGCTTACCGGGGCCCTGGCCACCGGTGACCACCTTGACCTGACGCCGCCAGCTGACCCCATCGCGGCTGCCCGGGCCGCTCAGGGCCCGCTCGATGGACGGCAGCACCGGCCCGCGGGTCAGCCCGAGGAGCCGGGCCCCGAGCCCGGGCTCGGGCCGGGGCGGCGGGCGCCGCCGGTGGGGCGGGGCGGGTGGGGCGGCGGGAACCTGAGCAGCGGGCGTGGCCGGTGTGGGCGGGGTTGCCGGGACCTGAACGACGGGCGCCGCCAGGATGGGCGGAGTTGCCGGGACCTGAACGACGGGCGCCGCCAGGATGGGCGGGGTCGGCGGAGTTGCCGGGCTTTGGGAGGCGCCGGGACAGGCCGGGTACCAGGGCTTTTGGAGTCGTCGGGGATGCCATGCCTGGGCTGGTGACGGATTGGGGCGTCTGCGGTGCAGCTGGCTCTGGCTCGGCCTGCTCTGGCACCTGGGGGGTGGCAGCGATGGACGGCGGCACTGGGGCCGGAGGGGCGACCTGCGCGGAGAGCCTGGGTGCAGAGGGCTTGGGTGCAGAGGGCTTGGGTGCGGGGGGCTCGGGGTGCAGGGGGCTTCGGGGCGGAGACCTCGGGGCCGAAGTCGAGGACTTCGGCCTCAGGAGCATGTGGTTCAGGGGGCTTGTGCATCGAGAGCGGGTTGGGCCGGCGGACGCGGCTGGGCGCGCAGCATCTGGCGCAGTCGCGGGCGCAGGGATCGTAGGGAGGCTGCTGGCCGGACCGGTGCCTGTGACTCGGCGTCGTCGGTTGGCTCGCGATCGGCTGCCTCAAGATCGTCGGCGGGATCCAGGTCAGGGAAGGCGCCGACCTCGGGGAAGGCACCCGCCGCCGGGAATGGGCCAGGCTCGGGCAGACGGCGGAATCGCGCCATTGGGCCGGCCTTCGGCCGACGGCCAGGACGCTGATCCGGGCGAGAGGTCGGGAAGGACCTGACCGCCAGGGTCCACGTCGTGCGAGAGCTCCAGAGCCGTGTCGTGTGAGAGCTCCAGGGCCAGGGGGTCGGGCGTCTCGGCCTGCGGAGCGACCATCCACGCCGGGCGCTTGGCTGTCCCGGCGTCGGTGGCGGCCGATGGATCGGGGTTCTGCCGGGCTCCCTGCGGCCACGGAGACCAGGTAAAGGTGGATTCAGGCTGGGTCTGTTGCGCAGACGGCCACACCTGGCCACGCGGCGGCTGGCTCGCGCTCTGGGGCCGGGCCGGTGCCCGCCTGGGAGCGCGCGGGGGGCCAGAACGCTCATGCACCGGGACCTGCGCGGCGTCGACGTGCTGAGCTGGCCCGGTGCCGGCTCCGGGAGCGGAGGCAGCCGGGGCGGGGATGGCCTGGGCCGGGGCCGGTTGGGCCTGGGTGGCCGTCGTCGCCGGGGATGCCAGATCTGCCTCGGGCTCGACGGGGGGCGAGACCGGCGGACGGGACAACGTCGGGCGCCGGATCGTGGGACGCTTCACCGCGGGAAGCCGGTTCTTGACCGGGCGGGTCTTCCCCGCCGGGCGAGTCTTCGCTGCTGGGGGGAGGGCCAGCGGGGGCGCCTCAGGCCGGGGAGGCGCTAGCTGGACTGCGTCGGACTGGGCTATTGCGGATTGCGGCGTCTCGAACTCAGAGGTTTCCAGCACGAGGTCGTTGAGCTCGAGGACTCCGGCCGGGGCCGACGCGCCCTGGCTCAGTGCGGGGCGACTCAGCCTGGTCCGGACTGGGGACTTATTCCCCGTCTTCTTCGGCTTGGCCTTGGGCGGGTACCGGTGCCATATCCGGGCCGTTACATAGATTTCGTCTTTCTCGGAGAAGGGCGCCATACGGCACCATGTCTTCGGCTCCGAGACGTACCGGAGCTGCGAAGTGACCAGCTCGGGCAGACGCTTATTTTCGATCACCGGCCGGGTGGTCAGCCACGTGAGCACTCCGGGCGGAAGCACATAAAGCCACACCAAGTTGTGGTTGAAAGGCAGGCCGATAGCGATCAGGAAAATCACGTACGGGACCGTGATTCCGGTAAATACTGCAATCCACGTGATCGGCAGTGGCGCTGGCAACCGAAAATCATACAGCTTGTAAAGCCGTTTTTCGATTCGCCAGATATTAGTATAGGTGGGAAGATCCACTAGAGACGCGCTCCTTCTTCCTGTTTTTGGGTCAGTGGACCCCGAGCGCGTTTGCTATGCCAGTGGCCAGCGTCTGGACGATACTTGGCGTGTAGAAGACGACGGCAATGGCCACCGCCAGGACGATGAATTGCACGAACCGGGTAATCTCCCTGGTAAAGAGGAAGAAGATCGCTACGATCCCGACTATACCCAGGAACAATGGCCCAAATAGGCCTTGCAGGTAGCTGACCAGCCCCTGAGTGCTCAAGGCCAGCGGAGCCGCCGCAGCGATAAGGTGTGATTGCATAATAGTATGTCCCTTCCGGGATCAAATGACCATCCGAAGAGCGTCGCGGCATCCCATCTGAACACGTACCAGTAAAGCGGATGCGTGAGCCCAGGCGGAAGCGGGCACGGCGGTGCAGCAGCCGCGGCGTGCCCCTGCGGGAGCCATGGATGGCTGGGGCGGGAGAAGCGAGATCGGCGATCGTGCCGACCAGGGGCGGGTTTTGAGCGGACCGGCCTACGTGAGGTAGGCCGGATGCGGGCGAGCCCGTGGGCGGCGGGTCGGGGTGAGGCTGGCGGCCAGAAGGCTGGCCGGGCGCAGACGCTCGACCGGGCGCCACTGACACGGGCGCGAGGACAGCAGGACATGACGGCATTAGCCGCCCTCATCCTGCTCATCGGGCTCCCACCGCCTCAGTCGATGCACCAATCTGTTTTACATACCATTTGCTGTGTCGAAGGTCGACAACCGACATACAGTACGTCATCTGAAGTTTTGGCGCCATACCTGATTTGGCCGTGGTGGATCCTGCCTGTTCAGAGAGCTGCCATATTACGGTTGCGTAAATCGTCCGGGTCGTCCCGCCAGCCGGCACGCTGAGAGCGGCGATGGAGTCAAAGGCGAGCTGACCTTCCAGGCCAGTCACCGACGCACCGGGCGCTAGGTAGGAGCGGAGCATGTCGCTATCTCCGCTGGCATATGCCTGGAAGAATGCTGGAAGTTCGCTCATCAGCTGACTTTGAGCCGCTGGATCCGGACCATGGGCGACGGTAACGGGCGGCGAAATGGACGCTGGGCCGGCAGCCAGGCTGGCTCGCCGGACACCACCACATTCCTCCCGGCAGCGGCTATCGGGACGCCGAGTTCCATGAGCTGGTCGTTGACCAAGGCGAGCAGGGTAACCACGGCGTGCTGGTGGTCCTGAACGGCGATGCCAGCGACCTGCTCGGACTGCAGGGCCATCTCCCCTGCGCCGTTCCAGCCCAGGTCGGGATTGGCGGCCGCAGTCTGCGCAGGCAGGTAGGCCTGCAGTTCCTCCTCGCGCAGAGCCCGGGTCTGCGGGCTGAAGCTGAGGTAGACCCGGCCGAAATCCGCGGCGTAGGCCTCAGCCAGGCCGACCGGGAATTCGCTGGCCGCTGGGCGGCCAGGGGCGGCCGGAGCCGCCGCTGCGGTCAGGCTCTGGCCGGTGACGATGGCGGCCAGCCCCCGGAACGCGATGACCAGCAGAGTGCCCCACAGCACGACGCGGAGCGGCCACAGCAGCCAACGACCGCCCGCCCCGCCCCAGGATCTGTTCGCCGGAGTAGCAGCAGCTGGGTAATCGCCTGCTGGCCACTCGTCCGTCAGCAGATCAGCCTGCCAGCGACCTTAGCGGGGGTCGCCGCGGCGATGGAACAGGACCGGCGGAGTCCAGATAGTAAACGGTCGACCGCTTTCCGTCACCGGAATTGGGTCCGCGAACCATCACACCTCCGCACGTTCCCGCCTCCGCTCATACCGGAGACGGCCGTCCCTTAGTGCCGGCCTCACTGTCCATTGTGCGCCACGTCGTCCCGGGTAGGGAACCAGCTACCGCTGGTTACTTGCATCGCACTGACCAGATGTCCAGCACTCTGTGATACGAAGCGGATACTCAGCGGGTTCAGCGCTTACGGGCGGAATGTTCGTCTCGGCCGCGCCCATGGGGCACGCCCCAGCCATAAAATGGGGTGACCATGTCGCTGAACTGCTAATACTTGGGGGCGCGGGCGACTTCCCGGCCAAGGTTAACGAATTCTTACGCCACTTCGATGCTGGGCGCAGAAGGGATTGGCGCGGAAAGAGGCCTGGCATTGGGGCGTCGCCGCAGGACCAGTTTGGCGGTGATCACGTCCCGATTCCGGCCCTGGATGGCCGGGCCGCTCTCAGACGTTGAACCTGAACTCCGCAAAGTTTCGTCACCGATACACATGTGGGGGCCGCCGGACCCGGCGTACCTCAAGGCTCTTCGACGTAAGCAGCTCCGCCGTCCCGGCATGCCGCGAGCAACCGCTCGTCCCGCGTCCACAACCGTGCTCCGCTGACCAGCATGACGGAGCCGAGCAGGTGGACATCCACCGCACTCAGTCCACGCCCCCGAGCTGACGCCCATCCACCAGCGCCATTACTTCCTCATGCGTCAGGACCGGGAACCCCTGGAGGTTCTCGAGGAGGACCAGCACGCGGTCGCGTTGCTTGATCGACCCAAGCGCCAGTTCCTCGATCACAGCACGATGACATCCGACCAGGTTGTCGCGCAGGAACGTAACGAGAGAAGGCTCGGGGGCATGGAAGTGGTCAATCCAGATCGACGTATCGACCAAGATCACTTGGCGCCGTCCCGCCGACGTGGCGCCGCGGTTGCGTGACTGCCCGAGCCGCCCAGGGCCGCCAGGCGCTTGGCGCTCTCCACGCGGATCAGGGTTTCCAGCCCGTTGCGCAACAGCACGGACCTCTCCGTAATGCCGGTCAATTCAGTCGCGCGCGCCAAGAGCTCGTCATCGATGGTCACCGTGGTCCTCATCGAGGCCTCCGCATCTAAAATCGCATCATCTGATGCTCACAATGATGCCACGCCTTTTGTCTCACCAGGTCATCGCCTTGGACGCCGGTGGCCGACTTCCAGCAGACAGACCGATGAATCCGGGCCGCTCGGCGAGTCTGATCGGTTATGCCCACCGCGACCACCGCCCGCCGCATGTTCGAGCTCCTCGAGCCGATCTGCCTGGTCACCTTCTTCGCCGACGAGTGCAACGAGGAGATGGCCGCGCTCGGCCACCGCACCTACTGGGACGGCTACTTCGCCAGCCGCGCCGCGCCACTGGGGCGGGTGCCGGCCCACGTCGTGCATGCGGCCTTCTACAGCTTCGCCGACGGCGAGGCCGCGCGACACATCCCGAGCGCATGGGAGACGATCCCACCCGAGGCATCCATCGCCGCACGCGAGCGGGGCAGCACGGCCTCGCTGCGACGGATCCTCGGCGACGAGGTGGCCGGCTCCCCCGGCCTGGCGCGCGCCGCCGACCTGACCACCAAGGCCGCGACGAGCGCGCCCATGGAAGGCCGGGTGATGTACGCCGGGATGCGATCCCTTCTGGTGCCCAGCGACCCGGTTGCCCGGCTGTGGCACTCCGCGACCATGCTGCGCGAGCACCGCGGCGACGGGCACGTCGCCGCTCTCGTCGGTGCCCGCATCGGCGGTACGCAGGCCCACGTGCTCTCCGCGCTTGACATGGGCATCCACCCGCCGGAGTCGTTCGGCCGCATCCACCACCTGCCGGAAAAGCGGCTGGCCGAGGTCATGGACGGGCTACGCGAGCGTGGGCTCGTCGACACAGACGGCTGTTTCACCGACGCCGGCCGCGAGGTCAAGCAGTGCATCGAAGCCCTGACCGACGAGCTCGCCACCCCGCCGTACGATGCACTCTCCCCCGCCGAGCTGGACGAGCTGATGGCCGAGCTCGAACCCATCACCGCGACGCTGGTGGCCACGGGATCACAATGACGAACAGAGACCGAGTCTAAGGAATGGCTGCACCGCGGCCGGACTACACGTTAAACCGGAACTCGACCACGTCGCCGTCGCGCATGACGTAATCCTTGCCCTCGATGCGGGCCTTGCCGACGGAGCGAGCAGCGGGCAGCGAGCCCGTGGCCATCAGATCGTCGTAGGAGACGACCTCGGCCTTGATGAAGCCGCGCTGGAAGTCCGTGTGGATGACGCCGGCCGCCTCCGGGGCGGTCGCCCCCGCCCGGATCTCCCAGGCGCGGGTCTCCTTGGGCCCGGCGGTCAGGAAGGTCTGCAGTCCCAGCGCGCGGAAGCCAGCCCGGGCCAGCTGGTCCAGGCCAGGCTCCCCCAACCCCTCGGCGGCCAGCAACTCGGCGGCCTCGTCTTCAGGCAGCTCGGCCAAGTCGGCCTCATCCTCCCGGGTTTGAGCCTGCTCTGTTACCCCGTTCCGCCTAGCAGCGCGGCGAGCAGCGAGGCGACGACATCGGCCGCCTGTCCGGAGCTGGCGCCAGCGTCGGTCCGCAGCGACTCCCAGAACGGCCAGAAGCCGATCCCCACCAGTGCCCGGGCCAGCTGCTCCCGCGGCTGGCCGGCAAGCCTATCCAGCTCCGGACTGAAGACCACTTCGAGCTCGGCCCGGCCCAGCGCGCTGGCACGCTGCTTGCTGCGGCGCAGCTCCGCGGAGAAGGGCTCGTGCAGCCGGGCCGCGCGCCAGCCCGGCGCCATCTGCTCGTAGATCCTGGCGTTCCGGCTGACGAACCGCACGATCCTGTCATCGAGCGGCAGGCTGGGGTCGATCGGCCGCATGAGCCCAAGCAGGATCTCGAGATCTCGCCGGCCCGCCTCGAGCAGCAGCGCCTCCATATCGGCGAACTGCTGCCAAACCGTGCGCAGCGACACACCAGCCCGCCCGGCGATGCGGGACGCGCTGGGCCGCAGGTCACCCTCGCCGTGCAGCGCGCGCATCGCGTCGACGATCGCCCGCCGGGTGCGGTGCGACCGGGCGATGCGCCCGTCCGCGGGTTCGCCTGCGCTGAGCCGCTGCAAGATGTCTGCCCGCAACGCCCGCGCCTCGTCGGTCCCGAGGACCGACACGATGTGATCGAGCATTTTGGAGGAGAACGGCGTGGCCACGCCGGCCGACGCGGCCACGGTCACCAGCGGCTCCGCGCGCGATAGGCCCAAGCGTCCACCACAATATAATAGCGCCTGCTGTGCAAAAATACCTCGTGCGGCAGCGAGGTGCTCGACGAATTCATCTCCACGGTCAGATACCGGGTTCCCGCCGAGCAGGCACCAGGTCGAGCTTGCACGCAAGGTCACGGGCGTCGCGGAATGCCCGGACACGTGCCGGCCGCCGTCCCGGCACGGTATTCGGTCCGTGGAGATCGCGCTGACCATGCTCAAGGCAGGTCCCGAGACACCGGAGCTGCACCGCCGCCCGTTCGGCTCGAGTGGACTGCCGAACGGGCGGGGTTCGTGCGGCCGCGCCGGGTGCGAGATGCCTCGTTGACGGCGCCGGCCGGGGCCGACCGAAACCGGTCAAGGGTCTTTGCGCAAGAACCGGTAGCTCGCCGTGGACAGCGCGTGCCCGGCGGGTGGGACCATGCGCTTGAGCAGCCAGTGCGGCATCACCTGGTAGCGGGGGGCGGGGATGATCCGGTGGCCGCGGGTGACCGCCGCCAGCGCCTGCCGGGCGACCACATCCGGCGAGGTGCCCCGGCGGGCATAGAAATCCACCAGGCGGGCCTGCCGGGGTCCCCAGTCGCCGCGCATCGCCGCGGCGCCGACGATGGCGGTGTCGATCACGCCCGGGCACAGCGCGCTGACCCGTACGCGGGAGCCGGCCAACTCGACGTCGAGTGCCTCGGTAAAGCCCACGACAGCCGCTTTTGTGGCCGAGTAGGCGGTCATGCCGGCCGCGGGCACCAGGCCGGCCATCGACGCGGTGTTGACGATGTGCGAGGGCTGGCCCTGGCTGAGCAGGCCCGGCAGGAAGGCGTGCACGCCGTGGACCACGCCCATCAGGTTGACGTCGATCAGCCGCCGCCAGTCGGCCAGCGTGGTATCGGTCGTGGCCCCGGCCAGGCCGATTCCGGCGTTGTTGAACAGCAGGTCGACCGGGCCCTGGGCGAACACCAGCTCGGCCAGGGCGGCCACCGCAGCGGCGTCCGTGACGTCGACGGCGTGCGCGGTTGCGCGCCCGCCCGCGCCGCGGACCTGGCCGGCGACGGCCTCGGCGCGGACGCCGTCGAGATCGGCGACGTGGACGGCGGCGCCCCGCGCGGCGAGCAGCGTGGCCAGTGAGCGACCGATGCCCGAACCCGCGCCGGTGACGACCGCGATCTTGCCGGCCAGGTGCCTGGTATCGATGTGCGGCCTGTTCATGATGCCTCAGCCGCCCCCGGCCCGGCGCGCCGCGGCAGGCGCAGTTGCGAAGGCCAGGTTCTCGGTGTCGACCGGGCCGCGGTACAGGGCCGCGTCCTTGAAGAAGTCCTGTCGCAGCAGCCACGGGACCCGGTCACCTTGCCGCGGCAGCATGTCCGCGGCTCGCTGGAAATACCCCGAAGTCATGTCGGTGAACGGCACGGTGCCCATCGGCTCGGACGGCAGCCGCGGTGTGACGATGCGGTAGCCGCCGGACGCCATGAACGCGACGATCCGGGCGACATAGGAGGAGACCAGGTCCACCTTCAGCGTCCACGAGGCGTTGGTGTAACCGATCGCGAACGCCATGTTGGGCACTCCGTCCAGCATCATCGCCTTGTACGCGACCCGGTCGGCGGCGGCGACCAGCTCGCCGTCGACGGCCAGCTCGACGCCGCCGACCAGCCGCAAGTTCAGCCCGGTCGCGGTGATGATCACGTCGGCCCCGAGCTCCGCACCGGATCGGAGCCGCAGGCCGGCCGGGGTGAAGGCCTCGATGTGATCGGTCACGATCTCAGCCTGGCCGGAGCTGATGGCGGCAAAGAAGTCACCGTCAGGCGTCAGGCACAGCCGCTGGTCCCACGGGTCATACGCCGGGGTGAAGTGCGTGGCCACATCGTAGCCGTCGGGCAGCCGCTTGCGGACGCCGCGGCTGAGCAGCTTCCGGGCCCAGTCCGGATGCGTGCGGCACAGCCGGTACCAGGCCATCGCGATCCTCGTGTTCTTCCATCGGATCGCCGCGTATGCGCGGCGTTCGGGCAGGATCGTGCGCAGCAGGCTGGCGATCGGGTCCCGGGCCGGCAGGGCCATCACGTACGAGGGAGAGCGCTGCAGCATGGTCACGTTCGCCGCCTGCTCCACGATCGCGGGTACGAGCGTGACGGCGGTGGCGCCGCTGCCGATGACGACCACCCGCTGGCCGGACAGGTCGAGGTCGTCCGGCCAGTGCTGCGGATGGATCACCTGGCCGGCGAAGCGGTCCCGGCCGGGCCAGTCCGGGGTGTATCCCTCGTCGTAGCGGTAGTAACCCGCGCACAGGTACAGGAAGCCGCAGCTGCGCTCGGCCCGGGTCCCGCTTCTGGTGTCCTCGGTGGTCACCGTCCACCGGGCGTCAGCACCGGACCAGTCCGCCCGGACCACCCGGCAGTGATAGCTGATGTGCTCGTCGATGCCGTATGCCGCCGCCGTCTCCCGCAGGTAGCGCAGGATCTGGCCGCCGCCGGCGATGGCGCCGGGCGCCTGCCAGGGGCGGAACGTATAGCCGAGCGTGAACATGTCTGAGTCCGACCGGATGCCCGGATAGCGGAACAGATCCCACGTCCCGCCGCTGGCGGCACGGGCCTCCACGATCGCGTAGGAGCGGCCGGGAGCCTGGGCCTGCAGGTGGCAGGCGGCGCCGATGCCGGACAGCCCGGCCCCCACGATCAGCACGTCGACATGGTCAGGTACAGCTGTGCTCACGGTGCTCCTTGGCTCCTTGTCGCCTGTCCGCGGGGCATGTAACACTTTTCGTAAATGTAACATCTTCACGGGAGACTCTCATGACCCCTCTTCTCGCGCCACCCGCCGCCACCGTCACCGACGACGGCCCGGCCATCGCCGAGCTGCACCGGCTGCACGCCCTCCAGCGGGCGGCGTTCTCGGCCGACCCCTATCCCAGCGCCGCGGCGCGCCAGGAGCGGCTGGGCGCCCTGGCCGCGATGATGCTCGGCCACCGCGACGCGATCCGGACGGCGATGCGGGAGGACTTCGGCGCGCATCCGGATTTGTTCACCGACATGATCGAGGTGCTGGGCGTCGCCGCCCGTGCGGCCTACGCGCTGGAGAACCTCGGCGCCTGGATGGCGGAGGACGAGCGTCCCGCCGACCCGGGGCTCTACGGGACGGCCCGGGCCGGCATCCGGTATCAGCCCAAGGGCGTCATCGGCAACATCGTCCCGTGGAACTTCCCGTTCGACCTGTCCGCCGGTCCCCTGGTGGAGATGCTCGCGGCCGGCAACCGGGTCATCATAAAGCCCTCGGATTACACGCCAGCCTGCGCGGCCCTGCTCCGGGAGATGGTGGCGGGGACGTTCGCCGAGGACCAGGTGGCGGTGTCCGTCGGCGGCATCGCGCTGGCCCGGGAGTTCCCGACCCTGCGCTGGGATCACCTGCTGTACACCGGCAGCCCGGCCATCGGCCGGGAGATCGCCCGGGCCGCGGCGGAGAACCTGGTGCCCGTCACTCTGGAACTCGGCGGCAAGTGCCCGGCGGTCCTGGCCCCGGACAGCGTCGACACGGCCAGCGTGCGCAGCGTCATCGGCACCAAGCTGATCAAGAATGGCCAGATGTGCATCTCGGTGGATTACGCGCTGGTGCCGCGGAACCAGGTCGACGCCTTCGTCGCGCACGCCGAGCAGTACCTGACCCAGGACCTGCCGGACTACGCGTCCTCCGCGGACTGCACCGGCATTATCACGCGGCGGCACCTCGAGCGGATCGTCGCGATGGCTGACGAAGCCCGGGCCAGCGGCGCACGGGTCGTCTCGCTGGGAGGCGAGGGTGACGCAGCGACCCGCAGGCTGCCGCTGCTGCTGGTAATCGACCCGCCGGAGCAGCTGCGCATCATGCGGGAAGAGGTGTTCGGCCCGATCTTGCCGGTCATCCCGTACGACGACCTCGACGAGGCGGTGACCGCGATCAACGCGGGCGAGCGGCCGCTGGGACTGTATGTCTACAGCCATGACCCGCAGGTGGCCGAGGACGTGCTGCGCCGGACGACGTCGGGCGGGGCGTGCGTCAACGTCTGCGCCCTGCAGGGCGCCCTGCCGTCCCTCGGGTTCGGAGGCGTCGGGCAGAGCGGCACAGGCCGGCACCACGGCATCGAGGGATTCCGGGAATTCTCCAACCCGCGCGGCGTGGTGGTCCGCGGAACCGGCGACCTGGCCGACGCGTTCCTGCCGCCCTACGGGCCTGCCGCCGAGGCTATCGTGAACAGCGTGTTCGGCGGCCCAGCACCAGACGGTGCAGCGCAGACCAGCCCGTGACGAGGGATATCGTGCCGTCACGCAGCCCGGACCGCGCACCCGCCAAGAACACCGGCCCACTATCGGCCCGCATCGTGGCGGCCGCCGCCCGCTGGATCACCGACGGGCGGCGGCTGGACATGCAGGGCTTGGCGGATGAGCTGGGAATCTCACGGGTGACCCTGTTCCGCCGCGTGGGCAGCCGGGAGTCGCTGCTAGGGCAGGCGCTATGGCGGCTGACCGAGCGCACCCTGGAGATGGCTGCGGCTCGCTGGGAGGCCGAGCGGCCTCCCGGGGCACTGCACACCACCGGGACCGGGCGGTACATCAACGCGATCGTGGCCCAGTCGGCCGGGCTGCGCCGGCTGCTGGATGAGGAGCCGGCGCTGGCGCTGCGGGTGCTGACCGACCCGCGCGGCCGGGTCCAGACCGGGATCGTGGCCTTCGTGGAGGATCTGCTCCGCCGCGACATCGCCGAGTTCGGCCTGGTCACGATCACCGAGCCGGACGCCCTGGCCTACGCGCTGGTGCGGCTGGGGGAATCGTTCGTGTACGCGGACGTGCTTGCTGCCCGCAAGCCCGACGTGGCCACGGCCAACCGGCTGCAGCAGGCGCTGGTGGAGGGTATCGGACCGTGAGGCCGGCCCCGGGAATCGTGCTCCCGGGGCCGGCCGCACTGCGGCGGGTGGATCAGGTGTTGAGTTTGGCTAGTTCTTCCTGGACGCGGGCCTCGTGTTCGGCCTCGTCCGCGCGGGCATCGCGTGTCCGCCAGCGGCCGCGCAGCAGCGGGACGGAGGCCAGGAAGAAGACGATGCCGCCGAAACAGATCCAGTACCAGGTTCTCCACTGCGAGTCGGTCTCGGCCGCGGCCTTGGTCACGGCCGCCCCGTGCGCGTTGAGGTAGGCGAAGACCGGCGGCGGCACCTTGGACAGCGCGGTCAGCTGGGCCGCGTACGGCGCGATCTGCTGCAGCTGCGGGCCGACCGCGATGACCGAGTTGATCGCGGCCTTGTTGGTGGCGATGCTGGTCAGGACGGCCACGCCCTGGGCGCCGCCGCCCGCGGCCGCGACCGCCTCCGCCTGCAGCTTCGGCGGGATCTTGGCCGGGTTGGTATACGTGGCTAGCTGCGTGAACAGCGCCGGGTGAGCCTGGATGACGGCCAGCTCGGGGGCGAACTTGGCCGCATCGGCCAGCTGGACCTTGTACTTCTGCGCGTTCGCCACGATCTGCGGGTGGGTCTGCGCGAAGGCCAGCTGGCTCGGAGTACTGGGTGGCGTACGCCGCCACGTTCGCGCCGTAGCTCACCAGCGGGGTGACCGAGTTGATCACCAGCGGCAGCAGCAGGAACGAGACGAAGACCACGACCCGCAGGATCCAGCCCCAGATGGCCAGCCCGGTCGCGGTCAGGGCCGGGTTGCGTGCCTCCACCGTCTCGGTGAAGCTGGCCATCCACGGCGTGTAGGCAATGCCCAGCCCGAACGCGAGCAGGGCCAGCATGAGGGCCACCGTGTAGTAGCCGGGATGGTGGCCGGCCTGCAGCAGGTACACCACCACCATGACCGCGGCCAGCACGCCGCCGATCACCATGAACGGCTTGCGGACCCGGAACCGGTCCGAGATCACACCGATCAGCAGCACGGCGATGACGTTGAAGCCCCAGTTCCAGTTGCCCAGGCCGTTGGCGTTCTTCAGCGAGAAGCCGAACACGGTGGACAGGTAGATCACGCTGAACCCAACGGCCGTGTAGTAGATCAGCAGCATGACGGACACGGCGAAGGCGGAGACGATGATGTCGGGCTTGAGCAGCTGGCGGAACGGGTGCGCCAGCGCCGCCTCGATGTCGGTCTCGGACAGGCCCTTGGCCCGGGCCTCGACCAGGGCCCGGTCCCGTATGGTCACCATCAGCTGGTCACGCAGCCGCGGCGACAGCTCGCGCAGCCCGAAGAAGGCGATCACGAACACCACCAGCCCGGCGATGCCGCAGATGCGGTACTCGTGGGTCCAGAACCGCGGGTTGGCCACGACGGCCGGGATGGTGGCACTGCCGACCACGGCCACGATCAGGCTGCCCACCACCGGGCCGGAGGTCCAGAAACCCATGGCGGTGGCCCGGCCGACCTGCGGGGAGAAGTCCCGGATCAGGGCCGGCGTAGCCACCAGGCAGACACCCTCGACCATCCCGACCACAAAACCCTCGATGGTGAAGGCCCACTTGTTCGTCGCGGCGGGCAGGATGAAGGCCACGAAGACCCCGGTGAACAGCAGGCCGAACACCACCAGGTTCGCCCGGCCCAGCCGGTCCGTGAGCCCGGCGAACAGCGACCCGAACGCGCCGATCAGGTTCCCGAAGGCCAGCGTGAGCACATAGAAGGTAAAGGTCATATGCAAGTTCGTCAGCAGCAGCGTGGACACCGCGCCGCCGACGTACAGCTCGTAATACAGCGTGATCGTGGCCAGCACCGTGATGGCCAGATAGAACATCCGGGCTGAGGTCTCGGGATATGTATTGAGCTGGCGCCCCTTAATCCCGGAGAGCCAGGTAGGTCTGCTGGGGACTGCTGTCTGCGTAGCTCCTGACATGCGGTCACATCCCTTGCGGAGGCGGCGGCGACTATGCCGAACTCGACGGTAACCCCCATCAGGTAACAGATCAACAATTTGTTTCACGAAATCAGGCGGACGCGGCCAAGCGGTCGTACCGATGGGTAACCTAGAGCCAAGATTTTGCACGCAAAGTGCAGTAATGGCGCCGACGGCGGTACGCGGCACCGTAAGCGCCGGCCAGCCCGAGGCAGGAGGTGGCTCATGCCAGAAGTCAGCCAGCCGCGCTCCGCCCGGTCAGCGGCTCCCCTCCCGAGGACCGGATCTCCGTCCGGCCGCCCGTTTAGCCGGACCTCATACGGGGCTGGCCTTTCCTGGCCGCTGCCTGCCGACGCGAGCTGCGCCCGGGCCGCGCGGGGATTCGCGCGGGAGGCATGGGTGGCGTTCCGGCTGCCGGCCGAACTGCTCGACGACACGGTGCTGGCGGTAAGCGAGCTCGCGGCCAACGCCTGGCGGCACGCCCTGGGCGGCGAGCCGCCGCCGGGGCGGGCCCGGGCAGGCTGGACCCCGCCCGAGCTATGGATCTACCCGCGTGGCGCGGGGGCGTCCGCCGAGATGGTGTGCGGAGTCTTCGACTCGTCCGCCGACACCTGGCCGCCGGCTTACCCGGGACTGCCTGACCTGCTTTCCGCCGGGGCGCCGAGCGCTCTTCCGCCCGACGTGATCGATGCGGACGAGGCCGGATCCGGGCGCGGGCTCGCCATCGTCCGGGCGCTGTCGCACGCGGCGGGCTGCCGGCGGACCCGTTCGCGGCTCGCCGCAGATTCCGTTGCGGGCAAGGTCGCCTGGTTCTCCATGAGGATCCCAGCCGCTGCGGCTGAGTCCCCTGCCACCGTGATCACGCCAGTTCAGGCGGCGCGGACCCTGGCCCGTCTGCTGACGGCGCGGGGCATCGCGGCGGTCAGCCGTCACCGCGGTCCAGCGCGGTCAACCGTGTCCACGGCGGCCGGGATAACGGTGTGCTGCCAGGACGGGGCGTTCGAGTGCCCGGCCGGGCGGCGGGGTTTCCCCGACCTGGCCGACGTCCTGGAGGACATCGTCTGGCGGCATGAGGAGATGCGCTGCGCCGGGCGCAAGGGTTGACTTCCGGTCAGATGTTATAGCACCCTAAGTGCAAATTCTGCGGCCATCCCGCCCTACTTCAGGAGCCACGATGGATTTCAACCTGGCGGTGATGTTGCGGGAATCGGCTCGTCGCGTACCGGGTAAGGCGGCCGTGATCCTCGGCGAGACCAGGATCAGTTATGCCGAGCTCGACGGGCTGTCGGACCGGGTGGCCGCGAACCTGGCGGCGGGCGGTCTCACAGCCGGCGGCCGGGTCGGGCTGCAGTTGCCGAACATCCCGCAGTTCGTCATCGCCTACTTCGGCATCCTCAAGGCGGGCGGCGTCGTCGTCCCGATGAACGTGCTGCTCAAGGCGCCGGAGATCGAGTTCCAGCTGCGGGATTCGGGGGCGGCCGCGCTGATCACCTTCGGCGAGGTGCTGGACGAGGCCGCCAGAGCCGCCGAGGCCGCGGCGGTGCGGACGCTTTACGTCGCCGGTCCTGCCGCTCTCGCAGCCGCGGCCCGGACCTTCGACGAGCTGGTGGCCGGCGACCTGCCCAGCCCGCAGCTGGCTCCGGTGAACCCGGCCAGCCCGGCCGTCATCATCTACACCTCCGGCACGACCGGCACGCCGAAGGGCGCCGTGCTGTCGCACTTCACGCTGTACATGAACGCCGACATCTCCGGCCTGCTGTTCGAATTCGGCGACAACGACGTAGTGCTGGCGGCGCTCCCGCTTTTCCACATTTTCGGGCTGTCGAGCATCATGAACATCTGCGTCCGCCTGGGCGGCACGATGTCGCTCGTACCGAGGTTCGAGGCGGCTACCGTGCTGGAGCAGATCCAGCGCGACCGGGTCACCATCTTCGAAGGCGTCCCGGCCATGTACGTCGCGCTGCTGCAGGCGCCGGGCTTGGACGGCTACGACCTGTCGTGTTTGCGGGTCGCGATCTCGGGCGGAGCGCCGATCCCGGCCGAGGTGATCGACGCGTTCGAACGCCGGTTCGGCGTGGTGATCCTGGAAGGATACGGGCTGTCGGAAACCTCATCCACCACAACGTTTAACATCAGCGCCGAAGAGCGCAAGGTTTACAGCGTCGGCAAGCCGATCTGGGGGGTGAGCGTCCAGATCTGGGATGACCGGGGGCAGCCGTTGCCGGCGGGCGCGGACAACGTAGGTGAGGTCGTGGTGCGCGGACCCAACGTCATGACTGAATATCACGGCAATCCCGAGGCAACCGCGCGAGCGTTCGCTGGAGGCTGGTTCCACACCGGTGATCTTGGCTACTTCGACGCCGACGGCTTCTTGTTCATCGTCGACCGGATCAAGGACATGATTATCCGCGGCGGGTATAACGTCTACCCGCGCGAGGTCGAGGAGGTCCTCTACGCCCACCCGGCCGTCGCCGAGGCCGCCGTGATCGGTGTTCTCGATGCCCGGCTGGGCGAAGAGGTGCACGCCATCGTCGTGCCCAAGCCCGGCCAGTCGGTGACCGAAGCTGAGCTGATCGAGTTCGCGAAGCAGAAGGTAGCTGCCTACAAGTACCCGCGGACGGTCGAGTTCCGCGACACCCTGCCCAAAGGCGGCAGCGGGAAGATCCTGAAAAAGGAGCTCCGCCCGGCATGAGCGGCCCCGTCACTACCGGGACGGCCAGCTAGGCGGATTTGGTAGCGGTCCGGCAGAGCCATGTGAGACCAGCGACAATAATGATCGCCGTCGCGACGGCCACCAGCGCTCACCACGTTCGGGCGACCGGTGCCAGCTCGCCGGCGGCCCGGCGCGTCGCCTTGGGCCCGGTAGGCATACTCCCACGATGAACTGCGGCGGCTGCCCTCGCATTAGCCATGCTGGGTGATGTTGCCCATGACCAGAATGGTCGTTTCACACGTTGAACCGGAACTCCACCAGATTCCGTTGCCGAAAATCATGAGAGGCGGGCGCCCGGTTCGGCGGGCGCGCGCAGCCCGTCGAACATGATGGTCAGCATCCGCTTGCAGGCGGCTGGATCACCATCCGAGCTCGCAGCTATGCCGGCTGCCATCCGGAGGATGTCGCGCGTTTCCACGTCCCGCCGGATGACACCGGCGGCCTGGGCTGCCCCGACCAGGCTGTCCGCCGCCTGGTTGAACCGCTCCTTGCTCAGCGAGAAGGCTTCGGGTGCCCGGGCCAGCGCGTCCTTCAGTGTCGCGGCGATACCGGGGCGCTGTTGCGCGGGAACCAGCTGCTCACACACCCAGCTCTCCAGTGCGGCAAGCGGGTCGTGCGCTGCGGCCAGTTTGGCCGCCTGGTCGGTCAGGGCAGAAATGTCGCCCCGGTAGACGGCCTCGATAAGTGCCTCGCGGCTAGGGAAGTGCCGGTACAGCGTGCCCGCGCCGATTCCGGCTCGCTGCGCAATGGCGTTGAGCGACACCTCCGGGCCCCGCTCAGCGAACGCCTCGCGTGCTGTCTCGACGATGTGCTCATAGTTGCGGACCGCGTCGGCCCGTGGCGGCCGCCCTGGCACCAGTGCACTCATATGACCATCCCATACACAACAACCGGAGAAGTTCTCCGATTCTCTTAGTTAGCCGGAGAGCTTCTCCGTATACTAGTCCGAGTTAACCGGAGAATTTCTCCGTTTGTCCGGTCTACGGGAGGTTGGTCATGCGTTACCGCACTCTCGGACGCACTGGCATTCAGGTCAGCTCGTACGCACTCGGCGCGATGAACTTCGGCGCCATGGCAAACAGGAATCGGGAGGAATCGACCCGCATCATCCGCACCGCACTTGACGCTGACATCAACTTGATCGATACAGCCGATGTGTACTCCCGCGGCGAGTCCGAGCAGATCGTCGGCGAAGCGGTCAAGGGCCGCCGGGACGAGGTCGTGCTCGCCACGAAGTTCTCTAACCCCATGAGCGAGTCACCCAACCACCGGGGCGGCTCGCGCCGCTGGATAACCAGGGCTGTTGAAGACTCGCTGCGCCGCCTGGACACCGATTACATCGACCTCTACCAGTACCACTACCCCGACGACACCACAGACATCGAGGAGACGCTCTCCGCGCTCACCGATCTCGTCCGCAGCGGCAAGGTCCGGGCGATCGGCACGTCGAAGCAGCCGGCCGCGGGCATCGTTGAGGCACACTGGGTTTCCGAGCGCCGGGGCCTCGAGCGCTTCCGCTGCGAGCAGCCGCACTACTCCATACTCAACCGGGGTATCGAACGCGAGATCCTGCCTGCCACCCAGCGCTACGGTATGGGCACCATCGTATGGAGCCCCCTCGCGCAGGGCCTACTCACTGGCCGCGTACGCAAGGGTCAGCAGTCGACTCTGACCCGCCAGGGCCACTACTTCGGGCACCTCAGCGACGAACGCCGCATCGATGCCGTGGAGGCGCTGATCCCGGTCGCGCAGCAGGCAGGGGTCTCTCTGACCCATATGGCGATGGCATTCGCGATCACGCACCCTGGTGTGACCGCCGCGATCCTCGGGCCGCGCACCGTCGAGCAGCTAGACGACCTTCTCGCCGGGGCCAGCGTGTCCCTGAGCGACGACGTCCTCGACCAAATCGACTCGATCGTCCCGCCCGGCGCCGACGTCGGCCAGCTCCAGATGGGTTACCACCCGACCGCCCTCACGGTGCCGCACTTGCACCGACGCCCACCTGGCGAGCGGGCCGCCGGGTAACCCCGGGGCACATTTAGTGGTCCGGACCAGCCGCAGACCGCAACCGCACTACACGTTAAACCGGAACTCGACCACGTCGCCGTCGCGCATGACGTAATCCTTGCCCTCAATGCGGGCCTTGCCGACGGAGCGAGCAGCGGGCAGCGAGCCCGTGGCCATCAGATCGTCGTAGGAGACGACCTCGGCCTTGATGAAGCCGCGCTGGAAGTCCGTGTGGATGACGCCGGCCGCCTCCGGGGCGGTCGCCCCCGCCCGGATCTCCCAGGCGCGGGTCTCCTTGGGCCCGGCGGTCAGGAAGGTCTGCAGTCCCAGCGCGCGGAAGCCAGCCCGGGCCAGCTGGTCCAGGCCAGGCTCCCCCAACCCCTCGGCGGCCAGCAACTCGGCGGCCTCGTCTTCAGGCAGCTCGGCCAAGTCGGCCTCGGTCTTGGCGTCCAGGAACACCGCCTCGGCCGGCGCTACCAGTTCGGCCATGCGCTTGCGCAGATCTTCATCACCCAGCTCGGCCACGTCCATGTTGAACACGTAGACGAACGGCTTGGCCGTCAGCAGCTGCAGCTCGCGCAGGGCAGCCACCTCGATACCCGCGGACGCGGCGCCGGAAGACAGCGGTGTGCCCGAGTCCAGCAGCTTCTGCGCCGCGGTGGCGGCCTCAGCGGTCCGCGCCTTCTCCGGATCCTTGGCGAACTTGGTCTCCTTGGCCAGCCTGGGCAGGGCCTTTTCCAGCGTCTGCAGGTCGGCCAGGATGAGCTCGGTGACGACCGTCTCGATGTCGCGTTCGGGCGACACGTCGCCGTCCACGTGGGTGACGTCCGGGTCGGTGAAGACGCGCACCACCTGGCAGATCGCATCGGTCTCGCGAATGTGAGCGAGGAACTGATTGCCCAGGCCCTCGCCCTGCGAGGCGCCGCGAACCAAGCCGGCGATGTCGGTGAACCGCACGGAGGCGGGCACGATCCGGGCCGAGTCATACAGCCGGGCCAGCTCGGCCAGGCGCGGGTCGGGGACGCCGACCACGCCGACGTTCGGCTCGATCGTCGCGAACGGGTAGTTCGCCGCCAGTGCCCCGGCCCGGGTCAGCGCGTTGAACAGGGTGGACTTGCCGACGTTGGGCAGGCCGACGATGCCGATGGACAGACTCACCCGCGCGAGTTTAGTGGCGCTCGTAACGGTCCTGGGACGGCGCCGGGGTCAGCCCACCGCTCATGCGGCCTGAGTGCAGGCTTTACAGGTCAGCCCACCCGCTTAGTTTGTCACGGCATGAATCCCGGTTACCGCGTTTCCTCGGCCTAGAACTGGGTCTCGTACTGAGCGGTGCCGATGCGGGCCTCGACGACCAGCGGCCGGGTGCGGGTGGCGAAGCCAGCCAGGGCCTTCTCCAATGCGGCGGGGGTGTCGGCCCGGATGCCGTCGCAGCCCATCGCCTCGACCAAGGCGGGCAGGTCGGTGCTTTCCGTCCGGGTCGCCGTGGGTGGGTACCCCTTCAGCTGCTGACGCAGCTCGATCAGGTTCAGGCTGTTGTCGGCGAAGACCACCACGGTGAGCGGGACGCCCAGCGCCGCGGCGATCCGCATCTCGGTCGCCGTCATGGCGAACCCGCCGTCGCCGGTCAGGGCCAGCACGGGCGACCCGGGCCGGGTGAGCCCGGCCGCGATCGCGGCCGGCACCCCGAACCCCATGGCGGACAGCCCATTGGGGATCAGCACCGAACGGGGCCCGGCGGCCTGCCAGGCCTGTCCGGTCATGAGCTTGTGCGAGCCCACGTCGGTGGTCACGATGGTGTCCGGCGGGGCTGCGTCGCGGGCGATCGTCACCACGTCGGAGGGGTTGAGCTGGCCATCCACCCGGCCGTCCAGCCAGGCCGCACGCAGCCGGTCCCGGTGCGCAGCCACCTCGGCCTCGGTCCAGCGTGGCTCGCCGGACCACTGCCCGGTGATCCAGCCCAGGATGGCCGCGACGTCACCGACCAGCTCGTGCGTGCTGGCGTAGACCTGGTCGGTGTTCGGCGTGGTGTCCGCGTGCAGCACGGGAGTGCTAACCCGCCACGGGCTGATCAGTTCCGCCGGGTCGAAGCCCGCGGCCAGGATCAGGTCGGCCCCGGCCAGCAGGTCCCACACCACCCGGTGGCCGGCCATGTCGAGCACGCCCGCGAAATAGGGGTGGTCCTCCGGGAACGTGCCCTTGGCCATGGGAGCGACCACGACCGGGAGGCCAGCCAGTTCGGCCAGCCGGACCAGCTCAGGACCGGCGGCGCAGCGCATCGCGGCGATGCCGGCCAGGATCACCGGGCGGCGGGCCTGCCGCAATGCGCGCAGCGGGTCGCCGTCGCCAGACACGCTGACTCCGCCGGACGGCGGGCCCAGTGGTGGCAAGCCGAGCGGGGAATCACGGTCGGCCGCCCCAGCCGGTGACCGTTCCCAGGTGTCGGTGTTCACGGTCAGGCTGACAGCCCCCGGCCGTTCGGCCGCGGCGGTGCGCAGGGCCTTGCGGATGATGGTGTCAGCGCTCGTCGCCTCCAGCCGCAAGGCCAGCTTGGTCACCGGGGCGAACATCCGGCCGTGGTCGACCACCTGGTGCGTGAAAAACTGCTCGCGGGAACTCTCGATCTGGCCGGAAACAGCCAGCATCGGCACCCGGTCCAAGGTGGCCGAGGCCACCCCGTTCAGCAACGCGGTCGAGCCCGGGCCCAGGGTGGACAGGCATACGCCTGGCAGGCCGGAGATCATGGCGGCCCCTTCGGCCATGAACGCGGCGGTGGCCTCCCGGACCGACGCGACGACCCGGATGTCCCGGTGCCGGCAGGCCTCCATGAAGTCGATGATCGACTCGCCAGGATAGCCGAACACGTGCCGGATGCCGGCCGCCTGCAGGTAAGCCGCCAGCAGCGACGCCGTGGACCCGGCGACAGCGGGACCCGGTTCAGCGGAGGACGGAGGTTCCGGTGCCATAGCGCCATTGTGCTCTCGGGTTCCGCGGGGCGGTGAACCAGTCCGTTCGGCCCATATGAAACACCCAGGAAGGCACGGGCGTGTCGGCCCGATCCCGGCCACCCACGGTGAGATGATCGCGGCATATGAGTGCGATCTCGCTGCTTGCCGGACTGCTGCTCGGGATCGTCATCGGGGCAGCGATCGGATACCTCTTCGCACGCGGGCGGCTGGCCGCGGCCGCCGCGGACGCGACCGGGCGTGCCCGCGCGGCCGAGGAGCGGGCCAGGATGATCGAGCGCGGCGCCGCGGAGCGGGCCGCACTGGTGGACGGGCAGCTCGCCGAGCGGTTCCAGGCGCTATCCGCGCAGGCCCTGGACGCCAGCACCGCACGCTTCCTGGAGGTCGCGGAGGGGCGGCTGCGGGCGGCAAACGCGACCGCGGCCGGGGACCTCGAGTCCCGACGCGCGGCAGTGGAGCATCTGGTCGGGCCGCTGCGGGAGACTCTGGGCCGGGTCGAGAAGCAGCTGCGGGAGTCCGACGACGACCGGGTCCGGTCGCACGCCGCGCTGGCCGAGCAGGTTCACCTGGCCCGCCGCAGCTCGGAAGAGCTGCGGGCGCAGACCCAGGCGCTGGTCACCGCGCTCCGGCGACCCGAGGCCCGCGGCCGGTGGGGCGAGCTGCAGCTGCGCCGGGTAGTCGAGCTGGCCGGCATGAGCGCGCGCTGCGACTTCGACGAGCAGGTCGCGGTGGCCTCGGCGGATGGCGCGCTGCGCCCGGACATGGTGGTTCGGCTGGCCGGCGGCAAGAACATCGTGGTGGATTCGAAGGTCTCGCTGGCCGCGTACCTGGAGGCCGCGGAGACTGAAGCCGAGGACGTGCGTTCGGCCCGGATGGACGCGCACGCCCGGCATGTGCGCGAGCATGTGGACCGTTTGGCGGGAAAGGCGTACTGGGCCGCACTGAGCCCGTCGCCGGAGTTCGTGATCTTGTTCATCCCCGGGGAGGCCTTCCTGGCCCCCGCGCTGGAGCGCGACCCCGGGCTGCTGGAGTACGCGATCGCACGCCGGGTGCACATCGCCACGCCCACCACTTTGGTCACGATGCTGCGTACGGCTCAGTACGCCTGGCAGCAGGCGGCGCTGGCCGAGAATGCGCGGGCCGTGTTCGACCTCGGCCGCGAGCTGTACGAGCGGATCGGCGCCCTGGGCAAGAACGTGGACAAGCTGGGCCGCTCGCTCACTTCGGCCGTGGTGGCCTATAACCAGACGGTGGGCTCGCTGGAGAGCCGGGTGCTGGTCAGCGCCCGCAAGCTCAACGAGCTCGGCGTGACGGACGCCGAGCTGGCCGCCCCGGCGCCGGTAGAGGAGACGGCCCGGGCGCTGTCCGCGCCGGAGCTGGCGGCCGACGAGGATGGCGCTGGCCCCAGGGTCGCCCGGGAGCCGGGTGCTGCCGGGGAGCTCAGGGCCGCCGGAGAGCTGGAAGCGGGCGAATCCGGCCTGGGCCTGGTGCGTGCGGCACGATGACACAGACCCGCGCCCCGTCCCGGGCAGCTGTGACGCCGCCTCCGCCCCGCCTGCAGCCGTCGTCGTCGATCACGCTCACCGGCCGCGGCGCACTGGTCTCGCTGTTCGGCATCACCTTCCTTGGCCTGCTGATCGCGGCCTGGACCGGCTGGAACACGCTGGCCGACGCGCTGTTCATGATGTCGTGCGGACTGGTCGCGTGGTACACCAAGTCCAGCGGGCTGCGGATGCTGGTGGTGTGCCCGCCGCTGGTGTTCTTCGTCGGCAGCCTGCTCGCGCAGGTGTTCACCGCGCCGGGCGTGCTTATGGCGCTGGAGCGGCTTCTGGTCACCCTGGCCGTCGCGGCGCCGTGGCTGTTCACCGGCACCGCGCTGACCTTTGCCATCGCGTTCGGGCGGGGTTATCGGCCGCGGCTGCCGGAGAGCGGAGCCGTCGCCAATCTGCGTGACTCCGCGCGGGACCTGCGGCTGTCCCGGGCGGCGCGCGGCGCGCGGTGGGTCCGGCGCCAGTTAGGCCCGCAGCAAGGCCCGCGGTTAGACAGCGCCGGCGGCTGCTCCGGCGGCTGACCAAGATCCGTGCGTCAGGTGTTGCGGCGGGAGCCAGCGGTTCCGGTGGGACGCAGCTCGCGGGGCGGGGCAAAGGTCATGTGCTCCTCGACCGCCTCGACCTCTTCCACGTCGCCGAAGCCCGACGCGGCCAGCTTGGCCAGGACCGCGGTCACGAGTTCCTCAGGAACCGACGCGCCGCTGGTCACCCCCACCGTGGTCACGCCGTCGAGCCAGCCGGCCTCGACCTCGCCTGCGTCATCGACCAGGTAGGCGGCGGGAGCGCCGTAGTCCTTGGCCACCTCGACCAGGCGGACGGAGTTCGATGAGTTCGGCGAGCCGACCACGATGACCAGGTCGGCCTGGTTCGCGATGATCTTGACCGCGGCCTGCCGGTTCTGGGTGGCGTAGCAGATGTCGTCGCTGGGCGGGTTGATCAGCGCCGGGAAGCGCTCGCGCAGGGCATTGACGGTCTCGATGGTCTCGTCTACCGACAGCGTGGTCTGGGACAGCCAGACGACCTTGTCGGGATCACGGACCTCCACCTGCGCGGCACCGTCGGTGCCGTCGACCAGGCGGACCCGGGATGGGGCCTCTCCAGCCGTGCCTTCGACTTCTTCGTGCCCGGCGTGGCCAACCAGCAGGATGTCGTAGTCCTTTGCCGCGAATCGCCTGGCCTCGTTGTGTACCTTAGTCACCAGCGGGCAGGTGGCATCGATGGCACGCAGCCCGCGGCGTTCGGCTGCGGCGCGCACTTCGGGGGCGATGCCGTGCGCCGAGAACACCACGACTGCGCCGGACGGCACCTCCTCGACCTCGGTCACGAAGATGGCGCCGCGCTCCTCCAGCGAACTGACGACGTGCGTGTTGTGCACGATCTGCCTGCGCACGTAGACGGGAGGCCCATACCTGTCCAGTGCCATCTCGACCGCTTGCACGGCCCGGTCAACCCCGGCGCAATAGCCGCGAGGCTTGGCGAGCAGAACCCGGCGCTGTCTAGAAGGCATAACTCCATGGTAGGTGAGTATGTCCTGCAACAGGCCACGCGTCCCCCGGTCGCATGACACCGTCGTTGCGGGACACGAGCAGAAGGCGCGAAGATTACCCGTCAGGGAACACGCGCTGACTAACAGCGACGCCTGGATCCCGCACAGCAGTACCGGGCGCCTGGTCATACCCGTTTCCGCGAGGGAGAGTGCGAGATGCGCGTGCCGCGTGTCAGCGAACGTATAAAGGAAGCCCCGGCCCACGCCCTGCGCGGCGTCTTCGCCGGGATCGGCCAGTTGCTGCTCGTCAGCGACAAGCTCAGGCACAAGACCCCGGCAGGCCACGGCGTCCCAGCCCTGCGCAAGGCCGGGCAGCCGGAGGCAGTCAATGGCTTTGCGGGTGGGTCGACGCAGGCGTCGGCTCCGGCGTCGGCGTCGGCGTCGGCTCCGGTGGATGCTGCAGCTCCGGCTTCAGCGGAGGCCGTGGAGCCGGCCGTAGCCGAGCCAGGAACGGCAGAGGCGCCGGAAACGACTGAGGCGCCGAAAACGACTGAGGCGCGGGCGCAGGCTGAGGCAGCGCTTCCAGCTGAGGCAGCTGCGCCCGTTGAGGAAGTGGCGCCGGCTGAGGCGGCTGAGGTTGTGCCGGCGAGGGCCGTTCGGGCCACGAAGCCGCGAACCTCGACGGCCAAGCCTGGGGCTAAACCCGCTGCCAGGACGTCGCGGAGCAAGACCGGCCTGCAGGAGCCCAGGCCGCCGAAGCCACAGCAGGCCAGGGACTTCGACAGGACCGGTAACGTCCGGGTGCTGGGTCACCAGGAGAGCGCCACGAAGCCAGCCGGCACCACGCCAGCAGCCGTGAGCCCGGAGGAGGCGAGCCCGGCCCCGGCCATCGCGGCCACGGCCGAGGCAAGCGCCGTCACGCAGAGCCCGGCCGTACCGGAGCCTGCGGCACAGGCGCCGGAACCCACGGCGGCAACGCCGGAGCCCGCGACCGCGCCGAAGTCGCCTAGGTCCAGGGCGCCGAAGGCCGCGACCGGGACGGCCAAGCCCACGACCAGCACCGCTAACAAGGCGACCGGCACGGCCAAGCCCGCTGGCGGTACTGCCCAGGGGCCGGCCGCGGCGGCCAAGCCCGCTGGCGGGACGGCCGAGCCTGTGACCGGCGCAGCGGCCGGACTGCCGCTGGCCAATTACGACGAGCTTTCTGTGTCCTCCCTCCGCGCGCGGCTGCGGAACCTGGACGTCGGCCAGGTCAGGCAGCTGGCCGAGTACGAGCGGGCGCACGCGGCCCGGGCGGACGTGATCGCGTCGTTCGAGCGCCGGATCGCCAAGCTGGAGGCCGAGGTCTAGTGGCGCTCGAGACCTCGGCCGAATCGCCGGTTCCCGTCCGCACCGTGCTTCAGCTGGTCGGTGGGTGGATCAGCCGGCTCGGCCGGGTCTGGGTAGAGGGCCAGATCGCCGAGATCGCCGTGCGCGGCAGCGCGGTGTTCATGACCCTGCGCGACCCGGTCGCGGCCGTGTCGGTGCGGGTCATCTGCTCGCGGCAGGTCTTCGACGCGGCCTCGCCGCAGCCCGCCGAGGGGGCCCGGGTGGTGGTGTTCACCCGGCCCGACTTCAACGCGAACCGGGGCTCGTTCGCCCTGACCGGGCTGGAGATCCGGGCGGTGGGGGTGGGCGAGCTGCTGGCGCGGCTGGAACGGCTGCGCCGCGAGCTGGCGTCCGAGGGGCTTTTTTCAGCCGAACGGAAGCGCGCTCTGCCCTTCCTGCCCAGCGTTATCGGCCTGATCTGCGGACGCGATTCCGCGGCACAGCGCGACGTGCAGCGCAACGCCAGCCGCCGCTGGCCGGCCGTCCGGTTCCGGGTTGAGCAGACCGCGGTACAGGGGACCTATGCCGCGGCTGAGGTCACCGAGGCGCTGCAGCGCCTGGACGCGGACCCGGACGTGGACGTGATCATCATCACCCGCGGCGGCGGCTCGCTGGAGGACCTGCTGCCGTTCTCGGACGAATCGCTGGTCCGGGCGGTCGCCGCGTGCCGGACCCCGGTGGTGAGCGCGATCGGGCACGAGCAGGACACCCCGCTGCTGGACTACGTGGCGGACCTGCGCGCGTCCACGCCCACCGACGCAGCCAAGCGGGTCGTGCCCGACGTCGCCGAACAGCTCGCCCTCGTTACCCAGCTGCGGGACCGGGGCCGCCGCTGCCTGACCGGCTGGCTCGACCGGGAGACCGCCTGGCTGGCAGGGATCCGGTCCCGGCCGGCGCTGGCCGACCCCGTGCGCGAGATCGAGCGCCAGGGTGAGCGGGTGGACGCGCTGGTGCAGCGGGCCCGGACGTCCCTGGACTCCACCCTGATCCGGGCCAGCGACGACGTGGCCCACACGAGGGCCCGGCTGCTCGCCCTCTCGCCCGCGTCCACGCTGCGCCGGGGCTACGCCATCGTGCAGCACGACCATGACGGCGTGGTCCACAGCGCGTCCGAGGTCGCCCCGGGCGAGACGCTGACCGTCCGGTTCGCGGCCGACCAGCTCGCCGTGCGCGCCGTCGATGACACTGATGGCCGATAGGGTTGGGGCCGTGGCCGACGGTGCGGAAGCAAAACCCTCCGAAGCGCTCTCCTACGAGCAGGCGCGGGACAAGCTGGCCGCGGTCGTCAAGCGCCTAGAGTCCGGCGGCCTGACCCTGGAACAGTCCCTGGAGCTGTGGGAACGGGGCGAACGGCTGGCGGCGGTGTGCGGCGAATGGCTGGACGGCGCGCGGGCGCGACTGGCCGCCGCGATGGCCAAACGGGACGACGCCGACCAGGCCGGAGACGAGCAGGACGCCCCCTTCTGATCGAGTTTGCCTGCCTTTCCCTGGGGAAATCGCTTAACACGGCGAGAGCAAGGCGGGCGGATGAACCCATTCGAGCGGGCGATCAGGGCGGTCGACCACACTCAGCGGCGGTTCACGCCCACGGCCTTCGTCTTCGGCGTGGTCAAGAAGCAAGGCGACGACAACGGCGGCGTGCTGACCTCGAACCTCGCCTTCGCCGCCTTCCGGTCGCTGTTCCCGCTGCTGCTCATCCTGGTCACCATCCTGGGCTTGGTCGCTTCGGTGAACGAGCAGTTCAAGACCGACGTGCTCAACGCGGTCGCGGGTCAGGTGCCGTTGCTCGGCCAGACGCTGACCAATAACGTGCACGAGCTCAAGCGCGCCAGCATCATCGGCCTCGTTATCGGCATCCTCGGCCTGATCTGGGGCTCGGCCGGGCTGGCGCAGGCCGGCCTGTTCACCATGGAACAGGTCTGGAACCTGCCCGGCCCTGCTCGCCCCGGCTACCTGCAACGGCTCGGCCGGGCGGGCCTGTTCCTGCTCTTGCTGGGCGTCGGGGTGATCGTCACCACCGGCCTGGCCAGCCTGAACACCTACGTGGTCAAGGGTTTCTGGTCGGTGGGGCTGGCCGAGATCCTGGCCGCGGCGTTCAACATCGCCATGTTCATCGGCGCGTTCCGGGTGCTGACCCCGAAGGGCGTCCCGACACAGAAGCTGCTGCCCGGGGCGATCACCGGCGGCATCTTGTGGACCGCTCTGCAGGTGCTGGGCACCTGGCTGATCCACCACTACCTGCACAGCGACTCGGTGTACGGGGTGTTCGGCACGGTGCTCGGGCTGATGGCGTGGATCTACCTGGCCGCGGAGATCACGGTGTACAGCGCGGAGATCAACGTGGTGCTGGCCCGGCGGCTATGGCCGCGGTCGATGATCCAGCCGCCGCTCACCGAGGCCGACCGGGCCAGCATGGCGCTGCAGGCCCTGCAGAACCAGCGGCGGCCCGAACAGCAGGTCGAAGTGACATTCAAAGACCGCGAGCCCGGTACCGGTGAGGCCGCCAACACGCCACGGACGCCGGACGAGGTGGCACCGCCTGCGGACAATGCGGTGCCCGGCCCGCGGGGCGAACCCGCCTCGCAGGCCAGTGCCGAGGACGGCGCCGGGGACTGTGACGGGGCTGCCGAGCGCGAGGCGTCAGCCGCCCACCGGGTGCAGTGAGGCGGCGAGCTGGCGCAGCTGAGCCCAGCTCGCGGTGCCAGTGACTACGAGCGTGACGTGGTCCGCGCCCGTCATGTACATCGAGCGCTGCCCGCGGGCCGGCGTTGAGATCAGGGTCCAGGCCTGGCCGTTGACCTGGGCGGGACCGAGGGTCGTGCCGCTGTTGGTCATCCGCTGGACGAAGGAGGCAGCGGGGGCGTTGGTCTCCTCCAGCGTCGCCAGCGCATTGCCCGGGGTGGCGTAGCCCAGCTGCCAGGTCACCGTGCCCGCGCCGTTGGCACCACCCACGGCCAGGCCCGAACTGACCGGCTGCCAGGTCGTGGGCAGGCCGCGCGGCGCGACAGCTGGATAGGGAGCCACCTGGGTGAGCTTGGCCAGGTCGCCGCGGTAGCTGACCGTGACGGGTTCGGCGGCGTGCGGCGCTGGCACAGCCACGACTAGGACGGCGGCGGCGGCCAGGCAGCCCACTGCGGAGACGCTTCCGCGCAGCACCCGGTTCACGGTGGCCAGGCTAGCCGGGCTCAGCCGTGCCGCGGTGCCAGGCGATGCCGAAGTGATGCGATGGTGTTCTGTGGCCATCCTGCGGGCGCCCCACCGGGTGTTGGGCTCCCCGACGTTCGCCACGTTGACAACTTCTGTTGCTATACACCTCGCTTGTCACGGCGTCGATCTGCGGTGAACGTGCTGAGTGCGGCAGCCATGGCGTTGGAACGTACTGAAACAGGGGTTTCATTCGCTTACTAGGGCCCGGAGCGGAACGGGCGGCCCACGAGAACGAGAGTCGGGGCGGCGGGCGGCGGGCTGCGGGGCGGCGGGCGGGGGCTATGGGCTGGGTGAGGGTGCTGCATAGGATCAGGAAGGACGGGGCCAAGCCGGAAGGATGCCAGCAATGACCATGGAGCAGCAGGTACCGGAGCCAGCTAGTCACGCTCCCGACCGCAACTTGGCGCTGGAGCTGGCGCGGGTGACCGAGGCGGCGGCGATGGCCGCGGCTCGGTGGGTCGGGCGGGGCGACAAGAACGGGGCCGACGGGGCAGCCGTGGGCGCCATGCGGATGATGATCAACTCGGTGTCGATGCAGGGCGTCGTGGTCATCGGCGAGGGCGAGAAGGACAACGCGCCCATGCTGTTCAACGGTGAGGAGGTTGGCGACGGCACGGGTGCGGCCTGTGACGTGGCGGTCGACCCGATCGACGGCACCCGGCTGTGCGCCAACGGCATGTCCAATGCGATCTCGGTGCTGGCCGTGGCCAGCCGCGGCTCGATGTACGACCCGTCGGCCGTGTTCTACATGGACAAGCTGGCCACCGGCCCGGCGGCGGCCGGTGTGGTGGACATCTCAGCGCCGCCGGCGGTCAACATCGCCGCGGTGGCCAAGGCCAAGGGGGAATCGCCGCAGGATGTCACCGTGGTCATCCTGGACCGCCCCCGGCACGAGAAGCTGATCCGCCAGGTCCGGGAGACCGGAGCCCGGATCCACCTGATCACCGACGGGGACGTGGCCGGGGCGATCATGGCCGCCCGCGACGACACCGGTATCGACCTGCTGCTCGGCACCGGCGGCACGCCGGAGGCGATCATCGCCGCGTGCGCGCTGAAGTGCCTGGGCGGGGTCATCCAGGGCAGGCTCGCGCCGACCGACGAGGCCGAGCGGCGCCGCGCCCTGGACGCCGGGCACGACCTGGACCGGGTGCTGACCACCGATGACCTGGTGTCCTCCGACGACGTGTTCTTCGCCTCCACCGGGATCACCGACGGCGAGCTGATGGCCGGGGTCAGGTACCGGCCGGGCGGCGGGGCGAACACGCACTCCCTGGTGATGCGGTCCCGGTCCGGGACCACCCGGAGCATCAAGAGCGAGCACAGCCTGTCGAAGCTGCACGCCTACTCCTCGATTAACTTCGGCTGACGCGGCTAGTTCCGGCTGAAGAGGCGGAACCGGCGGTTTTTCGGCGGCGCCTGGACCTTCAGCTCACCGCCCAGGACCAGCGCCTTGACCTCGATCACCGGGACGGAGGGTCCCGCCGGCGCGGTGCCGCCGCGCTTGCGTCCCAGCACCATGTGCCCGCTGACCACCACCGAGACCCCGTCCGGCACGATGATCCGCAGCCGCCCGCCGAACACGGTCGCGAACACCTGGACCCGGCTGGTCTGCAGGATGGCCTGGGTGAAGTCCACCTCCACCTCGCCGAACATCGCGGTCACGTTGAGGGTCTCCGGCACCACCCAGCGGCCGTCCCGCCGGGCTGGGCCGAAGATCCCGGCCACCACCCGGCCAGTGTCCAGCCGGACCGGCTGGGCGGACGGCGCCGCCAGGTCCGACGTCAGCCCCGCGAGGTCGCCGAGGGTACGAGCCGTTAGCACGCGCTCCGCCCGTTCGGCATGTTCGTCGGGGGTGAGACGGCCATCGCTCATGGCCTCGGCCAGCATTGTGAGCACCCGGTCGCGGTCAGTGTCGGACGCGCGCAGGTCGCGGGGCGACGGCCGTGGGCTCATAACTGAATTATCGCCCGTCGCCGGGGTTGTCGTCGCTTCGGCGACGGATGCCCAGGTGGTGGGCATATCAGGGTCGGCTGTACGAGACGGGCACGGACATGCTACGCATGTTGCATGACTGACGGAGCGATCGATTCGGTACTGGAGCGGACAAGTCAGGACGACGTCCGCCTGGTCCGATTCCTCTACGCCGACCACGGCGGGATCATCCGCGGCAAGGCCGCGGGCACGGCACGGCTGCGGGAGCGGATGGCCAGCGGCATCGGGCACACGGTGGCCATGATGGCGATGTCCATGCTGGACGAACTGCAGCCGGTGGACGGGATGGGCCCAGTCGGCGAGGTCCGGATCGTGCCCGACCCGGAGACCTTCGTCACACTCCCCTACGCCCCCGGCGCGGGTGCCATGCTCGCCGACCTGGTCAAGCCCGACGGCGACCCCTGGGAGGCCTGCCCGCGCACGTTCCTCAAGCAAGCGCTGGTCGAGCTGGCCGGCGAGGGGTACGCGGCCCAGGCCGCGTTCGAGCCCGAGTTCACCGTCGGCTACCGCGAGGCCTCCCCGGCCGCGCCCTCGATCCCGGACCGGCTGGTGCCGCTGGATGACAGCCTGTGCTACTCCAGCACCGGTTTCCATCAGGGGCACGAGTTCGCCATGGAGCTGGTGGCGGCCATGGAGGGCCAGGGCCTGGAGGTGGAGCACTACTACCCCGAGCTGGGCCACGGCCAGCACGAGCTGTCCATCCGGCACGCCGAGGCGCTGCGGGCCGCGGACAACCACGTGCTGTACCGGGAGACGGTGCGGGGCGTGGCCTTCCGGCGCGGGCTGTGGGCCTCGCTGGCCCCCAAGCCGATCCCCGACCAGGCCGGCAACGGCACTCACCTGCATGTCTCGCTGACCGAGAACGGCGCGGGTGGGCGGAACGCGTTCTCCGACCCGGCCGACCGCAATGGCCTGTCCGGCGTCGGTTACCACTTCATCGGCGGGCTGCTGGCCCACCTGCCCGCGCTGGTGGCGCTGACCTGCGCCAGCGTGAACAGCTACCGGCGGCTGGCGCCGCACATGTGGGCCAGCGCTTACAGCTGCTACGGGCTGGACAACCGGGAGGCCGCGGTCCGGATCTGCTCGCCGCTGCGCGGAGACCCGGGTAGTTCGGTCAACCTGGAGCTCAAGCCGTCCGACTCCACGGCCAACCCCTACCTGGCGCTGGGCGCGGTCATCTACGCCGGGCTGGACGGGATCCGGAGCAAGCTCGACCCCGGCGAGGCCGTGGACGTCGACCCGGCCACCCTGACAGATGCCGAACGGGCGGCGGGGAACACTCACCGGCTCCCGGCTTCGCTGAACGCGGCGCTGGACGCCCTGGAGGCGGACGAGCTGCTGATGGATCTGCTGGGACCGCTGCGGAGTTCGGCGTATCTGGCCGTCAAGCGGTCCGAGGCGGCGCACTTCGCCCACTCCACCGACCCGTACTACGAGTGCTACCAGCACTTCACGAAGATCTGAGGGTTGTTGCTGGGCGCCGCCGGGTGGGCGGCGAGCATGATCGTGTGGCGTTGGGTGCGGTTAGCGTGTGCCGCTGGGCGGCTCCGCCATGATCGTGTGACGTTGGGTGCGGTTAGCGTGTGCCGCTGGACGTCATTTCCATGATCTTGTGCATCTGGGTGTCATTTTTGGCGCATTTCGGCACAGGATCATGGTTTTGGCGCTTTTGGACACATGATGCAGGGCCAGACCTTGGCGAGGGTTGCGGGGGGCTGGGGCTGCGGGGGCTGGGGTTGCTGACTGGGCTAGCTGGGTGGGGTTACCAGCCGGCCAGGTCGAGGGTCTGGAAGGCGAGGCGGGCCTGGAGCAGGGCGTCCAGGGTGGTGGGGTCTTGCCGGATGTGCTGGCGGATCTTGGCCAGGCGGTAGCGGATGGTGTTCTCGTGCACGCCGAGGTCGATCGCGGTGGCGTGGACCTTTCCTTCGGCGTGGACGAAGGCACGCCAGGTCGCCAGCAAGGTGGCGTCAGCGTCGGCGAGGGGGCGGATGAACTCGTGCGCGAAGTGGATGGCCTCCTTGGCCCGGCCGCTGGCCGCGACCACCCGGAACAGGCCGAGCTCATCGGCGGTCAGCACGCCGCCGGCCCAGCCGAAGGAGCGGGCCAGCTCGTCGATCTCGCGCAGCTCGCGGTGGGCCAGCGGGTAGTCGTCCGGTTCGCGGCAGATCCCGGAGACGACGACGGTCCGTGCGTCCAGCCGGGACCGGATGGCCGAGCGGACGTCCTCCAAAGCGGGGCGCAGGTCCTCCGGAACGGCGTCGTGGTCCAGCCCCGTCAGGGCGATGATCGTCCCTCGCAGGCTGACCGCGGCCGGCTCGGGGATGCCCAGGGTGGCCGCCAGCTGGCGGGTGATCAGCCTGCGAGCTGCCGAACCGCTGACGGCGTGGCCGCTGACAGCACGGCTAGCCGGATCCAGGCCGAACTGGATCAGTACGTGCGGCCGGGACAGGTCGACGCCGAACTGTGGGCCCCGCCGGAGCAGCTGCTCGGTGTCGCGCCGGTGAGCAGCGAGACGGTGGCGGCGTCCTCGGCCAGCCGGACCGGGTTGTGCAGCGGGGCCACGATCAGGTTGGTGCCGATCCGCAGCGTGGAGGTACGCTCGCCGATCGCGGCGGCCAGCACGAACGGCGAGGGGGTGTAGCCGTCCTCCACGAAGTGGTGCTCGGTGAGCCAGGCCGAGCCGAGCCCGAGGCCTTCGGCCCACGCGATCTGGTGCAGGACCTCGCGGTAGAGGGTGCTGAACGGGCGGTGCCACTGCGCCGGGTTGCGCAAGTCGTACCAGAGGCCAAAGGTGCAGTGCCGATCTGCGGTGGGCTGGTCGCTCATGGTACGAGCCTGACCAGCCGGGGGCGCAGTGCCCAGGGGTGATCGGGGCGGGAGTTGTGGGATGCTCCAACGCCTCGGGGGCGGGGCGCCGGGGCCAGGGGCTTGGTCAGGCTGTGGTCAGGCCGGCGATGGCGCAGGCCGCGTCGAGCAGGGCGGGTACGTCATGCTCCAGCGCGGCCGCGTACGGGGTGCGCAGGTCGCCCGCGAGGTACTGGGAGTAGGCCGCCTCGATGATGGCGGCGAGCTTGAACAGGGCCAGGCACTCGTAGTAACTGACATGCTCGACCGGGCGGCCGACGGCCTCGCCGTAGCGGGCCAGCAGATAGTCCCGGCCGGGTGCGCCGGGCATGCGCGAGACGGCCTGGATCTCCCGGATGGCGGGGCGTCCCAGCGGGCTCGCGCCCCACAGCGCCAGCAGCAGCCCCAGGTCGAGCAGGGGGTCGCCGATGGTGGCCATCTCCCAGTCGATGATCGCCAGCAGCCGCGGCTCGCGCGTGGAGAACAGGCAGTTGTCCAGGTGGAAGTCGCCGTGCAGCAGGGCCGGGGGCCGGTCCGGCGGCCGGTTGCGCTCGAGCCAGCCGGCGATCCGGTCCATGGCCGGCAACGGCCGCCGGGCGATGCTCTGCCACTGCTTGTACCAGCGCGGCACCTGCCGTTCCAGGAACTGGCCCGGCCGGCCGAAGCCCTCCAGGCCGGCCTGGTGCCAGTCAAGCACGTGCACGGCCGCCAGGGCGTCGACGATCTCATCGGCCAGACGGATCAGGGCGGCTGGGGCTGCCGGGTAGGCAGGCGGCAGGGTATCCGTGATGGACGCGCCGTCGGCGATGTGCTCCATGACCAGGAACGGGGCCATGGGCACGGCCGCGTCCTCGCACAGCGCCACCGGCCACGGGGCGGGCACGCCGGTGCCGTCCAGCGCCGTGAGCAGGCGGTGCTCACGCGCCACGCTGTGCGCCGAGGCGGATAGCGCGTGCTGCGGAGGCCGGCGCAGGATGTACTGGGTGGTTGCGGTGCCGAGCCGCGCCGGCGCTGGTCAGCAGGCAGGTCTCGTTGGAGTTGCCGCCGGGCAGGCGGCGCAGCGTCCACGGGCCGGGCTGGCCGGTACGGCCGGTGAGCCACTGCGCCAGCGCGGGCTCGATCACGGTGGCGGCGCCCATCAACGCTGCGCGATGGGGTCGTCGCGGTACTTGTCCAGGGCCGCCGAGCGGCGGGTGGGCACGTGCTCGGTGGGTACCTTGGCCGGCTGGTAGCCGCGCAGCAGCCGGCGCGCGACCGTGACCCGGTGCACCTCGTCCGGGCCGTCATAGATCCGGGCGGCCCTGGCCCACCGGTACATCTGCTCCAGCGGCATGTCGGTGGAGAACCCGAGGGCGCCGTGTACCTGGATGGCCTTGTCGATCACGTCGTGCATGACGGTGGCGCCGTGGTAAGAGATCATGGCGATATCGGTCCGGGCCGCTTCGGCCCCGGCCTGGTCGATCTTCCAGGCCGTGTGCAGGGTGAGCAGCCGGGCCGACTCGATGGCCGCGGCGCAGTCGGCCACCCAGTTCCGGATGGTCTGCTTCTCCGACAGCAGCCCGCCATGCACGTCGATGCTGACCGCCCGCTCGCACATCATGTCGAAGGCCCGGTGGCACACGCCGATCCAGCGCATGCAGTGGTGGATGCGGCCCGGGCCCAGCCGCTTCTGGGCCAGTGTGAAGGCCTCACCCCGGCCGCCGAGCAGATTGCCTGCGGGGACCCGCACGTCGCGGTAACTCACCTCGCAGTGCGTCCAGAGCGGGTGCCGGTGATCCGGGTCGTTCATCAGACCGAGCTCACGGGTCGCGATGCCGGGGGTGCCTCCGGGCACGATGAGCATGGACATCCGGTGGTGCGGCGGCGCGTCCGGCTCGGTGACCGCGACCACGATGTGGAAGTCGGCCCGGGAGGCGTTGCCGACGAACCACTTGCCGCCGTCCAGCACCCATTGCCCGGCCTCGGTGTCCAGCCGGGCGGCGGTGGTGAACTGGCGCGGGTCCGAGCCGGTGCCCTGCTCGGTCATAGCGAACGCGCTGAGCAGCTGGCCGTCGAGCAGCGGCCGCATCCAGGTGGTCTTCTGCTGCTCGGTGCCGGCGATGGCCAGCAGCTCGGCGTTGCCGGAGTCGGGCGCCTGGCAGCCGAACACGTAGGGGGCCAGGTCGCTGGTGCCGAGGATCTCGTGCAGCAGGGCCAGGTGCAGCTGGCCGTAACCCTGGCCGCCCAGTTCGGGCCCCAGGTGAGCGGCCCACAGGCCGTGCTCCTTGACCTGGTCCTGCAGCGGCGCCGCCAGCCGCCGGAACCCCTCGTGGTCCAGGTCCAGGACCTCCAGCGGGTAAATATCGTCCCGCACGAAGCCGCGGGCCCAATCCAGCTTGGCCTGGTACTCGGGCTCAGTGGAAAAGTCCCAGCTCATCGGCGCCCCTTTCGGTACGGCGGACGCACCCACGCTAGGCGTGGCGCGGCCCGCCTCACCACTATCTGAGGCGGCCGCTTTGTAGCCCTCTACAGACCGGACGTCAGGGCAGCTAGTCACCCCGCGGATGGCAGCGGGCCGTGGTCGCCGGTACGGAAGATAGCCTCGGCCGGTTTGGCGATGACGCCGAGCGGGTCGGCGATGTCCTCCAGGGACTTGCCCTCGGCGTCCACCGCGAAGAACACCGCGACCAGGCGCCCACCCACTCGACCCACCCATACTACGAGTGCTACCAGCACTTCACCAAGATCTGACCGCCGGGGTCAGGGTGGACCGCCGCTGCCCTGGTCCGGGCAGCAGCGACCCACGACCTAGTCCTGCTAGTCGCCCGCGGACGGGCTCAGGCCCCCTGACTCCCCGCCGGCGCGGAAGATGGCTTCGGAGGGCTTGCCTATGACGGACAGCGGTCTGGCGACATCCTCGAGAGACTTGCCCTCGGCGTCGACGGCGAGGAAAGCGGCCACCAGGCCGCCCGCGATCATCGCCCCGGCGCCGAGGAGGTAGCCGAAATAGAGCTTGTTCGGGTCGCTGCCGTCGCCGATGAGGTGACCGTACAGGTGCGAGCCGAGCGAGCCGAAGCCCTGGGCGATGGCGAAGAATACGGCGATGGCCTTGGCCCGGACCTCCAGCGGGAAGACCTCGCTAGCGGTCAGGTAACCGGCGCTCGCGCCGGCCGAGGCGAAGAAGAAGACCACGGTCCAGCAGAGCGTCTGGGTGGTGGCGTTGAGAGCGCCGCTTTTGAACAGCTGCGCGCTGATGGCCAGCAGGATGCCGGAGACGAGGTACGTTCCCGCGATCATCTTCTTCCGGCCGAGCGTGTCAAACAGGCGCCCGATGGTCAGCGGCCCGGCCAGGTTCCCGGCCGCGAACGCGAGGAAGTAGTAGCCGGTATCGGTGGCCGGGACGTGGAAGAACTTCAAAAGCACGAGCCCGTAGGTGAAGAAGATTGCGTTGTAGAGGAACGACTGGGTGATCATCAGCGCCGCGACGAGCACCGAGCGGCTCGGGTAGTGCGAGAACAGCACCCGGAGCAGGGCCAGATAGCCGATGTTCTTGGTCGGAGTGATGTCGATGGCCTTGCTCTCGTCCACCGGCGGCAGTGCCCCCTTGGTCGCTGATACGTCCCTTTCCATCTCTGCGATGGACGCCTCGGCGGCCTCCTCCCGGCCGTGCATGACCTGCCAGCGAGGGCTTTCCGGCAGGTTCTTCCTGACATAGATGATGACCAGCGCGAGCACCGGGCCGACCAGGTAAGCCAGCCGCCAGCCCAGGCCGACGGCGACGTGGTTCAGGAGGAACAGCGTGGCCAGGGTGCCCAGGATGGCGCCGCCCCAGTAAGTGCCGTTGACCGCGATGTCCACCCGGCCCCGGAACTTGGCCGGGATCATCTCGTCGATCGCGGAGTTGATGGCCGCGTACTCACCGCCGATGCCGGCGCCCGCGATAATCCGGGTGGCGTACAGGAACAGGAACCAGTGACCGCCCGCGGGCGTCGCCGCGGTCAGGCCGCTGCCGATCAGATAGACCGCGAGCGTCACCATGAACAGGTTCCGTCGCCCCAGCTTGTCGGACAGCCGGCCGAAGAACAGCGCGCCGAAGACTTCGCCGATCAGGTACCAGGTGGCGATGTCGGCGACCGCGCCCGCGGACATGTTCAGCGCGGCCTTCTGGGTCAGGTCCGGGCCGACGTTGCTGGCGATCGTGATCTCTAGGCCGTCCAGGATCCAGGCCACGCCGAGCGCCGTCACCAGATGGGTGTGGAACCTTGACCACGGAAGCCTGTCTATCCGGGCCGGAATCAGGCTCCGGATCCGTGGGCTGCTCGCCGTGTCGGGCGTTGCTGTCATAGCGCCTTCCTCCTTGCGCTGACCACGGGCTCCGATACCCGCTAACTGCCCGATTACCCGGGTGGGGCATAAAAAACGCATCAGGCCATAAGGTTTCACCGCTGGGATGCAGACGCTGGCAACCGAGCTGCTGGGTACGATCAGCGCGATCCGGCGAGCCGTGCGGCTGACCTGGGCGGCGAGCCGTGCGGCTGACCTGGGCGGCGAGCCGCTACGGTCCGGTCAGTCCGAGCTACTCAGGCTGACCGCGGCCCGGCCTGCCCTCAGCGTCGCCGACGCGGCGCGTGAACTGCGGTTGGCACCCAACACGAGGAGCCACTGGTCGGGCGACTGACCGGCGCGGGCCTTCTCCGACGGGCGCTCGATGCGGCTCACCGTGACGGGCGAGGCCGGGCAGCGCATGGCCGAGTGGCGCGACCGGCGCCCCGAGCTGGCCGCCCGGGCCCTGGACCGGCTGGCCGCCGGCCACGGGCAGCTCCTCGCGGACGCGCTGGTCCGCTTCGCCGCCGAGCTCGGGGGAGAACAGCCATGACGACGGCCGGGGCACCACTCCGGCGATAGAAGTGGTGCTCCGCCGGCCCTCGTAGGTGGCGCACTAGGGGTGGCTCAGGATGAGCTCGGCGGCTGGCAGGCGGGAGGCCCGCACGCCCAGGCCGATTGTGCGCACGACCACCGTGGTCACGGCCATGATGATCAGCCCGTCGGTGATGGCCGTCAGCGTGACCTGGTTGCGATGGCCCAGCTGACCAGCGGGGCCTAGCGTGCGCGAGGGCCTGGTCCTGCTGCTCGGCGGCCTGCCCGGCATCGAGGTCGCCGGCGCGGCCGGGGACGGGAACAGGCGCTGGCCCTGGTGGCCGAGCACAAGCCCGGCGCGATCCTGCTCGACCTGCACATGCCGGTGCTGGACGGCATCGAGGTCACCAGGCAGCTGAAGGCGGCGCATCCCGAGGTCGCGATCGCGGCGGCGCCAGGCTGTTGGTCCTGGACCGCGGGTGCAGGCCACGCTGGTGGCCGCGACGCAGGCGCCGTCCCGTCCCGAGCCGGCGCGGCGGGCCGAGGCGCCGGACGGCCTGACCGAACGCGAGGTGGAGATCCTCGGCCTGATCGCCCTCGGCCTGAACAACCCGGAGATCGCCGCCCAGCTGTTCCTGAGCAACCACACGGTCAAGACCCACATCAACCGGATCTTCGCCAAGACCGGGTCCCGCGACCGGGCGGCCGCCATCGGGTACGCGCACCGGCACGGTATCGACTAGGAGCGCACTGGGCCCGCGCCGATCGGGACGGCTGCAATCGGACGACTGCAATCGATTGACGGAATGGGAAAAGTGAGGCGGCGGCGCCGCTGCTGCTCAGCCGGACGCGGACGGGGGCACCGCGTGCTTAGCAATCATCGCGCGGACGGGGGCACCGCACGGCGCGGCGCCGCCGCATAGCGTCACGATACAAGCTCGCCCATACATGTACAAGTCGTGCTTAGCGAGCCAGAGAGTTTGTTTCTGCCGAACATGCCGCGAATCGCCACGATTTCACCGCCGATACGCCGTAGGACCTTCGGAATCAGTGGGGCCGCAGAAGGGTCGTAAGCTAATCATCGGTCCCAGTGCGGCCAATCCCCGCCTGGACCGAGGAGCGAGGGTACGAGCGACGAGCCACCGCGAGCCAAAGGGCGCCGGCGGCGCCTGGACTGACGAGCGCAGCGAGGGAAGGAAGGCGCTGCCTCAAGAGGCGCCCGGAGGCGAGCGGGACCGGCAGAGTGAGTGGGAGAACTTAAGTGGGCGACTTTACCTACACGGATCTGCTGCCTACCGGGCCGGATGGCACTACCTACCGGCGGCTGACAGGTGACGGGGTGGCAAAACGCAGCTCGTTCGGCCGTGATTTCCTCGAAGTCGAGCCGCAGGTGCTCACCGAGCTCACCAGCGCGGCCATGCATGACATCGCCCACCTGCTGCGGCCCGCCCACCTCCGCCAGCTGCGGTCGATCCTGGATGACCCGCAGGCCTCCCCCAATGACCGGTACGTGGCCCGTGACCTGCTGAAGAACGCGTGCATCGCGGCCGGCGGGGTGCTGCCGATGTGCCAGGACACCGGCACCGCGATCGTGATGGGCAAGCGCGGCCAGCACGTGCTCACCGACGGCCGGGACTCCGAGCACATCTCCCGCGGGATCTACGACGCGTACACCACGCTCAACCTGCGGTACTCCCAGATGGCCCCGCTGACCATGTGGGAGGAGAAGAACACCGGCAGCAACCTGCCTGCTCAGGTGGAGATCTACGCCACCGGCGGGGGTGAGTACAAGTTCCTGTTCATGGCCAAGGGCGGCGGGTCGGCCAACAAGTCCTACCTATACCAGGAGACCAAGGCGGTCCTGAATCCCACGCGGATGGCGTCGTTCCTGGAGGAGAAGATCCGCTCGCTGGGCACGGCCGCGTGCCCGCCGTACCACCTGGCCGTGGTGGTGGGCGGTACCTCGGCCGAGTTCGCGCTGAAGACGGCCAAGTACGCCTCGGCCAAGTACCTGGACGAGCTGCCGTCATCCGGCTCGGCGGCCGGGCACGGATTCCGGGATCGCGAGCTCGAGGAGGAGGTCCTCGGGATCACGCGGCGGATCGGGATCGGAGCACAGTTCGGCGGGAAGTACTTCTGCCACGACGTGCGGGTGGTCCGGCTGCCGCGGCACGGGGCGTCCTGCCCGGTGGCCATCGCGGTGTCGTGTTCGGCGGACCGGCAGGCGGTGGGGAAGATCACCGCCGACGGGGTGTTCCTGGAGCAGCTCGAGACCGACCCGGCCCGGTACCTGCCCGATCCCTCTGGTCTCGAGGACGAGGGCGACGTCGTGGCCATCGACCTCAGCCGGCCGATGGACGAGATCCGGGCCGAGCTGTCCAAATACCCGGTGCGGACCCGGGTGTCGCTGACCGGGACGCTGGTGGTGGTTCGGGACATCGCCCACGCCAAGATCGCCGAGCGGCTGGACGCGGGCGAGCCGATGCCGTCCTACCTGCGGGACCACCCGGTGTACTACGCCGGGCAGGCCAAGACGCCGGAAGGATACGCCTCGGGCTCGTTCGGGCCGACCACGGCCGGGCGGATGGACTCCTACGTGGACCGGTTCCAGGCCGCGGGCGGGTCCTTCGTCATGCTGGCCAAGGGCAACCGGTCGGCCGCGGTGACCGCCGCGTGCAGGAAGTACGGCGGGTTCTACCTAGGGTCGATCGGCGGGGCCGCGGCCCGGCTGGCCCAGGACTGCATCAAGCACGTGGAGGTCCTGGAGTATCCCGAGCTGGGCATGGAGGCGGTGTGGAAGATCGAGGTGCGTGACTTCCCCGCCTTCCTCATCGTCGACGACAAGGGCAACGACTTCTTCGAGGACCCCTCCGGGCCGGTGCTGCAGATCGGGGCGCACCCGTGAGTTCGCCGCCGGGTTCCTCACCGCGTTCCTCGTCGCGGGCCGGTTTCCGTGTCGAGCACGACTCGATGGGGGAAGTGGAGGTGCCGGCCGATGCGTTGTGGGCGGCGCAGACGCAGCGGGCGGTGGATAACTTCCCGGTGTCCGGGGAACCGATCGGGCGGGACCTGATCCGCGCGCTGGGGTCGATCAAGGGCAGCGCGGCCAGGGTCAATGCCGAGCTGGGCGTTCTGGATGCCGGCGTGGCCGACGCGATCAGCGACGCGGCCGCGGCGGTGGCCCGGGGCGAACACGACGACCAGTTCCCGGTGGACGTGTTCCAGACCGGTTCGGGGACCTCGAGCAACATGAACGCCAATGAGGTCATCGCGGCCCTGGCGTCGCGTTCGCTTGGCCGCAAGGTGCACCCGAACGACGACGTGAACGCGTCGCAATCGTCCAACGACGTGTTCCCATCCGCGATCCACCTGGCCGCGGTGCGGCTGTTCGTGGTCGACCTGATCCCGGCCCTCAAGCACCTCGCTTCGGTCCTGACCGCCAAATCGCAGGAGTTCGCCGGCATGGTGAAGGTCGGGCGGACACACCTGATGGACGCGGTGCCGGTGACGCTGGGCCAGGAGTTCGGCGGGTACGCCTTTGCGGTCCGGCAGGGCGTGGACCGGCTGTCGTCGGTGCTGCCACGGCTCGGTGAGCTGCCGCTCGGGGGCACGGCTACCGGGACGGGGCTCAATGCGCCGGCCGGGTTCGCGACCCGGGTCAGCGACCAGCTGGCTTCGTCGATGAAGCTGCCGCTGACCGAGGCGCCCAACCACTTCGAGGCCCAGGGCAGCCGGGATGCGCTGGTCGAGGCCAGCGGGGCCCTGCGGGTGATCGCGGTCAGCCTGTACAAGATGTGCAATGACCTGCGCTGGATGGGGTCGGGGCCGCAGGCCGGACTGGGCGAGATCTCCATCCCGGACCTGCAGCCGGGGTCCTCGATCATGCCGGGCAAGGTGAACCCGGTCATCTGCGAGGCGGTCTGCCAGGTCTGCACGCAGGTCATGGGGAACGACGCGGCAGTGGCGTTCGGCGGGGCGGCGGGGAACTTCGAGCTGAACGTGATGATGCCGGTGATCGCGCGCAATCTGCTGGCCTCCGGGCGGCTGCTGGCGTCGGTGGTGCCGCTGCTGGCCGACCGGTGTATCGCTGGTATCGGCGCGCACGCCGACCGGATGCGGCAGCTGGCCGAGTCCTCACCGGTCATCGTGACCGCGCTGAACCGCTACATCGGCTACGAAGAGGCGGCCAAGGTCGCGCACGAGGCGCTGGAGACGGGTGAGACCATCCGGTCCATCGTGATCTCGCGGGGGTACGTAGATCAGGGCAAGATCACCACCGAGCAGCTCGACGCCGCTCTCGATGTCCTGGCGATGACCCGCGCTCAGTAGTCGCGTGAAGGGCCGGGCGCCGTCTGGACTGAGGAGCGACGAGGGAAGACGGTGCCTCCCAGCAGCGCCGGGGAGCGAGCGAGTGAAAGCACTGCGTGAGCAGACCAGAGCAGTGGGTAATTCCCACAATCACTACACAATCTGGTGACACTTGGCCAATGCTTCGTCGTCACCCAGAGACCTATCGGCGAACACCGTGTATGGTCCGCCTATGCACCCTTTGGCGGACACCGGCCGGGTGATCGCCGGACGCTACCGCCTGGATACCCCCATTGGCCGCGGTGCCATGGGTGTGGTCTGGCGTGCCCGCGATCAGCTTCTGGACCGCGATGTTGCGGTCAAAGAGGTGCACATGGCGGAGACGCTCAGCGACGAGGAACGGGCACACGCTTACCAGCGGACGCTACGAGAGGCCAAGACCGCCGCCCGGCTGAATCACCCCGGGGTTGTGACCGTCTATGACGTGGCCGAGGATGAGGGCCGCCCGTGGATCGTGATGCAGCTGGTGAACGCGCAGTCCCTGGATCAGGTGCTGGCAGATTCAGGACCGCTGTCGCCGCGGCAGGCCGCGGAGATGGGCCGTCAGCTGCTCGCCGCGCTGACCGTGGCACACGCCGCCGGGGTCATGCACCGCGACGTCAAGCCGAGCAATGTGCTTCTCAGCAGCAGCGACGGCCGGGCCGTGCTGACCGACTTCGGCATCGCCACCTTCCAGGACGATCCCAAGCTAACCCAGACCGGCATGGTGATGGGCTCGCCAGGGTTTACTGCGCCGGAGCGGATCAGGGGCGAGGACGCCTCGCCAGCCTCCGACCTGTGGTCGCTCGGCGCGACCATCTACGCCGCCGTCGAGGGGCAAGGCCCCTTCGAGAAGCGCGGTGGGGCAATCACCACGATGTCGGCGATCATCAATGAGGACGCGCCCGAGCCGGGACGGGCCGGGGCGCTAGCGCCGGTGATCGTGGCGCTGCTGCGCCGGGAGCCTTCGGACCGGCCGGACGCGGCCAGAGCTCAGGCAATGATTACCGAGGTGCTGCCGCTGCTGGCGGACCGCGGGCCCGGCTCACCCGGAGACTATGAGCCCACCGCCATCTCGGCGTCAGCCCCGCCCAGGTTCCCGGCACCGGGTAACACCCCGAGCGTGGCGGATGCAGGCGGGTACGCTCCGGGAGGCAAGGCCGGTTCCGGCTCGAGGACCGGAGAAGCACCGCCCGACTTTTCGTCCTGGTACGACCCGTCGCCGCGAACCGGATCCTCGACGGCCCGGGCGCCCTGGACGGACGCGGACCAGCAGAGCACGGGACGGGCCTATCCGCTACCAGCCGGCTATGGGCCTCCACCGGGAGGATACGGCGCGCAGCCGGGCGGCCAGGGGCAGCAAGGTGGCTACGGCTCGCAGTGGGCGGGATCGGCGGGGCAACCCGGAGCGGGCTCCTCCACACGGCAGGCTTCCGGTTCGCCGCCCTGGTCCGAGGGCCAGCCCGGGAATGCGCCAGCCCCGCGGCGGCGGTCCGGGCTGATGTGGAAGATCGCTATCGTGGTGCTCGCGATCATCGGCGCGGGCGCGGGCGCGGCCGCCGTGATACTGCTGCACCAGAACCAGGACCACTCCGGTGCTTCAGCTGGGCAGTCGAGCACCCCTTCATCCCCCACAGCGACCGGCTCCCCGGCGCAGATCGTCGACGCCATCAACCAGCAGTCCTCAGGCGCAGCGCCGGCCGGTTACACGACGTTCTCGGTGCAGAAGGGGGCCAATGAACAATCTGGGTTCCGCCTGGCCGCGCCGAGCACCTGGAAAGCGTCGACGTCCAGTTACCAGACGTACTTCAAGGACCCGACTGCGTCGGGCACCAACCTGCTTGTCGATCTCACGCCGCACACCTACCCCAGCGACATGCTGAAGGAAGCCACCTACATCAGGAACCAGTCGATTCCGAAGTTCCCGGGCTACCACCAGCTCGGGCTGGCCCGGCTGACGATCCGCGGCCAGCCCGGGGCGTACTGGAAGTTCACCTGGGATGACAACGGAGTCCAGCAGGAGGTGCTCGACCTGTTCTATGTCGCGCCAACCTCTGGCGGCAACCAGTCGTTCGCGCTCTACATGACCGCACCGGCGAGCGCGTGGAACCAGACGCGGGCTGTGTTCGACAACGAGGTGCGGACGTTCACCCCGGCTTAGGGTCCTGGGTCAGCTCGGGTCCTGGGTCAGCTCGGGTCCTGGGTCAGCTCGGGTCCTGGGTCAGCTCGGGTCCTGGGTCAGCTCGGGTTTGGCCGCCGAGGGCTCAGTACCAGCCCGTGGCCTGCTCGTGGGACTCGGCGGCGCAGGGCGACCCGTAGGTGCTCTTGATGTACTGCAGGCCCCACTTGATCTGTGTAGTGGCGTTGGTCCGCCAGTCAGGTCCGGCACTGGCCATGCGCGATCCAGGCACAGCCTGCGGGATGCCGTAGGCACCAGAGCCTGCGTTCGAGGAGCTCACGTTCCAGCCGCTCTCGTGCTGCCATAGCGGCTTCAGGCATGCGAACTGGCTTGCCGGCCAGCCGTACGAGCTGAGCAGTCCTTGGGCGATCTGTTGCGGGGGGCCCGAGCTAGCCGATTTGGTGGGCGCCGGTGTGCTCGGGGTTGTCGTCGGGGTCGCAGACTCCGTAGCGGTCACGGTGGCCGCGGGCTTCTTGACGGCGGGCTTCGGCGTGCTCTTGGCCGGCGCCAGCTCCGATCCGGCCACGCGGATCTGGCCGGAACGTTGCGTCTTGACGCCGGTGTGCTGCTGGTAGGCCGCAAAGGTCATCCGCAGTGAGCCTGTAGTGCTAGTCGCACCGGCCGGGTGGTCACCGGTTCCCGCGTCACCCGCGGACCAGCTGGTCACGGCGGCTGACGAGGCAGTGACGATGGAAAACGCTCCAGCTGCTGCCAGGACGATGGCCTTGGATCGGCTGATCTTCATTGCGCGGTGTCGTGACAAGGGGACCTTTCGGTGGCTCGCGTCACGCGATCTGCTTCACCCCCGATCGCCCCGGCCGTCTAGGCGGCGAGCGTCTGCGCTTGCGATGTGGCGCGGGTCAGGGCGCCAGGCCAGGTCATGGTGGCCATCGCAGGGGCGGGGTGCTGTCGGCTACCTACCATGCCGGACGCAAACACGTGCGGTGACCGAAACTGATATGAGCTAGATCACAGATGCGCGGATCTCATCCAGGCACTGACGTGAAATTCGCTAACTACCTAGAGGTTTCACCTCATAGCGAACAGCAGAAAATCCTTATGAGGAAACTCACACTGATAACTAAACCACCCATTATGGCCGAGACGGGACAGTCTAGGCAGGTAATACCAACGTGACGGCACGAACAAACCGGAATATCAGCGAGCTAATCTCACGTCGCGTAATAATGTCGCTACAAGAAGGACGAAATGGGTCCGAGCGCTAGTAATACCCGTTAGCTTCCTCGAACGCCCACGCGCTACAGGGATTGCCGTAGGTGTTCTTTATGTAGCCGAGGCCCCACTTGATCTGGGTCGCCGGATCGGTCTGCCAGTCTGCGCCGGCGCTCGCCATCTTGCTGCCCGGCAGGGACTGCGGGATGCCATAGGCGCCGCTAGCACCATTCTCTGCGTCATAGCGCCAGCCGCTCTCGCGGTTCCAGATGTCCACCAGGCAGCCGAAGTAGGTCTGCGGTGAGAAGCCGAAGCCGGACATCAGGTTGTACGCGATCGACTGAGCGGTGCCCGGGTTGGGCGGCGTAGAGGTGACGTAGACGATCCCGCTGCTAGATCCGCCGCCACTGCCACTGCCGCTGCCATTGCCACTGCCGCTGCCATTGCCGCCGCTCGGGCTGGCCGCAGCAGCCTGGGAAGCCGAGACAACCTTGGGGGTGCCCTCGGGGTTTATCTTCCGGGCTGCCGTGGTCATGGCGACCAGCTGATTGCGCTCGGCTTCGAGGGCGGACATGGTGTTGCTGCCGGGGACCATCTCGATGGCCTGGACGGCACCGGTCGCACTCGTTCCCGGCGAGAGCGCCTTGGCTCCGACGGCCACTCCGGCGACGGCGATGATTGCGATAACGGCAGCCGGGAAGACAATGCCCAAACGCCGGAATAGGCCCCGCTTACGCCTGGTACTGCGAGCCCCCGTCCGGTGTCTCGACAAGGCAATCCTTTCGTCGGCCGCGCCCGCATTTGACGCCGTCCGCCGGGCAGGAAGATGCCGGCATTCGGGTCCCGGGCCTATGCAGTAACAATCGCCGTGCTGCCAGCCCGGGCGCACCTGACCAGGTGCGCGATCCGGCTCGCGTCACGCGAGTCCCGCTGGCGGTCAACAATGCCAGAAAGAGCATCCTGCTGCGGGCTACTTCGGCAAGAAAAGGCGTGCACAGTTTACGAAAAGGGCTGTGACGCTGATCACGCGAAGATAACACTCTTCGTAATCAATGCAGCTCATTCGGTTAGCAACAGTAGTGCGCCGGCTGTGATATTTATCACTTTCCGTCATGGCAATATTACTAATAGTCATGACCTTAGCTGACATGGCTGGTCTTGCCGCCATTGCACGGTTGCCTGGGGCCGGGTGTGCGACGGGAGCGCGTTCTGGGGTTAAGGGTCGCTGTGAGACGGGCCCGAAGGGCATGAAACCACGGTTTGATGAGGTTCCGTCGTACCGAAACCGGGTTTTGATGTCGTTGGGCGGCCGTGTGGAGCACCTCAGGATCGGCAGACGCCGAGTAACGCAGGTGGCGAGTAGGGCTGGAGGGATTGATGAGATATCTGTGACCAGAGAGGCGGCAGACTGGGCTCAGCGGGACGATCAGCGCGGCGGCCGGCCAGGCATGAGGGGCCCTGCTGGGGCCGACCGGCTGGGCATGAAGGGCCAGCAGGACGACCGGCGCGGCGGCCGGCCAGGCACGAGGGGCCCTGCTGGGGCCGACCGGCCAGGCATGGGGCAGGAGTCAGCGGAGGCGGCCGGCGAGGATCGCGACGTGGTGTGTTCCGAGAAGTGCTTGGCTCCATCTTGGGTTGGAGGCAAGGCAGCTGACGCCGGACTGGCTAACGCTGGACTGGCTGGACACCGGGCTGGTTAACGCGGGGGGATGGCTGACACAATCTGAAACATGGAAACACCTTTGTCACCTCTGGAGTTCGCCCGCCGGACGCGGACGCTGCACGGCGACCGTGAGGCGGTCGTGGACGGTGAGCTGCGGCTGTCCTATGAGCAGTTCTTCGATCGCTGCGATCGCTGGTCTTCTGCGCTACATGGCCTGGGCGTGGCGCAGGGGGACCGGGTGGCGACGATCGCGCCGAATACGCATGCGCAGCTCGAGTCCTTCTACGCGGTACCGCAGCTCGGCGCGGTGCTGGTGCCGATCAACTACCGGCTGACCCCGGAGGACTTCGTCTACATCGTCAACCACTCGGGTGCGACCGTGGTGTGCGTCGCCCGCGAGTACCTGACCGCGGTGGACGGGGTCCGCGACCAGATGCCGGACGTGAAGCACTTCGTGGCCTTCGAAGGGGAGGGCGAGGGCTGGCTGGACTACGAGGCCGCGATCGCGAACGCCTCCCCCAGCTTTGCCCGGCCCGAGATCGGCGAACTCGACCTGCTGTCGATCAACTACACCAGCGGCACGACGGCCCGGCCCAAGGGCGTGATGATCACGCACCGGAACGCCGCCATGAACACGATCGGCACGCTCCTGCACCTGCCGATCGCGGTGGGCGAGCGCTACCTATGGACGCTGCCGATGTTCCACGCCAACGGGTGGACCTACACCTGGACGGTGACGGCGGCCGGGGGCACCCATATCTGCCTGCGCAAGGTCGATCCGGCGATCATCTTCGAGCTGATCAGGAACGAGAAGGTGAGCTGGCTGTGCGCCGCGCCGACCGTGCTGATCTCGCTGGCGAACGCGCCCGCGGCGGTGCGCGGCGAGGTGCCGGCCGGCGTTCATGTGGTGACGGCCGGCGCGCCGCCGGCCGCGGCCACGATCGAGCGGCTGGAAGGCGAGTTCGGCTGGGTGGTCACGCAGGCCTACGGGCTGACCGAGACCGCGCCGTTCATCACGGTGTGCGCGCCGGTGCCCGAGCACGAAGACCTGTCGCCCGCGGACCGGGCCGTGATCAAGTCCCGGCAGGGCGTGGAGCTGATCACCTCCGGCGAGCTGCGCGTGGTGGACACCGATGGCCGCGAGGTGCCGCACGACGGGCAGACCGTGGGCGAGATCACCGTCCGCGGCAACGTGGTCATGTCCGGGTACTACAACGACCCCGAGGCCACGACGCGGGCCATGGGTGACGGCTGGTTCCACACCGGCGACGCGGCCGTGGTCCACGTGGACGGCTACGCCGAGATCCGCGACCGGCTCAAGGACGTGATCATCAGCGGCGGGGAGAACATCTCCTCGGTCGAGGTCGAGGGCACGCTGCTACGGCATGAGGCCGTGCAGGAAGTCGCCATCGTCGGCCTGCCGGACGAGCGCTGGGGCGAGACGCCGCACGCGTTCGTGGTGCTCAAGGACGGCGCGAGCGCCGACGAGGCAGAACTCATCGCGTTCGTCCGGGATCGGCTGGCCCACTTCAAGGCGCCGCGCGGTGTCACCTTTACCGGCGAGCTGCCGAAGACCGCCACCGGCAAGATCCAGAAGTACGTGCTGCGCAAGGGCGCGCCGAACCTGACGCATCAGTAACAGCCAGCGGTTAGCAGACCGCGCCCCGGACGGCAGGGCCGTCCGGGGCGCGGTGTGCGTATGCGGCTACGAGTCGCCGGGGTTACCAGTCCATGGCGTCGGCCAGGTTGCGGTACTCGAACAGCTCGGTCTTGTCGAACCACAGGCCGATCTCGTACTCGGCCTCCTCGCGGTTGCCCGAGGCGTGCACGAGGTTGGCGACCGCCTTGCCCGTGCTGGTGGCGACCGCCTTGGACTGGTGCGCGAAGTCGCCGCGGATCGACCCGGGCTGCGCCTCGTTCGGGTAGGTGGTGCCGACGAGCTTGCGGACGGTGGTGACCGCGTCCTCGCCCTCGACCACGAAGGCGATCACCGGTCCGCGCTGCATGAACGCGGCGGTGGCGTTGTAGACAACCGGTCCGAGCCGTTCTTCCAGGTCGAAGTAGTGCTTGCGGGCGAAGTCAGCGTCGATCTCGCGCATTTTCACGCCGATGATCTTCAGCGACGCGTCTTCGAAGCGCTGGATGATACGTCCGGCCAGGCCGCGGACAACGGCATCGGGCTTGAGCACGACGAGCGTGCGCTCCCGCAACTGCTGAGAGTCGGCCACAATAATCCTTTCCCCATTTGTGAATGGTCACAGGGTAGCGGCCCCGTGGCTGCGGAACGGCCGTAGCGGATCGAGCCGGCCAAAGTCGACCGCACATTCAGGCGGTTTGACTTTGGACGCGGATCCGGCTGAAACTTGGCCGTGATCCGGCGCTGGATGGTCCTGATCGCGGCGGGGGTCGCGGTGGGCCTGCTGGCATTGCTGCCGGGCGGTGTGGCCTGGGGGGCGGTAGGGCCGCCGACAGCAGGACAGGACCGCTGGCTGGCACGCACCATGCTCGTTCGGTCTGGAGATGTTGGGCCGACTCCGGCGACTACGGCCACACTGGGCTGCGAGGCCAGCCTGGGGCGCGCGGCGGAGCGGGCCGGGGTGCCGCGGATGGCCATCGCGGGCGCCTCGTTCACCGCCGGGGTCGGGCCGGGGCATCCCCACCTGGCCTGGTCGGTGCTGCTGGCACACGAGCTGCGCTGGGACGCAGTGATCAACGGCGTCCCGAGCGCGGGCTACATCAGACCGGGGCTCGAGCACAAAGGGCCGATGTCAGCCGAGCTCCGCCGGGTTGATCTGGCGTCATTCAAGCCCGGCCTGGTCATCGTGCAGGCCGGCCACGACGATATGGGTCTGCCGGTGGAGCTGGAGCAGCAGCGGGTGCGGCAAACGGTCCGGCTGATCAGGACCCAGGCGCCGCAAGCGCGGATCGCGCTGCTGACCGTGTTTCCCGGAAAGCGGCACCCGGGTCAGGCGGCGCAGACCGACCGGGCCATCGTGACCGCCGCGCGTTCCGTGGACCCGGGCGTGATCATCATGGACCCGCTGACCGGCGGGTGGACGTTCCCGCGGGCACGCGACGGGCTGCACCCGACCGCGGCGGGCGACGCGTGGATCGCGGCCAAGGTGGCGAGCCTGCTGCGGGCCCACGGGGTCACAGAGGGTCCCACTGGGGGCGGCCAGGTGTGTGACTTCGCCGTCACTGCTCCGGCGCACCCACCCCAGCCGTCGCCGCCGCACCCGCCGGGTCGGCGCTGAGCCCGTTTCCGTTGCCGAGGGCATTGCCGTTGCGGGGGGCATTGCCGTTGCCGGGGGCGGTGCCTGGTTGCGCCGCGGCGCCGGACAGGCTGAGTGTGACCTGGGCGCCGCGGCCGGGGGCGGACCTGACCGTGGCCGTGCCGCCATGACTCTCGGCGACCTGGCGGACGATCGACAGGCCCAAGCCGGAGCCGGGCACCGCCCGGGCCGACCGGGCGCGGTAGAACCGGTTGAATACGTGCGGCAGGTCCTCGGCGGCGATGCCAGGCCCGCTGTCGGTCACGGTGAGCTCGCCCCTGGTCAGGCGCAGCGTGACCGGCGCGCCCGGCGGGCTGAACTTGGCCGCGTTATCCAGCAGGTTGCGGACGGCGATCCCGAGGCGCTCGGCGCTGCCGAACACGGTGACCGGCTCGAGTTCGGCGCGGAACGGTGTGTGGGGCCAGTCCCGCTGGGCGGTGCGCAGGCAGGCCTGGGCCACCCCACGCAGGTCGACGTGCTCGGGCGTGGCGGCGGCTGACTCGCCGCGGGCTAGTTCGGTGACGTTGGAGACCAGGTCGCCGAGCTCGGCGACCTGGGCCGTCACCCGGTCCAGGATCTCGGTGCGTTCGGGCTCGGGCAGGTCCGGGCTAGCCGCCAGCATCTCGACATTGAGCCGCAGGCTGGTCAGCGGGGTGCGCAGCTCATGGCTGGCGTCGCTGACCAGCTGCCGCTGGGCGGCGTGCGAGCGCTGCAGGGCGCGCAACATGGTGTTGAACGACGCGGCCAGCCGGCCCAGCTCGTCTGGACGATCCACTTCGACCCGGCCGGCCGGGTTACCGGTCGCCGTGACCTGTTCGGCCACCGCGGCCAGGTGGCCGACCGGCGCGAGCCCGGCCCGGGCCACGGCGCGGCCGGCCAGTGCGGCCAGCACGACCCCGGCCGCGCTGAGCAGGGCCAGCGTCGTGCCCACGATGGTGACCTCGGCGTTCACCTGGTCCAGCGGCTGGGCCAGCTGCATGGCCAGGCCGGGCCTGAGCTGCGTGGTCAGGACCATGGCCCGCACCCCGTCCATGGTGACCTGACTGTAGTAGGCGGCGTGGTGCCCGGCCGCGACCTGGGCGGCCGCGGCACTGGCCGGCAGCAGCCCGGCTTCCCCGGCCGGAGCCCAGACGGCACCGCCGCTGGTCACCAGCTGGGTATACGGGCTGGACGTGCCGAACCGGCCGGACTGCGGGGGGACCCAGTGCGCCGGGATCTGCCCGTGGTAGCGGCGCGACTGGTGCTGGACCGTGGCGGCGCGAGCGCGCAGTTCCTGCTTGACCTGGTTCTGCAGGTCGGCCCGCACGATCAGGAAGGCCACCGCGGTGATCGCCAGCGTGACGACGGCGACGACCAGAGCTATTGTCACAGCGAACCGGGTTCGGAGCATGAGCGGGCGCCAGAGGCGGCGCCGGCGCCAGCGCCGACCCAGGTTCTGGTCCAGGTCCTTGTCCGCGTCCTCACCAAAGGCTTGGGACGGGCGGGCCACGGTGATCATGGGCTGGTCCGCACCACGTAGCCGACGCCCCGGACGTTGTGGACCAGCCGGATCCGGCCACCTTCCTCGAGCTTGCGGCGGAGCAGGCCGACGAAGACGGCCAGGGCGTTGGAGGCGGGCGCCTCGCCGTACCCCCAGACCCGTTCCCGGATCACGTCGTAGCTGAGCACCTGCTCGGCGTTGCGTACCAGCAATTCCAGCAGGCCGAACTCGATCCGGGTCAGCTCGATCGGCTGGCCGTCCCGCATGACGCGCCGGGCCGAGACGTCCAGAGTCAGGTCGGCGTAGCCGAGCACGTCGCGGCGGGCCTGCGAGCGCCGCAGCAGGGCCCGTACCCGGGCCAGCAGCTCGCGCAGGGCGAACGGCTTGACGAGGTAATCGTCCGCACCCACCTCCAGCCCGGTGACCCGGTCATCGACCGTGTCCCGGGCGGTCAGTACCAGGATCGGCGTGACGTCGCCGCGCTCGCGCAGCAGGCGGCACGTGTCGAACCCGTCCACCATGGGCATCAGCATGTCCAGCACGATCAGGTCGACCGGCGCGCGGGCTATGCAGTCCAGGGCCTCCCCGCCGTGCACGGCGGTGGTTACCGCGTACCCGGCCATCCGCAGCGCGCGCTGCAGCGACAGCCGGACGTCGGGATCGTCGTCGACGACCAGCAGCCGGGCGCCGAGGCCCAGGCCGGGGGTGGGCGGGCGGCCCAGTGGGACCGGGCAGGGCAGTGGGACCGGGCAGGGCAGTGGGACCGGGCGGGACGGCGGCGGTGAGCGGCCTCGCGCTCACAGGTTCGGCGGTCATCTCTGTTATCGAATCAATCCAGGCTGAGAGCTTCCTGGAAGGTTGCCGAGGGTAGCCGGATTTTCATTCTTCTTTCACTGAGAGGCACCAACCTCCAGTTCATGGTCCACAGCACACTCTCCCCGGACATGGCCCGGGATACCGGGGATGCCCGGCTCGTGCTCTGGCTGGTCCGGCACGGCCAGAGCAGCTGGAACGCCCACGGCCTGGCCCAGGGCCACGACGACCAGGCACGGCTCACCGAACTGGGCGAACGCCAGGCCTGGGGTGTCACCGGGCAGCTCTGTGACCACCCGCTCACCGCCCTGTACTCCAGCGACCTGCACCGAGCCCTGGCCACCGCGGCTCCGCTGGCCGCCGTGACCGGGCTGCCGGTGCGCCGGGACCAGCGGCTGCGCGAACGCTGCCTGGGCTTCCTGGAGGGTGGTCCCACCGCGGCGGTCACCCCGGAGTTCAGCGGGATCCGGGCCGAGCGGGTCGTCGACCCCGACGCGCGGCCCGATGGCGGGGAGTCGCTGCGTGATTTCTACCGGCGGGTGGCCGGATTCGTGGCCGACCTGCAGACCGGGCGCCTTCCGGTCGTGGCGGACGCGGCCGCAGGTGACGCGGCCGTAGGTGACAGGGCCGCTGGTGACAGGGCCGCGGGTGAGGTCGTGATCGTGGCGCACGGTGGCACGTTGCGGATGCTGAACGCCTGCCTGCAGGGCGTCCCAGTGGACCAGATGCGCTGGGAGCCGCTCGGTAACGCCGTGGTGTTGCGGTTCCCCGGCCGCACCTGATGAACGCAGTTAGCAGCTGATGGACGCAGTTAACAACTGAGAAAGGGAAGCTGATGAATCACACTGCTTTGCAACTGCCCTCGCGGACCGGAAAGCCGCGTCGCACGGGGCTGACCATGGTGATCGACGGCGGCCTCCCGGCCGGCCAGTTCACCGACGTGGTGTGGTCGGGCGCGGAGTACATCGACCTGGTTAAGTTCGGCTGGGGGACGGCGGTGGTCACCGCGAACCTGGGCGACAAGATCGGCATCCTGAAAGCGCACGACATCGGCTTTTACTTCGGCGGGACCCTGTTCGAGAAGTTCGTGATGCAGGGCCGGTTCGAGGACTTCAGGAAGTTCTGCCACCGCTGGTCGTGCAGCCACGTCGAGGTGTCCAACGGGACGATCGACCTGTCCAACTCGGAAAAGGCGAGCTACGTGCGCAAGCTGGCGGACGAGTTCACCGTGGTCTCCGAGGTCGGGTTCAAGGACCCCGTCCGGTCCGAGCAGTTGCCGCCGAGCCAGTGGGTGGAGTACATCCACGAGGATCTCGAGGCCGGTGCCTCGATGGTCACACTAGAAGCCCGGGAGAGCGGGAAGTCCGGCATCTGCCGGCCCGACGGGGCGCTGCGGTTCGGGCTGATCGAAGACGTGCTGGCCTCCGGCCTGAGCGAGGAGAAGCTGCTCTTCGAGGCGCCCACCACGGCGCTGCAGGCGCACTTCGTGACCCGGATCGGCCCGAACGTCAACCTGGGCAACGTCCCGGCCACCGGCGTCATCAGCCTGGAGACCCTCCGGCTGGGGCTGCGCGCCGACACGCTGGACGCCTTCGAATAGCTGGCCCGGACTACCGCTGCCCGGGCGTGAGCGCGCTCGGGATCTGACCGCTCCCGGGCGCAGCGCCCGGAGCGCGATTGCTGCGAGAGGAACCTGATGCGGACGACGCATGACGTTTTCCATCTGGCCATCCCGGTCTACGACCTGGATGAGACCCAGTATTTCTACGTGACCCAGCTTGGCTGCAAGCTGGCCCGCCGCTACGAGGACCGGATCACCCTGGACTTCTTTGGTGACCAGGTGGTCTGCCACCTGACCGAGGGCACTGCACCGGAGCGGCCGGAGAGCCTGTACCCGCGGCATTTCGGTGTGACGTTCCGGGAGGCGGCCGACTTTGACGCGCTGTACGCCTGCGCGATCACCCGGAAGATCATGTTCTACTCCGACGTCTCGCTCCGGTTCGAGGGCTTGGTGGAGGAGCATCGCACGTTCGTGCTGATCGACCCGGCTGGCAACCTGCTCGAGTTCAAGCATTACCGTGATCCGCGGATGATGTACTGATGGCGGGCCGCCGCCGGCTCGACCAGGTCGACGCCATGCGCCCGATCAAGCAGGCCGGCGTCGTCAGTACCCACACGCTCCTGTACTTCGCGCCCGCCGCGGCCGCGGTGAGCGCGAACGGCGCACTGCTGCTGCTGCACGTGTCGCGGGAGGGCTTCTTCTTCATCTCCGCGTGCATGCTGACCTACGCCTACGTCGGGCTGCAGCGCTCCGACCTGCCCCGGTTCTACTGGCGCCGGTTCGTCTCGGTCGGCATCCCGTACTTGTGCTGGAACTTCATCTACTTCCTGTGGGGCTTCCGCGACACCACCTACCCCACCGCATGGGCGGCTCTGGATCACCTGTGGCGGCTGATCAGCACCGGCTACTACCAGCTGTACTTCCTGCTGGTGATCATGGAGTTCTACCTGGTATTCCCGCTGGTGCTGGTAATGCTGAAGCGGACCAAGGGGCACCACGGGCTGGTGCTCGCGGCCACCGCACTGGTGCAGGTGGGAGTCTCCATCCTCACGCACTGGAACCTCCTGCCGAAGGTGATGGTGACCTACGCCCAGCAGGACGCCCTCAGTTACGTGCTCTTCCTGGTCGGTGGCTCGATCGTCGCCTTCCACCTGGAGGAGGTGCACGACTGGGTGGTCCGGCACTCACACCTGATCTACTTCCTGACCGTGGTCGCCGCCGTGTTCGCCGAGGCGGTGTACTTCGCCTCCCGGGACGGGTTCACCTGGCTCGGTTCGGGCAGCGACCCGTTCCAGCCCAGCGTCATCCCGTTCAACGTGGGCGCGATCGCCTGCGGCTACCTGGCCGGGGTGGCCCTGGTCAAGCCCTGGCGGTCGAAGCGGACCAAGGCACTGGTCCGGATGGGCTCGGACGACGCCTACGGCATCTACCTGTCCCAGATGCTGTTCATCACGATCCTGGAAGGCCTGCACTGGTCGCGGCTGAACAACGCCCTGCCCTGGCCGCTGGTCTCCGTGATCACGGTCGTGGTGATCTTCATCAGCGCCAGCGTGCTGACCGGCCTGCTGGCCCGCACCCCGCTGGCCGTACCGCTCACCGGGCGCAAGCAGGTGCCGCTGTCGACGCTGATCCCCGCGCAGTGGCGGCCACGGCACGACGGCGCATGGGCGCAAGACACCGACGTGCTGGACGACCGGGTCGCGGCCGAGCCAGGGATCGGGCAGCCCGACCTCGTGGACACCGGCTTGGAGGGCAGCGGCCCGGAGAACACCGACCTGGGGAAGACCGGCCCGGAGGGCAAGGGCCGCGAAGCTCACCTGATGGCGCCCAGCGGGCGCGACTGACAAGAACGGAACACCATCGTGATTACCGAATGGATCAATATCGCGGCAGGCCGGCACGGCAGTGCCGTCTACCTGGAAGACGGCACCGGTACCAGGACGCTGACCTACGCCGGGCTGCGTCAGGCCGCGGGCGCCTGGGTGGCGTGCCTGAACCGGGCCGGGGTGCCGGCCGGGGCGGCCGTGGCCCTGCGGCTGCCCGACCCGCTGGACTACGCCACCGCTTTGGTTGGCATCATCGGCGCCGGGCGGGTGGTGGTCCCGCTGGACCCGGCCGCGCCCGGCATCGAGCTCGAGCGGATGCTCACGGTGGCGAATCCGCAGGTCGTGGTGGGCGGCTCCGAGAGCGACCTGCGGCCTGGGCTGACCGTCATCAGCCCGCCGGACCCGCTGGCGGAAGACAGCGCGCTGCCGGCCGGGCTGTCCGCCTCCGGCGGGATCTTCCTGTGCACCAGCGGGACCACGGGCACCCCCAAGGGGATCCTGCTCCGCGATGACCAGCTGGCCCATGTGGCCGGGGCCGTGGCGGTCCACCACCGGCTGAAGCCGTCCGACCGAGGCTACTGCTGCCTGCCGCTGTTCCACATCAACGCCGAGGTGGTTGGGCTGCTGGGCACCCTGGCCGCCGGGGCCTGCCTGGTGCTGGAGCGCAAGTTCAGCCGGCGGGGCTTCTGGCCGCTGGTCGAATCGCGGCGCATCAGCTGGATCAACGCGGTGCCCGCCATCATCACCGTGCTGGCCATGGACCCGCCCGGATCGTTCCGGGCGGCCGGGCGGATCCGGTTCGTACGTTCGGCTTCGGCGCCGCTCGCGCCTTCGGTGCTGGAGCGGTTCGAGGCCTCGTTTGGCATCCCGGTGGTAGAGACCTACGGGATGACCGAGGCGGCCAGCATGATCGCCGCGAACCCGCTGGACGGGCCGCGCAAGGCGGGGTCGGTCGGACGGCAGGCCGGGGCTGAGGTGCGGGTGATGCCGCCGACGGGCGCGGCCGTGTACGCGGCGGAGGTGATCGGTCCGCTGAATGCGATCGGGAGGGTGCAGATCCGCGGGCGGGGCGTCATCACGCAGTACGCGGCGAACGGCCGGCCCGGCGCCATCGACCCGGACGGCTGGCTGGACACCGGCGACCTCGGCTACCTCGACCAGGACGGTTACCTGTTCCTGGCCGGGCGGTCTGACGACGTCATCAACCGCGGCGGCGAGAAGATCTACCCCCGGGAAATCGAGGACTTCCTGCTGGCCCAGGACGGCGTCTCGTCCGCGGCGGTGGTCGCGGCACACGACGAGGTGCTCGGGGAACGGCCGGTCGCCTACGTGGTGCCCGCCGGGTCCGGGCGGCCGGACGAACTGCAGGACGCGCTCCGCATGGCCTGCGAGATGGGCCTGCCGCGGCCGAAGAGGCCCAGCTCGTTCAGTATCGTTCCTGAACTTCCGCTGGGACCAACGGGCAAGATCGCGCGGCGGCGGCTGAAGGAACTGGCGATGTCGCCGGGGTGACCCAGTTTCGTAATTGCGAAGGGGTTTTGGGCCCAACCCTTCGCGATCATGGTTGCACTACGTGCCTAGAAGATTGTGTCGGGTTACCCCCCACTTCCTGGGGGGTAACCCGACACAATGACGGCAGGAACGGCTGCCGTCCGATTTTGAGGCCGACTGTGGAGATGCTGGTGGCGTTAGACAGTACTCCTGAGGACTTTGAGCGTGGTGATGCACGCCCGGAGGAGCTGCAGAATCCCAAGCCACGGCCGGCCGATTCGGCAAGAGCGACCGGACTGGCTGAGGCGCGTGATCGCACCGCCTATTACGAGGCCCTGTGCGCAGCCGATGACCGGCAGCGAGCGAATTGGAGTCCCGAGGGCCGTCCCGGGCGGCCCACGACCGCCTGGGACGATCCGCAGACGGCTGACCACCCCCGTCGGCCTGCGCCGGACTCGATGAGACCGGTGCCGGAGCGGGTCGAGCACATCCTCGACGGCGATAAGTGGGGCGGCGGTCACCGCAGCGGTGTTGGACGGCCCGGGAAGACGGAATTTCCCGCGGATTGGAACGACGAGCGGATCAACGGCCACATCATGGATGTGGCCCGCTCTCCCCAGGCGGGCCCGGTGTGGCAGCCGAACCAGCGCTGGCGAGTTCACGGCGAGAAGAACGTGGACCTAAACCACCCAGATTCCGGGGTCAGGGTCCACGATGTTGGGGAGCTGGGCTTACGGCTCAGGTGAGGGTGCGGTAGAGGGCCAGGTGGGCGGCTGCAGCGGCGGGCCAGCTGCAGCGGTGGGCCAGGGACTGGCCGGCCGCGCGGTGGGAGGTGGGGTCGGCCAGGGCGGCGCGCAGCTGGGTGGCGAAGCCGGGGGGGATCGGTGGCAAAGCGGACCGCGTCGCCGAAGACCTCGCGCAGGACGGGCACGTCGCGGGTGACCACGGGACGCCCTGCCGCCCGGTCCCCTGCCGCCCGGTCCCCTGCCGCCCGGTCCCCTGCCGCCCGGTCTCCTACCGCCCGGTCTCCTGCAGCGAGGCGGCACCGAAGACCCACGAAGTGTTGCCGTGAATGAAATCCGAGGGAAATCCGGGGTCGAGCGGGGCGACGGCGTCGAGGCGCGAGATGACGTCAGCGGCTAGCTCAAGGTCGGCGGCGCCGAGATTGTCCTGGAGCTGACCGAGACGGCGGGCGCCGATGATGGGGGCCACGGCGAGTGAGCGGGACCGCGTCCAGGCGATGGCGACCTGGGCCGGGCTCACGTCCAGGCCGTCGGCTATCTCGCGGACGGCCGATGCCACCTCGTGCTGGTGCTCGCTCAGGCTGGCGGGGTCAACGCGGGCACCGTTCCGGGCGGCGCCAGCCTGGGTGAACTTGCCGGACAGGATCCCGTCGGCGAGCGGGCTCCAGGCGGCGACGGTTAGCCCCAGAGCCTCGGCCATCGGCAGGAGCTCTCGCTCAATGTCGCGCCGCAACAGGCTATAGGGCGCTTGCAGCCCGGCGAATGCCGTCCAGCCCCGCCAGGCGGCCAGGGTATTGGCCTGGGAGATCACCCAGGCGGGCGCATCAGAGATGCCGACATAGAGGATTTTCCCGGCCCGGACCTGGTCATCGAGGGCACGCATGGTCTCCTCGACAGGAGTATGCCGGTCCCACATGTGCACCCAGTAGATGTCGATGTAGTCGGTACGCAACCGCCGCAGACTGGTTTCCAGCGACAGCCGCAGATTCTTGCGGTGGTTGCCCGCGGCGTTCGGATCGCCTGGGTCACGGGTGACGGTGTACTTAGTGCTCAGCACGAACCGATCCCGCCGCCCGGCCAGCAGCTCACCCACGATCTCTTCGCTGGCTCCGCCGCGGTAGTTGATCGCGGTGTCGATCACATTCCCACCAGCGTCGGCATAGGCGTCGAGGATCCGCCGGCATTCCTCCGGCAGGGCACCGACGCCGCCCTGCTCGCCGAAGGTCATGGCACCAAGAAACAATTCGGAGACCCGCAGGCCGCCGGGACCGAAGAGCCGGTAACGCATCAGCCCTGCCCCTCTTCGCGTCTCCGGCCGGTGGGCGGCACCGTTTCCTTACCTCCTGCACGCTGGCTGAATACAGCAGCCTCCGCATCGGGATTTCTGGCCACCAAATGGGGAGTCGACACAGTCATGAACGTGACTATACATAGTGTCTAGACTTATCGTCTATACATCGATGATAGGGTTCCGGCCGTGGAAACGTCACCGCGTCCGGGGAAGCCGGCCCGCCGTCCACACGGCCGCCGCGCCGTGCCCTCCGGAACGGCCTCTTCCTCCAGGAAGGCCCCGTCGGCTGGGAAGACGCCATCCTCAGGAACCGCCTCATCCTCCGCAGGCCCGGACCTGCGTGAGGCCATCCTGGAGGCGACCTCCCAGTTGCTGGCCGAGCGCTCCTTCGCCGACATGGCCGTCAGCGACATCCTCGGCTCCGCGCATGTCTCCCGGGGCACCTTCTACTTCTACTTCGACAGCAAGCAGGCCGTGCTCGCCGAACTGGTCCGGCGCGCCGTCGCCCAGGGACACGTGGCCGCCGAACCCTGGCTTGGCCATCCCGACGACTCCGTCGCCGCGCTCCGGGCCGGGATCACGGCCGGCGCCCGGCTGTGGCAGGCCAGCGCGCCCGTCCTGCGGGCCATCGTGGAGAACTGGCGTGACGACGAGCGCCTCACCACGCTGTGGCTCGAGCAGATGCAGTCCTTCACCGACGCCACGATCGCCCAGATCAACGCGGACCCCCGGGCGCGGCAATCCCTGGCCGGCCTGGACATCGCGGCGGTCGCCAGCGCACTCACCTGGCTCGGCGAGCGGCTGTACTACCTCGCCGCCACCGGCACTCCCCCGTTCGACGACCAGGACACTCTGGTCAGCACGCTCCTGCACATGTGGACGTCGGCCCTATACCGGGCGTGACTGCGGCGGGAGGGTCAGACGGCGGGGAACAGGCCGCCGTCGACGACGTGGTTGGTGCCGGTCAGGTAGCCCGCGGCCGGGGAGACCAGGAAGGTGACCAAGGCGGCGACGTCGTCGGCGGTCCCGGGACGCCCGAGCGGGACATTGAACGAGGTCATGAACTGGCGCCGCGCGGTGTCCAGATCGGTTCCGGCCTCGTCGGCCAGCAGGCTGAGCCGGGCGTGCAGGGCCGAGGTCTCAATAACGCCAGGCGAGACGAGGTTAACCCGGACCTGGTGCGGGCCGACCTGGCTGGCCAGGCCCTTGCTGTAGGTGGCCAGCGCGGCCTTGGCCGCGGCGTAGGCCAGCGCGGCCGGCTGGGGCAGCCGGGCCGCGTTCGAGCCGATATGGACGATGGCGCCGCCGCCAGCCGCGATCATGCCGGGCAAGATGGCGCGGTCGAGGCGCACCGCCGACAGCAGGCTGCCGTTGAGGTCAGCCTGCCAGTCGGCGTCCGTCATGGCCAGGACGCCGTCCGGGACGCGAGTCTGGCTGGCCGCGTTGTCGACCAGGATGTCGACGCCGCCCAGGTGCGCCAGGGCGGCGGCGGCCAGGTCCGCCGGACCGTCTGGGCTGGCGACGTCGGCGACGATGAAGTACCCGGGACCGTCATAGTCGCCGCGGGCGCGAGCCGAAACGACCACCCGCGCCCCGGCGTCGCTGAGGCGGCGGGCGATAGCGGCGCCGATGCCGCGGGTGCCACCTGTGACCAGGGCCCGTCGCCCCTGCAGCTCGACCACTTCGGCCCCTTTGCTGGCTGACGTTGCTAACCTGGGAGATCGTACCGACGCGTTATCGGCCGGGGCGGACAGGCGGCGCGGCGGAGGGAATCCCTGATCTCGCTGAGCCTGGCCGCCGCGGCCGGCGTCCAGGGCGTTCCTTGCTCGCTAGCACGCAGGGCATCGTCGATCTCGGCGAGCTTGGCGGCGGACACCACGCCTGCCCGCTCGATCAGGTCGTCCCGGCTCAGGATGGTCAGCCAGGTGCACGGGGTAAAGCCCGGCCAGCCGAACCCGAACCGCAGCACGCCCTCGAAGGGCAGTCCTGCACCGGCGCCGACCGTCACCTCGATCCCCAGGCCGGAGATGTCGGTGCCCGATGGCGGGACGATCTGCATCGCCCGGAATCCGGATGGATCTTCTTCCTCCGATAGCAGCACGACAGGCCGTCGCTCGTCGAATTCGACCCACCAGACCTCGCCTCGTCGCATGCGTCCTCCTTGGCGCGAGCTGGCCCGCGGCGGCGGAAGTACTAGTGGCCGCCCTGCTGGCCTGTCGAGGTGCCGGTTGGCGTGACCGAGGGGGTCACGGAGCCCGAGGGGCTCGTGGTCGGGGTCGGGCTGCTGGAAGCACCGAACAGGCCGGCCCGGTGGGCGACGGGGAGCCGGTCCCGGGCGACGCAGTGCCGGTGGCCGGGGCGCTGGTGCCGCCCGTGCCGCTGGTCGACGGCGTCGGTGACGGGCTCACCGTGGACGACCTGCTGACGGAGCCGCCACCGAAGGTGGTGCCGTGCCCCGCCTTGTCCTGGACGACGGCGGACAGCGGCTTGCCGGCCGCCCCCTCGATCAGGGTGACCACGATCGCGCAGGTGACGAAGGCGACGGCGGCGATGGAGGTGGGAAGGACCCAGCGCCGTCGCGGACGCGCCCGGCCGTGCCCGCCGGACCGGCTGGGATTGGCCCGGGCCGCGGTGGCATCGGTCGCGGTGGCATCGATCGCGGATGCATTGATGAGCTGGGTCTCGTCATCGGCACCCAAGGCGGCACCGTAGGCGGCGCTGGTCCGGGTGGCAGCGTTCCAAGGCGCGTTGGCCTGGGCGGGGTCGGCCTGGGTGGTAGTGACCCGAGTGGTGCTGGCCCGGGTTGCTTGGGCCGTCCGGCCGGCGTCGGCGCGGGTGGCGGTCTCGCCGGTGTGCAAGTGGTAGCCCTTGGCGCGCAGCGCCTCAGCCCGCGCGGTGGCGAGCTCCGTCGATCGGCGGATGCCTCGCTCGGCCCACCAGGAGGCGGTCCCGGAGGCCATGCTGCCGACCACCATCCCGACGATCGTGCCGGCGGTGCCGATTAGGCTGCCCAGGACGGCGGCGAGCACGGTCCCGGTGGTGGCGGCGATGATGGCAGGCAGGTGTGACCGGAAGGTTTCCGGTGGCTTGGGCTGCGGTTTGGTATCTGTCCGAGTGGTATCGCTGGTCATAATTCCCATGGAGGTCACGGCACTGGCGGGCCGGGCGGTGTCCAGAGGACTCAACGCTACCCGATGGCCCGTCGCCGGGGGACGATTCGGCCGTCGTCAGTCCGAACGCGACATTCCCGCCACATCGCCGCATCCGTCCAGGCCACCGGCGGTCAGTCTGGTTCCGCCGGAGCTGGTCCGCTGGGTGAATCCCAGCCAGGCCGGACCCGGGTGACCTTGGTCACGCGGGTCCCGGGGCAGAGCCCTATTCCGGCAGGTGCTGGCCTTCGCCGCCGTTCTCACCCTTTTCTTCTCCAAGGTCCCCAGCGACAGCAAGCACCCTGACCGGCTAGCGCGATGCAGGCTACGTGGCGCAGCGAGCCGGTGCAGATCCGTCCAGTGCAGGAGCACGACGCCGTCCAGTGGCAGCTCGGCGTCCGGGTCTTCGGGTCAGGTGACGCCCAGGAATCCAGGGTCTTTCAGATCGATGCGTCCGTGGCCAGCCAGGAAGATGCCGAACACGATCGAGCTGACGACGGTACTACAGCTGGGCGATTCATTCATGTTCTGGCACCATAAGCGCCGCAAGTGACATTTGGCGCTACCCACAGCGTCCGGCCAGCGACCAGACGTATCACGCGGACTGATGCCTAAGCAGACCCTGGGGAAGCGCCGTGGGGACCGGGCGGGCGACGCGGACGGTGCGCCACACAGGGACGCTCATCGTGCCGCACCGCGATAGATCATGCGTCTGGAACGGCTCCAGGAGTCCGGTGCGGCTGCGCGCTGGTGCCGCCTATCGTGCCTACGATGGTGCGCTAATGGAAGTTAGCAATGGAGGCGGGTCATAGCTCAGAAGGTGCAGACCCTATTCGTCGATGACCTCGACGGCAGTGCCGTTGAAGTAACGGTCCGTTTCGGACTCGACGGCACCGAGTATGAGATCGACCTGAACGCCAGGCATGCCCAGCAATTGCGAGCTGCGCTGGCGGCCTACGTCCAGGCGGGGAGACGCGCCGGTGCCAGGTCTCCCCGGCCCACCCGCAGTGGGCGCAAGAGTCCGGCGAACGGGCTGAACACCACCGAGGTCCGTGAGTGGGCAAAAGGCGCAGGGCATGCAGGTAAAAGCCCGCGGCCGGGTGCCCGCTGAACTCGTAGTCAAGTTCAAGACGGCCACCGGTCAATAGGCGGAAGACACGGCTCCCGCTCGTTGCGCAATGCTCTTACTCACATGCCGAAAGTAGTACGTTGCGCGGGATGCTTATACGCCATCCTGCATGCTGTTCGCGAGCCAGCAGACTCCGGGCGCCTTCCTTGCCGACTTCCCGCTCAGCGTTGATTCGCGCACCTGGATGAACCAGAGCGCCGGCTATTTGCGCCTTCCCCGCGAGCGGGCACCGCCACTGTACCGGGTACAGATCACCCCGATATGGTCTGGGCGGCGGGGCCGTGGCGGCTTTGTTTGTCAGGAGCGACTGGGCCAGTCCGGGCCGAGCAGGGCGTTGGCGGGGACGGTTCGCGGAGCGAGCAGCTTTTCGGCCTGTTCGGCTCCCACGACGGGTAGGCCGGCCGGGTCCAGCAACCCCACCTGGACCAGCAGTGAGGCTTGATCCCAGTAGATGTGCTCGTGGGTGAGCTTGCCGTCCCGGAAGCCAGCCACCACGCATACCGCCAGCCGTACCCGCTTGCCCGTGGGCGGCACGCCGGGAAGCAGCTGGCTCATGGTGATCTCGTGGGTGAATGACATCACCAGTTCGTCGACCACCTGGTCGGTGCCGATGGTCCGGGAGATCCGCTCTACCGTGAGGTCCGCGGGCCAGTGGCCGATGAAGATCTGTGCGTAGAACCGGCGTACCTCCTCCCGGCCGGTGCCTCCCGTAAGAACCGGGACGTGAATGAGGTAGGGATCGTCGGTCATGGTCGCCATCGTGGCGTCCACGTCCGTGGTGACAAACTCCGCCGCCAGGTGCTCGTCAAGCACATCCGCCAGGCCGCCGTCCCGGTCTGAACCTGTCATGCGTCTCCTCCGATCGCCAGAGCCGCCTCATCGTCTGCTCACCCCTGATGCCGGCCGGCTCGCGGTTCGGGGGTGGATCGTCACTTGGCCGCAAGGGACGTGCCCCCGGCGGCTGTGAAGCAATGGTTTGCGTCCACCACACCGGATCGGTGCACTGGGCGACGAACGCGCTGGTGGACCGGTCGTCCAGCTTGCGGGAGGCCACCAGGCGGGAGCGCAACTTGATGACCGTCTGCCTCCAGTACACAGCCCGCAAAGAGCCACCATTGTACAAATTCCCGACCAGGAGACCCCAACGCTGCCGTTTACCAGCGTGTGCGCACATCACAGGGATCGAGCGCGGGCTCAGCCTGCCGGTCACGAACCTTGAGCCAGCGCCAGATCCTCCAAATCTGCACGGTACAAGTCTTAATCTGCATCCAGCCCATAGCTGGCCAGAACAGCGGGTCAGCGCACGATTATCAAGAGCTCGTCGCATCGTTTGGCTCGATGGCCGTCTTGGTTACGACTCGGCGGTCAGCCGGCGGACTTTATATTTATACATCGCCCGCGCCTCAGGCGAATATCCGCTTCTGGTTGATATGCCTGTGCTCGTGGTGCACCAGGATCGAGGCGCACTGCGCCTCGATCACAGGCAGGATCAGGCGTTATGCCGCCGGAGGGCAGTGATCTGGTCTTTGGTCACCGGCATAATGCCGCCGACCGGGCGTGTCGTCTTGCAGCCTGCGGTGTGGTACCGGAAGTTAGTCGTGCTGTCCCGTCAGGAGAGGACCATTGCCATGCGAGGCGCGATGCCAAATTCTGTTTCCGCAACGCCGCAGTCGGTGAAGCCGACGGCGCGGTAAAACTGCAGTGCGTGCGGATTGGCGGTGACCTCCAGCCGCTGTGCTCCCCGTGTCCGAAGTTCCTCCGCGATGAAGGTGACGAGCGCGGCGGCAATACCGCGCCTGCGATAGTCCGGGTCCACAAACAAATCTTCCAGCTCGATGATGCCACCCGTACCGGCCCAGGTCGCGAAACCGGTGATCGAGCCGTTCTCGTCCGCGACATAAGTGCGGCCTTCGGCTAGCCCGTCTGGCGCCAGGATCAGGTGTTCAGGATGAGCGAGCAGGTCGTCGCGATCGCCCGCATTGGACAGTGACGCGCGACGGTAGACACTGCTCGCGGCGGCCAGGTCGGCAGATGTCGCGAGGCGGATCATCACTCCAGTGTGCGGCAAGGCAAACCGAGCCGCTCAGATCAATCCGTACTCGACAGCGATCTGAACGACGTCCTCATCTGCCGCGCAGCGGGCGGTCTCCCCGGGTACCCGGTTGACGGCATGGCGGACCCAGGGGTGACGCTGGCGGACGTGACTCGGGCCGCACATCGTGTCCATTCACGGGTGTCGCGAGCTGGCGTCAGATGATGGCGGGCAGTGGCGGTAGCCAGGGGTCGCCTTCGATGGCAGCGCGGATGGTGTCGAGTGCGGTGATGCCGTGGGCGGCGGCGGAGTCCAGGTAGCTTCTGATACGTACCAGCGGGTGAGGGTGGCGAATGAGTGCCAGTAGCCGGAGACGGCCTGGTGCCGTCTGGCGGCTTTGGCGCAACGTTCGGAGACGTTGTTCGTCCAGTCCACGGCGAAGTCGCGGGTGAACAAGAACACCTGTTCCTTGTACTGCTGCAGCCAGCGGCCGAGCGCGTAGCCGGGGTGGTTGCCGGTGTCCCAGCCGCGGTGCCTGTTGTGGGTAACGCCGAAGGCCGCGGCCTGGTCGTAACGCCGGCGAAGCTCCTCCAGCAGCTTCGGGTCCAGGGCGGTGCTGCCGCGGGCTCGGGCGTCTTGCACGGCGTGGTGTGCCTCGCGCAGGATGGCGATGATGTCGCCGGCCAGGACTGCAGCCCGCCGGGACCCAGTTTGGTGACGGCCCGGCATCTCCGGGTGATGTGCTGGCAGCATTGCTCGATGCCCGCCAGCCGGGACAGCAGGTGCTGGTAGCCGGTGTAGCCGTCGGTCATCAGCAGCCCGCTGAACGCTGCCGGGATGCCCGCGCCAACATCGGCCTTGCGGCGCGAGCCCAGCGCCTGCAGCCAGGTCAGCAGCCCGTCCGGGGTGCGGAGATCAGCACGTGCGGCGTGCCCGCGCTCGTGGTGTCCTTGTGCCCATCCGAGTCATGCTCGCCAGCTTCCACTGGGGCGGCGGGCGGCGGGGGTGTCTTGTCCAGCACGTTCACCGGGGTCTCGTCAGCAGCCAGCGCGTCCGAGGCGGCAGCGCGGCGAGCATCACCGCGTCGAATCCGGCCTTCCCAAGCTGCGCGGCAAGCCGGGTGCTGGCCTTATCCACCCAGCCCGGCGAGACCGGCACGTCCAGCAGCATGCCCATGACCTGCGCGGCCCGCTCGGGCGGCATATTCCCGTAGGCGGTCAGCACGACCGCGGCGGCGTTCAGCACCGGCAGCAGCGAGTCGGTCACGTTCCGGACCATCTCGACGTCAATGACCTGCGCCCACCGCGAGCCCGCGATCGCCGCGCCGGCCAGCGACGCCTTGCACCGGCGGCACTCCGCCGGCGGCTCCGCTGGCTTCGTCTCGTCCGGGTCGGGGTCCCGGGACAGGCCCATCCCCGGATGCCCGGGCTGCCCGCCCGGCTTGCGGTCCTTGCGCCGGTCCCGTTCCGATCCTGCCGCTGGCGCTGCCGCGCCTTGCGCCGCTCGCGTGCCCCGATGCTCTCCTTCGACGTCGGCGTCCCGGAGTCGGTACTGTCCTGATCCAGCCGCCGTTCCAGCTCCGCGGCCCGAAGTTCCAGCCGCCGCCGCAGCTCCCGCTCCGCATCCAGCCCGGACCGCAGCACCCCGATCTCGGTGTCCTTCGCCTCGATCACGGCCTGCAGCCGGGCCAGCAGCTCACGCTGCCCCCGCCCCCGGCAGGCAGGTCACGCACATCAGGCACAAGCCACAATCATGCTCTCCTCAACTACAAGTTCAAGCATTCGCCACGACATACCGCCCCAGCCTCACGCCCGCGATCACCCTGCGAATGGACACAAGGATTCTCCCGAACGCGGGTGTCGAATTCTCGGTGGCCGTTCGTGGACATGGCGAGCGGCGCAGATGGCGCCGTCGCGAAAGGAGCCGATCGTGTCCACCGTTACCGCCTCTCCCGGCACCACCGTCACCCGGCACCGGCTGACCAGTACGCTGCCGCGGGCCACCGCCTCCGCCGGTGCGCTGGCCGCCGCGGCCACCACTGCCGGCGCGGCTGTCCTGCGGGACGGCGGAGTCCCGCTGGCTGTGCACGGCAAGATTCCGCTAGCGGCCTTCGCCCAGCTCACTTTCCTCGCGGCGGTGGGCGGCGGGGTGCTCGTGGCCGTGCTGATCCGGCGCGGCTCCGCCGCTCGTCAGCGGTTCATCCGGATCACTGCCGGGCTCACCGCGCTCTCCTGTGCCGCCCCTGCGGCGTTCGCGGACACAACCGCAAGCAAAATCGCCCTTGTCGCTCTGCACCTTCTTGCCGCGGGGATCATTGTTCCCGTGCTCGCACGACACGCTGACTGACCCACCCGACGACCGATACAACGAGGAGCAGCCACGATGCCGCAATACCTGATATCCGTCTGGCACGACGACACCTACGAGACCGACTTCTCTACGCATGACGCGCAGCGCCGTGTCGCCCAGGTGGGAGCGTTCAACGAGGAACTCATGAAGGCAGGCGCCTGGGTGTTCGCCGCCGGCCTGCATCCCGCGTCATCGGCCACGGTCGTGCGGTCCTCCGCAGGAGAGGTGTCGATGACCGACGGTCCGTATGCCGAAACCAAGGAGCAAATGGGTGGCTTCTGGGTCATCGAAACGCCCGACCTCGACGCCGCCCTGGAATGGGCCAGCAAAGCGGCCGCGGCCAGCGGGGAAACTATCGAAGTTCGCCCGGCCCAAGGATGACCAGCCCGCTCAATGAGATCTTCAGGCGCGAAGCCGGCCGCTGCACCGCCACCTTGATCCGGGTCCTCGGCGATATCGATCTCGCCGAGGACGCGGTGGCGGAGGCCTTCGCCATAGCTGCCGAACAGTGGCCTAAGACGGGGATACCGCCCAACCCGGGTGGCTGGATCACCACCACCGCCCGCAACCGCGCCATCGACTGGCTGCGACGCGAATCAACCCGCGGCGAGAGGCATCTCGCCGCCCACCGGCTACGGATCGGCAGCATGGAACCGGACCACAATCCCGAACTTGACAGGCTCGACGATTTCGTCGATATCGTCGCCGACGACCAGCTGCGGCTCATGTTCCTCTGCGCTCACCCCGCCCTGGCCGCTGACGCCCAGGTCGGTCTCATCCTGCGGCTCCTCGCCGGTCTCTCGATGGGCGAGATCGCCACGGCGTTCCTGGTACCTGAGGCGACGATGGCACAACGGATCGTACGGGCCAAGCGCAAACTTCACGACAACCACGCTTCCTACCGCGTGCCGGGTGCCGGGGAGCTCCCGGACCGGCTCCACGCCGTCCTCGCGGCGATCTACCTCATCTTCACCGAAGGTCACACCGCCACCTCAGGGCAGACGCTGACGAGAACCGGCCTGTCGACTGAAGCCATCCGGCTCGGGCGGACCCTCGTCGAGCTGATGCCCGACGAACCCGAAGCCATCGGACTGCTCGCCTTGATGCTGCTCTCCGAGTCCCGCCGTGCCGCTCGCGTCGCCGCGAACGGGACGATGGTTCGTCTCACCGGCCAGGACCGCACCCGATGGGACCGGACGCTCATCAGTGAAGGCCACGAGCTGGTGCGCGCGTGCCTGCGCCGCAACCAGCCCGGCCCGTTCCAGATACAAGCGGCCATAGCCGCAGTCCACGCCGCCGCGCCCGCCGCCGAATCCACCGACTGGTCGCAGATCGTGGCCCTCTACGATCAGCTCTGCGCTCTGCGTCCCAGCCCCGTCGCCGCCCTGAACAGGTCGGTGGCTATCGCGGAACTCCACGGGCCGGCCGAGGGGCTCGACGCTCTCGCCCAGATCGACCCAGCCTCGCTCGAGAACTACCAGCCATACCACGCCGCCCGCGCCGACCTGCTCGCGCGTACCCGCCGCCGCGACGAGGCGGTAGCCGCCTATGACCGGGCCATCGAACTCACCACAAACACAATCGAACGCGACTTCCTTGCCCAGCAGCGCGCCGCCCTCAGAACGGACGACCACTCCGGAATACCGGAACCCCCGTGAATGGACACCACACATCATGCGGGCCCGCGACCGGAAAGTGGGGGATCAGTGGGCGGCGGAATACGCGGGCCCGGGCTTACGCCTGATATGCCGACTTCCAGTTTCCGCCAGGTATAGGTAAACCGGATGACACCCTCTCCGCCGGGTTTAAGCTGCCGGAATGGATCATCCTCGCCTCGTCGGCGCGTGGAGTCGGCTCCGCGAATGGCGCGAGGACGACATCGAGTCGGTCTTCTCTGTCACCGATGATCCGGTCATTCCGCTGATCAGCGAAGTACCCCGCGGACGGCGAGACCGCACGGCAGCGCTCCGTTTCGTGACCTCCCAGCACAAGCGACTGGCGGACGGGCAAGGATGGGGATTTGCCTTCACCGCACGCGACGATGACGAAGCGGTCGGATACGTCGGGGTCCTGTGGATCGCTAAACCGGCCGGTCGCGCGTCCATCGGATACTGGTCCTGCCCGAAAGGCCGTGGACGCGGGCTAACCACCGACGCCGTGCGAACGGTTGCCGATTGGGTTCTGACTCAAGCTGGAGCCGCCAGGCTGGAGGCTTTCATCGAGCCGTGGAACACCGGATCCATCCGGGTCGCCGAGGCGGCTGGATTCCAGCGCGAAGGCCTGATGCGCTCCTTCGCGCCGCTCGGCGGCATCCGTAAGGACGCCTTGCTCTACGCCAAGATAACCGGCGATGTCTCCGGCTCTCAGCCGTCAGGCCGTGAGCCGGGCAAGTAACGCACTCTCATGACCCTATAAGGGCCGGGCCTCTTCCCAGCTCAGCCCGGTAGCAGGACGCTCCGGGTGAGAAGTACCGAGCTCGGGAGAGGAGACCCGGCAATGTCTGTTTACGTCGGCATCGATGTGCACCGCAAACGCTCCCAGGTGGCGGTGGTCACCGAGGACGGAAAGGTGCAGCTGAACAAGAACACGGTGAACGGAACCGAGCCGATCCTGCGGCTGATCGGGGACCTGCCGGCCGGGACGCCGGTGGCGTCCGGGGCCGCGTTCGGCTGGGGCTGGCTGGTCCGGCTGCTGGAGGACTACGGGTTCGACCCGCACATGGTGCACCCGCTGCGGTGCAAGGGCCATCGCCTCGGCGCGGCTGAAGAACGACAAGGCCGGCGCCGCGACCTTGGCGCAGCTGCTGCGCGCGGACCTGCTGCCGGAGGCGTGGATCGCGCCGCCTGCGGTCCGGCAGCTCCGCGCCCTGCTGCGGCACCGGGCCGGGCTGGTCCGGCTGCGCACCCGGCTCCAGAACTGGATCCACGCGGTAGTGGCCGACTTCGGCTACGACCGGTCCGGCAGCTACCTGTCCGGCCCGGGCCGCGGCTGGCTGGCCGGACTCGAGCTGCCCGCGATCTCCCGCGAGATCGTGACCGATTGCCTGGCGTTCACCGGCGCTCTGGCACCGGAGATCGACCGGATCGACGGCGAGCTGCGCCAGCACGCCAAGGACGACCCGCGGGTCAAGACGCTGACCGCGCTGCCGGGCGTGGGCCAGTTCACCGCCCTGGTCATGGTGGCCGAGATCGGCGACATCACCCGCTTCCCCAGCGCCCGCAAGCTGGCCTCCTGGGCCGGGCTGACCCCGGCCGTCCGCGGCTCGGACCGGACCGTCCGGCACGGGCACATCTCCAAGCAAGGCCTCGGCCTGGCTGCGGTGGGTGCTCAACCAGGCGGCGCAGACCGCCAAGCGGTCCCCGGAATTTTCCACCTACGCGGCCATCGCCAGACGCCGCGGGAAAAAGATCGCCACCATCGCGATCTCCCGCAAGCTGCTGACCCGCGCCTGGCACCTGCTTTCCGAGATGCAAGCCGCCGACGCCGACGCGGCGGCGGCCGTGATGACGGGAGGGTCACCAAGCCCCGGGTGAGCTCGCCCTTGCGGCATGAGCCGGCGCCCGCGCCGCGCTCGATCTCATGACTGAGCAGCCCGGTCCCCGGACACATGGTCATGGCAGCCGCCCGCACACTGGCGCGGCGCCGAATGGGTGCTTGCGAGACCACTCCGCTAACCAGGCACCGGGAACCAGCACGCGACCCCTGACAGCCAATCCGTAAACAACCCTTCCTCGCCCTCGAGGATCTTCCGCCGCTGGCCGGCCTCAAGCTCGTTCGTCCTCGCCGCTGCGCGGCTGCGGGCGCTCCAGCTTGACCCCGGCCAGCGCGGCGGCAAGGACCGGGCAGCTATGAGGAAGAAGCCAAAAGAACAGTCAGCCCAGCCCGACGGCACACCTGGTCACCGGGCCAGGTCCGTATGCCTTCTTGACAAGGGTGGCCCTTATGGGTGCCGCGACGAGCGCTCAGGCAAGCCGCGATTCGGCGTCGGCGAGCAGGGATGGTGCCTGGCCTTGAACCGTTCGTGATCTGGAACGTCCCGCTCGCTGATCACTGGTTAGCTCGGCGGGCCACGGCCGGTCCGTGCCAGGCGCAGGTAACCGCCGTATCCGACCACGGCGATGAGTACGACGAAAAGCCCGAGCCCGACCCGGATCCCGCGGGTCAGTCCGGGTGGATAGATCACCTGGATCAGGTAGTGCGAGATGAACCCGCCCTGGTATCCGGCCTGCCCGCCCCGGCGGAGCAGGTAGTTTTGCAGCGCGGTGAGCGGGCAGGCGAATCCGGCCAGTTCCACCAGAACGGCGTACACCATGGCCGGCAGCTGCACCCAGATAAGCCGCGGCCAGCGCCAGGCCAGGAAGGAGCCGCCCACCACGAATCCGATGAATAGCAGGTGGGCTGCGAGCACGAGGTCAGCGGCAAACAGGTCCCACATCGTGGCCACCGTCAAGGAGCGGTACGCCATCTCCAGGATAAGCCCACACGTTGCTCACAAGGCATGTCACGCAGGACCGTCACCAGCAAGACTGATGCGAAAGTCTGCGCCCGCTCATGCCGCCGATGGGGGCTGGTCATGCATAGGTGGCGACCAGTCCGGACACGTTACTGTCAGGTCCCTGGAAATGCTGCCGGGTCGGTCCCGGCTTACCGGGCGATTCGATGCCGACGCTGCGCGGTACTTCGATGGCCGCAGGCAGGTCACCGGCCGCGAACCTGACGACCGGCTCGCTGCCAAGGTGCTCCGGGCCCCGGCAGAGCGGGCCGGAGCACCTCGACATTCGGGCCATCGGGGAGTTCGGAGACCGGCAAGCCCGGTTCGGCGTCAGGTCACGGCAGGTGGTCGAACAGGGTCAGGCCGTCCTCGGCCGTGCCCGGGTCGGCTTGCCAGGAGACGTCCCACGGCTCGCCCGGCGGGGGCCCACCTGGACCGGCTGCTGAACGAAACGCTGGGCTCCGGGCTGCGCCGGGGCCTGTGGGGTTGCAAAACGGGGCATAGGTAGCTGATCTGCGAGTACGCCAACGGTGGTGGCTGGGCTGGCAGGATCGCTGTCTTGTGATGGTACGGCTGCTGTATCTGATGTCCGTCCGCCTAGCCGGGTGGATCGCGCTGCTGGCACACTCGGCGGCGAAGGACGCCGAGATTCTGATCCTGCGCCACGAGGTCCCGGTGCTCCGGCGGCAGAACCCCAGGCCGAGGCTGGACTGGGCCGACCGTGCAGTGCTCGCCGCCCTGGCCCGGCTGCTCCCAAAGGCCTTGAGGATGGGCGGCTGGTAACGCCGGACACGCTGCTGGGCTGGCACCGGCGGATGGCCCGGCGGCACGGGACCTACCCTCATACCGGCGGCCGTCCGCCGATCGACGCCAAGCTGGCGATACTGATCGAGCAGATGGCGCGGGAGAATCCGAGCTGGGGCTACAAGCGCATCCAGGGTGAACTGCCCGGCCTGGGCATCCAGGCCGGGGCGTCCACGGTGCGGCGGGTCCTGCAGCGCCTGCGGATACCGCCCGCGCCGCAGCGCGATCACCCGACATGGCGGCGGTTCCTGCGCACGCAGGCCGCCACGATGCTGGCCTGCGACTTCTTCCACGTTGACTGCGCGGTCACGTTGCGCCGCGTCTATGTGTTCTTCGTGCTGGAGGTGGGCACCCGCCCTGTGCGTGTCCTGGGCGTGACGGCGCATCCGGACGGTGCCAGGCCGAGCCAAGCACGATCTGCAGATCATTGCCCAAGCAGCGCAGGTTTTCGGCACCCACAGCTACAACAGCAATCCCCGCAGCGGCAGCCCGGCCACGCCACCGGCATTACCGCCTGGACGAGCGCAGGCAGGTTCTCGGCGGCCTGATCAGCGAATACCGCAGAGCAGCCTAACGGGCGCAAACTGCCAGGTCAGTAGCTATGGATGAGTTTCGGCACGGGACACGTCGCAAGCCCACTGCCAGCGCAAACATGCCAGGCCCTGCCGCTATGCACTTACATGCGACACGCCAGGGAAGCCCGGAACGCCAGGAGTGAAGCGAAGGAGTAGCTGCAAAAGATCCGCACGCAACAGGAAGACATTAAACTAGTAAATACTAATTTAAGTTAGTAGAAATATATCGTAGATCTTAAGGTTTCAGCGTAATCTCAGGTTTGATTCGGGAAATGGCTTCATGACAAAGACCGAGGTGCCGTTGGCCGAGTTCAACCGTACCCGGAGATTCCGCCGGGTCGCGAAGGTAGCCGCGATAGCCATCGTGGCGCTCGCGGTCGCGGGCACGGCAGCGAGCTTCAGCTACGACCTGGCGACCGACGGACCCGCGCCGAGACCGGTTCACCTGCTCTTCGCGAAAGGCGACGGATGGGACACGCGGTACCTTGAATGGGGCACGCGCGGGACGCCGGTCGTCCTGATACCCGGCGCGGCCGAGACGGCCGACACCTACGCGAGGCTCGGGCCCGCGCTGGCGAAGGACCACCGCGTGTTCGCGATCGACCTGTCCGGCACCGGCTACAGCACCCCGAACCCGCCGTTCAGCGTCGGCCACCTCGCCGGCCAGATACTTGCGTTCCTCAAGGAAGAAAAGCTCACCGCCCAGAACGCACCCATCCTCGTCGGCCACTCCGCCGGCGCAGCCGATGCCGGGGTCGCCGCGCTGCAAGGCCCCAAGGTCGTCAAGGGCGTCGTTTTCCTTGACGGCGACGCGCTCCCCCTGGGCGCCCCGTCGTTCCTCGGCGCGATCGCCAGCACACTGTTCATCAACCCGTATAAAATTTCGGTTCTCCGGCTGGCGCTCAGCCAGGACTGGCTGATCAAGGACGTTTACAACTCGCAGTGCGGGCCCACGTGCCCGCAGCTAGACGAAGCGGGCGTCAACACCTGGCGCTGGCCGCTCGAGCAGCCCGGGTTCCAGGCGGAAATCACGTACTCGATTCGCTACGGGATTACCGGTATGACCCCCGCGCAGTTCGCCGCACTGAAGGCGACTGAGGTGCCGAAACTTGTCGTCTTCGGGGTCGACGACCCGCAGATGTCGCACTCCGACGCGGCGCTGACCGCACGAAGGATAGGCGCCCCGCCGCCGGTTTACGTGCCCGGCCGGCACCTAACGATGATTGCCTCGCCGCGCCAGGTCGCCGCCGCCATAGATTCTCTCGGCAGCCGGTAGCGAATACGAGTCCCCGGCAAGCGGTTCGCCGGTAGCGACCGGTGGGGCTCGGAAATACGTTTCGGGGTGTCCCGTGGGAATGTAACCTCAACCGTTCAGGAGGCTTGAGGTCCGGTTACTGACCGTGAGAATCAGTAACCTGCGGGGTTCCAGAACTCGGCCACGGATTCTGAACTGGTCTTCTATGCGGCTCGCCCGTACTCGTTGATGAGGCCGCCAAGGACGGGCCGACGATGGATCCGTTCTTGTGACCTGCGGTGATGTGTGACCGTAGGGCTGATGGTCAGCCGTGTCCCTGCGCCTGCTTTACCTGATCTTCGTCCGGCTCTGCGGCTGGCTGGTCCTGCTCGGCCGCTCGTCAGCGTCCAAGAACGCGGAACTGCTAGTGCTCCGGCATGAAGTCGCCGTGCTGCGCCGCGCCGATCCCCGGGCCCCGCCTGGACTGGGCCGACCGGGCCGTCGTGACCGCGCTGATCCGGTACCTACCAGGGAGAGCTGCGAGCACACCGCCTGGTCACTCCCGGTACCGTCCTGCGGTGGCACCGCCGCCTGGTCACCAGGAAGTGGACCTATCCTCACGGCGCGGGCCGGCCGCCAGTCAGCGCAGAGATCGCCGCGCTGATCGGGAGCCTCGCCGCCGAGAACCGCGGCTGGAGATACCAGCGGATCCAAGGTGAGCTGCTCAAGCTCGGTCACCGGGTCAGCGCGTCCACGATCCGCCGGGTCCTCAAGGCGCTGAAGATCCGCCGGCGCCGAAGCGGCGCACCGACACGACGTGGCGGCAGTTCCTGCGCGCGCAGGCCGCGACGATGCTGGCCACCGACTTCTTCCATGTGGACTGCGCGGTCACCCGCCAGCGCCTGTACGTCTTGTTCGTCATACAGATCGGCTCCCGCTACGTGCACATCCTCGGCGTGACCGCCAATCCGGACGGCCCGTGGACCACCCAGCAGATCCGGAACCTCCTGATGGACCTCGGCAATCGGGCCACGGACTTCCGGTTCCTTGTCCGGGACCGGGCCGGGCAGTTCACCGCGTCGTTCGACGCGGTCCTGGCCGGCGCTGGTATCAAAGTGGTCAAGTTCCCGCCGCGGAGTCCTCGTGCGAATGCCTATGCGGAGCGGTTCGTGCTCACCGCCCGGACCGAGGTCACCGACCGGGTGCTGATCTTCGGCGAACGGCACCTGCGCAGCGTGATGGCCGAATATACGCGGCACTACAACGGGCGAAGACCGCACCGCGCCCTCCAGCTCCAGCCACCCTGGCCCGACCATCCCATAGCCGATCTTTCCCAGGAACGAGTAAAGCGCCGGCCCGTCCTCGGCGGCCTCCTCAACGAATACGAGCGAGCCACATAGAAACCCAGGTCAGAGCCGGTGACTGACTTCTGGAACCCCGCAGGGTTCCGTCATCGATGCAAGGCAGTGACAGCCAGGGCGGCCGGACGTAGGATTGGCGGCTGAGAACAAGGCAGCCAGCCAGGCGACGGCAGTCAAGGGCAACATCAAGGAAGGCGTAGCTAACGCCGCGGGCGGCAAGGAGCTGGAAGCCGGCGGCCCATTATTTGCGGAATCCACTTCTGTGGACGCCAACTATGAACTGAGAAGGCGCCAGATGCGCAATGTGTGGAAGGGCTTCATCATTGGTGGGGTCACCGGGGCGGCAGTGGGGTTGACACTCGAATTGCTGACCGGGGTCGGAGAGGGGGCAGTCGCTGCTGCCGACCTGGCCCGTGAACGCGGCCCGGAGGTTGCGGGCACCTTGACAGCAAAGGCGGCGGCTGGCGCTGACCGTGCTCGGCAGGCCGATGTGCCCGGCAAGCTACGCGAGGCAGCGCAGACCGTTGCTGCCAGCGACGCGGCCCAGAGCCTTCGGCAAGGAGCTGCCGCCGCCACCGATGCTGCCTCCAAGGCCGCTAAGAGCGCTGGCAGCACCGTCGCCGATAAGGCGAAGAAGAGCCGCGACCCCAGCTGAGTTCCCGACTGCCAGGGACGATGCCGGATCACGAGCGACGCGCGGAGCGCGCCCTTTGACAACAAGTTCACCACGCCGTTCGACGGCGTCTTGGCGGGAATGGCACACCGGTCCGGGCGTCACATGCGAATGCGTCCCGCGGAGCGGTTCGTGGGGACACTTCACCGCGTAAGCATTCAGATCCCCATGCGATGTGCACATTGGGACAGGACGCCTGGCCTTGCTTGGCGGAGGGCGATGAGTCGCGCCGCGGCCGCACGTCTACCCTGTGAGGGCGCTCACTGAGGCGCTGATACGGGAGGACGTAGACCGATGCCTGTACTCGCAATTTTTGAACAACCGGACCTCGACGGGGGGACCTATGCCTCGATGCTGGAGCAGCTGATGCCGGTGCTGCGTTCGGCGAACGGCTTCATCTCCCACGCCGGAGGTCCGAGTCCCGCCGGCGGGACGCGCATCATCGAGATCTGGGAGTCCGAGGCGGACAGCCAGAGATTTTTCAACGAGATCCTGAAGCCGAATCTCCCGCCTGGAGTGGTACCTGACAGCACGTACTACGAGCTTCACGCCGCATTCACCCGGTAGGCGTCGTCGCCGTCGCTCGTCCCGTCGTGATCATGCGGGCGGTCTGGGCCCATCCTGCCTGGGCCGCCCATCTCATCTCGTGGATCAGGCTTGACGCCGGGCTGCATCCCGGCTGAGCGCGGTGCTGACTGGCGGAGGGTGCCGATTCGCTTACTGGGGTCGGCCGTGATGTAGTGCCGGTGTGCCTGGTACCGCTGATGGGCCTGAGGCCGCTGAGCTGCGCGCGGAGAATGCGCGGCTGCGGGAGGCGGTTGAGCGGCTCGGGCTGCTGAACGAGGACAAGGACGCGGTGATCGCCGGCTTGCGGGCGCAGCTTGCGGAGCAGGGCGAACTGATCGCCCGGCTGGAGCGGCTGATCTCCCGGAACAGCGGCAACTCCTCGATGCCGCCGAGCAGCGATGACCAGCCCGGGAGGAAACCGCCGCAGCCCGGGCAGCGGCAGGGCGGGAAGAAGCGGAGGCCTGGCAAGCAGCCCGGGGCGGCGGGGGCGTACCTGCCGTGGAACGATCACCCGGACGGCACTATCTCGCACGTCCCGGAGGGTACGTGCGGGTGCGGCAGGAATCTGGCCGGGCCCGTGATCTCGGGGTCCGGTACTCCCACCAGGTCACCGACCTGCCCGTGGCACGCGCGGAGACCATCCAGCACGACCGGCATGAGGTGCAGTGCGCGTGCGGCCGGACTCATGTCGCGGACCCTCCGCCGGAAGCCGCGGGCGCGCCGGGCACCGTGACGTACGGGCTGAACTTCCCGGCCTGGTGCGTGTTCTTGATGGTGATGCACCACGTCCCGGTCGAGCGGTGCGCGGACATCCTCGGGTCGATGTCGGGCACCCGGCCCTCCGACGGGTGGGTGCACGCTCTGCTCGCCCGCGCGGCGACAGCGGTCGCGGCGGCGAACACGACCATCCGGGCACTGATCATCCTGGCCCGCGTGGTCTGCGGCGACGAGACGCCCATCCGGTCCGGTCCGGGCCCGAAGGCCAAGAAGAGGTACCTGCAGGTCGCCTGCACCAGCCTGCTCACGTACTACTTCCTCGGCAGCCGGGACCTGCCCTCGTTCAAGGACTTCATCTACAGCGACCTGCACGGCACCGTGATCGTGCACGACCGGTATGTCAACTACGACCACGTCACCGGCGTCAGCCACCAGCTGTGCACAGCGCACCTGCTCAGGGACGTCGAGGACGTCGCCCAGTCCTACCCGGACGCGATCTGGCCGGGCCAGATCGCAGAGGCCCTGCGCGGCCTGATCCACGCCGCCAACCTGGCCCGCGGCCAGGGCCTGGCCGCCGTCCCCGAACAGATGACCGCGGAGCACCTGACGCTGTTCCGCCGCGGCGTCACCGTCGGGCTGTCCAAGATCCGCCGCGTCCCAGGTGCCAAGACCAGGCAACCGCAGGCCCGGCTCCTGCTGGAATGCCTGCGCCACCGCGAAGCCGACGTACTGCGGTTCCTCACCGACATCGCCATCCCCCCGACCAGCAACCAGGCCGAACGCGACCTGCGGCCCTCCAAGACCCAGCAGAAGATCAGCGGCCGGCTCCGCTCGGAGAAAACCACCCGCGACCGGTACGCCATCCGCGGGTACGCCTCCACCGCCGCCAAGCACAGGATCGCCGTCTTCACCGCCATCCGCGACGCACTCGCCGGAAACCCCTGGATACCACCCGTCCCGGCAACCGCCTGAATTACGCCCGAAACCAATCACACAACGCAGCTCACCGGTAACTCCACCCAAGACCTGAATGCTTACTTCACCGCGAGTGCCCCGGCCAAATGCTGATCCTCGGCGAGCAGCATCTGGGCCAAGTACGCCCGGCACTGAAATGGTCACCGACCCCATCAGGGCCTGCAGCAGAAACTGCGCAGCACCAGCCCCGCAACGCCATCGGTATCACCGCCCAGATCGAACGCAGGAAGGTCCTCAGCGGCCTGATCAGCGAATACCAGAAAGCAGCCTGGCGAGTGCGAAACGCCATGTCAGCGTCTATGAACGAGTTTTGGCACAGCACAAGGTTTGAGCTTCATCCGGCGTGGAAGATGTAGCCTTCGGAATGCCGCGTCCTCGGCCGCACAGCTGTGACGCGGTCCGTGCGTGGCAGCGCTAGTGCCGCAGGGCGCAAAGGAGCCGGTTATGGGTCTGGGCAAGAAGGCCAAGCGCGAGGCTAAGGCAGTTAAAGGCAAGACCAAGAAAGATGCCGGCAAGGTCAAGCACAAGGGGAAGAAAGCCAAGAACGCCGCGAAGCACTGACCGGGCTCGCTCTGTTGTATTACCGGCCTGGGAGTCGGGCTGGCGAGGCGATTTCCTGTGGCCGCCCAGCCTGAACTGGCGCATGAGAAAGGCCAGCCCGGCGCCGCACCGATGTGGCAATGGGCGTGCCAGCGTCCGCAGGCAACCGCTCCGGGACCCCGATCCGGCAAACTGCCGGTGTAGCAGCAGAACCGGACGATTTGCGCGCTGCCGACATGACAGCCAGGTGCCCTGATTCGGCGATCGGGACATTGACGATCCTCGTCTCACTGTCACGCTCAGCGACTGCGGCGCGTCAGCAGCAGGCCCCGCAGAAGACGGCCGGCTGCGCGAGAGGGATCGTTCTGGGCTGGCAGGCATGGGGTCAGCATCGGCCGCTTGCGGTGTGCCGGCTGGCTGTCAGTATAGGCCGTGCAGTCGGCACCATTCATGGACGCCTCCGGCTTGGCTTTCGGCTGTCTTGCGCCAATGGGAGCATGCGGTGATGGCGTCCGTCACTGAGTGCCGGACGGCGAGCGCTTTGGTGAGTCCGGTGATCTGGAAGATGCGCAGGATGCGCGGGCTGCTGATCACCTGTGGGGTGCCAAAAGTCTTGTGCCGTGCCAAAGTTCGTTCGTAGCCGCTGACGTGCCGTTTCATGATTTCTAGGCTGCTCTTCGGTACTCGTTGATCAGGGCGCCCAGAACCTGCATACGCCCGATCCGGGCAGTGATATTGACCGCTCGGCCGACCTGTCGCGCAGGTTCTTGCTGCAGGCCCTGATGCGGACCGTGATCGTTATAATGACGGCCGGACTCGGCCAGCACCTTGCGGAGGTGCCGTTCGCCGAGGATCAGCAGCTGATCCAGGCACTCACCGCGAAGCGCGCCCACGAATCGCTCCGCCTATGAATTCGCGCGCGGCGACCGGACCGGTGTCTTGATCACCCGCGTGCCGTTGCCGGCAAAGACGCCGTCGGATGCCGCGGTGAACGTGCCGTCCCGGTCGCGGAGCAGGAACTTGAACCGTCCGGCCCGCTCACCCAGGTCCATCAGCAGGTTGCGGGCCTGCTGGGCGGTCCACTCTCCGGCCGGATGCGCGGTGACGCCGAGGAGGTGCACGGCCCGGGTCTGGATCTCAATCAGGAACAGCCCATACAGGCGCTGCAGCAGCACCGTGTCTACGTGCAGGAAGCCGCACGCCAGGAGGCCCGATGCCTGGGCGGTCAGGAACTGACGCCAGGCCGGTGATGCCCGCCGCGGCACGGGGCCAAGCCCGGCGGCGGCCAGGATCCCGCGGATCGTGCCCTCCCCTACCCGGCAGCCCAGACCCAGCAGCTCTCCCTGGATGCGCCGGTATCCCCAGCGCGGATTCTGCCGCGCCAGCCGCTCCGCCAGCGCCCGCACCTCATCTCGGACCGGCGGGCGCCCCGCCGTATCCGGGTACGTCCATTTCTTCGTGACCAGGCGCCGGTGCCAGGCCAGCAGCATGCCCGGTTTCACGATCCGGTGCAACCGCAGGTGCCCAGGCAGCAGCCCGGCCACGGCGGCCAGCACAGCACGGTCAGCCCAGCCCGGTTTCGGGCGGGCGACCTGCCAGCGCAGCACTGCGATCTCATGCCGCAGCACCAGGATCCCCGTATCCTTCACGGCATCATCTCGCGCCAACAGCACCAGCCACCCGAAAACCCCGATCATTACACGCAGACGAGGCGGATAAGCACGAGCGCCGAGTGTATACCAGCAGGTCAGGACGACACACCAGATTTCGGCACGCCACAGCCTTGGGATCTGGTGCAGCAGTGCCGCCAGCAACGCCCGATCAGCAGGGGTGGACCGCACCCTGTCCGGACCGAGCTGCCGTTGCGGGACCGGGAGCTGATGGCGCAGCGCGAGGATCTCTGCGTCTTTGTCCCGGCTGCTCATCGGCAGCAGCCGCAGCAGCGCGAAGACGTTCGTCACACCGAGGTAGGCCAGTCGCAGGAGCACGGTCGATCACCATGCCACAGCGTTCCCCCCTGTCGCACGAACGCAGGTCGCCATCGCACAGCATCGGCCACATCGGCCACATCGGCTCCCACCAGCATGGATGAGGTTTTCGGCAGGAGCAGGGCTACGGGTGGCACGGGCGCACAGCCGTCTTCACTCCCGCCGGTACCGGTCCGGGCGGCAACATCGCCGATCGGGGCTGATGACCTCCTGCCGCGCTCGGCGGCCTCCCGCGCCCGTTCGACAGCCTGTGCGGCCTCGCCTAGCGGTAGTTTGTTAATTCGAGATCGGGATATTGAGGCGCCCTCCGCAGCCAGCCACGAGCGAGCTAATCAGGGCTTGCAGCGGCCGACGGCGCATTTGCCCAGGCGGCTCGCCTGCGTTGCAGCCTGATCCAGGGGGCCAGCCAGGGGTGCACGGCCTGGATGGCCCGGGTCACGATGGTGGCGGGGGTTGGGGGGCCCGGTGTGCCTGCGGACAGCTTCGAGTGCATCGCGGCGCCGGCGTTGTGGCGCCCGGCCGGGCTCCAAGCGAATTGGAGAGCGCAGGGTCCGTTCACCGTTGCGGTTGGCCGAGCTCCATCGACATGGCGTGGACCGAACGGAGCAACTCATCCGTCACCGAGGCGAGCAGTTCGTCAGTGACCTCTCGTGCGGGCATGGCGATGGAGACGGCCAGCGGCAGTGACTCGGCGGCGGGGAACACGGGGGCGGCCACCGAGACGACGCCGGGCACGACGCCGCCGGAGGTGAGCGCGACGCCGGCGCGACGCACGTCAGCGGTGATCCGGTCGATCTCTTCCCGGCTGGCCGCCTTGCTTTCGGCGGCGCCGAGCTGGGCGTGCAGGATCGGGTCGCTCAGGATCCGAGGCAGGTAGGTGAGGTACACCTGACCGATCGACGACGTCAGCAGCGGCATCGTGGCACCAACCCGGACGGTGATGGGAAGGGCATACGAGCCGTAGTCCCAGCGTACGATGACCGGCCCGTGGTCACCCCAGACGGCGAGATTGACCGCGTGCCCCGGTCCGGTCCCGCAGCGCGGGCAAATACTCGGAGACCACGGCGACCTCGTCCATGCGGCGCAGCGCCTCTATCCCCAGCCGCCGCATCGCCGGCCCTAGGTCGTAGCGTCCGGACCTCGGCGACTGGGCGACCAGCCCTACCCGGGCCAGGCTGACCAGGTAGCGGTGCGCCTTGTTCGGCTGCATCCCGCTCGCCGCGGCGATCTGGCTCAGGCTCATCGGGCCAAGGCCCTCCTCCATGGCCTGCAAGACGGTCATGGCGAGTTCGACGGACTGGATGCCCTGACGCGTCGGCGACGTTCCGGGATCGTCGGCAGGTCGGCCCCCTGCACGGCGGTCACACTGAACACCCTACTCTTTCTCGCACACGCTCGCGGCCAGCCATTTTGCCGCATTGTCCGCGTCCGCGACCGAGCGCTCCCGAAACAGGAGTACTTCTGGATACCGGCCTGTGAGCCTTGATGATCCGGCCGTCCCCGCTCGTAGAACCCAACTCGGAAGCAGGAACGTCCACCAGGCGCGCGACATAGGCAACGGTCCGGACCACCACCCGATCCGCGCCTCCATTCGCGCCGCTAAGCGGGTCACCCGCCTTCGTTGTTGCGTGCCTCGAGCATCCGCAAGGGGCAGAGGCGCTGCAGGCGCCAGCCGCATGTGCGCAGGCCCGGGCGAGGAGCGGGCCGGGACGGTGGCGCGCCCTGATCCTTACGTCGATTGAACGGCTGAGGTCCCGGCGAAGACGGTGTCGACGACGAAGTTCGCGTAGGCGGCGTCCAGCGGGCCGCTGCATAGGAGGAGCCGGTGAAAGAGCGCACCGAAGATCACTTCTAGAACGGCCTCCACGTCCAGGGTCTCCGGTAGCTGCCCGGCCCGCTGAGCCTGCTGCAGCCGTTGCACGATCGGGGCGCGGCGGGGCCTGAAGAAGTGCTCGAGCAGCAAGGGCCTGAGCGCGGGGTCCTGCTGGGCCTCGGCGATTAGCGCGGCGAACGCCGGGCCGGTGTCGGGGCTGGCGTGAAAGCGGATGACGTCGTTGAAGGTGGTGCGCATGTCAGCGACCAGGTCGCCGGTGTCGGGGAATGCTGTAACCGCGGCGGCCTCGCGGTCGAGAGCCTCGAGCAGGACCGCGCCTTTTGAGGGCCACCAGCGGTAGATGGTCGCCTTGCCGACGCCGGCCCGCGCCGCGATCCGCTCGATCGAGAGCCGGGCGTAGCCCTCTTCGCGGCACAGTGCGAGGGCGGCGTCAAGGATCGCGAGCCGCGAGCTCTCGCGCCGCCGGGGTGCCGGTGCAACGGTATTCGGGGAGGTCACGAGAGAATCATACCAGACGAGACGATACGGATCGTCTTGACAGCTGTATCCCTGGCCCCTAGTATGGCGATACGGACCGTCTCGTCTCGAGCGCGTCACAGGGAGCCCCTCATGTCAGTCCTTTACCGTTCAGCACAGGCGGATGAGCCCGCAGGGACACTGCACCTGGTCGAGAACGAGCTCCCCGAGCCTGGGCCCGGCCAGGTCCGGGTATCGGTCGCGGCGGCGGGAATCTGCCATTCTGACGCCGCGATGATAAGCGGGCGGCAGCCCGGCGCGACATTCCCGCTGGTCCCTGGTCACGAAATCGCCGGGCGCATCGACGCGATCGGCGACAGTGTTCAGGGCTTCGCTCCAGGCGAGCGGGTTGCGGTGGGCTGGTTCGGCGGGAACTGCGGATACTGCGTGCCCTGCCGGGAAGGCGACTTCATCGACTGCACCCGGCTGCAGGTCCCGGGTCTGTCTTACCCCGGCGGGTATGCCGACGCCGTTGTGGTCCCTGCCACGGCGCTGGCCCGTATTCCTGAGGAGTTCACCGCGCCGGATGCCGCCCCCATGGGCTGCGCTGGCGTGACGGTGTTCAACGCCCTGCGCACCAGCGCCGCCCGGCCCGGCGACCTGGTCGCCATCCTCGGCATCGGCGGCCTCGGCCACCTCGGCGTCCAGTTCGCAGCCAGGCTCGGCTTCGAGACCATCGCCATCGCCCGCGGCGCCGATAAGGAACCCCTGGCCAAGCAGCTGGGAGCCCACCACTACATCGACAACCAGGCCCAGGACACCGCCGCCGCATTGCAGGCCCTCGGCGGGGCCAAGGTGGTGCTCGGCACCGTGACCAGCAACGCGGCTATGACCGACACGCTCGGCGGACTCACCCACCATGGCGAGCTGATCGTCATCGGCGTCAACCCCGAGCCATTCCAGGTCAGCCCGTTCGCACTGATCGGCGGGCACAAGATGTACTTCCACGCCTCGGGCACCTCCCGCGATACCGAGGAAACCCTGCGGTTCGCCGCCCTCACCGGCATCCGCCCCATGATCGAGCAGGCGCCCCTTGCCGACGCGCAACCCGCCTACGAACGGATGTTCACCGGCCAGGCCCGCTTCCGGATGGTCCTGGTCACCACCCACTGACCAACCTGCCCTGGGCAGGAAAGGAATCACTGTTGTGTCTGTCATCCTGATCACCGGCGCCGCCACCGGCATCGGAAACCTAACCGCCCGGGCCCTTGCCGCCGACGAGCACACCGTATACGCGAGCATGCGCGACCTCACGGGACGCAACAGCGCTCACGCTGAGGAACTCCTCGATATTGCGCAGCGCGGCGGGGTCGGCTTGCGCGTCGTCGAGCTTGACGTCCAGTCAGCCGATTCCGCCGGAGCGGCAGTGAAGACCATCTTGGAAGAGGCTGGCCAGCTCGACGTCGTCGTCCACAACGCCGGCCACCTAGCCGTCGGCTACGCCGAAGCCTTCACCCCTGAGGAAATCGCCCGCCTGTTCGACATCAACGTGCTCGGCGCCCAGCGGGTCAACCGGGCCGTCCTGCCGCACATGCGGGATCGGCGCTCCGGAACCCTGGTCTACGTCGGCAGCACGACCACCGTCGACGTGCCGCCGTTCATGGGCCCGTACGTCGCCTCCAAGTCGGCGTTCGACGTGCTCGCCCAGGCTACCCGCTACGAGGTCAGCCAGTTCGGCATCGAGACCACGATCATCATGCCCGGAGCCTTCACCCACGGCACCGAGCACTTCCCCGATGCCAGCCGCGCCAGCGACCCAGCCGTCACACTGGCCTACTCGGCACTAGACCCGATGGTCGCCCGCTACGACGAGGCCACCGAAGGGCTGTACGCGCCCGGCGCCGACGCAAATCCCGCCGCAGTGGCCACCGAGATCAGCCGCATCCTCGCGCTGCCGGCCGGTTCCAGGCCCTACCGCAGCGTCGTCGACTTCACCCAGTCCCACGTCGATGACGTCAACACGGTCAACGAAAAAGAAGCCGACGACTTCGTGACCCGCATGGGCTTCGGCGAACTACTCACGCTCAAGCGCTGAGACCCGCAGGTCACGAAACATCACGCAAAGCAAGGAGCACAATATGTCCCGTACACTCGCCGCCCGGGCTAACACAGGACCCGGCGCCACCGCCCGGGCCTGCCCGGCCATGACCGCACCTGTGGCCACGGCGGCCCGGGGCGCGTTTGCCCGCCCTGCCCTTCCCTCCCGGAATGCGGCCTGAGCAATGGCCTCCACGAAATGGACCGCAGCCGAACTTACCGGCCAGTCGGGGCGGACCGTCATCGTCACCGGGGCTTCCAGCGGCCTCGGCCTGGTCACCGCCCGCGAACTGGCCCGCGCCGGTGCCCGCGTCGTCCTCGCGGTACGCAACCCCGAGAAGGGCCAGCGCGTGGCCGCCGGCATTCCCGGCCGCACTGAGGTGCGGCCGCTGGATCTGGCCAGCCTCGCCTCGGTGCGGGCGTTCGCCGCCGGATGGACCGGGCCGCTCGACATCCTGGTCAACAACGCCGGGATCATGGCGGTGCCCGAAGGCCGGACGGCCGACGGCTTCGAGCTCCAGATCGGCACCAACCACCTCGGCCCCTTCCTCCTGACCGGCCTGCTGCTGCCGGTCATCACCGACCGGGTGGTCACGGTCTCCTCCCAGCTTCACCGGCGGGGCCGCATCGACCTGGAGGATCTGAACTGGGAGCACCGCCGCTACAACGCGACCGGTGCCTACACCGCCTCCAAGCTGGCCAACGTCCTATTCACCCTGGAGCTGCAGCGCCGGCTGACCGAAGCCGGCAGCGGGGTGCGGGCCGTGACTGCCCATCCCGGTATCGCCAGGACCAGCCTGGGGAACCAGGCGGACACGGTCTCCAGGGCGATTTACCGGTATCTCGGGTGGCTGTTCAACGACGCCGAGCACGGTGCCCTGCCGACGCTGTACGCGGCCACCCAGGACGTACCGGGAGGGTCCTACATCGGGCCGGATGGCCTGGGTCACCTTCGCGGCTATCCCGAGATCCAGCAGCCGTCCAAGCGTGCACAGGACCCCCAGATGGGCCGCCGGCTGTGGGACCTGTCAGCCCGGCTTACCGGCGCCGGGCAGGCGGCGCAGGCCGATCAGCACCTGACCGGCCTGCGGTAACCGCCGGCGCCTTCCGCCCGGCCGAGCCCGGGATCGCCGGTCAGCGGATGGCCGGTCCTGCGCAACTGAACGCCAGGCCACTTGAGAAGGGAAGATAGCGATGACGAACCTCGAAGCCGCCGATCATGCCGACATTTTCACGTCCCACGCCTACCAGGAGCAGATCGCGGACCTTGGCGAGGTCCGCATGAACTACGTGACGACCGGCGCCTCCGACCTGCCCGCGCTGCTGCTCATTCCAGCCCAGACCGACTCGTGGTGGAGCTACGAGGAAGCCCTGCCGCTGCTGGCCGGGCGCTTCCAGGTCTATGCCGTGGACCTGCGCGGCCAGGGCCGTTCGACCTGGACACCTGGTCGCTACACGCTCGACAACATGGGCAACGACCTCGTCCGGTTCATCGACCTGATCATCGGACGGCCGGCCATCGTGAGCGGGAATTCCTCCGGCGGCGTCCTGGCCGCCTGGCTATCAGCTTTCGCCACGCCCGGCCAGGTGCGCGGGACTGTCCTGGAAGACGCGCCGGTATTCGCCTCCGAGGTCACCCCCTCCTGCGGGCAGTCGATCCGCCAGGGCCTCGGCCCGATGTTCGCCCTGTGGAGCAAATGGCTCGGCGATCAGTGGACGATCGGCGACTGGAAGGGCATGCAAGCCGCGCTGCCGAGTGAAACCCCGCCCTGGATGATGACCGCGCTGATCGCGATGAGCATCAAGACCCCTGACGCCGTCCCGCCCAGCTTCGACGAGCCGCCGCAGAACATGCGGGAATACGACCCGGAATGGGGGCGGGCCTTCTACGCCGGCACCGCCACCGTCAACTGCGACCACGCTCACATGCTCGCCAGCGCGCGAGCGCCCGTACTGTTCACTCATCACTACCGGGCGATCGACCCCGGTACCGGGACCGTCATGGGCGCCGTCTCCGACCAGCAAGTCGACCGGGCCCGCGAGCTGGTGACCCACGCCGGCCAGCCGTTCACGATCATGTCATTTCCCGGCATGGCCCACTCCATGCACGGCCAGGACCCCCAGCTGTTCACCAGCACAGTCACCAGCTGGTCGCAGACGATCCCTCCAGACCGCTGACGGCCGCGCAACCCAAGATCGCGGCTTTGGACTAGCCGAGTTAGCTTAACTCACGTTGGAGGGGACCGAAGATGACCGAGTTCGCAGAGATCGAGGGTGGCCGGATCGCCTACGACGTGACCGGGCAGGGTCCGCTGGTCGTGCTGTCGCCCGGCGTCGGCGACCGCAGGCAGGCCTACCGGTTCCTGGCGCCGAAGCTGGCGCAGGCCGGCTACCGGGTCGCCGTCGCGGACCTGCGCGGGCACGGTGAGTCCAGCATGGGCTGGACGTCGGTCACGGGCAAGGACGTCATCTCCCGCACCGACATCGCCGGCGACCTGCTCGCGCTGATCCGCCAGCTGGGCGGGCCCGCCGTGATCGTGGGGCAGTCCATCTCGGGCGGGGCGGCCACCATCGCGGCGGCCACCGAGCCGGAACTGGTCATCGGCATCGTGGAGATCAACCCGTTCACCAGGGTCCTGAAGACCGACCTGGGCGCGCTGCTGAGCAACCGGCGCTACCGCCGGGGAACGGCCCGGATGGGGGAGACGATGATTTTCCGCAGCCTGCGCTCGTGGATGAGCTATCTGGATGTGGCCTACCCGACTAAGCCCGCCGATTACGCCGAGTACATGGCGGCGCTGCGGGCCAAGCTGACCGAGCCGGGCCGGATGGCCGAGTTCCTCAAGACCCTCAAGACCTCACCCGCCGACGCGGAAGCGCAACTGCCGCGTGTCCGGTGCCCGGCCCTGGTCATCATGGGCACCGAAGACCCCGACTTCGCCGACCCCCGGGCCGAGGGCGAGGCGGTCGCCGCGGAGATGCCCGCCGGGCTGGGCACGGTGGCGACGATCGACGGTGCCGGGCACTACCCGCACGCGCAGTACCCGGATCAGGTCGCCGCGCTGGTGATCCCGTTCCTGGCAAACTACGCGCATGCCTGACCCCGCCATCGCCCCCACCACGGCCGGCCGGGAGCACTCTGGTGCCTAGAGCGGGGCTGAGCAGCCAGGACGTGGTCGCCGCGGCGGCCGAGCTGGCCGATGAAGCCGGCCAGCTAGCAGCCATGCGCAGAGCGCTCAGGCATGGCTCCGGCCCGGCGTGAGCTTCGCCGCAGTAGCACCCAGGCCGCGTGACCGCAGCTGCCGCCCCCGCGCGGTCAGCCCCGGTTCCATCACCGCCAGTGAGGCCGGGATCCCGGCCGGAAGGGCATACCCATGGCAGTCGTCGTCCACGGCCGAATGACCATCTGCCCGGAGATGCTCGAGGAGACCCGCTCCGCTGCGATCCAGGTGGGCGAGGCCAGCCGCGCCGATCCAGGGTGCAACGAATACCTCTTCACCCAGGATCTGGTCGACCCGGCGGTCCTGATCCTCGCGGAGGAGTGGGCGTCAGCAGAAGCCCTGCAGGCACACCTGGCAACGCCGCGCTTCGCGGCGTTGCCAGCTGTTTGCATGGGTGATCGCTGCCGAGCCGGACTTCCGCCGGTTCGACGCCCAGGACGCGCGCCCGCTGTTCGGCTGACCGGTGAGAGGTGCCGGGCGGCTAGGACCCGCACCCCGAACATGGTGACGAGGGAGATACCGATAGCGAGCAGGTGTCTGAAATGCCAGGTCAGCAATGCGGCGTCGTCTTTGACGGGCACTATGGTGCGCGAAGATCCGCTATGCCGCACGCTGTTGGTGAAAATCACTCACCAGCAGGACTGCGGCATCCCCGCACGGGTGCCCGGGGCCGAGCACCCCGCCTACGAACGCGCGGGCGATCCGCGCCCGCTCCGCCCGCCCGGCAAGCGTCACGCTCTCCCGAACCGCCAGCCCAGCCATCAGCACACCTGCCTTCCCGGCCGCCTCGCCCCGGGAAATCACGCGGGCCGCCGGGCAGACACACCGGGATGCACGCTCGACTCGGGGGCAAACGTCAAGCCAGGGACGCCCCGGAACGGGCACCGGAACCCACTCGAGCGGCTACCCACACCGCTCCCTGGCCCCATAACCCGACCGCTATGCGTCCGTGGACACCGCAACAACAACGCCCTGCAGCGCTACAAGGTGACACATGACGGGACAGAGAAGAAACGCCCCGCCAGCGCTAGAATTCGCAGCTAGCGGGGCGTTTTCGCAGCGTGTGGCAGGTGTTGGGTTCGAACCAACGTAGGCTGAGCCGGCGGTTTTACAGACCTCTCTCCTTTGTCCAAGTCACAGGCCGCTGACCAGCGCATATGCGCTGCGAGGCGCGGTGCCGGGTTGCATGCGCCCGCGCCTCCAGGCCCACGGGGGACTCAGGCGGGCCACGGACAGGAACGCGCCTGGCCACGGACGGCGGACCAGGAGCGGTTACACTGACCGCCTGCCACTTCCCTGGCCGCAAGCCCATGCCCGCGGTTCACCGCGTCGGAACATGTCCTGGTTAGGCCGGCCAACTCCGGCAAGGCCGGTACATAGCTCGCGTAGCCGCCTAGCCTGCTTTACAAGCTCGTAATGATTGCTCTGCACGGTGGAGCGATTGTCCTAATGGCACAGCACCAGCTGGGCCTTCGTCGAGGTGCTGGATCGGCTTAGGTCCCGGTGAAGCTGAACAGGTATAGGCCTGCTTCCTTTCCGGCGAGGGCGAGTGCGCTGGACCCGAGCCAGGCGCATGTGCTGATCTCGGCGTCGGTGCGCATGAGGGCCTGAACCTGCCATGTGGTCGTACCCCGGATCGGCACTGTCCCGTCATAGCCGGCGGAGGCAAGCCAGGTGCTGTCGGGCGCGATCGCCAGCGTCAGGACAAGGCTGCTGTGCCCGGCCAGGACGGCCTTCCTTCGACCCGTCGCGCCGGCCCAGATCCGCACTCTCCCGTCGTATCCGGCGGCGGCGAGCCAGGTGGCATCCGGCGCGATCCGCCGCACCGACCGATGCACACCTGTTCCACCGCGCCGTCCTGCAGAGTGGAACCGGGCTTTCACCGACGACCAGGCCGCGACCGTCCGGAGGGCCGCAGCCGCGGCTAGGGGTGGCGCCCGACCCTCGACCGCTTCGCGAGCGTAAGCGATCACGGCTCGTCGAGGCCGCCGCCGCGCTGATGGGGTTGGACCTCGGCACCCGCGGTGCCCGCGATCCTCTTCAACGGATCACCCCTTTCAGCGTAGTGCTCGACGAGCAGCCCGCCGAAGTGGTTGCCCGGGGTGCCGACCTGCGGGTCGACCTGCTGGCTGGCCATAACGCCGACTGGCCGGCCATATAGCCCACATGGCAACTGGCCAAAGCCAACGGACCGGCCCGTCAATCTTCTGGAACTTCGGCGACAGCACCTTCCCACTGGACATCCCGAATTACACGAGCGGCGGCGCCCCGGACGCAACCGCAGCTTTCAAGGCCGCGTTCGGCACCGGCAATGCCCTTTGCGATCCGGCACCGTCGGACCGCCGAGACCGGCCACCTTGCCCGCGCAGGATTGCGGGTGCCTCGGCGAATGACCGGCCCCGTGCCCGCTCCTCGCGATCGCGGCGTGGGTAGAACAGCGTGCTCAGGCGCACCTAACGTGGCCGCAGGATCCAGGGTGGCGCTCGGCTGACCACAACGGCCGCTGCCCCGGCTACCGCTGTGCTGGCGGAGCTGAGACACTCAGCCAGCGGTCGAGCTCGTCGAGGATGTTCTCCACCATCGGACGCAGCTCGTCGGCAATCTCAGCCTGGCTCTGGCCGTCGCGGGCGCGGCGGCCGGCCTCGCTGATGATGATCTGGAACACCGCGGCGAGCGCGACCCCCTGGAGCCCGGCGACCTCCGGCGCGACGGCGGTGGTCTCGGTGATGGCGGCGGCGAGGGCAGCGGCTTGCCGGTCGCTGAGCTCCAGCACCAGGCGATGAACCGCCGGGCTGATCGCCGCCAGGTAGCCGAGCTCGCCACGCCAGATCTCTGGCGGGATGCTGCGGATTCCGTCGACGGCTTCGAGGACGAAGCCGCGGATCGCAGCGGCCGGGGTAGCGCCGGGCAGGCGGGAACGGATCAGGTCGCACAGCCGGTCCTGAACCTGCTCCTCGCGGTCGGTGACCAGCCGTTCCTTGGTCGGGAAGTAGTTGTAGACCGTTTGCTCGGCGACCTCGGCCTCGCGTGCCACATCAGTCACCGTGACACGTTCGTAGCCGTGCTCGGCGAACAGGCGGGCCGCGGTGTCGGCGATAAGCCGACGCGTCCGCGCCTTCTTGAGGTCGCGCAGTCCGGTAGTAGCGGCCATATCAACAGCCTATCGGATTTGCTCCAAGTTTTGACTCAACACTAGAAATCGGGCTGTCTCCATCTATCGGGTGAGGACGAGGCGTTCGAAGCACCGGGGCGGCCTCCTCGTGACGCGCGGCCCGGCTTCGGCGCCGTGGATCGGCGGAGTGCGTGCTATAGTTAGGGCAGACCCTAAAATTAGGGTTCACCTCAGCCGGGTGCAATCGGCCGTCGACTAGCGGCCACAGCTGCCGTGACCTGACGAATCACCGGCAAGAACAGGAGCCCTCATGGCTACCACCACCGAAACCAGCCGGACAACACACCTCCTTGAGCTCATGACGAACGGCGATAACCTCTTCAATGCGCGCAGCTGGCAAGAGTTGGAGGACGTCCACCACCCCGACATGATCGCGTACATGACCGGCAGCGCAGATCCGATCTACGGCCGTGAGGCTCACGGCGCGGCGATGCAGCAACTGGTCGAGATGTTTCCCGACGTCCGCGTGCACACCCCGTATCCGATCCAGTTCGGAGGCGACAACTGGATCACGGTGGTCACCAACGTCACCGGGACGTTCACCGGGAAGATGACCCAGCCCGATGGCACTGTGGTTCCGCCGACCGGGAACGCATTCGACCTCGAGTTTGGCCAGACGAGCAAGTGGGAGGGTGAGCAGCTGATCGCCATCTCCGCGTTCTGGGATGCTGCTCTCCTGGCCAAGCAGATCGGACTCGGCTAAGCCCCGAAGGGGTCAGCCGGCTCGCGGGGATCCGGCTCGCGAGCCGGCCGGGCGGTGCCCGGCCACCCGGGCGCGCTCCAGAGCAGGACGTCCCGCTGCTGCCGGGGCCGGCTGTTCCATGCGCCGCCCGCAATGGTCGAAACCGGACCGCGCAAAGCGTGGTTGGCGCCCCGCAGGCTCGGACGCGCAGTCAGCGATCACCGTCCGGCCAGCTTTCGGGCTGCCCTTATCTCAGCACAAGGAGACGGTAGATGATCCTTATTACGACAGCTGGCAAGGTGGGCGCAGAGGCGGCGAGGCTGCTCGCTCAGCGGGGTGAGCCGGTGCGGGTCCTGGTCCGCGACCCGGAGAAGGCCACCGCGCTCGCGCAGGCAGGAGCGGACGTCGCCGTCGGCGATCTGGACGTTCCGGCGACCATCGACGCGGCGATGCGCGGCATCTCGGCGGTCGTGCTGGTCAGCCCGGCGATTCCCGCTCAGGAGCTGAACGTCGTCGCCAGCGCCGCGGGAGCGGGCGCCGGGCACGTTGTGAAGATCACCAGCAAGGCCTCGGCGGACTCGCCCATCGCGCGGCGCCGCGACCAGACCGAAATCGAGAACGGGCTGATCGCCTCCGGGCTCGGCTACACGCTGCTGCGGAACAACGCCTACATGCAGAACTTCCTCATGCTGGCGCCCGCGATCGCCCAGACGAGCAGCTTCGGCTCCTCCGCGGGTGACGGCCGGGTCGGCATGGTCGACATCCGCGACGTCGCCGCGGTCGCCGCCCAGATCGCGGCGTCACCCGCTGCCCACCGGGGAAAGACCTACTGGCCCACCGGGCCCGAGAGCCTCTCCTACGCAGACGCGGCCGTGACGCTGTCCAAGGTGCTCGGCCGCCCGGTCACCTTCCACCCCCTTACCTTCGAGGAGCAGAAGCAGGCAATGACCGATGTCGGCGTCCCCGGGCACATCGCCGAGATGAACGCCCAGGCCGTCACCCTGTTCGCCCAAGGCGACTCCGACTGGGTCACCGACGACGTGCCCTCGATCCTCGGACGCCCGGCACGCACCTTCGAGCAATTCATCACCGACCATGCAGCAGCCTTCTCGTGAAGCCCAGACACGCGCGGTCACGCAACCGGCGTTCCAGGCATTTTGCACGACGACATACAAGCTGTGTTTCCAGCTCTGGCGAGGCTCGCCGACGCGGGTCCCTGCCTGGAGGAGGCAAGATGAGTAACTCTCATGGACGCCCTCGTCGCTTCGGCGCGGGCAAGGTACTGATCTCGCTGGTCGCTGCGGAGACGGCCGTTGGCCCCTACCTGGCCGACTGGAACGAGACGCATATCTACAACCCGACTTGGCCCCCGCATGCCAAGTTCCACAACGGCCAGACGATGAGCATGGGCGCCGGCCTCGCCGCGATGACCCTGTGGCAGCTGTGGCGGGCGCATGACTCACCTGCCGCCGGGCACCGGGCGCTCGACGCGGCCAGCCTGGCCGCGTCGATGTACTGGCTCACTGCCACCTCGGCGCTGGCTTACCCGGGCGCGAAGGCGGTCGACCCGCCCGGGACAGCGACTTTCCCGCAGTGGAAGTTCGTCCTACCCTCGCTCCTGCTGGTGGCGGTCGGTTACACGCTGGAGCGGCGCCGTCTCGGCAACTGGTGAGCTCGCAGGCAGCAGTTACAAACGGTCGGGCAGACCCCATTACGGGGTCCCGGCCCGAACCCGAGCTCTGGCTTGTCCTTAAAGCTCCGGCACCTCAAGGCCGCTGCGATCGGTGACCTCCACCCGGACAAGACCGTCCCCGGCCCTGACTGTGATCGTGACCGTCCGCCCGCAGCGCCCGACCGGCTGTGCCGGACGCTACTGCCGAACAGCTCGCTCACCAGCAGGGCGGCGTCATCCCCGCACGGGTGCCCGGGACCGAGCACCCCGACTGCGAACGCGCGAGCGATCCGGACCCGCTCCGCCCGCCCGGCCACCGTCACGCTCTCCTGGACCGCCGTCCCAGCCATCGGCGCACCCGCCGTTCCCTGCCCGCACCATCCCCGGGGGAAGCCACCGGGCCGCCGGGCGGACACACAGGGATGCACGCTCGACTCAGCGGCGCACGTCAAGCCGGAACACGCGACCGGCCGGCCCGTCCGTGGAAAGCCGACGGTGCACACCGACCGTCCTGGCGGCCGGACGCCGTCCGTTATATGTGAGCCGCAGTTTCGGGCTCGGGTTTAGCGGGCTGGCGCCGGGAGCCAGGGGTTTGCCGTTGAGGGCTCCTGTGATGGCGTCGAGAGAGCCGTCAGTCCGTGGTTAGCGGCGGAATCGAGGTAGCTGCGAATGCGGCACCAGCAAGCCAGGGGGCGGTTGGTGTGCCAGTACCCGGAGACGGCCTGATGCCGTTTAGTGCCTGCCCGGGTCGGTCGCGCACCTGGCCAAGATGCTGCCGGGCATTGCCGCCACCGCGATCGCCCGCTAACCGAGCCGGGGGACCTGGTCGCTGACCCGATGTGCGGTATCGGCACCACCCTGGTCGGGGCGGTCCGCCTCGGCCGCGATGGCCGGATCTGACGCCTGGTCAGGCGGGGTATAGATGGCTAGCTTGAGGGCGGGGTCGTCGTTGGCCTGGAAGGTGACGTACTCGAACCGCAGCGGGCCGCGGTCCGGGTAGTAGAAGACCTTCTGCCCGGCCGTGCTGCGGCGGATGTCGTGCGACTCCCACCAGGCCACGAACTCCGGGCTATCCGCGCGCAGCCTGGTCATCAGGGCTTCGAACGCCGGGTCCCGGGCCCACAGGTCGTGGGTGGCGCGGAACTGGGCCACCATCCGGTGCGCTTCGTCGGCCCAGCCGGGGCTCTGCGGCCGAAGGTCGGGGTAATCCGCCTGCCGGCGTAACCGGAACCGTGCCGATCAGCCACGGCTGACGCAGGACGCTCATCCGCCGGATCACTTCGGGTGATGGTCAGGTGGGTCAGAGCTGGGATACGCCCCCGTCAACGGCGAATTCGGACCCGGTGGTGTAGGTGGCGTCGAAGCCAAGGAAGGCGACGGCCTTGGCCACCTCGAGCGGGTCGCCGAAGCGCTTCATCGGGTTGTTGGCCGTCATCCGCTCACGTGTCGCGCTAGCTGCCTGCTTGGGCAGTGTCCGCTCCAGGATGCCAGTATCGATGGGACCCGGACTGACGGCATTGACACGCACGCCGCGGGGCTGCAGCTCGCGGGCGAAGCTGCGGGTCATCGAGCGCACCGCGGCTTTCGTGGCTGCGTAGGCGCTGCTCGCCGCCAGGCCCTTCACGCCGGACACCGACGTGGTGAGCACGATCCCGCTGCCGTCGCGCATCAGCGGGGCGAGCTTCTGAACAGTGAAATACGGGCCCTTGGCATTGATGGCGAACAGCTCGTCATACACCTCCTCGGTCATGTCCTCGACGGCGACGAAGCGAGTCACGCCAGCGTTGACGAACAGCAGGTCCAGCTTGCCGAACTCGGCCTTCACCCGATCGGCCAGCGCGTCAATGTCAGCGAGCGAAGCATTGTCGCTCCGGACGGCGATGACGCTGGCCCCGAGTTGCCCGGCGGCCCGGTCGAGGGTGGCCTGGGTGCGCCCGGTGATGATGACGCGAGCACCCCCGTCTGCGAGCAGTTGCGCGGTGGTGAGCCCGAGCCCGCTGCTGCCACCGGCAATCAGCGCGGTCTTGCCGTCATAGATATACATCGTGCTGTCCCTGTCATGGCAGGTGATGGAGCAGGCACCCTAAGACCGGTGCCGATCCGGCGCGTACCGGTGAGGAACGCATCCAGGGTGGCGTCTCCCCAGGAGGATGGACGCGTATGATTTTCATGCGAGCGTTCCAGAAGTCCATCTGGTGAGGCTACTACTTCTGGAATACACGGTCAAGAAGTCGTAAGGTCGGGGCATGGCACGCACCGGCCGGCCCCGCGAGTTCGACGAGCAGCAGGCCCTGGCCCGCGCGAAGGACGTGTTCTGGAAACTGGGCTACGAGGCCACGTCAGTGCAGGACCTCGTCGACGCGCTCGCAGTCCAGCGCGGCAGCTTGTACGGCGCGTTCGGGGACAAGCGAAGCCTCTACCTCAAGGCGGTCTCGCTCTACGCACGGGAGAACCGCGCCCAGCTCGAGGCCGCACTGCAGACCGGCCCGGTGCTGCCGACGCTGCGGCGCATGCTCGCGCAGCCGGACACGCTGACCGGCGCGCCCGCCTCAGCGGGACCACGGGGTTGCCTCGTCGGCAACACCACCGCCCGGCTCGCTCAAAGCGACGAAGCGGCACGCGCCCTGGTCACGGCGGCCTTCGAAGGATTCATCGACGTCGTCGCAGCCGCATTGCGCCGGGGGCAGGCCGCCGGCGAGATCAGCGCGACCGCCGCCCCCGAGGTACAGGCCCAACTGCTCCTGCTGCTGTTCCAGGGCTCCGCCCTGATTTCCCGGGCAGGCATCGACCGCGAGCGACTCGCCGCGAGCATCGACCTCGCGCTCGACACGCTGCGGCCGGGGTGATGACCCGCCGCCGGGCGGGTCATCACCCGCGCACGTACTCGGCGCGCGGATTCGGCGGATGGCTGCCATCGGTCCCCCGGGGTACCGGCGTTCTGCGGGCCGCGCGGCCGACCTCAGGTGACCCGTGACGGAAAGAGTTTGCCGCTGACCGGTCGAGCCCGATTAAGCCGACCGGTAACAGCTCATGCGGGTGGCCAGAATGACCAGGACGGCATCACCGGCATGTGCACCCGCGGACACGGCGGGACTCCGCAGGCCCACCCGGTACGCCCGGGCCTTGACGGCCCGCGACCATGGACCTGCCGTGGAACAACCCGGATAAAGGAACGGCTGAACAAGGAGGTCAGGCGCCGCACCGGGGTGGTCGGCATCTTCCCCGGCCGCGACGCCATCATCCGCCTAGTCGGCGCGGTGCTAGCCGAGCAGAACGATGAATGGACCGAGCCGCGCCGTTATATGGGAATAGAAAACCTCGCCGCCTGCCGGAATCTGGCCGCCCGGTTATGGGACAGATAATGCAAGTGAGGCTGAATTGACAGCAGGGGCAATACCCGCTTCAAAAGGAATAGGTCGTGAGGTGGCCATTTCATACACCATCTCGAGGGACGTGACCGGCCGGATCTCTGCCCCCGGCGAACTAGACGTCACTTATCCCGCTTGCTGATGGGTGCCGCAGCTCGAACCAGGTCACCGTCCGCCCGCCACGCTGCCGCCATCCCCACCGCGCCGGCCAGGCCAGCAACGAACTGAAGCCCGCGGCCGCCTTCCGCACCCCGGCCAGCAGGACACAGCCCCGGCGCCCCAGGGCCGCTGCGGTCGGTCACCTCCACCCGGACCAGACCGGCCCCCGCGCTGACCGCGACCGTCCCGCCCGCAGCGCCCGACCGGCTATGCCGGACACTATTGCCGAACAGCTCACTCACCAGCAGGGCGGCGTCATCCCCGCACGGATGCCCGGGACCGAGCACCCCGGCCGCGAACGCGCGGGGCGACCCGCCCGCTCAGCCCGCCCGGCCACCGTCACGCTCTCCCGAATCTGCGGCCCAGCCATCAGCGCACCCGCCTTCCCCGGCCACCCCGCCCCGGCACATCACCGGGCCCGGCAGGCCGTGTCTACGGGGAATGCACGCTCGACTCAGCGGCTCACGTCAAGCCGGAACCCGCGACCGGCACGGCCCGTCCGTGGCCGTCCGTGGAAAGCCGACGGTGCACACCGACCGTCCTGGGGCACCAATCCCGTCCGCTATGCGTCCGTGGACACCGCAACACAACGCCCTGCAGCGCTACAAGGTGACACACGCTGGGACAAGAAGAAAAACGGCCCGGATAGCCGAGAATACGCAGCTACCGGGCCATTTTCCCAGGGTGTGGCAGGTGTTGGGTTCGAACCAACGTAGGCTGAGCCGACGGTTTTACAGCCCGTCGCTCCTACCCGAGTCCCAGGCCGCTGACCAGCACATACGCCGTCCGAGGCGGTTTCCCGGGCGCCGCCGTCCGCTATGCGTCCGTGCGCACCGGGCCTGATCCACGGACGGGGGCGAAAAACCCACGGACGGGGGCGGTGGGAACGGTTACACCGACCGTTCTGCCGGTTTTCCGCCTCTGACCTGCCATTTCAGGAGGCCTGCTCGGTGTCGTCGTCCTCGTCACCGAGGTCTGGCTCGGCGTCGCGGATACCGAGGGCGTCTGCGATGCGCTGGTTTGCGGCGGTCGCCTGTCCGTCGATGCAGTGGGCGTAGATCTTGAGCAGAACCGCGACGCCGTGCCCGGCTCGGCGGGCGACCTCGGTCGCGGGCACCCCCGGCGTTCAGCCACAGCGAGACGCCGGCATGGCACAGGTCGTAAGGGCGGCGGGCCAGCGGGAGCGCTGCTGGGCGGGGGTGAGCACCGCCTGGGCGTCGCCTGGCCCGGACACTAACAGGATAATCGGGGTTTTGAATCAGACCTGCCAGGCTATGCCGTTCCAGGCGTGTAAACTTCCAGGGTGGACGCGCTTGACCGCCAGATCGTGCACTGCCTGCAACGCGACGGGCGGGCTCCCTTCCGGCGCATCGGGGACGTGCTGGGCGTGTCCGAACAGACGGTCGCGCGCCGCTACCGTGCGCTGCGAGAGGGCGGGACGCTGCGTGTCCTCGTGCTGCCCTATGCCCGGGCGGCGGGCGGTCAGGCCTGGTTCGCGCGCATCCTGTGCCGTCCGGGCTCCGTTGATGCGCTCGCTGAGGGAATCGCCGCACGTCCCGACGTCTCGTGGGTCAGCGTGACGGCGGGCGGCTCCGAGGTGATCTGCGTGACCCAGGGGACCTCCGACACTGGGAGCGGCACCGCATTGCTCGACCGGCTGCCCCGGGCCGCGCAGGTCCTGCGCTTCGACGCGTTCAAAGCGATGCACATGTACGCCGGCAGCGAGGCTGAATGGCTGGCGTTCGACGACCCGCTCACCGACGCGCAGATCGCCGCCCTGCTCGCCGAGGGCGCCGGGCCCGGCGCCGCGCCGGCGCCGGGGACGGATCCCGCCCGGCTGATGGCCGAGGACGGCCCGTTGCTGGCCGAGCTGGCCAAGGACGGCCGGGCCGGCGTGACAGCGCTGGCCAGCGCGACCGGCTGGCCGAGGTCACGAGTGGCAGCTCGCCTGGGCGAGCTGCTCGGCAGCGGCTTGGTGCGCATGGAGATCGACCTGGTCCCTGAGCTGTTCGGGTTCGCTGCTACCGCTTTCCTGTGGCTGACCGTGGCGCCCGGCGAGCTCGAGGAGACCGGCCGTGCCCTGTCTCGCCACCCCGAGACCAGTTTCACGGTGGCGGTGACCGGCAGGGCGAACCTGCTGACCGTGGTCATCTGCCGGGATACCGATGCGCTCTACACCTACGTGACCACCAAGGTCGGGGCCCTGCCTGCAGTCTCCCAGGCCGAGGTCGTGCCGGTGCTGCGGCAGGTCAAACAGGGCGGGACGCTCCTGCGCGACGGGCGGCTGGACCTGCGCGCCTGACGTGCAGGCCCACGGCTGGGTAGGCCCGGTCAGGCGGTACTGCGCCACGGCGTCCCCGGGCGCCAGCGGGAGTCCGGCATACGCAGACGGTGCATGATCTGCCGGCTGGGACCGGTCAGCCTGGAAGTTTGCGCGCCTGCCCGGCACGGCCTGGAGGTTTGGCGCAGCCTGGCGCGATTACGTGGGTATTCTCGCGGCGAATCGGCAGACTGAAGGCGGACCAGGAGTCCGGCGGCACGCAAGCGGGCATCGCACCCGCGCCAGGTGCCCCCTGCCGCGAACTGCCTGACTGCATTCATGCGGCTGGCCGGCGCACGATTCTGAACGTCGCGGTCATGCCGGCTTCTGCCCGTAACTTACGGAGAACAATGTGAGTAGTTCATCGCGCGGCAACCCGCTCGACCCGCAGGTCCGGAGAGTCGCCATCGTGCTGATCATCGGCGGGCTGGCTCCGATTTTCGACACGACCATCGTCAGCGTCGCCCTGCGCGCGCTCGCCGGCCAGCTGCACACCTCGGTCGCCACGATTCAATGGGTGAGCACGGTTTACCTGCTCGCTCTGGGCGTGACGATCCCGCTGGCGGGGTGGGCGCAAGGCCGCTTCGGCGGCAGGCGCGTGTGGATGTCCGCGCTGGTGATCTTCCTGGCCGGCTCGATCGCCTCCAGCCTGGCCTGGAGCGCACCCAGCCTCATCGCCTTCCGGGCTGTGCAGGGGATCGGCGGCGGCCTGATGGCACCGCTGATGTCTACCCTGGTGATCCAGGCAGCCGGCGGGAAGGCACTCGGCCGCGCGATGTCGGTGGTGAGCCTTCCCGCGAGTCTGGGCCCGGTACTCGGGCCGGTCCTGGGCGGGGTGATCCTGGACTGGCTCGACTGGCGGTGGCTGTTCTGGGTCAATGTCCCGTTTTGCGTCGCCGGCTTCCTTCTCGCCGGGAAACTGCTGCCGGCCGGTACCAGCTCATCTCGCCCGCGGCTGGACGTGGTCGGATTCGTCCTGCTGTCCCCGGGCATCGCCGGAATCCTCTACGGGATCTCCAACGCCAGCATGAGCGGAGGTTTCGCCCGTACGGACGTCCTCGCGCCGGCGCTGACCGGTGCCGCGCTGCTGGCGGCATTCGCGATCTACGCATCCCGGCGGGGCGAGCGCGCACTCGTTGACGTGCGCTTGTTCGCGCACCGCGCCGTCGCGTCTGCCTCCGCTCTGCTCTTCCTGTCCGGCGGGGCGTTGTTCGGGGCGATGCTGCTGCTGCCGCTGTACTTCCAGGATGTCCGGGGAACTGGCGCCCTGGACGCCGGCCTGCTCCTGGTGCCCCAGGGGATCGGTACCCTGCTCAGCCGTTCCCTCGCCGGCCGTCTTACCGATGCCATCGGAGCCAAGTGGGTCACCGCTGCCGGCTTCTCGATCACCGGGGCTGCCACCGTCCCCTTCGCCCTGGCCACGGGGACCACCAGCGAGTGGGTCATCGCGGGAGTCCTCGTTCTCCGCGGTCTCGGGCTCGGCACCGTCACGACCTCCCTGTTCACCGCCGCGTTCGTCGGGCTCGACCGGCCCGAGATACCGCACGCGAGCATCATCACGCGGATAGCCCTGCAGATCGGCGGATCTTTCGGCGTCGCGATCCTCGCCGTCATTCTCGACAGCGCGCTCGCCAGCGCCGCGGGCAGCAGCAGCGCCACCGCGACCGCGTTCGACCAGGCATTCTGGTGGTCCGTCGGCTTCACCGGCCTCGCCGTCCTGCTCTCCCTTGCCCTGCCCGGCCGACCCCGAACCCCCCGCAGCGAACCAGCCACAGTTCGCAGCCCAGGCGGGGCAGACGCAAAAGACCCGGTGATCAGGCGCCGCCTACCGCCAACACGTCCGGGACCCTGGCCATCCTCGGACTCAGCCGGCCATGACCCTTCCCGACAGTCGGCCACTTTGCCGAGGCCCTGGCCACGCGACTTACGAGAGGAAAAGCATGAGCACCCTGGACACGCAAGGAATTTCTCTGTACTACGAGACCCACGGAGACCCGGCCAATCCGCCGGTCCTGCTCATCTCCGGGCTGGGCGGGGTCGGGGCGAGCTGGGGCACGCAGACGGCCCGCTTCGCCGATCAGCACTATGTGATCCTGCCGGATCAGCGCGGCACCGGGCGCACGACGCGCGCGCTCGACGGCTACAGCACACAGCAGCTCGCAGCCGACATGGCGTCGCTGCTCGAGCGTCTGGACGTTGGCCCGGCACATGTGGTCGGCGCGTCGACCGGCGGCGCTATCGCGCAGTACATGGTGCTTGAGCATCCGCGGCTCGTGCGGTCACTGACCCTGAGTTCCACCTTCGCGCGCTTTGACGCCTACACCAGACGCGAGTTCGAGGTTCGGCGCAAGCTTGCGGCCGAATGGGACAGGCGCGATCTGCTGTCCAGCTACTCGCTGTTCCTGTTCGGACCGCGGTACACCCGTGATCATCCCGAAGCCGTGAGCGCGTGGATCGATCACGCTGCCGCGCTTCCCGGCCACCCTGAGGACCGGCAGATCGGCCTGCAGCGCATCGACATGATCGCGGCACACGATACGTTCGCGCGGCTCGGTGACATCACCCAGCCGACGCTTGTCCTGTGTGGCCGGAACAACTTCTGCACCCCGCTTCCGCTGTCAGAGGAGCTCGTGAGCACGATTCCCGGCGCCATGCTGACGGTGTTCGAGGACGCCGGGGAGCTGATCGAGCTCGAGCAGCCGGAGAGGTTCTTCGCGGAAGTGAGCACGTTCATCGGGCGGGCCGGAGAGCGGGAAGAGCAGTGACGGCGATGAGGCTTGAGCTGAGCGACGCGTCGATCGCCTATGACGACGCGGGCGAGGGCGAGCCCGTGGTGTTCCTGCACGGCTCGCTGTCTGCGGACTGGCTGACCCCGGTCGCCGGGTCGCTGCGCGGGTTCCGCCGGATCGTGATCCACCGGGCCGGCTACGGGGCCAGCGAGGATCGTGTCGGCGGCGTTGGCCTGCCTGCGCAGGCCGGGCACTGTGCCGCCGTCTTGGCGGAGTGCGGCGTGCCCCGGGCGCACGTGGTCGGGCACTCGGCCGGGGCTGACGTAGCCTTGCAGCTCGCGTACACGCGCCCGGGGCTGGTTGGTTCGCTGGTGCTTCTGGAGCCCGCGCTGCCGCGGGTCGAGGACGAACCGGCGAGTGCGGCAATGCCTCAGGCGATGGGGCGGCCCGGTCCGGGGACTGGGAAGCGGCATTCGACGCGTTCTTGACCGGTGTGTGCGGGCCTGATGTCCGTGAGCTTCTCGTGAGCCGGCTAGGCGAGCGGGGGCTGCTCGATGCCCTGGCGAGCAGCCGCTACTTCTTCACCGGCGAGTCGGCGGCGTTGTCGGCTTGGGAGTTCGGCCCGGCGCAGATGCGCACCGTGTCCGCGCCGACGCTCCTGCTGGTCGGAGGGGCGGGCGACCGACTCGGCACACCCCACCGGGCGCGGGCCGCCCGCATAGCCGCCCACTTGCCGCACGCCGAGACCCGGATCCTCGAGGGGCTTTCCCATGCCATGCCCTTGGAGGATCCCGCGCTCGTCGCGCGGATCATCGGGGCGTTCGCGGCACGGCACCCGCTGCCCGGTCGGCTCGTGTGATCGGCGCCTCAGCCCCGCGCTGCGGCGCCGAGCGATGACGCAGCGTGCGGCTGGGGCGATCTCGATGCGCGAGCCGACGGCGGAAAGCGCGTGACGGCCGCCTTGACCGGCGCGCATGGCGGATGCCGACTCCACGTTCTTGACCCCTGGCAGGCTCGCTACTAGTCGATTGATTCCAAGGGATGCCTGCGAAGACGAGGCGAGGGCGTCCAAGATCCGTTTGTGACAACAGAACTGGACACCCCGGGCCGCGGCGTCGGCACCGCCCCGGTGGTGACGGTGACGCGCGACATCAGTCAGCGTGGCTCGCTCGGCACACTGATGTGCCGCCCGGGCATCCTCACAACCGGACTGGCAGCGACAATTAGGCGTGACCTGTGCTCATAGGTACACGTGGATACGCGGAAGTTCGCTAGTGTTCGCACCGGGTTTGCTCCCGCTTTGGCCGTGGCGGGCGCGGGCGCGGGGCTGCCAGACTGTGGCCATGGTTGCCTACGAGAGCAGTCAGTGGCATGACCTGTTTGCGGTGGGAGCCGAGTCTGCTGCCACGCTGGTCGGTCTGCTGTTCGTCGCCGTGTCGATCAATGTTAAGCAGATCCTCGACGCGCCTTTTCTTCCAGCGCTCGCCGCGAGAGCGCTGGGGGTCCTGCTAAGCCTGCTCCTGATGTCGGTCCTCGTGCTCACGCCTGGGCAATCACGACAGGCTCTCGGTGCGGAGCTCACGGCGCTCGGCGTGGTACTGGCCACCGCCGTGATGATCTCGGCCGTACGAGCGCACTTTCCGGTCACCAAATGGCGATGGACCATCCCGATCATTTTGCTCGCGCTGGCCTCATCCGTGCCGATGATCATTGCTGGCGTGACGGTGCTGGCCGGTGCTGGCGGCGGTCTTTACTGGGCCCTGGGGGAGCTCATCCTTGGATTCAGTATCGCGATCTATAACGCCTGGATCCTGCTTATCGAAATCCTGCGGTGACCAGCCGATGCGTCGCTCGCCAGCGGCGAGGCCGCGGCTCAGCGGAAGTCGTCCAAGCAGCGGGAGCGCCCGCGGGGCGGAAGACGCGCTGGCTAAACCGCCTGGCCCCACAGCGCGGGCAGCTCCACAGCTCATCGGAGAGGCGGCTGACGGAGAGCACCGGAGCCACCTCTGCCCTGAGCCTGGCCGGCCTGCCCATACACGCCGTTCCGCGCGCCGCTGCCGCCCCGCCGCTGGATCTCCGCGGCCACGAACATCTCGCCGGCCCCTCCAATCTGCTGAGCATTCATAACCCTACTTCTACCCCCGCCCGAGGCCGCGGGTCACTACAGGTGCATTGCCCACTCGCGCCAAACTGGGGCTTCGACCCCAGGTCATATTTGTGTCCTACTTATCCAGTCGTAGCTGCCGCTTGGGGAACTCACCAGTTCCCGGTCGAGGTCCATTGGGGGCACATGCCGTATACAGCGGTACATCTCAGGTATATTTGCGCGCTGACCAGCAGGTACGCCTGATTGTGACGTCAATGCGAACATGGCCGCACGCGGGCCGATGCCAACCGACGGCGTGCGGGTTGCGGTCGGCCCGCCGGCGGGCGCGACGTGGCCCCGCGCGACACGGCGCGGGACGGCGGGTATGGGCATAGGGTGCCCGGCCCGGGAGCCGAGGGGCCGGAACGCCTTCAACACGATCGCCGAAGCGCCGCGATCACCCGACTCGGCGGCCCTACGTCGAGCCTGAACGCGCGTTGGTGCGGCCCGTCCGTGGCCGTCCGTGAAACAGCCGACGGTGCGCCCGACCGTCCTGGGGCACAAATCCCGTCCGCTATACGTCCGTGGACACCCCGACACTCCTACCCGCAGCGCGACAACGTGACACGCCACGGGACAGAGAAAAAGGGCCCGCATAGCCGAGAATTCCCAGCTAGCGGGCCGTCTTCGCAGGTGGTGGCAGGTGTTGGGTTCGAACCAACGTAGGCTGAGCCGACGGTTTTACAGTACGCTCCTCCACGCCACTCCACATAGCATGTGAGCTGGGAAAACGTCTCCCAGTAGCATTCATCGCATCGACGCTGTCCGCTATATGTCCGTGAACGCCGACATCCAAGTGGGGCATCGCACGGACAGCCACGGACACCGTCCGCAGAACAGGCTGACATCCCAAACACGCCGACACCGGTCTTCCCGCCCCGGCAACTGACTAGGACGAGACTCGCGAGCGTACACCCGAGGGCCACCACATGAACATGCTCGCGGGCGGCAGATGCACTTCTCGTACTGAGGAAATCGCGCCAGAGGCCAGTCCTTGACAAGGCAACGATCGCTGCGAACCCGAAACGTGGCCGTCGAACAAGCGAGGTACCCTACCGGCGCGACGCCGCGCCCCAGTCCAAAGTCGACGCCACGGCGGCCCTGCTCCACCAGGGTAGTTTCCGTTGCTGGAATTACCGGAGCAAGCTGTGTCCCGGCGCGCCGCGCGGTTGAGCGCGGCGCGGGAACAGTCAGGACCGGCGCCATGCCCAGCGATCGCCCAGCACTGATCAGCCGCCAGGCGGGCGGATACGGTGGGCCCATGATGCCGGAACCTCAAAGCGGGGAACACGCCCTGCGGAGCAAGTTCATGCTGATCTTTCGCGGGGGCGCTGTAACCCGGCACGACGTATCGCCCTTGGAGCTGCAGGCCCACCTCGAGAAGTGGTACCGCTGGTCCGACGAGCTGGCCCGGCAGGGCCGGCGCAACACCGGAACCGCGCTGGACAACCCGGGGGCCTCGGTCCGGGGCCACGAGCGCGTGGTCACCGACGGCCCCTACGCCGAGTCGAAGGACCTGGTGACCGGCAGCATGATCTTCGAAGCCGCCTCTCTGGAAGACGCCGTCGACGTGGCGCGCATGTGCCCGATATATGAGTTCGGCGGTTCCGTCGAGGTGCGGCCGGTTCAGGGCTGAGGCTCGTGGACGAGAGGGCCGCCGCGGCGTCACCGACGGAGCTGGTCGAGGACCTGTTCCGCCAGGAGTACGCGCACCTGGTCAGTGCGCTGACCCGGGTCCTTGGCCCGTCCAGCATCCCGCTCGCCGAGGACGTCGTGCACGACGCGCTGGTGAGTGCCATGCACGCCTGGCGCTTCGGGCTGCCGCGGGACCCGAAGGCGTGGATCATCCGGGCCGCCCACAACCGGGCCATCGATATCATCCGCCGGGAACAGCGCCACCGCTCGTTCCTGCCCGAGCTGGCGACGACGACGGTGCTGAGCGACACGATCGAGGCGGCACTGGCCCCGGCCGCCGAGAGCGCCAGCCAGCTGGCGATGATGTTCGCGGTGTGCGACCCCGGCCTGAACCGTGAGACGCACGTGACCCTGATCCTGCGGTGGCTGTGCGGTCTGTCGCCCAAGGAGATCGGTCAGGCGTTCCTGGCCGACCCGCAGACCATCGACCGGCGGCTGCACCGGGGCCGCGGCCGGCTGCGTCAGCTGGGCCGACTGCCCGACGTGGACGACCTGCCTGACCTTGGCACCCGGCGGGACTCCGTCCTGCGAGCGCTCTACCTGCTGTTCAACGAGGGCTACCACGGCAGCAACCCGAACGACCCGGTACGCCCGTTCCTGTGCGAGGACGCGCTGCGCCTGGCCGAGCTGCTGCTGGACGCCAAGGCGACGGCGCATCCGGACGCGCACGCCCTGGCCGCGCTGTTCTGCTTCGGCACCGCCCGCCTGCCGGCCCGTCTCGACACCCGCGGTATCTTCGTCCCGCTCGAGGACCAGGACCGGAGCCGCTGGGACCGGGCACGCATCGAGCGCGGTCTGATGCACCTCGCCCGTTCGGCAACCGGTGATCACATGTCCCGCTGGCATCTGGAGGCCGGCATCGCCTGCGAGCACGCGATAGCACCCTCGATCCAGGAGACCGACTGGGACCGGATCGCCGGCTTCTACCAGATCCTGGCCCAGCAGTTCTGGAGCCCGGTCGTGGCGCTGAACCGGGCGCTGGCTATGGCCGAACAGGATGGCGTCGACGCTGGCCGCCGGGAGCTGATTGCCCTAGCCGGGGAGCCGAAGCTGTCCCGGTACCCCTTCTACTGGGCGGCCCGTGCTGACCTGGAACGGCGGGCCGGCCGCCCCACCGCGGCCCGGGAGAACTACCAGCGCGCCATCGAGCTGGCCCGGAGCCCGGCCGAGCGGGTGTCCTTCGAGCGGCGGATCGAGAGCCTGGAAATTTCCTAGCGCGCGTGTCCGGTTCCGGCGCCCGCCAATCGTCGTCCCCCTGACAGCTCACCCGATGAGACCAGGAGCGACGAAATGAACGATCTACTCGACACCGCCGTCGCCGCGCACGGGGGCCTGGACCGGTGGAATCAGGTCACCTCGATCACCGTCGACGCCTCTATTACCGGGGCCCTGTGGGCCCTCAAGGGCCAGGCCGCCGCGGTCAAGGACGTCCGCTTCGAGGTGGACACCACCCGGGAGCGGCTGACGATGGACTACGTCGGCCAGGACAAACGGTCGGTCTTCGAGCCCCGCCGCGTGATCATCCAGCGCCGCGACGGCACGCTCACCGACGCCCGCGACGACCCGGAGAGGTCGTTTGACGGTCATCAGCCCCAGACCCCGTGGGACGACATCCACCTCGCCTATTTCACCGGTGAGGCGCTGTGGACGTACCTGAATACGCCGTTCCTCTACACCCGGCCCGGGTTCGTCACCGAAGAGATCGCCCCGATCGAGGCCGACGGTGAGACGTGGCGGCGGCTGAAGGTGACGTTCCCCGAGCACGTCGACACCCACACCCGCCAGCAGATCTCATGCTTCGGCCCGGACGGGCTGCTGCGCCGCCATGACTTCACCATCGACATCCTCGGCGGGGCGCCCTCGCTGCTCTACGCCACCGGCTACCGCGACGTCGACGGCATCATCATCCCCACCACGCGACGGGGCTACGCCTTTCAGGGCGACTACCAGCTCGTCCCGGAGCCGCTGCTGGTCGCCATCGACATGGGCGAGATCACCATCGCATAAGCGTGGACCTGAACAGGAGGCGGACATCATCATGAAGACCCCCCCGATCGTGGCGGCGCAGGAGTGGGAAGCGGCCCGCCAGCAACTGCTGGTGCAGGAGAACGAGCTGACCTTGGCCCGGAACGCGCTGGCCGCCCGGCGCCGGCGTATGCCGTGGCTGGCCGTGGAGAAGGAGTACGAGTTCGACGGGCCCGGAGGCGCAACGAGCCTGCCCGGCCTTTTCGAGGGTCGCCGGCAGCTGGTCATCTACCGTGCCTTCTTCGAACCCGGCGTGAACGGCTGGCCCGAGCATGCCTGCGTCGGCTGTTCCCTGAAGGCCGACCAGGTTGCGCACCTCGCCCACCTGAACGCCCGCAACACCACCCTGGCCTTCGTCTCCCGCGCGCCGCAACCCGACATCGAGCGGGTCAAGGCGCGGATGAGCTGGACGATGCCCTGGTACACCATCACCGACGAGTGGGACAACGACTTCGGCGTGGACGAGTACTACGGCACGAACGCGTTCATCCGCGACGGCGACCGCGTGTTCCGCACCTACTTCATCAACGAACGCAACGAGGAGGCGCTGGGCGGCACCTGGAGCTACCTGGACATGACCGCGCTCGGGCGCCAGGAGGACTGGGAGGACTCACCCGAGGGGTACCCGCAGACCCTGCCGTACGAGTGGTGGAACTGGCACGACGAATACGGCCACCAGCCGCCCGATAGCCGGAGCGACCTCGGCTAGCGGGATCGGAGGCGCACGCTCGTGGCGAACACTGACCAAGGCAGCAGGCCTGACGGTGACCCACGCCCGGTGGCGGTCACGTTTGTGACCACGGAGCATTTCACGCTGCAGGGTGCCCGCTCGTCGACGACCTCGGAGTCGACCGCCCGGGCGAGCGTTTTCCTGGGCGCGGTATCCGGCGGCCTGATTGCCCTCGGGCTCGTCGCCACCGCCGCCAAGTCCGGCGTGGCGTTCTACATGTTCGGGCTCATTCTCCTGCCCACGTTGGCCTTCGCCGGGCTGGCGACGTTCCACCGGGCGTTGCAGTCAGGGATCGAGGACCTTGCCTACGCGCGCCGTATCGCCCAGCTCCGCGACTATTACTTCGACCACGCTCCCGAATTGGCCAGCTACCTGCTCAACCCCGCGGAACGGCTGCCCGCCCCGGAACTGGGAATCGGCCTGTGGCAGCAATTCCTGACCGTCGCCGGGATGGTCGCGGTGATCACGGCGGTACTGGCCGGGCTCGGCCGGCGGGTTGCTCGCGGCCGTAGTTTCTGGCCACTCGCTGGCAGCGGCGCTTATCGCGGGCGTGGCCGTCGCCGCGGCGGCACTGACCGGGCTGATACGGTATCAGACTTCGGCCTGGATCCGGGGCAGCACGGTGTCGTTGTCCCCCGGCGCAGAAACAGGGCCAAACTGAACCCGCCCCCTGCTGCAGCGGACTGGTCCTGCTGCCGCCTGTACGACGCTGCCCTTGCCGAAAACCTCATCCGTGCAGCTCATGCCGCATGTTGGTACTCATGGAGCACTCCGCCGAGCCGGTCGTGTCGTCGTATGTCGAGGCTGGCGATTTGGTCAGGGGTCACGAGCGGCACGGGCAGTGGCTGGAGCGGGCGGGCGTTGGCGATGCCCTGATGCGGCCGGTGCCCGTTGTAGAACTGCTCGAACTCCCGCAGGGCGTGCAGAAGGTGGGGCTGGTTCCAGATCAGCGTGCGGTCCAGGAGCTCGTGCCGGCAGGTCTGCACCCACCGTTCCATGATCGAGTTCATCCTCGGCATCCGGACCCCGCTGAGTACAAGGTCGATGCCCGCGTCGGCGAGGATGGCGTCGAACAGGCCGGGGAACTTCCCGTCCCGGTCTCTGATCAGGAACTGTGCCCGGCAGCCGGCATCCTCCAGGTCCATCACGAGGTTCCTGGCGGCCTGCGCCGCCCAGGACGCCGTCGGGTGGGCGGTGGCGCCCAGGATCCTGATTCTCCGGCTGGCGTGCTCGATCACCGCGAGCACGTGCAGCCGCGCCCCGGACAGGGTGACTGTCTCGAGGAAGTCGCAGGCCAGCAGGGCCTCGGCCTGGGAGCGCAGGAAATCGGCCCACGTGGTGGAACTGCGCTCGGGCGCCGGGTCGATCCCGGCGTCGTGCAGGATCTCCCAGACGGTGGAAGCGGCAACCTTGACCCCGAGCACCAGCAGCTCGCCGTGCACCCGGCGATACCCCCACCCGGGATTCTCGCGGACCAGCCGCAACACCAGGACGCGAACCGAGCGCACGGTGCGCGGCCGCCCCGGGTGCCGGGGCCGGGACCGCCGGGCGTGCCGGCGCGCGACCACATCGCGGTGCCAGCGGAGCACGGTATCCGGGCGCACCACCAAGTGCAGTCTCTTGAGCACGTCCCTCGGGATCTGGTGCAGCAGTGCCGCCAGCAACGCCCGGTCACCCGAGGTGAACCGGACCCTGTCCGGACCGAGCTGCCGTTGCGGGACCGGGAGCTGATGGCGCAGCGCGAGGATCTCTGCGTCTTTGTCCCGGCTGCTCATCGGCAGCAGCCGCAGCAGCGCGAAGACGTTCGTCACACCGAGGTAGGCCAGTCGCAGGAGCACGGTCGATCACCATGCCACAGCGTTCCCCTGTCGCACGAACGCAGGTCGCCATCGCGCACAGCATCGGCCACATCGGCCACACCCGCATCGGCTCCCACCAGCATGGATGAGGTTTTCGGCAGGAGCAGGGCTACGGCCAAGGTGACGGTCTCGAAGAAGTCGCAGGCAAGCAGGGCCCCGGCCTGGGAGCGGAGGAAGCTGGCCCAGGTAGCAGAGGTACGCTCGGGCGCCGGGTCGATCCCGGCCTGCTGCAGGATCTCCCAGACGGTGGAGGCAGCGACCTTGATGCCGAGGACGAGCAGCTCGCCGTGGATGCGGCGGTACCCCCAGCATGGATTCTCTCGTGCCAGGCGCAGCACCAGCAGGCGGATGGAGCGGACGATGCGCGGACGGCCCGGGCGCCTGGGGCGGGATCTGGCCGCGTGGCAGCGCGCCAGCAGGTCCCGGTGCCAGCGCAGCACCGTCTCGGGCCGCACTAGCAACCGGAACCGGCCGAGCACATCCCGTGGGTGCCGGTGCAGCAGGGCGGCCAGGAACGCCCGGTCGTCCAGGGAGAACCGCGGCCGGGCCTTGCCAGCTGCCGCTCCAGGACAATGATCTGGTGGCGCAGCGCCAAGATCTCCACCTCCTTGGCCTGGTCGCTCACCGGAAGAAGCCGCAGTAACGCGAACACGTTCGTCACAGCCAGATAGGCAAGTCGCAGCAGCACAGCCGATCATCATGCCGCAGCGAACGGGCCTCCGGAGTGCAACCGGCTCATGCGGCCTCCGCCGAAACGAATAGCTCCTCATGACTTCGTGTTCCCGTCGGCGATTAGCATCAGCTAATTCGTTTACCCGCTCCATTAGCATGCGCTATTCGAATGTTTTACAGTAATGTCGGCCTGATCGCGTTGTACGCACTTGTGGTCACCGTGTCAACAACGTGCAATGATCTGACTGCGGATTGACTGGGCTCGCTGTTCTTTATGCGCGTCGCGCAAAGATCGACTGCCTGCGGCCGGGCCGGCACTCACTCACCGCCACCTCTGGTGTGTTAAGCCGGGATACCGGACTGCCAGGTCCTGCAGAGTTTGCGGGGTCCAGTAGAGGTGGCCGGGCGGGGGAAGCCGGAGAGCAGGAGCTGCCGCGTGATGGCCTGCTCCACGAAGGGGTTCCAGTCGGGGGGCAACGAGTGATCCCCGAGGCGTGGCAGCCGGTCCACAGGGTTTGTCGGCGTGCTTGTAGCTGACGTGGGCGCTGTAGCGCGCCGACCGCGGGCGGTCATCTCGGTGCCCCGGTGGAAGGTATCGGTGCTGTAGGCCACGACGGCGCCGGGAGGACCTGTGCCGGATCGTTCGTGCTGGTAGAAGTCCGGCCGCTCCGGAGCGGAGGTAGGCGGCGGCAGTGCTGACACTCCGGCCGTAACTGGCAGAGGCATCATGCGGGAGGGGCCATGGTCTTCTGGGACGTCGCTCAGCTAGATGAACAGCTCAGCCGCGGTGACCACAGCCAGGGTCGGCTGACATCGTCGAGCACCGGGTGGCCGTCGGCAAAGTCCAGGTACGCACAGCGTACGGTCCCGTAAAGCCGACACTTCCCATCCTGCCGCTGGAGATCACCGGAACATATCTGCAGTGCCCGCGAGCCCCGGCGGCCATTGACGGCATTAGAACGGGCGACGATTATGGGGGCTGGGAGCGAGAGCCGGAGGTTAGTCTCGTCTGTATGGAGTGTCATGGGCGCGGGCTGAGCTTATCGATTGGCTGGGGGTACCGTGAGCTATCTTAATCCACCACGTCTGATCTTCAGCGGCTTCTTCCATGCAGCCATCTCGACGGTAAATAATGACCCGCTGCATTTCGACAATGCGACCTTCGAGCCTTCATACCAGAACGTGCAGGCTGGTAATGATCCCAGCCAGTGGAACGGCTGGTTCAATCCGAGGGGTAACGGCGACTGGCAGCTGATCGACTGCACCGTGAAATCGGCCGTCCTGGCGGACGGCAGTCCCGCCGCCGCGGACGACCCGGCCCTTGCCGCAATCGTGGCTGATTCCGACCGCGCCGCGCCCGCCAAGCTTGTGGACCTGGACCCAGAGCAGCAGCTTGTCTCGATGATCTGGGGCCTGGAGATCCGGATCGCTACGTCTGCCGGGGAGACACTTGTGGGCGGCCAGTTCGAGCCGGCCGCGTTCATGGACATCTGGGACAGGGGTCAGGGGCCTGGGACTCCTGGGGACATCAACGCTGGCGCCATGTACCAGTCGGTCCTGTCCGGCTTGCACTGGAGTGCTGTTGAGTCGCCGTTCCTGCATCAGCTCCGCGAGGCGGCAACAGGCGGCGTGCTATCGGTGAAATTCAACGTCGACGGTGTCAATCTCGACCCTAATTCCCCGAGATTTCTTCAGGGACGTATTGTCGGCACGATAGGAGCGTCAGCTCCGGACGAGCCTCACCACTTCGTCCAGGGCCGCCAGTTCATGGCCACCTTCGGTGCTGGCGGGAATTTCTTCGCTCCAGCTGGGAACGTCAATTTCTGCGCTGGGGTCGTTGACCGCCAGGCTGGCCGCATTCACGTCGACCTGGGCAATGCTCTGCCGACGGCAGAGCCAGGAGGGCAGCTCGCTAATCTGGGTGATATCTCGCTGTACCAGATCCCGCCGCCGGACCCAGCCGGGGCACCTCTCCTGGTCGGCTCCTTGTCCGCGGATTCCTACACCCAGCCCGCGTGGTACCAGGGGACTGCAGGAATCGCCGTGTTCCCTCCCGACCGGGCCCTGACCGCCGAAGAACTCGACCGTGTGGACAGTAACCCGCTCGCGCTTGTCGTCACGCCCCCCGGCGGCTCACCGGCGTTGGCCATCGAGGAGTCCCCCGGTGGTGTGTTTGTCCGGGCTGACCAGTTCGTGTTCCGGCTCAATCCCGGCGAGGAGGTGACGGCGCAGCTGTACGCCACCCGCTACGGGCATCCCTATCCGGGAGCCGCCGTGATCACGGTCCCGGTGCCCGGGCAGCTTCAGCCGTTCAGCCCGCTCGGCCCGGCACCGGCCGCTGCGACCCCGGCCGACGCGATCCGCTACGACACGCGTGCCGTCACCGATGCGCACGGGATGGCCCGATTGCGCATCCAGGCTCTTGATCCGGGTCAGCCCCGCGGCTACATCGACGGGCAAGTCTATGCCATCTACCCGGCGCTGGAGGAAACGGTAATCTCCCCAGCTAACCCCTATCCGTACAACCAGTGGAACTTCGTCAGCTTGCTTGTGTGGAGCGGATTCGAGCCGGATGAACCCCCGACGTGGTTCGGCAGCATCCAGCCGGTACTCCAGCAGTACGCCAACCTGTATCCAGTCATGCAGCGTTTCCTCGATCTCGGGAACTATGAGTCGGTATGCGCGCACATCCCGCTGCTCGCCCTCGCTTTCGGCCTCAATCCCTCAGACCCCAACTCGATGCCTGTGACACGAGACCTCTCCGCCGCCAAGCGAAGTGCCATATTGCGCTGGCTCACCAGCACAGGTGTGGACGGCAAGCCACTCATAGGCAGTGCCGGGCAGGTGAACGCCCGGATGATCCAGCCGGCCGCCGCCAGCCCTGGATCACCAGCCGCTGGCCCTTCTCGCATTACCCCGCCAAGCCTGGGTGGCAAAGCATCAGCGGCGAGCCGCCGGCTGGTAGCCCAGCGCCGGTCGGCAGCCCAGAGCCTGGAGCAGCTCATGACAGGAGACGGCCATGATTCGGCTCCGTCCTGAGATCAGCGGCCTTCTGCAGGCCCGCGACGCTAACGCCGCGGCGGTCGCGCTGCAGGCCGCGATCGAACTGGAACATTCCACCATCCCCCCGTACCTGTACGCTCTCTACTCGCTCGGCTCCAGCGCAAACGCATCTGTCGCCGAGATCATCCAGTCCGTAGTCACGGAAGAGATGCTTCACCTCACCCTGGTAGCCAACATCCTCAACGGACTCGGCAGGAGCCCGGTACTCGACTCACCCTCGCTCATCCCGCACTATCCCGGCCCGCTTCCAGGCTCGGTCGAGAGAGAACTTGTCGTTGGCCTCGTGCCGTGTTCAGCTGATCTGGTCAGGGACACGTTCATGGCCATCGAGCAGCCGGAGCATCCGCAGGAGTTCCCCGCCGAAGCGCCAGCCGCGGGCAAGCAGGAGCTTCCTGCCGAAGCGCCGGCCGCGGGAGAGCCAGTGACCATTGGCCAGTTCTACCGCACGATCCGCGCCACCCTCGCCGGGCTCGGCGACGCGGCCTTCTTCCCGAACCCGCGCAACCAGGTCACCACGAGCCTGATGAAACACACCATCGTCGTCACCGATGCCGCTACCGCGTGCCGGGCCATCGACACCATCATCGACCAAGGCGAAGGCACCAGGACGACACCAAGCGAAATCATCGGAACCGGCTATGCCCACTACTACCGATTCGCCGAAATAGCGAACGGCCGCCGGCTCATCCGCAATCCCAAAGCCACACCAGCAACCCCGCCCGACCAGCAGTACATCTACGGCGGCGACCCCATCACTCTGGACCCAGCGAGCATCTACGCCGCGCCCGCTAACCCCACGACCGCCACCTACCCCGACGGCAGCCTCGCCCAGAAGGCCTGCATCACCTTCAATTACACCTACACCAGCCTGCTGAAATGCCTGCACGCCACATTCAACGGCGAACCCAGTCAGCTCCAGGCCGCTATCGGCATCATGATGTCGCTCCGCCAGCAAGCCATCGACATGATGGCGGGGACCACGACCGCTGGAACTCCCGCCGGACCGTCATTCGAATGGCAGCCAGTGAACCGCTGATGCTTCATGACACCCACCTCAAGCACGGCCCGAACTCGCCAGATACATACCACTCTATTGGTTCATTCGGCACCAGAGCCGTGCCCTTCCCGCCGCAGGAACTCACCGGGCCGCCGGGCGGTACACCGACGCATGCGCGGCTGGGCGGCTTACGTCAAGCTAGACCCGCTGCTCCCCGGCCCGTCCGTGGAACAGCCGACAGTGTGCACCGACCGTCAGACGGCCCCGCCGTCCGCTATGCGTCCGTGGACACCGCGACAGGCCGGCCCCACAGCGCAACACGATGACACACGGGGGGACAAGAACAAATCGGCCAGCCGGCCGCGTTTCCGCCAGTATTCAGGCGTCGATGACAGGAGCGGCATCGACCAGGAACTACCGTCTATGACTAGCCGTCCCGCCCGGGAAACCGCAGGCCGGGGGTCTATCTCACGAACGGTGTTTCCGGCGGTCATGGTTAGTAGGTCCCGGCGGCCGGGAACCGGTCGCCGAAGGTGATGGCGAAGGCGTTCAGGGCGGGCTTCCATCTCATCGCCCACCGGGTGCGGCCGGTCCCGGTCGGGTCCAGGGACCGGGTGACCAGGTACAGGCACTTTAGCGCTGCCTGCTCGGTCGGGAAATGGCCGCGGGCTTTGATTGCCCGCCGGTACCGGGCGTTCAGCGACTCGATCGCGTTCGTGGAACACAGCACCTTGCGTATCTCCACGTCGTAGTCCAGGAACGGGATGAACTCCTGCCAGGCGTTTTCCCACAGGCGGATGATCGCTCCGTACCGCTGCCCCCAGGTCTCGGCCAGGCCGTCGAGCGCGGCCCGTGCCGCCTCGGCGTTCACCGCCGTGTAGATGGGCTTGACATCGCGGCGCAGGGCATCCCAGTCCCGCTTGGAGGCCAGGTGGAAGGTGTTGCGGATCAGGTGCACGATGCACGTCTGGACGATGGCCTGCGGCCAGGCGTTGCCGACCACCTCGGGCAGGCCCTTGAGCCCGTCGCAGATCACGAAGAAAACGTCCTTGATGCCGCGGTTGCGCAGGTCAGTGAGCACGCTCATCCAGAACTTGGCGTCCTCCCCGCCGGTGCCGGCCCACAGCCCCAGGATGTCTTTCTCCCCGGCCAGGGTGACCCCGATGGCCGCGTAGACGGGCCGGTTGGCGACCTGCCCGTCCCGCACCTTCACCACGATGGCGTCGATGAACACCGCCGCGTAAACCTCGTCCAGCGGGCGCTGCTGCCAGGCCTGCATCTCCTCGATCACCTTGTCTGTGATCCGCGAGATCGTCTCCTTGCTCACCGACGCGCCGTAGATCTCGGCGAAGTGCGCGCTGATCTCGCCGGTCGTCAGGCCCTTGGCATACAGCGACAGCACGATCTCATCGACCCCGGTCAGCCGCCGCTGCCGCTTCTTGACGATCTGCGGCTCGAACGTGCCGTGCCGGTCGCGGGGCACCTCGACCGGTACCTGCCCGCTGCCCTCGGTCAGCACCGTCTTGGGCCTGGTCCCGTTCCGCACGTTCCCCGCATCATTACCGGCCGGGCCGTGTTTGTCATGACCGAGATGCTCGGTCATCTCCTGATTCAGCGCCGTCTCCAGCACCGTCTTGGTCAGCTGCCTGAGCAGCCCGTCCGGGCCGGTCAGCGACACGCCCTGCTCCCGGGCCCGGGCCACCAGCTCCTCGGCCAGCTTCTGCTCCGCGGTCGGCTCCGGCTTGTCCTTCTTCCTCGCTGCCACAGTGTCCAGTGTCGCGGTCATCACGGCACCTTTCCCGCCAGGTCATCACGCCCGGCGCGATCGGGCCGGAAACACCGTTAGATCCACAGTCCCCAGGTCGTGTCGGTAATTGCATGGAGCCCCGCTGGGGGCGCACATCATGACCAGGGTAAAACCTGGCCTGACCTGGAAATACCGGGATTTGAGCGTCGTCACGTTGCGTCATAATGCGACGACAGGCGCTATCTGTGCCTCACCGTGCCCACCGGGAATGATCATGGCCGTCTCCGGTATGCGTCCATCTGCGCGATCAGGGCGTCGTCCTGGCCGGTGATGACGTGGGTGTAGATGCGCGTCAGCACCTCTACCGAGTGCCCGGCCCACGCGGCCACTGACGCCTGCGGCATGCGCTCGTTGAGCCACCGGGTGACACCCGCGTGCCGGAGGTCATAGGGCCTGGCCATCAGCGGGGACCCGTACTGTTCGTCGTCCAGGGATGCGGCCCGTACCTTCGCCCAGACCTGCGACCAGGACGACGCCTGTATCGGGTTGCCCTGCTTACTCCGGAAAATCCGCCCATCGGGCCCGGTGCCGAACCTGGCGATGTGCTCGCGCAGCATGATCACCAGCTCCGGCGGGATCGGCACACGCCGGGTCGGCTTGCTGGCCCTGGTGTTCGGCCTGCCCCGGGTCCGGCCCTTCAGCCCCCGGTGCTCGTGCGCCAGGCCGTCGTCGGTGTAGGCGCGGCCCGCGGTAATAGAGGCATCGGAGATCGTGAGCCAGCCCCACCCTTCGGCGGGCAGCTCGCGGGCGCCCACGGTCAGCGCGGCGACCTCCGAGGGCCGCATCAGTGGTCCCGATAGTGGCGCACGCCTCGAGCATGTGCTCCACGGCTCCGGGCTCCCGATCGCCCGTGGGTCGATGGCGTCAGCGGGTGCGGCCGGGGCGGTCCATCCGTCCGGGAGGCGGTCCAGAGGGTTGACCTCGAGGTGCTTCTTGCGGACCGCGTAGCTCATGGCACGGTGAAGCATCCGGCGGCGCCGGGAGAAGTAGGCTGGGGCACCTGGCTTGCCGTCCAGGTTAACCGCCAGGGCATCGAGCACATCTGCCAGGACAGAGGCGTCTGTGAGCGCCGATATAGGACGGGACGCCCGGCGTAGCCAGCTCAGTGCAGCAAGTTCGTCAGCGTCCAGCTCCGGGACCTGCGGGCCCTGAACCAGCGAGTGGGTCAGGGCCCGCCGCAGCACGCCGCGGTCCGGCGCTCCGGGTAGGTCACGCACGACCACGGGCACCACACGCGAAAGCGTTTCGAGCACGGAGACACGGCTCTTGGCGGAGATCGAGGGCCAGGCCGAACGGGTGAACTCCACGGCCACGTCGTAGAAGCTGACATCACCGCGGGCAGGCGACGGCAGAGTTTTGGCACGGCACAGGCTAGCGGTGGGGACGCCGGCTGAGGGGGCTAGCGGCGGCGGGGGCCGAGGCGGTGCAGACGGATCCAGGCGACCAGCAGGAAGGCGGTCGCCAGGACGACCATGATGCCGATGTCGCGCAGCCAGTTGCCCGGGCTCTGCCGCCAGAGCGGGTCGCTGCTGCCGCGGGCCAGCGTGTTGAGGTTCACGGTCGACGCCGCCGCGCTGAATCCCCAGCGGGCCGGGGCGATCCAGGACAGCTGGGCCAAGCCGGCCAGCCCGGATAGCGGGACTACGCCACCGGACAGGACGATCTGCGCCATCGTAACCATGACCAGGAACGGCATGGTCTTCTCCGAGGTGCTCACGATGGCGGAGACCAGCAGGCCCAGCGCCATGGAGGCCAGGGACAGCATCGCGATCGCAATCAGCAGTTCGAGCAGCGGCAGGCTGGTCAGGAACGCGCCGTGGACGGGCAGCGGGCGGCCGGCGCAGCCCGAGCAGGACGATCACGACCGACTGCACGGTACTGATCGCGCCCAGGACGGCCAGCTTGGAGACCAGGTAGGCGCCGGACGACAGTCCGGCCGCCCGTTCCCTGATGTAGATGGGCCGCTCCTTGACCAGCTCGCGGACTGAGCTCGCCATCCCGGACAGGCAGGCGCAGGTGACCATGATCTGCAGCAGTTCCTGCGCGGTCAGGTTGGTGCCGGGCGCGCCCGCCAAGCCCTCCTTGGCCGGCACGAAGTGGACGAGCAGGCCCAGGACGAGCGGGAGCAGCCCCATGAACAGCACATAGCCGCGGTCGGCCGCGATCACCCTGGCGTACCGCCGGGTCAGCGTGGCCGTCTGCTGGAGCCTGCCCTGGCGCCGCGGTGACGCCACTGCGGGCAGCGGGGCGTCCGGCAGGGCACTTTCGGTGGCCTCCTGCGGCGCAGCCACTGTGCCCCACTCCGTGTACGCCGGCGAGGCGGTGAATTCCGCGCCCCATTCGCGGTCCGGGTAGCGCTCGAAGGCCTGGAACACCTCGGCCCAGCCAGGCAGGCCGAAGTAGCGCAGGGCCTCGCTGGGCGGCCCGTAGAAAGCCACCTTGCCGCCGGGCGCCAGCACTAGCAGCCGGTCACAGGTGTCCAGGTTGGCCATGCTGTGCGTGACCACCACCACCGTGCGGGCTTCGTGCGCGAGGTCGCGCAGCTGCTGCATGATCGCCTTGTCCAGGCCTGGGTCCAGCCCGGAGGTGGGTTCGTCAAGAAGCAGCAGGGACGGCTTGGTCAGCAGTTCCTGGGCCACGTTGACGCGCTTCAGCTGTCCGCCGGATAGCCGGTCGGCGCGGGTGTCCGCATGCCGGGTCAGACCCAGCTCGGCCAGCACCCCGTCCACCCGTGCGGTCCGCTCGGCCACCTTGGTGTCAGCAGGGAAGCGCAGCTCGGCGGAGTACTGCAGCGCGCGCCGGGCGGTCAGCTGGGTGTGCAGGATGTTCTCCTGCGGCACCAGGCCGATGCGATAGCGGAGCTCGCTGTAGTTCTGGTAGAGGTCCCGGTTGTCGTACATGACGGAGCCGGAGTCGGCGGGATGCGTCCCGGTCAGCGCGCCGAGCAGCGTCGACTTGCCCGCACCGCTGGGCCCGATGATGCCGAGCAGGCACTTCTCCGGGACCGGGAACGTGACGCGGTCGAGCAGCACCTTGCCCGACGGCACCTGCACGAAGAGCTCGTGCGCGGTGATGGTGATCTCGCCCTCGTCGACGTACTGCCTAAGGTGACCGTCCCTTAGCCGGAAGGTCGAGCGCCCGATGCCGACGATGTCGCTTTCGGTCAGCGCGTGCGACTGGACCCGGCTGCCGTTCACGTAGATCCCGTTGTGGCTATCCAGGTCGACGATCTCGTAGCGGCCCGTGGCCAGCTTGCGCAGCTCCGCGTGATGCCGGGAGACCTCCAGGTCGGGCAGCACCAGGTCGTTGTCTGAGGTACGGCCGATGCTCATCCGGGCGGCCGGGAGCGCCACCATCGCCGTCGGGGACGAGTCCACGCGCAGCTCACCGGCTTCGGTCTCCCCGGTCCCTTGCGGTCCGTCCCAGCTCGGCGGGGCCACTCGGGCGAGCATGGTGGGCAGCTGGGGCGTGCAGCGCAGCACCGGCCCGTCCTGCGCGTTCCCCAGCCGGATCACGGAGTCAGCGCTGATCTCGATGCGGTCGGATCGCCGCATGCCGAGAAACGATCCGTTGGTGCTGTCCAGGTCGGCCAGGATCCAGGTGTCTTCCTCGACCCGCAACTCCGCGTGCGACCACGAGACGCGTTTGTCGGTCAGCACGATGGCGGCCGCTGGGTCCCGGCCGATGCGGTAGGTGGTGCCCGGCTCGAACTGGTACTCGGCCTGCTGGGACCAGACCAGGAGCTCGGGCAGGCCAGCCCCGCCGGGTGACGGCAGGTCCTGGCCGGGCGAGTCGAGACCCTCGGAGATCATGCTGGTGCGGGACCTTTCACGGTTAGGCCTGGGCGACCTGGTTGACGATGGTGGTGAAGAGCAGGGGCAGGTGCTGGGCGGTGGGAGCGATGTGGGAGCCGAGCAGGGGCTGGTGGCGGGACCAGAGCAGCCCGGCGGTTAGCAGCCAGGCTTTGCGGGACACGCGCCGGCAGGCCCGTTCGTAGCCGGCGGGGCGGCCTTCGGCCAGGCAGCGGGCCAGCACGGCGGCCTGGGCGGCGGCCAGGCCGACGCCCTCCCCGGTGAGGGCGTCCAGGTAGCCGGCGGCGTCGCCGACAAGCAGGACCCGCCCGGCGGCCCGATGGCGGACGTCCTGCCGGAGTGGCCCGGCGCCGCGGACCTCGCTCGCGGGCGCGGCCCCGGCCAGTCGTTTCTGGAGGGCGGGGAAGGCGGTGAGCCGGTCTTCGTAGCGGCCGTGGGCGGAGCCGAGGATGGCCACGCCTACCAGATCATCTGCGACTGGGGTGACGTAGGCCTCGGAGGCTTCGGCCCAGTGGACCTCGACCAGGTCGGTCCACGGCGGCAGGTGGTAGTGGCGGCGCAGTCCGAAACGGGGATGGCGGGCGGGCGGGCGGTCCAGCCCGGCGGTACGGCGGATGCCCGAGTGGAGGCCGTCGGCGGCGACCAGGTAACGGGCTGCCAGCCCAGCCGCGCTGATGCTGTGGTCGTTCTGGGTGAACTCGGTGACCTTGACGGGCAGGACCGGGATGTTCAGCTCAGTAGCGCGGGCCATCAGGGCGGTGTGCAAGGTGGTGCGGCGCACGCCCAGGCCGGGGCCGTGGCGGAACAGGGCATCGGCGCTATGCGCTGGGTCGAGGTAGCGGATACCGCGCAGCGGGTGCCCGGCCGGGTGGACGCCGATGGCGGCCAGCCGGGCGACCGCGGAGGGCATCAGGCCCTCACCGCAGGCCTTGTCAACCGGCCCAGAGCGGGGTTCAGCCACAGCCACCGACAGGCCGACCTGGGCGCAGCTGATCGCGGTGGCCAGCCCGGCGGGGCCGCCGCCAGCCACCAGGACGTCGACGCCGGTCACGGGGCCACCGCCTCGGCCGGGGCCGCGGGCCTGGTCACGGCGCCGTCGCTGTGGTCTTGCCCATGGGTGCCGCGACGGCGAGGGCCCGGGTTTCGCAGCGGAGCCGGACGGTGAGCAGCGCGGCGTTCAGCACGGTGAAGGTGACAGCGGTGATCCAGGCCGACCCGGCCAGCGGCAGCGCCGCCCCTTCGATGACCACGGCGACGTAGTTGGGGTGAGCGAACCACCGGTACGGGCCCGTCTTCACGAGCGGGACGCCGGGGAACACGATGACGCGGGCGGTCCACCGGGAGCCGAGGGTGGCGATGCACCACCAGCGCAACGCGTTGGCCGCCACCACCACCGCCAGCATCGGCCAGCCCAGCACCGGGATGAAATGACGATGCGCCACCAGCGGCTCGAGCCAGCAGCCTATGAGCAGACCCGTATGCAGCGCCACCATCACCGGGAAATGCCGCCAGCCCGATTCGACCCCGCCATGGCTCAGGCTGTCCGCGGCGTGCCGCTGGGACACGACCAGCTCGGCCAGCCGCTCGAACGTGATCACGACGAGGACCACGTAGTAGACGGTCACCGCGTCACCACTGCATCAGCAAGAGCTCGGCACTGACCCCGGGCCCCAGCCCGATCATCACGCCGAACGAACCCGGGGCCGGCGGGCCGGCCGTCGATGGTCTGTTCCAGGATGTGCAGCACCGACGCGGAAGACAGGTTGCCGACCTCAGCCAGCGAGCGCCGGCTCAGCGCCACCGCCTCATCGGAGAGCTTGAGGCTCTTCTGCACGGCGTCGATCACCCTCGGACCACCCGGATGGCAGATCCAGGTGCCGATCTCTTCCACGGTCAGCCCATGCGCGGCCAGGAACGAGGTCATGCTGGCACCCAGCCGCCGCTCGATCAGGTCGGCCAGCTCTCCGCTCAGCACGATGCGGAAGCAGTCCGAGCGCAGCTGCCAGCCCAGGGCCTCGCCGCTATCCGGGTACACCTCGCTGCGGGTGGCGATGACCCGGGGCGCACGGGGAGTATGGGAGCCCCCGTGGGCGACGAGGGCGGCCGCCCCATCGCCGAACAGGCCGCTGACCACCAGGTCCGCGGTCGTCACCTCCGTGGTCAGCCAGTTCAGCGAGCACAGCTCCACCGAGAGCAGCGCGGCGGTATGCCCTGGCCAGCCGAGCAGGTAGTCGTGCAGGCGGCTCAGCGCGGCCGCGCCGGCCACGCAGCCCAGCCCGAAGATCGGCAGCCGCTTGACATCGGGCCGCAGCCGAAGCCGCGGGATGAGCCGGGCGTCCAGCGACGGCACCGCCACCCCGGTCACCGACGTGACGATCAGCAGGTCCAGATCAGCACCGGTCAGATCGGCCGCATCCAGGGCCTCGCGCAGCGCCCGCTCGCCCAGTTCGGCCGCCTCGCCGATGTAGCGGTTGTTGGCGGCCTCGATGCCGTCCAGGGTTCCGCATTCGGACAGCGGCTGGACGGTGTACCGGGTATCGACACCCGCGTTGGCGTGCAGCCGCTCGATCAGCACACGCTGAGCCGGGCCGAGACCACTGGTCTCGGCGAACTTCTCCATGAACTCCGTCTGCCCGTTCCGGTGAGGCGGAAAGGCGGATCGCACCGCCACGATCCTGGTCATTGCGGCAGCACCCGCACGCGCGTACCTCCATTGATGGGTGAACTCAGGTCAGCGCGTCCACGCCGACGGCGAACAGGACGACGTCCACCGCAGCCATGCCGACGGCGGCGAGGAACGGCACCTTGCCGGACCCGCGCGCGCCTACGACCGCGAGGGCCGCGGCCGCCGCCAGCCCGGCGACCGCGATGGGCTGACGATGCGGCCGGGCGGCCAGCAGCAGCAGCACGGACGCTGCCAGCAGCAGAACCAGCGCGACCGCCCGGACCGCTCCGGTGCCCCAGCGGGCGGCGACCAGCTGGGGTAGGCCGTTGACGCCGGTAGCCCGGTCGGCAGCCAGATCGGGCAGCACGTTGGCGAAGTGGGCACCCAGTCCGACCAGGGCCGCGAACGCGGTCACCGACCACGTCGGCGCGGGATGACCTGGCAGCGTGCTCGCGGCGAACGCCGGGATCGGACCGAACCCGGCCAGGTACATGAGCCCTGACCAGGGCGTCGACTTCAGGCCGGCGTTGTAGGCCCACGCGGCGCCGATGATCACGACGTTGAGGAGCAGGCTGACCGGGCTGATGGCCAAAGACATGGCCAGCGCGGCCAGCAGCGCGACGGCGGCCGCGATCCACACCGCCCGCACGCCGATCGCACCGGTGGCGACGGGCTTGTCGGTGCGGCCCGCCGCAGCGTCCCGGGGGGCATCGAAGGCATCGTTGGACCAGCCGACCGAGAGCTGGCCGGCCAGCATCGCCGGGGCCACCAGGACCGGGCCGGTGCCATGCGGCGCCGCCTCCGCGGCCAGTATGGTCGTCAGGGCCGTAATGGCCAGGCAGGGCCCCGGATGGCTGGCCACGATCAGGGCCCGCACGTGATTAACGGCAGGAGAAAACGCCTGCGCGCTGATCGCCATCTAACCCTCCCCAACCCGCCTGAACCGCCGGCGGGACCCTGGGGTCAGCATAACTATGGCGGCGAAAAAGCTGAATAGTGTGTGTGAAGTTCCTTAAGGAAGATTGAGGTAGCTATGAGGCTTTCCCTCAGCGCGGCCAACCCGGTGGAATGGCTCGCGCTGCGGGCCGGGGTGGTGCCCACCCCGGCGGCGGAGGCGTGGGGCGGGATGGGCATGTCGGGGATGCTCATCGCCGCGGTGCGCACCGGCCTGGCCGCCCGGCTGGCCCAGGGCCCCGCGACCGCCGTGGAGCTCGCGGCCGACCTCAGCCTGGACCCAGTGCCGACCCGGCTGCTGCTGGACTGCCTGCGCTCCGGCGGCCACGTCATCACTCGGGGCGGCCGCTACCAGCTCAGCCGTTCATCGCGGCGCTGGCTGGACCCAGGCTCGGAGCTGTCCGTCGCCCGGTTCGTGGCCGGCACCGCCGACTACTGGACCTGGTGGGCGAGTCTGGACGAGGTGACCCGCAGCGGGCAGCCGGCCGGGCACCACGACGCACCACAGGATGACCCGTACTGGCGCCGGTACATCACCGGGCAGCTCGACCTGGCCCGGCTCAGCGCCAGCGAGGTGGCCAGGAAGCTCCCGCTCACCAGAGGAGCCCGCACGGTGCTAGACATCGGCGGCGGCCACGGCTGGTACTCCGCCCAGCTCTGCGCCCGGCACCCGCAGCTCACCGCGACCGTGCTCGACCTGCCCGGCAGCGCCGCCATCGGCCGGGAGATCATCGCGAAGGCCGGGCTGGCCGAGCGGGTCCGGCACCGCGACGGGGACGCCACCACCGATGACCTCGGCGGGTACGACGGTGTGCTCTGCTTCAACCTGGTGCACCACCTGTCTGCCGATCAGATCGTTGGCCTGTTCGGGCGGATCCGGACGGCGCTGGCACCGGGCGGGGTGCTGGCCGTGATGGACGCGTTCGCCGAGCCGGAGCGCCGCAAGTCCGCCGCCGCGAACTTCCTCGGGCTGTTCGTCTACCTCAGCTCCGGCGCACAGATTCACACCCCGGCCGAGCTGCACGGCTGGCTCGGTCAAGCCGGGTTCGGCACACCGAAGCGGAAACCGATCCTGCGCATCCCGGGACAGGCCATGTACCTGGCCAGGGCAGCCCGCTAGCGCGGGCGGCAGGTCAGGCTTCCTCGTCGTGGAAACCCTCGGTGAAGTGGCGGAACAGCCTGTAATGGTCGAATACTTGTGGCCCTCGAATATTGAGTTACGAGTCTGAGCTGGGGTTACGCGGCATAGTGATATTCGTTGATCAGTCCGCGACCACGGGTTTTCGGCGGTGAGCTTGCCGAAAATCTCATCCGTCCACGTGGAAGCGGCTATCCGGTTCCGGCGGAGGCCGGTTGAGCTGGATGCTCTGCAGTGGTCCGCTCGCTGCGGCATGATGATCGGCTGTGCTGCTTCGACTGGTCTACCTGGCTGTGACGAACCTGTTCGCGTTACTGCGGCTCCTTCCGGTGAGCGACCGGGACAAGGACATCGAGATTCTGGCGTTGCGCCACCAGATCATGGTCCTGGAACGGCAACTGGGCGGTACCCGGCCGCGGTTTTCGCCCGCCAACCGGGCGTTTCTGGCCGCCCTGCTGCACCGGCTCCCCTGGCACGTGCTCGGCCGGTTCCAGCTGCTAGTCCGGCCGGACACGGTCCTGCACTGGCACCGGGACCTGCTGGCCCGACGCCACGCTGCCGGATCCCGGCCCCGGCGTCCCGGACGGCCCCGCACCGTCCGTTCGGTCCGCCTGCTGGTGCTGCGCCTCGCGAAAGAGAACCCGTCCTGGGGCTAGCGGCGCATCCACGGCGAACTCCTCGTCCTCGGCATCCAGACTGCCGCATCCACGGTATGGCAGATCCTGCACGACGCCGGGATCGAGCCGGCACCCGACCGCGCCGCTGCCACCTGGGCCAGCTTCCTCCGCTCCCAGGCCGGAGCGCTGCTCGCCTGCGACTTCTTCGAGACCGTCACCGTGACCGGCGCCCATCTGTTCGTCCTAGCGGTCATCGAGCACGCCACCCGCCGCATCCGGATCCTGGGCGCGACCTCTCACCCGACGGCAGCCTGGGTCACCCAGGCCGCCAGGAACCTGGTCGTGGACCTCGGAGACGCTGGCAGCCGGGCACGGTTCCTGATCCGGGACCGCGACGGCAAGTATCCCGCCCTGTTCGACGAGGTTCTCAAGGACACGGGTATCGAGATCGTGCTCAGCGGGGTCCAGATGCCCCGAATGAACGCGGTCATGGAACGCTGGGTGCTCACCTGCCGCCGAGAACTGCTTGACCAGACGCTGATCTGGAACCAGAAGCACCTGCTCCACGCCCTACGCGAGTTCGAGCACTTCTACAATGAGCACCGGCCGCATCAGGGAATCGCGAACGCCCGCCCACTGCACGCGCTGCCCCCGCCGATCCCGGAACTGACCACCGGCACCCGGCTACACGTCCGCAGACGGGACCGTCTCGGCGGCATCCTCCACCAGTACCAGAATGCCGCCTGACCAGCACGAATGACATTATCGGCAAGGACAACGTCGCCGACGCTTCACTGCACCCAACCAACGGCGGCTTCAACCCTGGCCTGACTGCTATGGCCAACGCAATGCGCGTTGCCAGCCTGATCTCGCGATAGCGCCGAGACCTCAGAGATTGTCGAGACTGCCAACCCGGACAACCCATCGACGAGTGTATGAACTCTTGCTCCGCATCATCGAGGATCAGATCGCGGCGCATGACGCCCGTCGGAACCGGAGGTCGTTTGCTGCGGCGCGCCAGAAGGCCTACCGGCACCGGGCCGTCGCCTGCAGGGCCGGGCCGACTCACCCGTCGTCGGCAGGGTGATGGTCACCCCGGGCGGCACGATCTCGCCGATCCGGCCGAGCACGTCACCGGCAAGCTCGATGTCGGCGGCGGCCAGCTGGGACTCCAGGTGCTCCATTATCCGCAGGCCGATGATCGCCGCGGTCACCGCAGGGTGGCGCAGGGCGAACGCGAGGGCCAGCTGGATCAGGGTCGTCTCCGCCTTGCGGGCCAGCTCGGAGAGCTTCTCGGTGGCGTCGAGCTTGCGCTGGCTGGCCGCCAGCGAGAGGTCGAACCGGTGGGCGAGCACCAGGCGCGCGGCGGAGGCCGGCCGGTCACCTCGGAGTCCTTGCAGCAGCGCCCCGAGCCAGCCGCCGTCCAGCGGGCTGTACGGGATCACGCCTATGCCGTACCGAGCGCACGTAGGCAGGATGTCGGCCTCGATCCCCCAGATGAGGATCGAGTGCGGCGGCACGGCGAGCTGACCCGCTCACCGCATTGGACCAAAGCCGTGGACCAGGCGCGGGCCGCCACCCGCGTGCTCCTGCACGGGGACCAGGCGCCCGTCTATCAGCCCTCGACGTACTGCTGGACCGAGCAGTTTGGACTCGACATCAAGATGGTCGGCGTCCACGACCCGCAAGGCAAGGCCACCGTACTCGACGGCGGTCTCGAGCAGGGCGACGCGTTGCTCGCCTGGCCGGACGGCGATTCCCCGCGCACCATTGTGGCTGTCAACCGCCACACCCCGCCCGCCAAGCTCAAGCGGCTCCTTGGCAGGACGGCCGCGAAAGTGCCCGCATAGCCTTTTCCCTCCCGTTCTGTCCACGGGAGTCCACCCGAGTCGGGAGCTTGGGGTTCGGAAGCGGCAGGGTCGGCTGCCTCCTAGTGACGTCCGAGCATGTCGTCGGAGACGTGGCTGAGGTGGTCGCGCATGAGAGCCTGGGCGGCTTCGGGGTCGCGTTCGGTGAGGGCGGCGACGATGGCGGTGTGCTGCTCGTGGTAGTCCTTGCGGCGTTCGGGGGTGGAGGTGCGGCGTTTGAGGCTTCCCCACACTGGCAGGGACCGGGCGGTGCTCATGACGTCGAACATGTTCATGAGCAGGCCGTTGTGGACGGACTGGGCGATGGCCCGGTGCAGGTGGGTGTCGTGGCTCTCGAAGTCTTCGTAGCTGTCACTGTTCCCGCCGGCGTCCAGGTATCCGGTGATGCGGTCGAGGTCGGCCTGGTTGGCGGTGCGGGCGGCGAGCGCGGCGATGGGCGGCTCGATGGTGAGCCGGACCTGCATGATCTCGGCGGGGCTGGTGTCCGGGGGCGCCCCGTTGAAATGGCGGGTGGCGGTCTCGGTGAGGAAGGTGCCGCGGCCGACCTGGCGGCTGATGAGGCCGTCGCGTTCCAGGCCGGCCAGCGCCCGGCGGATCTCGCTGCGCGGGGCGGTGAGCTGCCCGGCCAGGTCGCGTTCGGTGGGCAGTTTCCCGCCGGGCCCCAGGGCACCGCTGGCGGTCTGTTCCTGCAGCAGCGCCCGGAGGGTCTGCTCGACGGTAGTCACGCAGATGATCTTACCTCTGAAACCAATCAAGACCAATATCCCGCACTCTTATTTTCTCATATTAGTGCGGTCTAGCTCTCGACTTCAGGTGGGAGCCTGTTTACCATCGAAACCTAACCGTAACACAATGGATCGAATGGTTCAGATTGGTTCAGCATGAAGCTAGCGGTATTCAGCACCGGGGCAGATCTCCGGGCCGGGGTCGCTGACCCTGATCAGGGCGTCATCCGCGACGTCACCGGCGTGCTTGGGGGTACGGACCTGGCCGCCGTCCTGGGCGACTGGAACACTATCCGCCCGGCCCTGGAGGGTGAGCTGGCGTCGCGTCCCGCCGTCCCGCTGGACTCGGTGCAGCTCCATGCCCCGCTGCGCCCGGTCCGCAACATCTTCTGCGTGGGCAAGAACTACAGCGACCACGTCCGGGAGTTCGGCCGCAGCGGCTATGACACCCCCGAACGCTCCGAGGCCATCCCCGAGGCACCGGTCATCTTCTCCAAGGCCACCACCTCGGTCACCGGCCCGTTCGACGACATCAACCCGCACCACGGCGTCACCAAGGAACTCGACTACGAAGCCGAGCTGGGCGTCATCATCGGCCGCGGCGGCCGCGGGATCACGCAGGAGCACGCGTTCGAGCATGTGTGGGGCTACACCATCATCGATGATTTCACCGCGCGGGACCTGCAGCGCCTGCACAAGCAGTGGCTGCTCGGCAAGTCGCTGGACACCCACTGCCCGATGGGCCCCTATGCCGTCTCCGCCGACGAGATCACCGACGTGACCGCGCTGGTGGTGGAAAGCCGGGTCAACGGCGAGCCGCGCCAGTCAGCGCCGGTCGCGGACCTGATCTTCGATATCCCCACGCTCATCGAGACGATCTCAGCTGGTATCACGCTGCTGCCCGGCGACCTCATTGCCACCGGCACTCCGGCCGGGGTCGGCATCGGCTTCGACCCGCCGAGGTTTATGACCAGCGGGGACACCATCGAGATCTCCATCACCGGGCTCGGCACCCAGCGCAACCGGATCGCCTGACCAGCCGGGTCGCTACTGCCCAAACGGCCGCGCCGCCTGCAGCACCGCAGGTCCGGCCGGGAAAGGAAATCATGCGCATCAACGGCAGCACCCCCCGGGAACTCGCCGTCGAAATCGAGGGTGACGGCCCGCCGGTCCTGATGGTCCACGGCCTGGGCGGCACCACCAACTTCTACCAGGTCCAGGCCCAGGCCCTCGCGGACCGGTTCCGGGTTATCCGGGTCGACTCCGCCGGTGCCGGCCGCTCCCCGCTCGCGGACGGCATCAGCATCGAGTCGCACGCCGAAGACCTGGCCGCCCTGCTCGGCCAGCTCGGCGTCAGCGGTGCCACCGTCGTCGGCCACTCGATGGGCACTCTCGTGGTCCGCACCCTGGCCGCCCGGTATCCCGCCCTGGCGTCCCGCCTGGTCCTGCTCGGTGCGGTGGCCGAGCCAACCGACGCCGTCCGGCAGGCCCAGCGGGACCGCGCCGCCACCTTGCGCAAGGACGGCACCGCTGCGGTCGCCCCGGGTGTGGTCGCCAACGCCCTGTCCGGGACCACCCGGCGGGACAAGCCCGAAGTCGCTGCGTTCGTCCGCGAGCTGATCATGCGCCAGGACCCCGAGGGCTACGCCCGCAACTGCGAGGCCCTGGCCGCCGCCACCGATCCGGGCCCCGTCGATCCCGCAACGCCGCTGCTGCTGATCACCGGCAGCGACGACAAGACCGGCCCGCCCGAGGTCAGCCAGGCCATGGCCAGGGCCCACGGCTCGGCCACCGTGGCGGTCATCGACGGCATCGGGCACTGGACCGCCCTGGAAGCCGCCGGCGACGTCACCGACCACCTGCTGAAGTCCCTCTGAACAGCAGGCCCATCTAGCTAAGAGCCCAGTCTGATGTAACAGGAGTCACCGACATGCCCGTCAGCCCTGACAAGTTCCTCTTCAGAAACGTCTCCATCCTCGACTCCACCGGCGCCGACCCCTATCCCGGCGACGTCCTGGTCGAGAACGACCGGATCGCTGCTGTCGGCGCCGTCGATGAGCACGCCGCCGCCGGCGCCCGGGTCATCGAGGGCCGCGGCCGCACCCTGATGTCCGGGCTGTGCGACGCCCACACCCACTTCAGCTGGAACAACAGCGCCGACCTGGACGGGCTGGGTACCATGCCGGTCGAGGAGCACCTGCTGTTCTGCCTGGAATCGGCCCGTACCTACATCGACTCCGGCTACACCATGTGCCTGGGCGCCGCCTCCGCCAAGGAACGCCTGGACGTGGTGTGCCGCGACGCCATCAACGCCGGCCGGTTCCCCGGCCCCCGCTACCTCGCCAACGGCCCCGAGATCGCCGTCACCGGCGGGGCCCTGATCAAGTCCATCACCAAGTTCGCCGACGGGCCCGAGGGCATGCGCAAGGCCGTCCGCGAGCTAGTCGAGATCGGCGTGGACCAGATCAAGCTGTCCATGACCGGCGAGGAGATCACCGGCACCCAGCGCGCCGAGGACACCTACTTCTCCGACGAGGAATGCGCCGCGGCCGTCACCGAAGCCCACCGCCGCGGCAAGCGGGTCTGCGCCCACGCCCGCAGCGCCGAATCAGTGAAGATGTGCGTCCGCAACCACGTCGACGTCATCTACCACGCCAGCTTCACCGACGCCGAGGGCATGGACATGCTCGAGGCCAACAAAGATTGGGTCTTCGTCGCCCCCGGCATCAACTGGCTCATCGCCACCCTGTACGAGGCCGAGGCCTTCGGGTTCCCCCAGGAAGTCGCCGAAGCCGTCGGCTACAAGAAAGAACTGGAAATGGCCGAAGCCGGGCTCCGCGAGATGCACCGCCGCGGCATCCGGGTCCTGCCCGGCGGCGACTACGGATTCGCCTGGACCCCGCACGGCACCTACGCCCGCGACCTGCAGCACTTCGTCGAGCGGCTCGGCTTCACCCCAATGGAAGCCATCTTGTCCGCCACCGCCCTGGGCGGCCAGATCATGCTCCGCCCCGACGAGCTCGGCAAAGTCCAGCCCGGCTACCTCGCCGACCTGATCCTCATCGACGGCAACCCCCTGGACGACATCACCATTTTCCAGGACCACGACAAACTGCACTACATCATGAAGGACGGCCGCTTCCACAAGGAGCCCGGCGACCACGACGCCCCGCCGCCCAGCCGCGACGAGCTGGTCACCACCAGCGCCCAGGCCGTGGTCGAACAGCGGCCCTGACCCCACCGCACCGGGCCGGCCACCAGGGCCCTGGCCGGCCCGGCGCAGGCCGCACTGACCCGGAACCCAGCCATGACACTGCTGATCTGCCGCACCTGCCCCCGCTACGACCGCCGCGCCACCGGGCGGTTCGCCCGCAACCTGACCGCCGCCATCCACGCCGACGGCCGCGACATCCCCACCCGCAACGTCCAGTGCCTCGGCGGCTGCCCCGACCATAACGTCATCGCCGTCGATGGCCCCGGGATGACCCGCGTCCGCTTCACCGGCGTCACCAGCGACGACGCCCCCGCCATCATTAACGCCGCCCTCGCACACCACGCCAGCAGCACCGGGAACCCCGGCGACTGGCTCATCCCCGCCGAACTCACCAGCCGGATCAGCTCCGTCACCGCCAAACGCCAGCCCGGCACCCCCAACGACGCCAGCGACCCATCCCAGCACCCCCGCCAGGCGCCACCCGCCTACCGCCGGCCATGGGCAAGCCGCGTCACCCGGCCTTCCTTCCCAGGTCAGCCAGACTCCCGGACCGCGTAATGTGATCCAAACGCACCCGACAACCAGCCTGGGGGGACTGACTCGTAAATAGACGGGTGCGGCGGGCGGGGGACTGTGGATCTAACGGTGTTTCCGGCCCGATCGCGCCGGGCGTGATGACCTGGCGGGAAAGGTGCCGTGATGACCGCGACACTGGACACTGTGGCAGCGAGGAAGAAGGACAAGCCGGAGCCGACCGCGGAGCAGAAGCTGGCCGAGGAGCTGGTGGCCCGGGCCCGGGAGCAGGGCGTGTCGCTGACCGGCCCGGACGGGCTGCTCAGGCAGCTGACCAAGACGGTGCTGGAGACGGCGCTGAATCAGGAGATGACCGAGCATCTCGGTCATGACAAACACGGCCCGGCCGGTAATGATGCGGGGAACGTGCGGAACGGGACCAGGCCCAAGACGGTGCTGACCGAGGGCAGCGGGCAGGTACCGGTCGAGGTGCCCCGCGACCGGCACGGCACGTTCGAGCCGCAGATCGTCAAGAAGCGGCAGCGGCGGCTGACCGGGGTCGATGAGATCGTGCTGTCGCTGTATGCCAAGGGCCTGACGACCGGCGAGATCAGCGCGCACTTCGCCGAGATCTACGGCGCGTCGGTGAGCAAGGAGACGATCTCGCGGATCACAGACAAGGTGATCGAGGAGATGCAGGCCTGGCAGCAGCGCCCGCTGGACGAGGTTTACGCGGCGGTGTTCATCGACGCCATCGTGGTGAAGGTGCGGGACGGGCAGGTCGCCAACCGGCCCGTCTACGCGGCCATCGGGGTCACCCTGGCCGGGGAGAAAGACATCCTGGGGCTGTGGGCCGGCACCGGCGGGGAGGACGCCAAGTTCTGGATGAGCGTGCTCACTGACCTGCGCAACCGCGGCATCAAGGACGTTTTCTTCGTGATCTGCGACGGGCTCAAGGGCCTGCCCGAGGTGGTCGGCAACGCCTGGCCGCAGGCCATCGTCCAGACGTGCATCGTGCACCTGATCCGCAACACCTTCCACCTGGCCTCCAAGCGGGACTGGGATGCCCTGCGCCGCGATGTCAAGCCCATCTACACGGCGGTGAACGCCGAGGCGGCACGGGCCGCGCTCGACGGCCTGGCCGAGACCTGGGGGCAGCGGTACGGAGCGATCATCCGCCTGTGGGAAAACGCCTGGCAGGAGTTCATCCCGTTCCTGGACTACGACGTGGAGATACGCAAGGTGCTGTGTTCCACGAACGCGATCGAGTCGCTGAACGCCCGGTACCGGCGGGCAATCAAAGCCCGCGGCCATTTCCCGACCGAGCAGGCAGCGCTAAAGTGCCTGTACCTGGTCACCCGGTCCCTGGACCCGACCGGGACCGGCCGCACCCGGTGGGCGATGAGATGGAAGCCCGCCCTGAACGCCTTCGCCATCACCTTCGGCGACCGGTTCCCGGCCGCCGGGACCTACTAACCATGACCGCCGGAAACACCGTTCGTGAGATAGACCCGCGGGCGGCAGCGAACCTCGGCTGACGGCTCGGGTCAGGTTCGGGAGATGGTCAGGCTGCTGGCTCCTGGCCGGGCCCGGGCTGGAGGGTGACGGTCTTGCCGGTCAGGCGCTCGAGCTTGCGGATGAGGTCGCGCTCGCGGTGCCGGCTGTCGGAGCGTGCCTGATAGTAGCCATGGCCGAGATCGTGATAGCTGGCTTCTGGGTCGGAGAGCAGATTCCAGATGATCGTCAGGATGGAGTTGCCGACGGCGACGATTGCGCGTCTTTTGCCGCGGCGCCGGGCGATCCGGTGGTAGCGCTCGCCGAGGAAGGTGTCGGTGCGGGCGGCTGCGGTGATGATCTCGCCGAGGGTGGCGGCGAGCCAGGGATTGCCCTTGCCGGTGGAGCCGCCCTTGGACTTCCCGGCGGAGCTGCGGTCGATAGGGGCGAATTTGGCCCAGGAGACCAGGTGCCCGGCGGTCCGGAAGCGGCTCATGTCGATGCCGATTTCGGCGATCAGTTCCTGCGCGGAGGTGATCCCGACGCCGGCGATCTCATCCAGCTGCTCCACCGCGCGGGCGTAGGGGGCGATCTGCTCCTCGATCCTGGCGGTGACCTCCTCGACCCGCGAGGTCAGGCCATCGATGCGGTCCAGCATCGTCTGCAGCAGGAACGCGTGATGAGCGGTGAAGTTGCCGGCCAGCGCTTCCCGCAGCTGGGGGATCTTGGCGCGCATCCGGCCGTGCGCCATCCGGGCCAGGACTGCCGGGTCGCGCTGGCCGTCCAGCATCGCGGCGAGCATCTGCCGGCCGGAGACCCCGAAGATGTTGCTGGCCACCGAGGACAGCTTGATCTGGGCGTCCTCCAGCAGCTTCTCGACCCGCTGCTTCTCCGCGGTCCGCTCCCGGATCAGGCTGCGCCGGTAGCGGGTCAGGTCGCGCAGCTCCCGGATCGGCTTGGGGTGCACCAGGGACGGCCGGCACATGCCCCGCTCGGCGACCTTGGCCAGCCAGACCGCGTCCAGCTTGTCGGTCTTAGGCCGGCCGGGCACATTCTTGACGTGCCGGGCGTTCAGCAGCCAGCACATGAACCCCTCGGCCTCCAGCAGGTAGAACACCGGCTTCCAGTAATCGCTGGTCGCTTCCATCACCACCAGGGTGACCCCCTGGGAGTGCAGCTGCCCGGCCAGCGCCAGCAGCGCCCCGGTCGTCGTGCCGTACTCGCGTACCTCCTGGCACCGCCGCCGCCCGTCCTCGTGCGGGACCCTGATGCAGGCCATCACGCTGGCCTTGCCTATGTCCAGGGCGGCCACCCGCTCGACCAGCTCGCCTGACTCATCAACCTGCTCCATCATGGGCTGCCTCCCGCGACGTGGTAGTAAAAGACGCTGCCCGCAGGAGACCAGGGGATCAGGAGACGGACTCGCGTGCTCGAAGCGACAATGCGTGGCCCCTCGGGGGCTCCCGGCGTCAGACTGTAAAACGGCCTCAGCCACGTACCAAGTACCGGCGACGTCGGCGGGCAGCCACACCTATTTTCACGCCCGCAGGGCGTCGCCGCAGGCGACACCGTCGACTGTAAATACAACGGCTCTGTCGCACTTCCGGTGGTGACGTTTGGTTAGCCGGGCAGGATGCGGTGGCGCAGGAGCCCGAATCCTGCCCGGCCGTACATTTGCCTTTTGATTGCCTTGGTTCTCGTGTTGACTCCTTCGGTGCGGCCGTTGTGGAAGGGCGTGGTGAGCGCCGCCGTGACGGCCTGGGTGTCCAGGTCCAGGCCGCGGGTGAAGGCGTGGACATGCGGCAGTTCAGCGGCGCGGGCGGCGGTGATCCACTCCTGTAGCCGGGCGGCATTCCCTGGGTCCGGCTCGAGCATGCCGGCGAAGCCCCGGATGAGGGCCGTCAGCGCGGTCATCTCAGGGCAGGCCGCCTCGACGCGGGCGAGGGTCTCCTGCTGGCCTTCGGCCAGGCGGTCCGGCCTGGTCAGCAGCAGCCTTGCGGTCCGGCGGGGCGAGAGATGCGGCCGGCCGCCGTCGAGCCGGCCCTGGTTGATGTAGCGGACAAGGAGGTTGGAGCTGCCCTGGTAGCCGAGCTCGCGAATCTCTCGCAGCAGTTGTGCGACCGGGGCGCCGGGTTCCTCGGCGCGGCGATTGCGGAGATATTCGCGGTGTGGGTCGACGAGGGTGGGCCGGTACTTCGGGACACGCTGCAGCCGCTCGGGCTCGGTGGCGCGGCCGTAGCGCTTGACCGTGTTCAGCGTCACGCCGAGGCGGCGGGAGCACTCCAGCAGCCCGGTGCCCTTGTCGCGCAGGTCACGGACCTGCTGCCAGCGCTCCCGGGTCGTCCCGGCCCGTTTGCCTTCCTGCATCGGCGTGCCCTTCGCCCAGCAGGCCGAGTGTGCCAGGACCTCCTTGCGGGCCGCCTCGGCGAGCAGGTGCCACAAGTGCCACCGGTCGCTGACCTGCACCGCTTCTGGCAGGGCCCGGCGGGCGGCCTCACCGTAGGCCCCTGACCCGTCGCGGCACAGGATCTCAACCCCAGGGTGGTCCCGCAGCCACGCCCCGGCGGCGTCGGTGGTCCTGCCAGGCACGACGTCGACCCTGCGGCCGGTCTCGGCAGTGATCAGCACGGTCGCGTAGACCAGGCCGCGGCGCAGCGCGAAGTCGCCGGTCCCCAGCACGCGCGGCACCGCCAGGGCCGGCAGCGGGATCCCGAGCAGGACCCGCAGCGCCGTATGCCGGGACACGCCGATGCCCAGCGCCGGCACCAGCCGCGCCGAGGCCCGGCCGGCTAATTCCCGTGCCACCGCGCTGACCTGGCCAGTCAGCCGCGAGATGCGCCGCTGGTACCGCTCCAGGACGCCCGGGACCTGCTCACGGAAGGTCTGCACCCCGCAGCCCAGGTCCGGGCAGCGCATCCGCCGGGCCTTCACCTTCACCACCACGCGCCGCCCATCGACGGGAACGTCGGCCGCCGTCCGCTCGTGATATCCGTGCACCCGAGCCGTCTCCCCGCCGCACCCGGGACAGGGCACCGCCCCCGCGCGGGTCCCTGCCCGCACGACGATCTCGCATCCCGCGTCCTCGACATCCTCGATGACCAGCGCAGACAACCCCGAGAACACAATACCCACAAGCTCAGTCACATCAATCATGACTAAACGTGTCACATCGGCACATTCAGCCACCACCGGAAGTGCGACAGAGCCGTTAACTTGACAGACCCCTACCGGATCCGAGTCTGCCGTGTGGTCGACCCGGCATCTCCCATTAGTCTCCGGGGTCAACAGCGCGCCGCAGGCGGTTCGCCGCTCGTCCCCGTGATCACCTGCTCGTACAGTTCCGCGTACCGCGCCGCCATTATGGCGGGCGTGAACCGGCGGGCGGCCTGCTCGCGGCACTCTCGTGTATCGATCTGGCCGACCATCTGGAATAGCGCCGCGAGGCCGTCCGGCGACGTGGCTAGCCATCCGGTGCGGCCGTGCTCCACCAGCTCTGGCAGGCAGCCGCGGGACAGCCCGACCACCGGAGTGCCCAGCGCCAGTGTCTCGACCACTGCCGTGCCGCCGGGTTCCTCCCATTGCAGCGGGAACAGGGAGACACGCGCGGATGCCACCAGAGTGTTCCGCTCCTGGGTTCCCACGGTGCCGATCCAGCGGACCCGGATACCGTCGGCCAGCGGGCGTACCTTATCCTCCCAGTAGCGGACGTCGGGGTTGGCGGCCGTGGTGCCGTCCGCCGCCGCCAGGTCCGCGGGCTGCCGGTAGGGGCCAACCGGTCCGGCCAGGATCAGGTCAAAACCGCACTCGTGAGCCAGCCGGGCGGCCAGGTGCTGGCCCTTGCCGGGCGTGATCCGCCCCATCACGACGGCGTGGTCACCCTTTTCCATGCGTGGCTGGCGGTCGGCACCGACCGCTAGCGGCGTGGCCAGGTGCACGTGTCCCAGCGAGTGCCTGCGAAGCGCGTCCGGGGCTCTTTGCAGCTGCGACGCCGACACGCCGTTCACCCGCACCCGCGTACCGGCATCGAGGCTGGCGTAGAAGTCCGCGTGCTTGGCCAGGTCCCAGTGCAGGGTATGCAGAATCGCTGGGGTGGCAGGAGCCAGGGCCGCCGCCGACAGCACGGCCAGTCCCACTACCTCTACATGGTCGTGCACGAGGTCGATGTCGTTCCGGTCGCGCAGCGCCCGCAGGACGGTGTGCATGTGAGCGTGGGCCACCCCGGACACCTGGTTATACGGGCGCTGCAGCACCTCGAACCGGCCGTCACGGAACGACGTCAGGCGCTCGTCCGCGAGCAGGGTGCTGCGGGCCACCGTGACCAGCACTACGCGGATGCCCAGGTTCCGCAGTTCCGGGACGAGAGCCGCGACCACGTTCTCGATGCCACCGTATCCGTCAGGCGGAACCGGCAGCCAGGGCCCGGCATTCATCAGCACGGTCCGTGTCATCCGGCGGCCGTCCTCGATGCCGCCCGCGGCAGGCTGATAGTAGCCAGCGGCGGCCGCTCGTCGATGCCAACCTCGGAGACCACGATCTCGCGGCCCAGGTTGGGCAGCGGCTGCTCGCCGCCTCGCCGGAACTGGGTCAGCACGCTCGGCAGCGGCGCGCCTGCGTTCGCTCGCCCGTCCCGGGCGAGCCGCGACCAGGCGGTGAGCTGGATCTGCGCCGCCATCTGGCCAAGCGCCTCGTTGCCCTGGTGGCGGTGCACGCGTTCCCCCAGGTCCACCTGGGCCAGTGCGTCCAGCCCGACGAGGTCAAGCAGGTCCACCAGCATCGCCGTTTCCACCCCGTAACCGGACACGAAAGGGACGCGCTCCAGCACCTGCCGACGGCCCGCGACCTCCCCGGCGAGCGGCTGCACGAAGCCGGCGAGGTCGGGCCAGAAGAGGTTGAGCAAAGGCCGGGCGACCAGCTCGGTAACGCGGCCACCGCCGTCCGGCTCGGAGCAGCCGCCGAGGGACAAGGGGCGATGGTAAAAGCCCTTGACGAACGAGACGGAGGGGTCAGTCAGAAGCGGCCCGAGGAGGCCGCTGACGAACCGCGAGTCGAACGGGTCGACGTCGGCATCGACGAACGCGACAATGTCGCCGGAGGCCGCGGCCAGCCCGGCCCACAGCGCGTCGCCCTTGCCCCGCATCTGCGGCAGCCCGCGGGTCATATCGTCCTGGGACACGACCACCGCGCCGGCCGTCCGGGCCACGGCCGCGGTGCCGTCGGTGGAGCGGGAATCGACGACGATTACCTCGTCCACCAGGGGAACCGGCTGGGTGAAGTCACACCGGATGGCCGTCACGATCGTCCCGACGGTGGCCTCCTCGTTCCGGGCGGGAATGACGACGCTTACCGTAGTACCGCCCTTGGCCTGCAGCAGCCGGTGCGGCGGCCAGTCCATGACACCGCTGGTACGGCAGGTCGCCCAGGCCTCGACGACCGGTGACATGTCGGTGCGGTGCATGCTCATCCTCTCGGCCGATCGTCCTTTCGGACCTCGGGGCGAGGCGTACTTCCCGCAGGATCGGAGACGTAACGCCCGAGGGGTCAAATGTTGCAACGCGATCGGAATGGGAGATATATGGATATCTGCCGGATCGGGCTGGTCGGCGCGGGGAACGTGGGCCGCCGTCACGCGCAGGTGCTCAGCGGTTTCCCGGACGTGCATCTCGCCGGAATCACCGACGCTATCCCGGCAGCGGCAGCAGCCCTTGCCGGTGACGTCGCCTGCCGGGCATTCGGCGGCATCGGCGAACTGCTCAGCGCCGGTGTGGACGCGGTGTACGTCTGCGTGCCGCCATTCGCCCATGGCGCACCCGAGACCGCGGTCCTGTCCGCGGGAGTGCCCCTGTTCGTGGAGAAACCGCTGGCCGTCACGGTACAGACAGCCGAGCAGGTGGGCGCCCAGGCCGCGGCGGCTGGCGTACCGACCGCCGTCGGCCACCACTGGCGCTACCTGGAGGTGGTTGATCGGGCCCGGCGGCTGCTGGACGGCCGGGTGGTGCGCTTCATCGGCGGGACCTGGCTGGACAAGGTACCTCCCGTCAGCTGGTGGCCGGTCCGGGAGCGGTCTGGCGGGCCAGTGGTCGAGCAGGCTATTCACGTCCTGGACCTAGCCAGGCTCTTGGCCGGTGAGGTGGCCGAGGTGTTCGCGATGGGTGACGGGAGACCGCCCGCAGTACCGGGAGCTGACGTCGACAGCGTCACTACCGCCACGCTGCGGTTCCGTAGCGGCGCCCTGGGCACGCTGAGCACGACCTGCCTGCTCGGCTGGAAGCAGCGGGCCGGCCTGGAGCTAGTCGCCGACGGGCTCTGGCTGTCGGTGACCGAGGGCGGCCTGATGATCCGGGAGAGCGGTGCCGAGCCGGTCGAGGAACTGGTAGCCGCAGATCCCGCCGCGGCCCGGGTCGCGGTGGACCGGGCCTTCATCGACGCGGTCCGCGGGATCGGGAACGACATACGGGCGCCGTACGCTGAGGCGCTGCGGACGCACCGGCTGGCATGCGCGCTGGCCTGGTCGGCGGCCTCGGGCGAGCCCGCGCTGCCGGTGGGTGGCCCGGAGACCCGCGCCACAAGCGACAGCACGGATAGCTGGTGACCGGGATCCGAGCCGCCGGGAGGGAGGCCGAGCGCAGCCTCGTGGTGGAGAGGCCTGGCCGGGTCACCGTGCGGGAGGAGCCGCGTACGCCGGTGCCGGCCGGCGCTTTCCGGATTACCACGCTGTTCAGCGGCGTCTCGGCCGGCACCGAACTGAGCTACGTCAAGGGCACCAACTTGTTCCTGAGCGAACGCTGGGACCCGGACCTCGGGCTCTTCATGCCGGACGCCCCGATCGCTGGATACCCGGTCACCCGGCTGGGCTACATGGAGGTCGGCACGGTCACCGAGTCCCGGACGCCCGCAGTCCCGGTGGGCGGCACGGTGGCGATGACCTACGGCCATCGCACCGGGTACACCGGCAACCTAGTCACGGACCGCGTGATAACGCTGCCAGCCGGCCTGGATCCGCTGCTCGGCATCTACGTCGCGCACATGGGCCCAATCTGCGCCAACGGCCTGCTACACGCCGCCGCAGACCTGTCCGGACCCGACGTGCGCTCGCTCGGTGACGGAGTGCGCGGCCGGCGGGTCGCGGTGGTCGGCGCTGGTGTGGTGGCCCTGCTTACCGCGTTGCTGGCCCGCCGGCACGGCGCTGCGTCCGTGGTGGTCCTCGACCCGACTGCAGAACGCCGGGCCGTGGCCGGCGCTCTGGGATTTGAGTCGCTCGACCCGGACGGGCGAGAAGACGTGGCCGCCATCTTGAAGACCAGGTGGCGGCATGCCCCAGGTGACCGGGGGGCGGACGTGGTGTTCCAGTGCCGCGGGAAGGCCGCAGCCCTGCACCTGGCCCTGCGGCTAGCGCGCCCCCAGGCGACCGTGATTGATCTGGCCTTTTACCAGGCAGGAGCCGCCGAGGTAAGGCTCGGCGCCGAGTTTCACCACAATGGCCTGGGGGTGCGGTGCGCCCAGATCGGCCGTGTTCCGCGAGGCCTTTCCTATACCTGGGACCGGGAGCGGCTCTCCGCCGAGACGATCGACCTGCTCCGCGTGGATGGCCAGGCAATCCGGGAGCACATGGTGACGGCGGTCGTCCCGTTCGAGGACGCGCCGGCCCTCTTCACGGACCTGGCCGCTCGGCGCCGGCACGAACTGCAGGCGGTCCTCGCCTTCGCCCTATGACGGCGTGGCTACGCCCGGCCTGAGTCAGCCGGTGCACTATGCCACTGGTCGCGGCCCGCTGATTCACTGACGATTACGGCTGCCTGGTACCGGGACGAGGCTGGCCAGCGCCGCCGTCGGCGCGGCGGCCGGGCTCGTGTTCTTCGAGCTCCCAGCTCATTGTCCTGGTCAGGACCTATCCCCCGATTCCGCCCGACCCGGCTTTGTACCGGGCGCTGCTTAACGTGCCGCTGTTCCTGGTCGACATCACCACGCTGCTGCTCCTGAGCCTGTCGCCCATGGTGAGGCTGACCAGGGCCACACTCTTTCCCCTGGCCCTGATGCATGTCGGCGCTGGAGATCCTGGACTCCCGTGGCCGGCCAACGCTGGTGGTCACCGTCGGCTCAGTACCGGTATCAGCGCCAGTGCCCGGGTCCCGTCGGGCGCGCCGACCGGATCGCGGGAAGCGCGTGAGCTCCGCGATGGCGACCAGGGCCGGTATCGTGGCCGGGGTGTCCTGGCGGCTGTCGGTTCCGTCAACAGCGAGCTTGCTGACCTGATTCTCGGGCGGTCCTGGCAGTCCCTGGCCGAGGCGGACCAGGCGATGATCGATCTGGACGGCACGGCGGACAAGAGCAGGCTGGGCGCAAATGCCACTGTCGGGTCTCAATGGCTCTGGCCCGCAGCCTGGCCGACTCGGCTGGGCAGCCGCTGTGGTGGTGGCTGGCGCCGTGGGACGTCACACCTTCGCTGCCGGTGCCGCATTTCAATGTGGTCAATGGCGGGCGGCACGTCCCGAACTCCTGGACTTCCAGGAATTTATGATCGCCCCGGTCGGGGCACCGTCGATTTCCGAGGCGCTCCGGGCCGGAGCCGAAAATTTACGCGATCCTGCGCGGCGAGCTGTCCCGGCATGGCTTGTCTACCGGCCTGGGTGACGAAGGCGGCTTCGCCCCCGAGATCAGCCGGCCCGAGGAGGTATTGCGGCTTCTGGTGCAGGCGATCGAGGGTACCGGCTACCGCACCGGCCCGGATTGCGTCAGCATCGCCCTGGACCCCTGCTGCCTCGGAGTTCCGCCAGCCAGACGGCCGCCACCAGGTAGACGGTGAGCTGCTCGGTAGCCGCCAGCTGATCGAACGGCTAGCGGAGATCACCCGCCACTTCCCCGTGCACCTGATCGAAGATGGCCTCGGCGAAGATGATGACGACGGCTGGGTTGAGCTGACCAAGGTCCTGGGGGGAACGGCAGAGCTGGTGGGCGACGACATCTTCTGCACCAATCCGGCGATTATCCGCCGCGGAATCGCGCGCGGTATCGGCAACGCCGCGCTGATCAAGCTCAACCAGATCGGCACCGTTACCGAGACCCTGCAGGCGATGGCTGCCTGCCGAGAGGCGGGTTACCGCCAGTTTGTCTCGCACCCGTCCGGTGAGCCCGTGGGACTCGTTCATCGCCGACCTGGCCGTGGGCACTGGCTGCAGCCATCTCAAGGCCGGCGCCCCGGCGCGGAGAGCGTGTCGCCAAATACAACCGGCTGCTGGAGATCGCCGCCAGCAATCCCGGACTCCAGTACGGGATGCCCTGACGGACACCGGTCAGGCTCCGGCCGCCGGACCGGGGCTTCACCCGTTGACGCCCCGCTGAACCGGGCTCTCGGCCGCGGTGGCCGCCTCCAGCTGCGCTAGCATTTCGTAGCGCCGCGGCCTCGGCTGCCGAGGCTGCCGCCAGGGTTTGGCCGGAAGCTCACCGTCCACCGGCCCTCGGCGCGGTGGTTGACGATCGTGCCGTAGGACAGGTCGCCGTCGAATTGATGCCGTGCGGCCCTACCGGGATCGCCAGGACGAGATGAGCCAGCCACTCCTCAATGATCCGGTCCAAGTGGTCACCGTCAGCCTGAATGGAAATCGTTCGCATAGGGCTCCCCTCTTCGGTCGTGGCCCGGGCACCGCGCCCGGGTCTGGTGTTACCCAGCCGCGGTCTCAAACGGGAGGTCAGGATGGCATACCGGGCCCGCGTCCGGTCGGCGATCCGCCCGGTCCGCTCCGGCGCCGGGTCCAGCGGTGGGCCCGGCTCCGCTGCCGGGAACACACCAGGAGCCGCCGGCGCCACGACCGCGGCCAAGGTGTTGCCGGTGGCGGGCGACCGCACGTCCGGCGGCCTCGCCGAGGTTGTGCCACAGGTGGAACCGGTCGGCGACCTGGACCGCGCCGGGCGCGCCGGTGCGGGCGCCCGCCAATGGCACAGTCAGATATCAGAGCTGTCCGAATGCCCGCTGCCGGCACGTGCGAATCAGGCGTTCGGGACGTGTCATGCGTCGGCTAGGCCAGGCTGCCAGCCGTTCGCAGGTGCTCAGGTATCAAGGGTGCTCTGGTGTCGAGAAAGCGATCCTGGCTACGACCACACCATGAGCACTGATGAACTCAGCTTCAACCAGAGAGGTCTACCCGCCATGTCACTTGTTCGTGTTCACAACTTTTCCGTCTCGCTCGATGGCTTCGGCGCCGGTGCTGACCAGTGCCTGGAGGCACCCTTCGGGCATCCCGGCGACCGGCTGGTGCGATGGTTCACCGGCACCCGTTCATTTCACGTCATGCAGGGCCAGCAAGGCGGGAGCACCGGCATCGACGACGCCTTCGCGAGCAACTGGGGACCGGGCATCGGCGTGGAGATCATGGGGCGCAACAAGTTCGGCCCGCAGCGCGGACCGTGGACCGACGAGGAGTGGAAGGGCTGGTGGGGCGAGGAACCGCCGTTCCATACCCCCGTCTTCGTGCTCACCCATCACGTCAGGCCCTCGATCGAGATGAAGGGCGGCACCACCTTCCATTTCATCGACGCCAGCCCGGCGCAGGCGCTTGCGGCGGCCAAGGAGGCCGCGGGTGGCCTCGACGTCCGCATCGGCGGCGGCCCGGCCGCCGTCCGCCAGTTCCTCGCCGCCGACCTGATCGACCACATGCACATCGCGGTTGTGCCGATCCTCCTCGGCCACGGCGAGTCCGTCTGGGACGGTCTGGAGGGCCTGGAGGAGCGCTTCGCCATCGAGTCGGTGAGCTCCCCCGGCGGTGTCACCCACATCACGTTCACCCGTCGTTAGCCGCACTTAGCTTGACTCTGTCGGGGATCTTGGTTGCTGCGGCTTAACTGACGGCCCGCCATGAGTGCAGGCGCTGGAGTTCGTGCTGGTCGAGGTAGTCCTGGAACGCCGTCGGCGGTCGAAGGATGCGCTCTTACCAGGGGATAGCTGGCTGAGGCGTTCGATGTTGACCGCGATGGCGGTCAGGACATGCTGCAGGTGGGCTTCCGTTTTCATTCTCCGGCACAATTCCCTTGGGCCACCGTTCGCAGCCAGCTACAGCTGATCAACGCGCGCGAACCGCCGTTGTTATGTGCAGGCGAGCCGGCCGTGACGGGGTCGCCGCGATGAGCTCAGAGTTGGGTTTCTGCGCGCCTCCGGCCACGCATCCGGCAAGGGCGGGGCAGCTCCGGTAATGCAGTTCGGTGGCCTAGTCGCCGGCGGTCTCACTGCCGACGCCGTGGTGGACGCTGTACAGGTTGCCGGGGTCGTAGGTGTGCTTGGCCCCAGCAGCCGAGGGTAGTTGGCGCCTCAGACTGCGCTGCCAGTCGGCCTGGTTGGTAGTCGGTCTCGTTGACGTAGCTGCGGTGCCGGGAGCGGGTGCGCGGATGATGTCCATGACCTCGCTGACGAACTGCTGGCCCGTTCGGACGAGCCCCGAGTCGGGCTCGTGGCCGGGCACGCCAGGGCAGGCGTACTGCTCCCATGACGCGCACATGGCAGGCGACGACCACTGGCGAGCACGTCGCCTTCGCATTCCAGGCTTCGGGGTCGCCTATACGAGCATCCTGACCACGTTCATTGCCCTCGGCGGTCTGCTGGCGGTGTTCGATGTGGCGGCGCTGGGCTGCCTGCGGAGCCGGTCGAGGCGAGCAGCCTGACCTTTCACCGGGATTGGCGGCTGGCGCTGAGCGTCAGCCGACCCTGTCCACGGCCTTGATTTCGGCGCCGGGGTTTGACGGCCGCGTCTGCTCGCCGCGGGCGCCGGCCACCGGGAGCCCGCCGCTCACGGTGGTGCCGTACCTGGGCCGCGAGCTGACGTGCAGGGTGCCGCCGAGCGCGTCCAGCCGGTCGGCCATCCCCTGCAGCCCGGTGCCGTACTGGGTAGAGGCGGTGTCGAAGCCTGTTCCGTCGTCGGTGACGGTGAACGACAGACTGCCGCCGGAGCAGGCCAGCCCGACCGTCACCCGCGTTGCGGCGGCGTATTTGGCGATGTTCTGCAGCGCCTCCAGCGTGCAGAAGTACACTGCGGCCTCAATGTCCTGCGGGTAGCGGCCGACGCCGTCCGCGTCGATCTCGACCGGCACCGTGGCCTTGCGCGCCTGGGAGTGAAGGGCCGGGACCAGTCCCTGGTCGGCCAGCAGCGGCGGGTAGATGCCGCGGGCCAGGTCACGCAGGTCGTCCAGCGCGGCCCGCACGCCGTCTTTCAGCACCGGGACCAGCTCGCGGACGGCGTCAGGGTCGCCCGCGGCTTCGTCCAGCAGGGCGAGCTGGACCGCGAGCGCGATCAGGTGCTGCTGCGCCCCGTCGTGCAAATTCCGCTCGATCCTGCGCCGTTCGGCGTCCTGGGCTTCCACCAGACGCCGGCGGGAGGCACGCAGCTGCCCGATGGTCGACCGCAGCTCGGCGGTCAGTGCGGCGTTTCGCAGGACAAGGCCGGCCTGGGACGCGAGGTGCCGCATCAGCTCATCTTCGGTGCTGGTCAGCGGTTCGCTCGGCGGTTTACGGAGGGACAGAGCGCCAAGCAACTCGCCGCCGTGCCGGACGGCCACCGCGCGCGTGGCGCCGGCGACGGCGGGGTCGCTGGCAGGCAGGCCGTCGACGACCGGGATGGCGGGCGACGGGGACGATCCGCGTGGCCAGATCGCGGCCGGGCACAGCTCGGGTCCGACCCGGATCCACGCCTCCGCCCGCTCGGCCCCGGTCGCGCCGGCCAGGACCGACACCATCCGGTCGACGGCCTCGGTGAGGTCCAGCTGCCCGGCCATGTCCCCGGCGAAGTCGGACAGCGCCTGGTAAGGCGTGGCCCGCCTGCCGTAGACCACGCGGTTCGCGAACAACTGGGCGCGGTCCCGCAGTGGCTGGAACAGCAGCGCGATGGTGACCGCTGCGGCGATGGTGAGCACCGGGCCGCTTCGGTGCCCCACGAACGTCCCGATGCCGAGCACGATGCCCGAGTACACACCGGTGACAGCGGCCGAGAGCAGGCCGTAGACCACAGCGCGGCTGATGATGAGGTCGATATCGTACAGACCGTGTTTGAGGACGGCGATACCCATGGCCGCCGGGATGCCGAACAGCGCGATGAGCCCGGTGGCCGTGTACGCTACGCCCGCCAGCCAGGCCTGCCCGCCCACGAGTCCGAGCAGGGCAACGAGCAGGCCGGCGATGAACGCCACAGCGGTCAGGGCGAGCCACTTGACCTGCTGGCGCAGCAGGCGGTCGCCGGCCCGGTACCGGACGGCGAGCGAGACGAAGGCAGCCGCCAGGAACGGGACAAACACCCCCGCGAGTCCGTTTACCGTGCCGACGAGCACCACGCGCAGGACCGGGCCGGGATCCTGTACGGCCAGCGGGTTCTGGTAGCTCAGCGAAATACCGCCTGGGGCGGGGAGCCTGACCAGCCGGGGATGGGTGACCAAGCCGGCCATAGTCAGCCCAGCCAGCACCAGGCCGGCCGCGGCGACCGTCCGCCAGCGGCGCGACGGAAGCTTCCCTGTCGGGAACAACAGGAACATGAACGCGATGGTGAAAACGACGCAGGAGAAGCTGCACTCAGCGAGCGTGCCCAGCTGCCGCGCCGCAGGGAGCGACCCGGGAAACGTGGCGACCCCGATCACCGCGTACATGGAGGCAAGCGCGACGAATACCTGAACCGAGCCGGCGCCCAGCATGAGCCAGCCGATGATGTTGCCGGCCCGGCGGACGATGAGCGCGCCGAGCGTGGCGTAGGCCGCGGCCGACACCACCAAGGCCAGGTTCCAGGCCAGGTCTCGGTGGGCCAGGTTGCCTGCGGCCACGAGGGTAAGGGCCGCCGCGGCGAGTGCGGCCGCCACGGCCGCGGCCCAGAGCGCGGTGACCGGCCTCACGCTAGGCGCTATCGGGGACCGCACGGCCGCGCTCGTTTGTTTCGCTGAGGATTGTCTCGGCCATCGTGTCGATAGGGCGCTGTACTCTCAACTCCGCCGCCACCTGCCCGATGCTGGCTTTGTAGGCGGGGTCAGCGAGGACATGCCTGACGGCGGCCGCGATCTGTGCCGGGGCGGGGCGCTCGGTCTTGAGGTCGTAGCCGAGGTGCCGGTAGGCGAGCCGGGCGTTGATGTCGTTCTTGGCCTCGGTTTTCCCGGCTGAGACAACAGGGACTTCGGCCATGATGGCCTGCATGATGCTGCCGTAGCCGCCGTTGGTGATGAACACGTCGGCCTGCGGCAGCAGCGCGTCGAAGTCGATCCAGTCCTCGACGATAACGTTGTCCTGCGGGAAGCGCTCGCGCAGGGCCGCGGTGTTGCGGTGCCCGGTGCAGGCGATCACCAGGTGCCCGGTGCCTGCGAGGGCAGTGAGAGCGGGGATGAACAGTTTCTGCGGGTCGCGGTTGTCGACCGTGCCCTGTGACACGACCACGACCGGCGCCGTGGCCGGGAGGCGGTCAAGGAAGTGGAGTTCGCTCGCCTCGCCGGTGCGCGGCGGCAGCAGCGGCCCGACGAACGTGTGGTTGTCCGGCCAGCGGATGTCGTCGAAATCCATCGCGGCCACGCCGGTGGCGAACATGCGGGTCACGGTGTCCCACGGCAGCTGGTAGATGCTGTCGTGGTAAGCGGGCAGCCCCTCCCGGGCCAGCAGTTCGTCGAGGACCGGTCTGGCCCGCTTCGCGGTTCCCTCCACCATCGCCCACACGACGCGGTGCCTGAGCCTTCCCGCCGGGTTGGTTGCCGGGATCAGCCCGAAGAACGGCGGCGGCGCCCCGGCCGACTTCGCCGTCGGGGTCGGGGCCGGGGCTATTCCATAGGCGGGGATGGCGAGCTTCCTGGTAACCGGGTAGGCCGCGTAGAACGCCCCGTCGCTGACCAGCACCTCGAACGGGAAGCTGGCGTGCAGCTCAACGATGTCCGCGTAGTGCGCAGGAATGTTGGCAAAGAAGATCTTCTCGACGTCGAACGCGACCCGCCTGGGCCCCTTGAGCTTGGCGATCTCAGGAAAGTGCTCGGCCAGGTTCTGGGCGTTGACCTCCACCGCCCGGCGGAAAGGCACGTGCGGCACCCCCAGCCGCTCCAGCCTCCCCGCAAAACTCCCGCCGGTATAAAAGCGGACGTCGTGACCTTCTCGCCGCAGCCGCTGAGCGAGCCCCGTCATCGGCAGGAAATGGCCGTCAAACGGCATCGATGCGAACAGGATCCTCACCGTGGTCCCCTAGTGGTCGGTGCGTCTCGGTGGCCGGCAAGACGGCCGGGAAGGCCGCCCTTTCCATTCACTATAGTGACACTATAGCGAAGCCCCGTCTAGCATGAGTTGCGTGACGACGACCGGGACCCGCGCGGAGCGGGCCCTGGCGACCAGAAGGCGGATGGTCAAGGCCGCCTACGACCTGTTCTGCGCGAACGGCTACCTCGGCACGACGATCTCGGCTGTCGCCGCAGCCGCGGGTGTGGCAGTCCCGACGATCTACTACACGTTCGGCACGAAGGCAGCCCTGCTCGGCGAGGCCCTGGGCGCAGCCATCATGGGATTTGACCGCTGGCGCGAGCCGCCGCCCGACCCGGACATGGCCGATCTCCTGCCGTGGCACCAGTGGTGGGCCGACTTCCAGGCCGCCCCGACGTCAGAAGACGCGCTGCGGATCGCCGTCGAGCACGGGACGGGAATCTTGCAGCGCGTCGCCCCGCTCGTCCCGGCGATGCACGGCTCCGCGGGAGACCCCGACGCAGCCGGGTTCGTCGAGGTGAACGAAGGACGCCGGATCGAGTCCATGCGCGAATTCGTCACGATCATCGCGGCCAAGCCGCCCGGGCTCGGCCGCGGACTGACCGTCGAGGCCGCTACCGATATCTTCGCCGCACTGCACAGCCCCGACGTCTACCAGGGGCTGTCCGCGCGAGGCTGGTCACACGCCCGCTGCACCCGCTTCTTCCAGCAGCTCCTCACCAGCCAGCTTCTCCACCCCTTACCTGGCCGCGGGCCGCGCCCCACCCTGGCCGATTCGTGATCGCAGCGAAGGTAGGTGCCGCAAGCACCGCGTGCTTCTCGCAGGCGCGCATCGCACGGCGTCTGGCTCGTCCGCTTCCCTGACGCCGCCGGGTGGCATCTGGCCCATTTTGTCCGGCGCCTGAGCGTCAGCTGGCCGGGACGGCCACTATCACCGACTCGATGCGGGCGAGGGCCTGTGCCGTGCCAAAATTCGTTCGTAGCCGCTGACGTGCCGTTTCATGATTTCTAGGCTGCTCTTCGGTACTCGTTGATCAGGGCGCCCAGAACCTGCATACGCCCGATCCGGGCAGTGATATTGACCGCTCGGCCGACCTGTCGCGCAGGTTCTTGCTGCAGGCCCTGATGCGGACCGTGATCGTTATAATGACGGCCGGACTCGGCCAGCACCTTGCGGAGGTGCCGTTCGCCGAGGATCAGCAGCTGATCCAGGCACTCACCGCGAAGCGCGCCCACGAATCGCTCCGCCTATGAATTCGCGCGCGGCGACCGGACCGGTGTCTTGATCACCCGCGTGCCGTTGCCGGCAAAGACGCCGTCGAATGCCGCGGTGAACGTGCCGTCCCGGTCGCGGAGCAGGAACTTGAACCGTCCGGCCCGCTCACCCAGGTCCATCAGCAGGTTGCGGGCCTGCTGGGCGGTCCACTCTCCGGCCGGATGCGCGGTGACGCCGAGGAGGTGCACGGCCCGGGTCTGGATCTCAATCAGGAACAGCCCATACAGGCGCTGCAGCAGCACCGTGTCTACGTGCAGGAAGCCGCACGCCAGGAGGCCCGATGCCTGGGCGGTCAGGAACTGACGCCAGGCCGGTGATGCCCGCCGCGGCACGGGGCCAAGCCCGGCGGCGGCCAGGATCCCGCGGATCGTGCCCTCCCCTACCCGGCAGCCCAGACCCAGCAGCTCTCCCTGGATGCGCCGGTATCCCCAGCGCGGATTCTGCCGCTCCAGCCGCTCCGCCAGCGCCCGCACCTCATCTGGGACCGGCGGGCGCCCCGGCGTATCCGGGTACGTCCATTTCTTCGTGACCAGGCGCCGGTGCCAGGCCAGCAGCGTGCCCGGTTTCACGATCCGGTGCAACCGCAGGTGCCCAGGCAGCAGCCCGGCCACGGCGGCCAGCACAGCACGGTCAGCCCAGCCCGGTTTCGGGCGGGCGACCTGCCGGCGCAGCACGGCGATCTCATGCCGCAGCACCAGGATCCCCGTATCCTTCACGGCATCATCTCGCGCCAACAGCACCAGCCACCCGAAAACCCCGATCATTACACGCAGACGAGGCGGATAAGCACGAGCGCCGAGTGTATACCAGCAGGTCAGGACGACACACCAGATTTCGGCACGCCACAGGCCACCTGCACGGCGGTCACACTGATTGGTCTAGACCAAAGCGACCCAGGTATCAGCACGGATTCAGCACGGGGTCCGGAAACAACGGGAAATAACTAGGACTAACCGGGTAAACCGGACAGCCGAGCGGGTCGCCCGGCTTGGCGTCGGATGACCGTTTCTGCAATCTAAAAGGCCGGAGAATACGCAGTTCAGAGCCCTGCATTCACCCCTTCAGCAACTGCCGTGCCATCACCATGCGCTGGATCTGGTTGGTGCCCTCGTAGATCTGGGTGATCTTGGCGTCCCGCATCATGCGCTCGACCGGGAAGTCATTGACGAAGCCGTAGCCGCCCAGCAGCTGGACCGCGTCGGTGGTGACCGACATAGCCACGTCTGAGGCCAGGCACTTGCAAGCCGAGGAGAAGAAGGTCAGGTCGTCGGACCGGTCCCCCTCCATGGCCCGCTCGGACTTGGCCGCGGCGGCGTAGGTCAGCTGCCGGGCCGCCTCCAGCTGCATGGCCATGTCGGCGATCATGAACTGCAGGCCCTGGAACTCCGCGATCGGCTTGCCGAACTGCTTGCGTTCCTTCACGTACCCCAGCGCGTAGTCCAGCGCGCCCTGGGCGATGCCCAGGGCCTGGGCCGCGATCGTGATCCGGGTGTGGTCCAGGGTACGCAGCGCGATCTTGAAGCCCTCGCCCTCGGCGCCGATCAGCCGGTCAGCCGGGATGGCGCAGTCGTCGAAGTACAGCTCACGGGTAGGCGAGCCCTTGATCCCGAGCTTGTGCTCGGGGGCGCCGTAGGTGAATCCCTCGTCGCCGTCCTCGAGCACGAAGGCCGAGATCCCGTTCGGGCCCGCGGCGGGGTCGGTCACCGCCATGACCGTGTAGTACTTCGACACCCCGGCGTTGGTGATCCAGCGCTTGACCCCGTTGAGCACATACCCGGAGTCGGTGCGGACCGCCTTGGTCTTCATCGCGCCGGCGTCTGAGCCGGCCTCGGGTTCGGACAGGCCGTAGGAGAACATGGCCTCGCCGCGCGCCACCGGGGTCAGGTACCGCGCCTTGACCTCCTCGGAAGCGGCCAGTATGAGCGGCATCGTGCCGAGCTTGTTCACCGCCGGGATCAGCGAGGACGACGCGCAGGCCCGGGCCACCTCCTCGATCACGATGGCCGTGGCGATGGCGTCGGCCCCGGCACCCCCGTAGGCCTCGGGGATGTGCACGGCGTGCAGGTCCGCCTTGGCCAGCGCCTCGTACACGTCCCAGGGGAACTCCGCGGTCCGGTCGATCTCGGCCGCGCGGGGCGCGATCTTGTCGTCCGCCAGGGCCCGCACTGCTTCGCGCAGGGCCTGATGCTCCTCGGACAGGGCAAACGCCGGGAAATCATCGCTCATGACTCGATAGTAGATCGGTCAGATGGCGACGACACCGACGCGCCGGCCCTCGGCGACGCGCTGGATGTCACGCGGGTCGCTGGTGATCACGGTGACGTGATCTGCCTCGGCTCCCTGGATGGCGGCACCGAGGTGCGCGCCGGCAACAGATACCTGGGCCCGCTGGCGGATGCTGGCGCCAGCGTCGGCATGCCGTGCGTCCAGCGGGATATCGGCGATCCGCAACTGGTTGACGAACGTCCAGGCCGCAGCGGTCCGGTCCCAGCCCGCCTCCACCCGGACGGCGGCAGGCACCGCAATGCCGAACGATAGAGCGCGTGTTGCGCGGCGGTTGGCGACCAGAACCTCGTTGAGCACGCGACGATGCTTGCTGTGCGCCTTATCGGCGAGGGCCTGAACCGCCTCGTTGTCCAGCAAGATGATCGAGTTCACGCCGCGCCCTTCTCAGCCGTCTCGTTCGCCTTACAGCTCTGGACCGCCTCGGCCCACAGCAGCACGTCCTCTGGGTCGGCACCGGGGTGCCTCCGCTGGACCTCGGCTGCCGCCCGCTCAATGAGTTCGGGCTGCTGCGCCAGCGGGCTGCCGTCGAGTTCGGCCGCCGCGATCGCCAGGTCGGCCAGGGTCGGGCGGAGTTCGGGGTTCTCTTCGAAGTGCCGCTCGAGCACCGCCTCCCGCACCACGATCTCAAGCAGCGTACGGAGCGCGTTGGCCGCCAGCACCGTCGCGGAAGGCGCGACACCTAGTTCGCTCACCGCCAGCGCGGCTGCCTCGCGCAGCGGCTTCGGTATCCGCATGGAGGTGTTGACGGTCTCCGGGTCAGTGCTGTCCAGGAGCACATTGATCCGGTCGATCACGTCGTTATCCGCCGACATGACCAAAGTGTACCACGCATGTGTGGTACACTTTGGTCAGCGCTGGCCCCGGACGGTGATGTTGTAGACGCTGGCCTGATAGGTGCCCGCATTGTCCGGCGGCAGCTTGGTGAACCAGACCAGCAGGTAGCGGGCGTGGACCGGGCTTCCCGGCCGGAACTGCACGTGACTGCCGGCGTCCGTGACGCTGGCCACCCGGGACAGCGCGGCCAGGACCGGCTTGGAGCCGGCGCGGAGCTGGAGGTCTGCGCCGGAACTGCTGCCCAGGGACAGCTTCACCGAGGTGATCGTCTCGGCGTGGCCCATGTCGATCAGCAAGCCCGTTCCGTCTTTGGTGCCGGCAAAACCGGAGGTGCCGTACCAATGAGTTATCCATGGCTGGCCCGGGTCACCACCGGTGGCCTGCGCGGCCAGTTCCGGGTGGTCACCGTCGGCCGCGCCGTCCGGGCCGAACGCGGTCACGCCGGCCAGGGCCAGGGTCTGCACCGGGGGCGGGGCCGGGCTGGCCGAAGCCGTGGCCGAGGGACTGGCCTGAGCCTTCGTCGCCTGAACGGCCGGGGCACTTGCCGGCCGTTCACTGACCTGCCCGGCGGGGCGGACGGGCTCCTGGCTGGCCGCGGCCGTGGCCGGGTGCGAGCCGCCCGCGCTGGCCACGAACTTGTAGCAGGCGAAGCCGAGCACGGCCAGCACCACAACGCCCAGCAGGGCGGCGCCGCGTACCCGCCGCCGTTCCCGCTTCCTGATCGGCATGCCGGGCTCAAAGGCCTCGGCGGCGGTGCTGTCCTTCGCAGAGCGCCAGGTCGAATCGAACTCGTCGATCAGCGGCACCGGATCCTCCCCCACCGCGCGGGCGATGGCCCTGATATGCCCCCTGGCATAAAAGTCACCGCCGCAGGCTCCGTAGTCATCCGTCTCTATACCCAGGATGATGGGCTCTGTGACACGAGTGAGGTGGCTTACGTCGCCGACGGTCATCCCGGCCCGGCGGCGGGCGGCGGCGAGCGTGGCGCCGATACTCATGCGCGCCTCCTCACCGCCTCGTCCGGTTTCCTTTTGTCTAGGTTGCCGGGGAACGGTGCGCGCGTCTAGCGGTTCGTGCTGGCCGTCAGCTGGCGGAATCTCCGGCGCGGCGCTCGCGCAAGGCCGCGCCCTTGGCGTGCGCCTGGGCGGACAGGTCCGCGGCGAAGGAGACCAGCCGGGCCCGCAGCGCGGCGCCCTCGGGGGTCTGGGCGGCGCCCAGGATGCGGACCGCGAGCAGGCCGGCGTTGCGGGCGCCGCCGACCGCGACCGTCGCGACCGGGATGCCGGCCGGCATTTGCACGATGGACAGCAGGGAGTCCAGGCCGCTCAGGTTGGCCAGCGGCACCGGCACGCCGATCACCGGCAGCGGGGTGACCGAGGCCAGCATGCCTGGCAGGTGGGCGGCGCCGCCGGCACCCGCGATGATCACCCGCAGGCCGCGATCGGCCGCCGACGAGCCGTATTCGATCATTTCCCGCGGCATCCGGTGGGCCGAGACCACGTCGGCCTCGTACAGGACCCCGAACTCCTCCAGGACCCGGCCCGCGGCCTGCATCACCGGCCAGTCCGAGTCACTGCCCATGACCACGCCGACCTGGGCGGGGCCGGTGCTGGGCGGGTTGGGGGTGGTCATTCGCCGTCCTCTGTGCCCCAGCGCAGGTAGCTGGCGGCCCGGCGGGCCCGGTCGGCGAGCTCGGCCGGGTCGGCGTGGTCCGCGTCGCCGGTCACCGTGACGTGCCCGATCTTGCGGCCGGGCCGCACCGACTTGCCGTACATGTGCACCTTCACCGTCGGGTCGGCCGCCATCACGTGGATGTACCGGTCGTAGATGTCGCCGTCGTCGCCGCCGAGCACGTTGGCCATCGCCGCGACCGGGACGCTCATAGCGGGCGAGCCGAGCGGCAGATCCAGGACGGCCCGCAGGTGCTGCTCGAACTGGGAGGTGCGGGCCCCCTCGATGGTCCAGTGGCCGGTGTTGTGCGGCCGCATGGCCAGCTCGTTGACCAGCAGGCCGTCCGCCGTCTCGAACATCTCCACGGCCAGCAGCCCGGTCACGCCGAGGGTCTTGGCGATCGCCAGGGCCACCTCCTGGGCCTGCGCCCGGCGCCCGGGGGCCAGCCCGGGCGCGGGCGCGACCACCTCGCGGCAGATGCCGTCCCGCTGCACCGTCTCCACCACCGGATACACCGCGCCCTGATGGTGTGGCGACAGCGCGGCGAGCACCGCGAGCTCGCGCTCGAAGGGCACGTAGTCCTCGGCCATGAGGTTGACTTCGCCGGCCTGCACCCGCCGGTGACCCAGCACGACCTTTGCCTCGGCCGGGGACTCGCAGACCCAGACGCCTTTGCCGTCGTAGCCGCCGCTGATGGCCTTGAGCACCACCGGCCAGCGGCCGGCCGCGAACTCCTCCACCTGAGCCAGGTCAGCCACGGCGGCGTACCGGGGGCAGGCGATGCCGAGCCCGGTCAGCCGCTCGCGCATGGCCAGCTTGTCCTGGGTGAAACGCAGAGCCGAGGCCGCGGGCCGGACCGGCGCGCCGTCACGCTCGAGGGCAGCCAGCGCGTCGCTGGGCACGTGCTCGTGGTCGAAGGTGAGCGCGCCGCAGCCGGCCGCGAACTCGCGCAGGTCTGGCAGCGAGCGGTAATCGCCGATCCAGGTCCCGGCCACAACCTGGGCCGCGCTCTCGTCGGCCGCGGCGGCCAGCACGCGGAAGCCGACGCCCAGGCCGGTGGCGGCCTGGCTGGTCATCCGGGCCAGCTGGCCAGCGCCCACCATGCCCACCACGGGGGCCCCGGGGGTGCCGGTAGCCAGGAGCGGCAGCGACGGCCGGGGCGACGGTGCATCCGCGGAATCGGTCACGCTCCGTACCCTACGGGACCGGCGTCCGGCCCGGAACCTGGTGGCCGGGGACCACCCGGCCCGGGCAGCGCGAAATAAAAAGTTCGTTCTTTGGCCGTGGTTTTACATCAGTGAAACATTGTTTTCTTTGGCGTCGCATTTCACCGGGTAAAAGACTTATGATCTCAGCCACTCGGACACAGGAGCGAAGATGGCGACACGCGATCAGGACGTCGTGGACAGTGGTGCCGGAGCCGGCGTCCTCGTCCGGGAGGGCACATACGGCGAGCGTGTGCTCGAGGTCGAGCCGGGCGGAGCGGAATTCATCCCGCTCAGCGAGCGCCACGGCCGGCCGCTGCAGCTGTTCTGGACCTGGACCTCGCCGAACATGGAGTTCGCGACGATCTTCGTCGGCGTGCTCGCCGTCGCCGGCTTCGGTCTCAGCTTCTGGGGGGCGGCCCTGGCGCTGGTCCTGGGCAGCGCGATCGGCGGCGTCACCCAGGGCATCTTGTCGCTACGCGGGCCGAAGTACGGCGTACCGCAGATGGTGCTGAGCCGGTTCGGGTTCGGATACTGGGGCAACATCTTGCCCGCCGGGCTGAACTCGGTCACGGCCGGCATCGGCTGGTTCGCGGTCAACAGCGTTAGCGGCGCCCTGGCGCTGAACGTGCTGACCCACATGCCGGAGGTGCTCTGCCTGATCATTATCGTGGCGGTACAGCTCGTGGTGGCGTTCTTCGGCTACAACCTGGTGCACCTCTTCGAGCGGTATGCCTTCCCGATCCTCACCATCATCTTCCTGATCGCGGCCGGGGTCATCCTGAGCAAGGCGCACCCTGGCGCCACGCACCACACGATCCCCGGCGCGTTCCTGCTGACGTTCGGGGCGTCGTTCGGGTACGCGGTCGGCTGGAATCCGTACGCGTCGGATTACACCCGCTACTTCAAGCCGGACACGAGCAAGACCGCCATCGCCTGGTGGTCCGGGAGCGGGCTGTTCATCTCCTGCGCTGTGCTCGAAATCGTCGGCGCGGCCGTCGGCACCGCGGTCGGCGCGAACGACGCCCTCGCCGGTCCCGGCGGCATGACCAGCCTGCTGGCCACCCCGCTGGCCGACCTGACGCTGCTGGCCATCGCGCTCGGCGCCGTCTCGGCGAACGTGCTCAACATCTACTCCGGCGCGCTGTCGTTCACCGCGATCGGCATCAAGCTGCCGCTGGCGCTGCGGCGGGCGATTGTCGCTCTCGGGTTCGGCATCATCGGCTTCTTCGTGGCCTGGAGCGCCCTGTCCAACGCGGGGTCCAAGTACGAGAACTTCCTGCTCATCATCGCCTACTGGATCGCGCCCTGGCTGGCCGTCTACTTCTGTGACCTGCTGCTGCGGCGCAACCCGGACGAAAACCTGCTGTTTTCGACCAAGCGGACGAACTGGCCGGCCCGGTGGCCATGCTGGTCGGGATCGTCATCTCGATCTGGCTGTTCTCGAACCAGACCGAGTACGTCGGGGTGGTGCCCAAGCACGTCGGGTCCGCTGGGGACCTGACCTTCGAGGTCGGCTTCCTGATCACGGCCGCGATCTACCTGGGCTGGCACGCCATCGCAGGGACCGGCCGGGAGACCTCCCTGGCGGGCTGAGCTCCGCGATCGGGGTGGGCGGCCGGGGCGGCGCAGCCGCGACCGAGTCGCGGCTTTTGTCGCGGTCAGTATTTTCTGCGCAGTTTCGTAGGCGTGTATCAGGGAAGCTTGCCGCGATGCCACGGCACGCTCCGGTAGCATGTGCGGGACTCGCCCGGGGCCTGCACCGGGGTACGTGTGCGCAAGCAGCCTGATGCCGTCCGGAAAGGACAGTCCTGTATGCCCAGGATGGGGACCCTCACCCAGCGCTTCAAGGAACTGATCCCTGAGCTCGCGAAATTTGGCGTGGTCGGATTCGTCGGGTCGGTCATCGATCTCGGCGGCGCCGCCTATCTGCACGGTGCCGAGGGCATGGGCCCGATGTTCTCCAAGGGCATCTCCATCGTGGTGGCCACGATCGTGACCTACTTCGGCAGCCGGTTCTGGACCTTCCGCCACCGGGTCAACCAGCACATGCTGCGCGAGGGCCTGATCTTCTTCGCGCTGAACCTGGTGGGCCTGATCATCGCCGAGGGCGTGATCGCGTTCACCACTTACGGGCTGGACAAGCGCGACGTGCTGGCCTACAACGCGGCCAGCCTGGTGGGCACCGGGCTGGGCACGATCTTCCGGTACTTCTCCTACAAGAAGTGGGTGTTCCTGGCCGGAGCGCCGGGCGCCGCCGTGGCGGCCGGGGAAGCCGCGGTGTCCGGGATCGTCGACCCCACCGAAACCAGCGAGGCCGCTGCCCTGCTGATCACCGACTCGCGGTCGGCGCATCCCGGGTTGGCTGAGTCCCGGCTGGCTGAGTCCCGGCTGGCTGAGTCTGGCGACGAGCACCTGCGGCCGCGAACCGACGGGTATGGGCCGGCCCGGGAGCGGCTCGCCCCGGCCGACGGCCGGGCGCGGCGAGGCTAGCTCGCTGCTTGCTGTTCTGGCGTTTGCTGTTCGGCGTTTGTTGTTCTGGCGATTAGGCCGGGCCGCGGACGGGCTGGGTGCCCGGCTTGGGCGGGTTCCGGGGCAGGAAGACCGCGAAGGTGGCCGGCTTCGGCTTGACGAGCACCACGCGGCCGCCATCGGCCGCGGCCATGGTCCTGGCCAGGGCGAGGCCGAGACCGGTACCCTCGGGCCGGCCGCTCACGCTGCGCTCGAAGATCCGCGAGACCAGTTCGGGCGGGACTCCCTTGCCCTCGTCCCGGACCTCGACTACCACCGAGCGCGCGCTGTGCGAAGTCTGCAACGTCACCGTGCCCCCACCGTGCATGAGCGCGTTGTCGATCAGCGTGGCCAGCACCTGAGCCAGGCCGCCCGGGGTGACGTGGGCTTGCAGGCCGCGTTCGCCGATCACCTCGAGCCGGCGCCGGACCCGGCGGAAGGCTGGCTCCCACTCCACCACCTGCTGCTGGACGATCTCATCGATGCCGGTCAGCGCGGCCGATGACGCAGTGGCGCGGCGGGACGGGCTGAGCAGCTGGGTCACCACATCGGCCAGCCGCTCAGCCTGGGTCAGGGCCGCGTGCCCCTCTTCCCGGACTACCTCCGGGTCGTCGGCGGCCGCGATCATCTCCTCCAGCCGCATGGACAGCGCGGTCAGCGGGGTACGCAGCTGGTGCGAAGCGTCCACCGCGAGTTCCCGGTCGGCGGCCAGCAACTGGCTGAGCCGCCGGGCCGACGTGTCCAGCCCGTCGGCGACCTGGTCCAGGTCGGCGACGCCGTAACGCCGGCCGAGCGGCCGCGGGTCCCCGGCTCCCAGCCGGGCGGCTGCCTCGGCGAGCTCCTCCACCGGACGGGCCAGCCGGGCCGCGAGCAGGGCCGTCAGCCACGCGGCCAGGGCCACGGCCACGACTATCAGCCCGGCCAGCACGGCCAGCGCCACCGCCCCGCGCGGCGCCGCGATGACCAGCGCGGGCACGCCCACGACCAGGACGGCCATGGCCGCCACGGCCACGCTCGGGTACCACAGCCTCCGGCGCATCGCCTACTCCGCGGCGAGCACCGCGGAGACCCGGGTGCCCGGGCCGTCAGTCGCCGCGCTCAAAGCGGAATCCCACGCCCCGGACCGTGGTGATGTACCGGGGGCTGTGCGCGTCGTCGCCGAGCTTGCGGCGCAACCAGGAAATGTGCATGTCGAGCGTTTTTGTCGACGTCCACCACTTCGCGTCCCATACCTCGCGCATGATCTGCTCGCGGGTCACCACCTTGCCCGCGTCCCGCAGCAGGATCCACAGCAGGTCGAATTCCTTGGTGGTCAGGTCGAGTTCCACGTCGCCGTGCCAGGCCCGGCGGGCGTCGGGGTCGATCCGCACGCCGTGCGCGACCGAGCCCTCGACCGTGCCCCGGCGGAGCAGGGCCCGGACGCGGGCAAGCAGTTCGGCCAGCCGGAACGGCTTGGTCACGTAGTCGTCGGCACCCGCATCCAGGCCGACCACGGTGTCCACCTCGTCGGCCCGGGCGGTCAGGATCAGCACCGGCACCGCGTAACCGCCGGCGCGGACCCGCCGGGCAGACCTCGAGCCCGTCGAGTTCGGGCAGGCCGATGTCCAGCAGGATGAGGTCGGCGCCCTCCCCCAGAGCCCGGTCGAGCGTGGTCGGGCCGTCTGCGGTCACGTCTACCTCGTACCCCTCGCGGCGCAGCGCGCGGGACAGTGGTTCGGAGATCGACGTGTCGTCCTCGGCGAGCAGCACCCGGGTCATACGTAAATAGTAAAGGCATGGTAAAAACCAGGGTTCGCATGGGCGGCGATCACGGCTGGGTCCGCTGGTCGCGCTCCAGCCGTCGTTGCTCCTGCTCGACCAGGCGGAACAGCAGGGCCTGGGTGGATTCCACCCGCGGGATGTCGTGCAGCACGATCTGGCCGTGCTCCCCGGCCGACTCCACCACCAGCCGGCCACTGCCAAGCAGCCGGTCCAGCGGCCCCCGCTCGAACGACACGTCGTTGATCCGGGCCAGCGGGATGTCCCGGCCGTGCCGGACCAGGATCCCGTCCCGCATCCGCAGCCGCCTGGTCGTCAGCTCATACATCGTGGTCTGCCAGCGCAGCACCGGGACGATCAGCCACAGCATCAGGGCCAGGATGGCGACCGCGGCCACCGCTAGCCGTTCCGCCGCGGCGGCCGTGCCGGGCGGGATCAGCACCACGACCACCAGCGCGGCCGCGATGACGATGACCGCGACGGCCAGCGGGCGGATCAGGGTTTTCCAGTGCGGGTGGATCCGCAGCACAAGCTCCTCACCGTCGGTGAGCGACGGATCAGCCGGCGAGGTGTCGTGCGCCATACCCCGCAGCATGACACGTGGCGTGAAACAATGCGGCTAATGGATTGGGTTCGGATGGCTTCTGCGACGGCACTGGCTGTTCGGCCTGGCACTAGCTGCGGCCGTGGCGCTGCGGCTGCTGGTCATGCTGGCGTTCCGGCCGGTGCTGTGGTTCGGCGGGGACTCGGCCTCCTACCTGGCCACCGCGCTGCGGCTGGTTCCCGACCCGAGCCGGGTAGGCGGCTACGCCGCGCTGCTGTGGATCCTGCGGCCGCTGCACAGCTTCGCCGCGGTCGGCCTGGTCCAGCACGTGATGGGCCTGGCGGTCGCGATCATGGTGTACGCGCTGGCCCGGCGGTACGGCCTGCCTGCCTGGGCCGCGACGCTCACAACCTTGCCGGTGCTCTTCGACGCGTACCAGCTCCAGGTTGAAAGCGACATCGTGCCAGGCAGCTCGTTCGGCCTTCTTGTGGTCGTGGCCCTGTACCTCATGCTGCGGACACCGGGCGAACGGCGGGTGGGCCGCGCCGCGGCGGCCGCCTTCCTGCTCGGCGTGTCGGCGGTCATCTGGCCCGTGGGGCTGCCACTGCTCGCGGTGCTGGTGGTGGCGCTGGTGATCCGGCGTGTGGGCCTGGTCGCGCTGACCGCGGCGATCCTGGCCGGGGCGCTGCCGGTGGTCGCGTACGCCGGCTGGTTCGACCTGCACCAGCACAGGTTCAGCCTGACCACCAGTGACGGGGTGTTCCTGTGGTCGCGGACCATGTCGTTCGCGAACTGCGCGGTGATCAAGCCGCCGGCCGACGAGAGCGTGCTATGCCCGCCGCCCGGCCAGCCGCGGATGGCCGCGTCGCTCTACATCTGGGACGGGAATTCGCCGCTGCTCCGGATGCCCGGAGGCCGGTTCTCGACACGGACCAACGCGCTGGCCAGGAATTTCGCGCTGCGGGCCATCGAGGCGCAGCCGGGCGGGTACGCGGCCGCGGTCACCCATGACTTCGCGCTGAGCTTCTACTGGGACCGGCCCGCGCACCCCGACGCCGGGATCGTGGACCGGTATCAGTTCGCCGACGCCACCACCGGCTGGGTGCCGGCCGGCATGCACACCCTCGGCGGCGGGACGGTGGCCAAGGACCAGGCCGACTACAACGGCGGGCGGCCCGCTGCGACCCGGGCCGTCCAGCCGTTCGCCTCCTGGCTGGTGGACTACCAGCGGGCCGTGTTCTTGCCGGGGACGCTGCTCGGGGTGATCCTGCTCGCCGCGCTGGCCGCCATGATCGCCAGGCGCCGGTCCGGCGGGGCCGGGCTGGCCTGGGCGTTCGCGTTGACGATCCTGGCCGTTCCGCCGCTGACCGCGGACTTCGACCTGCGCTATCTGCTGCCCGCTGTGCCCGCGGCGTGCCTGGCCGCGGCGCTGGCCTTCGCGCCCCGCGCGGCGGGGGCAGACCGGGATGCCGGCGATCAGCGCAGGTGGACGACGTCGCCGGCCGCGACCCGGGCCACGGCCCCCGATGGCTCGCGGACCAGCAGCCTGCCGTCGGAGTCGACACCGACGGCCAGGCCCGAGAGCAGCTGATCGCCGGGCAGTTCGGCCCGCACGTGGCGGCCGATCGTGGCACACAGGCGCATGTATGCCAGACGCAGCCCGCTGGCCTCGGCGTCGCCTGCGGCCTGCCGCCAGGGCTCATACCAGCGCTCGAAGCTGGCCAGGATGGCGGCGAGCAAGGCCTCACGGTCTGGCGCAACCTGGTTGGCGGTGGCCGCGCGCAAAGACGTGGCGGGGAGGACGCCGGGGCGCGGCGGGGGCAGTTCGCCGGGTGTGGAGGAGACGTTGAGGCCGACGCCGACCACGATGGCGTCGCCGGAGGCCTCGGCCAGGATGCCGGCCAGCTTGGCGTCGCGAGCCGACGGGGCGCCGCCGCCCTGCAGCGCGTCGCGGGCCGCCGGGGCGTCGCGGACCAGGAGATCGTTTGGCCATTTGAGGCGGGCGTCGATCCCGGTCACGGCGCTGACCGCCTCGGCCACGGCCGCGCCGGCCAGCAGCGGGAGCCAGCCGCGGCGAGCCACGGGCACCTGGTGCGGGCGCAGCAGCAGCGAGAACATCAGCGCCGACCGTGGCGGGGACACCCAGCTGCGGCCCATCCGGCCGCGGCCGGCCAGCTGCTCCTCGGCCGTCAGCACCAGTCCCTCCGGGGCGCCCTGGGCGGCCCGGGCCAGCAGGTCGGCGTTGGTCGATCCGGTGGACGCGGTGACCTCGATGGCCTGCCACAGGGTGCCTGGGTGCAAAATGGCCTGGTTCAGCCGGGCGGCATCCAGCGGCGGGCGGTCCGGGGCCGGCTCGCTGCGGCTTAGCTCGCCCTGGCCCGGGACGCCCGGTTTGCCCTGGTCCGGCTCGCTCTGGCGCGACGCGCCCGGTTTGCACTGGTCCGGCGTATCGTTCTCGGCTCGCATGTCAACCCACTATTGTTCAGGTGCCAGGAGGTGAATGATCGGTGACCGGTCTTGGAACCAGCCAGCGCCGCCGCGCCGACGGCGGCCGCGCGCCGGAACGCCAGCGTAGCTGGCGACTGTGGCCGCCGCAGATCTCCTGGGATGCGGCCGCGCTGAAGGCCCGGACCCGGAGCACCGCAGCCGCCGTGACCCCGGCCGCGCTGTGGCGCAACCACCGGCTGTTCACCGTGGCCGTCCTGCTGTCGCTGCTGCCCCGGATCGTCGCCGCGCTGGGGTTCAAGCCCGCGCTGCTGATCCAGGACTCGTTCTCCTACATGAAGGAGGGCGTCCACTTCCGGCCGCTGTCCCAGCTGCGCCCGGCCGGCTACCCGATCGTGCTGCGGGTCCTGCGGCCGTTCCACAGCCTGCTGCTGGTGACGACGCTGCAGCACCTGATGGGGATCGCGCTGGCCGTGATCATCTACGTGGTGCTGCGGCACCGGGGGCTGCCGGCCTGGGGCGCGACGCTGGCGACCGTGCCGACGCTGTTCGATTCGCGGCAGATCTGGCTGGAGTCCTCGATCCTGCCGGACACCTTGTTCACGTTCGTGCTGCTGGTCGCCGTGGCCATCTTGCTGACCTGGCGCCGGCCGCGGATCTGGCAGGCGGTGATCGTCGGGCTGCTGGTCGCCTGGGCTTCCGTCATCCGCGGCAACGGCGCCCCGGTGTTCGTCATCATCTTGATTTTCCTGCTGCTCCAGCGGGTCGGCTGGAAGGTCTTCACCGCCTGCCTGGCCGCGTTCGCGGTACCGGTGGCCGGGTACGCGCTGGTCTTCTACTCCGAGTACGGCCAGCTCAACATCACCAACAGCAGCGGGATGTTCCTGTGGTCGCGGACCATGTCGTTCGCGAACTGTTCGGTCATCAAGCCGCCCGCTGACCTGGTGCCGCTGTGCCCGGAGAACCAGCCCAATCACCCGACCGCGCCCGCCCCGGCCTGGTCCATCGACGCGCTGATGAATGAGCGGACGCCGGCCGACTACCTGTGGGACGCCAAGGCCTGGTACCAGGTCGACGCGCATCCCGGCATCAACGCCTACAACAACAAGCTGGCCACGGAGTTCGCCGAGCGGGCCATCCTGGCGCAGCCGGGCGCGTACCTGCGGACGGTAGCCAAGGAAGTGTTCCTGACCTTCTTCACCACCGACCGGCCGACCGATTACCTGTCCGACCACTTCACCGTGGCCCCACACGTAAAGACGCTGGCCGGGTACCAGAAGTATTGGGAGAGCAAGTACGCGCACACCACGTCCAATACACACGTGGTCCAGCCCTGGGCCTACTTCATGTTCTTGTACCAGTCGCCGGTGTGGTTCCCCGGCTGGGTGTTCTGCTTCATCCTGGTAGGCGGCCTGGTGCTGCTGATCCGGCGCTGGCGCGGTGGCGTGGGCCCGGCGGCCGGGCTGGCCTGGGGGGTGGCCGTGATCAACCTGGTCGTGCCGATCGCCGCGCACGAGCTTGACTACCGGTACGCGCTGTCGGCGGTGCCGTTCGCCTGCCTGGCGTTCGGGTTGACGTTCGGGCGCCGGCGGGTGGTTCCCTCGGGCGAGGCCGCGGAGACCCTGCCCTCGGCTGACGAGGCGCTGCCCGCGGCCGGCGGAGCGCGGGTGGCGGCCGACGGGGCGCCAACGCCGGCCGACGGGGCGCCGACCGGAGCTGAGGACCGGGCGCGGGCTACAACCGGCGAGGCGCCGACTGGGGCTGACGGGACGCGGGCCGAGGCTGACGGGGCGCGCGATTTGCGGGAGCCGGCGAACAGGCCGGGTGGTGAGCCAGCGGGCGAGAACCCCGCCTAACGCGCCGGTAGGCTTCCGGCATGGACGACACGCAATGGCGCACGCATCGTCTCGAACTGGACGACCAGACCCTGCGGGAATGGGACGCCCAGGTACTGGCCGCGACCCCCGAGGGGATCGTGCTGGACCGGTCGGCCTTCTACCCCGGTGGAGGCGGGCAGCCGCCGGACCACGGCGTCCTGCTGTGGGGTGGCGTGCAGACCAGGATCACCGGTGCCCGCAAGGGCGACGACCTCTACCTGATCCCGGCCGAGGGTGACCCGCTGCCGGCCGTGGGATCTGCGGTGCGCGGAGCGCTGGAGGACGACCGGCGGACCGCGCTGATGCGCACCCATTCCGGCCTGCACGTGCTTTGCGGCGTGGTGTTCCGCGACTTCGGCGCGCTGGTGACCGGCGGGAACATGGAGCCGCTGACGGCCCGGATGGACTTCAACCTGCCCGAGGTCCCGGCGGGTTTCCGGGACTCGGTCGAGGCTGCGTGCAACACCGAACTGGCAGCCGACCGGCGGATCGACGTGCGGGTGCTGCCGCGAGACGAGGCGTTCGCCCTGCCGGACATCATCCGGACCGCCACCAACTTGGTGCCGCCGGAGGTCAAGGACGTACGGATCGTCGACGTCGTGGGCCTGGACCAGCAGGCGGACGGCGGCACCCACGTCGCCTCCACCCGGCAGGTCGGCCGGATCGACGTGGTCAAGATCGAGAGCAAGGGCAAGGGTTTCCGCCGCCTGCGCATCCGCATCGCGGACTGACCGCCGGATTAGCGTGGTGAATTCGGGCTTGGTGGTGATTTAGGGTGCCTGGAGTGCGCCCTATCCACCACGATGACCCTTTTCACCACGATGTGCGGGGCGGGCGGGGCGGGCGGGGGTCAGCCGGTGTTCTGGAGGCCGGCGGCTACGCCGTTGACGGTGAGCAGGAGGACCCGTTCGAGCTGGGCGCGGTCCTGGTCGGGGGTGGCTTGATCCAGGGTGCGGAGCGTGGACAGGGCGCGCAGCTGCAGGTAGGACAGGGCATCCACGTAGGGGTCACGCAGCGATACCGCGCGGGACAGGACGGCACGCCCGGCGAGCAGGCGGTCGTGGCCGGTGACGGTGAGGACCAGCCGCCGGGTCAGGTCGTACTCGGCCAGCACGGTCTCGGTCAGGTCGGGGCGGCCACCCAGGGCCAGGTAGCGCTCGCCGATCAGCCGGTCGGTCTTGGCCAGGCTCATCTCGGCGTTGTCCAGCATGACCTCGAACAGCGGCCAGTCGCGGTAGGCCTGGCGCAGCAGCTCGGCGCCGCTGCCATCCGGGCTGGAGTCCGCGTCGGCGATGGCGGCCAAGCCACTGCCCAGGCCGAACCAGCCGGGCAGGTTGAGCCGGGTCTGCGACCAGGCGAAGACCCAGGGAATCGCGCGCAGGTCAGCCAGGTCCATGGCCGGGGCGGCGCCGGCCGCGGCGGGCGCCAGGCCGCGCTTGGCCGGGCGGGACCCGATGCGCAGCCCGCCGATCTCACCGAGCGGGCTGATCCGGGCGAACCAGTCGGCGAAGCCGTCCTCTTCGACCAGCTTGCGGAAGGCCGAACGGGCCGCGTCGTCGATCCGGTCGGCCACATCGCGATAGCGCGCCGCGGCGGCCGCGTTCCGCTCCGCGATCCGCGGCGAGGAGGCCAGCAGCACGGCCGAGCTGACCTGTTCCAGATGCCGCTTGGCGATGGCCTGCTGGCCGTAGCGGGCGAAGATGACCTCACCCTGTTCGGTGACCTTGAACGAGCCGTTGACCGAGCCGGGCGCCTGGGCCAGGACGGCCTGGCCGGTCGGGCCGCCACCGCGGCCCAGGGCGCCGCCCCGGCCATGGAACAGCGTCAGCCGTACGCCGTTGGTCGCGGCCCATTCGGCCAGCCGGGCCTGGGTGTCGAACAATCGCAATGTGGCACTGGCCGGACCGAGCTCTTTAGCCGAGTCCGAGTAGCCGAGCATCGCTTCTAGTTCGCCGCCGCTCGAGGCCACCCGTTCGGCCACCTCGGGAAGGACCAGCATGCCGGTCAGCACCTCTGGGGCGTTGCCCAGGTCCTCCGCGCTCTCGAACAGCGGCACCACGTCGAGCTGCGGCAGCGGCGCGTCGTCCATGGCGTAGCGAGCGAGCTCGTGGACCGCGGCGATATCGTCGGCCGAGGTCGTGAAGCTGATCACGTACCGGTGGCACGCCGCTATGCCGAACCGCTCCTGGATCCAGGCAATGGCCCGGAATGTGGCCAGCACCTCTTCGGTCTGGTCCGACCAGGAGCCCGGGGTTCCGGGCGGGCCGGCGGCGCGCAACTCGGCCAGCGCCTTGGCGTGCACCTGGCTATGCTGCCGGACCTCCAGGCTGGCCAGGTGGAAGCCGAACGTCTCGGCCTGCCAGATCAGGTGCTGCAGTTCGCCGGAGGCCTGCTTGACCGCGCCTGCGGCGAGCATCGATTCCTGAACCACCCGCAGGTCAGCCAGGAACTCGGCCGGGCCACGGTAGGCCAGGTCGGCGTGCCGGACCCGGGTGGCGTTCAGCCGCTGCGCGGCGTACAGCAGGTAGGTGCGGTAGGGCTCCTGCGGCGACCGTTCGGAAATCTCGGCCAGCAGCTCGGGCTGGGCAGCCGAAGCCGTGGCCAGCGCCCGCCGCAACGCGGGGCTGACCGGGGTGCCGGCCTCGTGCAGGGTCAGCGCCCGGCCGATCCGGGTGGTGGCATTCTCCAGCGCGCGCAGGATGTGGTCGGCCTGGATGGTGGCGGTCTCCCGGGTGACCTGCGCGGTCACGAACGGGTTGCCGTCGCGGTCGGCGCCCACCCAGCTGCCGTAGCGCAGGAACGCGGTGACCGCCGGGGTCTCGTGCCCGCTGCTGCCCTCGTTGTCGTCGAATGCGCCCAGCGCCCGGTCGAGCTCGCGGTACACCGTCGGGACCACCCGGAACAGGGTCTCGTCGAACGCGGTCATGACCGTGCGGACCTCGTCGATCGGGTCCATGGCCTTGACCCGCAGCTGTGATGTCCGCCACAGCAGGTCGATCTGCTCGCGCAGTCCGCGCCGGGCTTCCTCGCGGTCGGCGGCAGCGGCCCGGTCGTCGTCGAAGGTCTCGAGCAGGACGCTGATCCGGCGCAGTGCCCCTACCACCGCGCGGCGGCGCGCCTCGGTCGGGTGCGCGGTCAGCACCAGCTGAACACGCAGCGAGGCCAGCAGCCCGGTCAGGTACTCCGGCCCGGCGTCGTGGCCGAGCTCGGCCACCGCGGCGGCCAGCGACTCCCGCACCGGCTCCGCCCCGGAGTCGCGTTCGCGCAGGATGCGGATGCGCTGATGCTCCTCGGCCAGGTTGGCCAGGTGGAAGTAGACGGTGAAGGCGCGGGCGACCTGCTCGGCCGCTTCCAGGCTCCAGGAGCCGACCAGGGCCGCGATCTCGTCTCCGGTCTGGCCGTCCCGGTCGCCCTGGCGGGCCGCGATCACCGCGTGCCGCAGCCGCTCCACGTCGGCCAGCAGCTCCGGGCCGGTGGAATCCCTGATCACCTCGCCGAGGAGATCACCGAGCAGCCGGACGTCGTGCCGCATTGGTTCGGGCAGCTCAGCGCGGTCCCGGTCCCGGTGCTGGTCGCCATCCCGGTGCGGGTGCTCGTTGCCGTTCCAGGCGCCGTCGAGGGCAGGCTCCACGTCCCTGTTCACATCCGTGTTCACGGCTAGAGCGTAATACCCCGGTATGAGCGCCGCCAGCAACGCCCGCTAGCCTGATCTTCATGACAACCTCCAGTGCTGGCCAAGCCGCCGAAAGCGAACCTGTTCCCGACCTGCACACCACCGCAGGCAAGCTCGCCGACCTGGAGCGGCGGCGTAACGAGGCGGTGCACGCCGGCTCGGAGCAGGCCGTGGAGAAACAGCACGAACGCGGCAAGCTGACGGCCCGGGAGCGGATCGATCTCTTGCTGGATCCGGGTTCGTTCACCGAGTTCGACGAGCTGGCCCGGCACCGGGCGCACGACTTTGGCATCGAGAGCAACCGGCCCTACGGCGACGGCGTGGTGACCGGTTACGGCACCGTGGACGGCCGCCCCGTGGCCGTGTTCAGCCAGGACTTCACCGTGTTCGGTGGCTCGCTGGGCGAGGTGTACGGCGAGAAGATCGTCAAGGTGATGGACCACGCGCTGAAGACCGGCTGCCCGGTGGTCGGCTTCAACGACGGCGGCGGCGCCCGGATCCAGGAAGGCGTGGTGGCGCTCGGCCTGTTCGCCGAGATCTTCTACCGCAACGTGATGAGCTCCGGCGTGGTCCCGCAGATCTCGCTGATTATGGGACCGTGCGCGGGCGGGGCGGTGTATTCCCCCGCCATCACCGACTTCACGCTGATGGTCGAGGGCACCAGCCACATGTTCATCACCGGGCCCGACGTGATCAAGACGGTTACCGGCGAGGACGTGAGCTTCGAGGACCTGGGCGGCGCGCAGGCCCACAGCACCAAGTCCGGCGTAGCCCACTATGAGGCCAAGGACGAGCAGGACTGCGTGGACTTCGCCCGCGATCTGCTGTCCTACCTGCCGTCGAACAACCTGGAGGACCCGCCGCGGCTGGCCGCAGACGCGGACCTTAATGGCGCTGAGCCCTCGGACCTGGACGCGGAGCTCGACACCCTGATCCCGGACTCGCCGAACCAGCCCTACGACATGCACGAGGTGATCACACACGTGCTCGACGACGGTGAATTCCTCGAGATCCACGAGGGCTTCGCGCCGAACATCGTGGTCGGCTTCGGCCGCATCGACGGCTCCTCGGTAGGCGTGGTGGCCAATCAGCCGCTGCACTTCGCCGGCTGCCTGGACATCGACGCGTCGGAGAAGGCGGCCCGGTTCGTACGGACCTGCGACGCGTTCAGCATCCCGATCCTGACCTTCGTGGACGTGCCGGGATTCCTGCCCGGCGTCAGCCAGGAATGGCGCGGCATCATCCGGCGTGGAGCCAAGCTCATCTACGCCTATGCCGAGGCCACCGTGCCCAAGGTGACGGTCATCACGCGGAAGGCCTACGGCGGCGCCTACGACGTGATGGGCTCCAAGCACCTGGGTGGCGACGTGAACCTGGCCTGGCCGACGGCACAGATCGCGGTCATGGGTGCACAGGGCGCGGTCAACATCTTGTACCGGCGGGAACTGGCCGGAGCCGACCAGGCGGACGAGCTGCGCGCCCGGCGGATCACCGAATACGAGGACACCCTCGCCAACCCGTACATCGCGGCCGAGCGCGGCTACGTCGACGCGGTCATCCGCCCGGCCGAGACCCGGCTGGCAGTGACCCGGGCGCTGCGCAGCCTGCGCACCAAGCGGCAGACGCTACCGCCGAAAAAGCATGGCAACATACCGCTGTAGAAGGGCCACCCCCATAGGGTGGCATAAGCTCACCACGACACGCCGGCCCGCAATTGCCCCGGGTAATTGCCGGCGAAACGCATCCGGCCTGGTCCATCGTGCCTGCAAACTGGTACATGTGGCACGCGCACATAACCAGCTACCCTATTGTCGATGGTGATGACCGAATTCGCCGCTCCGCTCCCCATCCTGGCCCGTTACGCGGTCATGGTGGATGTCGGATATATCTACGCAGCGGCAGGCGAACTGCTGTTCGGTTCCAGTTCGCGCCGCGATTTCCGCGTGGACGCGGTACCGCTGATCCAGGTCGTCACTAAGCATGCCGACGAATTGATCCGCGGCGAGCTGCTCCGGGTCTACTGGTACGACGCCGCCCGCGACCGGGTGCCCACCATCGACCAGCGGGTCATCGCCCAGATGCCCTGGGTCAAGCTGCGGCTTGGCAACCTGAACGCCCGCGGCCAGCAAAAGGGCGTTGACGCGCAGATCCGCGCGGACATGGAGGCGCTGGCCCGGCACCGCGCGATCACCGACGCGGTCCTCATCGCGGGCGACGAGGACATGGTCCCGGCGGTCGAGGCGGCTCAGACCTTCGGGGTGCGGGTGCACCTGTGGGGCATCGAGCCACCGTATGGCACCAACCAGGCGGAGCGACTGGTCTGGGAGTCCGACACCGTCGACGTGCTGGACGCGCCGTTCCTGCGGCCCTACTTCACCAAGAACCCGACCGCCGTGGATCAGCCGCGGACCGACCCGACGATGGGGGCCATGGGGAGCTCCCCCACGGCGCCCTCGCCATCTCAGCTATTCGGCGAGCGGCCGCGGTCGTCCCGGACCGGCGGCTTCCCGGTCCTGAGAGACACCGGTAGCTTCTCGGCTATCAGGGAGACCGGGCCGATGCCCCGCCTGGGCCCGGACCGGCTGCGGGTCGAAGAGGCCGGCGAGCACGTTGCGCAGAAGTGGATCTTGACCCGCGGCCGCGACAACATCCGGGACCTGCTGCCCGGCCCGATCCTGCCGCCGGTCATCGACAAGGAACTGCTAGTCGACGCCGAAAAGGAGCTCGGCCTGTCGCTGCGCCCCTACCAGGAGGCCCGCGAATGGCTGCGGGACGCGTTCTGGGAGCGGGTACACCGGGAGTTCGGCATCGGCATGGGCAAGTCCCGTGGCTGACGATGAGGCCGAACGGGCAGAGGGTTCTGCTGCCGCTGGGACGGCTGACGCCCCGCGGGCCCCGGTGCTGCGGGTGGTGCGCGGGGACGCGACGCCGGAGGAGATCGCGGCGCTGGTCGCGGTGCTGATGGCAGCGGCTTCCGCGGGCGAGGGCGAGCAGGCCGCGACGCCGGTGCGGTCCGCCTGGAGCGAGCGGTCGCGGCAGCTGCGGGCACCGCTGTTCCCCGGTCCTGGCGCCTGGCGGCGTTCGGCGCTGCCGCGCTAAGCGCGAACAAAGCAAAGCGCCTCGGTTCCCGGCGCGATGATTCGTATCACGCGTCTCACTGGTCACAGAAATGGCATCGCGGGCGCGCGTCGCGCGGCCTCTATGGGCATGAAAGTGCACTTTCAGTACGCAGGAACGTACCGAAAGTGCACTTTCATAGCGCTGGGAGGGCGGGCCGGCGCGAGGGGGGCGGGCCGGCGCGAGGGGGGCGGGCCAGCGCGAGGGGGCGGGCCGGCGCGAGGGGGCGGGCCGGCGCGAGGGGGGCGGGCCGGCGGGGAGCGAGAGCGTGGCGCGGGGTTAGGCGGTGAGGCGCTGGAGGATGAGCTCGCGGACGCGGGCGGCGTCGGCTTGGCCGCGGGTGGCCTTCATGACCGCGCCGACGATGGGACCGGCGGCGGCGACCTTGCCGTCGCGGACCTTGGCGGCGACGTCCGGGTTGGCGGCGATCGCTTCGTCTACCGCGGCAGTGAGCGCGCCTTCGTCGCTGACCACGGCCAGGCCCCGGGCCGCGATCACGTCGTCGGGATCACCCTCGCCCGCCAGGACCGCGTCGAACACGTCCCGGGCGAGACGGTCGTTGAGCGTGCCCGCGACGACCAGGGCGGCCACGCGGGCGACCTGGGCGGGGGTGATGCTGAGCTCGTTCGGCTTAATTCCGGTGTCGTTGGCGCGGCGGGACAGCTCGCCCAGCCACCATTTGCGGGCGTCGGCGGGCGTGGCGCCCGCGGCGACCGTGTCGCGGACCAGGTCCACGGCGCCGGCATTGACGAGGGCATCCCAGTCGGTCGCGGAGACATCCCACTCGGCCTGCAGCCGGGCGCGGACCTTGGCCGGGGCCTCGGGCAGCGCGGCCCGGATCCGCTCCACCCAGTTGCTCTCCGGCGCGACCGGGACCAGGTCGGGCTCGGGGAAGTAGCGGTAGTCCTGCGCCTCTTCCTTGGAGCGGCCGGCGGTGGTGGTGCCGGTGTCCTCGTGGAAGTGCCGGGTCTCCTGCTTGATCCGGCCGCCCGCGTCCAGGACGGCGGCCTGGCGGCTGATCTCGAAAACGATAGCCCGCTCCACCGAGCGCAGCGAGTTGACGTTCTTGGTCTCGGTACGGGTGCCCCAGGCCGCGCCGCGCGGGGCGATCGAGGTGTTCACGTCGCAGCGCAGCGAGCCCTCCTCCATCCGCACGTCGGACACGCCGAGGGAGCGGAGCAGGTCACGCAGCTCGGTCACATAGGCCCGGCCGACCTCGGGCGCGTCCGCGCCGGTGCCCTCGATGGGCTTGGTCACGATCTCGACCAGCGGGATGCCCGCCCGGTTGTAGTCGACCAGCGAGTACTCCGCGCCGTGGATCCGGCCGGTGGCCCCGCCCACGTGCATCGACTTGCCGGTGTCCTCCTCCAGGTGGACGCGCTCGATGCCGACCCGGACGGTACGCCCGCCCACCGGCACATCGAGATAGCCGTCGGTGCACAGCGGCTCGTCGTACTGCGAGATCTGGAAGTCCTTGGGCATGTCCGGATAGAAGTAGTTCTTCCGCGCGAACCGGCACCAGGTCGCGATCTCGCAGTTCAGCGCCAAGCCGATCTTGATCGCGTACTCGATCGCCATCCGGTTCACCACCGGCAGCGAGCCAGGCAGGCCCAGGCAGACCGGGCAGACCTGGGTGTTCGGCTCGGCGCCGAAGGCGGTGCCGCAGCCGCAGAACATCTTGGTCCGGGTACCCAGCTCGACGTGCGTCTCCAGGCCGATGACCGGCTCGTAGCGCGCGACGGCCTCGTCGTAGGGGACCAATGTGTCACTGGCAGTCGTAGTCATGAGCGTTACAGCCCCTTCGCTTCGGCGAGCAGCGGGTGGCCCCAGCGACCGGTGAACGCGGCCTCGGCGGCCGCGGCGACCCGGTACAGCCGGTCGTCGGCCAGCGCGGGCGCCATCACCTGCAGGCCCACCGGGAGGCCGTCCTCGCCGGCCAGCCCGCACGGGACCGAGATGGCCGCGTTGCCGGCCAGGTCCGACGGGATCGTGCACAGGTCGGCCAGGTACATGGCCATCGGGTCGTCGGCCCGTTCCCCGATCGCGAAGGCCGTGGTCGGCGTGGACGGCGAGATCAGCACGTCGACCTGGTTGAAGGCCGCGTCGAAGTCGCGGATGATCAGCGTGCGGACCTGCTGGGCCTTGCCGTAGTAGGCGTCGTAGTACCCGCTGGACAACGCGTAGGTGCCCAGGATGATGCGCCGCTTGACCTCGGCGCCGAAGCCCTGGGCGCGGGTGGCGGCCATGACCTCTTCGGCGTCCCTGGTGCCGTCGTCGCCGACCCGCAGGCCGTAGCGCATGGCGTCGAACCGGGCCAGGTTGGAGGAGCACTCGCTGGGCGCGATCAGGTAGTAGGCCGGCAGCGCGTAGGAGAAGTGCGGGCAGGACAGCTCGGTGACCTTGGCGCCCAGCGACTCGAGCAGCTCGACCGCCTCGGCGAACCGGGCCAGCACGCCGGGCTGGTAGCCCTCGCCGCTCAGGTCGGTGACCACGCCGATCCGCATCCCGCTCACGTCGGCCTCGCGGGCCGCGGCCACCACCGGCGGGACCGGGGCGTCGATCGAGGTGGAGTCCATCGGGTCGTGCCCGGACATGGCCTCGTGCAGCAGCGCCGTGTCCAGCACCGTCCGGCCGAATGGGCCTGGCGTGTCCAGGCTGGAGGCGAACGCCACCACCCCGTACCGGGACGAGCCGCCGTAGGTGGGCTTGGTTCCGACGATGCCGCAGACCGCCGCGGGCTGGCGGATCGACCCGCCGGTGTCGGTGCCGATCGACAGCGGCGCCTCGTAGGCCGCCACCGCGGCGGCGGACCCGCCAGAAGAGCCGCCGGGGATCTTGGTCAGGTCCCACGGGTTGTGAGTCACCCCGTAGGCGGAGTTCTCGGTGGAGGAGCCCATCGCGAACTCGTCCATGTTGGTCTTGCCGACGATGACGGTGCCCGCCTGCTTGAGCCGGGTCGTGATCGTGGCGTCGTAGGGCGGGTGCCAGCCCTCCAGGATGCGCGAGCCACAGGTGGTGGGCAGGCCCTTGGTGGCAAACACGTCCTTGACCGCGATCGGGACGCCGGCCAGCGGGCCCAGAGGCTCGCCCTTGGCCCGTTTGGCGTCGACCTCGGCGGCCTGGGCCAGGGCACTGTCGTTCGCGACGTGCAGGAAGGCGTGGACCTGGCCGTCCACGGCGGCGATCCGGTCCAGGTGAGCCTGGGTGACCTCGGTCGCGGAGACCTCTTTGGCGGTCAGCGCGGCCGACAGTTCGGCCGCGGTCATGCGGGTGAGTTCGGTGGCCATCTGCTTCGTCCTCTTAGTCCTCGGCCAGGATGCGCGGAACCTTGAACCGCTGCTGTTCCGTCGCGGGCGCCTGGCTCAGTGCTTCTTCAGGCGTCAGGCACGGCCGGAGCTCGTCGTCGCGGAACACGTTGGTCAGGCCGGTCGCATGCGAGGTCGGCGGGATGCCCTCGGCGGTGACTTCCTGGACCTGCGCCACGGCCGTGATGATCTGATCCAGCTGGGGTGCCAGGTGGTCGAGTTCGGCGTCGGAGAGCGCGATCCTGGACAGCCGCGCCAGGTGCGCGACCTCGTCACGGGTAATGGGCATGCACGCCATCTTAGGGTGGGTCGGAGGGTAGGGCAGCTTGATAACGGGCTGCTGATGTCCCTACCGGGCGGTACCGTTCGTCGTCAGGACGCGGAGGGAGAAGAAACATGAAATTCCTGCTGCTGATCTGCGGGGACGAATCCGCCGCCGCGCACGCCGAGGAGGGCTGCGGCGGCTGGAGCCAGGAGATGGCCCGGCGCGGGCTGCTGCCTGCTGAGGGTCCGGCCGCGGGCGGGCTGCGGGCGCCGTCCGAAGCCAGGACGGTCCGGGTGCGGCGGCGTCAGCTGATGCTGTCCGACGGGCCGTTCGCGGAGACCAAGGAGCAGATCGGCGGGTTCTGCATTCTGGAGTGCGCCGACATGGACGAGGCGGTCGAGGCCGCGGCCACACATCCCGCCGCGACTTACGGGACCATCGAGGTCCGGCCGATGTGGCCATGAGCGACGCCGACCCCGTGACTGACACCGCCGGGGACGCGCGGGAGGCGGTGGCAACGGCGTTCCGGGATGAGTGGGGCAAGGTCGTGGCCACGCTGATCCGCACCACCGGCGACTGGGACCTGGCCGAGGAGTGCGCCCAGGACGCGTTCGCCATGGCCCTGCAGCGCTGGCCCAGGGACGGCGTCCCGCAGCGGCCGGGCGCGTGGCTGACCACGGCGGCCCGCAATCGCGCCATCGACGTGCTGCGCAGGAAAGCGGTCGGAGCCGCCAAACTCCGGGAGGTAGCCGCCATGTCGTACGACCCGGACCAGGATTCCGCCTACGGTTCCTTTGGCGAGGACGATCACGGGGCGGCGGATAGCGGGGTCACGGACGACCGGCTGCGGCTGATCTTCACCTGCTGTCACCCGGCTCTGTCGCTCGAGGCCCGGGTGGCGCTGACCCTGCGCACCCTGGCCGGGCTGACCACGGCGGAAATCGCCCGGGCCTTCCTGTCCAGCGAGCCGACCATGGCCAAACGGCTGGTCCGCGCCAAGCAGAAGATCGCCAACGCCGGGATCCCCTACCGGGTGCCGCCCGCGCATCTGCTGCCCGAACGCACCCCGGGCGTGCTCGGCGTGATCTACCTGCTGTTCAACGAGGGGTATTCGGCCACCGCGGGTGCGGACCTGGTCCGGCAGAACCTGTCCGCCGAGGCGATCCGGCTGGCCCGGGTGCTGACCCGGCTGATGCCGGACGAACCCGAGGCGGCGGGTCTGCTGGCGCTGATGCTGCTGCACGACGCGCGGCGTTCGGCCCGGACGGATGCGAACGGCGACCTGGTGACGCTGGAGGATCAGGACCGTTCGGCCTGGGACGCGGGCGAGATCGGCGAGGGCGTGTCGGTCCTGGACGCGGCCCTGCGGCGCGGACACCCCGGCCCGTATCAGGTGCAGGCGGCCATCGCGGCGTGCCACGACACCGCGGCCACCGCGGCCGATACGGACTGGCCGCAGATCGCGGCGCTGTACGGGCAGCTGGCACGGTACTTGCCCACCCCGGTGGTGGAGCTGAATCACGCGGTGGCGGTGGGCATGGCCGAGGGGCCCGCGGCGGGTTTGTCGCTGGTGGAGTCGCTGCAGGCCGCGGGGAAGCTGGCCGGTTACCACCTGCTGCCGGCGACCCGGGCGGACCTGCTGCGCCTGCTGGGGCAGCGGGAGGAGGCTGCGGCCGCGTATGCCGAAGCGCTGGAGCTGACCAGCACCGACGCGGAGCGGCGGTACCTGAGCCGGCGGCTGGCCGAGGTGGCTTCCTGACAGGATCGAGCGGTGGCTTGAAGCCCGCTCGTTCGGCATATGTGATCTCTGCTGGGCCCGCGGTTTTTGCGGGCGGCAAAACGTCCATCTGGTCCGGGCCTGGTTCGTCGCGTGCACATAAGCCTTTCCAGCGAAGGAGACGTGAGCGTGATGGACGACATCAGGGACATGATCGCGGCGCAGCGGGGTGAGCTGGGCGAGCTGCTGGCCGGCCTGCCCGCCGCGCGGTGGGACGAGCCGACGCTGTGCGCGGGGTGGCGGGTGCGCGAGGTGGTGGCGCACATCACGATGCCGTTCCGCTACAGCGGCAGGCGGTTCGCGTTCGAGCTGGCCCGGTCGCGCGGCAGGTTCGGCGAGATGGCCGACCGGCTGGCCCGGCGGGACGCGGACGCCCTGACGCCGGGCGACCTGGCCGGGGCGGTGCGCTCCAACGTCGGCCATCCGTGGAAGCCGCCGGGCGGCGGGTTCGAAGGAGCGCTGGCCCACGACGTGATCCACGGGATGGACATCACGGTGCCGCTGGGGCTGGGACATACGGTGCCACACGAGCGGCTGCGGCTGGTGCTGCCGGGGAGCCTGTCGGAGCGTTCGGTCAGGTACTTCGGCGTGGATCTGGACGGGGTGGAGTTGCGTGCGGACGACATGGACTGGTCGCTGGGGTCGGGTGCGCCGTTGGGTGGCACCGCCGCTGATCTGCTGCTGGTGCTGTGCGGGCGGTCGCTTCCGGCGGGGCGATTGAGCGGGGAGGCGAGCGGGCGGTTTACTCGGCCGCAGGCTCCGGCCTGACGGCATCGGGGCCGTCGGTGAGCAGGACGCGGAGGGCGTCCTCGTCCAGGATGGGCACGCCGAGCTCGACCGCCTTGTCGTACTTGGAGCCGGCGTTCTCGCCGGCCACCACGAAGTCCGTCTTCTTGGACACCGACGAGGTCACCTTGCCGCCGGCCTGCCGGACCGCCTCGCCGGCCTCGTCCCGGCTGTAGGTAGGCAGCGTGCCGGTGATGACCACGGACACCCCGGCCAGTACCCGGGCCGCCGCCCGGTTCGGGTCCCAGTCCGCGTCCGCGAGCTGCACCCCCGCCTCCCGCCACTTGGCCACGATGGCCCGGTGCCAGTCCACCCCGAACCACTCGCGCAGCGAGGCCGCGATGGTCGGGCCGACCCCGTCCACCGCGGCCAGCGCGTCGGTGCTGGCCGCCTCGATGGCATCCAGCGAGCCGAACTCGGCGGCCAGCGCCCGGGCCGCGGTCGGCCCGACGTGGCGGATGGACAGCGCGACCAGGATCCGCCACAGCGGCCGGGTCCGGGCCTGCTCCAGGTTGACCAGCAGCCGGGTCGCGTTGGCGCTCAGCGTGCCCTGCTTGACCATGAAGAACGCGCAGGTCTCCAGCGCCTCGGCGGTGAGGGCGAACACGTCACCCTCGTCTTGGACGAGGCCGCAGTCGAGCAGCGCGCTGACCGCCTCGTAGCCCAGCACCTCGATATCGAAGGCGCCCCGGCCGGCCAGGTGGAACAGCCGCTCGCGGAGCTGGGCCGGGCAGGACTGGGTGTTCGGGCAGCGCCAGTCGACCTCGTCTTCCTCCCGGGCGAGCTTGGTGCCGCAGGACGGGCAGTGGGTGGGGTAGACGTATTCGCGTTCGTCGCCGGTGCGCAGGTCGGCGACCGGGCCGAGCACCTCGGGGATCACGTCACCCGCCTTGCGCAGGATGACCATGTCGCCGATCAGCACGCCCTTGCGCTTGACCTCGTCGGCATTGTGCAAGGTGGCCCGGTCGACCGTGGACCCGCTGACCTTGATCGGCTCCATCACCGCGAACGGGGTCACCCGGCCGGTGCGGCCCACGTTGACCTGGATGTCGAGCAGCCGGGTGGTGACCTCCTCGGGCGGGTACTTGTAGGCGATGGCCCAGCGGGGCGCCCGGCTGGTGGAGCCGAGCTGGCGCTGCAGCTCGATCTGGTCGATCTTGATGACCACGCCGTCGATCTCGTAGGGGGGATCGTGGCGGTGTTCGGCGTAGTGGGCGATGTAGTCGCGTACGCCGTCCATGTCCGGGACGACCTTGTACAGGTTGCTGACCGGCAAACCCCATTCGCGCAGCCGCTCGTACCAGCCGGACTGGGTATCCGGGGCGCCCTCCAGGTGGCCTTCCTCGCCGGGGCTGCTTGCTTCCCCGGTGATGCCTGCGTCGCCTGGGGAGCCCTCGACGCGGCCGATGCCGTGGATGATGGCGTCCAGGGCTCTCGAGGCGGTGATCCTGGGGTCCTTCTGTCTTAGGCTTCCGGCGGCGGAGTTGCGGGGGTTGGCGAAGGCGGGTTTGCCCGCGTCGAGCAGGGATTCGTTGAGCTTGCCGAAGGCCTCGACGGGCATGAAGACCTCGCCGCGGACCTCGAGGGTGGCGGGGTGGCCGGTGCCCTTGAGGCGAGCCGGGATGTTCGTGATGGTCCTGATGTTGGGCGTGACGTCCTCGCCGGTGCGGCCGTCGCCGCGGGTGGCCGCCTTGACCAGGGCGCCGTCCCGGTAGACCAGGTCGATGGCCAGGCCGTCGATCTTGAGCTCGCACAGGTACGGGCCGGCGCCGCCGAGCTTGACGGCACGGTCGGCCCAGCTGCCCAGGTCCTCGTCGGTGAAGACGTTGTCCAGGCTGAGCAGCCGCTCCAGGTGCTCGACCGGGGTGAACTGAGTCGATATGGAGCCGTGCACGGTCTGGGTGGGCGAGTCGGGCGTGCGCAGGTCCGGGTACTGCTCTTCCAGGGCGCGCAGCTCGCGCATCTTGGTGTCGTAGTCGATGTCGGAGATCGTCGGCGAGTCGAGCACGTAGTAGCGGTGGTCGGCCTCGGTGATGTCCAGGCTGAGGTCGGCGTGCCGCTTGCGCGCGTCGGCCGGGGCCTCGGGTGGTGCTGTGTCTTCTGGTGCTATGTCTTCGCTTGCTGTGTCTTCGCTCATCAGGATTCTTCCCCCGTCTCCTCGATCAGCTCGGGCACCATGCTGGCCGCCTCGCGGCAGCGGGTCAACGCGGCACGCGCCTGCGCTGGGCTCGCGCCGGCCAGGCCGCAGGCTGGCGTGATCACCGCCTGAGCGGCCAGCGTGCCGAGCGGGAGCCCCAGCCGCTGGTACAGCCGGATGACCCGGTCGGCCGTTTCGCGGGCCTCGGTGGAGCCGTCGTTAGGGTTGAGCCGTCCCTGGCCGGCGTTTTCCGTTGCGGCGGCGCCCGCGGTGGAGAGGACCGTTGGCGCCGGCCCGGTCGCGACGGCACCGATCAGCAGTCCCTGCCCGGCCTCGGCCGTCTCCGCCACGCCGTCTTCCTCACCTCGCCGCAGCTGGCCGAGGTCGAAGGCGACGCCGGCGGCCCCAGCCAGGCGGATAAGGCCGAACGGGACACTGGCAGCACAGCAGTGGACGATCGTGTACCGGCCGGTGCTCGTGATCACCTGGGCCAGCCGCTCACGCAGCACATCCTCCTCGGGCGCGGCCAGCCGGGACAGCCCGCTCGCCGTGGGCACGCTGCCCTCGGCCACGGCCGGCAGCGCGGGCTCGTCGATTTGTATGAGTATTTGTGCGCCGGGAACCCGCTTGGCCACGTCGGCGGCGTGCGCGGCCGCCCCTTCGGCCAGCGAGGCGGTCAGGTCGGCGACAGCCCCCGGATCGGCGACGGCCACGTTCAGCGTGCGCGGCAGCTCCAGGGCGGCGGCCAGCGTCCACGGACCGCAGACCTGGATCTTGAGCGGCCCGCGGTAGCCCTCGAGCATCTCTTCCATGACGTCCAGGTCGGTGGAGAGCATGGACTGTGCCCGGCTCAGGTCCCGGCCGGGGCGCTCCGCCAGGCGCCAGCCACGTGGAGTTACCTCGACCGGCATGTCGACCAGCAGGCCGGCCGTCCGCCCCACCATGTCGGCGCCCGGCCCGCGGCCGGGCAACTCGAGCAGATGCGGGAAATCGGGCAGCTCGCCGGCGATGACGCGCATCGCCTCGTCCGGGTTCGTCCCGGGCATCGAGCCGATTCCGGTCGCGGTGCCGGTCTCCCAGGGATAACTGCGCTGGTTCTGGTCCTCGCTCACGCACCTGAGCTTAGAACTGCCCGGTGACAAACCTCGACCCGTGCGCCGGGCCGGGGCCCCCCTCAAGCCCCGGCCCGGCGGCCGTTCTTACCGTCCGTAGGACTGCCAGCGAGGATTGTCTTCGGTTCCGCCGGGCCCTTCGTCCTGCCAGCCATCCAGGTCCAGGTCCGGAGATGGCCCGCCCGGACCTGGCGGCCCGTAATTTGGCGGGTCGTCCGGGTCGTCCGGCGGGCCGACGTCCCGGCGAAGGATCGAGACCGCGACCACGATGACGGCGCCGAAGACGATTCCAATCACGAAGAACAGAGCGATGATGGCCAGGGCGCCGTCCATGATTACCGGACCCGGCGGCGCTGCTGGTAATAGCTGCGGGGGCGGTAGTGGGTGCCGAGGCTACCGAGGCCGGTCAGCCACCGGACGCCGCCGGCCACCGGGCCGGGCGCCACGCCGGAGAGCGACCACCGCTTTTCCTCCCTCCGGATCGCCACCGCCACCATCGCGATCACCCCGATCACGATTCCCATCCCAAAGCCAGCCAGGATTCCGTACGCTTCGAACGCTGCGCTGCCATTCATGACAGCCTCCCCATGCGACCCGCTGACGGTTAAGGCACCGTCACAGCCTGTTGCTTGTGGCCGGTGAAGGCCGATTCCCACGCTGGCGCACGGCCAATCTGGGACTTCGTCATACCGTCGGACCTTAGGTCTGAGGTAACCCATTGGTCCAGTACAGGTGGTATGACCTGTGCGTTTATGCCCAAGCAGTCGACTGACCAGCCTGTTTTGGACTGTTCGACTGGTACCGACCATTGGGACATGCCTCCTCGATACCCGAGGGCTTAGAGCACGAAACCAAAACGGCCACATTACGTTCTAACAACTGGAATGATCCTGGTTGCCCCGGTCAGGCCGGTCGTTGGTATGGCTGGCACCGTGCTAGGCCCAGCCTCCACCTCTACGTCCGTCGACCTGAGCGATGAGAAGGGCCAGTGCTTAGCCGCTCAGCCGCCGGGATGAACACGGCCCGCGAGCTGATCGTGTCGGCTCAACCAGGCCTTGAACAGGAGAAATTCCAGCCATCCGGCACCAGAAGTCACCCCAGCGCAGGCCGCGAGCAAGTTGCGAGCGACGGCGGCGCCGTCCGGCGGCCGCAAGGCCCGGGGCGACATGCGGCCCCCAGTTGACGGTGCGATGTTAGCCGTTGGTCATGAGCAGTTGGGCCAACTGCTTGACTTGGTAGTGCCATAGGGAAGATACTTGCGCGACCAAGCAGCCTGACTGGTAGGATAGGTCCTACACAACCTGCCATCCTAGCCATACCAACCTTTGGCACATGGAGAGGCGGGTTGAGGTGACCTAACTGCACTTGTTCCTTAATCCGCCGGGTTTGAATGGCATGGATAGTTCCGACAAGTGGAATGACCCCAGTTGCCGGGACGGTTCAGACGTCAGGAGGCTTGATGACGACTCCTATGTACCAGGACATCGCCGACCAGCTGCGCGTGCGGATCGATTCGGGGGAGTTCGGGTCCGGGCAGCTGCCCACGGAGCAAGATCTGCAAACAGAGTACAGCGCGTCGCGTAACACGATCAGGGAAGCGATCAAGCAGCTCACCACGCTGGGACTGGTCGAGACCAAGCCTGGTCAGGGCACCTTCGTGGTGCCGCCCATCGACCCATTCGTCACCACGCTGACCACCAACAACCCGGACACGGCACGCGGCGGCGATGAGGGTGCCAGCTATGCTTCCGAGATCAGCGACGAGCACCGCGAGCCCTCGTTCAGCCCGGTCCAGGTGGAGATCCAGGATGCCTCGCCGGACGTGGCTAGCGGCCTGTGGATCAAGCCCGGCGACGAGGTCATCAGCCGGCATCAGCGGCGCTCCGTCGACGGCACACCCTGGTCGCTGCAGACTTCGTTCTACCCAGGGGAGTTTGCCGATCGCGGCGCGGAACGACTGCGGAAAACGAAGAACTTCGACGAGGGCGCGGTCGCGTACCTGCAGGAGACGATCGGCGTCCGGCAGGCCGGTTACCGGGACTGGATTACTGTCCGAGCCCCGAACGCCACCGAAGCTCAGTTCTTCAAGCTGCCCAAAGATGGACGGATTGCCGTTTACGAAATATTCCGGACGGGTTTCGACGGAAATGGGCGGCCAATGCGCCTTACTGTCACGGTTTTCCCGGCTGATCGCAACCAGTTCATTATCGACGTTGGCGATGTGCCACCACCGAAGCCTGGTACGGCAGTTGGGAATAGAAACAGAGAGCGGTAACAATTTGCATTCAGCAGCCACACTGCCGGCATCAATTTGATACTCTAAGTGACAACAGGGAGATCGGCACCTGACTCACTTGAGATCATTCCCTGTCGTGCGAAATAGAAGTGCCTCGGGCAAGCAAAAATAGTGCCCGCGGCCAGTTAAACCCCAAGGAACCATCCTGGGTATTGGTTTATGCAGTATCGCATTCCTTCATTCCATCGACATAGAAAGGAGCGGCACTGATGGCTAAGCTACATGCGCGCCCCTCGAACCAGTACCGCTACGAGCACTACGACCCCTGCTTCTAGAGGGTTCGTTTCCTGCACGGGCCGTATACACGAACCGTTCGGTGCCAGGTGCCGTACGGTGCCGAACGGTTTTGTTCGTCGGGAAGTCGGCGTTGGCTGGTGCACGCAACGCCGACCCTCGATACCAGAATCGGATCCCGGTCTCGGGAGATGCGAGTGGCTACTCCAGGTGGCCATGGGACGTGATCGCTAAGTGCTCCGGACGGTACAGATGAAAAAGGTGAGTTTATAGTAGACGTTCCCCTTCTTCGCGCTCAGTAAAGCTTTCCCCCCGGAAAAGCTTGTCGAATGCCAAAACAGGCCCGGCTGCCCACTCCGGGCCTAGCAGCATTTGACCAGGTCAACGGAGTACAAGCCCGGCAGCGCGGCATCCGGCCGCGATCGGGTTAGGTTTTTGTTCTGTTTAAGCGGTATCGCCCGCCCTCGGATACAGGCGACTATGTATCGGTGGGAAGATATCCGTTTCAGCTACGTCTTGCTACGCCGGGCGATCTGAGCCAGATCATCGCCCTTATCAATGAGGCTTCCGCCTGGCTCGGGAGAGCCAAGGGCACCGACCAATGGCAGCGGCCGTGGCCAGATCGCGCAGCAAGAGACGCCCGGGTTCGCGCCGGAGTAGTGCGCGGCGAAACGTGGATCGCCTGGGACGGTCACACTCCGATGGGAACGATCACAATCACGGCGCAGGCGAATCCCGTCGTGTGGTCGAACCTCAGCCCGGACTGTGACCTCACCGAGGATGCCGTTTACGCCCACCGGCTCATTCTGGCCAGGAAATACGCGGGCTTGGGTCTTGGGGCCGAATTGATCGACTGGGCCGGGCTGTACGGCCAGCAAGTATTTGACGCGCGCTGGCTCAGAGTCGACGTCTGGCGTTCCAATCACGAGCTGCATGAGTACTACCGTGGTCGGGGATTTCTGCCGTGCGGTAGTTGCGCCGACCCCGGCTACCCGTCTGGCGCGCTGTTCCAAAAGCCAGTATTTGATATTGCGGAGCCCACCTTTCCCCGGTTCGCAGAAAGTGTCCGCGAACCGATGCGCGCACACGCAACGCCCTGGTCCTCGCGGCTCGGCTCGGTAAACGTTCTCTGCGCGGACGGATACTAGAATTGCCGACGCTGAATGGCCGCAGCTAAACAACCAGGCGAGTGCTGACTTGGTTTGGCTAGGACGTCTCCGCGGAGACGGTGGCCAGGGCAGACGTGGCCGTGATCGTCGCGCTGCCGAGGACCATGTCGGCCGCGTAGAGGACGGCGGCCTGGCCCTTGGCGATGCCGCGGGCCGGGTGGTGCAGGCGGATGCGCAGATCGTCGCCGTCGAGCCAGGCGGTGCACGGGTGCACCTCGCCGTGGGCACGGAGCTGGACCAGGCAGTCGCGGGGTTCGGTGAACGGGGGGCAGCCGGTCCAGACGGGGCGGTCGGCGGTGATCTCGGTGATGTCGAGACCCTCCGCCGGGCCGACCGTGACCGTGCGGGTCACCGGCTCGATGTCGAGCACGTAGCGGGGACGGCCGTCGTCGGCCGGGGTGCCGACACGCAGGCCCTTGCGCTGGCCGACGGTGAAGCCGTAGGCGCCGTCGTGCTGGCCGAGCACGGTGCCGGACGCGTCCACGATCTGGCCGGGAGCGGAACCCAGGTGCTTGGCCAGGAAACCCTTGGTGTCGCCATCGGCGACGAAGCAGACGTCGTGGCTGTCGGGCTTGTCCGCGACGGCCAGGCCGCGGTGGCCCGCCTCGGCGCGCACCTGGGCCTTGGGGGTGTCGCCGAGCGGGAACATGGCCCGGGAAAGCTGCTCCTGCGTCAGCACGGCCAGCACGTAGGACTGGTCCTTGCCGGGATCGGCGGCCCGGTGCAGGGCGCCGTCGACGATTCGGGCGTAGTGGCCGGTGCAGACCGCGTCGAAGCCAAGCGCCACCGCCCGGTCCAGGACCGCGGCGAACTTGATCTTCTCGTTGCAGCGCAGGCACGGGTTGGGGGTGCGCCCGGCAGCGTACTCGGCCACGAAATCCTCGACGACGTCACGGTGAAACCGTTCGGCCATATCCCAGACGTAGAACGGGATGCCAATCACATCGGCCGCCCGGCGGGCGTCCCGGGCGTCCTCCAGTGTGCAGCAGCCGCGGGCGCCGGTCCGGTAGGAGGACGGGTTGGCGGACAGCGCCAAATGGACGCCGGTCACCTCGTGACCCGCGTCTACCGCCCGCGCCGCGGCCGTAGCGGAGTCCACCCCGCCCGACATGGCCGCCAGTACCCGAAGACCGCTCATTGCCCATCCAGGCTACGCGCCCACGGCCACCATTAAGGCCCACCGGGGGCCTCCCGCCATCGCACGGCGCCTCGGCAAGAGGTCGGTGGCTCCCCGACCACCTTCTTGAGTGGTCGGGGAGCCACCGACCACTCGCAGAGGGGGGGGCTGCGAGCAGCGGCTGAGGGCGGGGGGGGGTAGCGGGACGCGGCGCGGCGGGCGCGCTCTACGGCTTCGGGGAGGACGGCGGCGAGGGCGTCGACGTCGGACTGGGTGGAGGTGTGGCCCAGGGAGAAGCGCAGGGAGCCGCGAGCGCGGGCGTGATCGGCGCCCATGGCGAGCAGGACGTGGCTGGGCTCGGCCACGCCGGCGGTGCAGGCGGAGCCGGTGGAGCAGGCGATGCCGTTCGCGTCCAGCAGCATGAGCAGGGCGTCGCCCTCGCAACCCGGGAACGAGAAGTGCGCGTTGCCCGGGAGCCGGTCCGGGCCGGGCGGCGAGCCGTTGAGCGCGGCGTCGGGGACGGCCGCCAGGACCTGGCGGATCAGGTCATCGCGCAGGGCGGTGATCCGCTTGGCCTCGTCCTCCCGGCTGGCCGCGCAGGCCGCGGCGGCCACGGCGAAGGCGCGGATAGCGGGTGTGTCCAGGGTGCCGGAACGGATGTCGCGTTCCTGGCCGCCACCATGCAGGATCGGCACCGGGGTCACGTTGCGGGCCAGGATCAGCGCGCCGACGCCGACCGGGCCGCCGAGCTTGTGGCTGGTCACGGTGAGCGCGTCCGCCCCGCTGGCCGCGAAGTCGACCGGCAGCTGGGCCGCGGCCTGGACCGCGTCGGTGTGAAAAGGCACGCCGTACTCGCGTGCCACCGCGGCCAGCTCAGGTATCGGGTGCACCGTGCCGACCTCGTTGTTGGCCCACATCACGGTGACCAGCGCGGCCTGATCCGGGGCTTGCGCCAAAGCGGCCCGCAGCACCCCGGGCTGGACCGTCCCGGCCGCGTCCACGGCCAGCCAGACGGGTTCGGCGCCCTGGGACTCCTCCAGCCAGCGGACCGAGTCCAGGACTGCATGGTGTTCCACCGACGTGGTCAGCACCCGGCGAGCCCGGTCCCGGCGGGTCCCATCCTGAGCGGCCCAGTCCTGTACTGCCCAGTCCTGAGCTGCCCAGTCCTGAGCTGCCCAGTACAGGCCCTTCACCGCCAGGTTGTCGGCCTCGGTCCCGCCGCTGGTGAAGATGATCTCGCTGGGCCTGGCACCGAACACCTCGGCCAGCTGCTCGCGCGACTCCTCCACCACCCGGCGAGCCCGGCGGCCCGCGGTGTGCAGCGAGCTCGGGTTGCCGACCTGGGCCAGCTCTTCGGTCATCGCCGCGATGGCCTCGGGCCGCATCGGAGTGGTGGCAGCGTGGTCCAGGTACACCGGATCTGCGCGGTTGGCGTTCATGACTTTACCCAGCCTAACCGCACCGCCGATACAGATGTAACGGGCGCTACTTGCGCTTGCTGATCTCCTCAAGCAGCTGCGGGACCACCTTGAACAGGTCACCGACGACCCCGAAGTCGGCGAGCTCGAAGATCGGGGCCTCCGGGTCCTTGTTGACCGCGATGATCGTCTTGGAGGTCTGCATGCCGGCCCGGTGCTGGATCGCGCCGGAGATGCCGATCGCCATGTACAGCTGCGGCGAGACGGTCTTGCCGGTCTGTCCGACCTGGAACTGGTGCGGGTACCAGCCAGCGTCGGTCACGGCGCGGGACGCACCCACGGCCGCGCCCATGGCGTCGGCTAGCTGTTCGATTACCTGGAAGCCTTCGGACCCACCCGTTCCGCGGCCTCCGGACACGACGATCGACGCCTCGGTGAGGTCGGGACGCTCGCCTCGTTCGGCCACGACCCGGTTGGTGACCTTGGCCCCGGTGGCCTCGGTGGACAGCGATACCGCGGAGATCTCGGCCGCACCGGTCTCGGGCTCGGGCGCGACCGCATTGGGCCGCATGGCCACGATGGGCGTGCCCTTGGTGATCCGGGAGTGCACGATGGTGCTGCCGCCGAAGATCGACTGCTCGGCCACGGGCCCGCCGTCGCCGGGCTGCAGGTCCACCGCGTCGGTGAGCACGCCGGAATCGATCTTGACCGCGAGGCGCCCGCGACCTCCTTGCCCTGCGCGTTGCCGGCCAGCAGCACCAGCGCCGGGGACTTCTCGGTCACCAGCTGGGCCAGCAGCCCGGCGGCGGGGTTGACCACGAAGTCGTCGAAGGCCGCGTCGTCGGCCACGTAGATCTTGGCCGCGCCGTACTCGGCCAGCCGCGCCTGGGCGGCGTCCGCGCCCGGGCCGGTCCACACCACGGCGGGCTCGCCGAACCGGCGGGCCAGCGTGATCAGCTCGAGCGTGACCTTCTTGACATCGTCGCCCGTGTGCTCGGCGAGTACCAGGATCTCTGCCATGAGTGTTCCTCCGCCCCTTAGATGAACTTCTGCGCGGCCAGGAACTCGGCCACCTTGGCGCCGCCGTCGCCCTCGTCCTTGACGATCGTGCCGGCCTGGCGCGGCGGCCGCTGGGCGAAGTCCACGACCTCAGTGCTAGCGCCGCCCGTACCGACCAGCGCGGCGTCGATGCCGGCGTCAGCCAGGGTCATCGTGGCCACCGGCTTCTTCTTGGCCGCCATGATGCCCTTGAAGCTCGGGTACCGCGGCTCGTTGATCTTCTCCACCACGCTGACCACGGCGGGCAAGGTCGAGGTGACCTCGAAGTAGCCGTCTTCGGAGACCCGGCGGATGTGGATGGCGGTGCCGTCGACCTCCACCTTGGACGCCAGCGAGACCTGGGGCACGCCGAGCCGTTCGGCCAGCATGGCGGCCATCACGCCCATCCGGGCGTCGGTCGACTCCGACCCGCAGATGACCAGGTCGAAACCGGTCTCCTTCAGGACCTGGGCCAGCGCATAGGAGGTCGACAGGCCATCGGAGCCGGCCAGGCCGTCATCCAGCAAGTGGATGGCCTTGTCCGCGCCCATGGACAGCGCCTTGCGGATCGACTCGGCTGCCTTCTCCGGCCCCATCGTCAAGATGGTGACCTCGGCCTCCGCGCCCGCGCCGCGCTGCGCCTCGGCGATCTGCAGGCCCTCTTCGATGGCGTACTCGTCAAGCTCGTTGATGAGCCCGTCCACCGAGGCGCGGTCGAGCGTGCCATCAGGCTCCTTGAGCTTGCGTTCGGCCCAGGTATCTGGCACCTGCTTTACCAGCACGACGATGTTCATAGACGACACCAACCTCCCTTAGCTGCTGTCATACAGGGTGCCAAACGGCGCGATCTCCCGTGGCACCGGGTCATAGGCGGAATGTTACCCGCCGGTAAGAAGGCGCTCGGCCACAGCCGCGCGGTTGCCGCCGCCACGTCGGCATGGCCAGGTGCTGACGGCCGGAGCCGTACGCGGCCGGCGTCCGCTTCCGGCGGCCGGCGAACGTTTCTCATTGGACGAGAAATCTTGGTAACAACTCCGTCCACATGCCCCCAATGTGTCAAACATCCCTCTTACCGGAAATTGCGCTTATTACACTGATATCGTTCGACGTTACAGACGGGGAAGATGAGACCTAAGTTACATAGCTTATATATGCATTTATCGGTGATTGCTGCACCTTGGGGCACCGATATGTGACTCTCCGCACTCATTCTTCTCTGACGCCTCAGAATCAAGCCGCACAAGGTCCGCCTTGTCCTTCGTGCCGCCTGTGACACAACCGAAGTAGCGAATAGCCGCGCGAAACGCCGCCACAGAGCGGGCGCCGCCGGCAGGCCTGACGCACTTTCCCGGTCAACGAAATCGGGACAGGTGAGCACACGCGGGAGGAAAGCGCGCCTATGCACCTGGCAGTCCAGATTGCCGCGACCGGACCACAACTCACGAGCCTCGGCTGGTGGCGTCATCTGCACCACTACGTCCCGATCGGGTTGGTGGGTGCCCTCTCCTGGACGGTCTGGGTGATTCGCTTCACGCTGTCGCGGCTGTACAAACCGGTCCCGCCCGGTTACCGGGCGGCGACGTCGGTCGTGGTGCCGTCTTACCGGGAAGACCCGGACATCCTCGACAGGTGCCTGACGACCTGGCTGCGGGAAAATCCGACCGAGATCATCGTCGTCCCCGATGTCGCCGACACTGAAGTCATCAAGCGACTGGAAGCCCGGGCGGCGCTCGATCCCCGGCTGCAGGTCGTGCCGTTCGTGCACCGCGGGAAGCGCTCGGCCCTCGGCGTGGGGATCCGGCGGTCGAGGCAGCAGATCCTGGTGCTGTGCGACTCGGACACAAGCTGGGAACCCGGCCTGCTGCCGGCCGTGCTGGCACCGTTCGCCGACCCGGGCGTCGGCGGCGTGGGCACGCGGCAGAACGCCTACCTGCCCAAGACCAGCGTGTGGCGGCGGATGGCCGACTGGATGATCGACGTTCGCTATCTCGACTATGTGCGGGCTCAGTCCCGCAGAGGCGCCGTCGCCTGCCTGTCCGGCCGCACGGTCGCCTACCGGCGCCAGGCCGTGGTGCCGGTCGTGGAGAACATGGAGGACGAGTTCTTCCTCGGGCGACGGTGCGTGTCGGGCGACGACGGCCGGCTGACCTGGCTGGTCCTCGCATCTGGCTATAAGACCGTCTACCAGTCGACTGCCAAGGCCACCTCCATGTTCCCCGACAAGGCCCGCGCGTTCTACAAGCAGCGCCTGCGCTGGAGCCGGAACTCCTACCGGACCTACCTGACCGCGATGTGGAAGGGATGGCTCTGGCATCAGCCCTTCATCTGCCAGCTCAGCGTCCTGCAAGTGATGCTGACCCCGGTCACCATGGGTTTCGCGGTCTTCTATCTGTTTGTCTGGGTGGCTCATCCGCAGCCGCTGGTCGCCGCGGCCGCGGTCGGCTGGCTGCTGGCAGGACGTGGGCTGCGCGGTTTCTCGCACCTGCGCGAGAAGCCCGGTGACATCTGGATCTTGCCGCTCGTCGCGATAACGACGATCATGATCGCCCTGCCGGTCAAGCTGTATGCGTTCACCACCATGAACGTGCACGGCTGGCTGACCCGTAGCGCAGACCAGGTTGGCGGCGAGGCGCAGAGCGCCTCGTCGCTGGTCTAGGAGGCCATGTGAGGCGAAAGCACCGGGTCGCAGACCGGGAACGCGGATGGCCCATCGTCCTGGCCGCCGCCACGGCGTTCTGCCTGCTGGCCACCGCGCCGCTGATCCTGCCCCGGATCCACGTGCATCTGCACCCGATTGCGGCCACGTCGAGCCATGGGGTGAAGCTGCTGCCCGTCCCCACAGCGCCCAGTGCGATCGCACTGCCTTCCGTAGCGCGGCCGATCGACCCAAGCGCGGCGCCCGCCGCCTCCCCGACGGGCGACGCGACCAAGGAAGCGACCGTGGTCACCACCGAGGACAATCGGATCCGGGCACTGCTGCACGACACCAATCACATCCTCGCGCCACGGCTGGTCCGTATCTCCGGTTCGCTGCCGACCCTGGTCCTTTCGCCAGCACGCCGGGCGTACACCTCGGCTGACCTGATCAAGTACCGCGCGCTTGTCATGCTGCCAAACCACGTGGCCTTGCTCCAGGACAGCGTGTTCGTCGCCGCCGGCGCTCGGCTGTCCCTGAGCGGATCCGCGTTGCATACCCTTTACCTGAACAACGGGCACGGCGGCTTTACCACCATCGTCACCTGGGGAGGCACCCTGTCTTTTGCCGGGTCGGCCGCCCAGCCGATGACCATCATGGGCTGGGATCGGACCGCCAACCGGGCGGCCACCGATGTCGGGACCGGCCGGTCTTACATTCGCGACGTCGGCGGCAAGATGACGCTGTCCGAGGTCCGGGTGTCATCCCTGGGCTTCTGGAGCGGCCGGACTGGCGGGGTCGCGTGGTCAGGGGCGACTGGCCTGCGGAGCAGCGGCAGCGCAACCAGTTCCACATTCACCGGCAACGCCTACGGCGCCTTCGTCTCCCGCGGCTACGGCATCGTCTTTAACGGCGATCTGTTCGAGTCCAACGAGCTGGACGGACTGCATGTCCACCGGTACTCGGACGTCACTTCGATCGTGAACAGCGCGGCGGTCCGCAACGGCGGTAGTGGCTTCTCGATCGGCCCGGCTACCGGAAATGTCCAGCTGACCAACGACGTATCAGAGCACAACGCCGGCGACGGTTACTTCGTCAACGGCAAGCCACTGGCCACCAGCGCGTCCGCGTCCGGAGGGGCGACGACCCCCGGCTCAGGCACCCTCATCAAGAACAGCGCAGCGCTGCGCAATGCCAAGATCGGCATTCTGATCGAGGGCGGCACCGGCGCTGTGATCGAGGGCGACCAGGTATGCGCCGCGGTCACCGGCGTGGCAATCAGGTACAACGTCACCGACTCAGTGGTAACCGGCAACGACATCGGTTGCTCGCCCCGGTCGGGCCTGTCCATCGGGCCCGGCGCGCCGGGCCTGACGGTCTCGGGGAACCGCATCGCCGGCGCGCGGATCGGGATCCTTCTTTCCAGCTCCGGGCCGGTAAAGCTGGACAACAACCAGATCACTCGGGCCACCGTCTTCGGGATCAGTGCCCGTGGGCCGGCATCTGCGATCACCGGAGTGGACGACGTGATCTCCGGAACCGGTCCCAGGGCCATCGACGCCCGGACGAACGCATCTACACCAGCACTGTCGTCCGCCAACGTCTCGGGATGGGCATCTGACAACCCGGTGACGTTCCTGTCCTACCTGGAGTATCACCCGCTCGCCGCGCTGTGGCTCGGGGTCGCGGTGCTGATCCTGATGGGCTGGGCCTGGTCCCACCGGCACCACCTGCCGTCCCATCCGTACGCCAACACGCGCCGTCGCGCCATCGGGCCCCAAGCGATGGCCGGCGATACCGGCACACGCACGGAATCCTCGCTCGCCTCACTATTCACAACCCGGGAACCCGATGCGACCACGACCATGCCCCCGCGCGTGCTGAGGGCGGCGACCACGGCCGCGGGCGCGCTGCGCCGGACCCGTATCATCCCGGCCAGGCCGACCCTGCCCGACATGCGAGTGGCCAGCGGTGCCGCGAGTGGTGGCTCCAGAGGCAACGGTCCGGCCGGGTGGCAACAGCAGCGCGGCCCAGCCAACGGGCGGCGCGAGCCTAGCCAGGGTCCGGGCCGGCCGTCCGGCTGGGGCCAGCAGGGCGTCAGCCAGGGTTGGCAGGGCGTCAGCCAGGGCCAGCAGAGCGTCAGCCAGGGTTGGCAGGGCGTCAACCCAGGCCAGCAGGGCGCCACTCAAGGTGGGCAGAGAATGAGTCCAGGCCAGCAGAGCATCAGTCCGGGCCAGCAGAGCGTCAGCCAGGGTCGGCAGGGCGCCAGCCCAGGCCAGGCGTGGCCGGGCGCCAGCCCAGGCCAGGCGTGGCCGGGCGCCAGCCCAGGCCAGGCGTGGCCGGGCGCAGGCGGCTGGGAGCGTCCCGCTAGCCAGCGACCGGAGCCACGGCACAGCCGGCAGGCCCACGAGAGCGAGCCCAGCTGGGACTCGGCCGGCCGCCGCATCCCGGCCGGCAATGCGGCGCCCGTGAGCGCGCGGCCCAGCAGCGTACGCGTCAGCAGCGTGCCGGACGGCAGTGATCGGAACGGTGGCTGGAATTCCCCTCCCGAACCGGGCCGCCCTGCGGTTCCCGAACCGTACCGGGGCCGCCGGCGGAGCACGCACACATACGAGACCTCCGTTACGCCGCCCTCCCGCCAGGGTGGTGACCAATGACCGCCAGGCGCGCTGGCCGTATATGTGCGGTCCTGCTACTGCCCCTGATCGTGATCCTGGCGGGCTGCTCCGGCAGTCCGGTGGCGAAGCTGTCGGGGAGCAAAACGCCCGCGACCTCTCCCACGTCAGGGGGAGCGCCGGCCTCGGGCGCGCCGGCCGCAACCGGGAGCGCCTGCCCGGCGGCCGTCACCTCCTCCTGTCCCGCCGCCGGATCGTCTGGAACCGTTTCAGTCAACTCAGCCGATGCGCTGCAGAGCGCGCTGGCCCACCCGCGGCCCGGCGAGATAATCGTGATGGCGCCCGGAACCTACGCGGGCTCGTTCGCTATCAGCCAGTCCGGCACGCGGGCCGCTCCGCTCACGTTGTGCGGGTCGCGCAGCGCGGTTCTCAACGGTGGCCAGACCTCGAAGGGTTACACGCTTTATCTTGATCACGCGTCCTGGTGGCGGATCGAGGGCTTTACCGTCGAGGGCGGTCAGAAGGGCGTCGTGGCGGACGGCTCGGACCATGACCTCATCGACGGTCTGTATGTGCATTCCGTGGGTGACGAGGGCATTCACCTGCGCTCGTTCAGCAGTAATGACATCATCCGCAACTGCGTGGTGAGGGACACTGGCCAGGAGGAATCCTTCTACGGTGAGGGCATCTACGTGGGCTCGGCCCACAAGAACTGGTGCCGTTACAGCTACTGCCAGCCCGACGCCAGCAACGACGACCTCATCCAGGGCAACAACATCGCCGCCAGCACGGCCGAGAGCATCGATATCAAGGAAGGGACAACCGGCGGTCAGATCGTCGGCAACACTTTCAATGGGACTGGTATGGTCTCTTCGGCTGCCACGGCCTGGGTTAACGTCAAAGGGGACGACTGGACCATCGAGGGCAATACCGGCGCAGACAGTAGCAAGGACGGCTTTCAGGTACATCAGGTCTATCCCGGCTGGGGAATCGGCAACGTCTTCCGGGACAACAAAGCCGAGGTCAACGGCCCCGGGCACGGATTCTACGTACAGAGCAAAAGATTGCAGACCACCGTGTACTGCGATAACGAGGCGATAAGCGCCGGCGATGGTTTGTCTACCATTGCCTGCACGTCTTAGTAAACGAGCTCGCACGCAACGGGAGAATAGACACGCATGGAATCGACGAACTCTCCGCTCCGGGTTACCGTCATCGGGACGGGTTACCTGGGCCTGACGCACGCCGTCTGCATGGCCGATCTGGGGCACCAGGTGCTGGCCATCGACGTCGACGAGGAGAAGATCGCCAAGGCAACCCGGGGCGAGGTCCCGTTCTTCGAGCCGGGACTCGAACCACTGCTGCGCAAGAACCTGGACGCCGGCAGGCTGCGCTTCACCAGCTCGTTCGCCGAGATCGGGGCGTTCGGTGAGGTTCATTTCCTGTGCGTCGGCACGCCCGAGGGCGAGACCGGCCACGCCGACCTCAGCTACGTGTTCAGCGCCGCCGACGCGCTCGCCCCGCACCTGGCGGGACCCTGCCTGCTGGTAGGCAAGTCGACCGTCCCATGCGGCACGGCCCGGCAGGTGCTGGCCCGGTTGCGGGCGCTGGCCCCAGCGGCCGATCAGGTCGACCTGGCCTGGAACCCGGAGTTCCTGCGCGAGGGGTACGCGGTGCAGGACAGCCTCAGCCCGGACCGGATCGTGGCCGGCGTGACCTCGGACCGGGCCGCGGACCTGCTGCGCGAGGTCTACGCCAGCCCGCTCGAGGGGGGCACCCCGCTGCTGGTGATGGACCTGGAAACGGCCGAACTGGTCAAGGTGGCGGCCAACGCCTTCCTGGCCACCAAGATCTCGTTCATCAACGTCATGGCGCAGGTCTGCGAGCAGGCAGGAGCCGACGTGATCCCGCTGGCCGAGGCGCTCGGCCACGACGTCAGGATCGGCCGGCGCTTCCTGTCCCCCGGCCTCGGCTTCGGCGGCGGCTGCCTGCCCAAAGACATCCGCGCATTCCGCGCCACCGCGTCTGACCTTGGCGTGAGTTCACTGGTCAGCCTGCTGACCACAGTGGACGACATCAATCTCGGCCGCCGCGACCGGACCCTGGAACTGGCCCGCCAGGCGGTCGGCGGCTCGCTGAACGGCAAGCGGGTGGCCGTACTCGGCGTCGCGTTCAAGCCGAACAGCGACGACGTGCGGGACTCCCCCAGCCTGGCCATCTGCGACCGGCTCACCGCTGAGGGGGCGATCGTGTCCGTGCACGACCCGGTCGCCATGCCTACCGCGGCACGCAAGTACCCGGACCTGCGCTACGCGCCGTCGGTGTCAGACGCCGCCGAAGGCGCCGACCTGGTGCTGCATCTGACCGAGTGGTCCGACTACCGGGCCATCGACCCGGCTGCGCTGGGCGATGTGGTCGCCCGCAAGGTCATCATCGACGCCCGCTGCTGCCTGGACGTGACGCTGTGGACGAACGCGGGCTGGACCATACACGTGCTGGGCCGCGGCCAGGGCGAATAGCAGGCTCGAACCGGATCTTCCGTCGATTTGGGTCGTTATAGCGGCCCTAAGTGACGGAAGATCCGGGGCGACGTTGCTGGAGTGGCCAGTGTGACTGCGGTGGCGTGGGCGGGGCAGTTCGGCTGCCAGGAACGGCTCGGTTAGCTGTGCTCGGGGGCTTTCTTGCTGTGCTCGGGGCTTTTTTGCTGTGCTCGGCGGCTTTTCTTGCTGCGGTCGGGGGCTTTTCTTGCTGTGCTCGGGCTTTTAGCTGCGCTCGGCGGCTTCGACGACGTTGGCCAGAAGCATGGCGCGGGTCATGGGGCCAACGCCGCCCGGCATGGGGGCGATCCAGTCGGCGACTTCCGCGACGTCCGGGGCGACGTCGCCGGTCAGGCCGGCCTCGGTGCGGGTGATACCCACGTCCACGACGGCCGCACCGGGCTTGACCATCTCGGCGGTGAGCAGGCCGGGGCGGCCCGCGGCCACGACCACAATGTCGGCGGTGCGGGTGTGCGCGGCCAGATCCTTGGTGCCGGTGTGGCACAGGGTGACGGTGGCGTTCTCGGTGCGCCGGGTGAGCAGCAGGCCCAGCGCCCGGCCCACGGTGATGCCGCGGCCGATCACGGTGACGTCGGCGCCGGCGATGGCCACGCCGTAGCGGCGCAGCAATTCGACGATGCCGCGCGGGGTGCAGGGCAGCGGGCCGGGCTCGCCCAGGACCAGCTTGCCGAGGTTGGCGGGGTGCAGGCCGTCGGCGTCCTTGGCCGGATCCATCCGGTTGAGCACGGCGTGCGCGTCCACCTGGTCTGGCAGTGGCAGCTGGACGATGTAACCGGTGCAGGCCGGGTCGGCGTTCAGCTCGTCGACGACCGCTTCGACCTGAGCCTGGGTGGCGTCGGCGGGCAGGTCCCGGCGGATCGAGGCGATCCCGACCTGGGCGCAGTCGCGGTGCTTGCCGTTCACGTAGGCACGGCTGCCCGGATCGTCGCCGACCAGGACCGTGCCCAGGCCGGGCACGATGCCGCGCTCGGCCAGCGCGGCCACCCGCCCGGCCAGGTCGGCCTTGACCTCGGCGGCTAGGGCCTTGCCGTCCAGTGCCTTTGCGGTCATGCGTTGCCTCCTTTGGTCACGGGGCCCCTAGTGATAGAAGTGCCGGATGCCGGTGAAGTACAGACCGATCCCGGCCTGCTCGGCCGCGGTGATGGTCAGCTGGTCGCGCATCGAGCCGCCGGGCTCGACCACCGCGGCCACGCCGGCCTCGGCCAGGATCTCGAAGCCGTCAGCGAACGGGAAATAGGCGTCGCTGGCCGCCACCGACCCGGCCGCCCGGTCCCCGGCCCGGGCCACGGCCAGACGGGAGGAGTCAACCCGGTTGACCTGCCCCATGCCGACACCGACCGAGGCGCCGCCCGACGCCAGCAGGATGGCATTGGATTTGACCGAACGGCATGCCTTCCACGCAAACGCCAGATCAGCAAGCTGCTCCGGGCTGGCCGGGCTCCCCGCCTTGAGCTCCCAGTTGGCCGGGTCATCGCCTGGCTCGTCCACCCGGTCCACCGACTGGAGCAGCACGCCGCCGCTGACCGGGCGCCATTCCACCGCGGCGGCCGTGGTGGGCGGGGCGCACTTCAGCAGCCGGACGTTCTTGGCCGCCGAGAGGATGCTGAGCGCCTCGGAGTCGAAGTCCGGGGCGATCACCACTTCGGTGAAGATGTCGGCGATCTGCCGGGCCAGCTCGGCCGTGACCGGGCCGTTGGCCGCGATCACGCCGCCGAAGGCCGAGATCGGGTCGCACGCGTGCGCCTTGGCGTGCGCGTCGGCCAGGTCGGCGCCGAGCGCGATCCCGCACGGGTTGGAATGCTTGATGATGGCCACGCACGGCTCGGGGAAGTCGTAAGCCGCCCGCCGCGCCGCGTCCGCGTCCACGTAGTTGTTGTACGACATCGCCTTGCCGTGCAGCAGCTCCGCGTCGGCGATGCCGCTGCCCGGCTGAGCCGAAGCCCCCGGCTCCGCCCGTTCGGCTGAAGTGGTCTTGTACAGCGCGCCGCGCTGGTGTGGGTTCTCGCCGTAGCGCAGCACGTCCGCCCGGTGCCACAGGGCCCCGGCCACCTGCGGCCAGCCCGCGTCGCGGGCAGTCTCGTCCGGGCTGTAGACCGAGGCGAACCAGGACGCGACCGCGACGTCGTACGCCGCGGTGTGCGCGAACGCCTCGGCGGCGAGCTGGCGGCGCTGATCGGTGGTGAACCCGCTCTCGGCCATGGCCGCGAGCACGTCCGGATACCGGGCCGGGTCGGTGATGACCGCGACCGAGCCATGGTTCTTGGCCGCCGCGCGGACCATGGCCGGGCCGCCGATGTCGATCTGCTCCACGCACTGCTCCGGCGAGGCCCCGGAGGCGACCGTGGCCTCGAACGGGTACAGGTTGGAGACCAGCAGCTGGAAGGACTCGATGCGGAGTTCGGCCAGCTGGGCCTCGTGCCTGCTGTTGGACATGTCGGCGAGCAGCCCCGCGTGCACCTTGGGATGCAGGGTCTTCACCCGGCCATCCAGGCACTCGGGGAAGCCGGTCAGCTCCTCCACCGGCGTGACCGGCACGCCCGCAGCGGCGATCCGGGCCGCGGTGCTGCCGGTGGAGACGATCTCGACGCCGGCCGCGTGCAGGCCAGACGCCAGGTCCTCCAGGCCGCTCTTGTCATAGACGCTGATCAGCGCCCGCCTGATCGGGATCCTGCTCACGTGCCGACCCTTACCTTCCTGCCCTGGACGGACCAGCCGTCGCGAACCATCCTGCCCACCGTGCCGACCAGCAGCTCGCGTTCGGCCACCTTGATGCGCTCGTGCAGCGTCGCCTCATCGTCGTCGTCGGCGACCGGTACGCTCGCCTGGGCCACGATCGGCCCCGCGTCCACGCCGTCGTCGACGATCAGGACCGTGCAGCCAGCGACCTTCACCCCATGGGCCAGCGCGTCCCGCACGCCGTGGGTCCCGGGAAACGACGGTAGCAGCGCCGGGTGGGTGTTCACGCACCGCCCGCCGAAGGCGTCCAGGAACGGCTTGCCGACCAGCTTCATGAACCCGGCCAGCACGATCAGGTCCGGGTCGTACCGGGCGCAGGCCGCGGTCAGGGCCTGGTCCCAGGCCTCGCGGTCCGGGTAGTCGGCCAGCCGGACGGTGAAGGTTTCCAGGCCGGTCCTTTGCGCCCGCGCGAGGCCGTTGATGCCGGTGCGGTCGGCACCGACCGCCACCACCCGCGCCCCGTAGGCCGGGTCACGGCAGGCGTCAAGCAGGGCCTGCAGGTTCGTCCCCTCCCCCGAGACCAGCACGAGGAGTCGGGCCGGGCGCTGCGTCACGGGGCAACCCTATGTGACGTCCGCCGCAGCTACGGAAAGGGGGCAGAATAGGGGCGATGGCCAGATACGAGCCACCGGGCGGGCGCGGACCCAATCCCAGCGGGACCATGCCGGGTCGGCAGCTGCCTCCCCCCGATCCCGCCGTGCGCCAGCGAGCGCTGGCGGCCTTTTCCCTGGGCTTGCTCAGCCTGGTCGGGCTCATGCTGGGGCTCGGCAACCTGCGGCGCGGCATCGTGGTCGCCGTGGTGATGCTGGCGTTCGCGGTGGTCGCGATCTGGCTCGGCGTGACCGCGAACCGGCGGGCCCGGCATACCGGCACGGCTCGGCCCCGGTGGGCGGTCGGCGGCGTGGTGCTGGGTGGCCTCGGTGTGGCCTTCAGTGCGCTATGGCTGATGGTGCTGCTGGTGTTCTGGCCGCAGCTGAGCTCCTACTACAACTGCATGGCCGGGGCCAACACGGTGACCGCCCAGCAGACCTGTCACAGCCAGTTCACCAAGTCGGTCGGCAGTGAGATGAGCGTGCTGCAGAACGGCCGGTTACCAGCGGAGCGTGCCGTCCGGAGCTGACGGGTCGTCCGGGTCGGCGGCGTCGCTGTCTTCGTAGCCTGGGTACTCGTCTTCGGCGTCTCCGGAATCGTCGTGGGCGGCCCAGGGGTTGAAGAAGATACGGTGGCCGCCCGCGTCGTCGCTCTCGTCGACGATGCCGCGCGGGAGGCGACCGCGTGACAAGGCGCCGCCGGCTCGCGGGCCGCCCGGCGTCGCGGGCCGCCGGCTTGAGCGGGCGCGAACCCGTGCGTGGGGGTGTAGCGGTCGTCGTCGCCCGGGTCGTCGTATTCAGCGTCGTCGCGATCCGGGTCGTCGCGATCCGGGTCGTCGCGGTCCGGGTCGTCGTAGTCCGGGTCGTCGTGTGCTGGACCGTGGAGGTCCCCGTCGGCGAGGTCCGCCTCGTTGAACGCGATGTCGCGGTATCCGGTCTCGTCGTATCCGGTCTCGTCGTATCCGGTCTCGTCGTATCCGGTCTCGTCGTATCCGGTCTCGTCGTAGCCGGGGTCATCGTGGTCCTGGCCGGCGTTGGCGTCGTAGCCGGCAAGGCCGGCGTCGTAGCCGTCGGGGTCGGTGCCAGCGGTGTTACCGGCGCCGGCTGCGGGCGGGGTCTGGCTGGCGGCACGCCGCCGGCGGGTGGCCCGGTGCAGGATGAACCAGTTGGTGGCGGCCGCGGCGAGCGCGGCCGTGACGCCGATCTCGAGGATCGCCACCAAGCCGACGGCGAAGCCGGACGGGCCGACCGCCGACAGGCGGCCGTCGCCGAGCGGCCCGCCGGAGAACGCGGCGGCCACGCCGGACAGCACCCCTGCGGCCGCGCCGGCAGCGAAACCCCACAGCGGGGCCGCCTCGAGTGCCGGGGTCGGCGAGATCCGCACCGTGATCACGCCCGCGAAGATCCCGGCCAGGTAGGGCACGGCCAGCACCACGACCGGCAGCAGCGCGGGACCGCCCGGGTGGCCACCGGCCGGCAGTGCCGCCAGCATCGGGAAGTCGGGGACGGCCCCGAGCGACGAGCCGGTCGGGGAAACCACCGTCCCGGTACCGAAGGCGAAGCCCGGACCGAGCGCGTAGGCCACCGCCCAGATGATCGCGTTCGGCACGTAGGCGAGCTGGGCGAGCAGCAGCAGCATTGCGCCACCGGCACCAGACCCGAGCGCATCGCTGGCCGCCCGGACCTCGGGCAGGTGCACGGCCAGCGAGCCGCCGGCCAGCGCCGCGCCCGCCGCGGTCAGGAGCGCGACCGCCCCCAGCATGCCCATGATGATCGAGCGCGGCCGGACCGGCATCAGGGCCGCCAGCCGGGACCACGGCGCTAGCGCCCGGGCCGCGCCAAGGCCGCCGGCGACCAGGGCCAGCAGGAAGGCGGCCACCACGGCCTCGGTCAGGGACGGCACGGCCGCTGGGGTCCGGGCGGCCAGGGCCAGCGCCCCAGCCAGCAGGGCGTAAGGCAGCGCAAGCGCGATCGCGGCGTAGCCAACGTGCCGCAACTGGGTAACCGAGCCGGCCCGCACCACCCACCGGCCGGCCAGCACGAGCAGCGCCCCGGGCAGCAGCACCAGCCCCAGGGGCAGCAGGCCGATCCGGCCCGCGCCACGGACGGTGAAACCCACGTGATGAGCGACCAGCCACAGGTTGGCCGCGGTGCGCAGCACCCCGCCCAGGCCGCTGCCCAGGCCGACGTGCGGCGCAGTGATCCAGCCGATCGCGGTGAGCGTGATGAGCACGGCCAGGCCGCTGCCCGCGGCCGCACAGGCGGCGATCCCGCCTGTGACGACCAGCGGCCGGGCCGACTGCGCTGCGGGCGGCCGCCCGGAGCCATCGCCTGATCCCGGCTCGGGCGGAGTGCCCGGGTCGGAAGCCAGGGGTGCCTGGGCGGAAACGCTCACGTTTCCGATCCTCGCAACGATCGGCGGCCGACCCAAACAGGCGCGCCGCCGGCCGTCTAGACGGCTGGCGGCGCGCGGAGGTGCTGGCCCGGCGTGCTAGCCCCGGTGCTGCTCCGCCGGATCCTGGCCCCGGATCCTGGCCCCGGATCCTGGCTAGCGCTTGCGCATGACCTCGCGGACGAGGGCGGCGGTCTCGCTCGGGGTCTTGCCCACCCGGACGCCGGCCTTCTCCAGGGCCTCTTTCTTGGCCTCGGCCGTACCGGACGAACCGGAGATGATCGCGCCGGCGTGCCCCATGGTCTTGCCCTCGGGTGCGGTGAACCCAGCCACGTAGCCGACGACCGGCTTGGTCACGTGCTGCTCGATGAAGGCGCCCGCGCGCTCCTCGGCGTCGCCGCCGATCTCGCCGATCATCACGATCGCGTCGGTCTCCGGGTCCTCCTGGAACGCCTGCAGGCAATCGATGTGCGTGGTCCCGATGACTGGGTCACCGCCGATGCCCACCGCGGTGGAGAAGCCGATGTCCCCCAGCTCGTACATCATCTGGTAGGTCAGGGTGCCCGACTTGGAGACCAAGCCGATCCGGCCCTCGGAGGTGATGTCGGCCGGGATGATGCCGGCGTTGGACTTGCCGGGCGAGGCGACGCCCGGGCAGTTCGGGCCGATGATGCGGGTCTTGTTCCCGGCCGCGCTGGCCCGGGCCCAGAACTCCGCGGTGTCGTGCACCGGGACGCCCTCGGTGATGACGATGGCCAGCGGGATCTGCGCCTCGATGGCCTCGATCACGGCGTCCTTGGTACCCGACGCGGGCACGAAGATCACCGATACATCAGCGCCGGTGGAAGCCATGGTGTCGGCGACCGTGCCGAAGACCGGGATACCAGCACCGTTCAGCTCGACGGTCTGGCCGGCCTTACGCGGATTGGTCCCGCCCACCACCTTGGTGCCCGCGGCCAGCATGCGCGCGCCATGCTTGCGGCCCTCAGACCCGGTGATGCCCTGGATCATGACCCGGCTCTGGGCGGTCAGGAAGATGGCCACCTCATGCTCCCTTCGGTGCGGCGCTCGCCAGTTCCGCGGCGCGGCTGGCCGCTCCGTCCATCGTGGCCACCTGCTCGACCACGCTGATATTCGCCTCGGACAGGATCCGCCTGCCCTCGGTGGCGTTGTTCCCGTCCAGCCGGACCACGATCGGCCGGTTCACCGGCTCGCCTCGCGATTCCAGCATGCCGATGGCCGAGACGATCCCGTTGGCCACCGCGTCGCAGGAGGTGATGCCGCCGAAGACGTTCACGAACACGCTGCGCACACTCGGGTCGGACAGGACGATTTCCAGGCCGTTGGCCATCACCTCGGCTGACGCACCGCCGCCGATGTCGAGGAAGTTGGCGGGCTTGATGTTGCCGAACAGCTGGCCCGCGTACGCCACCACGTCGAGGGTGGACATGACCAGGCCCGCCCCGTTGCCGATGATGCCGACCTCGCCGTCGAGCTTGACGTAGTTGAGGTGCTTGGCGATGGCCCGGGCCTCGATCGGGTCGGTGTTGCTGACATCCTCGAAACGCGCGTGCTCCTGGCGGAACGAGGCGTTATCGTCCAGCGTCACCTTGCCGTCGACCGCGAGAACCTGCCCATCATCGGTGATGGCCATCGGGTTGACCTCGACCAGGGTGGCGTCCTCGTCGCTGAACATGCTCCACAGCCGTTCGGCCAGCAGGGCGGCCCCCTCCGCGGCCTCGGCCGGGATGCGGCCAGCCGCGATGATCTCCTTGGCCTTGGTGGCGTCCACGCCGGTCAGCGGGCTAACCGGGACCCGCGCGACCGCCTCGGGGCTGGTGTGCGCGACCTCCTCGATCTCCATGCCACCCTGTACCGAGCAAATGGACAGGAACGTCCGGTTGGCCCGGTCCAGCAGGAACGACAGATAGTACTCGGCCGCGATGTCGACGGCCTGGGCGATTAGCACCGTGTGGACGGTGTGGCCCTTGATGTCCATGCCGAGGATCTGGCTGGCCTTCTCGAACGCCTTGTCCGGGCCGTTCGCCAACTTCACGCCACCGGCCTTGCCGCGGCCGCCCACCTTCACCTGGGCTTTCACCACAACCAGGGGATGCCCCTGGGCCGCGAATCCGGCGGCAATGTCCCGCGCCTCCTCGGCCGTGCTGGCGACCTTTCCGGGCTGGACGGGGACGCCGTACTCGGCGAACAGCTCTTTCGCCTGATACTCAAACAGGTCCACTGGGGGTCCGTTCTAGGTTCCGTCTGGTTCCGCCGCGCAAGGTGCGGCATTCAGTGGGAAGCCTAGTCTTTGCCCGGCCCGGCTGCCTCCCCGGCCCGGGACGGACCTCGTGTGAGCTGGCTCTCAGCGCTGGGCTTCGGGATTCCAGGTTCTGGCTTGCAGGTCCGGCTTCAGGGGAGATGCGTCAAGGGTGGGCGGCTTGGATGAGGCGGCGGGAGGGCACCCGGCGGGAGCGCCGAGGGGTGGCGGCGCGGGCGGCCGCGGGCAGCGGGGGGCAGCGCGGGCAGCGGGGGCCGCGGGCAGCAGGGGCGGCCGCGGCGGCCAGGGGCACGCGGTGCGAGGGGTGGAGGCGACCGCTGGCTGGGTTGCCAGAGGCGAGATTGTGGTCTAAAGGCGCCAAAACCATGATCCTGTGCCGAAATGCGCCAAAAATGACACCCAGATGCACAAGATCATGAAAACGACGCACAACGACCCATGATCATGACACCCAGCGGTCCATGATCTTGGGAATGACGCCCGATGCCACATGATCACGGCGCCTCGCCGCGCTCATGGCGACCAGGTCTCGCGCCGCTCGACTGGTGGGGGCACCCGACCCGGGGCCCGCTGGACGGTGTCGATCGCCTGGGCAATCAGCTCATCCGATGCACTCTGGGAGCCGGGGTGGCAGGTGAGGCCGCCGAGGATATTGCGGGCGAACACGTGCGCGATCTCCTCGACCGACTGCGGGCCGTCCGGGCGGTACCAGGTCCAGGCGTAGTTGCACATGCCGAAGATCTGCAGCGCCGACATCTTCGGATCGGCAGCCTGGAACACTCCGTCGTCGATCCCCTGGCGAATGATCTCACTGACGATGGCCGTGTAGCGCGTCCGCTGCTCACGCACGTAGCCGGTGAGATCACCGTCGAAGTAACGGACAAGTTCTCTCAGGCAGGCCAGGCTCGCGGCGCGGTCGTCGCGATGCGCGGCGAGCAGGGCGTAGACCATTGCCACGAGCCGGCTCAGGGGGTCTTCGAGCTGAGCCAGGACATAGTCAGCCTCGGCGAAGCGACGCCCGAAGTAGGCGACGTGCACCTCTTTCAGCAGGGTTTCCTTGCTGCCGAAATGGTGCACGATGGTGCCCTTGCTCAGGCCGAGCTCGGCCGCGACGTCACCAAGGCTGCTATCCGCGTACCCGCGGTCGGCCACGCGCTCGGCGAATACGCGCAGAATCGCATCGCGCGAGCTGGCCCGCGGACTCCGTGCTCGCATCAGGCCATTATAGCCTCTTGCTGACCGTACGAGCGGTCAGTTATAGTCACGAGATCGTCTGGATAGGTCCGGTGTCATGCTGGATGCGCGGTCCGTGGCAGCGCGGAGCGGAAGAAGCCGGTCCGTGGCAGCGCGGAGCGGAACAAGCCGGTCCGTGGCAGGGCGGAGCGGAACAAGCCGGGCAGGGCGACGTACCTGGCGGGAGGAGAGTGACGATGACGGTGATCGTGCCAGACTCGCGCGCGGCGCTGCTGATGAGCAAGCTGCTGATGAGCAATCTGCCCGCAATGCGGAGTCACACCGCGCGCTGGTCGCGGACCTGAGGGAGAAGCTGGCCGCGGCGCGGCTGGGTGGGCCGGAGCGCTCCCGGGTGCGGCACGTGGAGCGGGGCAAGCTGCTGCCGCGGGACCGGGTGGACTCGCTGGTGGATATGTCCTCGCCATTCCTGGAGCTGTCACCGCTAGCCGCTCACGACCTGTACGGCGGCGACGCTCCGGGCGCCGGCCTGATCACTGGCGTCGGCCGGATCCGCGGCCGCGAATGCGTAATCGTGGCCAACGACGCGACGGTCAAGGGCGGCACCTACTACCCGATGACGGTCAAGAAACATCTGCGCGCCCAGGAAGTCGCCCTGCACAACCGGCTGCCGTGTGTGTACCTGGTCGACTCGGGCGGCGCGTACCTGCCCGCCCAGGACGAGGTGTTCCCGGACCGCGAGCACTTCGGCCGCATCTTCTACAACCAGGCCACCATGTCCGGGCTGGGGATCCCGCAGATCGCCGCGGTCATGGGCTCGTGCACCGCGGGCGGCGCCTATGTTCCCGCGATGAGCGACGAGGCGGTGATCGTCCGCAACCAGGGGACGATCTTCCTGGGCGGTCCCCCGCTGGTCAAGGCGGCGACCGGCGAAGTCGTCACGGCCGAGGAACTCGGCGGCGGTGACCTTCACTCACGGATCTCCGGGGTCACCGATCACCTCGCCGACAACGACGCGCACGCGCTGCGCATCGTCCGGGACATCGTCGCCACCCTGGGCCCCCGCGCACCCCGCCCCTGGGATGTCCACCCGGCGCAAGAGCCGCAGGCCGACCCGGGCGAGCTCTACGACGTCGTGCCGACCGACCCCAGGATCCCCTACGACGTACGCGAGGTAATAACCCGGATCGTCGACGGTTCGCGGCTGCAGGAGTTCAAGGCGGAGTACGGCACCACGCTAATCACCGGGTTTGCCCGCATCCACGGCCACCCGGTCGGGATCGTCGCCAACAACGGGATCTTGTTCTCCGAGTCCGCGCTCAAGGGTGCGCACTTCATCGAGCTATGCGACCAGCGCAGCGTGCCACTGGTGTTCCTGCAGAACATCTCCGGCTTCATGGTCGGCCGGGAGTACGAGGCCGGCGGCATCGCCAAGAACGGCGCCAAGATGGTGACGGCGGTCGCCTCCACCAGAGTCCCCAAGCTGACCGTGATCATCGGCGGGTCGTTCGGCGCCGGGAACTACTCGATGTGCGGCCGGGCATACTCCCCGCGGTTCCTGTTCATGTGGCCGAACGCCCGCATCTCGGTGATGGGCGGCGAGCAGGCAGCCACCGTGCTAGGCACGGTCGGCTCCGGCGCCGACCCGGACGCCATCCGCGCGCAGTACGAGAGCCAGGGCCACCCCTATTACTCCACTGCCCGGCTGTGGGACGACGGGGTGATCGACCCGAGGGACACCCGAACGGTCCTGGGTCTCGCGCTGTCCGCAGCGGCCAACGCCCCGCTGGGCGAGCCATCCTTCGGCATCTTCCGGATGTGAGGACATGTTCGGCACCGTGCTCGTGGCCAACCGCGGCGAGATCGCCTGCCGGGTGATCCGGACCCTGCGGCGGCTGGGCCTGCGGTCCGTGGCCGTGTATACCGACCCGGACGCCACCGCACCGCACGTGAGCATGGCCGACGTGGCCGTGCACCTGGGCCCGGCGCCGGCTTACCTGTCGGTGGACGCCGTCATCGGCGCCGCCCGGCGGTCCGGCGCGCAGGCCATCCATCCCGGCTACGGCTTCCTGTCCGAGAACACGGCGTTCGCCGCCGCCTGCGAGCAGGCCGGGATCATCTTCATCGGCCCGCCCGCCGCGGCCCTCGAGGCGATGGGCGACAAGATCCGCGCCAAGCAGACCGTGGCCAAGGCGGGCGTGCCGGTGGTCCCCGGTTCCGACGCGGGTGGCGACGCGCCCTCTCTCGATGACGCCGGGCTGGCCCGCGCCGCTGAACAGATCGGTTATCCGGTGCTGCTTAAGCCGAGTGCGGGCGGTGGCGGCAAGGGGATGCGCGAAGTCCACCGGGCGGACGACCTCGCCGAGGCGATCACCTCAGCCCGGCGGGAGGCGCGCGGCAGCTTCGGCGACGACACGCTGCTGGTTGAGCGGCTGGTGACCGACCCACGGCATATCGAGATCCAGATCCTGGCCGACGCCCACGGGAACGTGATCCACCTGGGCGAGCGGGAGTGCTCGCTCCAGCGGCGTCATCAGAAGATCATCGAGGAGGCGCCGTCACCGCTGCTGGACGAGACGCGGCGGGAAGCGATGGGCGCGGCCGCGGTCGAGGCGGCGCGTGCGGTCGGTTACGTCGGGGCCGGGACGGTGGAGTTCATCGTCGGGGCCGAACGCCCGGACGAGTTCTTCTTCATGGAGATGAACACCCGGCTCCAGGTGGAGCACCCGGTCACCGAGGAAATTTTTGGCCTCGACCTGGTAGAGCTGCAGCTACGGGTGGCAGCCGGGGAGCGTGAGCCGTGGCGGGCCCGCCGGGAGGGCCGCGGTCACGCGATCGAGGCCCGGATCTACGCCGAGGACCCGGCGGCAGGTTTCCTGCCTACCGGCGGCCGGGTGCTGGCGCTGAGCTGGCCCGACGGGGTACGAGTCGACGCCGGGATCGCGGCGGGCGGCGTCGTGGGCAGTGACTACGACCCCATGCTGGCCAAGGTGATCGCGCATGGGGCGGACCGGGCCGAAGCGCTGGCGCGACTCGACGCCGCACTGGGCGAGGTGGTCGTGCTGGGGCTGGGCACGAACGCCGCCTTCCTGCGCGCCCTGCTCGCCGACTCCGATGTGCGGGCTGCCGGCTCGATACCGGCCTGGTGGGCCGGCGCCTGGACGACCTGGTGCGCGCCGGGCTGCCCGCCGACGTGCTGCCTGCCGCGGCAGGTCTGGCTCTGGCCGCGCTGGAGCCGTCCAGACGTCATCGACCCGTTCGACATCCCGGGCGGGTGGCGGATCGGGGAACCCGCCTGGACAACCTGGCGGATGACCGTCAGCGGGACCGCCGTCGGCAGCAGCGCGGGCAGGCCGAGATCCGTGCGCGTGGCCGGGCCGCCGATGCGATCGTGGCGGCCGGCGACGCAGCCCCGGTCCGCGTGCGGGCCGTTCGCGCCCAGACCGGGGCCGACGGCCGGGTGCCGGTGACCGTGGATGGGGTCACGCGCGACTACGCCGTCGCCCAGGACGGGAACACCCTGTGGCTCGGCCGCGACGGGCAGGCCTGGGCGGTGCGGGAGCAGGCCCCGCTGGAGGCCGCGGCCGCGTCCTCTGCCGGTTCGGGCGGTCCGGTGGTCTCGCCGATGCCCGGCACGGTGACGGTGGTCGAGGTAGCCGAGGGCCAGGCCGTGGTGGCCGGACAGCGGCTGCTGGTAGTCGAGGCCATGAAAATGGAGCACGTCCTGGCTGCCCCGGTGGACGGCATCGTGCGCGACCTGCGCGCCAAGCCGGGCGCGACCGTGGCCAAGGACGCCGTGCTGGCCGTGGTCGAGCCCGCCGAGGGAACCGAGCCCACCTAAGGGACAGGAGCACTGATGGACCTGACGCTGACCGACGAGCAGGAGGCGCTGCGCGCCACCGTCGAGGAGTTCGCTCGCAAGGAGGTCGCCCCGGTCATCGGCGAGCTCTACGAGCGGGGCGAGTTCCCGTACCAGATCGTGGCCAAGATGGGCGCGATGGGCTTGTTCGGCCTGCCCATCGCCGAGGAGTACGGCGGCATGGGCGGGGACTACTTCGCGCTGTGCCTGGCCCTGGAGGAGCTGGCCCGGGTCGACTCCTCCGTCGCCATCACGCTGGAGGCCGGGGTCTCGCTCGGTGCCATGCCGATCTACCGGTTCGGCACCGAAGCGCAGAAGCAGCGGTGGCTGCCGGCTCTGGCGGCAGGCGAGAAACTAGGTTCGTTCGGCCTTACTGAGCCCGGTGGCGGCTCGGACGCCGGCGCCACCCGCACCACGGCCCGCCTGGACGGCGAGGAGTGGGTGATCAACGGCTCCAAGGCGTTCATCACCAACTCCGGCACCGACATCACCGCCCTGATCACGGTCACCGCGCTGACCGGCGAGAAGCAGATCTCCTCGATCATCGTCCCGGCGGGCACGCCGGGCCTGCGGGTCGCACCCAAGTACTCCAAGGTCGGCTGGAGCGCCTCCGACACGCACGAGCTGTCCTTCGACGACGTGCGGGTGCCCGAGGAGAACCTCGTGGGCGAGCTCGGCCGCGGCTACGCGCAGTTCCTGTCGATCCTGGACGAGGGCCGGGTCGCGATCGCCGCGCTGTCGGTCGGGCTAGCCCAGGGCTGCGTGGACGAGTCGCTGCGCTACGCGCGCGAACGGGAGGCGTTCGGCCACCCGATCGGGCATTACCAGGCCATCCAGTTCACGATCGCCGATATGGAAGCCCGCGCGCACACCGCCCGGCTGGCCTACTACGCCGCGGCCGCCAAGATGCTGCGCGGCGATCCGTTCAAGAAGGAAGCGGCCATCGCCAAGCTCGTATCCTCCAACGCGGCCATGGACAACGCCCGCGCGGCCACCCAGGTGTTCGGTGGCTACGGGTTCATGAACGAGTACGCGGTCGGGCGGTTCTACCGGGACGCGAAGATCCTGGAGATCGGCGAGGGCACCAGCGAGGTCCAGCGGATGCTGATCGCGCGGCAGCTCGGGTTGTAGCCGTCCGCGCCGGCTAGGCCTGGCTTTCCGCGGGCTGCGCGCCGAATTCGGCGTTCACCCAGGCCACGATGTCAGTGGTCGGAGCGCCAGGAGTGAAGATCCGGGCCACGCCCAGCCGGGTCAGCTCGGTGATGTCTTCCTCCGGGATGATGCCGCCGCCGAACACCACGATGTCGGAGGCGTCCCGCTCCTCCAGCAGCTCGATGACCTTGCTGAACAGCGTCATGTGCGCGCCAGACAGGATCGACAGCCCGATCGCGTCCACGTCCTCCTGGATCGCGGCGGCCACGATCTGCTCCGGCGTCTGGTGCAGGCCGGTATAGATGACTTCTACTCCGGCGTCGCGCAGCGCGCGGGCCACGACCTTGGCGCCGCGGTCGTGGCCATCAAGACCGGCCTTCGCGACGATCACCCGGATGTTGCCCATAGTCCAAGCGTATCCGGCGCATGTGCGCCGCTTAGCGCGGGACGGCTCTTGCGTGGCCGGACCGGGGTCAGTCCACGCAGGGAATGCCGTTCTTCGCGTTGACCGCGCCGCCCTGAGCGCCGGTACTGGGGACGGCGGTACTGGGGACGGCGGTCGCCGCGCTGGATGACGCCGGGGAGCTGGCGCCGGGCACGGTGGCCCCGGTGCCCAGCATGATCTCGACGTGCCCGGCGGCCAGGGTCGAACTAGCCGTCGCGGTGACGCCGAACATCGACGCTATCTTGGTCCCGCTGGCCGACGAACCCGCGCCATACAGCACCTGGGTAGTGGAAAGCGCCGTGGTGTTGCCGACCAGCCCGGGGTGGTACCCGTCCTTGACCAGCGCGTCTGAGACCTGCGTGGCCAGGCCCGGGGTACTGCCGCCGTTGTATACGTCCACCGTGGTCAGGCTCGGGGTGTCCGTGACGGTCGGCTTGGGCTTGGGCGCGCTCTTCGGGCTGGCCGGGCTGGACGGGCTGCGGGTGCCGGCGGGTAGAAGACCTGCTGCACGATCTGCTTGATCTGGACCGGGTCCACCTCGTTGGAGTCCTGGCCGTCGATGGTCGCGTAACCCTTGATCGGCAGCGTGCGGAAGGTCAGGTTGTTGCTGGCCAGGCCGCGCATCTGGGTAGCGAAGTCGAGCAGGTCCCAGCCGGAGTCGGTGATCACGTACTGCTTGGCCACCGACAGCAGGGAATTGATCTTGGTCAGGTCGTTCAGCACCCCCTCGGTGCGCAGCTGTTGCATCACCGAGTCGAGGAAGGCCTGCTGCCGGTGGGTGCGGTCCAGGTCGCCGTTGGTCAGCCCGTGCCGCTGGCGGACGAAGGCGAGTGCCATCTTGGCGTTCAGGTGCTGGTAACCCGCCTTCGTGGCGTAGAAGCCGGAGTAGGTGTCCAGCGGAACCGGGTGGTTGAGGCAGACCTCCACGCCGCCGAGCACGCTGGCCAGCTCGTAGAAGCCGTCCAGGTTGACCTCGGCGAAGTGGTCGATGTGGACCCCGGTCAGCGATGCCACCGTCGCCACGGTGGCAGCCCGGCCCGCCTCGTTGCCCTGGAAGGCGATCTGATTCTGGCTCGCTTTCGGGTTCTGCTGGCGGTACTGGGTTTCTTCCTGGGCCATGGCGTCGCCGTAGGCCTGGTCGACCTTGCCCGCCGTCTGGCCGTCATAGGTGGCGGGGTAGGTGACCCAGTCATCGCGCGGGATGGAGAAACCTACCGCTTTCTTCCCTCCGGCCGGGATGTGGATCAGGATCAGCGTGTTGGTGGCGTTGCCACCCACTCCATCCTCCACGCCCTGGCGGCTGCCGGCGTGCAGCGCGTTGAGGATGTTGTTCGGCAGGATGTTGCCGTTCCAGTCGGTCCTGCTTTCCAGTCCCATGAGCAGAATGTTCTGCGCGCCGATCGACGGCCCGCTGACGATCGCGTGCGAGCCGCCGATACTGCTCACGTCGCGCACGACGAAATAGGAAAAACCACTAACCGCAAGAACCAGGGCGGCGGCGACACAACAGAGGGCATAACCCGCTTTTCCGGCGGCACCCCACAACGGGGCCGAAGAGCCCGGCGTAACCATGCCATTTTCCTTAGCAGTCCCAGCTCCGGATGGGTAGCGTCGACCGAAGCCTACCTTCGCGTCCCCGTTACCAATGCGCAACGACTAACATCCGAAGCACATATGAGCGAGCCCCAATGGCGCGAAGTACGCCCGAACAGGCCGTACGGCGGCGAGCCTGGAGCCAGGCCACGTGGCCAGGATCCTGGGACGCCCGGGCGTGGCGCGCGACCTCCGCATGGCGGTGGCGACCGGAATCAGCCAGGCCAGCGGCCGCCTGCCGCCGCGCCGGCTGGCCAGCGCACCCCATCGGCCGGTCCGCGCACGCCGCCGGACGGCCAGCGCGGGCTGCCCGGCGACCGGCGGACCCAGCCGGCCAACCCGCGGATAGCGCCAGGCCGCAGCGCGCCGACCCCGCCGGCCGGGGGCGTGCGTACGCCCTCCGAGGGCGGGCCCCAGACACCGCCAGGCGGCGGCCCGCGGACACCACCCGGCGGCAGCACCCGGACGCCACCCGGCGGCAGCACGCGGACACCGCCGGGGAGCGGGCCCCGGACGCCACCCGGTGGCAGCACGCCGACACCACCGGGCGCCCGCACGCGGGTCCCCCCAAGCGGCAGCACGCGGCCAGTCCCGGGCGCGAGCACGCGGACGCCGCCGGGAAACGGAACGCGGATCGTGCCGGCGAGCGGCGCGAGGACGGCTCCTGGTGCTCCTCAACGGACCACACCGAACGGGCCGAACGGCATGCGGACTCCGCCTGGCGGCGGGTCAGAAACCTGCCCGGCGGCGGGCAGGGCGGCGGCAGCGGCCAGCGCGTAGCGGCTGATGAGGGCAGTACGGCCCGGCGTAAGCCGGTGCGCAGTGAGACCGGGCGCGGCGAGACTGGGAGAATTGAACCGAGCCGGAAGACCGATGGACGCGGGCCGGGTGCCGGGACCAGACGCGATCCACGGGCAGCTTCCCGGCCGCCCAGCCGCGCCGGTGACGCCGACGGGGCGCCGACCCAGCAACTGGCGGCTCAGCCCGGCGCGGTCGGCCCGGTCCGGAAGAGATCGGACACGGCACGCGGCGCTTCGGCTGGCCGGCCGCGAATGGCAGACCGGACAGCCAGTCTGGACCGGGGCGGTCGCGGCGCCCGGGATCCGCACGCACTGAGAAGCGCCACGCCGGTCCCGCCCCGGAACCGCTGGGGTTCGCTGCAAGGCGGCCTTGGCGTCTGCATCATCGTGGCCGGGGCCGCCGTGGGCGCCATCATCACCATGGTGACGCGCAGCGCGCCCGGGTTCGCGCTCGGGTTTTTCGTCGTGGTCGCCACGATCACGGCCGCGTTCGCCGTCCGGCCCCGGGCTGGGCGGATGATCTTCCCGGTTCCGGTGCTCTCCTACCTGGTAGCCGCGTTGGCCAGCGGGGTGATCTTCAGCCGGACTGCGGCTGGATCCCGGACGACGCTGGCCATCGGCGCGGCCCAGTGGGTGGCAGACGGGTTCTTCGCCATGGCGATCGCCACCGCAGCCGCCCTGGTCATCATCGGCGTGCGCTGGATCAGCTGGCGCCGCAGGCGGGGCACCGGCCGACGGCCGGGTCCCGGGACGGGCAGCCCAGCTGCGGGCTCAGCGGCCCGTGCCCGGCCGGCCCGGCAGCTGTACCCGGAATCCGTGTCATCCGCGGACGGCCGCAGGCCAGCCAGCCGGGCGGGGGGAAACCGGCGGCTGGGACTGACCGGGCTGGCGCGGTGCGGCGGCACCGCGAGCTGCTCCAGGCGCTACAGCTTCTCCAGCGGCGCGTAGCGGAGCACCAGATGCTTGACGCCGTAGTCGGCGCCGAAATCGATCTTGGCCTCGGCCTGGTCGCCGTAGCCCTCGGTAGAGACGACGGTGCCCAGCCCGAACTTGTCGTGGGTAACCATCTCCCCCGGTGCCAGCGACGGCACTTGCCGGTTGCCCGGTGACCGGGTGCCTGCCCGGCTCGCCATCCGCTCCTGCGCGGGCGTGGCCGCCCGGGTGGCCGCCTCAGCGTCCCGCCGCCACTCGATCAGGCTGGCTGGTATCTCGGCCAGGAACCTGGATTGCTTGTGGAAGGACGGGCGGCCCCACCAGTTCCGGGTGAGGGCCCGGGTCAGATACAGCCGCTGCTCCGCCCGGGTAATGCCGACGTAAGCCAGCCTGCGTTCTTCCTCGAGCTCCTTGGCGTTGGTCAGCGAGCGCTGATGCGGGAACACCTCTTCTTCCATCCCGGTGAGGAACACCACCGGGAACTCCAGGCCCTTGGCCGTGTGCAGGGTCATCATGGTCACCAGGCCGCCGTGCTCTTCCCCATCCGGGATCTGGTCGGCGTCGGCCACGAGGGACACCTGCTCGAGGAACTCGGCCAGCGTGCCGTCCTCGTGCGCCCCGTCGAACTCGCGGGCCACCGAGACGAGTTCCTTGAGGTTCTCCACCCGGCTGACGTCCTGCAGGTCCGACGAGGACTCCAGCGACTCCTGGTAGCCAGTGCGGTCCAGCACCGCCTCGGCCAGCTCGGCCGCCGGGACGTTAGCGGCGAGCTCGCGCAGGCCGTCGACGAGCGTGTTGAACCCGGCGATCGCATTGGCTGACCTGGCCGCCAGCCCGGGCACGTCGGCCACCCGGGACAGCGCCTGGGCGAAGCTGATCCGCTCCCGTTGCGCGAACGCGGCCACATAGTCCTCGGCCCGGTCGCCGATGCCTCGCTTGGGCACGTTCAGCACCCGGCGCAGCGATACCTCGTCGCCCGGGTTGGCGATCAGCCGCAGGTAGGCGAGCAGGTCCCGGACCTCGCGCCGCTCGTAGAACCGGACCCCGCCGACCACCCGGTAGGGAAGCCCGACCCGGATGAAGACTTCTTCGAACACACGGGACTGCGCGTTGGTCCGGTAGAAGACGGCCACCTGGCCCGGCGTGGCCTGGCCCGCGTCGGTCAGCCGGTCCACCTCCTCGGCCACGAACGCCGCCTCGTCGTGCTCGTTGTCGGCCACATAACCGACGATCGGCGGCCCCGCGCCCTGGTCGGACCACAGATTCTTGGGCTTGCGGCCCTGGTTCTGCGAGACCACGGCGTTGGCGGCGGCCAGGATGTTCTGGGTGGAGCGGTAGTTCTGCTCCAGCAAGATGACCCGCGCCTGCGGGTAGTCCTGCTCGAACTCCACGATGTTGCGGATGGTGGCGCCGCGGAAGGCGTAAATCGACTGGTCAGCGTCGCCCACCACGCAGAGCTCGGACGCAGGCAGCGGCTCGCCGTCGCCCGCGCCGCCGGATGCCTGCCCCGAGAACAGCGGGGCGCTGCCGGAGACCAGCTCACGGACGAGGATGTACTGCGCGTGGTTGGTGTCCTGGTACTCGTCCACCAGCACGTGCCGGAACCGGCGGCGGTACTCCGCGGCCACATCCGGGAAGGCCTGGAAGAGGTTGACCGTGACCATGATGAGGTCGTCGAAGTCCATGGCGCCGGCCGCCAGCAGCCGTCGCTGATACTCGCTGTAGGCCTCGGCCAGCGCCCGGTCCCGCGCGGTCTGCGCCTGCGCGGCGAAGGTCTCGTAGTCGATCAGCTCGTTCTTCAGGTTCGACACCTGGGCGGCCATCGCCTTCGGCGGGAATTGCTTGGTGTCGAGATCGAGCTCGCGGCAGGCCAGCGCCATCAGGCGCTGGGAGTCGGCCTGATCATAGATGGAGAACGAGTTCGGGTACCCGAACCGCTTCGCCTCCCGGCGCAGGATGCGCACACAGGCGGAGTGAAAGGTCATTACCCACATGGACCGGGCTCGCGGCCCGACCAGGGATGCCACCCGGGCCGCCATCTCGCCGGCCGCTTTGTTGGTGAAGGTGATGGCCAGGATCTCGTGCGGAGCAACGTCGCGCGCGGCGAGCAGATAGGCGATCCGGTGGGTAAGCACGCGGGTCTTGCCCGAGCCCGCGCCGGCCACGATGAGCAGTGGACTGCCCTCGTGTACCACGGCGGCGCGTTGCTCAGGATTCAATCCGTCGAGAAGGGCGTCAATCGCGAGGGCGGCCACGCTGCATAGGTTAGGCGGTCGCACCGACAAAAGCGCCGAACGCGGAGTGCCGCATGCCCGGCACCAGGAGTTACACCATCCACTACCTGCAGGAACGCTAGAATGCCGATCTTGTACCGATGCGCCCGGTAAGTGCGTTGATATATCCCTTTCTTTGCCTTCAGAGGATGCCTGCTATGGGCTACTCTGGCCGTCTTGACCGATAGGCGTATGCGACGGGGACGACGCGCATACGGCGCCAAAGAACGCAATGGGGTGTCATGGGCTCGCGTGGCCGATCCATCAGGCTCCGAATATACTTTCTAGTCGCGATCCCGCTGGTCGCCATGATCGGACTGCTGGCCTATGTGACCAGCACCCAGGTCGACAACGCCATTAACCTCGACCGCGCGCCCAGCCTGATCAACGCCACCTCGCTGCCGGCCACGAAGTTCGGGAACTTCCTGGAGACCGAGCGAGCCGCCGCGGTGGTCTACCTGTCCGCGCCCAGCCCGGCCAACCTGCAGGCCTACCAGGCCGCCATCGCCGCCACCAACCAGGACGAGCCCGCTTTCAAAGCGGCCATGACCTCCTCTGCCACGGTGAGCAGCCAGACGCCGGACGAGGCCAAGGCGATCAGCGCGATCATGGCCAGCCTGAGCAACCTCACCGCGCTGCGGACTGGAGTGCAGGCCCGCGCACTGTCCGCGCTGGACGCGCTCGACCTCTATACCCAGGGCATCGCGGCCCAGCCCCGGCTGTTCCTGCTCATGACGAACAGTGAGGCAGGCACCAGCCAGCAGGGCCAGGCCATCGGCCTGATCACCATTGTGCAGGCGCGCGAGGAACTCTCCCAGGAACACGCGCTGCTAGCCGGGGCGCTGGCCGGACGGCACTAACCCAGCAGGACCGGATCGCGTTCACGAACGTCGCCGCCACCCGGCGGGCCGACCTGCAGTACGCAGAGTTCGTCCTGTCCCCGGCCAACCTGGCCATCTACAACGCCCAGCTCTCCGGGTCCGCGCCGCTGCAGCAGCAGCTCGGCACGATCGAGCAGGCGGTCCAGGGGGGCACTTCGATAGGTCATCTCCCGATCGGCCTGGACCAGTGGCAGGGCCTGGCCGGCACCCTGCTGCGGGACCAGTTCAACGGCGGGGTCGCGATCTCCCAGGCCATCCTGGCCGCGGACCACCAGACCACGCACGCGGCGTGGGTCCGGGTCGCGGTCACCGGCGGCATCGCCCTGCTCGGGCTCATCATCACTGTCTTGCTGACCAGCCTCCTGGGCCGCAGCATCATCCGGCGGCTGCGCGGGCTGGAGACGTCGGCGCTCACCCTCGCCCAGGACCAGCTGCCCGACGTGATCGGGCGGCTGCGGCACGGCGAGAACGTCGACGTGGCCATTGAGGCGCCGCCGCTGCGGGCCGACTCCGGCCCGGGCGGCGCCGGTTCGGCCAGCAAGGACGAGATCGGCCGGGTCAGCCAGGCCTTCGACCTGGTCCGGCAGACCGCCCTGCGGGCCGCCGTGGACGAGGCGCGGCTACGGCAAGGACTCAACGACGTGTTCCGCAGCCTGGCCCGGCGCAGCCAGTCACTGCTGCACCGCCAGCTGACCCTGCTCGACCAGATGGAACGCCGGGCCACCGACCCGGCGGCACTCGACGACCTGTTCCGCCTCGACCACCTCACCACGCGCATGCGCCGGCACGCCGAGGGCCTGGTCATCCTGGCCGGCGCGCCGCCGAGCCGCGGCTGGAGCAGCCCGGTCCAGATGGTGGACGTCATGCGCGGTGCCATCGCCGAGGTCGAGGACTACGCCCGGGTCTCGGTCGCGACCCGCAGCGAGGCCGCCCTGGCGGGTTCCGCCGTCGCCGACGTCATCCACCTGCTGGCCGAGCTCGTCGAGAACGCGACCACGCTCTCGCCGCCCTACACCGCGGTGCGGGTATCGGGAGACACGGTAGCCAGCGGGTTCGCGATTGAGGTCGAGGACCGCGGCTTGGGCATGAACGCGGGGCGGCTGGCCGAGCTGAACGACCGGCTGGCCAACCCGCCTGAGTTCAACCCATCTGACAGCGAGCAGCTCGGCCTGTTCGTGGTCGGCCAGCTGGCCAAGCGGCACGGGATCCGGGTCACGCTGAGAGCGTCGCCCTACGGCGGCACCTCCGCCGTCGTGCTGATACCGGGGCAGCTGATCGTGACCGAGGACGCGTTCCGTCCCGGGCTGCCGGGTGAACCGGCCGCCATCACCATGCCCGGCGTAGCCGGCGCCAACGGACATCACGTGCCCGCGGCAGACGCCGGCCCGGGCGTTCCCGCACTAGGCCCTGTCCTTGGGATCGGCGATGCCCCGCGACTGAACGGCGCCTCGGGCTTGGACAATGCCCCTGAGCTGAACGGTGTCCCCGGGTTGAACGGTGTCCCCGGGTTGAACGGTGTCCCCGAGTTGAACGGTGTCCCCGGGTTGAACGGTGCCCCCGGGCTGGGCGGCCCCGGGCCGGGAAGCGGCCCCGGGCCGGCGCAGGCCCCGGAGGTCGGCGTCTCCGGACCGCTGTGGGGCTCACAGGGACTCGTTCCGGAAAAAGCCGGCACCGGTTCTTACGCGGGCGCTCCGGTTCCCCCCGCACCTGCCGTTGACCCGGCGCCGGTATACGGCGATGACCTGCCCCGGCGGCATCCCGACCAGCCTGCCGCGAACGGATCCGGCGGCGCGGGCCTGATCGCCGAGCCGAGCGGGCCGGCCGCCTTTGATGCCTTCCGGCCACTGCATCGCCGGGGACCGCAGGCGCCCGCGGAGAGCAGGGCCTTGGCCGAGCCGGCATATCCGGCGCCGGACCGTTCGGAGCCGTCCCGGCACGAGCCAGGCATCGGGGCACCGTCGTTCCCGCCCGGGCTGGAGCCAGGGCCGGCGCAGCCCGCGGCGTCCCCCGGCTGGACCCTGCCAGGTGTACGCGGCGGTGCAACGGGGCGCAGCACGCCCGGCGACGGGACGGACAGCCCGCCGGGACCCGCCACACCGATGAAGCCTGCTGCCCCGCCGCCGCCGGAACAGGCTCCGGCTCAGCCCGGGGCGCTTTCCCCTGCGACCGGGGTGATGCCGTCCGCGGCGGGTGACCTCGGCGGCCGGGGCGATGCGGGGACGCCGGACGAGGCAGGTGAGGTCAACGAGCTGCCGCGCCGGGTCAAGCAGGCCAGCCTGGCTCCCCAGCTGCGCGCCGACCCGCCGCGGCGCCGGACCATCGTGGCCAGCGGCGGCCCGGCTACTGGCGGCCCGGCCGCGGGCCCACCCCGGCGGAGATCCGCCGGACCATGTCGGCCCTGCAGCGCGGCTGGCAGGACGGACGCTCCCAGCGGACCGTGCCTCCAGGCGACGGACCAGTTCCGGCGTTCATGCCCACCGAAGCTGGGCCACCCGCCCCGCCGCCCGTTACCGGCGGGCCAGATGGGCCGGCCAGCTCCTCTGGCGCCGGCGACACCACCGCGAACACCGAAGCAGAGGGAACCGACGATGCAACCTAGCCCGGGACCGGCCGGCGGCGCCGGGCAGCTCGACTGGCTCCTCGATGATCTGGTACGGCGGGTCGGGCAGGTCAGCAAAGCTGTCATCTTGTCCCAGGATGGAATGGCGCTCGGCGCTTCGTCGGCCCTCGGCCGGGACGACGCCGAGCACCTGGCCGCGCTGGCTGCCGGGTTCCAGTCGCTAGCTCGCGGCGCTACCCGGCACTTCGGCGGGGGCACGGTCCGGCAGACCATCATCGAGATGGAGGCGGGGTTCCTGCTGGTGTCGGCCGCGGGCAGCGGCACGTGCCTGGCCGTGATCACCGAGCCGGGTGCCGACCTCGGCCTGGTGGCCTACGAGATGGCCGTGCTGGTGCGCCGGTCCGGTGAGCACATCCGGGTCGGCACGCGCTCGTCCGCGCTGAGCGGCTGGGCTTGAGGGTGCCATGCCGTCCAACGACGAACGGTGGCTAGACGCCGAGGCCGGGCCGGTGGTCCGGCCCTACGCACTCACCCAGGGCCGGACCAGGCACGCCGGCGAGTCGTTCGACCTGGTCGCCACCGTGACGGCCACCCGTGGGCTGGTGGCCGACCCCGGCTCGCTGGCACCCGAGCACATCAGCGTCCTGCGGCTGGCGCAGATCCCGACCACCGTCGCCGACATCGCTTCCGACGTCGACTTGCCACTCGGTGTCGTCCGCATCATCCTCGCCGACCTGCGGGAACTTGGCCTGGTTGCGATCCGTACCCCGGTCGCGATGGCCGAGCGGATCGACAAGCACACTCTCAGGGAGGTCCTCAATGGACTACGGGGTCTCTGATCCGGCGGCCCCTTTCCGGGCCAGTTTCGATCAGCGGGCTGGTTCCGGTCAGCGGGCCGTCTCCGGTCAGCACCGTGCCATCAAGATCCTGCTGGCCGGCGGATTCGGCGTGGGCAAGACCACGCTGGTCGGCGCCGTCAGCGAGATCCGGCCGCTGCGGACCGAGGAGCCGCTCACGGCGGGCAGCCTGCGCACCGACAGCACGGCGGGCGTGGAAGCCAAGACCACCACAACGGTCGCCATGGACTTCGGCCGGATCAGCCTGCGGCACGACCTCGTGCTCTATCTATTCGGGACGCCCGGGCAGCAGCGGTTCTGGTTCATGTGGGATGAACTCGCCATCGGTGCGCTGGGGGCCGTCGTCCTGGCCGACACCCGGCGGCTGGCCGACAGCTTCCCGGCCATCGACTACTTCGAGCGCCGGCAGATCCCGTTCATCATCGCGCTCAACTGCTTCGAGGGCGCCCGCCGGTACGACGTGGAGGACGTCCGCCTGGCGCTGGATCTCGAGCCGGATCTGCCGATCATCTTGTGCGACGCGCGCAGCCGGGAATCGGCCAAGGAAGTACTCATCACCCTTGTCGAGCATGTGCTGGTAAGCGCGGACGAGCAGGCGGTGCCGGGGATCGTCTAAGGCCGCGGCAGATTCTTTGCCTAGGGGTCGCGCAGCACGGCCCAGACGGCCTTGCCATGTCCCGCGATGGGGCTCCAGCCCCATACGTGGCTCAGCGCGCCGACGATCTGCAGGCCGCGGCCGCTCTCGCCGCCCCAGTCGGGCTGGCGTGGCACCGGGGTCTCGTTGCCCGGGTCGATGACGGCCAGCATGACCTCGCCGGCCCGGCGGAGCATGCACAGCCGGAGCACGGTCAGGCCCGCGCCCGGGTTGCCGCGGGTCAGGCCGGCCCGGGCGCCGTGCAGGACCGCGTTCACGACCAGTTCGTCCACGATCATCTCGGCGTCGTCGGACAGGGCCTCCAGACCCCAGCAGGTCAGCAGTTCCCGGACGAAGTGCCGGGCGGTCCTGGCCTCTTCCGGCCGGGCGCTGAGCGCGCGCGAGGTGACGGCCGGGGTCTCCCACCAGGCCGACGGGACAGGCAGCAAGCGGGGCATGCCGTCGCTGACACCCGGCCACGGGAGGCTGACTTCTTCTTCGTCGTCATCCCCGCTACCGGCAGCGACACTGAGATGCGCCAAAACAACAGCTTCCTGCATATCTGTGGGCTCCTACGCCGCCCATCACGGTCGTTAACTGCATGCTTAAAGCCATGTTGCCTGATATATTGTGCAAATGCAAGACCAGATGCACGTTCATTCGCTTTGTGCACAGCTCTCCGGATAGGCACACGGGGGTCCAGCGGGCAGGCGCGGCGTATCGGGCACTGTTTCACCAGTTGTTACCAAAGGTTACGGCGAGTGAATACGACGGCCGGACGCTACCCTGTCAGAAGGGGATAAACATGGTCATTACGTACAACGGAATGCTGGCCACCGAACTCGGAGAGGTGAACTGGAGCAAGAGCCAGCACAGCAATCCGAACGGGGCCTGCGTCGAGGTGGCCGCCTTGGCGAGCGGCGAGATCGCGATGCGCAACTCCCGTTTCCCGACGGGACCCGTGCTGCTCTACACTCAGGCGGAGATCACCGCTTTCCTGGCCGGAGCCAAAGACGGTGAGTTTGATCACCTACTCGGCGGAGCGGACCAGCTTATTCACTGACAGTCAGCGCCTCGCAGCCAGCGGCGAACGCCACCCGGCCAGCGACGACACGGACCGGCACATAACGCCCACCGGCATCTAGGATCCCGTAGGGTTACGGAGAGATCACTACTTCTTCCTATTTGTCACACAACCCCCCTTCCGCATGAGCGAGCCGCCGTGGGAGACTTGCCACACCCCCCACGAAGATCTTAATGTGCACACAATGCAAGGAGTGCCGATGGTCTCGTCCGAAGACTCGGCCTGGGATGTTCCACCGAGTATTTTCGGCACGCGCGCAGCCGGTCCAACTGTCCAGCGTCTCGTCCTGGGCAGTCAGCTGCGCCGGCTCCGCGAGTCGCGCGGCATCAGTGCCGAGCAGGCCGCCGAGTCCATCCGGGGTTCGCACTCCAAGATCAGCCGGATGGAACATGGCAGGGTCGGTTTCAAGGAGCGCGATGTGGGTGACCTCCTCACACTGTACGGAGTCACCGATAACGAAGAGCGCGCCGCGCTGCTGAACCTGGCCCGGGAGGCGAACACCCCAGGCTGGTGGCACGCCTACTCCGACATCCTGCCCTCCTGGTTTGAGCCGTACGTCGGGCTGGAGGCGGCCGCCTCGGTCATCCGGAACTACGAGATCCAGTTCGTACCCGGCCTGCTGCAGACCGAAGGCTACGCCCGGGCCCTGATCGAGCACGGCTCCGCGGCCAGCGAGGAAGAGATCGCGCGCCGGGGCGAGCTGCGGGCCAGCCGCCAGGAGATCCTGCGCCGCCCGGACGCTCCCCAGCTGTGGGCGGTGGTCGACGAGGGCGCGCTGCGGCGGCCGGTCGGCAGCACTGAAGTCGTCCGCGAGCAGCTGCGCTACCTGATCGAGGTCGCCGACCATCCGGCGGTGACACTGCAGATCCTGCCGTTCAGGGTGGGAGCGCACTCGGCCATGGGCGGCCCGTTCACGATCTTGCGGTTCGCCGAGCCTGACCTGCAGGACGTGGTCTACATCGAGCAGCTGACCAGTGCGCTCTACCTGGACAAGCCTGCTGAGGTCGACAGCTATCTCGAGGTCATGGAGCAGCTCTGCCTGCAGGCCGAGCCCGCGGCCACCACCGCCAAGGTGCTGGAGCAGATCCTGTCCGAGACCTAGACCGGGTCTGGAGGCAGGCAGTTCAGCTCGCCGCCGGCGAGCGCTCGTCGCATGCCCACGGTGAGCCGTACTCGGTCAGCAGGTCCAGGAACGGCCGCGGCGGGAGCGCCTCGGGGCCGAGCACGCCCGCCCCGGACCACGCGCCGGAATCGATCAGCTCCAGCGCGACCACCGGGTTGACCGCGGTCTGCCAGACCACCGCCTGGGACCCGTACTCCGCCATCGACCAGGCGTTGTCGACCGCGTGATACAGGTAGACCTCACGCGGGGCGTTATCGCAGCCCGTTCCGGTAATCCAGGTGCCTGCACAGGTGACGCCGCTCATCTTGTCACCCAGGGAGGCCGGGTCGGGCAGGCAGGCGGCGACCACGTCGCGTGGTGACACCGCGGCCGATCCCACCCGTACCGGGTCGGTCTTGTCCAGGCCGAGCTTGTGCAAGGTGCGCAGGACGCCGATGAATTCCGCGCCCAGGCCGTACTTGAACGTGACCCGCTGCGCCTGGATCCACCGCGGCATCAGGAGCACTTCCTCGTGTTCCACGTTCACGCACTCCACCGGCCCGATGCCGGCCGGGAAGGTGAAAACCTCCGGCTCGCTGAACGGGGCGGTGGTGAACCAGCCCCGGCCGCGCTCCCAGATCACCGGCGGATTCAGGCACTCCTCGATCGTGGTCCAGATAGAGAAGGTAGGGGCGAAGTCGTAGCCGGCCACCTCCAGGTTCGCCCCGTCCCGCACGCCGAGCTCGGCGATCTCGCTGAACAGCTCGTCGGCGGCATACCGGGCGAAGACGTCGGACAGCCCGGGCTCGACTCCCATCCCGGCCAGGGCGAGCTTGCCCGACTGCTCCCACTCCGGCGCCAGCGCGAACTGCTCGTCGCCCAGCTTGACGCCGGTCTTGGTGTACGGGTCCTGCGGATCCGGGTACGACAGCGACATGGCCATGTCGAGATAGTGGGTCCCAGCTGCCAGGGCGGCCCGGAACAGCGGCATCACGAAGCGTGGATCGGTGGCGTTCATGAGCACATCGCAGCGGCGATCCGTGAGCAGCTCGGCCGTGGCGCGCTCGTCGCGGGCGTCGAGCTGCACGGCCTCGTATCCCTCGCGGGCCGCCGCAGCCCGCGCGGCCCGGCTCAGGTCGTAGTCGGCGATGACCAGCTCGGCAAACGGCCGGCGGGCGGCAATCCGGGCAAATGCCGCGCCCACGCCACCTGCGCCCACCAGGAGAATCCGCATGGACTGATCTTAGACGTTTTGACGATAACTAAACGAGACCGGTTGCGATATCTAGCTGTTACTACGGATATCGTTGCCGATAAGCGAAATTCGTGCTAGAACCGTAGCACCGGAAATGCGGGATCAGTCGCTCGATGCAGCGCGATCCGACCTCGGGCAACCGGCCTGGCCCTGAGGCGGCCCAACCGGCGTTACCAGCTGACGTAACAGGAGGGTGCGGAGATGGCCACCGCTTCAGAGCTCGAGCCAACCGAGCAAACACAGGACAAAGGCCTCAGAACGGGCACACTCGGCCTGATCTCGAGCACCGTCATCGCCACCGCGTCGGTAGCGCCCGCCTACAGCCTGGCGGCCACACTGGCGTTCATCGTCGCCGCGGTCGGGTTGCAGAGTCCGGCCATCGCGGTGCTGGCGTTCGTGCCGATGCTGCTCTGCTCGATCGGCTACAGCGAGTTGAACAAGGCCGACCCCGACTGCGGTACCACATTCACCTGGGCCACCCGGGCCTTCAACCCCCGGCTGGGCTGGGCGGGCGGCTGGGGCATCGTGGCCGCCGACGTCCTGGTCATGGCGAGCCTGGCCCAGGTGGCCGGCCAGTACATCTTCCTGCTGTTCAACGCGAACGGCATCGGCGGCAACCCGGCCAGCGGCTGGGTGCTGCTGGTCGGCGTGCTGTGGATCGTGGCGATGACCTACATCTGCTACCGCGGTATCGAGGTATCCGCCAACTTCCAGAAGGCGCTGCTCACCATCGAGATCAGCATGCTGCTGGTGTTCTCCGTGGTGGCGCTGATCAGGGTCGGCACCGGGCACCACCCGCCCGAATCGCTCACCCCGAGCTTTTCCTGGCTGAACCCGTTCGACGTGTCCAGCTTCAACGCGTTCGCCAGTGGCCTGATCCTGATGGTGTTCATCTACTGGGGCTGGGACACCGCGCTGTCGGTGAACGAGGAGACCAAGGACCCGGGCAAGACCCCGGGCCGTGCGGCCATGCTGTCCACCGTCATCCTGCTCGTCACCTACGCGATCGTCATCTTCGCGGCGCAGTCGTTCTCCGGCGTCGGGACCAAGGGCATCGGCCTGCTGAACCCCGCGCACGCCAGCGACGTGATCTCGGTGCTCGGCACCGCGGTCTTCGGCAGCGGCACGGTGGGATCGGTGTTCAGCCACCTGCTGCTGCTCATGGTGCTGTCCTCGGCGGCCGCGTCGACCCAGACCACGATCTTGCCCACCGCGCGGACCACGCTGTCGATGGCGACCTACCGGGCCCTGCCCAAGGCCTTCGCCAAGATGCACCCCCGGCACATGACCCCGACGGTATCGACTCTGGTCATGGGCGGCATCTCGATCGTGCTGTACGCGGCGATGAACTACATATCGGGCGGCAACGTCATCGCCGACGCGGTGACGTCGTGCGGCGTCTACATCGCGCTGTACTACGGGCTCACCGGCTTCACGTCCTTCTGGTACTACCGCAAGACCCTGGGCGAGAGCGCCAGGAACCTGTGGATGCGCGGCATCCTGCCGCTGCTCGGCGGGCTCATCATGTACTTCCTCGGCGGCTGGAGCCTGTGGGAGGACTACGACGTGAACACGGGCAACAGCTACACCACGTACACGATTCCCGGCCTGAACTGGCAGATCGGCGGCGTGTTCGTGATCGTCTTCCTGACCGCGCTGGTCGGGCTCATCGTGTTCCTCTACTGCCGGTTCACCATGCCGGCCTTCTTCAAGGGCAAGACGCTCACCCGGGCCACGCCGACTCTGGTGCCGGACGAGAGCTGACCGCGGGCCGGGAGGCCGGCGGCCCGCGCGGGCCGGCCTCTCGCCACTAGGATGGCGGCGTGCTTGATGACGCCGAGATCGCCCGGATCCTATCCATTGCCGCCCATCCCGACGATATCGACTTCTCGGCCGCGGGCACGATCGCGACCTGGACGGACGCCGGGATCGACGTCACCTACTGCCTGGTGACCGACGGCGACGCCGGGGGCTTCGACGAGGACTTCCCGCGCGCGGACATGGCACCCCTGCGCCGGGCCGAGCAGATCGCCGCGGCCAAGTGCGTCGGGGTGCAGGACGTGCGCTTCCTGGGCTATCCGGACGGCCAGGTGGAGGCCAGCCTGAACCTGCGCCGGGACCTGGCCCGGGTCATCCGGCAAGTGCGGCCTGACCGGGTCATCTGCCCGAGCCCGGAGCGGAACTTCGCCCGGATCGGGATCAGCCACCCGGATCACCGCGCGGTGGGCTCGGCCGCGCTGGACGCCGTCTACCCGGACGCGCGGAACCCGTTTGCCTTCCCCGAGCTGCGCGAGCGCGAGTCGCTGGCGGCCTGGACGGTCCGCGAGGTGTGGATCGCCGGCACCATGGCACCCAACCACTACGTGGACGTGACCGGCACGTTCCCGCGCAAGGTCGCGGCCCTGCGGGCGCACGAGAGCCAGACCGGGCACATGGACGACCTGCCCGGGCTGCTGCGCACGCGGCTGGCCCGGATGGCCGATGCGGCCGGATTCCCCGAGGGACACCTGGCCGAGGGCTTCCAGGTCCTGGACACCGCGTGAGCCCTGTCCAGGACCGGCCAGCCGGGGCTTTCTTTGCGGGCTTCGTCCGATAACGGCATAATTCACTGATCGAATCCAGCCAGAAAGAGTGACGCATCATGGCCATGGAGATGGACCATTCCTTCACCGTCCCGGTCCCGCCTGATCGCGCCTGGGATGTCTTGCTCGACGTGGAACGGATCGCGCCGTGCATGCCCGGCGCGACCGTCGAGGAGTTCGACGGCGAGGTGGTCACCGGGCGGATCAAGGTCAAGGTCGGCCCGGTGTCGCTGACCTACCGCGGCACCGCGAAGTTCACCGAGCGCGACCCCGACGCCAAGGTCATCGTGCTCGATGCATCGGGCAAGGAGACCCGCGGCGCCGGCACCGCGTCGGCGACTGTCCGGGCATCCTTGGAGCCCGAGCCGGACGGCGAGGGGACCAAGGCCAGCATGCACACGGTCATGAACGTGACCGGCGGCCGGCCCAGTTCGGCCGGGGCGTGATCGTCGAGGTCGGCGGCAAGCTCGTGGAGCAGTTCGCCAAGAACCTGGCGCAGCTGATCACCGCGGGCGATGAGCCGGCGGCGGGCGCTGCGGGTCCGGGTACGGGCGATGCGGCTGCGGCGGCGGGCGATGGGAGCGTGGCGAGCGCCCCGGCCGGCGGTGCGGAAAGCGTAGCCACGGCGACCGTGGAACCTGCGTCCAGCGCGACGGAATCCGCAGCGGTCACGCCTTCGGTGAGCGCCGCGGCGGCCTCGGCTCCGGTGCGCGCCGGTGGCATCTGCGCCGGCTGCTGCACGGCTGCCACAGCGCCGACTGCCACAGCGCCGGCGGAGGACTCTCTCAACCTGGTCCGGCTGGTGGGCCCGTCCATCCTCAAGCGGGTGGTCCCGGTCGTGGCGGGCGCGGCCGTGCTGGCAGTGCTCGCGCGGCTTCTGTTCCGCCGGAGCAAGAAGGACTAGGTCCGTGGACTTCACCGAGGTGGTCGGGCACCGGCACATGGTGCGTCAGTTCCGGGCCGACCCGGTCCCGCAGGAAAGCCTGGACCGGATCCTGGCGAACGCCATACGCGGCCCGTCCGCCGGGTTCTCCCAGGGCCAGGCCTTCCTGGTGCTGACCGGGGACGACCTGAAGCGGTTCTGGGAGGTCGCCGGCGAGGCGGCCGCGTCCTCGGTGGCGGCGGCGCCGCTGGTGATCGTGCCGATGTCGTGCAAGCGGGTGTACCTGGACCGGTACGCCCAGCCGGACAAGGGCTGGACGGACCGGGACGAGGCGCGGTGGCCGGTCCCGTTCTGGCATATCGACACCGGCATGGCAGCCCTGCTGATCCTGCTCACGGTGGTCGACGAGGGCCTGGGGGCGCTGTACTTCGGCATCGTGCCGGAGGCGGTGGGGCCGTTCCGGGCCATGTTCGGCGTGCCGGATGATCACGAGCCCATCGGGGCCATCGCGATCGGCTATGACGCCGAGGAGGCGCCCCGCGACCTGCGGCACCGGCGCCGCCCGGCCCACGACGTGGTCCATTACGGGCGCTGGTAACGCTGGGTGATGCGCCCTCCGCGTGGGCCAGGGCCCTCGTTTTCATGATCGCGAAGGGGTTTCCCCCCCTGGAGCGACCAAAACCCTTCGCGATCATGGATGCGGCTAGCGAGACCGCTGAGAGTTCGGCGAATCCTGTAACGGAGCGTAGCGAAGGCCTGAACCCATGGGAATGTGGAGCACAGGTTGCTGATGTGACCGGTGTCGCGGGTGGTGGCAGCTGCGGGGCACGGACCGATCGCGGGTGGTGGCACTGCGGGGCACGGACCGCATCGCGGGTGGTGCAGTGCGGGGTACGGACCGCCGGGTGTGCACTCGGGTACCACATGGGCTGCGCGGCGAACCTGGGCTGCAGTGGACGCTGGGTGTGCCGGGGTTGGGCTGGCGGGACCCGGACCGGGGCTGGGTCAGTGGACCAGGACTTCGGTGACGGGGAGGGAGGAGTCAGCGGGGAGGTCGAGCGAGGAGGGGGCCAGTCCGCGGGAGACGATCTCGGCGCCGAGGGCGGCGACCATGGCGCCGTTGTCGGTGCACAGGCCGGGGCGCGGGACGCGCAGGTTGACCCCGGCGTCCGCGCAGCGTTCGGCGGCCAGGGAGCGGAGCCGGGAGTTGGCCGCGACGCCGCCGCCGACGATGAGGTCGGTGACGCCGTTACGCTGGCAGGCCTGGATGGCCTTGCGGGTGAGCACGTCGGCGACGGCCTCCTGGAAGGACGCGGCCACGTCGGCCGCGGGCACCGGCTCCCCGGCGGCCTGGCGGGCCTCCACCCAGCGGGCCACCGCGGTCTTCAGGCCGGCGAAGGAGAAGTCCAGCGTGCCGTCGTGGTACTTGCCGCGGGGGAAGCTGATCGCTTCCGGGTCGCCGTCCCGGGCCGCCTTGTCGATGGGCGGGCCGCCGGGGAAGGGCATGCCCAGCACCCGGGCCACCTTGTCGTAGGCCTCGCCGGCCGCGTCGTCGATGGTCGCGCCGAGCGGGATCACTTCCTCGGCCACGTCGGGGACAAGCAGCAGCGAGGAGTGGCCGCCGGACACCAGCAGCGCCACCGCGGGCGACGGCAGCGTGCCGTGCTCGAGCTGGTCCACGGCGATGTGCGCGGCCAGGTGGTTGACCCCGTACAGCGGCTTGCCCAGCGCGTAGGCGAACGCCTTGGCCGCGGCCACCCCGACCAGCAGGGCCCCGGCCAGCCCGGGGCCGGCCGTGACGGCGACCGCGTCGACGTCGGCCGGCCGGACGCCCGCGTTGGCGATGGCCCGCTCGAACGTCGGGATCATGGCTTCCAGGTGGGCGCGGCTGGCGACCTCGGGCACCACGCCGCCGAACCGGGCGTGCTCGTCCACACTGGAGGCGACCGCGTCGGTGAGCAGCTCGTGCCCGCGGACCAGCCCGATGCCAGTCTCGTCGCAGGAGGTCTCGATGCCGAGCACCAGCGCCGGGGCGGTCATGGCAGCACCTTCCGCATGACCACGGCGTCCACGCCGGACGGCTGGTAGTAGCCGCGCCGGATCCCGATCTCGGTGAAGCCGTGACGCAGGTACAGCTGCCTGGCCCTGGGGTTGTCCTTGCGCACCTCGAGAAACACCTCCGTACACCCGCGCCTGCTCGCCTCGCCGACGAGGGCCTGCAGCAGCGCCGTGCCGGTGCCCTCGCCCCACCGGGCCGGATCGACGGCCAGCGTCACCACGTCGGCCTGCGTCCCGCCGGTGAACATCATTCCCGCGTAGCCGACCAGCGTGCCCGCGTCCTCGGCCACCAGGTAGCGGCGGCGCGCGGGCGGCTGGGCGAACTCGGCCGCGAACATCTCCGGCGTCCACGCGTCGTCCGGGAAAAGCTTCTGCTCCAGGTCGATAATGGCGGCCATGTCGGCCGGGCTCATGTCCCGCAGCCGTACCCGGGGCGCCTCTCCGCTCCCGGCCGTCACGACGGCGTGACCCGCTTGGGCGGCCCCGGCTCGCGCGCATCGGGCCGCCGCAGGTAGAGCGGCTCGGCCGCGAGAAGCTGAACGGGCGGGGTGCCCGCAACCTCACCAGGTGCGTCACCCAGCTGGCGGGCCACGATCTCGCACAGCGTGCGCGCCTGCGGATACGCGGGCGCGATCACCTCGCCGAACGCCTCCGGGTAGAGCTGCCCGCCGGTCCCGGCCACGGCCATCCCGGCGGCGTCCGGGATCGAGCTGGCGCTGCCCACCAGCGGGCCCTCGACGCGCTCGCCGCCAGGTGAGTACCGGGCCCAGTAGACCTCCTTGCGGCGCGCATCGGTGGCCACGCCGAAGTCCCGGCCGGAGGATGGGACCGCGGCGGCGATGATGTCCAGGGTGCACACGCCATAGACCGGTATGCCGAGCACAGCGGCCAGCACGCGGGCCGTCACCACGCCGACCCGCAGCCCGGTGTAAGGACCCGGGCCCACGCCGACCGCGACCGCGGTGAGGTCGGCCCGGGACGCGCCCGCGTCGGCCAGGACCTTCGCGATCATCGGGGTGAGCAGCTCGCCGTGCCGCCGGGCGTCGACGGCAAACGCTTCGGAGACGACCCGGTTCCCGTCGTGCAAAGCCGCGCTCACCGCGGGCGTTCCTGTATCAAAACCCACTACAAGCACGCCGACCAGCCTAGTGGGCCGGGAGGAGGGCTTCGGCCGGTCCGCCCCGCGGTCAGCAGGGACGGGCTGCGGGCGAGGGCTGGACTCGCGCTAGTGCAGGGCGGCTTCGGCGGCCCGGGCGAAGGCCAGGGCACCCGCGGCCAGCTGGGACGGCGACACCGGGCCGTAGTTGCCCTTGTTGGAGTGGTCCAGCCCGTTCAGCGTGGCCGTCACGATCACGTTGTGGTAGCGCACCTCCACGGTGGCCACGTCGGTGACCGCGCCGCCGACCTTGAACACCTGCTGGGCGCTGAAGGCCTCGTCCCCCAGACCGGACACGGCGGTCACCGTGGCCCGCGAGCCCACCGCGTGCTGCGACGGGTTGACCAGGTTCTGCCGGGCCGAGGAGAACGCGTCCCGGGCGGCCTGGGTGGCGCTGCCGTTCCCGCTGGCCAGGCCGTTCGGCGCGTACGCCAGCACGTTGACTTCCATCAGCCGGTACACCGGCGGCTTGTCGATGGTCCAGTTGCACGCGGACTCGGCCGTCCCGTTCACGGCCAGCGGGGCGGACTGGTGCGGCTGCCCGGGCAGGTACTGCGCCACCGCGGCGGCCGGCACGGCCTTGCACGCGTCCGGGACCTGGCGCAGCTCGCCGGGCTGGAACGTGGTGATGAGGCCGTCCGGCGTGACAGAAGCCGGACCTGACCCGCCGGTGCTGAGCAGGACCACCGCGACCACGGCTCCGGCTATCACGACCAGGGCGCCGCCCAGCACGAACCAGCGCCGCCGGCGGCGGGCCGCGTGAGCCAGGGCCCGCCGGCCCGGGCCAGTTGAGCCCGGTTCGCGGGGCGCGGCCGTCGGTGTCTCGTTCTCCGGTTCGGTGTCCGGGCCGGCCCACGGAGGCGCCTGCTGGGCCCGGTCGTAGGCCCGGTCGTCGTAGGCTCGGTCGTCGTACGCCCGGTCCTCGTACGCCCTGTCGTCGTAGGCTGCGGCGCCGGGGCTTGGGTCGTGGCCGGCCGGGTACGGGTCGCTGCCTTCGGGGCCGGCCGGATAGGGGCCACGGCCCTCGGGGCGGGCCGGGTAGGGGGAAGGGTCCTCGGGGCGGGGCGGCTCAGTGACGGGGGGCTCGGCGCGACGGTGCGACCCAGCCGGACGGACCGGCGGCATGTTGGCCCACGGCGGCGGGTCGTCGTCGGGGCCGGAGAAGCCGGGCCTGGCCGGTGGGCGGGGCGGCCGGAACTCCTGCTCGGGCACGGAGCGCCTCCGGGGTCGGGTACGTTACGTCACGGCGCAGCAGATTACGGTGCGCGGAACTCGGATCGAGTACTCCGGAACTATAAACGATCGACGGCGTCCGTGAGCGCCCCATGCCATCTCGCGCCGTACCCTTTTAGCTGGACCGTCCGCACATCGGTATCCAGGTCCGGCTCGATCGAGATCTCCAGGCGGTCCTCGGCCAGGCCTTCGGCCAGGCCGGTGCCCCACTCCACCACGGTCACGGCGGCGGCCACGTCGGTGTCCAGGTCGAGGTCGTCGACCTCCTCGATGCTGCCCAGCCGGTAGGCGTCGGCGTGTACCAGCGCCGGGCCGGTCCCGGACAGGCTGGGATGCACTCGCGCGATGACGAACGTGGGTGAGGTGAACGGCCCGCGCGCCTCCAGACCCTCGCCGATGCCCTGGACCAGCGTGGTCTTGCCCGCGCCGAGCGGCCCGGCCAGGATGACCAGGTCCCCGGCGCGCAGCCGGTGAGCCAGCCGCCGGCCCAGGGCCCGCATCTCGTCTGCGGTAGCGATCCGGATGAGGGAGGGCACGCCAGCCCGCCCGTTCGGCTCATTGTTCATCGTGTCTCGCCCGGGTAGGTCTTCGGCACCCGGGCCCCGATGCCCGTGGCCATGTCGTAGGAGATGCTGCCCAGCGCCTCGCCCCACTCCTGCGCGGTGGGCTCACCGTCGTCGCCCGGGCCGAACAGCACCACCTCGTCGCCGACGGCGGCCGGCTCGTCGCCGAAGTCGATCACGAACTGGTCCATGCAGACCGTGCCCGCGATCGGCCAGCGGCGGCCGCGGGCGAAGACCAGCGGATGGCCCGCCGCGGCTCGCGGCACCCCGTCCGCGTAGCCCAGCGGGACCAGGCCGAGGGTGGTCTCGCGGTCGGTCACCCAGCGGTGGCCGTAGGAGACCCCGGTGCCGGCCGGAACCCGCTTGACCATGACCAGCCGGGCCCGCAGCGACATGGCCGGGCGCAGCCAGGACGGCGCGCCACCGGGCAAGGTGGACAGGCCGTAGATGGCGCCGCCCAGCCGGACCAGGTCGAAGCGGGACTCCGGGACGGTCAGCGCGGCCGCGGTGTTGGCGATGTGCCGGACCTCGGGGGTGACCCCGGCCTTCTCCGCGAAGGTGACCGCGTCGGTGAAGGCGGCCAGCTGGGCGGCGATGGAGGGGTGGCCGGGGATGTCGGCGCAGGCGAAGTGGGACCACAGCCCGGTGATCGTCACCGCGCCGCGGGCCTGGGCGGCCAGCGCCGCCTCGACCACTCCCGGCCAGTCCGCCGGGGTGGCGCCGCCGCGGCTCAGCCCGGTGTCGGCTTTCAGGTGCAGCCGGGCGGTGACCCCGGCGCGTTCGGCGGCGGTGGCGATCGCGTCGACGAAGGCGGTCGAGCCGGCCGTGACGTCGATACCGCGGCGGACCGCCTCGGCCGGGTCACCGAACGCCATCAGGCCCAGCACCGGCGCTGTGATGCCGGCCTCGCGCAGGGCGACCGCCTCGGTCAGGTCGGCCACGCCCAGCCAGTTGGCCCCGCCGGCCAGCGCGGCCCGCGCCGCGGCGACCATGCCGTGCCCGTAGCCGTCGGCCTTGACCGCGGCCAGGACCTGGCTGCCCTGCACCTGCTCGCCCTGTGCCTGCTCGCCTTGTGCCTGGTCGCCTTGTGCCTGGTCGCCCTGCACCAGCCTGCACAGGGCAGCGACGTTGGCGGTGATCGCGGCGGTGTCGATGAAGGCCTGCCGGTCCGCCAGGGGCACGTCCATGCGGGTCACAGGCTCCGGAAGGCGGCGGGCAGGGCGCGGACCACGTCGGAGGCGCCGATGGGGGCCTGGCCGTGACCTTCGACAGCGGTGCCGGCCGGACCGTCGGCGCCGGAATCGGCGGGGGCCGCCGGTTCGGCGGCCAGCCGGGCGGCCAGGCCGTGCAGGTAGGCGGCGGCCAGCCCAGCCTGGGCCGGCGCCAGCCCCTGGGCGAGCAGGGACCCGGCCAGACCGGACAGGACATCCCCGCTGCCTGCGGTGGCCAGCCACGGGGTGCCGGTGGGGTTGACCAGGATGGGGTCATCGCCCGGGGAGGCGATGACCGTGGTGGAGCCCTTGAGCAGCACGGTGACGCCGAGCTCGGCGGCGGCCCGGCGGGCGTGCTCGAGCCGGCGGGCCTCCACGTCGGCCGGGTCGGCGCCCAGCAGCCGGGAGAGCTCCCCGGCGTGCGGGGTGATCAGCGTGGGCGCCTGCCGCGGGAGCAGGTTCTTGTGCTGGCTCAAGATGGTCAGCCCGTCGGCGTCGACCAGCACCGGCAGATCGGTGCCCAGGATCGCGGTCAGCCGGGCGACCGCGTCCGGGCCGGTGCCCATGCCCGGACCGCCAACCCAGGCCTGCACCCGGCCGGCCGAGCCGATCAGGTCCCAGTCGCTTCCCTTGCCCGCGCCGTCCCCGGAAGGCTCGGGGTGCACGGTCACCACGGCCTCGGGGTAGGTCTGCCGGACCAGGACCGCGGCTACCTGGGCGGTGACCACCCGGACCATGCCCGCGCCGCCGTGCACGGCGCCACCCGTGGACAGCAGCACGGCCCCGGTGAAGCGGTCGCTGCCCGCCAGCAGCCCGAGCACGCCGCGCCGGTACTTGTCCGACTCGGCGGTCGGGCGGGGCAGCAGGGCGCTGATGTCGTCCCGCTGGGGGGCCTGGAGCGCGGGCTCGTCCGGCAGGTGCGGGCCCAGGCCGATGTCGACCAGCTCGACCGTGCCCGCGTGCCCGGCGCCGGGGTCGACCAGCAGGCCGGGCTTGATCGCACCGAAGGTCACGGTGACGTCGGCCCGGACCGCCGGGCCTTCCACCAGGCCGGTGTCGGCGTCGATGCCGCTGGGCAGGTCGACAGCGACCACGGTGGCGCCGGCCTGCCGGGCACGCTCGGCCTCGGCTGCCAGCCCGGCGAAGGGATCACGCAGGCCACCGTGGCCGCCGATACCGAGCAGGCCGTCGAGGATCAGGTCGGCGCCGGCGATGAGGCCGGCCGCTTCGCCGGGAGCGGCGGCGCCGGTGCCATCGGTGCTGGTGCTGTCGGTGCTGGTGCCATCGGTGCTGGTGCCGGCATTGGCTCCGGTGGCGGTGACGACCTGGCCGCCGGCGCGCTTGAGCGCGTCGGCCCCGCCGGGATGGGTCTTGGACCCGGCCGCGATCGCGGTCACGGCGGCACCGCGCCGGGCCAGGATGGCGCCGGCGTACAGCGCGTCGCCGCCGTTGTCCCCGCTGCCCGCCAGCACCACGACGCGGGCCCCGTAGACGTGCCCGGGCGCCTGGGCCAGCAGGGATGCGCACACCGCGGCCAGCCCGGCGGCCGCGCGGGCCATCAGGGCACCGTCGGGGACCAGTTCCATCAGGGCTTGTTCGGCCGCGCGGACGGCGGCGACCTGGTAGGCGTCTCGCATGGCGCTCCTACTGCCCGGCCAGGGCCAGCCGAACCTCGTCGGCGAGCTGGCTGACGACCCGTTCGGCCAGGGCGGAGTCGCGGGCCTGGATCATCAGCCGGATGATCGGCTCGGTGCCGCTGGGCCGGACCAGCACGCGCCCGTCGTCGCCGAGCTCGGTCTGGGCCCGGTGGACGGCGACGTCCACCCCCGGGCCGAGCTGAGCGGCCCGGCCGGGCACGTTCACCAGGACCTGCGGGTACTTCGGCATCATCTTGGCCGCGGCCGCCATCGGAACCCCGCGCCGGTTCAGCGCGGCCAGCAGCTGCAGGCTCGTCAGGACCCCGTCGCCGGTAGTGGCGTGCTCGCCCATGATGATGTGACCGGACTGCTCGCCGCCGAGCACGTACCCGCCGTCGCGCATGACCGCGGACACGTGCTTGTCCCCCACCGGGGTCTCGACCACCGCGATGCCGGCCTCGCGCATGGCCACGTGGAAACCCTGGTTGGACATCACGGTGACCACGACCGCGTCGCCGGCCAGCCGGCCCGCTTCCTTCAGCTCCAGGGCCAGCACGGTCATGATCTGGTCGCCGTCGATGGGCTGCCCGTCGGCGTCCACGGCCAGGCACCGGTCGGCATCCCCGTCGAAGGCGATGCCCGCGTCGGCGCCGTGCTCGACGACCGCTGCGGCCAGCGTGTCCAGGGCCGTGGAGCCGCAGCCCACGTTGATGTTCAGCCCGTCGGGCTGGTCGCCGATGGTGATGACGTCCGCGCCCGCCCGGCGCAGCGCCTGCGGTGCGATCTGGTAGGCGGCCCCGTGCGCGCAGTCGGCCACCACGCGCAGGCCGGCCAGCGGGGGCTGCGGCTGGGCGGGCAGCGTGCTCAGCAGGTGCTCGAGATAGCGGACGTGTTCGGCGGTGGCGTCGGTGACCCGGCCGAAGATGCGGTCTCCGCGGTTGTCCGGGCCCTCATGGCCCGCGCGGCTCTCGCGATGGGCCGGGTACGCGGCGGGCAAGGCCCGCAGGCGGGCCTCGATGCGGTCTTCCACCTCATCGGCCAGCTTGACGCCGCCGGGGCCGAAGAACTTGATGCCGTTGTCCCGGGCCGGGTTGTGGCTGGCCGAGATGACCACGCCGAAGCTGGCCCGCAGGGCCCCGGTCAGGTAGGCCACGCCCGGTGTGGGCAGGACCCCGAGCCGGAGCACATCCACTCCGGCGCTGGCCAGCCCGGCCACCACGGCCGCCTCGAGGAACTCACCGGACAGGCGCGGGTCCCGGCCGACCACGGCGAGCGGGCGCGCCGCCCCGGCGTGGCTGTCGTTACCGGCACCGCTGTCGTTACCGGCACCGCTGTCGTTACCGGCACCGCTGTCGTTACCGGCACCGCTGTCGTCACCGGCACCGCTGTCGTCACCGGCACCGCTGTTGTCACCGGCGCTGGCGGCGTCACCGGCCAGGACGGCGGCCGCGGCCTGGCTGAGGTCCATGGCCAGGCGCGCGGTCAGGTCCTCCCCGGCAACACCGCGCACTCCGTCGGTTCCGAACAGGCGGCTATGCCCCGCTTCACCCATGTCGCTCCGCTCGCTGCTCTGCTGGTCTGCGTGGACGGCCGGTGTGCGCCAGCGGCTGGTGTGCGTTGGCGCTCGCTCGCGCGGGGGGCGCGGGCCGGGCAGGCTCGGCGCGAGCGGTAATTACCGCTTGGAGTACTGCGGTGCCTTGCGCGCCTTCTTCAGCCCGTACTTCTTGCGCTCCTTGACCCGGGCATCGCGGGTCAGGAAGCCGGCCTTCTTCAGCGCCGGGCGGTTCTCCGGGTCGACCAGGGTGAGCGCCCGGGTCACGCCGAGACGCAGCGCGCCCGCCTGCCCCGTGACGCCGCCGCCGGAGATCCGGGCCACCACATCGAACGCGCCTTCCGCGCCGAGGGTCACGAACGGCTCGCTGACCAGCTGCTGGTGCACCTTATTCGGGAAGTACACGTCGAGCGTCCGGCCGTTGATCAGCCACTGGCCGGTGCCGGGCAGAATGCGGACCCGGGCGATGGCCTCCTTGCGGCGGCCGGTGCCGGACGCATTGCCGGTGACCACGGGGCGCCGGCTGACGGCCCGCGCCGGAGCGTCCTGGGACGACTCGGTGGTGTATTCCGACGGAGCGCCGCCCTCCCCGAACTCGCCGTCGGCAAGATCAGTGGTTTCGGTCTCGTCGTCGCCGCTGGTAGTGCTGACGCCAGTGGGCTCGGTCACGGTCTGGACCTCGTACTTCCTGTAGCTTGTACTACTGCTCGATCTGCGTGATCTCGTAGGGCTTCGGCGCCTGCGCCTGGTGGGGGTGATCAGGGCCCGCGTACACCTTGAGCTTGCGCAGCGTCTTGCGGCCGAGCGAGTTCTTGGGGAGCATGCCGCGGACGGCCTTCTCCACGGCCCGCTCGGGATTGCTCTCCATCAGGCTGGCGTAGGAGACGGACCGCAGGCCGCCGGGGTAACCGGAGTGCCGGTAGGCGTGCTTCTGCTCGAGCTTGCTGCCGCTGAGCGCGACCTTCGCCGCGTTGACCACGACCACGAAGTCGCCGGTGTCCACATGCGGAGCGAAGATCGGCTTGTGCTTGCCCCTGAGCAGCACAGCCACGTGGCTGGCCAGGCGGCCGAGCACGACGTCAGAGGCATCGATGACATGCCACTGCCGCGTAATGTCACTGTCCTTGGGGCTGAAAGTGCGCACAGTCCTAAGCCTTCGCGTATGTATCGTGATCGTTACCGGGCTACACCTGCTGGTGTACCCGCCCCGGGCGCTCCGCCGGTGAACCACGCCGCGCTGTGATGTGCGCAGGGGGTGCACCGCGTGCATGCCCGTCGCGCATGACGCCAATGCAGCATACTCCGTCTGGCCGGATGATGCCAAAGCGACGACGGCCCCGGACCCTGTGCCCAGGGCCCTTCCCGTCGCGGGAACTCACCGCATGTTGCCAGCCAGCTACAGCAGCACGGAAAGTTCGCTGTCCAGCATACCGGGACTTCCGTGGACGCTACCCTCATCGTTATGGATCACCAGGGCACGGGCCCTTCCCGCCCGTCCTCCGGCCACCGTCGCCGGCCCCTGCGGCCGCCACGGGACAGCGCCGGCGGTGCCGGGATTCCTGAGGGCACCGGCCCGGTGGCCCGGGAAGGGCAGGATGCCCCGGGTGAGCCTGCTGCCCCGGGTGGGCCGCGGCACGGTGCGCCACGGGCGCCCGGCTCGTTCAGCTACGGTACCGGCGAGTTCGACGCGCAGCAGAGCGACTCCCCCGGGAACGCGGGCGCTTCCCGCGGCGGCACCGGCGGGCATCGCTCCACCGGGCCGAGCGGCCGGCGGGTACCGGACACCTGGGCCCGGCACCGGCGCCTACCCTGCACCTGGCCGTGGCCGGGGCACCGGCGCTTTCCCCGTGCCTGGTACCGGCACCGGCGCTAACCCTACCTGGCCCGGGCACCGGCGCCTTCCCCGTGCCTGGTCCCGGCACGGGCGCCTACTCCCGTACCCGGCTCCTGGGACCGGCGCGCACGCCCGTTCCCAGCCGGGCACCGGCGCAATCCCCGTACCTGGCTCCGGCACCGGCGCATTCCCGGTACCTGGCTCGGGCTCTGGCGGCTACCCGGTTTCCGGTGGGT
>CAWAFD010000039.1:0-46777 GCA_963781225.1 uncultured Actinomycetota bacterium
GTGGGTTTCGGCCACCGGCTGGAGAAGGCGCTGAACACCCCGGCCCGCATCTATTACAAGTACGAGGGCGTGTCGCCGGTGGGTGCACAAGCCCAACACCGCGGTGCCGCAGGCGTACTACAACGCGGCCGAGGGGACCAAGCGGCTCACCACCGAGACCGGCGCCGGCCAGTGGGGCAGCGCGCTGGCCTTCGCCAGCGCGCAGTTCGGCCTCGACTGCGAGGTCTGGATGGTGCGGGCCTCCTATGACCAGAAGCCCTACCGGCGCACGATGATGGAGACCTGGGGCGCGACCGTGCACGCCAGCCCGTCGCGGACGACCAAGGCCGGTGCTGACATCCTGGCCGCCGACCCGGACTCGCCCGGCAGCCTGGGCATCGCTATCAGCGAGGCGGTCGAGGCGGCCGGCGGGAGTGCCGACACCCGGTACGCGCTGGGCAGCGTGCTGAACCACGTGCTGCTGCACCAGACGGTGATCGGCGAGGAAGCCCTCAAGCAGTTCGCCGCGGCCGGTGAGTCCATGCCCGACCTCATCGTCGGCTGCACCGGCGGCGGCTCCAACTTCGCCGGGCTGTTCTTCCCCTTCCTGCGGGAGAAGCTGGCTGGCCGGGCCAACCCGGTCATCCGCGCGGTCGAGCCGTCGGCCTGCCCGTCGTTCACCCGGGGCAAGTACGCCTACGATTTCGGCGACACGGCCGGGTTCACCCCGCTGATGAAGATGCACACGCTCGGGCACGACTTCATCCCCGACCCGGTGCACGCCGGCGGCCTGCGCTACCACGGCATGTCGCCGCTGCTGTCGCACATGTACGAGCTCGGGCTGTTCGAGGCGATAGCCAAGCCGCAGCGGGAATGCTTCGCCGCGGCCGTGACCTTCGCCCGGGCCGAGGGGATCATCCCGGCGCCCGAGCCATCGCATGCGATCGCGGCCGTGATCGAGGAGGCCAAGCGCTGCGCCGAATCCGGCGAGCCCAAGGTGCTGCTGACCGCCCTGTGCGGGCACGGGCACTTCGACATGGGCGCCTACCAGCGGTACCTGTCCGGCGAGATGGTCGACTACGACCTGGAGCAGGCACGGATCGACGACGCGCTCACCCGGCTGCCGTCGGCCGAATAGGAGTGACGGGCGGGGAGCGATTCCTTTCGCCCCCCGCCCGGGGTCTAACCGGCATGACGATCCCAACCGAAGATCCCAACCGGGCCTTGTGGAGCGCCCGGGCACGCGGTGAGCTGTCGCCGAGCTGGGAGTCGCTGACCTGCGACCCCGGTGGAGTCGAGTTCGAGCAGGTGCAGGCCCCGCCCGGCCTGTGGCTGCGGCCGCCTGCTGCGACGGCCGGGGCGGCGATACTCGCGATCCACGGCGGCGGCTTTGTCAGCGGGTCGGTGTGGACCCACTGGCGCATGTTCGGGCACCTGGCCCGGGCGGCCGCGACGAGGGCGTTCGTGGCCGAATACGACCTGCTGCCCGACCATGTGTTCCCCAGCCAGCTGGACAGCGTCGTCGCCGCCTACCGGTGGCTGCTGGACCAGGATATGACCGCCGTTGCCGTCGTGGGTGACTCGTGCGGCGCCGCGCTCGCGGTGGGTCTGGCCGTGCGCGCTCGCGAGGAAGGGCTGCCGCGGCCAGCTGGGCTCCTGCTGATGTCGGCTTCGGCCGACCTGGAGGCGACCGGTGGCTCCTATGAGACCGGCAGCGATCCGTTCTTCACCCGCGAGATGGTGCGCGGGCTCGCCGCGGGATACCTGGCCGGGGCCGATCCCCATGATCCGCTCGCCGCGCCGCTGCACGCTGACCTGACGGGCCTGCCACCCACCTATCTGCAGGTGGGAGCCGAGGAATCGCTGCTTGACGACAGCCGGCGGCTGTCCACCCGGCTGCGGGCCGCGGGCGTGGAGGTCGGGCTGGACGAGTTCGCCGGTCAGCTGCACACGTTCCAGATGGGAGCCGGCCATACGCCAGTGGCCGACGAGGCGATCGACAGGGCGGGATCATGGCTGCGTTCGGTGCTGACGAGGTGAGTGGCTTCGAGGAGGCGACCGCTGCCTTGCGGGCCGGGCTGCTCGCGCATTGCTACCGGATGCTCGGCGCCTGGGATGGGGCCGAAGACGCGGTGCAGGAAACCTACCTGCGCGGCTGGCGGCATGGGAGGAGTTCGAGCAGCGGGCGACGCCGCGCACGTGGCTGTACCGGATCGCGACCAACGTCTGCCTCAACGCGATCCGCGACCGGCGGCGCCGCGCGCTGCCCGCGCAGATCGGGCCGCCGGCCGGGGCACTCGGGGTGCTGCCCGATCCGCTTCCTGCGCAGGCCTGGGTGCAGCCCTTCCCCGGCGACCGCGGCGACCTGCGGCTGGCGCTCGTCGCCGGCATGCAGATCCTCCCGGGCACCCAGCGGGCGGTGCTGCTGCTCCGCGACGTACTCGCATTCCCCGCCGCCGACGTCGCCGACATGCTCGGCACCTCGGTGGCCGCCGTGAAGAGCAGCCTGCAGCGTGCGCGGACCCGCCTGGCCGAGGTCGCGCCCAGCGCCGAGGACGTCATCGAACCCAGCCACCCGCAGGCCCAGCGCCTGCTCGACTTTTACGTGGCCGCGTTCGAGACCGGAGCCGTCGAGGCGCTGATCGCGGCGCTACGCGTCGACGCGACGCTCCAGCTGATCCCCGATCGCGGCTGGTACGCGGGCAAGGCGACGTGCTCGCAGGTGTTCGCCGCCGCTGTCGGCAACCCGGGCGACTGGCGCATGGACCGCTCGGTTGCCAACGGCCAGCCCATGGTCATCACCTACCTGCACGGGCAGCCCATGGGCGTTGTCGTCCTCGATGTCCGCAGCGACGGCATCGCCGGGGTCACTGTGTTCGGCGACCCGGCGCTCGCGGGCAGGTTCGAGGCGGTGGGCAGAGGGGTGGTGAAGGGGTGAGCGAGGGGGTGAAGCTGCGCCCGTTCGGTCAAAATGTGCGGCGGGAGCGGACGGCGGCGGCCAGGGTCTGCAGCACCTCAGCCGTGGTGCCGAAGTCCATGCACGCGTCGGTGACGCTCTGCCCGTAGGTGAGCGTGTCGGGCGGGCCCGGCTTCTGCTTGCCCTCGACCAGGAAGCTTTCCAGCATCACGCCGGACAGGCCGCGCTCCCCCGCCGCCAGCTGCTCGGCGATGGCGTCGGCCACGACCGCCTGGCGGCGGTGGTCCTTGCCGCTGTTGCCGTGGCTCGCATCGACCATGAGCCGGCGCGGCAGGTCAGCCGCGGCGATCAGGTCCAGTGCCTTCGCCACGTGGCTGGCCTCGTAGTTCGGGCCGGTCCGGCCGCCGCGCAGGATCACGTGCGTGTCCGGGTTGCCCGCGGTGTGGACCACGGCGGCCGCGCCGAACTGGGTGACGCCGAAGAACGTGTGCCCGGCGGCCGAGGCCCGGCAGGCATCCACCGCTACCTGGACGTCGCCGTCGGTGCCGTTCTTGAACCCGACCGGCATGGACAGGCCGGAGGCGAGCTGGCGGTGCACCTGGCTCTCCGTGGTCCGCGCGCCGATCGCGCCCCAGGTCACCGTGTCCGCGATGTACTGCGGGGTGATGGGGTCCAGCCATTCGCAGCCCACCGGCACGCCGAGCGCCACGATGTCACCCAGCAGCTTGCGGGCCGCCCGCAGGCCGCGGTGCACATCGTGGCCGCTGTCCATGCCGGGGTCGTTGATCAGGCCCTTCCAGCCGGTCACGGTGCGCGGCTTCTCGAAGTACACCCGCATCACCACGAGCAGGTCATCGCGGCCGGCCTCGCGGACCTCCCTGAGCAAGCCCGCGTACTCCAGCGCGGCCACCGGGTCGTGCACCGAGCACGGCCCAGCGATCACCAGCAGGCGGTCATCGGTCCCGTCAAGGATGGCGCGGACCTCGGCCCGGCTGTCTTCCACCGTCGCCGCGGCCTCGTCGCTCAGCGGCAGCTCGTGGAGCAGGGCAGCCGGCGCCAGCAGCGGGTCGTAGCCGGTGATGCGGGTATCCCCGGTTTGGGGCATCAGGTGTCGTCTCCTCCCGGGCGGGCCGCGGCCCGGACCCCGGGAGCCAGCCCACCCCTTGGCGACAGAAGGTTTTCTGTCTGACTGGCTCCAGGCGGTGATAAGCGCAGGCGAGCGCCCCTGGCTCCGCCGGGAGCCAGGGTAAAGCGCCAATACCACCGTGTCACAGATGCGATGGTACACCCGCGGTCCGGGACCGCAGGTGCGGTGCTGGCGCTGGCGGGCTGGCTGGCGGGGGGTCGCTGGCGGGGGTCGCTCGGTGGGACTTGGCCGGAGTTCTTGGCGCCGCCATGTTGCGCTCTGCCTCAGGGTAACGCAGCAAGCTCGTTCGGCGATGTGGGATTCGTGATGGCGGCTTAAGTGACGAGTGATCGGCGGGTGTGGAGCTTTGGTGCAGCTGCGCAGGTTCGTTCGCGCGAATGGCTGCAGGGTCCGGGATCGCGGGCTTCGTCTCGGTGGGGCCTCACCGGGCAACCATCCGGAATGCGGTCTCTGCCGAATCTATTGCGTAGAGGCCCGCGGCCCATGGAATCCAGGCCGGGGGCGACAATGGGGCTCAGGAGGGGATGGTGAAGCGGGGCTCGGCTGGGGTGAGCACGGCGGTGGGCGGGGTAATGGACCAGCGGGCCTGGAGCTCGGCGGCCAGGGTCTCGGCCAGGGCGGGGATGTCGCGGGGGGCCTGCTCGTGCAGGCCCTCGGCCACGATCAGAACCCGGCTGGTGTGCTCGCTGACCGCGGAGCGGCCGCTCTGGCGGTTGGTCCAGCGCCGGGCGTGGGCCCGGGCCGCCTGGTCGGCGAAGATCACCTCGCCGGGAACGGGGTGCTCGGTTTCCCCGCCGAACGTCAGGTACTCCTCGTCCCCGGCCGCGTACCGCACCTCGAGCGGCCAGGCGATCTGGTCGGCGTCGAGCGCGGCGACCGGGATGGCGTAGGCCAGCGAGACCGCGTTGCACAGGTCGACCAGAGGATGCAGCCGGGGCAGGCTGCCCTCCTTGCGGAAGCGGCGCAGCAGCGACTCGGCGGCGCAACGGTACTGGGTGGGCTTGAGGCCCATGGCTCCGAACGCCCGCCGCCAGGCCTGGATCTCGGGTAGCTCGCTCTCCGGGCGCTCGGCCAGGCGGGTCTTGGCCAGTGCCTCAAACCGGCCGGTGTCTACCGCGGCGTCGGCGGTGATTCCCTCGGCGTACAGGACGCCGGGGACCAGGGCCGGGAAGTCGCGCCAGATGGCGGCCGCGTGCTGGAAGTACATGGTCTCTAGTGTCCTTTCCGTAGGCCGAGCGTGAGGCCGGCCGCCACGACGGCGATGCCCGCCCAGACCAGCGGCCGGGGCGCCGGGGCGCCGAGCAGCACGCCGCTGGCGGCCGCGGCGACCGGGGCGATCCCGGTGAGCAGCCCGGCCCGGCTCGCGCCCAGCCTGCTGACGCTGGAGTACCACAGCACGAAGGCGGCCGCGGTGACCGCCAGCGCGAGGTAGGCCACGGCCAGCCAGTCGGCACGGGTCAGCCGGGCGGCTGCGGCTGGCCCCTCGTGCACCACGCCGATCAGCGCGAACGCCACCGTGGCCAGCCAGGTCGCGTGCACCGATACACCCCACGGGCCGTGCCGGCCCAGCACCGGGATGGCCAGCAGGGTGAACCCGGCCTCGCAGGCGAAGACCAGGACGGCCCAGGCCACCCCGATGGCATCGGCCCGGCCCACACCTTGGACCAGCGCGGCACCGCACGTCACGACCAGGGCGGCGGTCACCGCCGCGGTCCGGGGGCGGGTCCCCTCCAACAGCGGGCCGGCCAGCGCCAGGACAGCGGGGACGCAGGCCACGGCCACGCCGAGCACGGCGGGTTCGGCGTGCCGCGAGCCCTCCACCAGGGCCACGTTGAATATGACCAGGCCGGTTATGGCGATGCCGGTGAGCCAGAGCCATTCGGCGCCGCGTGGGCGGTGCAGCTGCCGGCCGGTGGCGCGGGCCAGGGCGACCAGCAGCAGGCAGGCCGCGGCGTAGCGGATCGCCTCCGCGGTGAACACCGGGGCCCGGTAGAGCACCGAGGAGACCGCGACGCTGCCGCCGACACAGACCATGGCCGCGGAACCTGTAGCCATCCCGATGGCTGCGCCGTGCCCGGGTGCTGGAGTCGCAGCGACTTGTCCGGGCGCGGCGGACTCGAGGGGTTCGGCGGGCAGGAGGGGACCGGTGGCCGGAAGGGGCCGGCGGGCACGAGGGCACCGGGAGCATGAGGGGTACGAGAAGCTGGCACAGCGCCACGCTATGAGCCCGATGGTCTAGCGAACAGAGCCTACGGGGCGGTTTTATGCTGGACCAATGGCGGTAACGGAGGGCATGCGGCGGGGAGCGGACTTCTTGCAGCTGGACCCGGCGGGCGCGCCGGCGCGAGGGCTGACGGGGTGGCTGGCCGACGCGATCCGGGCCGCGGTGATCGATGGACGGCTGCAGGCCGGAGTGCCGCTGCCGGCGAGCCGGCTGCTGGCCGAGGATCTCGGGGTCTCGCGCGGCGTGGTCGTGGAGGCATACCAGCGGCTCGCGGAGGAGGGCCTGGTCAGCGGGCGACCGGGGGCCGGGACGCGGGTGCTTGGGCTATCGGCGACGTCGGCGCCGGAGCACCAGGCGGCCGGGGCCGGGGGCGGGGTTGGGCCTGGGGTTGGGCTGGCGGAGGCACATAGGGCTGGGGTGGACGCCGGGGCTGGAGCGGGGCCGCTGGTGGGGGCGGGACCGGTGGCGGGGGCGGGACCGGTGGCGGGGGCGGGACCGGTGGCGGGGGCGGGACCGGTGGCGGGGGTGGGAGGCCTGCCCGGGCTGCTGCCGCAGCGGTGGCGGGCGCGGGCGGAGATCGACCTGTCGCCCGGGGTGCCTGACCTGTCGGGGTTCCCGCGGGCGGCCTGGCTGCGGGCCGAAAGGGCCGTGCTGGAGCAGGCCAGCGTGGCCGACCTGGGTTATGGCGACCCGTGCGGCAGCGAGTGGCTGCGGGCCGAACTCGCGGGCTGGCTCGCCCGCCGCCGCGGCCTGCGCGCCGATCCCGGCGACATCATCATCGTCACCGGCGTGGCCCAGGCCCTGGCCGTGCTGGCCCAGTGGCTGGCGGCCCGGTCGCTGACATCGATCGGCGTCGAGGATCCGGGCTCCCGCGGCTCGGTGCGCGAGCTGGCCTACTGGGGCCTGGAACCCAAGCCGGTCGCGGTGGACGAGCACGGGCTGCGGGCCGTGGATCTGGCGGGTACCGACGTGCGGGCGATGCTGCTGACACCCGCGCACCAGTTCCCGACCGGAGCGGTGCTGGCCCCGCGTCGCCGCCGTGAGCTACTGGACTGGGCCGCCCGGACCGGCGGGCTGATCATCGAAGACGACTACGACGCGGAGTTCCGCTACGACCGCACCCCGGTCCCGGCCCTGCAAGGCTCCGCGCCCGACCTGATCGCGTACGCGGGCAGCACGTCCAAGACGCTGGCGCCGGGGATGCGGTTGGGGTGGCTGATCCCGCCCCGGCGGATGCAGGCGGATCTCATCGAGGCCAAGCACGCCGCCGACCTGGGCAGCCCGGCGCTGCCGCAGCTGGTGCTGGCCCGGCTGATCGCCAGCGGCGAGCTGGAACATCACCTGCGGCTGGTCCGCAAGCGGCAGCGGATCCGGCGTGACGCCCTGCTCGGGGCGCTGCGCGAATACCTGCCGCAGGCGCAGGTGCAGGGCATCGCGGCCGGGCTGCACCTGCTGATCTTGTTCGGCGAGCAGACCAGGCCCGACACTGCGCTGGCCGAGGAGATCCTGCGGGCCGGGGTGCTGGTGCATCCCCTGTCATGGCACCGGCAGCAATCGGGTCCCCCGGGCCTGGTCCTTGGCTACGCCGCGCACACCCCGGACCAGCTGGCCGAGGCAGCGCGGCGGATCGCGCGGGTAATTACTGGCTCGCGGCCTTCGCCGCCGCGGCGGCGGCCTTCCGGTCGGCCCGGCGGTGCCGGCGCGCTACCGTCCGCAGCTGGCTGATCCGGGCCGCGCCGGCCAGTACGACCAGGAGCACGCCACAGACGGCCGAAAGCAGCAGGGCCACGCCCAGCGGCAGGTGCCCGTGCGCGCCCATGTAGTTGACGCTGACCCGGGCGCCGTTCTGCAGGATGAAGATGAGCAATAGCAGCAGGACGATGGCGAAGAAGCCGACCGCCACCCAGAGTCCGCTGGTCCTGGTCCGCTTGATCTTGAGCGGAGGCTGGGCCGTGGGGGGCGGCGGCGTCACCGGCTCCGCGGCCACCGGCGGGACCTGCGCGGCGGGATCACCGTCGAGCACGTACGGTTCCCCAGGAGCCGACCTGGGCCGCGACGCGTCGCCCGGCACCGCGGGCGGTATCTGCTGAGAATCTGACGCCATCTGACACCCCGTCATTACTTGGCTTAATTGTGTGACGTTTTCTCTGCCCGGGGCGCGCCAGGTTATGCACATCACGATGTGCCCGTGTCACCCGCGTGATCCCTGTTAGCCGCCGAGGTAGGCGAGCACGGCCAGGACCCGCCTATTGTCGTCGTCGGAGGGCTGCAGGTCCAGCTTGGCGAAGATCGAAGCGGTGTGTTTCGCGACCGCACGCTCGGTGATGACCATCCGCTGGGCGATGGCGACGTTGGACCGGCCCTCGGCCATCAGGGCGAGCACCTCGCGCTCGCGCGGGCTCAGCGCGGACAGCGCACCGTCACCGGTGTTCCTGGCCAGCAGGCGGGCGATTACCTCCGGATCCATGGCGGTACCGCCGCCGGCCACCCGCCGTACCGCGTCAACGAACTGAGCGCTATCGAACACCCGGTCCTTGAGCAGGTAGCCGATGCCCCCGCTGCCGCTGGCCAGCAGCTCGCGGGCATACAGCTGCTCGACGTACTGGGAGAGCACCAGCACGGGCAAGCCCGGGATCTCACGCCGGGCGGCCACGGCCGCCCGGATGCCCTCGTCGGTGAAGGTTGGCGGCAGCCTGACGTCGACGATGGCGACGTCAGGCTGGTCTGCGTTCACCGCGGCCAGCAGGTCAGATCCGGTGTCCACGGCCGCGGCCACTTCCAGGCCGTGGGCCTGTAGCATCCGGGTCAGGCCGTCCCTCAGCAGGAAGAGATCTTCGCAGATGACAACGCGCACGGGATCTCCATGGTCACGGCGGTCGGGCCGCCGGGTGGGCTGCTGACGGCCAGCACCCCGTCGAAGGGAGCCAGCCGCCGCTCGATGCCGAGCAGTCCGCTCCCCCGGGCCGGCTCGGCTCCGCCACGGCCGTCGTCAGTGACACCAATGCGCAGCATCTGGTCGATGTGCCGGATGTCGATCCACGCCTGCCGGGCCGTCGCGTGCTTGGCCACGTTCGCCAGCAGCTCGCTGACCGCGAAGTAGGCGGCCGACTCCACCGGCGCGGGCGGCCGGCCCATCAGGTCGCTGGCCAGGGTCACCCGCACCGGGCTGTCCAGAGCCAGCGCCCGGATGGCCTCGGCCAGGCCGCGATCGGCCAGCACCGGCGGGTGGATGCCGCGGACAAGGGCGCGCAGCTCGGCCAGGGCCTTGACCGAGGCGTCGCGGGCCTCGTGCAGCAGAGCCCGGGCCGCCTCGGGGCTGGTGTCGATGATCTGCCCGGCGGCGTCCAGCGTCATGCCCATGGCCACCAGCCGGGCCTGGGCCCCGTCGTGCAGATCTCGCTCGATCCGGCGGATCTCGGCCGCGCCGGTGTCCAGGGCCTCGGTGCGCGTCTCGGTCAGCTGCTGGACCCGGCGCTCCAGGTGGGCGTGACCGGGCGCCAGCATCGAGCTGGCCAGCAGCCCGTAGCCGCGCAGCAGCGCCGGGGCGGCGTAGATCCCGGCCGCCGTGATGGCCAGGCCCAGCACGATCAGCGATCCGGCCGAATTGCCCGGGAAAGCCGGCGGCGGGATGGTGCGCACGAGCTCAGGCCCGACGAACCCGATCAGGCCAACCCCGATGATCACGGCGCTCGCGGCGGCCAGGATCCAGCCCGCGATCACGCTCACCGCCGCCCACAGCACGTCCCGCCAGGTGACCCGATCGGTCAGGAGCCAGCCCAGCCGCTGGGTGTAGGTGAGCGGGCCCGCGGGGCGCGGCCGGTAGGCCTCGGCGATCGGCACGCCGCACCACTCCCCGGCCAGCCGCCGGGTCAGCCGGGCCAGGCGGCGCAGGCCCAGCAAAGCGACAGGCAGACCGAAGCGGACCAGGCCGGGGCCGGCCAACAGCAGCACGATGGCCAGCAGCATCCGATGGACGAAGACTGTGACGTTGCCCGCGATCAGCATCCCGGCCCCGAACACGGTGAAGAGCGGCCCCGCCGCCGCAACCAGGACCAACCCGAGCCCGGCCAGCATGAGACCAGTCAGGGCGAGCCCGCGCCCAGCGGCCACTAGCCCGGACCCGAGGCCGAAGCGCAGCCGGCCGCGGGGCGACATGAGAACGGCCATCGGAGCCTCCTTTACGTCCCTGCCAGTCTGCTCCGGGCGCACCCAGGCGGCCAATGACGCTGGGACCCGAACACGGGGTGTATCTAGGTCTACCCGGCAGATGCCGCTTGGCTGTGCGCAACCGGGCCGCGCGATTCGGGCCGAACGAGCGGGCTTTTCCGCCCGGTCCCGGTCAGAGCGCAAGCGAGTAGTCGTCACAAATTGTTGTAAGTATGGTTCACAGAGTCGATACGGCGCATAAGTGCTGGGTTAGCCTTATATGCCGTCCGCTAGTTTCGGCCCTGTCCGTGCTGGCGCTGCTCGCCGGGCCGACGCCGGCCGCCGCGGCTGTGATGGCTCACCCTGCCCCGCACCACGCCCGCAAAACCACGGCCCGGAGGGCGGCCGGGGGAAGGCAGGCAGGGGCAAGCCGGCCGGGAAGGCAGGCGCGAAGACAGCGGCACAAAGACAGCGGCACGGAAGACGGCGGCACGGAAGACGGCGGCACGGAAGACGGCGGCGCGGAAGGCGGCGGCGCGGAAGGCAGCCGCGCGGAATGCCGCGGCGGAGCAGCGGGCGGAGCTCGCGGCGCTGGCCCGGTACGCGGCCTCGGCCCAGCTGAGCGCCGTGCCGAAGCAGTACCTGACCTGGTACCGGGCCGCAGCGCGGACGTGCTCGGGGCTGTCCTGGACGGTGCTGGCCGGGATCGGCACGATCGAGTCGGACAACGGCCGGTCCACCGCCCGGGGCGTGCACTTGGGCAAGAACCCCAAGGGAGCCGAGGGGCCGATGCAGTTCGAGCCGGCCACGTTCGCCGAGTACAAGGTGCGGATCGACCGGTCGCGCAAGCTCACCCCATATGAACCGGCGGACGCCATCTACAGCGCGGCCCGGATGCTGTGCGCGGACGGCGCCGGGACGACCAAGGCACTGCATGGCGCGGTCTTCGCTTACAACCACGCCTGCTGGTACGTCCAGGACGTGCTGACCATCGCCTCCCGCTACACCACCCAGGCCCGGCCCAAGCCGAAGCGCAAGCACAAGCCGCACGCGAAGAACAAGGCGGCGAAGAAGGCCGCCCGGACGCGGCAGAAACCGCCTATGCGGCAGCGCGGCGGCCGGGGCGGGAGCCAGCCTGCGGGCGCGTGCTGACGCCCGGACGCGAGGTATGGTCGGTTTCATGGCGACCAACCAGCGCAAGGTCCTGATCCTGGCCGCGGACGACTTCGAGGACATGGAGCTGCTGTATCCGCAGTACCGGCTCATCGAGGAAGACGTGGCCGTGACGGTGGCGGGGCTGGACGCGCAGCCCGTTCGGGGTAAAAAAGGGCATGGGCCGGTCAGCGTGGACACCACGGTCGACCAGGTGGCCGCGGACGATTTTGACGCCCTGGTCATCCCGGGCGGGTTCGCGCCGGACAAGCTGCGGCGGTCGCAGGCCGTCCTCGGCCTGGTGCAGGCGTTCGACGCGGCCGCCAAGCCGATCGCGTTCATCTGCCACGCGGGCTGGGTGCCGATCTCCGCGAAGATCATCAAGGGCCGCCGGGCGACCAGCGTCGGCGCCATCCGCGACGACATGGTCAACGCGGGCGCCGAGTGGGTCGACGAGGCCACCGTGGTCGACGGCAACCTGATCTCCGCCCGGACCCCGGCCGACCTCGGGCCCTGGATGAAGGAATTGCTCAAGGCGCTGGCGATCGGGTAGGAGGTCCGGGTGACCACGCTCGTCGAAGACGAGGAGGCCCGCGCTGCCCGGCTGCTGGACGCGCAGGTCAAGGCGGTCGAGCTGTTCGCCGCTATCGAGCCGCGCGGCCTGATCAGGCCGGGCGTCCGGGAGATCGAGGCGAGCAACGCCATCCGGGATCTGGCCGCGGAGATGTTCGGGGTCAGCCGGCACTGGCACAAGCGGATCGTGCGAGCCGGGCCGAACACCCTGCAGCCATACAAGGAGAACCCGCCGGATCGCGAGATCACCGCCGACGACATCGTGTTCTGCGACTTCGGGCCCATCTTCGAGGAGTGGGAAGCCGACTTCGGGCGGACCTACGTGCTCGGCGACGACCCGGTCAAGCTGCGGCTCCGGGACGACCTGCCAGTCATGTTCGACGCCGGGCGCCAACACTTCGACGAGCACCCGGACATCACCGGCGCACAGCTGTACGCCCACATGACCGCCTTGGCCCGCGCGGCCGGCTGGGAGTTCGGCGGGTCGATCGCCGGGCACCTGGTCGGGCAGTTCCCGCACGAGAAGATCGACGGCGCGCAGATCGAGTCCTACATCGCTCCGGGCAGCAACAACCCGATGCGCCGGCACGACGCCAACGGCCAGGTCTGTCACTGGATCCTCGAGGTCCACCTGGTCGATCTGGAGCGGCAGATCGGCGGCTTCTACGAGGAGCTGCTGGACCTGTAGGAGGCCTTCAGCCGGGAGGCTGCTGGCCGCCGGCGGCCAGGGCCGCGGCCAGCGCGGTCACGGCCGCGTCCACCGCCACCCGGGCAGTCAGCGCGTGCGTGTGGGCCCGGTCGAGCTCGCCGAGGGCGATGCAGTCGAAGGCGACCTGGGCGTCGTGCTCGGCGGCCTGAAGTTCCCGGGCGGCTTCGGCCAGCTCGGGGACGCTACGTTCCGGTTCCTCGAGCACGGGGTTGCCGCTGTCGGTCTCTGGCTCGATCATTTGGGGCACTACCTCCCTGTTTGCGACTTCTGGGCTCGACCATGCGTGGGGGTTGGCAAGCCTACCCAGCCGATCCCGCCTCATGTCACCGGGCGGCAACCTCCCGCGTCATGAAGTCCCAGACGCCCCCCAGCCGCCCGCGAAGTCGTCCCGGGTGGCGGCATCGGGGAAGCCGCGCTGGGTGAGCGTCAGCGCGGTGCCGACAGCAGGCATTGTCTCCTGGTGGCGCGGTTCGGCCCGGGCGAAATCATCGGCGCCCGCTTATCGGCGGGGGTGGCTGAGGTAGGTTCGGGGCATGTGCCGCTTGTTCGGGCTGACCGCGGGCACGGAGCGGGTCCGCGCGACGTTCTGGCTGCTGGATGCGCCTGATTCACTGCAGGCGCAGAGCCATCGCAACGCCGATGGTGCCGGGATCGGCTTTTTCGACGCGGCCGGCAAACCGGTGATCGACAAGCAGCCCGAGGCGGCCTACAGCGACCAGGAGTTCACGCACGAGGCTCAGCAGGCTTCCTCGTCGGTGTTTGTCGCCCACGTCAGGTGGGCGTCGACGGGTGGCCGGACGATGCTCAACACCCATCCGTTCGGCATAAATGGGCGCATCATGGCCCACAACGGCGGTTTCGGCGACCTGCCCCAGCTGGATGCCCAGCTCGGCCGTTATCGCGACCTGGTGCTTGGCGAGACCGACTCCGAGCGGTACTTCGCGCTGATCACCCAGCAGGCCGACCAACGTGGCGGTGACGTCGGGGCCGGAATCGCGGCCGCGGCCAGCTGGATCGCGGACCGGCTGCCGGTATCGTCGCTGAACGCCATCGTGACGGCGCCCGGCGAGCTGTGGGCGCTGCGCTATCCGGGCCAGCACGCGCTGCACATCCTGGAGCGCCCCGCCGGGCCGGGGGACACGCCGTCGCCGGGCATGCACGTGCACAGCAGCACGTCCTCGATGCACGTATCCGAGCTGGAGAACGTCGCCTCGGTGGTGGTGGCGTCCGAGCAGCTGGACGGGGAGACCGGCTGGCGGATGCTGGCGCCGGGCGAGCTCATTCATGTCGGGCCTGACCTGCGGGTGCAGTCCGAGATTGTCATCGACCGGCCGCCCGCGCACCTGGTGCCACTGCCGCAGGATAATCCGAATATCGACACCTGACGCCGTTTGGCGCTGGGTCAGGTAGCCAGATAACCGCCGTCGACTGGCAGGGCCACTCCCGTGATATAGCTGGCGTCCGCGGAAGCAAGGAAGGCGACTGCGAGCGCCACCTCCTCGGGCCGACCTAGCCGGGCCATCGGCGTCGACCGCTCCGCAGCAGCTCGCGCCGCCGCCGGATCTGGCTGACGGGTGAAGTGCCGGTCCATCATCGGCCCGTCGATCGAATACGGACAGACGCAGTTAACCCGGACCCCGCGGGCCGCGCAGTCGATAGCCAGGTTCTTGGTCAGTGTGACCACTCCGCCCTTTGACGCGCTGTAGGCGGCGTTGGCGGGGAAGCTGACGATTCCGGCTGCCGAGGCCAGGTTGACAATCGCTCCGCCCGGAGCAGTCAGCAGCGGGATGATCGACCGGCAGACGCGGAAGGTTCCGGTGAGATTAATGCCGATGAGCCGTTCCCACTGCGCGTCGTCGATGCTCTCAGCTGTCCCGAGCTCATGCACCCCTGCGCAATTGACCAGCACGTCTACCCGTCCATGCCGCTGGGCAACGACAGAGGCAAGCCGCCGAACATCGTCTGCCGACGCGACATCGGCAGGCACCAGGTCATGCTCGGCGCCTTGGCTCGAGGCCAGAACAGAAAGGTCGACCGGACGGATATCGACCGCGACAATCGTCGCGCCCTCGCCGGCCAGCTGACTGGCCACGGCGCTTCCGATCCCTGACGCCGCGCCGGTAACGACGGCCACGCGGCCCGCGTAACGGGGAACAGACAATCGATCCACCTGTCTCAAGGAGCAGCCCTGGCGGGACGGGCACTTACCTAAACCTGGAGTGCTAGCCAGGCCAGGGAGGTGCTACCAGCCCACCGGCACACCACCCGGACCGCAACCAAAAACACCGCAAACCTGACGCAGGTTCGCGGTGTCCTAGATCTCTGATCTCTGATCTCTGGAGATCACAACAGTAGCCCCGACCGGATTCGAACCGGCGTTACCGCCTTGAGAGGGCGACGTCCTAGGCCTCTAGACGACGGGGCCGTGCATTGAATTTTCATGGTTCCTGGCTTGGTCATTTCTGCCCGGGCCAGCGGCGTACAGACTACCGTCTCCGCATCGATGAGGCCAACCGGGGGCAGGAAACCAGGGGCTTTCGCTCCGGAGGGCCCGGATACGAACCCGGATACGAAACAGCGCGGACGTGAGCCACGTCCGCGCTGTCGGTGAACTGCTGGGCTACCAGGACTCGAACCTAGACTAACTGGGCCAGAACCAGTCGGGCTGCCAATTACCCCATAGCCCACGGGCGACGGACCCGAGGGCCGCACCGCGCCCACGCAGTTTAGCGGACTCCGCTCGCATGGGCCAACACGATGGCCGGCCCGGGCATTGGTCGCTAGAGCGGATCGATCGCGGTCAGGCCGGTCGCGCGGTCCAGGCGGAGCCAGCGGGTGATACCGGCCGACCGCAGGAAGGGCACGTCATGGCTGGCTATGAGGATGGCGCCGCGAAACCCCTCCAGTGCCTGGGCCAGCTGCCTGACCGAGGCCATGTCCAGGTTGTTGGTCGGCTCGTCGAGCAGGAGAAGCTGGGGTGCGGGCTGGGCCAGCAGCAAGGCAGCCAGCACGGCGCGGAACCGCTCACCGCCGGACAGGGTGGCGGCCAGCGGCCGGCCCGTTCGCCGCGGAACAGGAACCGGGCCAGGCCGGCCCGTATCTCGTTCACCGACGCGTCCGGGGCGGCGACCTGGACGTTGTCCACGACGCTGAGCGAGTCGTCGAGGACGTCGATGCGCTGCGGCAGATAGCGGGTGACCGCGCCCTGCCGGGCCGTGAGCCCGGGACGTTCGGCCAGGCCAGCGATGACGCGGAGCAGGGTGGTCTTGCCCGCGCCGTTCGGCCCGACCAGGGCGATCCGCTCCGGGCCGCGCACGATGAGCTCGTCCAGTGTGCCCGGGAAGACTTCCTGGCCGTCGTCCTCGCTCCGGGTGGGGCTGCCGGCCGCGGGATGCCAGCGAGCGTCGGCGAGGCCGGTCACGGTCAGCACGGTCCGGCCCGCCGGGACGGCCGTGCCAGGCAGCGCGACCCGGATCTCCGCGTCATCCCGGACCGCCTGCTCGGCCTCCTCCAGGCGATCGCGGGCCGCCTGGAGACGTTCGGAGTGCAGCTCACGGGAACGGCCGGCGGTCTCCTGAGCGGCCTTCTTACGAGCGTTGACGAGGATCTTGGGCAGGCTGCCCGAGGCGGCGACCTTGCGGCCCTGCCGGTCGCGCCGGGCCTGCTTGGTCTGGGCCTCGACGAGGTCGCGCTGCTCGCGCCGGACCTCGGCCGCGGCCGCGACCACCGTGCGCTCGGCCGCGGCCTGCTCGGCCGCGAGCAGTTCGGTGTACGCGGCCAGGTTGCCGCCGTACAGGCGGACCTCGCCACCGGACAGGTCAGCGATCTGATCCACCCGCGCTAGCAGCTCGCGGTCGTGGCTGACGATCACCAGGACGCCAGTCCAGTTCGCGACCGCGTCATAGAGCCGCTGGCGGGCGTCCAGATCCAGGTTGTTGGTGGGCTCGTCCAGCAGCATGACATCCGGACGGCGCAAGAACAGCGCGGCCAGCGCGACCAGGATGGTCTCGCCGCCGGACAGCCGCTGCACCTCATCATCGAGCCCGGCGGCCAGGCCGAGGCGGTCCAGCCAGGCCCGGGCGCGCTCCTCCACGTCCCAGTCGTCACCCACGGCGGCGAACGCGTCCTCGCTGGCGTCCCCGGCCTCGATGGCGTGCAGCGCCTGCCGGGCCGAGGTGATGCCGAGCAGGTCGGACACGGTGCGCCTGGCGCCGAGGGCGATGGCCTGCGGGAGGTAGCCGACGTCACCGCGGGCGCTCACCGTGCCCGCGGTGGGGCGCAGTTCCCCGGCGATCAGCCTGAGCAGCGTCGACTTTCCCGAGCCGTTGGCGCCGATCAGGCCGGTGCGGCCCGGGCCGATGGACAGGTTCAGCCCGGACACGACGCTGGCTCCATCGGGCCAGCTGAAGCTGAGGTCTGAGCAGACGATTGCGGCAGGCATGAGGCGCGGCTCCCAGCACGTTAGGAAGGATTTCCATTACGTGTGGCGACACCACGGGCGGGCCGGAGGTCACGCGCATGAACGCGGTATCGCTGACCTCAGCGCCTCAACGCACTCTCCAGCCGCCGGGAATGGGACGTGACCTAGCTTAGCTGCGCTTTGGCGGGCCGCAAAGCGGGTTTCGGGCGGGGCTGGGGCCAGGCTGGGGGTGGGGCAGGCTGGGGCGACGCAGGCTGGGGCGACGCGGCAACGCTGTGGATGCCGCTTTCAGCACGATGGCACGTACTTAAAACGGTCTTTCATGCCGTTCGGCGGGGGCTGTGCGTCGCGGAGGAGCGACCGCTGGGACTAGCGAGACAGCGGTGACAGGGCTCGGCGGCTCGCTGAGGGACAATTCATGATCGGGGCCAGAAATTACCAAATACTGGCCGAAACTGGCCACGATCATGAACAGCTGGTCACGGAGAGGCGTGAGCGGGAGAAGCGGGCAGGCCGGGAGTGGCGAGGATGAGGCTGGCGGGGCCGGTGGCGTGGATGGGGCCATCGGCGGCGGAGACGAAGCAGGATTCGCCGCGAGACAGCTCGAGGGTGGCGCCGGAGGGCGCTGGGCCGCTCGGGGCGGCGGCTGAGGTGGCGCTGCTGGGGGCGCTGTTGGGGGCGCTGTTGGTGACGCTGCTGGGGGCGCTGTTGGTGGTGCTGTTGGGGGCGCTGTTGGTGGTGCTGCTGGTGGTGCTGGTGGTGGTGCTGGTGGGGGTGCTCAGGGTGGCGTGGCCGTGGAGGCAGAGCAGGATGCGGGGGCCTTCGCCGGGGAGGGCGAGGGGGGCGGCGGTGAGGTCGACGTTGTAGAGGCGGAACTCCGGGGCTGGGGTTTCATACCAGGAGATGCCGTCGGAGATCACGCGGGGGGCGTGGATGGGGACCTCCACCGCGGGGTCCAGCAGCTTCAGCAATTCGGGGACGTCGAGGTGCTTGCCGGTGAGGCCGGCCCGGACGACGTTGTCGGAGTTGGCCAGTAGCTCGATGCCGGTGCCGCGCAGGTAAGCGTGCAGGCCGCCGGCTGGCATGAACACGGCCTGGCCGGGTTCCAGGATGGCGTGCCGCATGAGCAGCAGGGCGACGACGCCGAGATCGCCGGGGTGCTCGGCGGCGACCCGGACCACGGCGGCGCACGCGGCCCCGTAGGGGCCGTCGGCAGCGGCTAGCCGGGCGCAGGCGGCGGTGACGTCGTCGACTAGGGCGGTTCGGTCGGGGGCGGCCCATTCCAGGATCGTGGCCAGGGCTTCGGCCATGGCCCGCCCCCCGTGGCGGATTCGAGACTGGCGGCTAGGGGGTCGAGGCGGCGGACTTCGAGGGCACGCAGCAGGGCGGCCGCGTCGGCCGGGGTACGCAGGCCCGCCGCGACCTCGAAGGGGGTGAGGGCGCAGAGAAGTTCGGGCTTGGGCCAGTCGTCGGCGTAGTTGCGACCCGGATCGTCGGCGGCCAGGTCACGCTCGGCAGCGAACCCGGCCTGTGCCTGGGCCCGCGAGGGGTGCACCTGGATGGACAGCGCCGTGGCGGCCGAGAGCACCTTGAGCAGGAACGGCAGTCGCGGGCCGAACTGGGCCACGCAGTCCGGTCCCAGCTCGCGCTCGGGATCCGCGGCAATCAGCTTGTCCAGGGTGGGACCGCCGGCGCCGAGGCCGGAAGGACCGCTGGGGTGGGCGCCCATCCACAGCTCAGCTTCGGGGCCCGGGGCCGGGACGGGGCGTCCCTGCAGTTGCGCGATCGCATCCGTTGAGCCCCACGCGTACGGCTTGACCACCGGCCGGAGAAGGTCCATCCGGGCATGGTAATCGCAGGCCGGCCAGGGCGCCCGTTTCATGAGCATTCGCGGCGCCCGTTTCATGGGCATTCAGGAGCGGTATATGTGGCCCATGAAGGGTGATCGGGTTGAAATCGTGATTGATTCCGGTGAGGGAACCCGGACCTATGAGATCAACGCGACCCGGGCCGGGCGCCGCGTCGATATCGCCAACCGCCGCGGGGTCGTCGAGGTGAGCGAGGTCACCCGGACGGGCACGCCGGTCCGGACCGCGCGGTTCATGGCCAGCCGGGTGGTGGCGCTGGTCGAGCATCCCGCCGACAGTTCCGGCGCGGGCTGAGGGCCAGGCAGGGCAGGGCTTCCGGCTGCGGACGCACGAACGGGCCGCGATAGCTAGATCGCAGCCCGTTCGGTCAAAAGGGGTTTGTCAGTAGGACGGCAGGGACGGGTCGACCTGGCTGACCCAGGCCAGGACGCCGCCGCCCACGTGCACGGCGTCGGCGAAGCCGGCGTTCTTGACCACGGCCAGCGCCTCGGCCGAGCGGGCGCCGCTCTTGCAGTGCAGCACGATCTTCTTGTCGTGCGGCAGCTTCTCCAGGGCGTTGCCGTTCAGGAACTCACCCTTGGGGATGAGCGTGGCGCCCGGGATCGAGACGATCTCGTACTCGTTCGGCTCGCGCACGTCGACCAGGTAGATGTTGTCGCCCGCGTCCAGCATGGCGGCGAGGTCCTTGGCGCTGATGGTCGAGCCCTGGGCGGCCTCGGCCGCCTCATCGGAGACCGCGCCGCAGAAGGCGTCGTAGTCGATGAGCTCGGTGATGGTCGGGTTCTTGCCGCAGACCGCGCACTCCGGGTCCTTGCGGACGCCGACGGTCCGGTAGGTCATCTCCAGCGCGTCGTAGATCATCAGCCGCCCGGCGAGCGAGTCACCGATCCCGGTGATGAGCTTGATGGCCTCGTTGACCTGGATCGAGCCGATCGAGGCGCACAGCACGCCGAGGACGCCGCCCTCGGCGCAGGACGGCACCATGCCGGGGGGTGGCGGCTCGGGGTACAGGCAGCGGTAGCAGGGGCCGTACTCGGCCCAGAACACGCTGGCCTGGCCGTCGAAGCGGTAGATCGAGCCCCACACGTAGGGCTTGCCGAGCAGCACGGCGGCGTCATTGACCATGTAACGGGTGGCGAAGTTGTCCGTGCCGTCCACGATCAGGTCGTAGCCGGAGAAGATCTCCATGACGTTGTCGTTGTCGAGCCTGGTGTTGTGCACGATCACGTCGACCAGCGGGTTGATCTCGCGGATGCTGTCCCGCGCGGACTCGGCCTTGGGCCGGTCCACGTCCGCCTGGCCGTGGATGATCTGGCGCTGCAGGTTCGACTCGTCGACCACGTCGAAGTCCACGATCCCGAGCGTGCCCACCCCGGCCGCGGCCAGGTAGAGCAGCGCGGGCGAGCCGAGACCGCCGGCCCCGACTACCAGCACCTTGGCGTTCTTCAGGCGCTTCTGCCCGGTCATCCCCACGTCCGGGATGATCAGGTGGCGCGAGTAACGCCGGACCTCATCGACGGTGAGTTCGTCGGCGGGCTCGACCAGCGGGGGCAGCGACACTGTTCTCTCTCCCAAAAGATCTCTTCACGTCCGAACGGGCGGGGTTCTACCTAATTCCCGGCCGCGAGAGCGTCAACCGGCTGATGTGACCGGGAATTCCCGTGCGCCGCGGCCCGGGCCGGGGCTTGCCCGTCGCCGCCCTGGGCGTCGTCATACTGGGCGTCGTCATACTGGGCGCCGTCCAGCAGGAAGCCGATCTCGGCGGCCACCTGGGCGGGGTGCTCCATGTGCGCGACGTGGCCGGTGCGCGGCAGCACCACGATCCGCGCGTCGCCGAACACGTGCGCGGCCCGGCCCGCGGCCCGCGGGTCCACCAGCCGGTCGTGGCTACCGTAGATGATCAGCGTGGGCGCGGCGATGCGAGCCGCGTCTTTCCAGGCCGCGCGGCGGCCCGGGCGCAGGGCCTCGGCGGTGAGGGTGCGCACCGATCCCACCAGGACGGCCGCGGCGTAGCCGAGCTCGTCGCGGCGGGCCAGTTCGGTCACCTCGGTGGCGAACCGGTCCCGGGCGAAGAGGCTGGGATCGCTGAAGCAGTTGACGATGACGTCGGCTACGCGGCGTTCGGGCGGCAGGAGCTGGTACTGGCGGAGCAGGCGGGCACCGACGTGCGGCAGGCTCACCACGGGGTAGCGCAGCAGGTCCAGCCGGGGCCGCAGGTCGGGCAGGGCCGGGGAGACCAGGGTCAGCGTGCGGACCAGGTCCGGGCGGGCCGCGGCGACCCTGACCGCGACCGCGCCACCCAGGGAATTGGCGATGAGATGGACCGGGCCGCCGTGCTGCGCTTCGATCAGCGCGATGACGGTGCTCGCGTGGGCGGTGATGGAGAACCTGCCGTCGGGCCGCGGCGGGGAATCGCCAAACCCGGGCAGGTCAAGGGCATCGCTGGGCATCGGGAGCAGGCCCATCAGGTCGGTCCAGTTCCGCGAGGAGCCTTCCAGGCCGTGCACGCAGAGGGCACGTTCGGCGTTATCGGAGCTCCCGGCAGTGGTGCCGGGGGCGGTGGTGGCGTCTTCGGTGCTGGGGGCGCTTTCGGCGCTGGTGGCTGCGGGGGTGCTGGTGGCTGCGGGGGTGCTGGTGGCTCCGGGGGTGCTGGTCGCTGCGGGGGCACTGCGGACGAAGACCTTGTGGTCGCCGACGTCGACCAGGTGGCCGGGCCAGTGCGGGATGGGTTCGGCGCTCACGCGCTGGCCTTGCGGGGGGTAGCGGTCTTGGCGGTCTTGCTGGCCTGGTCTGTGTCACCAGCCTTGGCCGTACGGCGCCTGGTGCTCGTGCCGGAGTTGGAGCTGGAGCTGCTGCTCTTGCTCCTGGTGGTGCCGGAGCTCTTGCTGGCGCTAGCGCTCTTGCTGCTGGCCGTTTTGCTGGTGCTGCTGCTCTTGCTGGTCGCGGCCTTGCTGGTCGCGGCCTTGCTGGTGGCTCTGCTGGTGCTGGCCCTGCTGGTGCCGGTGCTGCGAGTGCGGCTGCGGGACGAGCCGGTTGCCTTGGCGCCGTCACCGTCGCCATCGCCGGACTGAGCGTGGCCGCCCTTGAGCGCGGCCACGCTGGCCCGCAAGATCTCGGTGAGGTCGGCCGCCTGAGTCTTGGGCTCGGGCTCGTCCATGCCGGCCGGGCGGACGACGTCGTTGCCCTCGACCTTCGCCTGGACCACGGCCTCGAGCGCCTCGCGGTAGGTGTCGTGGTACTGGTCCGGCTCGAAGTCCTCGGTCATGGTGTCGATGAGCGAGGCGGCCATCTTCAGCTCTTGCGAGCGGACGTCGATGTCCTCGTCCAGGAACCCGAAGTCGGGCCTGCGCACCTCATCGGGCCACAGCAGGGTCTCCAGCGTGATCACGCCTTCCCGGACCCGCAGCGCGGCCAGGGCCTCGCGCTGGCGCAGCGCGACCTTGGCCACAGCCACCTTGCCGGAATCCTCCAGGGCGTCACGGAAGAGCACATAGGCCCGGACTCCGGTCTGGTCGGGTTCGGTGTAGTAGCTCTTGTTCGCGTAGATGGGCTCGACCTGGGCGGCCGGGGCGAAGTGCAGCACCTCGATCCGGTGCGCGGTGACCAGCGGCAGGTCAGCCAGGTCCTCGTCGGTAAGCACCACCATGTCGCCGGTGGGCAACTCATAGCCCTTGGCGATGTCGGCGTAGGGGACCTCTTCACCGTCCAGTGTGCATACCCGCCGGAACTGGATCCGGGCTCCGTCCTTGCGGTGCACCTGGCGGAACGTGATGTCACGCTGCTCGGTGGCGGCGTAGAGCTTGACCGGGATGACGACCAGCCCGAAGGAGATCGCACCGGTCCAAATGCTGCGCATGCTCTTCACCTACCCCCGTTACCGCATCACCGATACATCCAGTGCCATATGAGTCCCAAAATCGACATCTTTTTCGATTAATCCCAGGACCCGGATGGGTAGATTTCACCCAACTCTCCTAGCGAGCTTAGCTGCGGCTGAGATGATATGGAGATCTGGACAACGCATCTGGGGGACGGAGGGACATGGGCGCTTTCGATGTGGTCGTGCTTGGCGGAGGCGCCGCCGGCCTGTCCGTCGCGACCGAGGTCGCGGCGGGCGGCAAGTCGGTGGCGCTCGTCGAGCCCGGTCTGCTCGGAGGCGAATCCGGCTACCTGGCCAGCCTGCCGTCGAACTCGCTACTGCTTTCGGCCCGCCAGGGCGCGGCCTGGGCCGACGCGGTGGCACGCCGCACCGAGGTAACCGGCGGCCTGGACGACTCCGCGACCGCGGACCGGCTGGCCGCCACAGACGTGACCGTATTCCGCGGCACCGGCCGGGTCACCCGCCCGGGGGTGGTCGAGGTGACCCTGGCCGAACCCGGGTCCAGCGTGTCGCTGACCTATACCGACCTGGTCATCGCGACCGGGTGCGAGCCGCTGGCGCCGCCGATCGAGGGACTGCCCGACGTCCCGGTATGGACCACCGCGCAGGCCCTGTCCTCGCCCGACCTGCCGCGGCGGCTGATCGTGCTCGGCGGCGGGCCCGCCGGGTGCGAGCTGACGCAGGTGTACACGTCGTTCGGCTCACAGGTGACGCTGGTGGAGGCCGAGCCGGGGCTGCTGCCCGGCGAGCCCGCCTTTGCCGGGGAGATCCTGGCCACGGCGCTGCGGCGGGCAGGTGCGGAGATCTTCCTCGGCTCCCGCGCGACCAAGGCCGAGCGTACGCCAGACGGGCTGACGCTGGCCCTGTCGGACGGCACCAGAATCGACGCCGACCGGCTGCTGCTGGCCTCGGGCCGGCGGCCGCGGCTATCCGGCCTCGGGCTGGAGACACTCGGCCTCGCGCTCCCGCCCGGCGCGCCCCTGCCCATCACCTCCACCTGCCAGGTCGACATCGGAGCCGAGAGCATCGGGGTCGATGGCAAGCGGAGCCGACTCTGGGCTGCTGGTGATGTCACTGGTATCGCACACACGCACGCCAGCCACTACCAGGCCCGGGTGGTGGCGGCCAACATCTTGAACCAGCCCGCGCAGGGCAAGCATGCGCTCGGCCTGGCTGCTCAGGAGCAGCCGTGGGAGGCCGACTACAGCGCCATCCCGCGGTGCGTCTACACCACACCGTCGGTATACGCGGTGGGCATCGTCCCGGAGCGCGCCGCCGTGGACGGCGACGGGGAAGCCGTGGACGGCGACGGGGCTGGCGTAAGCCGGGACGGGGATGGCGTGCGCACCGCGCGGGTCCGGCTGAGCGACACTACCCGCGGCTGCCTGGCGGGCGACGACCTGGGCGCCGTCGAGCTCTACTGCGATTCCCGCACCGGGCTGCTGGCCGGCGCGGTGGCGGTGGGACCGGATGCGGCCGGCTGGATGGGCGAGATTACTCTCGCCATCAGAGCCAAGGTCCCGGTGGCCGTCCTGACGGACGTCGTGCATGCCTTTCCCACCTACGGGGAAGCACTGGAGATGGCTCTCCGCGAACTGGCGGGAACCGGGGGCGACAGGCAAACCGATCAGGAGGTCGGGCAGTTGAGCGAGCTAGATATGGAGACGCCCGAGGGCGACGCCATCGAGCAGAATCAGGACGTCACCGACGAGGAGACCGCGGTCCAGGGCCGGCGCGAAGTCCCGTTCGACGTGAACGAGGCGGACGCGGCCGAGCAGGAGCGCACGGCCGGCTTCGACGACGACGAGTACCGCTGACGCCAGCGCAGGGCCGACGGCGGCTTAGGATGAGGCGAGCGCGGAAAGCATCCGCGCGCCGATACCCCGGAGACTGAATTTGACTGCAACGTCCGAGTCCAGGCCGCGCAGCAATAGGCTGCCGCGGCATGAACGGCGGCGGCAGCTACTTGATGCGGCGCTCGAGGTGTTCGTTTCGCAGGGATACCACGCGGCCGCGATGGATGAGATCGCCGAGCGCGCGGGTGTCAGCAAGCCCGTGCTGTATCAGCACTTCCCGGGCAAGCTCGAGCTGTACCTGGCCTTGCTCGACGAGAGTGTGAAATCCCTCGTGCAGACCGTCCGCGAGGCGCTGCACTCCGACGCCGACCCCAAGCAGCGGGTGGCCGCCACGTTCACCGCCTACTTCGAGTACGTCGGCGGCGGGGGCGAGGCCTACCGGCTGGTCTTCGAGTCGGACCTGAGTAACGAGGCGGCTGTCCGGGCCAAGCTCGACCAGGGGCAGAAGCAGTGCGCCGCTATGGTCAGCGAGGCGGTCCGGGAGGACGCCGGGCTCTCCGAGGCCGAGGCGCACCTGCTGAGCGTGGGCATGGTCGGGATGGCCCAGGTCACCGCGCGGTACTGGCTGAGCAATAGTGACCACATCTCGCGGGAAGCGGCCGAGCAGCTGGTGGCCAGGCTGGCCTGGCGCGGGATCAGCGGCTGGCCACGTAGCGAGCACTGATCCGGTATCCGGCCCGGCCCGATTCAAGGTCCCGTCCGGCCCGAGCACGAAGGAGTGCAGTGGAAGTCAAGATCGGCATTCAGTCCGTCCCACGCGAGCTGGTCGTGGAGACCGACACGCCAGGCGAGGAGCTCGAGCGACTGCTGGCCAGTGCGCTGGCCGATGGCGAGAAGGCCGTCTTCGCGATCGCGGTGGCCAAGGGCGGCAGGCTCCTGGTGCCCGCGGACAAGATCGCGTACGTCGAGTTCGGCGCGCCGGAGAACCGCCGGATGGGATTCGGCAACATCGTCTAGGCAGACCAGGCGGGACTCGCCCGGTGTCCATTCGGGGGCTTACCGGGTGGTCGAGCACACTCCTGGTACACTGAAAAACGACTGGTCAATGGAATGATGCAACCACAGGTCGTGTTATACCAACTGGCTGCGCTTATGCTTTGCCGCCGTTTACCGGACGCCGTTCCTGGCGCCCACGGGGGGTATCCCAGGTGAACGGCAGCGTCGAGGCTACGGCAGCGGGCTCCCAGGCCGTCGTCGCCAGACAGGATCGCGACGACCGCAAGGTCGCAGCTCGCATCGTGGCGGGTAGCTGTGCGCAGCCACCGGACATGACGGGCCATTCCCGGAAGCGAAGGGGACGGCCATGAATAAGGATGGAATCCCCTGACAACTCAGACGTTCAGCGGAGACGAGACCGAAGCGTCCGTTACCGCACTGCGGAACAGCGCGGACGCGATCCCGTTCCGCGATTTTGGCATTAATGAGGCGATCAGCTCGGGCCTGGCGGCCGCGGGCATCGTCACCACCTTCCCCATCCAGGCCCTGACGCTGCCACTGGCGCTGCGCGGGCAGGACATCATCGGGCAGGCCCGGACCGGTACCGGCAAGACGCTGGCGTTCGGCATCCCGCTGCTCGAGCTCATCGATGACACCCCCGCGGGCCTGCCCCGCGCGCTCGTCGTGGTGCCCACCCGTGAGCTGGCCATCCAGGTGGCCGAGGACCTGCGGACCGCCGCAGTGAACATGCACGCGCGCGTACTCACCGTCTACGGCGGCCGGGCCTACGAGCCCCAGATCGACGCCCTGACGGCCGGCGTCGACATCGTCGTCGGCACCCCGGGCCGGCTGCTCGACCTGGCCGAGCGCCGCCACCTGGACCTGAGCAAGGTGCAGGCGCTGGTGCTGGACGAAGCAGACAAGATGCTCGACCTGGGCTTCCTGCCCGACGTGGAGCGGATCGTCAGGCTGACCCCGGACACCCGGCAGACCATGCTGTTCTCCGCCACCATGCCGGGGGACGTGGTCACGCTGGCCCGCCGGCACATGCGGCGGCCGACCCACATCCGGGCCGAGGGCCACGACGAGCCCGCGCCGGCCCCGCTGACGCGGCAGTTCGTGTTCCGTACCCACTCGATGGACAAGATCGAGATGCTGGCCCGGGTGCTGCAGTCCCGCGACCGTGGCCTGACCATGGTCTTCTGCCAGACCAAGCGTGCCGCTGACCAGGTCGCGACCGCCCTGAGCAGCCGCGGGTTCGCGGTGGCAACGGTGCATGGCGACCTGGGCCAGGGTCAGCGCGAGCGGGCGCTGCGCGCGTTCCGCAGCGGCAAGGTCGACGTGCTCACCGCTACCGAGGTCGCGGCCCGCGGCCTGGACGTGGACGATGTCACCCACGTCGTCAACTACGAATGCCCGGACGACGAGATGACCTACGTGCACCGCATCGGCCGGACCGGCCGGGCGGGTCGCGCCGGTGTCGCGGTGACGTTCGTGGACTGGCGGGACATGCACCGCTGGAAGCTGATCAACGACGCGCTCGGCCTGAACCAGCCCGAGCCGGAGGAGACCTACTCCACCTCCGAGCACCTGTTCACCGCGCTGGACATCCCGCGCGAGGCCACCGGGACGCTGCCCCGCGCGATGCGGGAGCGGGCCGGGCTCGAGGCCGAGGAGATCGAGGACATCGGCGAGACCGGTAAGACCCGGTCGGCCGGCTCCGTCCCAGCCGGGACGGCGGCGGCAGCCGCAACGGTACGGGCCGGGGCTCGTCCGGACGAGGCGGCGGCTCGGCCGGACGTGGTGGCGGCTCGGCCGGACGCGGTGGCTCAGCCCGGAATGGCACCCCACAGACCGGGGACGCCGCCGGGAAGGGCGACGGGCAGCAGCCGGCCCGCAAGCGGCGGCGCCGGACCCGGGGCGGCCGCGACGTCGGACCTGACGCCTCTGCGGCCAAACCGCTCCACCAGGACGGCGAGTCCCGCAAGGCGTCATAGTCAGGTCATTTTTCAGCGACCTAGCGGCTACGCACAGCTAACAGGGAGCCTTTGTTCAACCTTGCCAGGTAAGGTTCGGCACTGTGAGCACACCACCCTCGCTCGACCTGCCTGACGGGGTCCGGCGCACCACGATCCGCACCAGTCGCGGGATGTTCGCAGCTCTGGAGGCCATCCCGGCCTCGGGGGTGTGCGAGCGGGATGCGGCCTTGCTGGTGCCTGGTTACACAGGCAGCAAGGAAGACTTCGCGTTCATCCTGAACCTGCTGGCCGACCGCAGCCGCCGGGTCACCGCGATCGACATGCGAGGGCAGTTCGAGTCGGCGGCGGCGGCTGATCCCGCTGACTATGCGGCGCCCGCGCTCGGGGCCGACCTCCTGGCCGTCATGGCGGCGACCGGGGCCCGGCACCTGGTCGGGCACTCCTACGGCGGCCTCATCGCCCGGGAGGCCATGCTCGCCGGGGAGCAAGCCCGGTCGATCGCGGCGTCTCTCACGCTGATGAGTTCGGGCCCGGGCGCGCTTACCGGGTCACGAGCAGCGGAACTGAACGCCATGCTCAGCGCCGTGGGCGCCGACGGGCAGGAACTGCCGGATGCGGCTACCCTGCGGGACGGGGTCGCGGCCGTGTGGCAGACCTATCTGGAACCGCAAGCCGTCGCGGGCGGGGTGCCTGCACCGCTTATCGCCTTCCTGCGGCGGCGGATGCTCGGCACCGATCCGGTCGGCTTGGTCCTGATGGCCAAGCACATGCTCGCTGCGCCTGACCGGACGGCGGAACTGGCCCGGCTCGCCAGCATCCTGCCGATGCTGGTCATCTACGGCGAGGAGGACAACGCCTGGTCCCCCGCCGCCCAGGAAGACATGGCCCGTCGGCTGGGTGCGCGGCGGCACTGCATCCCGGCCGCTATGCACTCCCCCGCCGTCGAGGCCCCCGCCACCACGGCCAGCGCACTGACCCAGTTCTGGGACGCCACTGAGCGGGCAGGTCTCACCCACGCCGTGGTCACCGGCAGGGCGTAATCCCGGGCGAGGTTTCGGTCCCGGCTTCACCCGCCTGGGTTCTAGCCGGGCTTCGAGGTTCGGCCGGGGCCGGGTTCGGCTTGAGCTTGGCCGGGGTTTGGGCGGGCTTGGGCGCGGCTGGGCTTGGGCGGGGCTGGGCTTGGGCGGGCAGGGCCGGGCTTGGGCGGGGCTGGGCTTGGCTTGGGCGGGCCAGGCTTGGGCGGGGCTGGGCTGGGCTTGGCTTGGGCGGGCCAGGAATTCAATGAATGTGGCTCTCTACCTAATAGATTCTGTAGAACGCCACATTCATTGAATTTGTGGAGGCCTTGCTGGCCTGGGACGCCCGGCATGTCGTCACAACAGCCTCACGCAACACTCTTTCTCCAAGCCGATGACCCGAGCGAGCTCTCTGAGGGGTGTGGTTGTGGCGGAGGTACCCGTTGTAGCAACGCTGCCCTAGCTCAGGGCCAGGGTGCCTTGCTGGTCGAGGGGCAAGAGACTTGCGGGGTGGGCGGGCGTGACGTGGCGCGCGGGATGGACGGGGCTTAGCGGGTGGGTGGGTTAGCTTAGCGGGTGGGTGGGTTAAAGGCCGTCCCAGGGGCGGCGGGGGGTGCTGGCGGCGGCGCCTTCGGGGCAATGGCGGCGGTAGTCGCACCAGCCGCAGCTGGGGCCGAGACGGGGCGGGAAAACCTCGTCGTAACGTTCGGCGGGCAGGCCGTCGCGGTATCGCTCGTCGGCGGCGGCGCATTCGGCGGCGATACCCTCGGCCCGGCCCAGCTGCCGGGCTAGCGATTCGTCCGTGTGCGACCAGGCCAGGATCTGGCCGCTCGGCAGGTGGTGCAGTTCGACCCGGTGGCAGGGACGGCGCAGTACCCGCCCGGCGGCCAGGGCGTACAGGGCCAGCGCCATGGAGCCGCGGGCGTCGTCGGTGCTGAGCAGGTGCCGGCCGGTTTTGTAGTCGACGACCACGAGCTCGGTAGCGACGGGAGAGGCGGGACTGGATCCGGAGAGGCCGGACCCAGCGGCCCCCGAGGCGGAGGGACCGGATCCGATGGGGTCGGCGTCGGGAGAGTCCGATTCGCAGAGGTCTGATTCGGGGGGGCGGGCGTCCAGGCGGTCGATGCGGCCGGAGACGGCGATCGCGTCGGTACGGGTGGCGACCGTCCGCTCGACGCCGAGTGGCTCGTCGGCGGGGTCCAGGCCGGAGACGTAGGCCTGCACCATGGCGATGGCGCGCTCGCGCTGGCGAACGGACTGGGTCTCGTCGGCGAAGCCCTCGTTGATCCAGCCCCGATCGACCAGGGTGGCCGCGGCCGCCGGAGTCCGCTGGGCCAGCGGCAGCCGCCACCAGCCGGCCAGGGCATTGTGGACGCTGGCGCCGAGACTGTTGTGCCCCCAGGGCGGTCCCTTGGGCGGCGACGGACGGTCCAGGTAGGTCATCCGGTACCGGCGCGGGCAGTCCAGCCAGGTCGCCAGCCGGGTCGGCGTGCAGGGGTACAGCCGCTTTGGCATCCCCTCGAAGCCCAGCTGCTCCAACGGGCGCCTACTCGGGCAGGTGCGACACGGTCGGGCCTGGCCGCGAACCAGGTGTCGAACTTCTTCTCCGCCGCCGCGACCGTGGTCGGCTCGCCGTGACCGGGCAGCACGCGGGTGGCCGACGGCAGGGTCAGCACGTGCTCGCCGATCGCGGTCATCTGTTCGGCAAAGTCGGGGAACTCATTCTCATGCGGCACCGGGCCCGCGGCGGACAGGACGTCGCCGCTGAACACGGCGCCGAGCTCCTCGCTGTACAGGCAGACCGAACCGGGACTGTGCCCGGGGGCGTGGATGACCTCAAGCCGGGCCTCGGCGACCTCGAAGATCCCGCCGTCTTCCATCTCGATGTCGGGGTTCTCCCCGGGATGCGTCTCCCGCCAGAACATCCGGTCCCAGGGATGCACCGCTACTGGTGCCTCGTCCCGTTCGGCTACCTCGAGGGCGGCGGCCGCGTGCGCGGCGTGGCCGTGGGTGCAGATGACCGCGAGCACTTCGCGGTCCCCCACCGCGTCGAGCACGCCGGCCGCGTCACGGCCGGGGTCGACGACGATGACTTCGGAGTCGTCACCGACGATCCAGACGTTGCCGTCGGCGGTGGAAAGCTGATCGATCCGGGCGGTCATCCGCCCTTCTTACCACAAGGACCGGTTCCTCAGGACTCGCTGCGCTCGCGTTTGATCCGCTGCCGCAGGGCGCGGACCAGGGGCACGGCGGCGAAGTAGGTCCCGGCCAGCGAACTGCCGCCGATGCCCAGGTCGACCGAGATCCGGCCCTGCTTGGCCCAGTACACGTCCTTGAGGTCCAGCAGCAGGGCGAACTCGTCCACGATCAGGGCCAGCCCCGAGCCGTAGGCGGTCGCGACCAGGGGGTGCTGGCGGTGCCGGCCGTTGCCGTGCACGGCTACCCCGCCCACGCCGCTGACCAGACCGATGCCCCAGATGTAGTGGTGTAGGTGCTCGCCGCCCACGCTCATATTGCGGAACGGCCCCTTGCCGTTCTTGATGCTGTACGTAATGCCGCGGACCCCAGCGAACGTGGCGGTGAAAGCCAGCCAGCTGAGCAGCGCTGCCCGCTGGGCCGGGTCCAGGTCTTCGCTGAAAGTTCGCCGGACGTCCGTGGCCAGCGAAGAAGTCGAGCTCATGAAGGCACATTACCGGGGAACGCCGGCGGCGCCGGCCCAGGATCCGGGCCGGCGCCACCGCGCGGTTCGGGCCTGGCTAGGGCAGGACGCCGATATCGGCACGCCACATCTGGTGGTTGAACACCTGGCTGCTTCCTCCTTCACAGCGCAGCCGTGCCCCGCGCACTGCCGCCGCGGCTCACTGCGAAATGTGATCAAGCCAGCACAAGGAGTCATAATAGTGAGATGAGTGACAAAAGTGGCCGGTTGTCACGAAGTGACGTGATTTGTTAGTTTTCTTTGGGCTGGGCGCGGGCGACCAGGGCTTCGTAGCTTCCGTCGGGGGCGACTTCGCCGCCGATCCGGTAGCCGGTGAGGCTGCCATGGTCGTCGCTGCCTCCGGTCGCGACCAGGTCGAGGCGCTGCGCGAGGGCGGATAGCTCCGCCCGTTCGGCCTCTGAATGGTCGGGGTGGTGGACCTCGAGCCCGGCCAGGCCCGCGGCGGCCAGCCCAGTGATCTCCTGGTCCGACACCGTGTACTCCTCGCCCGACCGGGGGTGGGCCAGGACGGTGACGCCGCCCGCCGCGTGGACCAGGCCGATGGCCCGGACCGGCTCGAGCGCGTATCGGTCCACGTAGGCGCGGCCGCCGTCGGCGATCCAGTCCGCCGTAAAGGCCTGGCTGGGCTCGGCTATCGCCCCCGCGGCCGCCATGGCCCGGGCGATATGCGGGCGGCCGACGACGGCCCCACCCGCGATGGCGGCCACCTGGTCCCAGCTGATGTCCACGCCCAGGCCAGCCAGTTTGTACACCATGGCCCGGGCGCGGATTACGCGGTCGTCGCGGATCCGGGCGAGTTCGGCGGCGAGTTCAGGCTGGTCTGGATCGAACAAGTAGGCCAGCAGGTGCACGCTGCGGTCATTCAGCCGGGCCGACAGCTCCATTCCGGGCAGCAGGGTCAGGCCGGCGGGCAGCGACGCGCGGGCCTCGGCGTGCCCGGCGACGGTGTCGTGGTCGGTCAGCGCCACCACGTCGAGCCCGGCCTGGGCGGCGCGCCGCATCACTTCGGCCGGCGGATCGGTCCCGTCGGAAGCGCTGCTATGGGTGTGCAGGTCGGCGCAGGTCACTGGGTGGGCAGCCGCTGCGAGGCCGCCCCGTACGGCAGGTCCAGGTCTTGGCCCGGGTCGCGCAGGTCACGCAGGGTGAGCGGCTCGATCAGCAGCACCCCGGCGGTGTCCGGCCACAGCACCAGCCAGAGCCAGTGCCCCTCGGCCTCACCGGCGAAGGTGGCGCGGTCCGGCGAGTCCACTGCCCACAGCGGGAAATCATGATGACCGAACGAGGCGGTGGCGACCGGCGGCGCAGATGCGAATCCGGCTCCGGGGTCGACGCTGTCCAGGCCGGCCAGCGCCGCGCCCAGCCCGACGCCGGGTTCCTCGGCCACTACGACCATGTCGGCCGGGCCGCCCACCGGATTCGGTCCGGACAGCGCGACCGCGCAGGCGCGCACACCCGTGCGCTCGTCGCCCACGCCGGCGAAGCCCGAGACCAGCCAGCCGGCCGGAAGTGGCCAGGGCAGCCAGACCGGGACGCCCGCCGTGTCCGGCCGGAACTGGTGCAGCAGGCCGTCGAGGCCCTCGCGGGACGGGCTGAACGCCGGGAGCAGCGGGTGTACCTCGCCGTGCCAGTCGCACCGCCAGGCGCTGGACCAGGCGTTCGGCTGCTGGACGGTCCGGCCGCAGCGCGGGCAGGCCGCTGACGAGCGACTACGGCTGTCCTGGCTCACGGCTGACCTCACAGCACCGAGACGGTAATGCTGGCCGTCGTACCCCGTTTGCGGCCGGAACATGCGAGCGCTGGCCCCCGGGGCGGGACCGGCGCGACGCGGTCGGCGGGCAAACAGCAGCGGCGCCTGCCCTCGCGGGCCGGCGCCACTGTCTCAGCTATCAGTCAGGGCGAGCTGACTGCTTAGCCGTTGAGCGGGCCGCGGTCGGCGCCCCACAGCTGGAAGTTGCTGAGAGTGTGGCGCGAGGTGGTCTGCAGCCCCGCGGAGGTCAGCTGCGCCCGCGGCATGTCGGTCGGGTAGGCGTTCTGCGGGTAGGTCAGAACCCACGGGTTGGAGAAGTTGGTCTGCGCGCCGTTGATCAGCGGCACGTAGTTGTCGGTGAAACCATGGAGGTCGGTGTAGTCCGTGATCCAGACCGTGTTGGCGGCGACGCCACACGGCTGCAAGCTCACCGGGCCGGTGCCCTTGGTGGAGCCGGTGCCGACGCACAGACCGCTGCCGACGCCGTAAGGCGAGTACTCAATCTGGTACGCCTCGAGGTCGGGGTAGTAGTTGCCGCAACCAGGGGTCGTGACCAGCGGGCCCGGCGTAGTCCGGGGTGACGGTGATGGTGTGCGGGGCAGGAGTGGAGCTGTGGGTGTAAGTCGGGTCGTAGTGGCGGCAGGCCAGGCCGCCGTAGTGCAGCGCCTCGGTCTTGGAGACCAGGCCGGCGGTCTCGAAGTCGGAGACCAGACCCTGGTTCTCGACGGTGAAGTCCTCGGCCGGGTCGTTGTTGGCGGCGCGGAACAAGATGACCGGCTGGCCAACCTTGTTGCCCTGGCGCAGCACGTCCAGCACGAAGCCCGGCTTGTTGTGCGACCCGAAGGCCCGGCTGAACACGTCGACGCACTTGTAACCACAGGACGGGGTGGCCGCGTTGGCCGTGCCAGCGGCGGCGATAGCCCCCATGCCGCTGATCATGGTCAGCGCCGCGGCGCCCGCGAGCACCTTGCTCTTGATAGACATCTAGCGAGTTCCTCCTTGAGACCACAGCCGTACCCTGCGCACGGCTGGTGGGTCACCACCGCGCCGCGCCGGCCGACATGGCCGCCCTGTGCGCGTCACGATGGATCGACACGGAGAGAGAGAACACGATTACCCCCCGCATTCACATAGGAAGACGCACTGTGACTGTCCGTGGTTGACAGCGGAGTGTAATTAGTTGGCTACAGTTTTTGGGTGGGTGGATGTGTCCCGACATCAGGGCGCAAATGACCGCCGTCATGGGCGCGACACCGGCCCGAACCGCGGATCGAAGCCATCCTGGCCGCTACGCACTGTGCCGGGACCGAGCCGGCCTGCTGCCGTCGCGGTCATGCCCGGCGGCCTTACTGCTATGCCGGGGCTCTTGCTGTTATCCCGGGCGGCCATACTGCTATGCCAGGCGCCGGTACTGCCGTGCTGGGCGACCGTGCCGCTGTGACTGGCCGGGATAGTTCAGGAGAAATGAGCCACTCACCGGGCATTCCACCCTAGTCACGGGCGCAAGGCCGGGCCGGGCGCGGATTTCAGATGACTACGATGCTGCCTAGGCCCTTGTCCGCCTGTACAGGGCGGGGTCTAGGTCCCGCCCGGTGAGTTGCGGTCACCGGGCTGGGCCGCAACCCGGACCTCAATATCGTCTCGGCCCGCGCGACGGCGATTGCCTTATTCGGGCGATGGGCGCCGTATCGCCGCTTGTGGCGCATGTGCAGCGCGAACGATACTTGTCGTCGTGGCTGCTCCGGTGATCCCCTGCGTCGGCGGCATCGTCAAGGACGAGCGCGGACGACTGCTGCTCATCAAGCGCGGGCACGAACCCGGCGCCGGGCTCTGGTCGTTGCCCGGCGGTCGCATCGAGCCGGGCGAGACTGACGCCGAAGCGCTGGTCAGAGAGATGCACGAGGAAACCGGCCTCCATGTCGAGCCCGGCCCGCTGGTCGGCCAGGTGCAGCGGCCGGGGCTGAACGGGGCGGTCATCGACATCCGCGACTACGCGGCCACGATCGCGGGCGGCACGCTGCGGGCGGGTGACGACGCCGCCGACGCGCGCTGGGTGGACATCGGCGACCTCGGCTCCCTGCCCACCACCGATGGGCTGATCGAGGCTCTGACCGACTGGGGAGTTCTGGTCATCGATGGCATTTGATCCATTACTTGCCCGGCTGTTAAAGCGGCTGGCTACTGGCCTGCTTGGTGGCCCTGCAGTATTTCCGAGGCTCTTTTATCGGCAGGTGATAAGAGCGCGACGCGGCAGCGGGTAATGGCCGATCTGGGATGGCTGATGGCGCCATTGCGCGCTTCGGCTGTGGCGGGACAGCTCACGGTGGTAGCCACTTCCGTCCCAGTCATGCTCGAACGTCTCATCCGTCACCCGGCTGGGTCGCGGCGAACGTGGTCAAAGCTCCATCCAGAGGGTCCCGACGTACTCAAACCGGGTTTTCATGGCGTTCGGCCGAGGGGCGGGGCTGAGAGGAATGCGGCGGGCGCGGCGGGACGGTGGCTGTGGGGCGGGCAGGGCAGGCCGGGCTTCGCGGAGGATGGGGCTGGGTGGCGAGCGGGTCAGGACGGGGTGGTGCGGGTCAGGCCGGAGGCTTCACCCTTGGCGACGAGGGCCTCGGCCAACTTGCGGGATGCCTCGTCGATCATCTCGTCGCCGAGCATGACCGCGCCGCGCTCCTGCACGCCGGTGGCGTGGGCGTAGGCCTCGATGATCTCCGACGCGCGGTCGAAGTCGGCCTGGGAGGGCGTGAAGATCTCGTTGCCCGCGTCGACCTGGCCGGGATGCAGGACCCACTTGCCGTCGTAGCCGAGCGCGGCCGCGCTTCTCGCCGAACGGCGGCGGAAGCCATCGATGTCGCGCACCTTGAGGAAGGGCCCGTCGACGGCCTGCAGTCCGCGGGCGCGGGCGGCGATCAGGATCCGCATCAAGGGGTAGTAGTACACGTCGCCCGTATAACCCTCCGGCTGGCCGCCCACCTCCAGGGATCTGATCCCCACGCTGGCCATGAAGTCGGCGGGCCCGAACACCAGCGCCTCCAGACGCGGGGAGGCGGCCGCGATGGCTTCTACCGCGCCCAGGCCGGCGGCGTCCTCGATCTGGGCCTCGATCCCGATCTGGCCGGGAGCAAGGCCTGCCTCCCGCTCGACCTGGCCGAGCAGCAGGTCCAGCCAGACCACGTGCTCGGGCGAGCTCGCCTTGGGCAGCACGATCGTGTCCAGCCGGCCGCCAGCGGCTCCCGTCCCGGCAGAGCCCCGCCCAGAAGCAGCGTCTTTCCCAACGGCAGCGTCTTTCCCAACGGCAGCGTCTTTCCCAACGGCAGCGTCTTTCCCAACGGAAGCGCCTTTCCCAACAGCAGCGCCTTTCCCAACAGCAGCGCCTTTCCCGACAGCGGAGACGATGTCGATTACGTCCCGGTGGGCCCACTGGGTGGACGCGTCGTTGACCCGGACGGCGACGGTCCGGTTGCCCCAGTCCTGCGCCAGTGCCGCGACCGCGTTGGCCCGGGCCTGCGATTTGGCGGCCGGGGCCACCGCATCCTCCAGGTCCAGGAAGATCTCGTCGACGGGCAGATCACGGGCCTTGGCGATGAACCGCTCGCTGCTGGCCGGGACGGCCAGGACCGATCGCCTGACCCGGTACGGTCGCTCCATAGCAGGCAGCGTAGCGAACCAGGGTTTACCGGCTGGCTGGGCGTCGGGCGAGCATGAATTCCGGTAGGCCCTGGGTCACGGCTGGCCCGCCCATGCTGAGCGATGCCCGATTCCGCCGGCTGAGAGGCGAACCCGGTACCACCCTGCCGGGTGGGGCTGGACGCGACATGGATCACGTCTGGCCCCGCTCGTTCGGCATTATCGGTTTTCTTGGCCGTAGGTAGCATGAACATCATGAGCTCCCCGACCTTGGCCCCGCCGAGCCCGGAACAGGTCACCCGCGCCCTCGACGGCGTGCAGGACCCTGAAATCCACCGGCCCATCACCGACCTTGGCATGGTCAAGAACGTCACCGTTGGCACCGACGGCGCGGTCCTGGTCGAGGTGTACCTGACCGTGGCCGGATGCCCGCTCCGCGAGACCATCACCCGTGACGTGACCAACGCGGTCGCCAAGCTGCCCGGCGTGTCGTCGGTCCGCGTCGGGCTGGACGTGATGAGCGAGGAGCAGCGGCGGTCCCTGCAGACCCAGCTGCGTGGCGGCAAGCCCGAGCCGGAGATCCCGTTCGCCCAGCCGTCGTCGCTGACCCGCGTGTACGCGGTGGCCAGCGGCAAGGGCGGCGTGGGCAAGTCCTCGGTGACGGTCAACCTGGCCGCCGCGCTGGCCGCCTCGGGCCACAAGGTCGGCGTGGTGGACGCCGACATCTACGGACACTCGGTGCCGCGCATGCTGGGCGTGACCGGCCTGCCCACCCCGGTCGAGAACATGATCATGCCGCCGTCGGCGCACGGCGTGAAGGTCATTTCCATCGGCATGTTCACCAAGGGCAACACCCCAGTGGTCTGGCGCGGGCCCATGCTGCACCGCGCGCTGCAGCAGTTCCTGGCCGACGTGTACTGGGGCGACCTGGACGTGCTGCTGCTCGACCTGCCGCCAGGCACCGGCGACATGGCCATCTCGGTGGCCCAGATGCTGCCGACGGCTGAGCTGCTGGTGGTGACCACGCCGCAGCTGGCCGCCTCCGAAGTGGCCGAACGGGCGGGCGCGATCGCCTCCCAGACCCATCAGCGCCTCAGCGGGGTCATCGAGAACATGTCCTACCTGGTCTGCCCGCACTGCGGGGAGCCGACCGACATCTTCGGCTCGGGCGGCGGCGAGGCGGTGGCCAGCGCGCTGAGCCGGCTGTCGGGCGCCCCGGTGCCGCTGCTTGGCCAGGTGCCGCTGGACGTCCGGCTGCGCGAGGGCGGCGACGCCGGGCAGCCGCTGGTGCTCAGCGACCCGGATTCCCCGGCCGGGCTGGCACTGCGGAAAATCGCCGATGAACTGGGCGCACGCAGCCGCGGGCTGGCCGGGCGCAGCCTCGGTATCACGCCCCGGTAAGCGCACCCGGGTAAGCGCGGCCTGATGAGCGCAGCGCGGCCTGGTGAGCGCGGTATGGTGCGCGCAGTATGGCTCACGTCGCGTCGATGTCAAAGGGCGGGCGCTCGCCCACCGCGAGGCTGGTCCCGTTGGCCCGGGGCGAGTGCGCGGCCGCAGCGGAATCACCATTGAACTCATCGAGGAAGTGCTTCTGCACGAAGCGCCGCGGGTTCAGGTCCTCGAGCTCGAAGTCCGCGAACTCCGGGCCAAGGCCTTCCTTGAGGTCGTTCTTGGCCCCGTCTGCGATCCGGCGCAGGTCGCGGAGGGCCTTCCCAGCGTGGGAGGCCATCTTGGGCAGCTCATTCGGCCCGAAGATGATGAGCGCGATCACCGCAAGGACAAGCAGCTTGAAGGGGGAAAGGTCGAACATCGCTCAGCTCTTTCGTCGGGCAGGTGATACCGCGCACGTCCACTGTAATCCGTACCGGGCGCTGGATGGCGAGGACCACGGCCCTCATTGCTATCTCTTCGGAGCCGTCAGCCGAATGGATTGACCAGGGCCGCCAGGCGGACCATGCCGCGCGACATGCGCTTCCAGAATCCCGGTGGCTGGTCGTGCGGCAGCGCGCCGATAGCGGCGGCCACGGACGGGGCCGGCGCGTCGGCCATCATCGTGTACACCATGCCCCGGGTAGACCAGGTCAGCGAGCGCTGGTCAGGTTCGGAGACGAACACCTGGTGGCCGTCCACCTTGGTCTTGCGCCAGCCGGTCAGCTTGTCGGCCAGCTTGCCGCGCTGCTCAAACACCGAAACCTCGGCCAGGCCGTCGGAGTAACCCAGGTCCAGCACGGTTCCGGTGCTGGTGGTGGTCTGGGCCCCGGTGAACAGTGACAGGCCGTCCGGCAGCTGAGCCGGGACCTGCCAGCCGGAGGCCCGCAGCGCCAGCAACTGGTCCTTGCTGAGCGGATCGGTCCATGGGCCCTGGGCCGCGGCCGAGGCCTTGGCCTGTGCCTTGGCGGCCTGATTGGCCTGGTCGGCCTGGCTGATCTGGTCCGCGAACTGCACGTTGACGAACTCGTCACGGCCGATCACGTGCTTGGAGGTGTCGAAGATCTCTCGCTCAAGCGGCAGCTTGGTCGCATCGTCCAGCCAGAACCGCGCGGCCAGGCTGCCGTCCGGCCGCCAGGCCTCGATGACCTGAGACGTCCGGGCGCCGGCCGAGCCCGAGCCGGAGTAGGCCACCACGTAGTGGTTCTCCAGCAACTGCACCAGCGGGAGCGTGACCCCGAGGACACCCTCCGGCGCCTGGCCGTCGTTGTCGGCCGACAGGTACGGGTGGTTGGTGATGCCCGTCCCGGCGTCCAGGGTCTGAGTAACCGTCTGCCCGCCGCTGACATGCCAGATGTCGGATACCAGCACGCTCTCGATGCCGTTGACCCAGCGGGTGGAGACCTCGTCACCCTGGTAGGAGGTCGCGATCGCGGCCTGGGCCGCCTGGGCCAGGAGCGCGATCGCGCGCGGGCTGCTGGCACGGTGGGGGCTCTGGCTGGCCGTACTGGCGGTGATACCGGGGCTGGCACTGGCACGCTGGCGCTGGGCGGTCTCGCTGGCCTGGCCGGCCCCGGCGGAGGCCGGGCTGGCCAGCATGGCCGCGTCACTGCCGCCGCCCTGGCCGCTGCACGCGCTGACCAGGAAGCCGGTCACGGCGACCGCCACCGTGGCGGCAGCTGCGAGCACCGGCGACCGGCCGTCCTTACGGCGTCCGTACAGGGATGTCAACGTGAACACGCGGACCTCACGGCACCGTCTGCGCTTGGAGCCCAGCAGCCGGAGCCGGGAACGGCACGCCGCCGGTGTCGATCGCGTGCTCCACGCTGTACATCTCGACGGGCGGGGTGATCCTGGGACCGGGAGCAGCCTGGCCGCCGCCGCCGACCGTGAACGCCGCTGCCCCCAGGCCGACGACCAGGGTCACCGTGGACAGCACGAGGTAGCGCCGCTGCCGGCCTAGCCGGTGCCGACGGGTTCCCGGCGGCGCGGGCGGGCGGCGGCTGGCGGCGGGGCCGCCTGTGCCGCTGGGTGCGGGGCGACCGGGCACGATCCGGAGCAGGCGGCGGCGCGCGCGCTGGCGCCGGATCGGCAGCGGGCCACCCGGGCCGGTCATGGCGATCAGCCGCATGGTCATCGCGGCCTCGGACGGTGCCCCGTCGGTCAGGCCGCGCAGCTGGGCCTTGAGCCTGCGCAGATCAGCGGCTTCGGCCCGGCACTGCTCGCAGCTGGCCAGGTGGGCGTGGGCCCGGTCGAGTTCGGCTCCGTCCAGCTCGCCGTCGACCAGAGCGGACAGCCGGTCACCCAGATGGCTCATGGCTCACCTGCCCGCTTCAGCCTAGCCAGGCCCTGACGGAGTTTCGGGCCGCCCACGATGGCGTCCTGATCGTTGCCGTGCCCGGAGTCATGGCCCTCGTGGTCGTCGTGATCGTCTGGTATGCCGCAATCCGGTGCGCTGCTATCTGGCGTGCTGCCGGGCCGGCGGTGCTGGAGAGCGGAACGCAGCTGGGCCCGGCCGCGGTGGATCCGGCTGCGCACGGTTCCCAGCTTGACCCCGAGGGTGGCCGCGATCTCCTCATAGGAGAAGCCCTCGATATCGCAGAGCACGACCGCGGCGCGGTACTCCGGCGATAGCGCCTTGAGCGCAGCCTGGACGTCGTCGTCGAGGTGTGTGTCGTCGAAGGCTTCGGCCGGGGTTGGTTCCGAGCCTGGCAGCCGGTGCGCCATCTCGTCGGCCAGCCGCTCGAACCGGATCCGCTGCTTGCGGCGCGCCGCGTCCAGGAACAGGTTGGTGGTGATGCGGTGCAGCCAGCCCTCGAATGTGCCGGGTGTGTAGCTGGAGAGCGAGCGGAACACCCGGACGAAGACCTCCTGGGTCAGGTCCTCGGCGTCGTGCGGGTTCCCGGTCAGCCGATAGGCAAGGCGATAGACCCGGGCAGAGTGCATACGGACGATGTCTTCCCAGGTGGGAAGGCTCCACTGCGTGCTGTGATCGTCGTTTTCGCTCTGCTCGGGCTGAGTGCCTTGCACGGCCGGGATTAGTCGCCGGCCGTTTTCCTCCAGCAATCCGCCCTCCGGGTCACACAGTGCCGCGACTGAAACCATCGTGCCCTGGATTCTTCCGTTACGCCAGTTCAGGTCCAGGCCGGGACGGGCAATCCGGCCCCGCGCCAGGCCATCTGGGAACCGTCTCGTGCCGCCAGGATTAACGGCCAGGGCGCAGGTAGAGTTCCCGCGCTCGCGTGCCTGGCGCTAGGCTGCTGCGGGTGGGGCCACTAGCGTACGGCGCAGAATACCTGCCCGAAGACGAGCCACTGCTTGCTGCCCGGGCCAGCGCGGCCAACCTGGGCGGGACCGAACCGGTTCTGCCCGAAGTCGGAGCCGCGCTGCGGTTCCTGACCTGCGCGGCCGGGGCCCGGACGGCGGTCGAGATCGGCACCGGCTGCGGGACCTCGGGCATCTGGCTGCTTCGCGGCATGCGTCCGGGGTCCACGCTCACCAGCGTGGACATCGAGCCCGAGTACCAGCGAATGGCGCGGAAGGCGTTCAGCCAGGCAGGCTTCGCCCAGAACCAGGCCAGGCTGATCCTCGGCCGGGCCCTTGACGTGCTCCCCCGGCTGTCCGATGACGCCTACGACCTGGTGTTCTGTGACGCGGACCCGCGCGACTACGCGGACTACCTGACCGCAGCGCTGCGCCTGCTGCGATCCGGAGGGATCGTCGTGTTCAATAACGCCTTGCTGGCAGAGGCTCCCGACGACGACCTGGACGACGCCGCGCCGTTCGGGTCCGCTTCGGCCGAGACTGGCGGGACGCTGGACGATGACGCGCTCGGCGCGGCCCCCGAGGGTGCGGTGCTGGATCTCGCCAGCCAGGTGCGGGCCGACGACCGGCTCGTGCCCGTGCTGCTCCCGCTAGGCGACGGATTGCTCGCCGCGGTCAAGCGGAACGACTAGCCAGCGGCACTAGACGGCGGGTACCACTCGGCGGCGCCACGATAGCCGTCGGCACGGTGACGGGGCCGGTGGCCGACCCCGACGGCGGCTCTGGCGTTGGGAACGTGCTGGCTCGCCGGTGAGGACTGGAATAGGCTCACCCAACCACGGACTTCAGGGCATCACCAAGCCGGGCCGCCTCGTCAGCAGTTAGCTCAACAACCAGCCGGCCGCCGCCCTCAAGCGGTACACGCATGACGATGCCTCGACCCTCCTTGGTGACCTCAAGCGGACCGTCGCCCGTCCGCGGCTTCATCGCCGCCATTCTCTATCCCCTTTCCTCAGCAGCCCACCGCGCAGCCGGGTTCGGCATCGGTATCCCAGGTACTGCCCGTGCCGCAGCCCCGGCATCCGCTGCGGAACCGGCCAGCCACAATCGTTTCTATCCGTCGCCCTATTATCCCGTGTTCGGAACCAGAATGGTAATGATCGGCCATCCTGCCCGGGCCGAAAGCGCCCCCAACGGCCTTTTCGCCAGGGGTTTACGCGATTACGCCGGCGCGTCGGGAGCGGCAGGCGACGAGGCGTCCGCGGCGCCGCCGGCAGTGGCACCGACGGTGATATCAATGTTACTCGCGGTGCTGATGGAATCGGTGGTGAGGCCTGCCGCCCGGCGGACGAGCCGCTGCGCGGCGCGGATCAGCCGGGCATCGTCTGGGCCGCCGTGGCCGCGCAACCCGCAGTCGAAGGCGTGCATGGCCGCGTAGCACAGCACCGCGGTGGCTTCCGGGTCAGCCACGTCGAAGGCCCCGGCAGTGGTCCCGGCCGCGAACAGCTCGGTGAAGACCTGGGCGGTTACCGCATGCGAGGGCTCGTGCTTGCCGTGGTCACCTTCGCCGGCATCCTTGCCGTGTCCGTCGCTGTCGTCGCCGGGGCCGTGGTGGGCCGGCTGGCTGTGGTGGGCCGGCTGGCCGTGGTGGGCCGGATGGCCGTGGTGGAAGAGGACCTCGTGCAGGTCATGTAGATCGCGGTAGCACTCGAAGCTGGCCTGGACGCATGCGTCGAGCTTTGCGGCCCAGTCCGCCGCCCATCGGCGGCGGCCCGCATGCGCTCGGCGAACTGGCCGGAGAACTGTTCCTGCAAGGCCAGGATGAGGTCCTCCTTGGACCGGAAGTACAGGTAGAACAGGCCCTTGGAGACACCGGCCCGGTGGGTGATGTCGTCGAGCGACGTGGTCGAGATGCCCTTGGCCAGGAACAACTCGCGCCCGGCCGTGAGCAGTTCGGCCCGTCGCTGTTCGGGGGGCTTGGTTCGCGTCATTACCCGATCTCTTTTCCTGCCCGGACGGCCCGTTGCACCGGCTGGCCGCCGGCCCTCTTCTGATGCTGGCCGCCGGCCCTTCTGGCGCTGCCGGTATGCTAACTCACTGAATGACCGTCAGTCATTTCTACGTACGTCAGTCATTGTGACGTAAGGGAGTCGGCGTGAGCGAGCCTGCCGGGCCGCGGTCCAGGTCCGCGCGGCGGCTGTTCATCGACCTGACGCCGCTGCGGCGCTCCCGCGATTTCCGTTTCCTGGTCGGCGGCGAACTGATCTCGGTGCTGGGAAACCAGCTGACGACGGTGGCGGTGCCGTACCAGGTCTACGAGCTGACCCATTCCTCCCTCGATGTCGGCCTGGTATCGCTGGCGCAGCTGTTCCCGCTGATCGCAGGGGCGCTCCTGGGCGGCTCCGTGGTGGACTCAATGGACCGGCGCCGGCTGCTCATGGCGGCCCAGGTGCTGATGGCCGCGTGCAGCACGGGGCTGGCGGTCAACGCCGACCTCGGTCCTTCCCTGTGGCCGCTGTTCGTGCTGCCGGCCCTAACCGCCGGGTTCAGCGGGCTGGACAGCGCGGGACGCAGCGCCATCGTGCCGAACATGGTGCGCCGGTCTGAGGTATCGACGGCGAACGCCATTTTCCAGTCCCTGTTCCAGCTCGGCACGGTGGCAGGCCCGGCCGTGGCCGGGCTGCTGCTGGCCGGGGCGGGTGTCCGCTTCGTTTACTGGCTGGACGTGGCCAGTTTCATAGTGGCCCTGGTGTCGCTGGCCTTTATTTCGCCGCAGCCGCCGACGGGGAACGCTACCCACCGGCCGGGCCTGCGGTCCATTGCCGAAGGACTCGGCTTCGTCCGTGGCCGCCAGGCCCTTCAGGGCGCCTACCTGATCGACATCAACGCGATGGTGTTCGGCATGCCGCGGGCGCTGTTCCCAGCCCTGGCCACCACGGTGTTCGGGGGCGGGGCCACGACGCTCGGCTTCCTGTATGCCGCCCCTGGCGCGGGCGCGCTCGTCGGCGCCCTCACCACCGGCTGGGTCAGCCGGATCCAGCGCCAGGGCCTCGCGGTCATCATCGCGGTCATCGTGTGGGGCGCTGCCATCACCGGCTTCGGCCTGGTGCGGTGGCTGCCCGCGGCCCTGATCCTGCTGGCCATCGCGGGCTGGGCCGATGTCATCTCAGCGGTGTTCCGCAGCACGATCATCCAGCTCACGGTGCCCGATGCGTTTCGTGGCCGGCTGTCCGGCCTGCAGATGGCCGTAGTGGCCGGAGGGCCGCGCCTCGGCGATCTGGAGGCCGGGGCGGTGGCGACTGCCTTCGGCGACACCGTGTCGGTGGTGTCCGGCGGCCTGGCCTGCATCGCGGGCGCGCTCGTCCTGGCGCGGATCCTGCCCGGGTTCCGCCGCCAGCGACTGGACCAGGCGCAAGCCGATCCGGCGCCGGGCCCCGGCCACGGTCCCGGCGCTGATCCCGGGCCAGGGGCTGGCCCCGGGGTGGAGGCTGGCGCGCCGCCGAGGGCTGACCCTGAGGTGGACGGCGCGCCGGAGTCGTGGCCGGAACGGGCAGAAGAGCCCGGCTGAGTGTTCGCGCCATCGCGTGAGCTCAGGAACCCCAGTCGCGTGAGCTCAGGGACCACGGTCCACGCCATGCGGGGACGGAGCGATCGTTGAGCCGTCCGAGGGCTGGCATGCGAAAGCCCGGACCGCTTGGTCCGGGCTTTCGCGACGTGCACGTGGAGACGGCGGGAATCGAACCCGCGTCCTCCAGTACCTCACCAGGGCTTCTCCGGGCGCAGCTTGCTGTGCTTTTCTCAGCCCCGGCGATCACGCAAGCAAGACGCCGACAGGCTCAGTCGCTGTTTGATGTCCCACCTGGCCCCGCGACCGGGTCAGGCGGTAAATCCTCCTAGCTGATGCCAGGCACCGGGTCGGAGGAGCCCCCGGGCTGACAACCTCTTAACTCGCCTCAGGCGGCGAGAGCGAGGTCAGTGCGCGTAGAGTTGGCACTTGTGGTTTTGCGGTCACGTTATTAACGAGGTCACAACCGCAACCCTCGGCCCGCTTCCCCTGGATCAACCACCGAAGTCGAAACCGATCGTCCCCTTTTGAGTTGTACGGCCGACCGGCGCCGCGACTGCGTTACCGGTCTACACGACCGTACACTCACAACATCCGCAAGCCAACTCGCATTCCCTTACCGGCTGGCTACGGACGGGGAAGCATGCGATGGCCCGGTACACCCGCCGGAGAGCGCATAGAGACGGGACTTCGTGGCTGCACGTGGCCGACCGCTGGTTCCATCCCACAGCCGACTCGGCATGCGCTACGCGCGACGGCCGAGCCTGGCGATGGGCCGGGGCCCCAGGTCCCGAGGCCCCGGTAGCCGGTGACCTGGGAGCCGCCGACCTCATCGGGCACGCCGCGGAAGGAGAGAGAAACGCGGCGGGATGAGGAACATGGGCAGGGATCTGTGCATAGAAAATGTGGCCCCTGCGGGCGCTGGCGGTGGCCTAAACGCACCCGCAGGGGCCGACCGGCAGGGTCGGAGCCGGTCAGCGGCCGGGTCTCCCCCGAGATGAGACCCGGACCTTTTCTTGACTGGGTCGCAACCCCCCAAGCGAACCCCAGTCACATGTAAAGACGCCGGGGGATGCCCACATGGTTGCTCACGCTCCGCAATTTCCTGTCTCGGATTTGTAACGGAGAGTGACCCGACGCTGGCAGCGTGAGGGTGTCAGGCTGAGCGAAGGATGGTCAGTGGCCAGCGGCTGAGAAGAACGCGTGGGCCAGGGCGGCGGCAGACAGCTGGGCGGTCTTGCCGTACTCCACCGCCGCGATAGCGACGTCACCCTGGTAGCCGACGAACCAGCTGGTCCACGTCGATCCGGCGTGGACTAGGCCTACCTGCCCGTAGACCTGCCCGCCAGGTGCCTTGGCCGCCTTGGCGGCACCAGAGCTGACCGCGCCGCGCATGAGGCTGCGCAGCGCCGTTACCGTGTCTGACGGCAGCGGGGTCGACGGCTTGGTGACCGCACCCGGCGCGAGCTGGACGACCTGGGGCACGTGCCAGCTGCCAGAGTCCACGGCCCCAGCGACCATGGCCATCGACAGCAGACTCACCTGGACGTTGCCCTGACCGACGGTCTCAGCGGCCAGGACGGCGTCGTTCGCGGCCGGCGGGACCGATCCGGAGAAGGCTG
>CAWAFD010000040.1:0-43796 GCA_963781225.1 uncultured Actinomycetota bacterium
CGCCCTGACCGAACTGGCCGGCCTGGACGGGCCAGCACCGAACGGGAGCATCCCGCGCCGGGAGCTGGCCGCCATCGCCCGCCGGGCCGAGAACGAGTTCGTCGGGGTCCCGTCGGGCATCATGGACCAGTCCGCGTCGCTGCTGTGCCAGGCCGGGCACCTGCTGCTGCTGGACTGTCGCTCGCTGGAGACGGCGCAGGTCCCGTTCGACCCGGCTCCGGCCGGGGCGCAGCTGCTCATCGTCAACACCCGGGCGCGGCACGAGCTGAGTGACGGGGAGTACGGCGAGCGCCGGGCCGAGTGTGAGCAGGCCGCCCGGCAGCTCGGCGTGGCCTCGTTGCGGGACGTGACCAGCCCGGCCGAGGTGGGCCGGCTCGCCGACCCGGTACTGCGACGCCGGGCCCGGCACGTGATCTCGGACAACCAGCGGGTCCTGACGGTGGTGGAGCTGCTGCGGTCCGGGCCCGGTGACCCGGAGGCTTACCGGGAGATCGGGCGGCTGCTGACCCAGGCGCACGAGTCGCTGCGGGATGACTTCGAGATCTCCTGGCCGGAGGCGGACGAGACGGTCGCCGCGGCGGTGGGCGCGGGGGCGTTCGGCGCGCGGATGATCGGCGGCGGGTTCGGCGGGTCGGTGCTGGTGCTCGCGGGGCCGGGCAGCCGGGTCACCACGGCGGTGAGCGAGGCGTTCGCGCGGCGCGGCTGGACCCCGCCGGAGTTCCTCGAGGCGACGCCGTCCGATAGTGCGCGGCGGGTGGGATAGCGCAGTGACCGGCGGCCCAGCCGGTGAGAGCTGGGTGGGTTGGGGCGGGGTGGGTTAGGGTGGCCCTGATTTCGCCCATCGAAGGAGGCAACGGTGCCGGTGCGGGACGAAGCCGAGAAGATCGCGGGCGAGATCGCGGAGCTGCGGCACGCCATCCACCGTGAGCCGGAGATCGGCCTGGACCTGCCCAAGACGCAAGCCAAGGTGCTGGACGCCCTGGACGGGCTGCCGCTGGAGATCAGCACCGGCCGCGGGCTGTCCTCGGTGACCGCGGTGCTGCGTGGCGGCCAGCCCGGCCCGGTGGTGCTGCTGCGCGGCGACATGGACGCGCTGCCGGTCACCGAGGAGACCGGTGTGCCGTTCGCGTCGCAGATCCCCGGGGCGATGCATGCCTGCGGCCACGACCTGCACACGGCCATGCTGGCCGGGGCGGCCCGGCTGCTGTCGGCCCGGCAGGCCGAGCTGCCCGGCACGGTGATCTTCATGTTCCAGCCGGGCGAGGAGGGCCGCGCCGGGGCCAGGACGATGATCGAGGAGGGCGTGCTCGACGCGGCGGGCCCGCGTCCGGTGGCGGCCTATGGCCTGCATGTGATGTCGAACTGGCTGCCATGTGGGCTGTTCTCGACCCGGCCGGGGCCGATGCTGGCCGCGGCGGACCAGATCTTCGTCACCGTGCGCGGCCGCGGCGGGCACGCCTCCGCGCCGCACCACGCCGCGGACCCGATCCCGGCCGCCTGCGAAATAGTGCTGGCCTTGCAGACGCTGGTGACGCGGAAGTTCGACGTGTTCGACCCGGTCGTGATCACCGTCGGCAGCTTCCACGCCGGCACCACCGACAACGTGATCCCGGACGAGGCCCGGTTCGCGGCCACGGCCCGCTCCTACAGCGCGGAATCCCGCGCCCGGCTGAGCCGGGAGGTGCCGCGGGTGGCCGAGGGCATCGCCCGGGCGCATGGCCTGGAGGTCGAGGCCCGGTACGTGCAGGAGTACCCGGTGACCGTCAACGACGCGGCCGAGGCGGCGTTCGCTACCGGTGTGATCACGGAGGCATTCGGGCCTGGCCGCGGCGAGATCGCCGATTTCCCCATCACCGGGGCCGAGGACTTTTCCTTCGTGCTGGAGCAGGTGCCCGGCGCGTTCGTGTTCCTGGGCGCCTGCCCGCCGGGCCACGACCCGCGGACGGCGCCCACCAACCACTCCGCGATCGCGGAGTTCGACGACACGGCGCTGGCCGAGGGCACCGCGCTGTACGCCGAGCTGGCGCTGCGCCGGCTGGCCCAGGGCTGACGCACAATCGACAAGGTGAGCGCGGGTCCGGTCCTCCCGGGAATAGGCGTCTCGGCCCGCGAGGCCGAGGTGCTGGCCGCGCTGGCCGAACATCTGACCAACGCCGAGATCGCCGCCCGGCTGTTCATCTCCGTCCGCACCGTCGAGAGCCACGTGTCCTCGCTGCTGCGCAAGCTCGGAGTGACCGACCGGCGGGCCCTGGCGGCCGCCGCGGCGCGCCTGCGGCCGGCGGCCCCGGCCGGGACAGACCAGGGATCCGCCGTCACGGTGGCGCTGCCGCCGCCGCTGACGTCATTCATCGGCCGGGCCGCCGAGCGGACAGCGCTGGCCACGGCGGTCGGCACGCACCGCCTGGTAAGCGCGGTCGGGCCGGGCGGGGTCGGCAAGACCCGGCTGGCGCTGAGCGTGGTCACCGAGATGGCCGGCCAGTATGCCGGTGGCGCCTGGTACGTCGACCTCGTGCCGGTCACCGACTCGGCGATGGTTGCCCCGGCGATCGCGGCCGCCCTCGGCCTCGGCGAGCGCCCGGGCGCCTCGAGCGAGGACAGCATCCTTGGCTGGCTGGCGGCCCGCGAGACGCTGCTGGTGCTGGACAACTGCGAGCATCTGCTCGACCGGGTGCCAGCCCTGATCGAGCGGCTGCTGACCGGCTGTCCCCGGCTGACGGTGCTGGTCACCAGCCGGGCCAGGCTGCTGGTGCCGTTCGAGTGGGTGTTTGGAGTCCCGGGACTGTCGCTGGACGCGAGCGACGGCGGGCCGGGCGACGCGGTGGAGCTGTTCCTGGCCCGGGCGGCCGCGGCCGGGACCCCGGTGCCACCCGGCGACGTGGACCGGGTCGCGGCCATCTGCCGGGGACTCGACGGGATGGCGCTGGCCATCGAGCTGACCGCGGCGCGGTTGCCGTCGCTCGGCCTGGGCGGGATCGAGGCCGGGCTGGCGGACCGGATGGACCTGCTGGCCGGTGGCCGGCGAGCCGACGACAGGCACCGCTCGCTGCGATCCGCCCTCGACTGGAGCTACACCCTGCTGGACGAGGGGGACCAGGCCGTGCTGCGCCGGGTGTCGGTGTTCGCGGCCCCGTTCACCGCGGCCGCGGCCGAGGCCCTGCTGGACGGCTGGGCGCTCCGCGGCGAGGCAAGTGACGGATCAGGGGCCGGTGACGGTCCGCGGGCCGGGGGCGGTGTGGCGGCCTCGCTGGCGCGGCTGGCCGACCAGAGCCTGCTGGTCACGGTGGCGGACGCGGACGGGACCCGCTACGGCGCGCTGGAGACCATCCGGCAGTACGGCGCCGCCCGGCTGTCCGATGACGGCGAGGCGGACCTGGCGTCCGCCCGCCACCTGAGCTGGTCCACCGGCGCGGCCGGCGCTCTCGGGCTGCCGGATGGCGACGACCTGGCCTGGCGGGCGTCGTTCGACCAGCTTGCCGACGAGCTGCGGGCCGCGCTGAGCTGGGCGTCGGCGCAGCTCCCCCGTCCGCCAGTGGCTTACCAGCTGGCTCTCACCGTGGCTGACCTGGCTTTTGCCCGCGGCCTGCCCGGCGAGTCGCAGCACCGGTACGAGCAGGCGGCCGGCCTTGCTCCCGACGACGGCCGCGCCGCCGCCGCGTTGCGGCAGGCCGCGGGCGCGGCCACGGCGCGGCACTTCGGCGACGACGCGCTCCGGCTCCACCTGACCGCGGCGCAGGCCGCGCTGCGCGCGGGTGACCGGGCCGGCGCGGCCATGGACCTGGCCCGGGCCGCGGAGATGTGCAACCGCACGCAAGGACTGATGGCCACGGCCCCGCCGCCGGGCCAGGCCGGCGAGCTGCTGACCCGCGCCTGGGCGCTGTCCGACGGGAGCGTGACCGTGGAGGCCCGGCTGCTGACCGCCGAGGCCTTCAGCGGCGACGACATCGACCCGGTCACCGCCGGGCTCGCCGAGCGGGCCATCGCGCTGGCCCGCCGGGCTGGTGACCCGCTCACCGAGAGCGCGGCCCTGGACGAGCTCACCTCGGTCCAGCTGGCCTCCGGCGACCTCCGTGGCGCGCTGGCCAGCGCCGTGCGGCGTACCGGGGTCCTGGCCCCGGTACGGCCAACCGCGTTGTCCGGGCTGGAGCATTCTGACGCCCTGAACATGGCCGCCGAGTGCGCGACCACCGTGGGTGACCTGCACACCGCCCGGCAACTGGCCGAACAGGTCCGGAATCTGCCTTTCTACCGCGGGGAGGGTCACCTGGCCACGTCGCGGCTGATCGTGGTGGCCGCGCTGGCCGGTGACTGGGCCGAGGTGCGCACGCTGGCCGGGCAGTTCCGCGAGGGATGGGAACGAGCAGGGGCCCCGCGGGCCGGGAACCTGACCCGCGCCGCCTACGCGGTGGCCACCGTCTACGGCCTGCAAGGCGATGACGCGGCCCGGTCGGCCTGGCTGGGCATCGTGGACGCGCTGGCCACGCCGGGCCGGTCGCTGTCGGAGCTACATTTCGGCGAGTTCTTCGACGGGCTGCTGCTGTTGCACCGGGGCCAAGCCGAAGCGGCCATCCGGGTGCTCGGCACGCCACCGGAGGAGTTCCGTACCTGGTACGCCGGGATGTGGCGGCCGTGGTACGCGGCGATGTGGGCCGAGGCGGCCGTCATCGCCGGGCACCCGGACGCCGCCGCCCGCCTGAGGCGCGCCCGGCTGGCCACGCTGGACAACCCGGTCGCCGCGGCGATCGTGGACCGGGCCGGGGCACTGGGTGGTGACCGGTCCGGCCTGGCCCCGGCGGCCGCCGCGCTGCGGGCCGCCGGGTGCCGGTATCAGTGGGCGCGGACGCTGGTCCTCATGGGCGGGGCGGACCGGGCCCACGGGGAATCCGTGCTGGCCGCGATGGGCGCGACCGTCATGGCCTGGCCTCCAGGATGAGGTTGAACGGGGTCTGGGTGGCGCGGCGCACGCGGCTGAAGCCCGCCGCGTTCAGCACCTCGGTGAGCTGGCGCTGGCCGGCCTGCGCCCCGAGGCCCAGGCCCACCTCCTGAGCCAGCGATCCCGGCGTGCAGATGACCGTGGACAGGCCATAGAAGGTCCGGCCGACCGGATTGAGGTTGTCCTCCAGCCCGTCGCCGGCCATCGGCTCGACCAGGAGCAGCGTGCCGTCCGGGGCCAGGGCCTGGCGGATCCGGCGGGCCGCGCCGACCGGGTCGCCCATGTCGTGCAGGCAGTCGAACAGGCATACCAGGTCGTATCCGTCGCCCGGGAGATCCTGCGCGGACGCGACCTCGAACCGGGTCCGCGCGGCCACGCCGGCCTGCGCCGCCGCCTGACGGGCCGCGGTAATTGAGGCCTCGTGGCTGTCCACGCCCAGGAAGCTCGACCGGCTGAAGGCACGGGCCATGATGATCGTGGATGCGCCCAGCCCGCAGCCCACGTCGGCCACGCTGGCTCCGGCTTTCAGCCGGTCCGTCACCCCGTCCAGGGCGGGCAGCCAGTCGCTGACCAGCTGGGCGGCGTAGCCGGGACGGAACAGCCGGAGCACCCCGGAGAACAGCCGGGCGTCGTGCTCGTGCCAGCCGACCCCCGCGCCGGTCCGGAACGCGTCCACGAACCGGTCGTGGTCGCTGTAGCAGGACGCGATCGTCTCGAAGGCACCGGCCAGGAAGACCGGGCTGTCCTCGTTCGCCACCACCATGGCCTGTTCGGCCGGCAGCTCGAAAGTGCCGCCTTCGGCGTGGTAGCTCACGTACCCGCCGGCCGCCTGATTGCCGAGCCATTCCCGGACGTACCGCTCGGACGTGCCGGTGCGCGCGGCCAGCTCCGTGGCCGTCATCGGCCCGGCACCCGCCATGGCCCGGTACAGGCCGAGCCGGTCCCCGATGTGCAGCATCAGCCCCGAGATGGCCGCGCCCATGTCGGTCACGGCCTGGCCGACAAACGCTTCGAGCCGGGCCTCGTCGATCGGGTTCGTTTCTGTCGTGGTCACGTCTTGACTCCCGTCCTGGACCGCGGATCCCCTGACGGATCCGGATGGGACGAGCCTGCGGCTCTGGGCTGTGACCAGCATCCGTGGCCACCACGGAACCCGTGCAATCCGTGCCGAGCACCGATGTCCCGGCGCCCTTCCCGGCCCAGGCTGGAGAAGCACACCGTCACAGGCCGACGGTGTCACAGGCTGGAGAGGAAAAGACGATGGTGATCCACCCATCTATCGGGACCGCGCTGGCACGCGAGCGGTCCAGCGGGTTGCAGCGCCAGGCCGCGGCGGCCCGCCTGGCGCGTCAGGCGCGATCGGCCGGCCGGGCGGCCGCCAGTGCGCCGGTCCTGCTGCGCGACGGGTCGCGGGTACTGATCCGCCCGGTCCGCCCGTCGGACGCGGCGCTGCTGGCCGAGGGATTCGCCCGGCTCAGTGAACGGTCCCGGCGGATGCGCTTCCTGGGGCCCAAGAACACCCTGACCGAGGCGGACCTGCGCTACTACACCGAGGTCGACCACCACAACCACGAGGCGCTCGGCGCGCTCGAGGTCGCCCGCGGGGGCGGCGTGGGCATCGCCCGCTACGTCAGGGACCGGGAGGACCCGCAGGCCGCGGAGATCGCCGTCACCATCGTGGACGACTGGCAGGGCCGCGGCCTGGGCGTCGAACTGGTAGACCGGCTGTCGGAGCGGGGCCGCCAGGAGGGCATCTGCCGCTTCACCGCCCTGGTCGCGGCGGACAACGCGGCCGTGGCCGGGCTGCTGCGCTGCTACCGGGCCGAGCTGATCGACCGCGGGCACGGGACGCTGGAGTACGAGATCGCGCTGATCTGATGGCCCTGAGCTGATGACCCTGAACTGATGGCGCTGGCCCCGCGGTAGAGACCGGACCCGGGCGGGGTGTGCGGGTCACCCCGCCCGTTCGGCCGTAAGGGGTTTTATACGGTCATGGCCTTGCTGAGGTTGTCGTCCAGGGCGGCCAGGAAGTCCTGCGTGTTCAGGAACGGGGTGTCCTTGCCGACCAGCAGCGCGAGGTCCTTGGTCATCTGGCCACCCTCGATGGTCTGGATGCAGACCTGCTCGAGCGTGTGCGCGAACTGGCTGACCTCGGGGGTTTTGTCCAGCTCGCCCCGGTGCTCCAGGCCGCGAGTCCAGGCGAAGATCGAGGCGACCGGGTTGGTGGAGGTGGCCTTGCCCTGCTGGTGCTGGCGGAAGTGCCTGGTCACGGTGCCGTGCGCGGCCTCGGCTTCGACCGTGCGGCCGTCCGGGGTCATCAGCACGCTGGTCATCAGGCCGAGCGAGCCGTAGCCCTGGGCCACCACGTCGGACTGCACGTCGCCGTCGTAGTTCTTGCAGGCCCAGACGAAGCCGCCGTCCCACTTGAGCGCCTGGGCGACCATGTCGTCGATCAGCCGGTGCTCATAAGTGATGCCGGCCGCCTCGAAGTCCGCCTTGAACTCGGACTCGAAGACCTCGGCGAAGATGTCCTTGAACCGGCCGTCGTAGGCCTTCAGGATGGTGTTCTTCGTCGACAGGTAGAGCGGGAACTTGCGGTTCAGCGCGTAGCGCATGGTGGCGCGGGCGAAGTCGCGGATCGAGTCGTCGTAGTTGTACATGGCCATGGCCACGCCGCCGCCGGTGAACTTCGCCACTTCCATCTCGATGGGCTGGTTCTGGTCACCCTCGGGAACGTAGGTGATCGTCACCGTGCCCGGGCCGGGAACCACGAAGTCGCTGGCCTTGTACTGGTCGCCGTGCGCGTGACGGCCGATGATGATCGGCTTGGTCCAGGTCGGCACCAGCCGCGGGATGTTAGAGATGACGATCGGCTCGCGGAAGATCACGCCGCCGAGGATGTTCCGGATGGTGCCGTTCGGCGACCGCCACATCTTCTTCAGCCCGAACTCGGTGACCCGCGCCTCGTCCGGCGTGATCGTGGCGCACTTCACGCCGACGCCGTGCCGCTGGATGGCGTGCGCCGCGTCCACCGTCACCTGGTCGTCGGTGGCGTCCCGCTGCTCCACGCTCAGGTCGTAGTATTCGAGCTCGATATCCAGGTAGGGCAGGATCAGCTGGTCCTTGATGTTCTGCCAGATGATGCGCGTCATCTCGTCCCCGTCGAGTTCGACGACGGGGTTCGCTACCTTGATTTTCGCCATTGTCGGTCAGCTTCCCTTTCGTTAACTGCTGCTTATGGCAGCGATATCGCGACGGCCAGCACCGCGGCGCCGAGCACCGTGAAAGCCAGCGCGTCAAACGCTTTCCCGCGGGCCGAGAGCAGGTCGGTGTAGCGCGCGGGCAGCACCAGCCGGGCCAGCGCCGCCAGCAGCAGTGCGCAGCCCACCAGGCCGGCTCCTCGCCCCGCGTAGACCGATCCCTGCCAGGCGGTGTACATCCCGGCGGCGACACCGGCCAGCACGATCGCAGCGGGCAGCCAGGACAGCCCGGTGATCGCGGGCTTCTCACGGTGGCCGGCCCGTTCGGGACGGATGGCCCGGTGGCCTCCGGTCTCGCTGGCGCCAGCGTTCGCCGGCCTAGTCGCCATGCATGTGCCTCCCGGCTTTCCGCTGGGAAGTTTACCGGGCCGGCGCAGGTCGTAACCACGGTGTACCCGGTATAGGCAGGTAATCTCACGGTAAGACCCGTGACACGAGGGGTAACCCGGTGGTGAGATATCGCTATCGGCTCCGATAGAAGGGGGGGACTCGGTGGATACACCGTTCCTCCGGATCGAGGACAGCGGCGAGACGTTCCCGCTGAGCGAGATAGTGACGACCGTCGGCCGCGGTCAGGGCGTGGACATCCGCCTGGAAGACCCGAGCGTGTCCCGGTTGCACGCCGAGCTGGTCCGCCGCGGCCCGTACGTGTACGTCGTCGACCTGGGTTTATCACGCAACGGCACCCGCGTTAACGGGCGGCCCATCGCCCGCCGGCTGCTGGAAGAAGGCGACGTGCTGAGTTTCGGCGTCGCGCGCTGCCGGATCAGCGGGGTGCATCAGGAAGAGATCACCGCCGAGGTCGAGCTACGCCGCTCGGCGGTACCCGAGCTCACCCGGCGCGAGCTGGACGTGCTGACCTCGCTGTGCCGGCCCGCGCTGTCCGAGGAGGCCTTCGCCACGCCGGCCACGGCGCACGAGATCGCCACCGACCTGGTGGTGACCGAGGCGGCGGTCAAGCAGCACCTGCTCCGGCTGTACCAGAAGTTCCGCATCCCCGAGGGGCCGAACCGGCGCACCAGGCTGGCCAACGAGGTGGTAGCGCTGGGCCTGGTCAAGCCGATGCCGCCGTCAGACGCAGGCGAGCTGTTAACTGTTCCAGAGGTGGAGCTGCCGCGTCAGCCAGCTCCAGGAGCCCGAGATCAGGCCGTGCAGGCCCGGTAGGTGCGGCGCCGTGGCCGGCCAGTAGTACGGGGTCTGCGAGACGGCGAACAGGACGGCCGCGGCAGCCAGCGCCCACACCACGAGCGCCGTCACCACCGCCGACATCGGGGTCCGGGCCACCACTCCGGCGATCCGGTTCACCTGGCGGCGCGGGCGGCCCGAACCCGGGCCGAGGCCGTACCAGGCTACGATGGCCGCGGCCGCGTAGGCGCCGGCCCGCGGCATGTCCAGGCTGTGCGTGGCCGCGAGCGTTACGCCGTAGACGACCGCGCCGACGGCGACGGCGAGCGGGGCCATGAGGATCTCGGTGAGCAGCGCGCGGACCACCGTGAGCGGGGACATGACTCCCGCGACGATCAGGTCGCTGGGCCGGGGGCCCCGGGCCGACCTGCGGGCGGCCAGGGTGCTCTGGGCACGTTCGGCGGCACGGAGCAAGGTGATCACGGCGAGCGAGACGGCCAGGCCCGCGACCGGAAGCACGACGGTCAGGGCGATGGCCGCGACCATGACGGCCAGGCCGGCCGTGGTCGCCGGGCGGGCCGTGGCCGGGCGGCCTGTGGTGCCGGGGGGACCCGCCGTGGCGGGGCGGCCGGAGGGGTCGGGCCACTGGCCGGAGTAGGGGGCCTGGGGCTGGCCTTGGTAGGAGGCGGGCAGGCCGTTGGCGCCGTTCGGGCTGTTGATGCCCGGCCTGGCCTTGGCGGGCTGGTCGTCGACGGGGGGCAGCAGGTCGGCGACGTCGCGGGCGGATTGCTTGGGGGTTTTGAGCGGGGTGTAGCGGGGCGCGGCTGCTGCGGCTGCTGCGGCGCCAGCTCCGGCGGCTGCTGCCGCGGCTTTAGCTCCGGCCGGGATGGCGGTCTGGGTGTCGGGATAATACGCGCTGGTCGCTGATGGGCCAGGGGCCGACATGTCCAGCGAGGCGGCATGGGCGCTGAGCCAGGCGGCCGACGGACGGTGCGAGGGGTCCCGGGCCAGCGCCGCCGTGATCAGCGGCATCATCGGGGCCGGCACGCCGGTCAGGTCGGCGCGGCCGGACACGATCCGGTAGAAGATCTGCTCGTAAGAACCGCTGCCGAAGGGCAGCTGGCCGGTGGCCGCGAAGGCCATGGTCGAGCCCCAGGAATGGATGTCCGAGGCAAAGCTGCTCGGCTGTCCTTCGATCACCTCGGGCGCGAGGTAGCCGGGCGTCCCCATGACCAGGCCGGTCTGGGTCAGCCGGGTAGCGTCGCCGACCTGGGCGATGCCGAAATCGATCACGATGGGCCGGTCGTCGGTGAGCATCACGTTGCCCGGCTTGAGGTCGCGGTGGACGACGCCCGCCGCGTGGATGGCGGTCAGCGCCTCGGCCATGCCATAAGCCAGCCTGCGCAGCCCCTGCCCGGAAAGCGCGCCGCGGGCGCGGACCATCTCGTCCAGCGTGGGCCCGGACACGAACCTGGTGACGATGTAGGGGTACTCGCCGGTCACGTCGGCGTCGAGGACCTCGGCGACGAACGGGCTGTGCACCCGGCGCATGGTCTCGACCTCACGGGCCAGGCGGCGACGGGCGTTAACGCCCTCGCTGCCGAGCGGCTGGAGCACCTTGACCGCCACCGGGCGGCCCTCCGGATCAAGGGCGAGGTGCACTACCCCCATGCCGCCTTCCCCGAGGCGGTCCTGAAGGCGATACGGGCCGAGAGTGCTCGGCAGTCGTTCCGTCGCAGGCATCGCGGGTTCCAGAGTACGAAACTCCTCGCGCGTTGTGGAGCAAATGACAGGTTGCCGCTAGGTAACGGCTTACCCGGGCGTGTCTCGCAAGCGATCTAACGGAGGCAGATCCCCCGCACCGGCTGCGGCCCCATAGAATCAACACACATCTTTACCCAACGCTGAACATTGTGGCCGGACCCGTGGGGCGGACCGATGACTGAGCATGATGACGCGCTCTCCCTGGACATGGTCACCGCCGCGCTGCGCGCCGACAGCACCGACGTGGCGATCTACGCGCGCGTGCTGGCCCAGTCGCTCGGCGAGGCGCTGCCCAGCGACTGCGTGACGGTCGAGCGGGAACGGAGCATGTCCGACCGGATGCGCGGACGTCCCGGCGAGATCTCCAAGGTCGTGGCCAGGCTGGGTGAACTGCAGATGACCCTGGCCGTGCGGCACGGCCAGCCGGTCACGGAGATCTGCCGCGCGGTCCGCGGCGTCGTGCTGTCCCGGCAGACGGTCCCCGTCGGCGAGTGGGCCGCCACCCTGGCCAACGCGCTGGTCACCTACGCCGAGCAGAACGCCCAAGCCGCGCAGGCGCTGCGCCGGCTCGTCGCCGGCAGCTGAAGCCTGGCGCCGGGTCGCCGCGTTGCCCCGCTGGGGCTTGCTTACGGCGGCTCGATGGCTGGCACCCAGCCCGTTCAGCCGCATCACCGTGGTGATTACGGGCATCGTGGTTGATCCGGTACATCATGATGGCCTTTAATCACCACGATGGTGGGGTGGGGGTGGGGGGGTTAGCGGGCGGCTTGGGCTAGCTCGACTAGGCCGTGCAGGTCGTTGGCGGCCTGGAGGGCGGAGGCGCCGGCGACAACGATGAGGATCGCGATCATGCCCGCCAGGACCAGGTGGCGGCGTGGGGGTGGGGCGAGCAGGGCGGCGACCCGGCGCGGGACCGGGCAGGCCCAGGTCAGGGAGACCGGGCGGGGCGTAGCCGCGGTGCCGCTGGAGCGCGCGACCGCTCGCAGGGCCGGGATGGCGCGCAGGAAGGGGATGGCACGCAGAGGCGCGATGGCGCGCATTATGGGGATGCGGCTGGGGCCGGCGATGCCCAGGGCGGCGGCGCGGGTGGGGTGCGGAGCGGGGGCGGTGAGCAGGGCGACCTGGCCGACGGTGGTCGCGACCAGGCGGCGGTCGCCAATGATGGCGGCGGCCCGCTCGTCGGCCCAGCGTTCCACGGTGTAGTCGACCGCGCGGGCGACCGGGAGCAGCAGCGGGTTAGCCGCGGCCGCCAGGTGGGCCGCGCTGGTGAACAGGTGGTGCCGGCCGGACAGGTGCGCCTGCTCGTGGGCGAGCAGGACGGCCCGGCGGCGGCCGTCCAGGGCGGCCAGCAGACGGCGGGAGATTACGATCCGGCCCGGTGCGCCCGGCAGCGCGTAGGCCTCGATGGCGTGCCCCGGCACGACCACGAACCGCTGCCGGCCGGGGGCCATCCGGGCGGACCGGCGATAGGACTCGGCCAGGGCCCGGGCGCGGGCCAGGATCATCACCGCCGCCGCGGCCACGGCCAGCGTCAGCAGCGCGGCCGCGAAGATCCCGGCCGGGGCGGGCACGGGGTCGCCGCGGCGCAGCGCTGCCTGGGAGTAGTCGCCCAGCGTGGCCAGGAACGGCAGCCGGGCCAGCGCCGAGGCGGCCAGCAGGGCCAGCGCGGCCGTGCTGAAACCGGCCAGCGCGACGGCGCCCGCGGTGAGCAGCCAGGTGGCCAGGCGCGGTTCCAGCCGCGCCGCCAGTGGCCGGGCGCCCAGCGCGGCCAGCACGGGAACCAGCAGCGGCAGGTAGACGAGCAGGTTCATGGCCGTTCCCGCGGTTATCCGGCGCCCGGCTGGTCCTGGCCGCCGTCCAGCAACTGGCGCAGCAGCCGGGCATCACGGCCGGACAGACCGGACACGAACCGGCTCAGCACGGCATCGTGGTCGGTGCCTGCCTGCAGGGCCTGGCTCATCTGGCTGGCGGCCAGGCTAGCGTCGTCCACCGGCCGGTAGACGAAGGCCCGGCCGGCCCGCTCGCGGTCGAGCAGGCCCTTGACATGCAGCCGGGACACTATCGTCACCACGGTGCTGTAGGACAGGTCCTCCAGCTGGCGCTCGGCCAGCCGCTCGCGGACCTGGCCCGGGTTCAGCGGCACCCCCGCCGCCCGCAGCACGCCCATCACCTCGGCTTCCAGCGCGCCCGGCGGACGCCGGGATCCGCCCAGGGCTGGATCCGGGGCGGCCACGTCGTCGGGCATCCGGGGCTCCTCCCTGGCGCTTGCCGCTGGGGCTTTGCATCGGCGCTTCGCATCTACAGGTCTCGTAGATGTTCTACATTGTTTGTAGAACATAAGCGAGCCTTCCTTCGAGGCTACGACACCACCGCTCCTGCAAGTTCATCCGAGGAACACACCTTATGACGCATTTGACCTTCCTGGAGGCCGCGGTCGTTGGGCTCGTCCAGGGCGTGTCCGAACTGTTCCCGATATCCAGCCTTGGGCATAACGTGCTGATTCCCGCCGTTGTGGGCGGCCAGTGGGCGGCCGACCTCAACGTGGCCAAGCCCGAGTCGCCGTACCTGGCCTTCATCGTGGGACTGCACGTGGCCACCGCGATCGCGCTGCTGGCCTACTTCTGGCGGGACTGGGTCCGCATCATCGGCGGGTTCCTCACCTCGCTCCGGGACCGCCAGGTGCAGACCGCCGACCAGAAGCTCGCCTGGATGATCATCCTGGCCACCATCCCGGTCGGCCTGGTCGGCCTGGTGGCCGAGCACCCGTTCCGGGTGATCTTCGGCAAGCCCATCGCGGCCGCGATATTCCTGGCCATCAACGGCCTGATCCTGATCGCCGGGGAACGGTTCCGGCCCCGGGCATCGCGGGAGGCGGACGAGCTGATCGCGGGTGGCCGGGAGGCGGACCTGGTCACGGCGGGCGGCTCGCCGGTGAGACAAACGGGAAGGGCCGGCCCCGGGTGGACCACGGCGCCGGACACGGGGCGGTACCGGCGGCGCGGCCGGAGGCCGCTGGATACGGCCCGGGACCGGAGCGGCACAGGGGCGGGGCACCGGCCGGGCATGAGGCGGAGGCGGACGCGATGGCGTCGGACCGGCGGCTGACGGTCATGGGGTACGGGCAGGCGGTGCTCATCGGGTCGGCGCAGATCCTTGCGCTGCTGGCCGGGATCAGCCGGGATGGGGTCACGATGGTGACGGGCATGGCCCGCGGGCTGTCCCGCGTGGACGCGGCGCGGTTCTCCTTCCTGCTGTCCACGCCGGTCATCCTGGCCGCGGGGGTGCTGAAGGTACCGGACCTGATGGGGCCGCTGGGCAACGGCATCCGCGGCCAGGTTCTGCTCGGCAGCGTGCTGGCAGGCCTCGGCGCCTACGCCTCCGTGCGGTTCCTGGTCAGGTATCTGCGGACGCGGACACTGATCCCGTTCGGCATTTACTGCCTCGTCGCCGGCCTGGCCTGTGTCGTCTACCTCGGCCTGATCAAGTAGGAGCGCCTAGTGCAGCATTTCATCGCGAGCTACGGATATCTGGCCATCTTCGTTCTCATGCTGGCGGAATCGGCGTGCATCCCGGTGCCGTCCGAGTTGATCATGACATTCGGCGGGGCCCTGGCGGCCGGGGCGGTGCCGGGCACGCATCTGAGCCTGGCCGGGGTCATCCTGGCCGGGCTGGCCGGGAACGTCGCAGGCAGCTACGTGGCCTGGGCGGTGGGGCGCTACGGCGGCCAGCCGGCGTTGCGGCGCTGGGGCGGCCGGCTATGGCTGCGCGAGCACGACCTGGACCGGGCCATCGCGTGGTTCGACCGGCATGGCGGCAAGGCGGTGCTGATCGGGCGGGTGCTCCCGGTGATCAGGACGTTCATCTCACTGCCGGCCGGGATCGCGGGCATGCCCGCGGTGCGGTTCGGCGTCTACACCGCCATCGGCTGCGTGCCGTGGACCGTGGCGCTGGCCGCGGCCGGGTACGCCGTGGGCGCCAACTGGCAGTCGATCGTGTCCGGATTCCACGGTCCCACCTACATCATCGCGGTGGTCGTGGTGCTGGCCATCGCGGTGGCCATCTGGCGCTACGCCCGGCGGCGCCGGGCCGAGCTGCGGGCCGGGGAGCCCCCGGCCCGGGACGGGGCCGACCTCAGCGGCCGGTGAAGGTGGCCTTGCCGGGGCCGTTTTCCAGGAAGCTGCGCATGCCGTTCTTCTGGTCTTCGGTGCCGAACAGCGCCGCGAACTGCACGCGCTCGATCTCCAGGCCGGTGGCCAGGTCGACGCCCAGGCCGGAGTCGATGGCCTGCTTGGCCGCGCGCAGGGCCAGGGCCGGGCCGCTGACGTACTGCCGCACCATCTCGCGGGCCGCGGTGTAGACCTCGGCGTCCGGCACGACCTTGTCGACCAGGCCGATCTGGTGCGCCTCGGCGGCGTCCACCATCCGGCCGCTGAAGACCAGGTCCTTGGCCTTGGCCGGGCCGACCAGGCGGGACAGCCGCTGGGTGCCGCCCGCGCCGGGGATGATGCCGAGACCGATCTCGGGCTGGCCGACCTTGGCCCGCTCCCCCGCCACCCGGAAGTCCGCGGCCAGCGCGAGCTCCATCCCGCCGCCCAGGGCATAGCCGGTGATCGCGGCGACCACCGGCTTGCCGATGCCGGCGACCAGCGACAGCGCCTCGTGCAGCCGGCCGGAGCGCAGCGCCATGGCGGCGTAACCCGCGTCGGCCATCTCCTTGATGTCGGCGCCCGCCGCGAAGACCCGCTCGCCGCCGTAGATGATCACCGCGCGGACCTCGTCCGAGGCGGACGCCTCCCGGGCGGCCACCGCGATCTCGGCCGTCACCTGGTCGTTGAGCGCGTTGACCGGCGGGCGGTTCAGCCGGATGGTGCCGATGCCGTCGGCGATCTCCAGATTGACCAGTTCACCCATGCCGCTTTTCTATCGCAGGTCCCCCGTGCTCATGCCGGCCGGCCCCTCGGGGTAGGTGACCAGGCCCAGTTCGGCCCGGCTGTCGAGCAGCGGGTGGTTCGGCAGCACGCGGACCGTGTAGCCGAACGGGCCCGGGCGGTCCAGCGACACCTCGCCGGAAAAGCGGGTCAGCGGACCCCCGGTGGCAGCGGGGGGTCCGGGGCGTCCAGCGCCAGCGTCGTATAGGAGGGCGCGATGATCTCGTCCTCCTGGTCCGGGCGGCCGTAGACCACCTCCACCGCCACGTCGGCCGGCTCCAGCTCGCCCAGGGCCACCGAGACGCGCACGCTCAGGGCCGCGCCCAGGGCCTGCGGCAGCGACCCGGCCGAGGTGGCCTCGACGTGCTCGATGCGGACCTGGGGCCAGGCCGCCTCCACCCGCTTCTTCCAGGTGGCCAGCTGCCGGGCCGGGCCGTAGCCCTCCGGGGCCAGCGCCCGGGAAGCGGCCGCGGCCGGCACGTAGAGCGTGTTGACGTACTCCCGGACCATCCGCTCGGCCTGGACCTTGGGGCCGAGCGAGCGCAGCGTGTGCCGGATCCGCTCCACCCAGCCGAGCGGGACACCGTCCGCGTCGCGGTCGTAGAACAGCGGCGCCACCGACTTGCCCAGCAGCTCGTACAGGGCGGTGGCCTCGAGCGCGTCGCGGCGGACCGCGTCCTCCACACCGTCGGCGGACGGGATCTCCCAGCCGTTCCCGCCGTCGTACCACTCGTCCCACCAGCCGTCCCGGACCGAGACGTTGAGCGCGCCGTTCAGCGCCGCCTTCATGCCCGAGGTACCGCAGGCCTCCAGCGGCCGCAGCGGGTTGTTCAGCCACACGTCGCAGCCCTGGACCAGGGCGTGCGCCATGGCCATGTCGTAGTCGGGCAGGAACACGATCCGGCGCCGCACGTCCGCGCCGTCGCTGTACTGGACCATCTGCTGGATCAGGCCCTTGCCGCCCTCGTCCGCCGGGTGGGCCTTGCCGGCCACCACGATCTGGATCGGCTGCGCCGGGTCGTTCAGGAGCCCGGCCAGCTGCTCGGGGTCGTTGAGCATGAGCGTGAGCCGCTTGTAGGACGGCACCCGGCGGGCGAACCCGATCGTGAGCACGTTCTCGTCCAGGGCGTCGTCGATCCAGGTCAGCTCCGCGCCGGACGCGCCGCGCTGGCGCCAGGAGGAGCGCAGCCGCCGCCGGACCTCGGTCACCAGGCGGGCCCGCAGCTGGTGCCGGGTCTCCCAGAGCTCGGTGGCCGGGGCGACCGCGGCGCGCTCCCAGTCCCGGGGGGTATGGGGGGGCGGGTAGCTCCCCCAGATGGGGGGGGTCGGCTGGGGTCGTCCCCCCCGGCGAGGCTGAGCACCTCACCCGAGACCCAGGTGGGGGTGTGCACGCCGTTGGTGACCGAGCCGATCGGCACCTCGCTGGTGTCGAAGCCCGGCCACAGGCCGGTGAACATCTCCCTGCTGACCTGGCCGTGCAGCAGCGAGACGCCGTTGACCCGCTGGGCCAGCCGCATGCCCATGACCGCCATGTTGAACACGTCCGGGTCCCCGCCCGGGTAGGTCTCGGCACCAAGTGCCAGCACCCGCTCGATCGGCAGCAGCGGGTCGCCCGCGAACACCCCCCGGATCAGGCTGGCCTCGAACCTGTCGATGCCCGCCGGAACCGGCGTGTGGGTGGTGAAGACGGTGCCGGCGCGGCCCACCTCGATCGCCTCGTCGAAGCTCAGCCCCTGCGCGGCGTACTCGCGGATGCGCTCAAGGCCGAGGAAGCCGGCGTGGCCCTCGTTGGTGTGGAACACCTCGGGGGCCGGGTGGCCGCGCAGCGCGCAGAAGGACCGGACCGCGCGCACCCCGCCGATGCCCAGCAGCAGCTCCTGGCGAAGCCGGTGGTCGCTGCCGCCGCCGTACAGCCGGTCGGTGACCTCGCGCAGGTCGGTGTCGTTCTCTTCCACGTAGGAGTCGAGCAGCAGCAGCGGGACCCGGCCCACCTGGGCCACCCACACCTGGGCGGCCAGCTCGCGCCCGCCCAGCTCCCGATTGCCCAGCCCGACCGTCACCCGCACCGGGGCGCCGTCGGTGTCGCGCAGCAGCTCCAGGGGAAGGCCGTTCGGGTCGTCGGAGGGATAGCGCTCGGGCTGCCAGCCGTCGGCAGACAGCGACTGGGTGAAGTACCCGTGCCGGTACAGCAGCCCGACCCCGATCAGCGGGACGCCCAGGTCGCTGGCTGACTTGAGGTGGTCCCCGGCCAGGATGCCCAGGCCGCCGGAGTACTGCGGCAGCGCGGCGGTGATGCCGTACTCGGGCGAGAAATACGCGATGGCCGCGGGACCCTGCTCCGCCTGACCGCCGGCCGGGCCCTCGGTGGCGTACCAGCGGGGCTCGCTCATGTACCGGCCCAGGTCCCGCTCGGCCTCGCCCAGCCGGGCCAGGAAGTCCTGGTCGGCGGCGAGCTCGGCGAGCCTGGCGGGCGGCAGCGCGCTGAGCATCGCGATCGGGTCGTGGCCCGAGACCTTCCAGGCCTCCGGGTCGATGGACGCGAACAGGTCAGCGGTGGGCCCATGCCAGGACCAGCGGAGGTTCAGCATCAGGCCGTGCAGTGCGGCCAGCGGCTGGGGCAGGGTGACGCGGACAGTAAACCGGCGAATCGCTCTCACGGGCAGACCATAGTGGCTCCGCGCCCGCGAGACGAACCGACCGCCAATACCGGACCGGTGATCCGCGCGCCGGGGCAGGAAAAAACGTTCAGAACATACCGAACGAGCTGCGATCACTTCGGTCCGTGAAGTTCCGTGAAACTCCTGCTCACGCCACCGCAGGCAATGGGCCCCCCGAGCTGGCATGAAGCCGCCCCGGATCGGTAGCGTAACGGGGGTGATTGGACGAATCCCGATCCTTGACGTGGAGCCGTCGGTGGACTGCGGGCGCCGCCCCGCCAAGGCCGTGAACGGTGAGACCTTTGAGGTAAGCGCGACTATTTTCCGCGAGGGGCACGGCATCATCGCGGCCGCGGTCATGCTTCGCGACCCGGCCCGCAAGGCCAGCCCGCTGATCCCCATGCGGCAGCTGACCCCCGGCACCGACCGCTGGGGTGCCGACGTCACCGTGACCAGCGAGGGCCTGTGGCGCTTCCACGTCGAGGCATGGGCCGACTCCATCGCCAGCTGGCACCACGACGCGGCCATCAAGATCCCGGCCGGGCAGGACGTCGAGCTGATGCTGACCGAAGGCGCCATGGCGTTCGAGCGGGCCGCCCGGCGGATCCCGCAGCCCCCGGGGGGGAGCCGCAACGCGGCCGCGCGTACCAGGCTGCGCGCCCTCGTTACCACGATGCGCGATCGCGGGCTGACACCCTGGGACCGGCTGGCCGCGGCCGAGGATCCGGCGATCGCCCAGATCCTGGCCGCCTGGCCGCTGCGCGAGATGGTCACCCGGTCGCGGCCGCTGACCGTGCAGGCCGACCGGGAGCGGGCGCTTTACGGCTCGTGGTACGAGCTGTTCCCGCGCTCCGAGGGGGTCCAGGTCGACCCGATGGGCCGCCGCCCGCCGGCCTCGGGCACGCTGCGGGCCGCGGCCAAGCGGCTCGAGCCGATCGCGGCCATGGGCTTCGACGTGGTGTACCTGCCGCCGGTCCACCCAATCGGGACCACGTTCCGCAAGGGCCGCAACAACACGCTGAACCCGGCCGACGGCGACCCGGGCTCGCCCTGGGCCATCGGCTCGCCGGACGGCGGGCACGACGCCATCCACCCCGACCTGGGGACCATGGACGACTTCGACGCGTTCGTGTCCCGCACCCGCGAGCTGGGCATGGAGGTGGCCCTGGACCTGGCCCTGCAGGCCTCGCCGGACCACCCGTGGGTGACCGAGCACCCCGAGTGGTTCACCCGGCGGGCGGACGGCTCGATCGCTTATGCCGAGAACCCGCCCAAGAAGTACCAGGACATCTACCCACTGAACTTCGACAACGACCCGGAGGGGATCTATATCGAGATCCTGCGGATCGTCCGGCAGTGGATGGACCACGGGGTGCGGATCTTCCGGGTGGACAACCCGCACACCAAGCCGCTGCGGTTCTGGGAGCGGCTGCTCACCGAGATCCGGGTCAGCGACCCGGACGTGCTGTTCCTGGCCGAGGCGTTCACCCGCCCGGCCATGATGCGGACCCTGGGCAAGGTCGGCTTCCACCAGTCCTACACGTACTTCACCTGGCGGAACGAGGTCTGGGACCTGACCGAGTACATGCGGGAGCTGTCCGGCGAGACGGCCGCCTACATGCGGCCGAACTTCTTCACCAACACCCCGGACATCCTGTCCGAATACCTGCAGCACGGCGGGGTGGGAGGGTTCAAGATCCGGGCCGTGCTGGCGGCTATGCTCTCGCCGGCCTGGGGTATTTACTCAGGGTACGAACTATGCGAAAACGTACCCGTGAGGCCCGGCAGCGAGGAATACATGGATTCGGAGAAGTACCAGTACCGGCCGCGGGACTGGGAGGCCGTCGCCCGGGACGGCGTCGGCATCGCGGATTACATCACCGAGCTGAACCGGATCAGGCGCGCCCACCCGGCCCTGCACAGACTGCGCAATCTGCGCTTTCACGGCGTTGACCAGCCGGAACTGATGTGCTTCTCGAAGCGCGTGGATAGTATCCCCGGGCGGCCGGGAACCGATACCGTACTGGTGGTCGTGAACCTGGATCCGTACCAGACCCGGGAAGCGACGGTCTGGCTTGATCTGCCCGCACTGGGCGTTGACCGCGAATTCACCGTCACGGACGAGCTAACCGGCGAGTCCTACCGGTGGGGGCCTGCCAACTACGTCCGCCTTGACCCGGCGACCAGGCCTGCTCACGTCTTTACCGTGACCCCAGGCTCGTAAGAGCCGATGCTCACCGCCGCGCAGCACTGTCCCATCAGCATGACGAGGTAATACCCGGGAGATCTTGCCGTGACAGAACATCACGAGGGGATAGCCGACGACTTCGACGTGGATAAACCACGTGATCCGGAGTGGTACAAGCGCGCGGTTTTTTATGAGGTGCTCATCCGCGGGTTCGCCGATTCGGACGGCGACGGTACCGGCGACATCCGGGGGCTGACCTCACGGCTCGACTATCTGGAGTGGCTCGGCATCGACTGCGTCTGGCTGCTGCCGATCTACTCCTCGCCCTTGCGTGACGGCGGCTACGACATCTCGGACTTCATGTCGGTGCTGCCCGAGTACGGCAACATCGGGGACTTCGTCACGCTGGTGGATGAGGCGCACAAGCGCGGCATCCGGATCATCGCCGACCTGGTCATGAACCACACGTCGGATGCGCACCCGTGGTTCCAGGCCTCGCGCAGCGACCCGGATGGCCCGTTCGGCGACTTCTACGTCTGGGCTGACACCGACGAGAAGTACCCCGGGGCCCGGGTCATCTTCGTCGACACCGAGGCCTCCAACTGGACCTTCGACCCGGTCCGCGGCCAGTACTACTGGCACCGGTTCTTCTCCCACCAGCCGGACCTGAACTTCGAGAACCCCAGGGTCGCCGACGCCATGGTGGAGGTGCTCCGGTTCTGGCTGGACCTGGGCATCGACGGCTTCCGGCTTGACGCCGTGCCCTACCTGTACGAGCGGGAGGGCACGAACTGCGAGAACCTGAAGGAGACGCACGAGTACCTGAAGCGGATCAGGTCGGAGATCGACAAGCTGTACCCGGACAAGGTGCTGCTGGCCGAGGCCAACCAGTGGCAGGCCGACGTGGTGGACTACTTCGGCGACCCGGAGGTCGGCGGGGACGAGTGCCACATGGCCTTCCACTTCCCGCTGATGCCGCGGATCTACATGGCCGTGCGGCGGGAGCAGCGCTACCCGATCACCGAGATCCTGGCCCAGACGCCGCAGATCCCGGCCGGCTGCCAGTGGGGCATCTTCCTGCGCAACCACGATGAGCTGACGCTCGAGATGGTCACCGACGACGAGCGCGACTACATGTACGCCGAGTACGCCAAGGATCCCCGGATGAAGGCGAACATCGGCATCCGGCGGCGGCTCGCCCCGCTGCTGGAGAACGACCGGAACCAGCTCGAGCTGTTCACCGCGCTGCTGATGTCCCTGCCCGGCTCGCCGGTGCTGTACTACGGCGACGAGATCGGCATGGGTGACAACATCTGGCTCGGCGACCGGGACGGGGTGCGCACCCCGATGCAGTGGACGCCGGACCGCAACGGCGGCTTCTCCGGCGTCGACCCGCAGCGGCTCTACCTGCCGCCGATCATGGACGCGATCTACGGCTACCAGGCGCTCAACGTCGAGGCCCAGCAGCGCAACGCGGGCTCGCTGCTGCACTGGACCCGGCGGATGATCGAGATCCGCAAGCGGCACCCGGTCTTCGGCACCGGTGTCTACGAGGAACTGACCTCCTCCAACCCCTCCGTGCTGGCCTTCACCCGGCTGCACGCCGAGTCGGACGGCACCGACACCGACGGCTCGGACCGGATCTTGTGCGTGAACAACCTGTCCCGGTTCCCCCAGCCGGTCGAGCTGGACCTGCGCCGGTTCATGGGCGTGACCCCGGTGGAGTGCATGGGCGGGGTGACGTTCCCCCGGATCGGCGAGCTGAGCTACCTGCTCACGCTGCCCGGTCACGGGTTCTACTGGTTCCAGCTGCCCGCGGCCCGGGACGACCGGTCCTCCTCCACCGACAACCGTCCCACCGGCGCCGGGGCCCAGAATGATGACGAGGACGAGGACGAGCTGGCCGGACCGAGCGAAAGCCACCAGCAGTGACCCCGTCGGCGAGATGCTGATGCTAAATCCCCCCGGGCGCGTTTGCCCGGACCAGCCATGGGGAGGGGGTATAGGCTGATGACTTTTGCAGACACGCTGGCAACTTGGCTGGTCAGACAGAGATGGTTCGCAGGCAAGGGGCGGACTGTCCATGACCTGGCGGTCGTGGCCGACACCGAGATCATCCCCGGCGACCCCGGTCTGCGGCACCTGCTCGTCACCGCTCGCACGGTGCCACGTCCGACACCTATCAGCTGTTCGTCGGCTCGCGGGCGCGGCTGCCGGCCCGGCTGCGGCACGCCCGGATCGGATCGCACGATGGGCTGCAGATCTACGACGGGCTGCACGACACCGCGCTGACCAGGGTCCTGCTTGACTCCATCGTGGACGACCGGACCGTGGACATGCTCCGGTTCTGCCGGGTGCCCGGGGCCGAACTCGAGGCCGGCCTGGACAGCCTGGTGCTGACCGGTGAGCAGAGCAACACCAGCCTGGTGTTCGGCGAGTCGGCCATCTTCAAGGTGTTCCGCCGGGTCACGCCGGGCCCGAACCCGGACCTGGAAGTGGCCCTGGCGCTGGCCCAGCTGGGCTCGTCGCACATCGCCGAGCCGTTGGGCTGGGTCGAGACCCGGATGGACGGTGCCACCACGGTGCTGGCCATCTTGTCCGGGTACCTGCGGGCCGCCTCGGACGGCTGGCTGCTGGCCGCGACCAGCGTGCGCGACCTGTACGCCAGCCCGGGCACCCGGGCGGCCAAGGCCGGCGGCGACTTCGCCGGCGAGGCCGAGCGGCTGGGCGCGGCCACCGCGCAGGTGCACCGGGACCTGGCCGACGCGTTCGGCCGGTCCGAGCTGGAGCCGGAGGCCATTCGGGAAATGGCCGAGCAGATGTTCCGGCGGCTGGATATGGCCATCGCCACCGTGCCCGAGCTGGCCCCGCAGGCGGACAAGATCGGCGACGCCTACTCCAAGCTGGCCAAGCTGACCGAGCCGGTGCCCGCCCAGCGGGTGCACGGCGACTACCACCTGGGGCAGGTCATGCGGACGCAGACCGGCTGGGTGGTGCTGGACTTCGAGGGCGAGCCCGGCCAGCCCGCTGTCCCTTCGGCGCGCCCGGTCCTCCCCGCTGCGGGACGTGGCCGGGATGCTCCGCTCGTTCGATTACGCGGCCCGGCACCAGCTGGTCACGCGGCCGGACGCCGACGTGCGCGACCACCAGTCCGGGCTGGGGGGCCAGGCCAGCGACTGGGTCCGGCGCAACGGCGACGCGTTCTGCCTCGGCTATGCCGCGGCCGACGGCCCCGACCCGGCCCAGCACGCGGTGCTGCTGCGGGCCCTGCTGCTGGACAAGGCGGTCTACGAGGTCATTTACGAGGCCAGGAATCGCCCCACCTGGCTGCCCATCCCACTGGAATCTATCGCTGAATTGCAGACATGACACAGCCAGATTCACCACAGGCAGATTCACCACAGGCAGATTCACCACAGGCAGATTCACCACAGCCAGCGTCGGCGCAGGCAGATTCACTACGGTCCGATCCGGCGCAGGCCGATCCGGCGCAGGCCGATCCGGCGCAGGCCGATCCGGCGCAGGCCGTGAGATCTCCCCCGGCGAGATCGAGCGGGTCGTCGCCGGACACCACCACGACCCGCACTCGATCCTGGGGGCTCACCCCGGGCCGGACGGGACCACGGTCCGGGCACTGCGGCCGATGGCCACGACGGTCACGCTGGTGCTCAAGGACGGCCGGTGGCTGCCCATGGAGCACGTGCACAAGGGTGTGTGGGCCGTCACCGTGCCGGACGAGAAGACCCCGGCCTACAAGATCGCCACCTCGTATACCGCCGGGCCTGATGGGCAGGGCGAGGACGAGACGGTGACCGAGGACCCGTACCGGTTCCTGCCTACGATCGGCGAGGTCGACCAGTACCTGATCGGCGAGGGCCGGGACGAGGAGCTGTGGCGGGTGCTCGGCGCGCACGTCCGCGAGGTGAAGCAGGTCACTGGCACCTCGTTCGCGGTGTGGGCGCCCAGCGCGCACGGCGTCCGGGTCACCGGCGACTAAACTCTGGGGCGGCGCCGCCTTCCCCATGCGCTCGCTGGGCGGGTCGGGGGTCTGGGAGCTGTTCGTCCCCGGGATCGGCGACGGGACCCGGTACAAGTACGCGATCTGCGGCCCGGACGGGGTGTGGCGCGAGAAGGCCGACCCGATGGCCAACGCGACCGAGAAGCCGCCCGCGACCGCCTCGGTGGTGTACACCTCGCACTACACCTGGGAGGACGCCGGCTGGATGGCCGAGCGGCGGGCCAAGGAGCTGGTCCGCGAGCCGATGAGCATCTACGAGGTGCACCTGGGCTCGTGGCGGCCGGGCCTGTCCTATCAGGAGCTGGCCACCGAGCTGGTCGAGTACGTCGCCGACCTGGGTTTCACGCACGTGGAGTTCCTGCCGGTGGCCGAGCACCCGTTCGGCGGGTCCTGGGGCTATCAGGTCACGTCCTTCTACGCGCCCACGGCCCGGTTCGGCCACCCGGACGATTTCGGACCTGGTCGACGCGCTGCGGCGCCAGCATCGGGGTCATCCTGGACTGGGTGCCGGGCCACTTCCCGCGGGAGAGTGGGCGCTGGCGGGGTTCGACGGCGCCGGGCTGTCGAGCACCCCGACCCGCGCCGGGGCACCCAGCCCGACTCGGGCACGCTGGTCTTGGACTCGGCCGGACCGAGGTGCGCACCTTCCTCGTCGCCAACGCCCTGTACTGGCTGGAGGAGTTCCACGCGGACGGCTGCGGGTGGAAGCCGTGGCCTCCATGCTCTACCTGGACTACTCCCGCAAGGACGGCGAGTGGAGCCCGAACGCGTGCGGCGGCCGGAGAACCTGGACGCGATCGCGTTCCTGCAGGAGGTCAACGCGACCGCCTACGAGCGCAATCCCCCGGGGTCACCATGATGGCAAGAAGTAGAGCCGCCTCGCCGGCGTGACCGGCCCGTCTACCTCCGCGGCTGAAGATCAGCTTGCCGTGGAACTGGGCTGGATCACGACACCCTGAAGTACATGACCTCGACCCATGTGTCCGGCAGTTGCCCACACCCACAACGGATGACGTTCTCGATCGTCTACGCCTACACCGAGGCTTCGTTCCTGCCGCTGTCGCACGACTAGGTCAGTGCACGGCAGAGGCTGCAGCTGCTGCGGGCAAGAGATGCCAGCGAGACGAGTGGCGCGAGACCGAGCCAGGGGCTCGGCACCCTGCTGGCCTCCATGCGGCTCAATCCCGTCAGCGGCTGTCTTCATGGGCTGGGACTCGGCGAGGGGCGACCCGTCCGACGAAGGTCTTCGACTCATCATCTCGACTTCGAGGTCCGCCAGGGCGTGCGGCAGCCTGGAACACGACCTGGACACGATCTCACAGACCCGGCGCTGCGCAGCTCGACACCCCGGCCCCAAGGGCTTCGCTGGATCGAACGCCAACGAGCCACAGGCGACACGCTGTCGTTCCTCGGTCGCAGACCAGCCCCGGGCACCGTCGGACCTGGTTCGGACGATGGCCACCCAGGCCGACCCGGCCCGGATCGGTCGGCCTGCGTCGCGAACTTCTCCGCGCTGCCACATTCGACTACCAGGTGGGCTGCCGCCGGCACTGGCAGGAATCCTCAAGCCAACGCGGCCATCAAGCGGCAACAGATCGCAACATACCGGCACGTCGAGGCCGTCGCAAGAGCCCCTTGGCGCTGCAGGCCAGCTTCGGCACCTGGTCACGGTGCCGCCGCTGGGCGTGTTGTCGCTGAGCCCCGAGGCGACAGCGCAGCGCAAGAGCGCTGACGGCGAATCGCTGGGCTGGGGCCCGCGGGGCGAGCACGAGGCAGCCCGTTCGGCTTACCATCGTCTTGATTGCTCAGCCTGCCAGGCAGCCACGTACGGGTCGGCACGACGGCCCGGCTGCGGATGCGGACAGCATCGCGCATGACGTTCAGCTCACGCGCTGGATGCGCGGGCGGTTCAGCGGATCATCGCACTCGTTCGGAGCGGCTGGCTCTAAGCGTCGGCAGTACGTCCAGATGCCGCCGTCCACGGGGATGACGGCGCCGGTGACGTAGGCGCCCGCCGCGGCGGACAGGAAGACGACGACGCCGGCCATGTCGTCGGCGCGGCCGATGCGGCCCAGGGGCGAGCGCGGCAGCGATCTCCTCGCCGGAACTGCTCGAGCGTCGCCGCCATCATCTTGGATTCGAACGGCCCCGGGGCGACCGCGTTGACCGTGATCCGCCGCGGGCCGAGCTCCTTGGCCAGCACGCGGTGAGGTGGTGCAGCGCGGCCTTGCTCGTCGAGTAGGAGTAGGTGGTGCATCGGGGGGACGCGCAGCCCGTCGATGCTGCCGACGTTGACGACCCGGGCCGGGTCATCGTCCAGTACCGGCCTCCTCGAGCAGCGGCAAGAAGGCGCGGGTGAGGAAGAACGGGGCCTTCAGGTTCAGGTCGAGCACCTTGTCCCAGCCCGACTCGGGGAACTCCTCCAGCGGCGCGCCCCAGGTCGCGCCGGCGTTGTTGACCAGGACGTCGACCTGGTCCTCGCTGCGGCCGACCTCGGCGGCCAGCCGGCGGCACTCGTCCTCGGTCGAGCGAGGTCGGCCTGGACGAAGTGACCACGGGCCGTGGGCAGAGAGTTCAGGCACTGCGGCCCCGCCCGCCTCCAGCTTGCGCGCGGTGATGTGCACGCGGGCACCGGCCTGCAGCAGGCCGCGGGCCATAACCAGGCCGATCCCGCGGGTGCCGCCGGTGACGACGGCGACCTTGCCGGTCAGGTCGAACAGGTCCACGAGACCTCCGTCAGCCACAGTTGCCTTGGAGGCATTTTCAGGCTTGCGGTCCCGGCTGGAGGTCGCCGCAGGCAGCGTCTCAAGTTTGGGTCCTTGGGCTGCGGCGTAGCCGCTCGGGCCGCCGCCCGGGCCAGGATGCCGAGCGTGGCCCGGAGGGCGCTCTCGGGGATCACCGGGAAGATGCCGCCCTCCTTCCGCACCGGATCGGCCGCGGACCAGTCGTAGTAAGAGGTGACACGGGTCCCGGGGTACCGGACCCGGCTCGAGCAGGTAGCGTAGACGTGGCCGAGCGGCGGCTCGATCGTGCCCCCAATATCGTCCACACCGGATACTCACGATCGGGCTCGAACACGGTGATGCGAACCGTACGTCGTAGCGCCCCATCGGGTAGGTCGTTCAGGGCCTCGCGGTCCATGTGGACGACGAAGGTGTCGCCGACCGCGGCCGCGGGTTGTACTCCGCTCGAGTCCATCAACATGCCCGAGCTGTCGATGGCCACGTGGCCGGGGCCGGATCGCGGAGGACCGCAGAAGATGGGGGCCGACACGTACCGCCGGGATCGTTCGTTCGACGTCGATGCGCTCGCTGGGCGCAGGGGCCTCGTCGGTCACGGGAGCGTTGTCTGCCATGCGCCCTATCGTCTCATCCCGGGGAAGGTGCGGGGATTCTCCATGATCACGAAGGGTTTTGCCCCAAAAAGTGGGGGAAAAGGCTTCGCGATCATGAAGAATCGATCATTATTCGCTTCGTGGTCGCGGGGTTTACTGCGTATGGCGCTGCGGCTCAGGTCGGCGCTGGCGCTGAACCATAAGGCTTGGCGCGACGCGATCACTTGGCGGGTGATGGCGGTCTGCTCAGCGACGGCGTCGCGCAGATCCTGGGGCCACGGCTTGGTGGCCAGTGCGGCCTCGGCTGCGGCCAGTGTGGCGGCGTCGCACAGTGTCGAGGGGAACAGCAACCGTCCGAGCCGTTCCTGCGGCCAGTTGCTCATCCCGGCCAGCGCGGGCAGGGCCTCGCCGAAGTACCTGCTCCGGTAGCCGGCCATCAGCTGTTCCTGCCCGGCTACCCACATCCCCTGCGCGGTCGCCTCGGCGAGCCGACCGGTGACGGCGCCAGATATCACCGAGGTCCACGCTTCTTCCTTGGCGCGCGGATCGGGCCGCATCGCCAGGCACGCCGCCCGGTATCGTGCGCCGTTGGCGCGGTCGAGCTCTGGCAGCGCGTCGACGTCAGCCTGGCGGGCCTGCCCGCGAGCGGACAAGGTGAACAGGGCCCGGGCTCGCAACTCCCCGTCCACCGCCAGTCCGCCGGTCGCCTTGTTCCCGTCCAGCCAGGCGGTCAGCAGGTCGAGCTGGTCACCGCGATGCGCGCTGGCCGCGAACGCGGCAGCCAGGGTGCGCTGGATGGGGCCACCCGGCCGGGCGCGGGCCATCGCGGCCAGCGCGGCGTCAGCGATCTGCTCGCGCAGCGCGGCCCGGTGCTCGGCGGGCGCGTAGACGTCGGCGCAGCTGATCGCCCAGTCGAGCAGCACTTCCGCGCCGGCCGACGGCAGCCCGGCGCCGCCATCAGCCAGACGCCTCACCACCACATCAGCGAATGACGCCGCCGGCAGGCGGGCGCCCGTCACCAGCTGCCAGGCCGCGTTCCAGCACACCGCCTCGGTGACCGGGTCGTTTATCTCCAGCGCGGCCGCGGCGAGCGTCTGCCACGATCGCTCATCGAACGTGATCCGCGCATAACCGAGATCGCCGTCGTTCACCACTACCAGATCCGGCACCGCTTCCCCGGGACCGAGCATGATCGGCACTGCGGTCCGTTCCTGGTCCAGCTCCACCTGGACCAGCTGCCGGCGCCGCAGTCCCGCGGCGCCGCGGGGGCGGTCGTACAGCCCGATCGCGACCAGCTGAGGACGGGGCGGGTCCTGCGTGACCACCAGCGAGGAGCCTGACCCGGCCATCGGGCCGACCCCGGCCATCGGGCCGGCCACGGCCGCGAATTCGGCTGCCAGCGTCGGCGCGCCCGTGCTGTGCAGCCACATCTCCGCCCACCAGGTACGGTCCAGTCCCGGTGCCGCGGCCGGCACGTCACCAGATCCTGCGACGTCGCAGAGAGCCGCCCAGCGAACCTCGCCAGGAAATCTCGCGTCCCGGCGTGCGGCGCCAGTCCGTGCCGATCAGCACGCTGAGCTGCCTGACCGCTGCCACACCCTTGCCATCAGTCACGCGGTGAACTTGGCTCTCGCCTGCGCCGAGCCTGTCCACGGAGGCGTGCGCAGACCGTCCCGGCAATTAGTACGGCCTGGTTAGCGCAGCCGCCTTCTTCCCATTGCCCTCGACCCAATTCCCACCACCGGTGAACTTCGGTCTCAGGTCAGTCCCACACTGCCTCATCCACACAGTTTCATAACACCAGCGCAGGGTCACGTGCAAGCTTGGAAGACAGGTGCGCCGCCTCGTACGCACACACCATCATCACGAAACCGTCACCAGGATCGGCCGTCTCCGCGAGCGGCGTCTTTCGCTCGCCGCCGTCGCCCGGGCGCCAAACCCGCCGCCGAGGTCAGCTCGGGCACGACCACGATGTGGGTGCGCAACTCGGCACGGCGGGCCGACGCCTTCTAAGGAGACATCCACGGAGAGCCCACACGGCCATCTCGGCAAACCGTTTGGAGCGCCTCGTCCGGAATCCGTGAGCACGGCCCGCCGCCACACCCACACCGCCCCAACGCCCGGGCCTCCGCTGGCCCAGACCTGAAATACAGCCCACGCCTCAGAATAAAGCGGTACGGCTGACATCCAAGTCGCCGGAGACGGAGAGGGTAACGAAGCGCCAGCCCATCATGGCCCTCACCATACCAAGGACGCCACCCTGGCGGCACCAGAGGTTCAGCGTCACCGCGCACCACAGCCTCAGCTCGTCAAAGCAGCAGAACGGCCGGCGCCACCTCATCAGGAAACCCATCCGCGATCGCATGGGCGGCTCCGTTCGGGCCGGGGGGGTGGAGTTGGCTGGGATGAGCCCCAGATCCGATCCCCAGCGTCGGCGGTGGCCAGGCGGGCGACCAGCACGTTCTCCGCCGGCCAACCCAGCAGCAGCACCCGCCGCCGATCAGCGGCTGCCCGTTCGCGCCCATGCCTCAGGTAGATCAGGGCCAGGTCCAGCTGGGCGAACATCTCGGCCCCCGGCTGCAGGCACCCGAACCTGACCGACGTCTGCGACCTCGCCAGGGGTCGCCGCAGGATACCGGGAGATCTTCATACCGGACGTCGGTCAGCGGCTCGACCCGCCTTTGCGCTGCGCTCTGCATCACCGGCAGCACCTGGCCATTATGTCCCGGGTGCGTCGACTAAGAGTCGCTGCTCCTGCCGGAGACGGCCTGCCGGCCACGAGGCACTAGACGATGATCCCGCGAACAGTTCCGCCGGGACCGCCCGCCGGGGCCCGCCGTGGCCGGGAGAGCCGGACCTGACCGTTTCATAACCGGGCCGCGGGTAGACAGCCACCAGCTTTCAGGTAATTGCAGAGTGACGGCAGGCACCGCGGCTTGCCCATCTACATGCAGGATCCATCCTGCGGGCGTCCTGGTGAGAGTGCACGCCCCGTGCGGCGAATGTCGCGGGGCTGATCGTGGTGCCCGCTGACACCGAGTACCTGGTACTGATGCGGGTTAACCCAAGATGAACGTGCGCAACACGAGGGGAAGGTACTCGTCCTCGCGCTGATCGTGGCTGGGCGGCTGGGTTGCCTCGCTGGATCTGCCGGGTGATGTTGCCGCCGCTCAGATGAAGCTCGCGGGCCGGATCGAACCGCAGCGGGACATCCACCTACCGGGTCCCGCCGAGGAGCTCCGCGGGTGGAGATCACCAAGCTCAGCAGGTAGGACGTCAAGAGGACTCCGCGCGCCCAGCAGGGGGCAGATGGGTAATGACTTCTGCGGGGCTCTGCGCGCGGGTGCCATCAGCCCAGCACTGATTCCACCGGCAAGCCAGCCGAGCAGACCACGTAGCCCGCCCAGCACCGGGGATCATTCCCACCCGTGCGCAATAGCGATAACGGGACGACCAACTGAGGTCCACGTTCGAGCAGGTACAAGGCAATGTCCTTCGACCCGCCCGTGCGGCGCGGCCCCGTCGGCGCGGCCCACTGCACAATTGGCTGGAGTGACAAGTCCAGTAGCCACCAGCCACTCGGCCCATCAATTACTCCGCACATGAACGACCGGTATCTCGTCTATCCGCATGCTCCCTCCGGGTCCCGCGCCACCCAATCTGACCAGTCACCCGCGCTCAGGACGAACGGTTAAGCCGGATACCGGCCGTGGCTAGGTCCCGAGGCAATGCGATCTACCGTGAGTCGAGTAGAAGTCGAAGATTGAAAACCACCGCGTGTTCGGCCCTTTCCCCAGCTGACCCCCGATGGTGCAGACGTGCTGGCTTGTATTCCCCATCAAAGCACTACGCAAAGGATAGCCATCGCGCTCGAAAATGCCTCGCTGGCGTCGATGCGCCCATGGGTTCGATGCGGCAGACGCCACGGTCATCACTGTACTTGTGCAGCTTCAACAAAAGCTGCCGTTGGCGGCATCGCAGCCGATGATCGACGTGCTGTCCGGGCCCTCCGGCATGTCGATGTGGACGTGCTGTCCGGTGCGCGCCCGGGTCGGAGTGCCGCTCGAACTTTCCACCCCGGCCCTGGCCAGGCCATGCCTGGCCGTCCGGCCCTTGGCCTGGATGGTCCGGATTCACGACAAGGGGTTCCAGCGCCCGGAGCACTGCTTGTCCCGGTGCGCTCATCGCCGTTGCGGCTGCCTTTGGTTGAGATATCGGCGTGCCCATCTCGCTAGATGTAACGATCGGATGGGCCCCTACGTGTCATCCGCAAGGCAGTTTTGAGGGCAGCGAGTGGTAACGGACGGTGTTGGCCAGGACGAGGCGGACGTCAGGCTCACCCACCCGCAGGTGCTTGGCGTTCTCGACGGCGATCGCCTCGGCCTGGGGACGCAGGGCGAAGCGGCGACCAGGGACTCGCCCCAGGCCGCGGGTCGTCGTCCATGCCCAGGACCAGGGCCACCAGCAGTTTACCGGGCACGGCCCAGCGGTCCAGGTCGGCATCAGTGGGGCGGCGCAGACGACGGGAGATGAGGATGGCGCCGTCGATGCCATCCGCGCACATGCAGGCCCCAGCGCAGGGCCAGTTCGGTGCCGAACGACGAGCCGACCAGCCAGCGGCCAGGCGATCCAGCGGCGGCCACGAACGCGACGGCAGCGGCCACGTCGTGCCGCTCTTCTTCACCACCACCAAAAGAGGTCCCTCGCTGGTGCCCTGCGCGGAGGTGGTGCCGCGGGTATTGAACCGCAGCACAGGCCAGCTCGGCCAGGGCAGGCGGCTCCGGCCGCGGCCTTCTTTGAGCAAATGGCTGTCCATCATGCCGCCCTGTCGTCGGCAGCGATTACGGGGCGATTCAGCGTGGCCACCCGGTCAGCATTCGCAGGCAGAGCCGCTGCCCCGAGCCCACTCGGGTCCGTACGGCAGTGGGCGCAGGATGACCCGCATGCAGCAGGCTGGCGGCGCGGTCCGCCCAATTTCGGAGCCAGGCGGGGGACGGCCCGGCGCGGGGGGCGCGAATGGCAGGACACCCGGGTCGTGGGCGAGGCAGGCGGACGACGTGGGGGCCGCGTTGAGGCAGGGATGCCGCCCCACAGGTGCTGTGCCAGTGGCGGCGCTCGTCAATGCCCACCCGACCCGGTCGGCGGCCCCCAGGCGACCAGGTGCGGGGGTTGCCGGGCGCCGTCCTTGATCGCAGCCGGGGCACCGGTAGGCCTTGCCCCATCCCCAGCACCGGGAAGCGGCGCACAGACCCCCCAGTCGCCGTCCGGCCAGGATTTGAGCACGCTGCGGCCCAGGGCACAGGCACTGAAGGAGGGCCCCAGGAGCGCTGCACGGCGGATCCGGAGCAGGCTCACGTTTCCAAGCCTTATGTAGCAGCTTTTTGGCATTGATTTCAGGCAGCGCCCAGAGTGAGACCCGAACGTGCGGCTCGTGATTGCCAGGTGCAGCGTGGACTGCATTCGCAGGCTGACCGCTGATCTCCCCTCTGCCCTGCGGCTACTCATTTCAAGGCCGACGGCTCGGTGCTGGTGCATTCGAACAGCGACTCGATATGTCCTTCCGCTGAACTGGATGTCACCACCGTGCCAGGCTCGCGGGAGGGGCCGGGCAAATGGTCGGTGACGAACAGGGCCGGTGGAGCACTCGCAATCACCATCACCGAGATGGTGAGCGACACCCTGGGTCGAGCTCGGCATGAACCCGGGCTGAGTCAAGGACAGCGTGGAGACCGGCACCCTGCAGGAACTGCTCGCGGCTCAGGTCGAGCTGCTGGGCGACGGCTGGCGGCTGGTCGGCGGGAGTTTCCCACACCGATCGGGCCTGTCGACCAATGTGCCGGATTCTGCTGGCCAGAGCGTCGCGGTCGAGATCAAACGCGCGGTGAGATCGACGGCGTAGAGCAGCTGACACGGTATCTGGAACTGCTGAACCGCGACCCGCTGCTGGCCCCGGTGCAGGGTATTTTCGCCGCGCAGGAAATCAAGCTGCAGGCTCGCACGCTGGCCGAGGACCACGGCGTCCGTCGAGTGACCCTGGATTACGACACCATGCGCGGCGTGCTGCCGGAGAACACGCTGTTCTGATAGCTAAGAGCTTGGCCAGCGCCTGGCGCATCCCGTTGGCGGCGTGGTCGCCGAGTGGGTCAAGGGCGGGACACAGCAGCGGGGCCAGGTAGCGGACCGCGCCCTTGAAGCCGAATTCGGCGCTGTAGGTCACCTCGGTCTGGTCCCGGGCGGGGCGGAAGGTGATCGTGTCGACCGAGATCACGGTCTTGTTCTCGCCGCGGAGCTTGATCCGCTCGCCAGGGACGAGTTCCTGCACCACGTAGCGCAGTCGGTCTGGCGGCCCATGGACTCCGAGGTGTTCCGGTAGGTGGTGCCGACGCCGCCGTCACCCTGCTCCGCACGTGGACACCGTTCCCGGATTCCAGTCGTTCGTGGTGGTGAAGTCGCTTAGGTAGTCGAAGACATTGGTGAACGGCTTGTCGGTGTGGACGATCCGCTGCACTTTCATGATTTCCCCAGTGATGGCCAAACAGTGATTGCCAAACAGTGATTGTCTAAAATTTGTCTAGACTCTGTACAGTCCACAGTGTGGACATTTCGGAGGAAGCGCGGCTCCTGCGCATCGGTGCGCTGAGCCGCCGCCTGGGCGTGGCGACCATGTGCTGCGGGCATGGAATCGCGTTACGGACTGCTGGGCCGGTACGCACGCCTGGCGGCTTCCGGCTGTACTCCGAGCGCTGACGCCCGGCGCATCCGCGAGATGCAGAGCCACCTGGCCCAGGGATCTCGGCGGCCGAAGCGGCCGGGCCGTGCTGGCCGGGGAAGACGGGACCGGGGAAGGAACGGGGACCGGGGATAGCCGGGCCTGGGCCGGGGCGGTGGCGGAGCTCAGCGCTGGTCAGCTGGACGCTGGTGGCGTGGGCGCTGGTCAGCTGGGTGGGGTGTTGCGGGAGGCGCTGGACGGGTTCGACGAGCCTGGCGCGCAGGCGGCGCTCGACCGGCTGTTCTCCGACCTGTGGTGACCGCGGTGCTGCGGGACGTCGTCTCCCCTACCTGGGGGAGCTCGGGAACCGCTGGGAGCGGGGCGAGGCGGGCACGCCCAGGAGCATTTCGCAAGGAACCTGATCCGCGGGCGGCGCGCCGGGCTGGCGCGCGGGTGGGGCGCGGGCCGTGGCCCCCGGGCCATGCTGGCCTGCCCGCCGGGGGAACGGCACGTTGGCGCTGATGATGTTCGGCATAGCGCTGAATCGTGCCGGATGGCGGATCGACTATCTCGGCGCGAATACCCCGGCCGAGGAGTCAGCCGGACGGTGAGGCGCGGCGCCGGATCTGCTCGAGCTGGCCGCGACCAGGCCGGAGACGCTCGAGCCGCTACGCGCTGCCCTGGCTGCGCTGGCCCGGGAGGTCCCGCTGATCCTGAGCGGGGCGGGAGCGACCCCGAGCTCGCCGCCGCTGTTGGGCCGGCTGCTGGAGGGTGACCCGGTCTCCGCGGCCGGGCTGATCGGGTGGCGGGCTGACCGGGATGCGCGCGACGTCAAGGATGCGCGTGCCATGGAAGAGGAAGAGGAGGGTGACACCATGAAGGAGCGTTACGGGAAATGGGACGAGCCCGCCGGTGGCCAGCTACGACAGCACGTCGTGGCGGGAGCTGGCGGCCTGCCGAGCTATGATCCGGAGCTGTTCTTCCCGATCGGGAAGGCCGGGCTGGCCCCGGCCAAGGTCCAGCGGGCCAAGGCGGTCTGCGCGGGATGCCCGGTGCGGCAGGCGTGCCTGGAGTTCGCGCTGGAGACCGGGCAGGAGTTCGGGGTTGGGGAGGGTACGACGAGGACGAGCGGCGGGTGCTGCGACGGCCGCGGCGGATGAAGGCCTAGGCGGCGGGGCCGAGGTGGGCGTGACTGACTGGGCGCGTTCGGCCAGGTCGGGGAGTTCGGTGATGGATACGCGGCGGCGCGGAGCTGTGGGCGCCCTCCCCCGCGGTGAACAGCCGCGGCTCGTCCCAGGCGTAGACAACGCGGGGAATCCCGGCCGCCACGATGTGCTGGACACACGTGATCGGGCGGGACGAGCGAGCGCGCAGGGCACAGTGAGCTGTACAGGGTGGCATGCCGAGCCGCGGGTCGGGCCCCAGCTTCCGCAGCGCCACCTCCTCGGCGTGGTCGTGGTCCTCCTGCTCCGGGAGAAGGCGGTGGCCAGCACCTCACCGTCCTCGCCAAGGATGACGCAGCCGACCAGAACGCCGTCTCCGACGGCGGGCACAGCCGGGCCAGCTCGACCGCCCAGGCCAAGGAACCGGTGAGCCGGGCCGCCCGGGCCGAGCAGGTAGCGGAGCAGGACGACCTCGCCGACCTGGCGGGTCTCGGCCAGGGTCATCGGATCGCCGGGACCGTTCGGGCCGCCGGCGGATGTATCGGCGGAATGTTAGATCCGGAATGTTCAGATCCGGAATGTTCAGATTCGGGGCGTTGAGGTCCGGGGTGCTGAGGTGCGGGGTGCTGAGGTGCGGGGTGCTGAGGTACGGGGTGCCGAGGTGCGGGGTGCTGAGGTGCGGAGTGGTGCGGCGCGGAACGTTGAGGCGGGGCGCGGCGGGGTCGGCCACGAAGAACGGGGCGACGGCAAGCTGGAGTTCGTCGGCCAAGTCCTGGGCCAGGAAGGCGCCGAGCAGCTGGGCTCCGCCTTCTACGAGGGCACGCGCCACGCCTCGTTCGGCCAAATCTGCGCGCATGACGCCGAGGGAGGCTGGGTCACCGGCGTGGATGAGCTCGGCGCTGCCCCCCAGCCGGGCCGCGCCGGGGCAGCGCGGGGGTGTCGCAGTAGACCAACCGGGCAGCGGTCGGGGCGAAGAAACGAGCCTGCGGGTGGAGGTCGCCGGTGGTGGTGAGGGTCACCCTGATGGGGTGTGCGGGGCGGCCACGGGCGACCCGGCGGCTGGCTGCGCCGCGGGTCGCGGATGAGCAGCCGCGGGTTGTGGTGCCGACCGTCTGGGCACCCACGATGATCGCGTCCCAGCAGGCCCGGACCTCGTCGACCCGGTCCAGGTCCGCCGGGCCGGACAGGATCAGGCGCTGCGGGCTGGCGTAATCCAGGTAGTCGTCGGCCGACGGCGGCCGAGAGCACGACGTAGGGGCGGACGGCACGAACCCGAGCGTAGCCGCGCGCGCCTGACCGGTGCTTTACTGATTAAGCGATGCTGAGACAGTGAATCCGGCCACTGGGGAAGTACTGGCCACCTTCCCTGTGCACGGCCGCCGGGATGTCGACGCCGCGGTGGCCGGGGCCCGCGAGGCGGCGGTGTGGTGGAACGAGCTCGGCTCGTCCGGGCGGCGGATCCGGCTGCTGGCCTGGAAGTCCCATCTGACCAGGTACATCAGCGGGCTGGCCCAGCTGGTGCACAAGGAGACCGGCAAGCCACTGGACGACGCCAGGCTCGAGATCATCCTGGCGATCTTCACATCGACTGGGCGGCGAAGCACGCCAAGCGGGTCCTCGGCCCGCGCCGGTGCGCGCGGGGCTGTTTTCGTTCCATCAGAGCGCCACGCTGAGTACCAGCCGCTGGGCGTGGTTGGCGTGATCGGGCCGTGGAACTACCCGGTGTTACCCCGGTCGGCTCGATCGCGTACGTGCTCGCCACGGGCAACGCGGTCGTCTTCAAGCCGTCCGAGCTGACCCGGCCACCGGCAACTGGCTGGTCCGCTGTTCCGCGAGGCGCTGGGTGTCTTCGGCGAGGTGCAGCCGGTGTTCCAGCTGGTCACCGGGGACGGTTTAGGGCGAGGCGCTGGCCCACAGCGGCCTGCCCAAGATCGCGTTCACCCGCTTCGCGGCACCGCGCGCAAGGTGATGGCGGCGGTCACGGACACCCTGACCCCGGTCGTGGCCGAGTGCGGCGGCAAGGAGCGCTGCTGGTGGCGGCCGATGCCAACCTGGACGCGGCGGCCGACGCCGCGGCCTGGGGATCGATGCCAACGCCGGGCAGACCTGCATCGGGATCGAGCGGGTCTACGTGGCCGACACCGTGTACCAGCCATTCCTGGAGCGGCTGACGGCGCGGGTGTCGGAGCTGCGGGTGGGCTCGGACGGCGAGGCGTCGTACGGGCCGATGACCCGGCCGGACCAGACCGAGGTGGTGGCCAAGCACGTAGCCGACGCGCTGGAGCGGGGCGGGCGGACCGTGGTCGGGGGCGCGGAGGCGGTGGCCCTGCCGTATGTGCGCCCGGTCGTGCTGACCGACGTGCCTGAGGATTCCGCGGCGGTGACGGAGGAAACGTTCGGCCCTACGGTGACGGTGACGTCGGTGGCAGGGCTCGAGGAGGCGGTCTCGTTCGCCAACGCGGGGCGGTACGGGCTCGGGTCGGCTGTTTTTTCCCGGGATCGTTCGGGGGTCCCGCGGCGGCACGAAGCCTGCGGACTGGCATGACCTCGGTGAACTCGGTGGTCGGCTTCGTGACCGTGCCCGCGCTGCCGTTCGGCGGGGTGGGCGAGTCGGGCTTCGGGCGGATACACGGCGCTGACGGGCTGCGGGAGTTCACCCGGGCCAAGGCCATCACGCGGCAGCGGATGCGGCCGCTGCTCAACCTGACCACGTTCGGGCGCAGCGAGCGGGACATGAAACGGGTAGTGACGCTGGTGACGCTGCTGCACGGACGGCTGTACCGGCCGCGGCGGCGTTAGCCCCTGGCTGGGCGGGGCCGGTGTTTGGGGCTGGTTCCTTCGGGCTTGCTTGGGGTTGCTGCCTGGCTTGCTCGGGGTTGCTCGGTTCTGCTTGTCAGGCGTGGGCGACCTGGTTTACGATGCTGGTGAACAGGCGGGGCAGGTGCTGCGCGGCGGGCACGATGCGCGGGCCGAGCAGCGCCGATGCCGGGACCACAGCAGCCCCGAGGTAAGGAGATATGCCTTGCGGGATACTCGCCGCCAGGCCCGTTCGTAGTCACCGGCGCGTCCGGCCGCCACACAGCTGGCCAGGACCGCCGCCTGGGCCACCGCCAGGCCGATTCCCTCGCCGGTGAGCGCGTCCAGCAACCGAGGCGTCACCGATCAGCAGCGCGCCGCCCGCGGCCCGGCACTGGACGCCGCCTGAGTGGGCCCGCCCCGCGGACCTCGCTCGCGGGCTCGGCGTCAGAGAGCTTTTCCCGCAGGGCGGGGAAGGCGGCGAGACGGGACTCGAAGCTGCCCCGGCCGCCGCCGAGCACGGCCACTCCGACCAGGTCGCCGGCGACCGGGGTTACGTAGGCCTCGGATCCCGCGGCCCAGTACACCTCGACCATGTCGGTCCACGGGGGACAGCTGGTAGTGACGGCGCAGCCCGAACCGGGGATGCCGGGCGGCCGGCGGATCCAGGCCGCAGGACCGGCGGATGGCCGAGTGCAGGCCGTCCGCGGCCACCAGGTAACGGGCTTCCAGCCCGGCCGCGGTCACGCCGCGGCCGTGCTGGGTGAAATCCGTGACCTTTACCGGCAGGACCGGGATAGCCAGCTGGGCGACGCGGCCCGCGAAGCGCCCCGTGCAGCGCCGTCCGCCGCACGCCCAGACCGGGACCGCGGCGGAACAGCGCGTCGGCACGATGCCGGGGGGATCCAGGTAGCGAATGCCACGCAGCGGGTGCCCGCGCGGCTGGACACCGATCGCCGCGAGCCGTGCTACTGCCGACGGCATCAGCCCTTCGCCGCAGGCCTTGTCGACCGGGCCGGTGCGCGGTTCGGCTACCACGACCGACAGGCCGGCCTGGGCACAGCTGATCGCGGTGGCGAGTCCGGCGGCCCGCCGCCCACCACCAGGACGTCGATGTCGGTCACGGCGTTGCCTTGGTCTCTGCGTCCTGGCTGATGGGGCCGCTGCTGGTTGGCTCATGGGGGCGGCCGTGGCCAGCGCCCTGGTCTCGCAGCGCAGCCGGACCGTGAGCAGCGCGGCGTTCAGGACGGTGAAGGTGCAGGCGGTGATCCAGGCCGAGCCGACCAGCGGCAGCGCTATGCCCTCCACGACGACCGCGACGTAGTTCGGGTGCGCGAACCAGCGATACGGCCCGGCCTTGACCAGCGGGACTCCCGGCAACACGATGACCCGGGCGGTCCATCGCGAGCCCAGGGTGACGATGCACCACCAGCGCAGCGCGTTGGCCGCGACCACCACGGCCAGCATCGGCCAGCCCAGCGCCGGGATGAAGGTGCGGTGCAGGGCCAGCGGCTCGATGAAGGCAGCCGGCCAGCAGCGCTGTATGCAGCGCCACCATAACGGGGAAGTGCCCCGGCCGGATTCCACGCCGCCGCGGCTCAGGCTGGCCGTGGCGTGCCGCTGGGACACCACTAGCTCGGCGACCCGCTCGAAGGCGATCGCGACGAGCAGCGCGTAAAAGACGATCACGAGATAGCTCCCGTCGGCTGCCGGGTCACCATTGCATCAGCACCAGCTCCACGCTGACCCCCGGGCCCAGGCCGATCATCAGGCCAACCGAACCCGGGGCCGGGCGGGACACCTCGATGGTCTGCTCCAGGATGTGCAGCACTGAGACCGAGGACAGGTTGCCGACTTCGGCGAGCGAGCGCCGGGGAGTGTCAATTGCATCATCGGGCAGCTTCAGGCTTTTCTGGACGGCGTCGATCACCTTCGGGCCACCCGGGTGGCACACCCAGGCATCGATCTCCTCGACGGTCAGCCCGTGTTCGGCCAGGAATGAGGTGACGCTGCCGCTCAGCCCGCCGTTCGACCACGTCGGCTAGTTCGGCGGTGAGCACGATGCGGAAGCCTTCGGAGCCGAGCCGCCAGCCCAGCGTGTCGCCGCTGTCCGGGTACACCTCGCTGCGGGTGGCGATGACCTGCGGCCCGGCGGCCGGTGACCCGCCTTGCAGAGTGCCACCAATCGGAGTGCCCACCGGCAGGTGCTCGCCGGCGGCCACCAGGGCGGCCGCTCCGTCGCCGAACAGCCCGCTGACCACGAGGTCCGCGGTGCTGACCTGGGTGGTCGGCCAGCTGAGCGAGCAGACCTCGACCGCGAGCAGCGCGGCGTTATGGCCGGGCCAGCCGAGCAGGTAGTCGTGCAGCCGGCGTAGCGCGGCCGCGCCTGCCACGCAGCCCAGCCCGAAGATGGGCAACCGCTTGACGTTGGGCCGCAGCCCGAGCCGGGGAATGAGCCGGGCGTCCAGCGACGGTACGGCCACCCCGGTCACCGACGTGACGATCAGCAGGTCCAGGTCGCCTCCGGTCAGCCCGGCCAGGTCCAGGGCACCGCGCAACGCTCGCTCGCCGAGGTCGGCCGCCTCGCTTCATGTAGCGGTCGTTGGTCGGCTCGATCCCGTGCAGGCCGCCATACTCCGGCAGCGGCAGCACGGTGTGCCTGGTGTCGACACCCGCGTTGGCGTGCAGCCGCTCGAGCAGCGCACGCTGAGCCGGGCCGAGGCGACTGAGCTCGGCCACCTTCGTGGTGAACTCGGCCTGGGAGTACCGGTAGTCCGGGAAGGCGGACCGCACGGCCGCGATCCTCGTCATTGTGGCAGCACCTGCACGCGCCTACCTCCATCGATGGATCCTGGCTGTGACCTCAGGTCAGCGCCTCCACACCCACCGCGAACAGCAGGGCGTCTATGGCCGCGATGCCGATCGCGGTCAGGAACGGCACCTTGCCCGAACCCCTGGCGCCAAACACCGCGAGGACCACGGCCACGGCCAGCCCGGCGATCGCGATGGGCAAGCGGTGCGGCCGGGCGGCCAGCACCAGGAGCACGGACGCCGCCAGCAGCAGCACCAGCGCGACCGCGCGCACGGCGGCGGGACCCCAGCGAGCGGCCACCTGTTGCGGCAAGCCGTTCACGCCAGTGGCCTGGTCGGCGGCCAGGTCGGGCAGCACGTTGGCGAAGTGGGCGCCGAGGCCGAGTAGCGCCGCGGCCCCGGTCACCCACCAGGTCGGCGCGGGGTGACCAGGCAGCGGTGCCCGCGGCATACGCCGGTATCAGGCCGCCACCGGCCAGGTACATGAGCCCTGACGCGGCCGTGGACTTCAGGCCGGCGTTATAGGCCCACCCGGTGCCGATGAACACCGCATTGATGAGCAAGGTGACCGGCCCGATGGCCAGCGACATCGCCAGCGAGGCCAGCAGCGCGGCAACGGCCGCGATCCACACCGTCCGCACGCTGATCGCGCCGGTGGCGACGGGCTTGTCGGTGCGGCCCACCGCGGTGTCCCGGGGAGCGTCGATGGCGTCGTTGGACCAGCCGACCGAGAGCTGACCGGCCAGCATGGTCGGGGCCGTCAGGACCGGCCCGATGCCGTGTGGCGCCGCCTCTGCCGCCAGCAGGGTAGCCAGGGCCGTGACAGCTACGTGAGGACCCGGATGACAGGCGGCGATCAGGGACCGCACGCGGCTCACGGCGGGAAGTACCGTCTGCACGCTGATCACCATCGTCCGGCCTCCCCCGAGCCCTGCCTAAACGGCGGCAAAACTGTCGCCAGTCTAACTAACGTGACAGATGATGGAATAGTTCGAATTGTGTTTTGTAAAGGGAATTATTTGTCATGAGGCTTTCTCTTCGAGGCGCTAATCCCGCGGAATGGCTCGCGCTGCGCACCGGCATCGTGCCCAGCGCCGCCGCCGAGGCGTGGGGCGGGATGGGCCTGTCGGGAATGCTCATAGCCGCGGTGCGCACGGGCCTGGCCGCCCGGCTGGCCCAGGCGCCCGCGACCGCCGCGGAGCTCGCGACGGACCTCGACCTGGATCCGGTGCCGACCCGGCTGCTGCTCGACTGCCTGCGGTCGGGCGGCCACGTCACCTTCCGGAACGGGCGCTACCAGCTCAGCCGGCTCCTCTGGGGGCTGGCTGGACCCTGACTCCGAGCTGTCCGTGGTCCGGTTCGTGGCGGGCACCGCCGACTACTGGACCTGGTGGTCGGGCCTGGACGAGGCGACGCGCCGCGGCCAGCCCGTAGGACACCACGATGCGCCGCCTGCGGACCCGGACCCGCGCCGGTACATCACTGGCCAGCTGGACCTGGCCAGGCTCAGCGCCGGCGAGGTGGCCGAGGAAGCTTCGGCTGCCCGCCGGGGCGCGCTCGCTCCTGGACATCGGAGGCGGTCACGGCTGGTACTCGGCACAGTTGTGCCGCCGGTACCCCGAGCTCAGCGCGACCGTGCTCGACCTGCCGGGCAGCGCCGCCATCGGGCGGGAGATCATCGCGGCGGCCGGGATGGCCGACCGGGTCCGGCACCGCGACGGGGACGTGACAACCGACGACCTCGGTCGCGGGTACGACGCCGTGCTCTGCTTCAACCTTGTCCACCACCTGACGGCTGACCAGATCGCCGGCCTGTTCAGCCGGATCAGGGAGGCACTCGCACCGGGCGGGGTGCTGGCCGTGATGGATGCGTTCGCCGAGCCGGATCGCCGCAAGTCGGCCGCCGCGAACTTCCTCGGCCTGTTCGTCTATCTCAGCTCGGGCTCGCAGGTGCACACCCCGGCGGAGTTGCACGGCTGGTTCCGCGAGGCCCGCTTCGGCACGCCGAAGAGGATGCGGATTCTGCGCATACCGGGGCAGGCAATTTACCTGGTCAGCAAGACGGTCCACTAGCGCGGTCAGGCGCCGGGGTCCGGCTGGGGAGGGGGGGGCG
>CAWAFD010000041.1:0-70114 GCA_963781225.1 uncultured Actinomycetota bacterium
CGCCCTTGGCGTTGCGGGTGAGCGAGCGGCGGACCAGCAGGTACCGGGTCCACCCGGGCGGCGCGGTGCCCTCGTCGTCTGGCACGGTGGCCGCCGCCCAGTCAAAGGCACGGGGGCCCTTGGCGCGGTCGCCGCAGCTGCGGCGCTTCCATGCCTGGGGCCGGGGGCGTGCGCGGCCAGGACATCGGCCCCGGGAGGTGCCTGTGGGCTGCCCGGGATGGCCTGGTCGGCTGGCCACGGCGACGACATAGCCGATCTCGGCGCTGTTCCAGCCAGGCCCGGAATTTTATGATCCTTGCCGTAGGCCTCATCCGCGGTCACCCACTGTGGCTCGGGAACCCCGGCGTCCAGCGCCCGGCCCAGCATCGGTCCGGGCCAGGTTCGGGTCTTGGTGGTGAACTCCACCTCATCCGGGACGGGCCGCCTCACGGCAGCGGTCCCGGTCCGCAGGCCCACGACTTCGGCAGGTACAGCTCGCGGTCGATCAGTGGCGCGGCCCTTGGCCCGTGGCATAGGGCGCAGAACACGCCCAGCTGGCAGTTCTCCACCCGCCCGGCCGTCCCCGGAGTACTGGCGCTGCACCCCGGCGGACCGGGTGCCCTTCTTCAGGAAGCCGGTCTCATCCACCACCAGCACACCGTCCGGCGGACCCCAGATGCCGGGCGACATAGGCCCGCACGTCGTCCCCGGACCCCATCGGCGTCCCAGGCGGCCCGTGTTCAGCAGCCGCTGCATCCCGTCCGGCGTCGCATCCCCGGCCGCCTGCGGCCAGGGTCCACCCGTCTTGCCTGGCCAGCGGTGCCAGCAGCCCCCGCACATAGGCGCGGGCCTGTCAACCGGGGCTCGACCCGGAAGAACCGGCCGGCCATGAACGCGAACAGGCCACCGCAAGCCCCGCGATCCACGCGGCAAGGTCATTATCTAGATCTGTCGACATGAGACCGGTCAATACCAACACAGATCATCCATCACAAAGTGCTGCTGAGGTACTAGTACTCCAGCAGCACTTCGTTGTATGGTGCGTCTTCGCTGGTAGTGGCTGGCTTTGGCGCGGTGCTGGTGCTGCCTGCGCCAGCGGGACCAGGCCCGGGTGGCGGCGCGGCTGGGGATGGTGGTGATCAGGTGTGCCAGGAGACGGCGGACCTCGCCGAGCGTGAGGTGGATGAGGCCGCTGCCAGGGCTTTTGGGGAGGTCGCTGCCGTGACGGCCAGGTAGGCGTGGGCCAGCATGGCCAGGGTGACGTGCCGGTACCAGGCGTTGTAGCGGCGGACCTGGTACTGATCCAGGCCGGTCTCGGTCTTGGCGGTCTGGAAGCATTCCTCGATCGCCCACCGCGATCCCGCCACCTGGATGAGATCCTCGTCGGTGGTTCCGGCGGGGGCACAGCACAGGTAGTAGGCCAGCTCGGACTCGCCCTTGGCGTTGCGGGTGAGCGAGCGGCGGACCAGCAGGTACCGGGTCCACCCGGGCGGCGCGGTGCCCTCGTCGTCTGGCACGGTGGCCGCCGCCCAGTCAAAGGCACGGGGGCCCTTGGCGCCGTCGCCGCAGCTGCGGCGCTTCCATGCCTGGGCCGGGGCGTGCGCGGCCAGGACATCGGCCCGGGAGGTGCCGGCGCTGCCCGGGATGGCCTGGTTGCTGGCCACGGCGACGACATAGCCGATCCGGCGCTGTTCCAGCCAGGCCCGGAATTTATGATCCTTGCCGTAGGCCTCATCCGCGGTCACCCACGCGGCCGGGACCCCGGCGTCCAGCGCCCGGCCCAGCATCGTCCGGGCCAGGTCGGTCTTGGTGGTGAACTCCACCTCATCCGGGACGGCCGCCTCACGGCAGCGGTCCCGGTCCGCAGCCCACGACTTCGGCAGGTACAGCTCGCGGTCGATCAGGGCGCGGCCCTTGGCCGTGGCATAGGCGCAGAACACGCCCAGCTGGCAGTTCTCCACCCGCCCGGCCGTCCCGGAGTACTGGCGCTGCACCCCGGCGGACCGGGTGCCCTTCTTCAGGAAGCCGGTCTCATCCACCACCAGCACACCGCCGGCGGACCCCAGATGCCGGGCGACATAGGCCCGCACGTCGTCCCGGACCCCGTCGGCGTCCCAGGCGGCCCGGTTCAGCAGCCGCTGCATCCCGTCCGGCGTCGCATCCCCGGCCGCCTCGGCCAGGGTCCACCCGTTCTTGCTGGCCAGCGGTGCCAGCAGCCCCCGCACATAGGCGCGGGCCTGCAACCGGGGCTCGACCCGGAAGAACCGGCCGGCCACTAACGCGAACAGGTCATCCAGCCCCGCGATCCACGCGGCAAGGTCATTATCTAGATCTGTCGACATGAGACCGGCATACCACACAGATCATCCATCACAAAGTGCTGCTGAAGTATTAATACTACAGCAGTATTTCGTTATGAATTTTCTTGTCTTCGCCGGTAGTGATTGGTGGCTTGGTGCTGGTGACGTCTTCGCCAGCTGGACCAGGCCCAGGCGGTGCGGGGCCGGGTGCGGGGGTGACCAGGTGTACCAGCAGACGGCGGATTCTGCGAGCGTGACCGGGATGGGGCCGCTGCCAGGGCTTTTACGGCTTGTGGCGGTGGCGGCGAGCCAGGCGTGGGCCAGGACGGCAAGGTGACGTGGCGGTACCAGGCGTCGTAGGGGCGGACCTGATAGTGATCCAGGCCGGCCTGTTCTTCGCCGCCTGGAAGCACTCCTCCATGCGCCAGCGGGCCCCGGCGACCCGGGCCAGCTCCGCGGTGGTGGACCGGCGGGGCGCAGTAGTAAGCGAGTTGGCGTTCGCCCCGGGCGTCGTGAGCGAGCGGCGGACCAGCAGCCAGTGCCAGCGGCCGCGGCCGGTGATCTGCTGGCGGGCAGGGTCCGGGCCCAGTTGGACTCGCGCGGCCCTTGCGTTCCCGCTGCTGCGGACGCTGCCACGCCTGGTCAGGCGCGTCTCGGTCAGCGCGTCAGCGCGGGACTGCCCGGCGTCGGCAGTGACGGCTGGCTCTGCGCGGATGGCAACCACATAGGAGGCGTCCTGCTCTCGAGCCAGGCCTGCAGCTACCGGCCTTGCCGTAGACCTCATCGGCCGTGACCCAGGCGACCGGCACCCCCGCGGCCATCGCCCGGCCCAGCATCGCGTGGGCCAGCGCGGCTTGGAGGCGAACGGCACGTCATCGGGGATGCCCGCCGCCCGGCAGCGGTCCCGGTCATCAGTCTACGACTGCGGCAGGTACAGCTCCCGGTCGATCAGCGCGTGGCCCTTCAGCGAGGCGTAGGCCAGGAAGACGCCCAGCTGGCAGTTCTCCATCCGCCCGGCCGTGCCGGAGTACTGCCGCTGCACCCCGGCTGACCTGGTGCCCTTCTTGACGAACCCGGTCTCGTCCACGATCAGCACCCCGCCCGGGTCGCCCAGGTGCCGGACCACGTAGTCGCGCACATCGTCTCGCAACCCGTCCGCGTCCCAGTCCGCCCGGCTCAGCAGCCGCTGCATCTTATCCGGCGTCTTGTTCCCGGCCGCCTCCGCCAGCGTCCAGCTGTTCTTGCTCGCCAGCGGCGCCAGCACCCCCCACGTACTCGCCCCGGCAGCCGCGGCTCAGCCCGCGGAAACCGGCCGTGATACCAGCGCGAAAGTCATCCAGCCCGGCCAGCCCAAGGCCGCCCAGATCCTCCATCGTCATGCACAAATGATGCCCTGGATCAGGTAAGTGCCGTTGCAGTATTAATACTACAGCAGTATTTCGTTATGTGTGTCGCCTGGTAGTGTTTGCGCGTGCTGGACGATGAGGACCTGGCGCTGTGGGCTGCCGGGCTGGACGATTGTTCGCGCTGGTATCAGGCCGGTTTCCGCGGGTTGAGCCGCGGCTGCAGGCGAGGTCTTACGTGCGCGGGCTGCTGGCGCCGCTGGCCAGCAAGAACAGCTGGACGCTGGCGGAGGCGGCCGGGAACAAGACGCCGGATAAGATGCAGCGGCTGCTGAACCGGGCGTCGTGGGACGCGGACGGCTTGCGAGACGATGTGCGCGGCTACGTGGCCGGGCACCTGGGCGGCGCCGGCGGGGTGCTGATCGTGGACGAGACCGGGTTCGTCAAGAAGGGCACCAGGTCAGCCGGGGTGCAGCGGCAGTACTCGGGCACGGCCGGGCGGGTGGAGAACTGCCAGCTGGGCGTCTTCCTGGCCTACGCCTCGCGAAGGGCCGCGCGCTGGTCGACCGGGAGCTGTACCTGCCGAAGTCGTGGACGGACGACCGGGACCGCTGCCGCGAGGCCGGCGTGCCTGATGACGTGCCGTTTGCCTCCAAGACCGACCTGGCCCGCGCGATGCTGGGCCGGGCGCTGGACGCGGGGGTGCCCGCGACCTGGGCGACGGCCGATGAGGCCTACGGCAAGGACGGCAGCTTCCGGGACTGGCTCGAGCAGCGCCGCCTCGCCTATGTCGTTGCCGTGCCGAAGAGCCAGGCCGTCGCTGGCGACGCCGGGAAGTCCCGCGCTGACGCGCTGACCGCAGACGCCCCTGAGCAGGCGTGGAAGCGCCGCAGCTGCGGGAACGGCTCCAAGGGCCCCCGGGTCTACGACTGGGCGGCCGCGACCCTGCCCGAGGACAGCACTGAGCCACCCGGCTGGCAGCGGTTCCTGCTGGTCCGCCGCTCGCTCACCCCGAACGCCCGGGGCGAACGCGAACTCGCTTACTACCTGTGCGCCGCCCGGCAGGCACCGAAGACGAGGAGCTCATCCGGGTCGCCGGGGCCCGCTGGGCCGTGGAGGAGTGCTTCCAGGCGGCGAAGAACGAGGCCGGCCTCGATCACTATCAGGTCCGCCGCTACGACGCCTGGTACCGCCACGCTACCCTCGCCGTCGCTGGCCCACGCCTACCTCGCCGTCACCGCCGCCAGCGCCCCAAAAGCCCTGGCAGCGGCCTCATCCCGGTCACGCTCGCAGAAGTCCGCCGTCTACTGGCACACCTGATCACCGCCACCCCGGCCCGCACCGCCACCTGGGCCTGGTCCACCTGGCGAAGACGTTCCAGCACGCGCAAACACTACCAGGCGACACACATAACGAAATACTGCTGTAGTATTAAGCGTCAAGACGGCAGGCAGGAATAATCCGGCGAGTGTTGTCAAGCTCTAGTTGACAGCAGAACGGCCCAAACTGCGCGGTGTAGGGGAAAACGGCCGATAAAACTAATCGGACTGTTTATTTGACCGCGAGGTCGCTACCGAATTGAGCTCGATGTTGGGACGAGGAGGCGGTCCATGAAGTACATGCTCGCCGACTATGATGTGATCGACTTCGCCGACCTGGACGAGGCTCTCGAGGTGACGTTCAGGGTGGGCGCGGGTTAGATCGCGCCCTGATGGGTAGCGGCTGGCGATGGCCGCGGGCGAGTCACAGCAAGTGCTGGCCGGCGAGTCTGAGCGACTGCTGGCCGGACGGTACCGGCTTCGTGCCCTCATCGGCCGCGGCGGGATGGGCGCCGTCTGGCAGGCGCGCGACGAGCTGCTCAACCGCGACGTGGCGGTCAAGGAAATCGTCTGGCCGGCTCACCTCGACGCGGAAGAGCGAGAGATGGCGCGCCGGCGGGCCGTGCGTGAAGCGCAGTTGGCCGCGCGGGTCCGCCATCCAAATGTGGTTGGCGTGTACGACATCGTCGAAGAGGGCGACCGGCCGTTCATCGTCATGGAACTCGTGCCGTTCCGTTCGCTGCGCGATGCCGTGGCCGAAGACGGGCCCATGACCTCGGCCGAAGCGGCCCGGGTCGGCCTGAGCGTCCTGGCGGCCCTTCGCGCCGTGCACGAGGTCGGCGTGGTGCACCGTGATGTGAAACCGGCTAACATCCTGCTTGGCCCGGAAGGCCAGGTGGTGCTGGCCGATTTCGGGATCGCCAAGGCCGCCGACAGCCCGGCCCTGACCATATCGGGCGTGCTGCTCGGGTCGCCGTCCTACCTTGCGCCCGAACGCGCCCGCGGCGGACGTGGGGGCGCCGCCGCGGACATGTGGGCGCTGGGTGCCTCGCTGTTCACGGCGGTCGAGGGTTACCCGCCGTTCGAGCGGGACGGTGTGCTCGCCAGCTTGACCGCCGTGGTGGCCGACGAACTCGAGCCGTCACCCCAGGCCGGCCCGCTGTGGCCGGTGATCGAGGGCCTGCTACTCAAGGACCCCGCGGTCCGCCTCGACGCCGCCGGGGCGGAGCAGATGCTGCACGGGATCGCAGCCCCCGACACCCCGTCACCAGCCGAGCCCGACCACGCCCAGGAGCCGGATCCCGCCTTGCGGCCTGATCCCGCCCCCGAGCCTGATCCCGCCCCCGAGCCTGATCCCGCCCTGGGGAACACCGCGGTGGCCCGCGACCGGGCGCCGGGCCGGTCTCGCCGTTTCGGTGCGGGCCTGGCCGCGCTCGCTGCGGTCGCGGTGATCGTCGCGGGCATCACCATGGTGCTCAGCCGGCCGCCCGGTCATCATGCCGCGCCGCGGCCGGCCCCGCGGGCTTCGGCTTCCGCGTCCCAGGCTGCCCCTGCCGGGAGGGCGTCGTCCCCGTCCTCGGCTGCGCCGCCGGCGACGTCAAGCTCGTCTGCGGCCCTGCCGGCCGGATATTACCGGTTCACCAATTCGACTGGTTTCTCGATCGGCGTTCCGCGCGGGTGGCAGATCTCGCACGATGGTCACTACGTGTATATCCGGGACCCGGCCAACAGCGGCATATTCCTGCTGATCGACCAGTCGGATCAGCCCAAGGCCAACGCGCTGGCGGACTGGCGGCAGCAGGCATCCAACCGCCAGGACACGTTTCCTGGCTACCACCTCATCATGCTCCAGTCGGTCCGCTACCCGCAGGCCGAGCAGGCCGCCGACTGGGAATTCACCTACAACAGGAATGGCGTGCCGGTCCAGGTGCTGAACCGGAACATCCTGGCCAACGCGCGTCATGCCTACGCGCTCTACTGGTCGACGCCCGTCAGCGACTGGAACGCTCACTACCACTACTTTCAGGTCTTCGCGGCTAGCTTCCGGCCTGCGCCGGCCGCCTGACGCCGCCGTCCGGACGTTGCAGCAAGCATTCGTCGTAGCGTTCGCGGGCAGCCGACGGCCCTCTTGTTGCTGCCGGTTGTCGATCAACTCCCGGCTCGTCATGTCAGTGCCGTCTGGCCTCCCTGCGCGATCGGTTGCGCCGTGTGTGGACCCCGCGACCAGCTCACAAGGTCTTCGCGGCTCCTAGAAGGATGGACCAGTGCGAACCTGTTAAAAAACCTTCCAACATGATGAGTAAGGCCTTGATCTGCGGGTATAGGGGCTGGATTCGCGAGGGGGTAGCCAGAACACTGGAGGAGTTATGGGCAACGCAAAGCCAGCGCGGCGCCTGTCACGCGCAACCCAAACGGGTCTGAGAGATCTCCCCAGCAATGCTGCCTGGCTGTTGTCGAAAGCCCTGACACCCGCTGTGTCCGCTGGGGAAGGCGCGTCCAAGGCCGTGTCCTCAGTAGGCGAGAGTATGTCCGGAACTGTCTCCTCAGCGACGGGGTCGGCCGGAGCCGCTACGTCGGGCGTCCGGCGGAAGGCGAAGGCTGTCCGGCAGTCAGTTGCGGGAGCTGTCCCCGGCATCGGCCACGATTCAGTCGCCTCGCTAATGCAACAGGCCGATGCTGCGGCGGAGCAGGCGCGGGACGAAGAAGAACGGGCACTGGCGCTGGCGCAACAGGCCAAAGACAGCGCAGACGATGCGGAACGTGTCGCACGGGAGTCCGATCAGTTCGTACAGGAGGTTCGCCAAGAAGCCGAGCGGAAGACCGCTGACCGCCTTGAAGAGGCGCAACAGCGCTTCGATCGTGCACGCCTGGAGGCAGAGGCTGAAGCACGAGACACTATTGAAAAGGCCGAAGCGGAGGCCTCGGCTCGCACCCGCGAGAGGCAGCAGAATGCCGAGCAGGCCCAGGTGCGGGCACGCGAGGCGATTCAGGAGGCTAACAAGGCGCTGGCCCGGGCCAGGGACCTGGCAGGCGAGGCGGCGAAGGCAGCTGAGGACGTCGCCGTGCAGGCTAGCCGTGAGGCCGATCGCCTGGCGAAGCAGGCGCAGGAGCGGATGACCTCAATAGAGCGACAGGCTACTCAGGCCGAAAAGACGAAGCAAGCGGCCGAGAAAAGGCTCGAGAACGCCGGGGTACGTCCAGACGGGACTCCGCCGGAGGTAACACTGCACGACAGCCAATCCCTCGACGCGCTGACCAAGGACCAGCTGCTCCGCCTCACGGAAGACCTTGAGCTTGAGAGCCAGTCGGCGACGACCAAGCATGAGCTGATCGAGGCCATCATTCGCAATGGTGGAGTGCCTGCGAGCGCACTCTCGAAGGACGAACTGCTTCGGATCGCGCGGAGCACCGGCTCCGAGGTGGGCACCTCAATGACCAAGGCCGAACTCATCACTGCGATCGATACGCCCTTAGTTCCCGTAGCCGGAAAGTAATCGGAAAGAGAGGCAAAAATGCGTCTATTCACTCGTAAGAGCAAGTGGGACCGTCTTATGGACGCCGCGACAGCCACCCTTGCCAATGCCCGCGCCCGGCGGCTGACCAAGATGACGCTGGGGGTCGTGGGCGGGGCCGTGGCTGCTACCGCCGCCAGCGCCGCGGTTTCTTCCGTCCGCCGTCAGGATGAGAAATGAAACTCATGACCGTGGCTATCTTCGGAATCGGATATGTGCTGGGTGCCAAAGCGGGTCGCGAACGTTACGAGCAGATCCGTAGGCTGGCGCATAACGCGTCGGAAAGCTTCGATGCCTCTGCCGCCCGGCAACGGCTTGAGGCTCTGGCCGCCCAGCTTGATGGCTACTCTTCCAAAACACAGTCCCAGCGCACACACCGAGCGTAGGCACTCGTGCCCGGATCAGGTCGCCAGCTCTCCACTTTGCTAGGCACCGCAGAGCGGCAGAAGGCTCCGGTCCGATCTTTCCGGTTGCGGAGACGCCCCGGGTATAACTCGCAGCAGGGCGATATGGTCATCCGCGCGCTAGTGCGCGCCAGATTGCTCGGAATGCAGCTGCTGACGCTCGAAGCGCGCGTAGTAGTAGGAACTGACGACGGAAACGTAGCAGTAGGAACTGACGACGGAAATTGGCCAGCCACTTCCTCACTTCTTCTTTCACCTCGTAACCCGACCGGGCAGGATCTTCGATCACTAAGGCCTGAACTCACGCCCTCCGAATCCGGGACGATGTACTCGCGCGCGATCGAGTTGCTGGAGCAGGGCACGGACACGCTTGAGCGTAGTCGGCGGCCCCTCTGAAACCTAGCGCCCTGGCAGCCACGACCGGAGCCTGCGTGGATCGATCCTGGCTGCGGTGGTTGCCCAAACCGGGAGGCCTCCGGCGGCCCACTCCGGCTATCCCCTTCCGGCTCAGCGCCGCCACGCGATGCGACCCAACAAGCAATGAATTGCAGCTCAGGGGCATGATTGCAGGGTGACGCAACCGATACTAATAGTTCGAGCTGCACTACGACAGGCACTACGACAGGCACTACGGTGTCCCGGTAGTGCAGCGGGCACCCATGAGGGCGATCGGTGTTAAAATAGTGAGGGGATGGCAACTGTTGGCCGAGCTTGCGGAGTGCCTCCCGGGCGTCGGCCGAGGGAACCTCGGTGCAGATCTCCATGGTGACCGTGATCTTGCTATGCAGCGGGATCTGCATCGCCACGCGAGGATGAACGTCGAGATCAGCCAGCAGTGACCCAGACTCCTCTGTCCGGTGCACGTCGAGCAATTGCGGTCTGACGAGATCAACTTCCCTGGGGCTGTGTGAGGATCTCCAGGAGATGCGCGAGCATCTGCGCATTGGCCTCGTCATCCGCCTGTTCGCCCTCGGTGAGCGACAAAATGGTGGCGCCGACCGCCGCCGCGTGGAACAGCCGCCCATCGGCAGTGTGCGCCGAGATTCGCTCCGGGCTCCCGGTGTCCCCTGACAGGGCGGCGAGGAGGTATGTCGAGCGCTGTCGCATGCCCGCTACCAACTCGCCGAGCGCCGCCCTCGCCGACGGTTCCGCGTCCGCGGCCAGCACCAAAGCCATGAAAACCCGCGTCGTGCCGGTCGCCGCCACAAGCGCTGTGACGTTCTTGATCGCGGCCTCCCGTGACAGCGGAGCCGCCTGTGCATCCATCCTCTCGAGCTGGGCGCGGACAATGCGTTCCGCGACAGCCTTCACCAGATCGCTGCGGGTCGGGAAATAGTACGTCAGGTGACTTTGGGACATGCCAGCCAGCGCGGCCACCTTCGGCTGGGTGAGCGCAGGGTATCCGCCTTCGCGGACAGCAGCGATCGCTGCCTCGATCAGACTCTCACGACGATCCGGCATGAACTTCCTTCTTCTCCTGATTGCTGGTTGGTAAACCAACCAAATTAGGGATTCTCCCTAGGGATTTTGCTCTCGGCTCAGGCGAAGGTGGGTTCTACCGCACAGACCTACTTGAGCTTCGAGGAGACCTCAAATGAGTACCCAGTCTTCCGCACCGGGGCGGACCACCGTCCGCCACGGTGCGGTCACCGCCGTAGTCTGCATCGCCCTGGCCGCCGTGGTGGCCGCGATGTCGTCGCTGAACGTCGCCATCCCCTCCATCGCCCGGTCCACCCATGCTTCGCAGACCGAGCTGGCCTGGATCATCGACGCCTACTCGCTGGTCTTCGCCGCGTTTTTGCTGCCCGCGGGTGCACTGGGAGACCGGTTCGGCCGCCGCCGCTTCCTACTTGCTGGCCTGGTCATCTTCGCCGCCGGGTCGGCGGTGGCGATGATCGTGTCCGGGGCCAGTGAGCTGATCGCCCTGCGCACCGTGATCGGGCTCGGCGCTGCCCTGGTCATGCCCGCCACGCTGTCCACCATTACCGGGACATTCCCGCCGGCCAAGCGGACCAAGGCGGTCAGCATCTGGGCCGCCGTCGCCGGTGGCGCCGCCATCCTCGGCGTGCTGGGCGCCGGTGCCCTGCTGGAGTTCTTCTCCTGGCGGTCGGTCTTCGGCCTCAACATCGCCCTGGCCGCCATCGCCATCATCGGCACCGTGCTCGTCGTCCCCGAATCAGCCGACCCCCACGCCCCCCGGCTCGATCGCGGCGGCGCCGCCCTGGCCGTCGCGGCCCTGGTCGCGCTGGTGTACTCCGTCATCCAGGCCCCCACCGACGGATGGGGCTCCACCCAGACCCTGACCGGCCTCGGCCTCGGCCTGCTCGGCCTGGCCGCCTTCGTCGTCTGGGAACTCAAGCAGCGCACCCCGATGCTGGACCCGAGGCTGTTCACTTTCCCCCGGCTGGGCGCAGGAAGCCTGTCGATCTTCATCCAGTTCTTCGCGTTCTACGGCTTCATCTTCCTGTTCCTGCAGTACCTGCAGATCATCCGCGGGGACTCCGCCCTCATCGCCGCAGTCAGCATGCTGCCCATGGCCGCTACCATGCTGCCCACCGCCCGCCTGGCCCCCGCACTGGCCGCCAGGTTCGGGGCACGCCGGATGTGCGCCGCCGGGCTGCTGCTCATCGCCGCCGCGCTGGTAGTCATCGCCCAGCTCGGCCACACCAGCCCCTACTGGCAGCTGGCCGCCGGCCTGCTAGTGCTCGGTATCGGGATGGGCGCCGCGATGACCCCCGCGACCAGCAACATCACTACCGCGCTGCCCCCGGCCAAGCAAGGGGTCGCCTCCGCGATCAACGACCTGTCCCGCGAGGTCGGCGGCGCCCTGGGGATCGCCGTCATCGGCAGCGTCATGACCGCCATCTACCGCTCCCACCTGTCCATCCCCGGAGTCCCCGCGGCCGTACTCGGCAAAGCCAAAGACTCCGTCGCTGTCGCCGCCCACATCGGCGGCCCGGTCGCGGCCACGGCTGACACCGCCTTCATCGACGGCATCCACATCGCCCTGTACACCGCCGCCGGTGCCGCCGCCCTGGCCGCCATCGTGGTCTTCGCCCTGCTGGGCCGCCACACCAGCACGCTGAGTACAGCAGACACCAGCCGCGAGACCGATGAACTCCCAACCGCCAAGGCCAAAGTCCTGGCCTGACCCGCGATCAGGCACACGCTGCTTCACGGCAACGGCAACCAACGCCGCAAGCCGTGGAGCACCGCGGCCATCAAAGTTGACCGGGCCACGACCGGCGGGGGGAATGCCCTCCAGGCCGGCGCGATGACCAGATACCCCGCCTACACCCGCCCTCTGGAACAGGAAGGACTGCGGCGACAAAATGACTGTGCAACTCAAACCACACCCACCGCAGGACCGGGCGACCCGCCTGCCCTGGCTGGAGCGGCACCTCAAATGGCTGTTCTGGGTATGCGCCGCCGGACTGGCACCCTGGGTCGCCTACCTTTACCTGTTCCAGATCCCCAGCGGTCCTGCCCACCAGATCCACCTGATGACCGTCGGCCTCATCCTCGCCATCATCGCCGGCCTGCTGCTCACGGCCTGGACCTATCGCCGGGCCATGTCCCTGGCCGTGATGGCTGCCTCATACACCGCCACGGCGGTCTTCATGTCAGTGCGGTTCCGGCTTATCACCGGGGCCGGGGGCCCGCACTGGGTGGGGTCGCTCCCGACGCTCCTGGCCCTGGCCGTCACTGTCGTGATGCTATGCGCCTTCGTGATTACGGAAAGGCTCTCAGGCCGCGCATGTCCGCTGGCTGCCGGTCGCGCTCACTGTCCTCGCGGTCGCCCTGGTTCCCCTCCTGATCGTTGACCTGACCGTGGTACCGGCGGTCCAGACCGCTCACCGCCTGCAGCTCGCCTGGGCCGGCCTTGACATGTTCGAGGTCCTCGCCCTGGCCGCCACCGGATTCGCGCTCCACCGCCGTCCCGCTATCGCTGCCATCCCGGCGACAGCCACCGGCACCCTGCTTGTGTGCGACGCCTGGCTCAACATCATCCCCTCAACCGGGCCGGCCCTTTACCAGGCAATCGCCATGGCCTTCATCGAGCTCCCGCTCGCCGCCGTGGGCTTCTGGATCGCAGCGCGCACATCGCACGGACTCTGCGATCGGGTGCCCGCGGCCGTGCTCGAGGCTGAGAGCCCGGACACGCCGGGATCCCGGGGCTCACATCGCTCTTGCCCGACGACGTGTTGCCTTATGCGGTGGTTCTGGTGTGCTTTGCTGCGGGGCGGTGGCCGGCGGCAGGCCTGATCGGCGTCGCCGCGCTGGTCGTCGCGCTGACCCACCCTGGACCAGCCGGGCAGGCCCGGTACCTGGTCATCGGGGTACTCGCCGTCGCAGTGGGCATGCAGAACGTCCTCGTCCGCCGCTGGGGGATCCCTGACCTGGCTATCAACGCCATGACCAAGACGATGGCCTACCTGGTGGCGGATTCCGCCCTGGGGGGCTGGAGTTCTATGGCCGATCCTGACGTCGTTCACCTTGTTCGTCTTGGCTCTGCCGATCCTGCTGCAACTGCCTGGCAAGTGACCGACGCGGCATCGTTCGGCCCAGGCTTTTCTGCGGTGGGATACTCCTCGGCGTGGAGTTGGACCTGGTCGTGGAGTTGGTGGACGCGGCACTGCCGGCCCTTCACCGCGCCGACGACACCGCCGTCCCTAGGCAGTAAGGAATGACGCGATGACCGCACCGGACGCCTTTCCCTTGGAGCCCACCCCGATCCGTGTGCCCGGCGAGGTCCTTGATGACCTGCGCGCTCGTCTCGCTCTGACTCGCCCGCCGCGGGACGAGCGGAATGCGGACTGGTCCTACGGCGTGCCGGACAGCTATCTGCGTGAGTTGGTCGCCTACTGGCGTGATGGCTATGACTGGCGCCAGGCCGAGGCTGCCATCAACGCCTATGAGCACTACCAGGTGAGCGTCGCCGGTGTCCCGGTGCACTTCATGCGCAAGCCCGGCCGTGGCCCGCGGCCGATCCCGCTGATCCTCAGCCACGGCTGGCCGTGGACCTTCTGGCACTGGTCGAAGGTGATCGATCCGCTCGCCGACCCGGCCGCGTTCGGGGCTGACCCCGTCGATGCGTTCGAGGTCATCGTGCCATCCCTGCCCGGTTTTGGGTTTCCCGGCCCGCTCACTGGCTTTCCGGACGTCAACTTCTGGAAGGTCTCCGACCTCTGGCACACCCTGATGACCGAGACCCTGGGATACGAGAAGTACGCCGCTGGAGGCTGTGACATTGGCGGGATCATCTCCAGCCAGCTCGGCCACAAGTACGCCGACGAGCTGTACGGCATCCACATCGGCTCCGGGCTGCGGCTGGACTTTTTCACCGGCCCCCGCGCCTGGGATTTCGCCCGGAACTGGCCCCTGACCGACGACCAGCCCGCTGACGTCCGCGCCCGCATCGTCGAGCTGGACCACCGCTCGGCGTCCCACCTCGCCGTGCACATGCTCGACGGCGCCACCCTGGCCCATGGGCTGAGCGACTCACCCGCCGGGCTGCTCGCCTGGCTGCTGGAACGCTGGAACGCCTGGAGTGACAACGGCGGCGACGTCGAGTCCGTCTTCACCAAGGACGAGATGCTCACCCACGCCACGATCTACTGGGTGAACAACTCCATCGCCACCTCGATGCGGTACTACGCCAACGCCAACCGCTACCCCTGGAGTCCTGCCCACGACCGCACCCCGATAGTGCAGGCCCCGGTCGGCCTCACCTTCGTCACCTACGAGAATCCGCCCGGCATCCACACCGCCAAAGAACGCGTCGACGCGTTCAAAACCAGCCCGCAGGCGTCGTGGTTCAACCACGTCAACGTCAACGCCCACGACCACGGCGGCCACTTCATCCCCTGGGAGAACCCGGGCGCCTGGGTCAGTGACCTGCGCCGTACCTTCCACGGCCGCAGACCCTGAACGACCCTGCCGTGCTCCATCCGGCGACAGGCCAGGGCCTGGCCTGAGGGACAACGAATGAGCCGTGGCGCCAGCACGATCGAGCAGGGAGCTGGCACTGGTTGGCACCTGAATATTCGCCGGCGGTATCCTGGCGCTCGATCGGTACCACCCAGCCGATCGAGGAGTTATTCCGGGTACGTCCACCAAGAGCAGGCGGCTGATGCCTGGAGTAACGATCTCGGCCGGTTACGGTGCCGGAGGCAGCATGATTGCCCCGGAAGTTGCGCGGCGGCTAGGTATCCCGCTGCTGGACCGGGCCATTAGCTCACATATCGCCGAGAAACTGCACGTATCCGTCACCGAAGCCGAGAGCGGGGCAGTCCGCCGATCGCTGGCCGACCGCTTCCTCGCCATCCTTGCCCCGCTGGCCGAGGGGGTGCGTAGCGCAGGCAGCGACGCGCACACGCCCTGGACGGCGACACCGCCCGATGAGGCGCCACTGTTCCGGGAGCAGGCCGAGGCCGTCATGCGGGGCGCGCTCGCCTCGGGCGCGGTGATACTCGGCCGGGCCGGCGGAGCGGCGTTTCGCCGGGAAGCCGGCGTACTGCGCGTACGGCTATTCGGGCCAGCCGACGCGCGCGTTGCGCAGGCGGCCAGGATTGAGAGCATCGACGTGGATGCGGCCCGGCAGCGGCTACCCGAGGTAGATGGCGCCCGCGCGCAGTACGTCCGCCGGCTCTACGGCGCTGACATCGACGATCCGGCCCTGTACCACCTGCAAATCGACAGTACCGTGCTGCCGCTGGATGCCACCGCCGCCCTGATTGTGGCCGCCTACCAGGCACTACCCCGACAGCAAGCCTGACCTGGATCCAGCACATCGGGTTGCAGTGTTAAGCGTCGTGTTCGGGTGGCTGGGCGGCCCGGCTGGCGGCGAGATCTTCCAGTTCGGTCATGGATTCCCTGAGATCTTCGGTGGTGACCGCGTCGGCCAGGGCGAGACGGATGGCTGCCACTTCCCTGATCAGGAAAGCGGTATCGGCCTGGGTACGTGCGGCGACGCTCCGGTCCCGCTCAATGGTGGCGCGATCCCGGTCATCCTGACGGTTCTGGGCGAGCAGGATCAGCGGGGCGGCGTAAGCGGACTGGGTGGAGAAGGCCAGATTGAGCAGGATGAACGGGTACGGGTCCCAATGGTGGACCAGCGCCAGGGTGTTCAGCACGATCCAGATGATTACCAGGATGGACTGGACCACGATGAACCGCGCGGTGCCCAGGAAGCGGGCGATGCCTTCGGCGAACTGGCCGAACGCGGCGGGATCGTAACGCCGGTCGCGATACTCCGGTGCTCTGCGCGGGACAGTCAGGTCTGCCTGCGGTCGGCGCCAGCGGAATTTCGGGCGGGAAATCTCGGCCTCCGCTCCGCGCTGCTAGCGCCGCTGATCGCGACTTGCCGGTACCGGCCATGACGAGGGTTCTGCTGCCAGGGTAGACCGTGCTGCTGGTCATGGCCCGGTGCGGCCGGCGAGATCACGCCAGCGGCGAGGGCGATGCCGACGCCGATGAGGACGACGCCGCCGATGATTTCTCCCCGGTCCCCGGCCCGGGTGCCGACCCGGTGCCCTATCTCCAGGCCGAGCAGGGACAAGGCCACGCTGACCGCCCCGATCACGATCGCGGCCACGGTGACGTTGACGCGGTAGGCGCCCAGCGCGAACCCGACCGCGAGATTGTCGATGCTCAGCGCCAGGCCGGTGATGAGCATCCGCCCGGTGGCCTGGCCCGCGGGTGCGGCCTCGGCGCGGTCAGAGTCTTTGCGGGAAGTGCGCATCGCCTGGACCAGCGCATACAGGCCGGTCGCGATCAGCAGGCCAGCGCCGATCCAGTGCGCGGCGTGCCCCAGCGCGCCGGCCAGGCTATTGCCTAGCAGCAGGCCGATTATCGGCATGGCGGTCTCGAACGCACCGAAGATCACGCCCACGCGCAGCCGGGTCCGCGTGTCCAGGCCCGTCACGCCGATGCCCACCGAGGCGGCGAAATTCGACAGGCCCAAAGACACGGCCACCAGCAGCAAGGCGAGCATGGCTGAACGCTACCTTCCCCAGTCTCAGACATCCTGGCCGTGAACCGGCCGGCGAAACGGCTGTGTACGAGGGTGTATCTGCAGGAGTTACTGACTCAAATCCAGTTGAAGCCGAGTTGGGAGAGCGTCGTGACACGCGATGCATCACAGCTGCTGGGAGCACAGCAGGTGGCAGGCGCGGTGGTGACCCGGCGAAGTCCCGGGTAGCAGCATGCAGCCAGGGCCACTGAAGGGCTCGTGGGGAGGCAATGGGATATGCGGGCAGCGCTCCAGGCGGTACACCACCCAGACGCCGCAGTTCAGCCGGACCGCGTTCGTGGCAGTGACTGAACACGAAGTCGCGCTGGTCAAGTACGGACCATCCCAAGGCGGGGGGAGTTGCTCGTACGGGTGCCCGCAGCGAGGTCGCCGCTGCCGTAGTGAGCCGCGGCACGCTCCGCACCAATCTGACGATCAGCTTCACAGACGACGGCAGCTGGGCATTCGAAGTCTCACCGTCGATCGGCCGGACGGTCGTGCACGTCGCCGACGCCCTAGGGCACTGACAGCACTAAACATTGGCAGGCGACACCAGAACACTGGCAGGCAGGCCTCACCAGGCTACGTTGACCGTCCGATGATGCGCGAAGGCCGGCTGCGTGATCGCAGCCCGCCTTGTGCGTGCTGGGCGGCTAGCTGCCGATCATGCTGGTGACCTTGAACGAGCTATCGCTAGCTGGCAGCAGGCCGAACCGGAGCATCGCGCTGACCACTCGCTGGAGCCGGACCCCGTCGACACCGAGGGGAAACGTCGGGAGTGAGATAAACGCCGCGGTCTGCTTGCCGATCCCCAGGTAGTGCCCGACGGCCGCTTCCACCGCCGCCCGGTTGGTGTCCGCGATCTGCTGGCCCTGGCTCAGCGCGGTGGTGAACGCCTTCAGTGTGTTGGGATTCTGCCGGGCCCAGGCCTGGGTAACGGCGTATCCCTGGATCGGGAAGTCCGAGGTCGAGCCCTGGTCGAGATCGGCTAGCTCCTCGATGCCCGCACCCGCCTCGTCCAGGCTGACAAAGGGCTCCGGGGCGAACGACGCGGCAACCGGGCTGTCCTGCGCGGCCAGGGCCGAGGCCACGCCCGGGAACGGCACGTTGGCGTAGTGCACCTGGCTGGGCTTGATGCCGTGATCGACGAGAAGTGAGTCGATGAGCAGCGTGCCGATGTCGTTCGGCGCGTTGACGGAGACGGTCTTCTGCCGGAGCTGGCTGACCGACGTGATGCCGGACTGGCCGTTGACCAGCAGGGTCAGCACGTCGGGCTGCAAGTAGGACGCCTCGGCGATAATGCGCAGGTCGGTCTTTGGCGCGCCGTACCCCACCTGGTTGTCGACGTAGGTGACGTAGTCGCCGGCGGTGATGTCGTACGTGCCCTTTTCCTGGCCGTTGATTAGGTCCTGGGTGGACGGTGGGATCTTGCCCACCGGCACGATGGTCACGTTCAGGCCCTGCTCGGCGAACAGGCCGTCCATCTTGGCGATGTAGAGGCCGGAGGAGTCGATGGCGGGGAACGCGTCAACGACGATGCTGCTCTTCTCGAGCTTGAGCTTCGGCGTGCTGGCGCCCGATCCGCTGCTGGAGCATCCGGCGGCCACCATGGCGATCGCGGCCGCCGACGCTGCGAGCAGTTTCCGGGATTTCATTCTTGCTCCAACACTCCGCGGTCTCGCGGGCGTTTGGCGCCTCGCGGTGGCCGCGACCTCGGAATACGTCACGCGACATCATATGGTCGCGCACCGAGGGTCACATGCGGAACAGTATGACTTATCCGAATCGGACGTCACTGAGTTACCGTCATTATCTCAGGTCACTGCCGTTGATTGTCCCTGGTGGCACGGGACATGACAGACACCGTAGCCGGATGCTGGCATCGGACAAAACGGCATGAGTGTGACGTATGACGCCCCTAACCGGGTCGTCCCGCCCGGCTGAGGTCATCCGCGCGGACGTTTGGTCCGCCCGGCACGGGTAGGAGTACGCCCACGCTAGGGGAGGCAATCGCACATGCGCGCCGCGCATCTGCTGGATATGGGTGTACCGAATGGGTGGAGAACTGGCAGCGGACAACGCCTCGGCAATTGCCGATGCGGAAAATCTCAAGGGCTTGCAGGATGCGCTGCTTAGCACCCAGAGCGTCGAGCAGTTCCTGCATGAGCTAGCCGACCTGGCGGCCCGGCTAGCTGACGGCGGCCTGTCCTGCGGGATGACAATGCAGCCGAGCGGACAGCCCGTCACCGTGGCCTGCAGCGACCCGCTGGCCGCACGGGTGGATGAGGTGCAGTACCGGCTCGACGACGGTCCCTGCCTGCTGGCCATGCGGGAAAACCGCCTCGTCCGGATCGAGGACACCGCCGAGAAGGCACACTGGCCGGAATTCGAGGCAGAGGCAGCGTCGAACGGCGTCCGCAGCTGCCTGGCCCTGCCGCTGACCGTGGACGGCAAGCCGGTCGGCGCGCTCAACCTGTACGCGCGGTCGGCCTCGGCCTTCGGCGCGGCCGAAGCGCGCGCGGCCGAGAGCTTCGCCGAGAATGCCTCGGGCGCGCTGGCGCTGGCCATGCGGCTGGCCTCGCACGCCGCGCTCATCGAGCAGCTTCGCTCGTCGCTCAGCTCGCGGACGGTTATCGACCAGGCGCTCGGGATCATCATGGCCCGGGAGGCGTGCACCCAGGCGCGTGCTTTTGCGATCCTGCGGTCGGCGTCGCAGAACAGCAACGTGAAGCTGCGTGACATCGCCTGCACGGTCGTCACCAGCGTGACCGGCGAGCCGCCGCAGCCTCCGCCGCCGTTCGAGGGCGGAATCGCCGGCCAGTCCGCCTGCCCGTCCTGACCCGGATCGTCCTAGCCCGAACCGCCGCCATCGGTATCCGACGCGGCCGCGGTGCTGTCCGGGTGGCCTTGACCAGAACCCCCACCGTGGCGCCGCTGCCCGGCCTGCTCATACGGCCCGGCCAGCGCGGCCGATACGCTCGGGAAGATCTCCAGGAGGCGATCGACGCCGGTAATAGAGAGCACGCGCTGGATGGCCGGGGTGTTCACCACGAGCCGCAGCACGGCTTCGTTGGCGTTCGCCCGCCGCAAGGTACGTACCAGGGCACTGACTCCGGCGGAATCGCAGAACATCGTCTTGCTCAGGTCGGCGATCAGCAGGGCCGCCCCCTGATTGACCATGGAGAGCAGCTCTTCGCGGATCGCATCCGCATTTGTCACGTCTATTTCCGCAGGCAGCGTGAGCACCGCCACCTGACCGATCCACAGGACCGGGCAGATCTCCTCAGACACGAATCACCACCGTCTGTGCATAACAAAAGAGGTGGGCCGCGCCTCCGGACCCGGTTCGGACATTATCCACGAGCCCTCGCCAGCCTAACTGGGCGGGATCTCACCCGGGCCGCGCACGATGAGGTCCCTACCCAGCCGGAACCCACCCAGCCGGAACCCGGCCCGGCGGAGATGCACGCTTGAGCTGGCCGCCGTAGGCTTTATGGTCGTGATCTGTACCTTTGGCTTTCCTCACGCCGTTGCCTTCCCTCACACCGGCGCCGTCCCGGTATCAGGGGAGCGCGCGTGATCACCGTTGCCGGCGAGGCCCTGATCGACCTCATTGTGAATCCGGCCGGCCACATCGATCCGCGGTTCGGCGGCGGTCCCTTCAATGTCGCGCGGGCCGTGGCCCGGCTCGGCCAGCCCGCCGCCTTCCTCGGCCGGCTGTCCGGGGACCGCTTCGGGCGGCTGATGCGGGCTGATCTCGACCGCAACGGGGTGCACGTGGCCATCGACGCCCCGGCCGACGCGCCGACCACCCTGGCCATGGTGGACCTCGACCCGGACGGCGTACCCGCTTATCACTTCTACCTGTCCGGGACGTCGGCGGCCGCTATCGAGCCCGGCCACGCGGCGCTGCCGGCCGGCACCACCGCGCTGCACGTGGGCAGCCTCGGCCTGGTCATGGAGCCGGCCGGCAGCACCCTGGAGCAGCTGGTCTCCGGCTTGCCGGACGCGATCACGGTCATGCTCGACCCGAATTGCCGGCCGGGCGCCATCACCAGCCGCAAGGCCTACCTGGACCGGCTGGACCGCATCGTGCGCCGGGTGGACCTGATCAAGACCAGCACCGAAGACCTGGCCTACCTCTTCCCTGGTTACGACACCGACTACGCCGCGACCGACCTGCTCGGCCGTGGTCCCGCGTGCTTGGTGGTCACCGACGGCGCCGCCCCCGTCCGCGCCTTCGCCGGCACCCAGCAGATCCGGGTCGAGGTGCCGCCAGGCCCAGATCGTCGACACGGTGGGGGCCGGGGACGCCTTCGGCGGCGCCTTCCTGGCCTGGTGGAACGGCAACAGGCTCGGCCGGGACGAGCTGCGCGACCCGCAGGCCGTGCAGCGGGCCACCCAGGCGGCGGTCTACGCCTCGGTGATGACCTGCACGCGCCGTGGCGCCGAACCTCCCTGGGCCAGCGAGCTGGCTGGCCACGACGGCTGGACCTGGCTGCCACGCGAACCCAGGCCCGGTCAGGCCAGCGGCGATCCTCACCAGGCCACCGTCGAGCCCGGCCAGGCCGGACGCGCCTGACCTGCGCCTGCTCGCGCGAGGCTGGTGTGGTCCTGGTTGACTGGGGCGGTGACGTTCGCGACCGTTATCTCCTTTGTCCTGGGCGCCGGCATCGACATCGCGCTGCTTTCCTATGGCGCCCGCCGCCTGCTCGACGAGCGGCGGTTCTCGCTGTCCCGCACGGTGGTGGCGGGCCTGGCCGGCCAGGCCCTGACCAACGCGATCTTCAACGCGCTCAACTCCACCGGCCTGGACCTCCAGGGCCTGGCCTCCGGGCGGATCCACCCGTATGGCGCGGTGCTCGGCTTCGCCGCCCTGGCCTGGGCCTGCGGCCTGCTGCTGGCCATGGCCATCCTGGTCACCCTGCAGGCCTTTTTCCCGGCCGGGACCGTCCCGCCGGTCTCGTCCTGGCCGCGGCGGCTGCGTGCCCGCGCCGCCCGCAGCCGCCGCTACTGGCAGATCGTGCGCATCTTCACCCGCTGCGGTGTACGGCCACTGCTCAACGCCGGCCCCGGCGGCCGGTCGGCCACGCTGGCGCGGTCGCTGAGCGAGGCCCTGGACCGCAGCGGCGTGGTGTTCATCAAGTTCGGCCAGGCCCTGTCGACCCGCCGGGACCTGCTGCCGCCCGAGTTCATCACCGAGCTCGGCCGGCTCCAGGACCGGGTCAGCCCGCTGCCCTGGAGCCAGATCGAGCAGGTCCTGGCGACCGAACTCGGCAGCACCAGCGCGTTCGCCCAGATCGACCGCGAGCCGCTGGCCGCGGCCTCGATCGCTCAGGTGCACGCGGCCACGCTGCGCACCGGCGACCGGGTGGTGCTCAAGGTCCTGCGGCCCGGCCTGGCCAGCCTGGTCGAGCGGGACCTGGACATCATCGGGCGGCTGGCCCGGCGGATGGAGGCCCGTGCGCCCTGGGCCAGGTCCCTGGGCGTCGTCACGCTGGCCGAGGGTTTCGCCGTGGCGCTGCGCGAGGAAATGGACTTCCGGGTGGAAGCGCGGAACCTGGCCTCGGTCGGCGCGGCGGACGGGGCTCCGGTGCCGGCGATCCCGGCGCGGGCGATCCCGCCGCCGGCGTGGTCATCCCGGCCGCCCACCACGATCTGAGCACCCAGCGGGTCCTGGTCATGCAGCGCTTGGACGGGGTGGCGGTGAGCAAGGCCGGCGCCGAGCTCGAGCGGCTGGACCGGGACTCACTCGCCAGCTCCCTGCTGGAGTGCGTGCTGCGCCAGATCGTCATCGACGGCGTCTTCCACGCCGATCCGCATCCGGGGAACATCCTGCTGCTCACCGACGGGCGGCTGGGCCTGATCGACTTCGGCTCCGTCGGCCGCCTGGACTCCGAGCTGCGCGCTGCCTTGCAGCGGCTGCTGCTCGCGCTTGACCGGCGCGATCCGGTGGCCCTGACCGATGCCCTGCTGGAGGTCACGGCCCGGCCCGACACCCTGGACGAGCAGGCGCTCGAGCGGGCACTCGGCGCGCTGCTGGTCCGGCACCTGGCCGCCGGCCTGCCGCCCGACGCAGCCATGTTCACCGACCTGTTCCGCATCGTGACCCGGCACGAGCTGGCCGTGCCGCCGCAGTTCGCGGCCACCTTCCGGGCCCTGTCCACACTCGAGGGCGGGCTGCGGATGCTGGCCCCCGGCTTCGACATCGTGGCCGGGGCCAAGCGCTTCGGCCAGTCCCAGCTGGGCGAGCGCCTGGACCCGGCCTCGCTGAAGACGGCCGTGGCCGACGAGATCATCTCGCTGCTGCCGATGCTGCGCCGGCTGCCCCGCCGGGTGGACCGGATCGCGGCCGCGGTGGACGGCGGGCGGCTCAGCGTCAACGTCCGGATGCTGGCCGACGAGCGCGACCGCCAGACCATCGGCGGCTGGATCCAGCTCGGAGTGCTCACCGTGCTGGCGGCCACCGCCGGCATCATGGCCGTGGCCCTGCTGGCCCTGCACGGCGGCCCGGCCATGACCGCCGCGGTCAGCCTGTACCAGTTCCTCGGCTACTGCCTGCTGGTCATCTGTGCGCTGCTCGCGCTCCGGGTGCTGGCCGCGGTCTTCCGCACCCGCGCCTTAACCAGCTCGCGCCCTTAGCGTGCGCGGAGCACAATGCCCCGGACGAACACGGCCTGGCCCGCGTGCTGCAGGCAGTCGGAGATCACGCTGACCAGCCGCACGCTCAGCGTCACGGGCGGGTCCCAGTTCTCGTCCACCACCCGCTCCAGGTCGGCGTCGGTGATGCCGGACACCAGCCGCACGGCCTGCTCGTGCACCGCGTCCTGATAGCCGGTGAGCAGGTCGGCCGACGCCGTGACCTGGGCGACCTGAGCGGAGCTGTGCCCGTAGCCGATGTCGGAATCCGCAAACGGCAGCTCGAAGCGCTTGCCGTACTCGTTCCACACCTGCGGCACCCCGAACGCGCCCGCCACGTGGTCGTCCTCGACGCGGCTCAGGTGCCACAGCAGCCAGGCGATCGAGTTCGCGTCCCGGTCCAGCCGCTCCGCCAGCTGACTCTCGGTCAGCCCGCTCACCGCCTCATGGACCGTCTCGGCGACCCGGCCGAACGCGTCGGTCAGCAGTTCCGCGCTTGTCATCGTGCCCCTTTCCGCCAGAAAACCGAATCTAGCCGAACGGGCGGGGTGACACGCCCGCTCACCAGGTCTCGTGCCCGTCCTGGCCGTCGTTGTCAGTGCCAGGAGGTACCGTTCCGACGTGACTCAAGAGGATCCCGTCACCCCCGGCCCCCGCACCGTCATGGCGGATGTACCCGAGGTGGACGAGCTGCTGGCCGCGGCGGTCGGCGGCATCGGTGGCGCCGAGCGGCCCGGGCAGGTCACGATGGCCCAGGCCGTGCGGAACTCCATCGAGACCGGCGAGCACCTCGCCGTGCAGGCCGGCACGGGCACCGGCAAGTCGCTGGCCTACCTGGTGCCGGCCGTGCGGCACGCGATGGCCACCGGCAGCACGGTGGTGGTGGCCACGGCCACCATCGCGCTGCAGCGCCAGCTGATCGACCGGGACCTGCCGCGCCTGGTCACCTCGCTCGCGCCACTGCTGGACCGGGAGCCGACCTTCGCCATCCTCAAGGGCCGGCGGAACTACCTGTGCCTGCACCGGCAGCGCGGCGGGGTGGCCGAGGACCCGCGGGACACCCTGTTCGAGCCGGCCGCCCTGTCCGATCAAGCTGGTGGTCCCGCCTCGCCGCTGGGCCGCCAGGTGAAACGGCTGCACGAGTGGGCCGAGGAGACCAAGACCGGCGACCGGGACGAGCTCGTCCCCGGCGTGCCCGAGGCCGCCTGGCGCCAGGTCTCGGTCAGCGGGCAGGAATGCATCGGGGCTCAGCGCTGCCCGTTCGGCTCGCGCTGTTTCGCCGAGCGGGCCCGCGCCGCGGCCGGCCAGGTGGACATCGTGGTCACCAACCACGCGCTGCTCGCCATCGACGCCACCTCGGACAACAGCGTGCTGCCCGAGCATGACGTGGTCATCATCGACGAGGCGCACGACCTGGTGGACCGGGTCACCTCGGCCACCACCGGAGAGCTGTCCGGCCCGGCCGTGGAGGCGGCCGCCCGGCGCGCGGCCCGGCTGACCGAGTCGGCCGCAGACGTCGGGGCACCGGCCGCCATGGCCGACCGGCTCCGGGAAGCGGCCGCCGCGCTCGCCATCGATCTCGGCGACGCGCCCGCGGGCCGGATGGACGTGCTATCCGACGAGCTGGCCGCCACGCTGACCTCGGTACAGGAGGCCGCGGGCGCGTGCGCAGAGGCCATCCGGCTCAGCCCGCCCAGCCAGGAGGACCTGGCCATGCTGTCCGCGGCCCGGGTCGCGCTGGCCTCCCTGGAGGAGCTCGAGCAGGCCGCCGACCGGATCCTGGACGCCTTTGGCGAGGAGATCACCGAGCGGGCCGAGGTGGTCTGGCTGGACCGGCCGTTCAGCGACGACACCAGGCGGTCGCCCACGCTGCGGGTAGCGCCGCTCGAGGTCGGCCGGGTACTGCGCGAGCGGCTGTTCGGAGATCGCACGGTGACGCTGACCTCAGCCACCCTCGCTCTCGGCGGTTCCTTCACCCCGCTGGCCATCCAGTGGGGCCTGCCAGTGCGGCCCGGCGCCGGCGAGGAGGACCGGCTGGCCTGGACCGGCCTGGACGTAGGCTCGCCGTTCGACCATCCGCGCAGCGGCATTTTGTACATCGCCAGGCAGCTGCCGCCGCCGGGCCGGGACCAGCTGCCCGAGGCGTACCTATCCGAGCTGGAGGAGCTGATCACGGCGGCGGGCGGGCGCACACTCGGGCTGTTCTCGTCGATGCGGGCGGCCAAGGAAGCGGCCGGGGCGCTGCGCGACCGGATCGGCTTTCCGCTGCTCTGCCAGGGCGACGACGTTACCGCCCAATTGGTCAAGCAGTTCGCCGAGGACGAGCCGACCTGCCTGTTCGGGACGCTGTCGCTGTGGCAGGGGGTGGACGTGCCCGGCAACTCGCTGCAGCTGGTGGTCATCGACCGGATCCCGTTCCCGCGCCCGGACGACCCGCTCGCCTCGGCCCGGCAGCGGGCGGTCGCCGCCCGTGGCGGGAACGGGTTCATGACCGTGGCCGCCTCCCAGGCCGCGCTGCTGCTGGCCCAGGGGACAGGGCGGCTGCTACGCACCATGACCGACCGCGGCGTGGTGGCTATCTTGGATCCCCGGCTGATGACGGCCCGCTACGGCGACTTCCTGCGTGCCTCGCTGCCGCCGTTCTGGACCACCGCCGACCCCGCCCTGGTCCGCGGAGCCCTGACCCGGCTGGCCGCGGCCAGCGACGCCGCCCGCCTCAGAGTGAAGGGGGTAACGTAAGAGGAGGGCTGACCGGCGTGCACCTGCTAGCAGATCTTAGCCTGGGAGGGGGCGCCGGAAAGCGCGGCGACGTCCGCTTAACCCCTTACGTGCTGGTTGCGGACATCCTGATACGGATGTAACCGCCGTGGCTGGGTAGCATTTAGGAACTGCGGTCTTCGGGATCGGTAAACCAGGGGAAACTGGCCACCCAGGCGCAGTGGGAGGTCATGCATGCGAAGCACGCCGCGCACGGGGAAGCGGCACGTGCTCCGCTGGGTTGCCGTCGCGGCGGTGATCGTCGTAGCCGCGGGCACGCTGACCGCCTATCTGAAATACCGGGCCGTCTACAACAGCATCACCAGGGTCACGGTCCCGTCCACCGCCCTCGGGCATCGCCCGCCGCAGTACAGCACCAGCTCGATGAACATCCTGGTTTACGGGCTGGACAGCCGGGCCGGGCTGACCAAGCACCAGCAGTACGTGCTGCGGACCGGCGACGACCAGACCGACAACACCGACACGATCATGATCGTGCACATCGCGCCCGGGCGGCATCAGGTCACCGTGCTGAGCATCCCGCGCGACACGATGGTGCCGGTGTACGCATGCCCCAAGGGACCGGGCTTTACCGGCCAGCAGGCCAACCCGGCATCACAGGTGCAGATCAACTCACTGCTCCAGATCGGCGGGCCGACCTGCCTGTGGAAGACGGTCGAGCAGTCGACCGGGATCCGGATCGACCACTTTATCGGGATCGGCATGCTGGGCTTCGTCAAGGTCGTCAATGACCTTGGCGGTGTCAACGTCTGCGTGCCGTTCAAGGTGAACGATCAGCTGTCCGGGCTGAACCTCAACGCTGGCGAGCAGCACATCGACGGCATCGAGGCGCTGGCCTTCTGGCGGACCCGCGAGGACCTCGGCGACGGGTCAGACCTGCAGCGGATCCAGCGTGACCAGTTCATGTCCGCGCAGGTCGTGAAAGGCGTGCTGAGCAGCGGCCTGCTGTCCAACCCGATCAAACTGGTCACGGTGGTGACCGATGCGGCCGCCTCGATGACCACCGACAGCGGCATGACCACGTCGGACCTGATACAGATCGCCGAGAGCTTCCACGCCCTGTCGAGCAACAACGTCCAGTTCATCACGGTGCCAAACCAGCCGTGGAACCAGAACGCGGCCCGGGTCCAGTTCGCCCAGCCGCAGGCCAGCAAGGTGTTCGCGGACATCGCGCACGACGTGACCGTGCCGAACACCCCGGCCAGGCCATCGGCGTCGGCGTCCGTCAGCCCGTCCAGCGGCGGCGCGCAGGTCCTGACCACCACCCCAGCCAAGGTCAAGGTCGAGGTCCTGAACGGGTCGGGAGTGGCCACGGTAGCCACCCAGGCCGCGGCCGGGCTGACCAAGCGCGGGTTCGACGTGACCGGCACCGGCGACGCCCCGAGCTACGCGTACACCGAATCCGTCATCGAGTACTCGTCCCCCGCCGACATGGCCCAGGTGAACACGCTCAAGCAGGAGCTGTCCAACGTCACCGACCTGCAGGACGCCGCGCTGACCCCAGGTACCGTCGAGCTGATCGTGGGCTCGGACTTCACCGGCCTCAAGGCCACGCCATCAGCGTCTGCCACCAGCTCAGCCATTGCGACCGCGACCCCGTCTCCATCTCCATCGCCGTCGGCGTCGGCCTCCGCCTCGGGCCTATCCGGTCTGGCTCAGTCCAACGGCGGAATCACCGCCGCGGCCGCATGCACCGCCGACAGCTCGGCCTTCGCCGGCCCGCTCAGCCCCTGAACGGCTCAGTTCCTGAACGGCTCCCGCCTGTCATAACCGCGGCGGAATGGCACTCACGTCGCTGACCGCCTCGGGCAGCCTGCGCATGCTGGTGACCCGCCGGTCGGCGAGCTTGGCGGGGTGCCCAGTGAGGTCGCGGTCGACCCAGACTGTGCGCAGCCCCAGCCGCGCCGCCGGCATCATGTCGTGCACCCAGCTGTTCGCGACATGGATCCAGTTTTCCTTGGTCGCCCCGGTCTTCTCGGCGAACTTGCGGAAGTGCGCGAGGTCCGGCTTGTAGCTGTGCACCTCCTGCGCCGTGACCCACAGGTCGAACGGCACGGGAATCCGCGGGCGGGTCGTCCCGAACAGGTCGTCGTCGCAGTTGGTGAGGAAGGCCAGCCGCCAGCCGCGTTCGGCCAGGACGGTCAAGGCCGGCCCGGCATCGGCGAAGACCCGCATCTGCGGCCAGGCCCGGACGAACGCGTCTTTCCCGTTGTGCGGCAGCGTGATCTGCTCCCGTTCGGCCGCTTGGGCCAGCCCTTCGGTGAGCACTTCCCGGTAAGGCCGCCAGCTTGGCCCGGCTTCGAGCTCCAGCTCGCTCTGGTGATAGGCCGCGAGCAGCTGGGCCGCCTGCGGCCCAGCGACATCAGCCAGAGCCCCGCCCATGCAGGAGTTCCAGTCCGCCACCGTCCCGTAGCAGTCGAACGTCAGCCACTTGTCCGCCACCGAAGCCTCCACTGGTCGGTCGGCTCCAGCATCCCACTTCTGCCCCGCGTGCGCTGGTCTCGCGCGCTGCGGCCAGCCGCTCATCACCAGCCGGCCTGATCATGTGTCATTCGGCGCGTTTCCCGCGATCCTGTGCCACTAGGCGCCGCCATCGTGTGACGTAAGGCGCGTTTCCCATGATCTTGTGCACTTGGGTGTCATTTTTGACGCCCAAGGCCACACGCTCAGGGCAGCTCATCCTGGAAGGTCCAGAGTGATGGGTAGCAGAGGTGTTGGAGGTCGGTCCTAAGGCGGCGAGCACACTGCCCATCCAGCGCCCGGCCCAGTCGCAGCAGCCATCCTCGACGTCGTCGCGGATGCCCTGCGGTGATTGTATGGAGGCAACGAAGCAGGCGCGAGGAGGAGTCATGGCCGACGTGGACGTGCGCCAGGCAACCCGCCAGGATGGTACTGGCGAGCCTGCCTACCAGCGTGGTTTCGGGAACGAGTTCGTCAGCGAGGCGGTGCCCGGGGTACTGCCCGCGGGGCGCAACTCCCCGCAGCGGGCACCGCTCGGGCTGTATGCCGAGCAGATCAGCGGTACCGCGTTTACCCAGCCGCGGGCGGTCAGCCGGCGGACCTGGGTGTACCGGATCATGCCCTCGGCACTGCATCCGAGGTTCTCCCGGATCGGCAACGGGAACCTACGCGGCACCCCGTTCGACGAGATCGAGCCGGACCCGAACCGGCTCCGCTGGGACGCCTTGCCGATGCCGGACGGCGGCGCCGACTTCATCGACGGGTTGTACACGATGGCCGGCAACGGCGACATCAGGACGCGGAACGGGATAGCCGTGCACCTGTATGCCGCTAACAGGTCCATGACCGACCGGTATTTCACCGACGCCGACGGGGAACTGCTGTTCGTGCCCGAGCGCGGCGAAATCATGCTGCGTACCGAGCTCGGCCCGCTGGCGGTCGCGCCCGGCGAGATCGCCGTGATCCCGCGCGGCATCAGGTTCCGGGTGGAACTGGCGGGACCGGCCCGCGGCTATCTGTGCGAGAACTTCGGCGCCGCCTTCACCTTGCCCGAGCGCGGCCCGATCGGGGCCAACGGGCTGGCCAACGAGCGTGACTTCCTCGCCCCGGTCGCCGCCTACGAAGACCGGTCCGGGGCGGTCCAGGTGGTCCAGAAGTTCGGCGGTAACCTGTGGACCGCCGAGTACGACCACTCGCCGCTGGACGTGGTCGGCTGGCACGGGAACTACGCGCCGTACAAGTACGACACGGCGAACTTCATGGTGATCGGGACGATCAGCTTCGATCATCCGGATCCATCCATTTTCACCGTGCTCACCTCGCCGAGCGAGCTGCCCGGGCTGGCCAACGCGGACTTCGTCATCTTCCCGCCCCGCTGGCTGGTCGGTGAGGACACCTTCCGGCCGCCCTGGTACCACCGCAACATCATGTCCGAGTTCATGGGCCTGGTCCGTGGCGTCTACGACGCCAAGGCCGAGGGATTCGAGCCGGGTGGGGCCAGCCTGCACAACACCTTCGCCTCGCACGGCCCGGACGCCGAGACCTACGCCCGGGCCAGCACGGCCGAGCTGGCGCCGCAGAAGGTCGACGGCACGCTGGCCTTCATGTTCGAGAGCCGCTGGATGATGGTGCCCACCCGCCAGGCCATGGAGGCGGGCCACCGACAGGGTGACTACGACGCGGTCTGGTCCGGCCTGAGCAGGTCGTTCCGGGGTTAGCCTTGCCACGGAGGCATTTATGTACATCCCCGCTCATTTTGCGATCGATGACGACGCCGTGCGGCAGCTGCTGGCCCGGCACGGCGCGGCCGACCTGGTCACGCTGACGTCGGACGGGCTGGTGGCCACCATGCTCCCGTTCATCTACGAGCCCGCGGTGGGGGAGCACGGGACCCTGTACGGCCACGTCGCCCGGAACAACGACCAGTGGCGCCTGCCTGCCCAGGGGGAGTCGCTGGCCATCGTCCGCGGCCCGGACGCCTACATTTCCCCGTCCTGGTATGCGACCAAGGCCGAGCACGGCCGCGTGGTGCCGACCTGGAATTACGTCACCGCGCACGTGTACGGCCGGCTCGTGGTGCACGACGACCCGGTCTGGGTCGAGGACGTCGTCCGCCGCCTGACGGCCAAGCACGAGACGGCGCGGCTGGCCTCGCCCGGCCAGTCGCCGGCCTGGTCGGTTGATGACGCCCCGCGCAAGTTCATCGAGGGGCAGCTGCGTGCCATCGTGGGCCTGGAGCTGCAGATCACCCGGATCGAGGCCAAGGCCAAACTCAGCCAGAACCGCCCGGTCGCGGACATCGCGGGGGTCGTAGGCGGCCTGGCCGCGCGCGGCGACGACCGCAGCGCCGCCGCCGTCGAGGAGGCCAACCGCGACCGGGTGAACTCTGCGAGCTAGACACCGGGCAGCTAGACACGAGGGCCAGCTGGACACGAGGGCCAGCTAGACACAGAGCCAGCTAGACACAGAGCCAGCTAGAGGTCGGCCACGGCCGGGATGACGTCCGAGGCGATCACCTCGAGCGGCATGATGTCCCACACGCCAGCCACCCCGCCGATGGCTGCGTCGAAGCCCAGCTCGGATAGCTGGCCGAGCCGGTCGATGACCTCGGCGGCCTTCTCGCCCTTCTCGCCGACGTCGAAGACGAAGTAGCAGGTCTTGGTGATCTCGCCGTAGTCGCGGCCTTCGGCCTCGCAGTGCGCGCGCAGCACGTCCAGCTTGCGGCCAAGGTCCGGGCCGGGGAACAGGTTGCAGGCGTCGGCGTACCGGGCCACGAATCTGAGCGTCTTCTTCTCCCCGCCGCCGCCGATCATGATCGGGGGATGCGGCCGGGTCAGCGACTGCGGCGAATTCAGTGGCCGTTCCAGCTGGTAGTGCTGGCCGTGGTAGGGGCTCTCGTCGCCGCGCCACATCTGCAGGCAGATCTGGAGCGTTTCCTCGAGCCGCTCAAACCGCTCGGCGACCGGCGGGAAGCTGATGCCGAGCCCGCGCGACTCTTCCTCGTTCCACCCGGCGCCGATGCCGAGCCAGGCGCGGCCGCCGGACAGCACGTCCAGCGTGGTGACGATCTTGGCCAGGATGCCGGGATTGCGGTAGATAGCCCCGGTGACCAGAGTGAGCAGCTTGGCCCGGGATGTGCAGGCAGCTAGGTAGCCGAGCGTGGTGTAGGCCTCGAGCATCTCGTGCTCGGCTGGTCCTACCGCCTGGATCTGAAAAAAATGATCCATGACGGCGATGAAGTCGAAGCCGCCCTCGTCCGCGGTGCGGACCACGGCGGCCAGGTCCGAACCGAGCCGCGGCGGGCCGGCGGGCGTGGTGAAGTCAGGGATCTGCAGGCCGATCTTCAACTTTGTTACCTCCGGTATCTACCCTCTCATGGCGCCCGGAAGGACTCGTACAGCGCCTTGAGGGAACGCAGGAACGCCTCGTGGTCACCCGCGGGCAGGGTGCCGAGCAGGTCCTGTTCGCGGGCCCGGATCGCGGCCTGAACCGATCGCCGCAGCTTGTCACCCGCGGGCGTGAGTGAGAGCAGGTGGACCCGGCGGTCGGCGTGGTCCGGCTGGCGCTGGATCAGCCCTCGCTCCTGAAGGTCGTCTAGGACGCCGATGATCCGGCTCTTGTCCGCGTTGATGGCCTGTGCCAGCGCGGCCTGCGTCCGGACCGGCTGCTCGGCCAGCGCGGTCAGCACGATGTAGCCCCACATCGAGATGCCGTGGCCGGCCAGGATCGGCTCCTCGCGCGCGATCAGCGCCCGGGACAGGGGCGCGAACATCGCGGCCAGGTCGCGGCGATCGTCGGGGAACACGCTCATCGTGGCGGCAGGATAACAGGTGGCAAAAAAATAAGCTCCCACATATGATAAGCGAAAGCTTACTAAATTGCGGATCTGGCCAACTTGCCGATCTGGCCAACTTGCCGATCAGGGAGAGGTACATGACAGCCAGGATCCTGAGCCTGGACGCCCGGGTAGTGCGGGTGACCATTGACGCGGTCTCCCAGGTTGCCCCGCCCGATCTGGGGCGCCCGACGCCGTGTGGTGACTGGACCCTGGGCGACCTGCTGAGCCACATGATCGCGCAGCACTACGGCTTCGCCGCGGCGGCCGCGGGGGAAGGCGCCGATCTGGCCCGCTGGCAGCAGCGTCCCGTAGCCGCGCCGGTTGCGGAGTACCGGGCCGCCGCCGAGCAGGTGCTGGCGTCCTTCGCGGCCGATGGCGTCCTGGACCGGGAGCTCGCCCTGCCCGAGATCAGCACGGCCCAGCCGTTTCCCGCGGCCCAGGCGATCAGCTTTCATTTCGTGGACTACGTCGTACACGGGTGGGACGTAGCCCGCAGCATCGGCGTTGATTACCGGCTCGAGCCAGACCTGCTGGCGGCGGCCCTCCCGGTGGCCCGGGCCGTACCCGACGGCGAGCAGCGCAGCGCTCCGGGGGCGGCATTCGCGCCCGCCCTTGCGGTGCGCGAGGACATGGACGCCCTGGACCAGATCCTCGCGATGCTGGGCCGGCGGCCCAGCTGGCCGGCGTAACCGCCAGGGTTACGGTAGAGCGCATGCGTGCGGAACGGGCGGATGCGGTCGTCATCGGAGCCGGGCTGGCCGGGTCGGCCGCCGCGTGGGCGCTGGCCCGGCGAGGGCGGTCAGTGGTTCTCCTCGATGCCTTCCCGGCCGGCCACCGCCGCGGTAGCTCGCACGGCAGCGCCCGGATCTTCCGCCAGGCTTATCCCGATCCGCTCTACGTCCGGCTGACCGGGCAGGCCCAGCGGCTGTGGCGCCAGCTCGCCGAGGAGACTGGCCAGGAACTGGTGGTCACCACCGGCGCAGTCGACTACGGCCCGGCCCTGCCGGCGCAGATGCACGGCATCATGACCACGGCCGGCGTGCCCGCCGAGCTGCTGGCCGCCGGGGCGGCGGCCGAGCGCTGGCCCGGGATGTCGTTCGGGGATGGCCCGGTCCTGTTCCACCCGGACGGCGGGGTCCTGGATCCGGACAGCGCGATGTCGGCCATGTGCCAGATCGCCGCCGCGTACGGTGCGCAGGTCCGGCACGGATCGCCGGTCGTAGCCATCGAGCCAGGGGAGGAGGACGCGACGGTGCATACGGCGGACGGGTCCTGGCGCGCGCCCGCCGTGATCGTGGCCGCCGGAGCCTGGCTGGAACCGCTGATCGGTCATCTGGTCCGCTTGCCCCCGCTGACCGTGACCCAGGTGCAGGCATTCCACTTTGCCCAGCGGCCTCCGGTCACTCCGTGGCCGGCGTTCATTTACCACGACGAGGTGGCCATGTACGGGCTGGCCGCCGGCCGGGACGGCGAGGTGCCGGGCGCGGTCAAGGTGGGCGAGCACGGCCGCGGCACCGTCACCACCGGCGACGACCGCGACGGGATCGTCAGCCCCGCCGCGCGCGACCGGGTCCGGGCTTTCGTCCGGGAACAGCTGGTGGGCCTGGACCCGGAGCCGGCCGGCGAGGTGAGCTGCCTGTACACCTCGACCGGCAGCGAGGACTTCATCCTGGACCGGCAGGGCCCGTTCGTCATCTGCTCGGCTTGTTCCGGACACGGCGCCAAGTTCGCGCCCCTCACCGGCGAGATGGCCGCCGGCCTGGCCTGCGGCGAGGCCCCCCGCGAACCGCGCTTTACCTTGGCTGCCCACCTGCGGTAGCATCGCGCCTGCCTACGCCGACCAGCGCCCAGTACTGCTCCGGGTGCTCGGGCACGCCCTCGCCAGCATCAGGCCGCCATTCGGGCAGCCAGACCAGCCCAGGGTCGACCAGCTGGAACCCCTCGAACAGGTCCGCGATCTGATCACGAGTGCGCAAGCAGACCTGCGCGGCTACCCGGCTGGTGTAGACGTCCGCGGCCGAGTCGGCCATGTCGGGCCTGGCGTCACGGCACGAGTGGCAGATGACCAGGCAGCTCCCGGGGGCCAGCGCATCCCGCAGGGTGGCCATGATCTGCGCCGGGCCGGCCGACTCCGGGATGAAGTGCAGGACCGCCACCAGCAGCACAGCCACCGGCTGGCTGAAGTAGATGAGCAGCTGGGTTTCCGGTGCGGCCAGGATCTTGGCCGGCTTCCGCAGGTCGGCCTGAACGACGGCAGCGTCCGGATTGTCCTGCAGGATGAGCCGGCTGTGTGCCACGACGACCTCATCGTTATCCACGTACAACACCCGCGATCCGGGCGCCACCGCTTGGGCGACCTCGTGGACGTTCTGCGCGGTAGGAATGCCCGAGCCGATGTCGAGGAACTGCCTGATCCCGGCCTGGCCCGCCAGGAAGCGCACGGCCCGGCCCAGGAAGGCCCGGTTGGCGCGCATGACTGTCCGCATGTTGGGATCGACGGCAATCAGGGTGCGGGCCGCATCCTGGTCGGCGCGGAAGTTGTGGCTGCCACCGAGCCAGTAGTCGTACACGCGGGCGATATTTGCCTTGCTGGTGTCGATATCCGGCGGGACCCAGCCTGGCTCCTCGGTCATCCGCATCTCCTATTCCGGCCCGCCGCCCCGGGCATGGCCTCATCCTAACGGCGGATGATTCAGCAGCTAGTGGCCGCAGCGGGCCGGTGGACCAGTCTGGCCGCGGCCGCTAAGGTGGCAATACCCGGTCCGGGTACTACGGGGTGAAGGAGGACCGGAGCCGCACGAGGAATTGCTGAGCGCGGTCAGCGCGACTGAAGCCGAGGTCCACAGTGACGGATCCGGGCAGCGGGCTGGGCCGGTTTCCCGGTCTGTCCGGCACCGACGAGCCAGCTAGCACCATGCGCCCAGCCTGGCCCGGCTTCCCGCCAGGGGCCGATCTGGTCACGCTCGCCCGGCTGATCCTGGCCGGCGTTGGCCCGATCTTCGCCCACCGGACGAGCGTGTACGTGCTCGAGCATCTGCTTCAGGACGCTGGCCCGCCCGGTCCGGTGAGCGGATCGCGGCTGCTGGCGCGGTGCCTCGCATTCCGCGATACCCGGGACGAGCAGCCCGCCCCGGCCGGGACTCTGGCGCCCGGCGGGGTGATCGCCTTCTCGGAGCACTCGTCCGCCGCCCGCTGTGTGCGCGACCGCCAGCCCGTCATATCCGGTCACCTCGACGGCGAGACAGTCAGGCAACTGAGGCCCGACAGCCGCGCGGTCCTGTCCGGCTACAGCTCGTTCCTGCTCGTGCCGATGACCGCCCAGGACACGGTGGCCGGTTTCCTGGTGTTGTCACGGGGACGGCGCTCGCTGCCGTTCTCGGCCCGGGACGCACAGGCTGCAGCGCGGCTGGCCGCTCACGGCGGCACGAGCGTCCTCGACGCGCTCACGCTGCTCAGGCAGCGGTCGATGACCTCCGCCCTCCAGCGTGGCCTGCTCGGCACGCGGCCAGCGGTACCGGCCGGGCTAGAGGTCGCCGGGCGCTGCCTGCCCGCGGCCGACTCTGTGATCAGCAGCGACTGGTACGACGTCATCCCGCTCCCACGGGGCCGGACTGGCCTGGTGGTCGGGGACGTGCTGGGCCACAACCCTGCGGCCACGACGGTGATGGCACAGCTGCGCGGCGCCGCCCACGCCCTGGCGGACCTGGACCTGGCCCCGGCGGAACTGCTCGGGCGGCTGAACCGCTCGGCCGCGACGCTGCGGCAGCTGACGCTGGCTACCTGCGCCTATGCGGTCATCGACCCGGATGCCCACACATGTACCCTGGCCGGGGCCGGCCACCTGCCCCCGTTGCTGGCCTTGCCCGACGGGAGCACCCGCGTCCCGGAAGTGCCGGCTGGGCCGTCGCTCGGACTCGGGACCTGCGCCTATGGCCAGGCCCGCATCAAGCTAGCGCCGGGCACGATCCTGGCCTTGTACACCGACGGGCTGGTGGAGACGCGCACGTGCCCCTATGACCAAGGCGTCCTCGCGCTCCGAACGGTCCTGGGCGGGGAGCGCGGAGACCTGGAAACGGCCTGCGACACCGTGATCCGGGCTCTGGGGGGCGCGCGCGAGGACGACATCACGATGGTCCTGGCCCGTGTGTAGCCGTTATCGATTTGCCGCAACAGTCGCGTACTACCAAAGGCCCCTTCAGAACGTCTAAAGAGCGGACGGGACGTTGAACCCTGATCTTCACGCGACGAGGGGCGGGACTGCGATGGGGCCGTTGCGCTATTCCCGGCGGTGCCGCCCGAGTCTGGGCCGCCCGGGTCTGGGCCGCCCGGGTCTGGGCCGCCCGGGTCTGGGCCGCCCGGGTCTGGGCCGCCCGGGTCCGGACCGGCGCGTCCTGGCCCGGGTGATGGGGCGCGCGAGCCGGCGATGGCTGGTCGCGGTGGCCGGGACGTTCCTGTTCGCCATCCTGGCAGGCTGGCCGGTGCTGGCCAGCGGGCCACTCCCGGCGGGCGCCTGCCGGCCGCGCCAGGCACGGCCGTCGCCCTGACGGCAGCGCAGGGGAAACAGGCCCGGGTGCTGACCCCCGGTGCCCCCACCGGGCTGGCCGCCACCGCGGGCATGGGCAAGATCAGCCTGTCCTGGACGGCGCCCGCTTCGAACGGTGGCTCCGCCATCAGCGGGTACGACCTCTATGAGGGAACCAGCGCGGGCGGGGAGTCGACGGGCCCGGTTAACGCCTCCCTGATCAGCGGGACCAGTTATACGGTGAGCGGCCTGACCAATGGCACGGCGTATTACTTCACGGCCAAAGCCGTCAACGCCGCCGGCCTGACCAGTGGCCCGTCCAATGAGGCGTCGGCCACGCCAGCAGCACCGGACACCGCGCCGGGGGCGCCGGACGACCTGGCCGCGACCGCGGGCGACGCCCAGGTGCGCCTGTCCTGGACGGCGCCCGCGTCGGACGGCGGCGCCGGCATCACCGGCTACCGCGTCTACAAGGGGACCTCGGCGACCTTCGGGGACGGCGCACAGGCAGCCAGTGTCACCGGCACCAGCACCACCCTGACCGGGCTGACCAACGGGACCACGTACTACTTCTGGGTCACCGCGGTCAACAAGGTCGGCGAGAGCGACCCGTCCCGGAGCGCATCGGCCGCCCCGGTCGCGGCGGTGACCGCTCCCGGCGTACCCGGCGGCCTGTCCGCGACCCCGGGCAACGGCCGGGTGTCGCTGTCGTGGACCGCACCCGCCTCCAGCGGAGGTGCGGCCATCAGCGGGTATGTCATCTACCAGGGAACGAGCCCGGGCGGCGGCTCGCCCCGGCCGGGCGGCCCGGTCAAGGGCACCAGCTACACCGTGACCGGCCTGACCAATGGCATCACCTACTACTTCAAGGTGGCGGCGGTCAACGGCGCCGGCCATCAGGGCAAGGGCTCGGGCGAGGTGCCCGCCACCCCGGTTTTGGCCACCAGTTCCGCGTCGCCCTCTGCCCCCGCCTCCGTCTCCGCGTCGGCCACCCAGACCTCGGGCGCCGGAGCGCCGGGTGTACCCGGCGCACCCGCCCGGCCGACCGGACTGGCCGCTACCGCGGGCAACTCTCAGGTGAGCCTGTCCTGGACGGCGGTGGCCGGGGCGGCCAATTATCACGTGTACGAGGGAACCAGCCCCACCTTTCACAGCGCCAGCCCGGTGGCCAGCACGGCTGGCACGACCGCCATGGTGAGCGGGCTGACCAACGGCACCACCTACTACTTCGTTGTGACCGCGATGGGCGCCAGCGGGAGGATGAGCGCGTCGTCCGATGTCGCCTCGGCCGTGCCCGTCCCGGGCGCCATCTTGACCGCGAAGAAGACGGCGCCCAAGCCGGTCATCATCTCGCTCGCGGCGGTGGCCGTCGGGGCCACGGCGGGTGCCGCGATGCTGGGCGCGCGGCGGCTTCATCCCAAGCCGCTGCCGCCGGGCGACGTGCGTGCTGTGCCTGACCCGGTCCGGCCGGTGCCGGTGACGATCGAGGAGACCGGGCTGGAAGAGCTGCACACGGTCCGGATCGAGCTCCACCCCGCGGCCGTCGTCACCACCATCGAGGAGATCCGCTCATGACCACGGCCGTGCCGGACCCAGCCGTCCCGGCCTCAGCCGCGCCGGACCCAGCCGTTCCGGCCCCAGCCGCCCCGGACTGGCCGCGCAACGCCGCGGAGATGCTGTTCGGCCCGTCCGCTGACGCTGCCGAAGCGCTGACCCGCCACATCTTGTCCACGGGAGACGACCTGGAGTACGCGCTGCAGCGGCTGACCCGGAAGGTTCGCCGGGCCGCCGTCCGGGAGGCCGCGGTCGCGGCGGCTGGGCTGCTCAGGGTCGATCTGCTGGGTGTGCTGGTGTCCGGCTGGCGCGAGCACAAGGAGATCACCGCGGCGGCGCGGCGCACACTGACCATGCTGAGCAGCCGGGAGCTGGTCAGCCTGCCACCGCACCGGATCGCCACGGCCCAGCAGCCCTCGGTGGGCATCCTGGTCGACGGCAAGCGGGTGGCTACCCTGCGGCTCGGCCTGTCCATCATCTTCGACGTCGAAGGCCTGGTCGCCGGTGTCACCAGCGGACGGCTCAGCGCAGTGCACGCGGGACGTTGCGCCACCGGGGTCACGCTGACCGTCCACGACATCGAGACCCTGACCAAGCGAGTTCACCTGGAGCTGCCCGGGGCCTTCGGGCTCGGCACCGGGGTCCGGCTGCTGCCAGGCCATGAGTACCCGGTGGGGGTGCAGCCGGGCGCCGAGTCGCCCGGCAGTACCACGGACGCCCAGCTCATGGGCGCGCGCATCCCGCAAAGCCCGTTTCCCGCCGCGCCGCTCCACGCCGGCAGCCCGAAGACCGGGCATCCCAGCGGCCCGGCGCCGGCCGAGCACACCACCAGCGACTACGGCACCGCTCATCCATCGGCCGCGAACCAGCCGCCGTGGTGGGACGACCTCCAGGACGCCAGCGGATAACCGCGGCCGGGCCGCCAGGTTCACGTACGGCATAACACGTATGGCTCCGGACGGTTGCACCGTGGGGGAGCCTCGCGGCGGATATCGGGCTTATACGGCGAGCCTGCTTGCCGGCGTCTAACCCAGGCCCTAGAGTCCATCGCAGGTTCCGTGGGCAGAGTCCCGGCCTTAGCACGGGAGGTTTGCACTGGTGGCAGCGACGCGCGTAATAGAGCCCCAGGCAGGTGAGCTGGGCCCGACCGGGCGGCCGTATACCGGCTTCCCGCAACCTGAGCCGCTCTTCGAGCACGGCCCCGCCCGGACTATCGCGGTCTGCAACCAAAAGGGCGGCGTCGGGAAGACCACGACCACGATCAACCTCGGGGCGGCGCTGGCCGAGCAGGGCCGCCGGGTGCTCCTCGTCGACTTCGACCCGCAGGGAGCCCTGTCGGTCGGGCTCGGCATCCAGCCGCACGACATCGACGCCACCATCTACAACCTGCTCATGGAGAGCGACATCACCCCGCATGATGTCCTGCACAAGACCGGCGTCGACGGGATGGACCTGCTGCCGAGCAACATCGACCTGTCCGGCGCCGAGGTGCAGCTGGTGCACGAGGTCGGCCGCGAGTACGTGCTGGGCGGCGTGCTGGCACCCATCATGTCCGAGTACGACGTGATCATGATCGACTGCCAGCCCTCGCTCGGCCTGCTCACCGTCAACGCGCTCGCGTGTGCCGACGGCGTCATCATCCCGCTCGAGTGCGAGTACTTCGCCATGCGCGGCGTGGCCCTGCTGATGGAAACCATCGACAAGGTCTCGCGCCGTCTGAACAGAAAGCTCACGATTGACGGCCTGCTGGCGACTATGTACGACTCCCGTACGCTTCACACCCGCGAAGTGCTGGCCAGCATCGTCAATGGTTTCGGCGACAAGGTTTTTCATACAGTAATCAACCGCACAGTGCGGTTCCCGGACGCTACGGTGGCCGGAGAGCCTATTACCAGCTTCGATTCCGGATCAATGGGAGCAAATTCCTTCCGGGAGCTGGCCAAGGAGGTACTGGAGCGGTGGCGACAGGCAGGGGAAGATCACGCAGAGTAAGCCTGCCTGGGGTCGCTGAGCTCCTGCGGCCAGCCGCGCCCGGCCCGGACGGGGGAGATGAGCGTCAGGCCAGCGGCCGGGAGAAGCACACCCAGAAGATCACCGTTTACCTGTCCGCCGAGGAACTCATTGACCTTGAACGTGCCCGGCTCGCCCTGCTGCGCTACGGCGCCACGGCCGACCGTGGCCGGATCGTCCGCGAGGCCATCGCGGTCCTGCTTGCCGATCTCGACGCCCGTGGCCGGGAAAGCCTGCTGGCCCACCGTATCGCGAGTGAGAACAAGGCCGCCAGGACCAGCGCTGACACCAGCGGCATTGCCGGGAACGTCGCGGCCGGGACGGGCGTCAGCCCGGCCGTGTCCGCTGCCGATGGTTTACTGCCCGGTGCCGTTCCCAGGTCACGTCAATCCGTGCCCTAGCAGGGCGCCGGCCCGGCTACGGTCATCACCGTGAGCGTAAATGGCATCGATCTCGGCCCAGATGACGTCGGCCCAGGCGACGCCGGGACAGGCAGCGGATCCGCCTTCCAGGTTCACCTGGACGTGTTCGAGGGTCCCTTCGACCTGCTGCTGGCGCTGATCTCCAAGCACAAGCTCGACATCACCGAAGTGGCGCTCTCCCAGGTCACCGACGAGTTCATCTCCTACCTCGCCGAGCGCTCGGACGGCTGGGATCTGGACCAGGTGAGCTACTTCCTGGTGGTCGCGGCCACACTGCTCGACCTGAAGGCGGCCCGGCTGCTGCCCTCGGGCGAGGTCGAGGACGAGGAGGACCTCGCCCTGCTCGAGGCCCGCGACCTGCTATTCGCCCGGCTCTTGCAGTACCGGGCCTACAAGGAAGTCGCGAGCGTCTTCGCGGCCCGGATGACCGCGGCCGCCCGCCGGTTCCCGCGCCGGGTCCCGCTCGAGCCGCGGTTCGCCGAGCTCCTGCCCGAGGTGCTGCTCGGCCTGGGGCCGGGAGAGTTCGCCCGGCTGGCCGCGCTGGCACTCACGCCCAAGGCCGCGCCTACGGTCGACACCGAGCACATCCACTCGCCCGTGATCAGCGTCCGGGATCAGGCCCGGATCATCGCGACCCGGCTGGCCGAGCTCGGCCGGGCCAGCTTCCGGCAGCTGACCGCCAACGCCGCGGGCAGCTATGAGGTGGTGGCCTCGTTCCTGGCCCTGCTCGAGCTGTACCGCGAGGCCGCGGTGTCCTTTGAGCAGGTTGCCCCGCTGAGTGAGCTCTACGTGACATGGACGGGCAACGCGAGCACTGATAGCGTCAGTGAGCTGACGGAAAGCGACGACGAGCCATGACCAGCCAACCTGACCTGCCGACGGCGATCGAAACGGCCCCCGACCCCGACCCGGGTCCCGGCCTGCGGGCCAGCCTGGAGGCGATCTTGCTGGTGGCCGACGAGCCGGTGCCGGTTGTCGTGCTGGCCCAGGTCATCGAGCGGCCCCGGCACGACGTGGAGGCCGAGCTGCGGGACCTCGCCGCCTCCTACCAGGCCGAGGAGCGTGGCTTCGACCTGCGGGAGATCGCGGGCGGCTGGCGTTACTACACCCGTGAGGACTGCGCGCCGCTGGTCGAGCGTTTCGTCAGCGATGGGCAGGAAGTGCGGCTGACCCAGGCCGCGCTGGAGACCCTGGCCGTCGTGGCGTACCGCCAGCCGGTGAGCCGCGCCCGGGTGTCGGCGGTGCGCGGGGTCAACTGCGACGGGGTCATGCGCACCCTGGTGCTGCGCGGCCTCACCGAAGAGGCGGGGACGGACTCCGAGACCGGGGCCATCTTGTACCGGACCACCGGGTACTTTCTGGAGCGGCTGGGCCTGGCCAGCCTCGAGGACCTGCCGGACCTGGCGCCGTTCCTGCCGGAGGACATTGAGGACATCGACGATGAAAACCCCCGACCGTAATGTCGGCGGCGCCGCGGACGCCGACGACGAAGACGACTTCGGCTACGGCGGCGAGCGGGATTCCCTGACCGACGTACCGGGCGGGGTCCGGCTGCAGAAGGTCCTGGCCGAGGCCGGGGTCGGCAGCCGCCGGTGCTGCGAGGAGCTCATCGGTGAGGGCCGGGTCGAGGTCGACGGCGAGACCGTCCGCCGGTTCGGCGCGCGGGTCGACCCTGAGCACCAGATCATCAAGGTCGACGGCAAGCGCATCCCGGCCAAGCCGGGCCTGGTCTACCTGGCTTTCAACAAGCCGCCCAAGGTGCTGACCGCCATGTCGGACCCGCGGGGCCGCAAGACCGTGGCCGACTTCCTCGGCGACCGGGCCGAGCGGCTGTTCCACATTGGCAGGCTCGACTATGACACCGAGGGCCTGATGCTGCTCACCAACGACGGCGAGCTCGCTCACCGGCTGGCCCACCCCAGCTTCGAGGTGGCCAAGACCTACCTGGCCGACGTGACCGGGCCGGTGCCCAGGGATCTGGGCCGCCGCCTGGCCACCGGCGTCGAGCTCGACGACGGCGTGGCCAGCGCCGACCGGTTCCGGGTGGTCGACAGATCCGGGAAGCGGACACTGGTCGAGATCACCCTGCACGAGGGGCGCAAGCACATCGTCCGGCGGATGCTGGCCGCGACCGGCCATCCGGTCAGCAGGCTGGTCCGCACCGACGTGGGCCCGATCAAGCTGGGTCAGCTCAAGCCGGGTACCTCACGCGAGCTGAGCACCAGGGAGATCGGCGAGCTGTACGCGGCGGTCGGCCTGTAACCTGTGGGGCGATAGGAGGGCTCATGGCAGTCAGGGCAGTACGCGGCGCTATCCAGGTGGAATCGACCGACCGGGACGCGATCCTGGAAGGCACGGCCGAACTGGTCAGCGAGGTGATGTCGCGCAACGAGCTCACCACCGACGACGTCATCAGCGTCCTGTTCACGACCACGCCCGATCTGACCGCCGAATTCCCTGCGCTGGCCGCGCGCAAGATCGGCTTCCACGACGTGCCGCTCATGTGCTCCTGCGAGATCGCCGTGCCCGGGGCCATGCCCCGCGTGGTCCGGCTGATGGCGCACATAGAGACGGACCGGCCGCGCCCGGCCATCCAGCACGTGTACCTGCGTGGTGCGATCGCGCTCCGGCTTGACATCGCCCAGTAACGTGCGGGTCGCGGTCGTCGGGACGGGTCTGATCGGGACCTCGGTCGCGCTCGCACTGCGCGAGCACGGCGCCGAGGTCTGGCTGTCGGACCGGGACCCGGAGGCGGCCCGGCTGGCGGCCAACCTGGGTGCCGGGACGCTGCTGCCCGACACGGGGCTGCCCGAGATGGGCGCGGCCGACGTGGCGGTGATCGCGGTGCCCCCGGAGACGGTGGCGGCCACCCTGGCCGCCGCCCAGCGGCGCGGCCTGGCCGGCGTCTACACCGACGTGGCCAGCGTCAAGCAGCTCCCGGTGGCGCAGGCCCGGGCCACGGGCTGCGACATGACGAGCTATGTGCCCGGGCACCCCCTGGCCGGGCGGGAGAAACACGGCCCGGCGGCGGGCCGCGCCGACCTGTTCCTGGGCCGGACCTGGGCCCTGTGCCCCGGTCCGGACACCTCCGCGGCGGCCGTCGACGCGGTCACGGACCTGGTCCGGGCGTGTGGCGCGGTGCCCATGCGTGCCGACCCGGCCTCGCACGACCGCTGGGTGGCGCTCATCTCGCACGCCCCGCACGTGGTAGCCGCGGCCATGGCGGCCCGGCTCGAGCCCGCCCCCGGCCAGGCCCTCGACCTGGCCGGGCAGGGCCTGCGCGACGTGACCAGGATCGCGGCCGGGGACACCGCGCTGTGGATCCAGATCCTGGCGGCCAACGCCGCCCCGGTGGCCGAGGTGCTGGCCGAGGTGGCCGCGGATCTGGCCGAGGCGGCCCGGACCCTGCCTGACGGCGCCGACGGCAGCAAGATCATGGCCGGCCTGCTGGACCGCGGTCAGGCAGGGGTGGCGCGGATCCCCGGCAAGCACGGCGGTCAGGCCCCGGATTTCGCCGTCGTCCAGGTGGTCATCCCCGACCAGCCCGGCGAGCTGGCCCGGCTGTTCCACGCGGCCGGGGAGGCCGGCGTCAACATCGAGGATGTCCGGATCGAGCACTCGCCGGGGCTACCGGTCGGCGTGGCCGAGCTCGCGGTCCGGCCGGCCGAGGTGGCGCCGCTGCTGGTGGCCCTGGAAGCGGGGGGCTGGCGGGTCCGCCACTAACCGATTTTGGCCGAACGGGCGCGGTGGCCTGCCCCGGCAGCACGTGCAAGCCGCGGCCGGCCACGGTCACCAGCCACGTCAGTCACCTGCGGCCGAAGATCGGCGCGCGGGACCGGGCTCAGGCGGCCGGGTACGCCTGCCGGCCTGGCCTCGCCTGCGCAGATTCCATCCCGCGAGGGTTATCCCGATCACCTCGGCCGCGCCCACAATGATGAATGCGGCCGGGAGCCGGCCGGCCAGTGAGCTCGTGTTGAGCACCGAACCCAGGATGGCCACGGCGATGAGCGCGCCGGACTGGCGGGTGGTGTTCTGCACGCCCGAGCCCAGGCCGGCCTGCTCGGGTGGCGTGCTCGCGATCAGCAGCGAGGTCAGTGCGGAGAACGCGATCGTGCTGGCCACCCCGGTGAGCAGCAGCCCGGACAGGGCCACCAGGTAGGTCGTGGCCGGGCCGAGCCAGCCGAGCACCGCTGTGCCGAGCGCGGCGCACGCGAACCCGGCGAGCAGCATCACGGGATGCCCGTACCGCCCCGCCAGCGGCCGGTACAGCAGCAGCGGGCCTATCGTGCTGCCCACCGTCAGCGGCAGCAGCCCCACCCCGGCCATCCCCGGGGACCAGCCGCGGGCCTGCTGGAAGTACAGGGACATGACGAACAGCGTGCCGTAGAAGGTGAAGCCCATCAGGGCCGCGCTGCTCACCGCCGTGGCCCGCTCCCGGACCCGGAGGAAGGACGGCGGCAGCATCGGGTGCGCGCTGCGCCGCTCGGTCCGCCAGAACAGCACACCGGCCACCAGGCCCCCGGCCAGTGCGGTCAGCGTGGCCGGGGACGCCCAGCCAGCCGAGCCAGACAGGATCAGCCCGGCGGTCAGCAGCCCGAGCGCGGCCGCGGCCGCGAGCTGCCCGGCGTGATCCATAGCACGCCGGTTCCGTGGCGTCTCCGGCACGCTGAAGGCGGCCAGCCCGGCGCTGACCAGCCCGACCGGCAGGTTGATCGCGAAGATGGCCCGCCAGCTGAGCGCGTCGATGAGAAGGCCGCCGGTGAGTGGGCCGACCGCCACCGCGACCGCACCCACGGCCACCCAGATCACCGCGGCCCGGGCCCGCGCGGCGGCCGTGGCAAATAGGTGCGGGATAAGGGCCAGCGTCGCAGGCAGCAGCGCCGCCGCACCAACCCCCTGGGCTACCCGCGCCGCGATGAGCACGCCCAGGCCCGGCGCGGCCGCGCACGCCGCCGAGGCCACGGTGAACAGGCCCATGCCGGCCAGCAGCATCCGGCGCAGCCCGAAGCGGTCGCCGAGCGCGCCCGCGGTCAGCAGCAGCGCGGCCAGGGTCAGCGTGTAACCGTTGAGTACCCACTGAGCGCCCGCCATCGGGGTGCTCAGGCCGCGGCGGATGGCCGGGATGGCGACGTTGAGCACGCTGCCGTCCAGAATGATCGCGAAGTAGCCGAGCAGGATGGCGAAGAAACCCAGCCGTGCGCGATCAGCGGTCACAACTCACTAGTTTGCCCCTGTTCGGCCGCGGCCTGTCTCTCCCACGCCCGTGCGCCGGTAGCATCGCACGGGTGAAGATCTCAGCCGAACTGGAAAGCGATACGGGCGGGGAGAGCGAATTGGGCCGCGAGCCAGCGGGTGAGGCGCCCGGGCTCGTGGTCGCGGTGGATGGGCCTTCCGGCGCCGGCAAGTCGTCCGCTTCCCGCGGCGCGGCCCGCGCGCTCGGCCTGCGCTATCTGGACACCGGCTCCATGTACCGGGCTCTGACCTGGTGGCTGCTTGAGGCGGGCATCGACCTCGGCGACGCGGCCGCCGTGGCCGGGTGTGCCGCCGAGCCGGTCATCGAGGTCAGCACCGACCCAGACAGGCCGTGGACCCGCGTCGATGGCACCGACGTGTCCGCCGCCATCCGGACGCGTGAGGTGACCAACGCGGTCAGCGCGGTGGCGATGGTGCCCCAGGTCCGTTCGCATCTGATCGCCCAGCAGCGTGAGATCATCGCCGGTGCCGGCGGCATCGTGGCCGAAGGCCGTGACATCGGCACCGTGGTCGAGCCCAACGCGCCGGTCAAGGTGTTCCTGACCGCCGACAGCGGTGCCCGCGCCCAGCGCCGGGAGACCGAGGTCAGCTGGTCCACCCAGGCCGAGGTGGACCGGCGTGACCGGCTGGACGCCGCGCAGAGCGGCCGGGCCGCGGACGCGGTCGAGATCGACTCCACCGGGCTGAACCTGGACGAGGTTGTCGCCACCATCGTCCGGCTGGCCACCGAGCGCGCGGCCATCCCGTACCAGCAGAGCCCGGTCCAACCGGGCCCCCGCAACAAGAGCAGGTAAGCATGCCGAGCGAAGCCGCCGTTCCCGTTGTTGCCGTCGTCGGGCGGCCCAACGTGGGTAAGTCGACGCTGGTGAACCGGATCCTGGGCAGCCGCCAGGCCGTGGTCGAGGACGTCCCGGGCGTGACCAGGGACCGGATCACCTACGACGCGCTATGGAACGGCCGGGCCTTCACCCTGGTCGACACCGGCGGCTGGGAGCCATCGGTGGAGGGCGGGGAGAGCCTCGCGTCCCGGGTCGCCGGCCAGGCCCGGATCGCGGTGGAGGCCGCCGACGCGGTGCTGTTCGTGGTGGACGCGACCGTCGGTGTGACCGATGCGGACGCCGCCATGGCGGCCGTGCTGCGCAAGGCCGGCAAGCCGGTCGTCGTCGCGGCCAACAAGGTGGACGACACCAAGGCCGAACCCGAGGTCGCGGCGCTGTGGTCGCTCGGGCTCGGCGAGCCCGCGCCGGTCAGCGCGCTGCACGGGCGCGGCAGCGGCGACCTGCTCGACCTGGTCCTGGGCGCGCTGCCCGACGCGCCGCGGGAGCAAGACGATGCCGAAGGCGGCCTGCGCCGGGTGGCCCTGCTCGGCCTGCCCAACGTGGGCAAGTCCAGCCTGCTGAACAAGCTGGCCGGGCACCAGCGGTCGCTGGTCGACCCGGTGGCCGGCACCACCCGCGACCCGGTCGATGAGCTGATCGAGCTGGGCGGTACCACCTGGCGGTTCGTGGACACGGCCGGCATCAGGCGGCGGTTCAAGGAGAACCAGGGCGCGGACTATTACGCGGCGCTGCGTACCGCGGGCGCGCTGGACCGGGCCGAGGTGGCCGTGGTCCTGGTCGACGCCAGCCAGCCGCTCACCGAGCAGGACCTGCGCATCATCTCCATGGTCATCGAGGCCTGCCGCGCCCTGGTCATCGCGTACAACAAGTGGGACCTGCTCGACGAGGAGCGGCAGCACTACCTGGAGCGCGAGATCGAGCGCCAGCTGTACACGGCCCGCTGGGCGCCGCGGGTGAACATCTCCGCCGCCACCGGCCGGCATATGGACCGGCTGGTGCCCGCGCTGGAAAAGGCGCTGGACGGCTGGGAGACCCGGGTCCCCACCGGCCGGCGCAACGCCTGGCTAACTGCCCTGGTCGCGGCGACCCCGCCGCCCGTGCGCGGCGGCAAGCAACCCAAGATCTTGTTCGCCACCCAGGCAGGCGTGCGGCCGCCGCACTTCGTGCTGTTCGCCTCGGGGTTCCTCGAGGCCGGCGACCGGCGGTTCGTGGAACGACGGCTGCGCGAGGAGTTTGGCTTCGAGGGCACCCCCGTCCTGGTGTCGGTGCGGGTCCGGGCCAAGCGTGAGGGCCATTCCGGGCGCCGCTCGGCCGCCCGGACCAGCCACCGGCGCTGAGGCGTGAACCAGCCCGTTCGGCCTGATGATCTGCTCCCTGCGGATCTTCTCGAGGCCGACCGTGCGCACGTCTGGCATCCGTACGGGCCCATGCCGGGCCGGATGGCCCCGCTGCTGGTGGAGTCCGCCGCCGGGGTACGGCTGCGGCTGGCCGAGCCCGCCTTCGGACAGCGGGAGCTGGTCGACGGCATGTCGTCGTGGTGGGCCGCCATCCATGGCTACCGGCACCCGGTCCTGGACGCGGCCGCGGCCGATCAGCTGGGACGGATGAGCCATGTGATGTTCGGCGGGCTGACCCACGAGCCCGCGGTGCGGCTGTGTGAGCAGCTGGTCGCGCTGACCCCAGCCGGGCTCGAGCACGTCTTCCTGTGCGACTCGGGCTCGGTGTCGGTCGAGGTGGCGGTCAAGATGTGCCTGCAGTACTGGCGCTCAGCAGGCCGCCCGGCCAAGCAGCGCCTGCTGACCTGGCGCGGCGGCTACCACGGCGACACGTTCATGGCCATGTCGGTCTGCGACCCCGAGGGCGGCATGCACGCCCTGTGGCAGGGGGTGGTGGCCAGCCAGGTGTTCGCGCCCCCGCCGCCGGAGGGCTTCGCGGCTGGCGTCGACCCCGGGTACGCCGCGACGCTCACCGGCCTGATCGCCGAGCACGCGGACTCGCTGGCCGCCGTGATCGTGGAGCCAGTGATTCAGGGGGCAGGCGGGATGCGCTTCCACGACCCCGGCTATCTGCGGGTGCTGCGCGACGCCTGCGACGCGCACGACGTACTGCTCGTCTTCGACGAGATCGCCACCGGCTTCGGCCGCAGCGGGTCACTGTTCGCGGCCGGCCACGCCGGGGTCAGCCCGGACGTGATGTGCGTGGGCAAGGCCCTGACCGGCGGATACCTGACGCTGGCGGCGGCGCTGTGCAGCCCGGGCATAGCGGCGGGCATCTCCGCGGGTCCGGTGCCCGTGCTGGCGCACGGCCCCACGTTCATGGCCAACCCGCTGGCCTGCGCGGTCGCCCAGGCCTCGCTGTCGGTGCTGGCCGATCCGGCGACCTATCCCGGCGGCTGGCAGGCCTCGGTGGCCCGCATCGCCGCGGGCCTGGCGACCGGGCTGGCGCCAGCCGCTGGTATACCCGGGGTGACCGACGTCCGGGTGCTCGGTGCGGTCGGGGTGGTCCAGCTGGACCATGAGGTCGACATCGCGGCGGCCACTGCCGCGGCCGTCCGGGCCGGGGTGTGGCTGCGGCCGTTCCGCGACCTCATCTACACCATGCCCCCCTATGTGACCGATGACGAGGACCTGGCCCTGATCTGCCGCGGCGTGCTGGCCGCGGCTGCTGCATAGCCGCGCCGCTCAGGCGAAGGCGTCGGCCGGGGGCGCGGGGGAGGGGGTGGCGTCCGCGTCGGTCACCGGCCGGGCCCCGGAGGCGAAGCGGACTAGCTCCGGCCCGTGCAGCACCCGGCCGGGCATCGGGTCGGCGGCCGCCCGCCGGGTCAGCCCGTCGGCCGGGAGGGCGGTGTCGCTGGCCGCCAGCACCAGGTTGCCGAACCGCCGCCCGCGCAGCACCCCGGCGTCCGCGATCACGAGCGCGTCGGCGAAGACCGATCGCGCCGTCGCGACCTGCGCCCGGGCATGCGCCAGCGGCGCCCCGTCGGCCACGTTGGCCGCGACGATCCGGCTGGCCCGGCCCGCCGCTGCCCAGAACTCCGCCGAGGTCAGGTGGGCCGGGGTCTGCCCGCCTGCGAATACGTCCACGACCACGATGTCGAACGAGCCCGGCCGCAGCCCCTCCAGCACGGCCCGGGCGTCGCCCGCGCGGACCCGGATCTTCGGCCCGGGCAGCCGCTGCCGGACGAAGTCCACCAGGGCGGTGTCGACCTCGACCGCCAGCTGCCGCGAGCCCGGCCGGGTCGCGGCGACGTACCGGGCCAGGGTAAGCGCGCCGGCCCCCAGGTGCAGGACGCGCATTGGCTGCTTAGCCGGCGCGACCAGGTCGATCACATGCCCGAGCCGGCGGATGTACTCAAAATCCAGGTAGCCCGGGTCGTCCAAGTCCACGTGCGACTGCGGCACCCCGTCGATCAGCAGCATCCAGCCCGACCGCCGGTCGGCGTCGCGCAGCAGCTCGGCCCGGCCGAAACCGGTGTCCACGCTGTTCCCGGCCGCCTCAGCCGGGTCCTTGCGGGTCATAGCTGCCATTATCCGGGCTTTCCGGTCCGATCCCCGGCCCGGCCCGCCGGAACGGCGGCCGGTATGCGACGCTAGTAGATACGTCCCGCCGCCCCAGGAGGCCCGCATGGCTGTTGACCAATCTGGAGCAAAAGCTTCTGCCCCCGCCCAGGCGCCGGCCGAGCCTGCCGAAGCCCAGTCTGCGGAGGCCAAGCCCGAGCTCGACGACGTCAAGCGCAAGTTCCGTGAGGCTCTTGACCGCAAGCGCGGCGCGCACGCCAGCGCCAACGCCGACGGTGCGCAGGACACCGGCAAGGTGCACGGCTCTCACGGCCCCGCCGCGAACCGCCGTTCCTTCCGGCGCAAGAGCGGCTAGCGCCCCACGGATAGCGCCGTACGGCTAGCGGGCCGGCGGCTGGCTGGCAGGCAGAGCCCGGAACCAGGTCCGGTCCTGCGTGAGAAAGCGGTCCAGCCGCAGCCCGGCCGCGGCGAGCGCGGTGGCCAGGCCCTCGTCGTCCAGGCGGCGGGCGGTGAAGGTCTGCGTCCAGACGCGATCCCCGTCGGCGTATTCGACGGTGGCCGACAGCAGGTCCGGGCGGGCCGGCCGATGTCCCGTATCCGGAAGACGACACCGTCCCGCTCGGACTCGGACTCCGTGGCGGTCTCGAACCAGGCCGGCGCGTGCATCTGGACGACCACGCAGCCGTCATCGCTCACATGCCGCCGGCACGCGTCCAAAAGTGCGGTTCTGGTCGTTACGTCATCGGTGTTGATGAGGTGCGAGGCCAGCAGGACGGCGTCGAACCGGCGGCCTAGTTCCAGGTCCTCGATCCGTGCGCACACGGTCTGGGCACCATGGACATGGGCGAGCATCTCGGGGGACTCATCCACCGCCACGACCGGGTGGCCCAGGCCGGCCAGTGGATGCGTGATCCGCCCGGTCCCGGAGCCCAGCTCGAGGACGGCGGCACCGGGCCCGATCGCCTCGTGCACGATGGCGGGTTCGCCCATGGCGGCCATCTGCGCGTAGAAGTCCACGGCGCACCCGTCCGGCGTGATCACCCCGGGCCCGGTCCCGTTCGGTCGCGGCGGATCGGTCATGAACCCATTGTGCCCAACGGAACCCGGCCCGGGCACAGCACGGATCCAGGCCGGTGCACAGATCCAGGCCGGTGCACAGATCCAGACCGGTATTTGTTGGGGAGCCAGCCGGGGAGGGAAGACCGCGGGCTGCCCCGGTGCCGAAACGGCGCCGCTCAGCCGCCAGCCGCGGCGGGCTGGATTGCCGCGGCCCAGAGCTGGGTCGGCCGGCTGTGCTCTTCGGCCCGGGCGGGAAGCCGGCTCGCCTGCGGGCGGGCCTGCTCCGGAGCGTGGCCAGCCTGGTGCGCCGCCGGGAGGTGGAACCAGACCGTGGTGCCCGCCGGATCCCGCAGGTAACCCCATTGGGCGGCCAGGTGCTGGACGAGGAACAAGCCGTGTCCCTCGGCCGCGTACAGATCGCCCTTGACGATGGGGGTACCCGGCGAGCCGTCGTCGATAATCTCCACCAGGACGCCGCGCGGCACGCTGATGACCACAATGGTCACAGTGCCGCCTTCGACACCGGACTTGGTGTGCTGGATGGCGTTGGTGACGATCTCTGACGTCAGTAAGGTCGCGGCGTCACAGTCGGCGTCAACCAAGTGCGAGCTAAGCGTCTGCGCAACGAAGGTCCTTGCTGACGAGACCCGCTCGGGACGCCCGGGAATGGTCAGCGAGCCGAGGACTGTCGCGCGTGCCCCACCGGCGGTCCCGTGCGGTCCTGGTCTGCGCTGAGAACCAGACCATGGTCGGGAATTGCCTTCGGGCGTTTCCATGTTGAGTTCCCTCCAAATCACCGGGGATCGTGATCTCACCTGTGCGCCTCCGCGGCGGCTCCAAAATCAAGTCTCTTGAGTCACACCCGTGACCCAAGCCGCCACAGGCGCGTAGTCCGCTGGTTATCACTGCATCAACATCAGACGCGCAAATGCCCGGCAGCCATCCGGGTTCCTCGAAAAGCTACACCCGGAGCACCTCCACCTGCACTTTTACAAAATGTCCAGATTTGCACTTATGTGATTAGCCACGCGATCTGGCGTCAAGAATCGATGATGAAGCCATCGGCTGCGTTGACGCAAGTGCGTGAAGGAAATTTCTCCGATGAAATCGCGGATGGGATTTCATCACCACTGTTGGTGCTGTATCGTACTGCTTGTCAGGACGATGCGGAGTGGTCTGGTTACACTCTGATGCCCGAATTGGGTCAAACTGGCGGTTTGGGTGTATATCCGAGTCGCTAATCGGTCCGTTGGGGTGGGATCAGATTTGTGTTCTCTCTGACACCGACCCCTCTGCTCTTACGAGGAGGCGAGCCTCTCGTGCCTCTTGGCCCGACGGTACGCAGGCGCAGGCTCGGTGCCGAGCTGCGACGTTTGCGGGAAGCCCATTCGCTCAAGCTCGAGGAAGTGGCCGAGAAATTGGGCTTGGCTCCGTCGACGCTGTCGCGGATCGAGACGGGAAAAGCGCCGACCAAATCGGCATACCTGACCGCCATGCTCGAAATGTATGAAGTCGAGGATCCGGGCGCTCGCAAAGTGCTGGTCGACATGGCCCGCGAGGGTCACCGCAAGGGCTGGTGGTCGATCTATGACGACGTGCTGCCCAGCGGATTCGACATCTACGTTGGCCTGGAGGCCGAGGCATCTGGGCTGCGCAGCTACGAATCGGACGTGATCCACGGGCTGCTGCAGACCACCGACTATGCCCTGACCGTGCTGCGGGAGCTGCGCCCCAAGGACAGCGAGGAGCAACTGGCCCGTGGCGTTGATCTGCGCATGCAGCGACAGCGGCTGCTTGATCAGGATCCGCCGCTCGACGTCTGGATCATCCTCGATGAGGGCGCCATCAGGCGCAACATCGGCGGCGCCGCCATCATGCGGCGCCAGCTTCAGCACCTGGTCCAGGCGAGCAGGTGGCAGAACGTGACCCTGCAGATTCTCGGATTTGAATGCGGCGCGCATGCAGGCCTGATCGGCCCCTTCTCCATCCTGGAATTTCCAGAGCGGACCGACTCCGACGTCGCCTATACCGAATCTCTGGGTGGCATGATCTACCTGGAAAAAGACAGGGAGGTGCGGGCCTGTGCCGAGGCATTCGACCGGATGCGGGCGGCCGCGCTCTCCCCGACCGCCTCGCTAGAGCTGATCCAGGAGGTGGAGCGGGAGCTCACCGGATAACAGCTCTCGCGATACCGACGTGCACCGAAAAAGCCGCAACATCAATGGAAGGGACCGACAGATGGACACCGACCTCACCGGTCTGCACTGGTTCAAGAGCAGCGCAAGCAGCGCTGCGGGCTGCGTGGAAATTGCGCACCTCCCCGAGGGGGGAGTCGCGGTGCGTGATTCCAAGGACCGCAGCAAGACCCCCCACCTCTTCAACCGGCACGAATGGGAATGCTTCCTGACCGGTGCGAAGAATGGGGAATTCGACCTCCCAGTGGCCTGAGTCTGCCCGTCGCCTGAGCGCCGGCGGACATGACGGGCGGGTGCCGCGTACCCCACTCCGGCTCCGCCCGTCTCTGCGCCCTCAGCCGCACGGGCGACGAGCTGGGGGGAGGAGCAGAGGGCGGTGGTCCTTCCGGGGCCACCGCCCTCCGCGTGCCTGGCCAGTGGCGGAGGTAGGACATCCCCAGGGACGTCACGTCGAAGTCGCCGTCCCTTTCACCGCCGTTACCGGCGGCCCGCTTGCCAGGCGCGATCTGGGACCCGCGCGCGGGTACTGCGTTGCGATGGTCATCGTGCCAGCTGGTCATCGAGCTGGCCGATGATCTTGGTGAGTATCTGCGGTGTCTCACTGGGATCAGCGGCCATGATGGAAAGCCGTTCCATGTTCAGCAGGTATCGATCTACGTCGGATTTCTTGTCGAAGTAGAGGGCGCTGGTGAGGTGTTCCAGGTAAGCGACATCCGGGAGATCCGGCTCGGCGAACCGGAGGATGGTGAACCCGCTGGGTACCGCGTGGCCTCCTACGCCAGACGGGATGACCTGCAAGGTGAGGTTCCGCTTGGTGCACAGGCTGAGCAGGTAGCGGAGCTGGTCGCGCAGGATCTCGAGGCTGCCCATGGGCCTCCGCAGCGTGGTCTCCTCGACGATGGCCCACAGCCTGAGCCGTCCCTCGGTAAACCGGCGCTGCCGTTCCTTGCGCAGGATGACATGCCGTTCCGCCTCGTTCAGGGGGATGTCACAGACCGCGAGCACGGCCGCGGTGTACTGCTGGGTCTGCAGCAGGCCCGGGATGAACGCGGGCTCGTAGACGCGGATCGATGTCGCGGCTTCCTCCATCCCGACGTAGGACTGGAACCAGTCCGGCAGGATGTCGTTGTACCGGTGCCACCAGCCGGGGCGGTTGGCCTGCTCGGCCAGGTTCAGCAGCTGCTCCCGCTCGACGGCGCCGACGCCGTAGAAGGTGAGCAGGTCGAGGACGTCGATCTCGCGGATGGCGTTGCGGCCGAGCTCGATGCGGCTGATCTTGGACTCGGAGCCGCGGATGGCCTTGGCTGCGGCCTGTGCGGTGATTCCCCGGCTTTCCCGGAGTCTACGCAATTGCGTGCCAAGAAGGATGCGCAGCACAGTGGGTCCCTCTGTCTGCTCTGGCATGACGCCTCCTGGGTTTCCGCCTCGCACGTAATTGTATCGCGCAATTGCGTCTGGCAATGTGTTGCCAGTCATGTTCCGGTAAATCGATGGTATCCCATATGGGATTGCATGCCACCCCCCAATATTGGCGTCTTGCCGGGCGGCTATAGGACACATCTGTCTCAGGACACTTCTGTCTGGCCGGGATCAATAATGCCGGTTAAGCTTGAGTCAACTCATCGCGGGCGTTTGTGTCTGGCGGGTTTTGCCGGCCGGTCCCGCACCGGGACCGAGTGGGCCCGCAGCCCGCGGACGTGCGGTCCGGCACGCGGGAGGCGCTTGCCGGGCGGGGCTTGGATTTCAGTTGCAGCGCGTGCGGCTGGCACGGATGTGCCGTCAGCGAGGACGCGCACGGAACGAGAGGAAGCTACGCGTTGATAAGCGATGATTCCCCTGCGGACCGCGATGACTGGCGACGCATATTCCGCCCTGATATTCCGAGTCCGGCGCGCATCTATGACTATCTGCTCGGCGGGAAAGACAATTACCCGGCTGACCGGCAGGCTGGCGATGAGATCGCTACTCACCTGCCGAATATTCGCCAGGCTTTCGCGTGGAACCGTGCTTTCCTGCGGCGCGCGGTGCACTTTTTCGTTAACGAGGCCGGTATTAACCAGATTATTGATATCGGCACCGGACTGCCCGCCGGGGGCAACGTGCACGAGGTGGCCGCCGCGGCCAATCCGGCGGCCCGGGTCGTCTACGCGGACAACGATCCGGTGGTCCTGGCGCACGGCCGGGACATGCTCCACGGCATGCCCAACGCCGTCATCCTCGAGCATGACCTGCGGGCTCCTGCTCAGATCCTGGCTGATCCCGAACTGCGGCGGCTGATTGACTTCGGTGAACCGGTCGCCCTCCTGCTGGTAGCCGTGCTGCACTTCATCGCCGACGCCGATGATCCGGCGGCCATCATCGCCGAGCTCCTCGAGCCATTTCCCGCTGGCAGCTACGTCGCGCTTTCGCACGCCACTCCAGACGGAACTCCTGCGATTAACGACGCCGCGAAGGTCTATGACGAAGCGACCGCGCAGGCTCATGTCCGCGGGCACGATGAGGTACTAGGACTGGTGTGCGGGCTCGAACTCGTCGAGCCCGGGATGGTGTGGACGCCCCAATGGCACCCGGAGCCTGGTGCGGAAATCCCTGCTCATCCGGAGGAATTTTTTTATTACGCGCTAGTAGCTCGCAAGCCGTGACATTCCGCTTCCATAGCGCAAGCCGGCTGTCCGCCTGACAGGCGCCGCGGGCCAGTCCGGACAGGAGCCGGGCGGCCGTGAGACGCCGCTGGCCGGCCCGTAGCATGGTTGTATGCGCTACAGGCCACTGGGGCAATCGGGACTATTGGTGTCAGTTGTCGGACTTGGTTGCAACAACTTCGGCAGTCGTCTCGACGTCGCGGGAACCCGGGCGGTGGTGGACGCGGCCATCGACGCCGGCATCACCCTGTTCGACACATCGGACACATATGGGAACCTCGGCGGGTCGGAGAGCGTCCTCGGCGAGGTCCTCGGCTCACGTCGCGACGAGATCGTACTGGCCACCAAGTTCGGCCATCAGAAGGCGGACATGGGGTACGGGCCCGCGGCGGGCGCGAAGGGCGGCCGGGCCTACATCCGGCGTGCGGTGACCGAGTCGCTGCGGCGGCTGCGCACCGACCACATCGACCTGTATCAGCTGCACACCCCGGACCCGGTGACCCCGGTCGAGGAGACCATCGCCGCGCTGGACGAGCTGGTGACGGAGGGCAAGGTCCGGTACATCGGTCACTCGAACTTCTCCGGCTGGCAGCTGGCCGACGCCGCGCACCTGGCGGCCAGGAACGGCCACACCCCGTTCGTCTCTGCCCAGAACCATTGGTCCCTGCTGGAGCGCGAGGCGGAGGCCGAGATCGTCCCGGCTGCCGAGCATTTCGGTCTCGGTGTGCTGCCGTACTTCCCGCTCGCCAACGGGCTGCTGACCGGGAAGGTCCGGCGCGGCCAGGAGATACCGTCCGGGACCCGGCTGGCGGAGCGGGGTGGCTACGTCACCGACGCCAAGCTCGACAAGGTCGAGTCCCTGATCGGCTGGGCGCAGGCGCACGACGTCACGATCCTCGACGTGGCCATCGGCGCACTGGCGGCTCAGCCGGGCTGCTCGTCGGTGATCGCCGGTGCCACCAAGGCCGAGCAGGTCAGGGCCAACGCGACCGCGGGGGAGTGGATCCCGTCCGCCAGCGAGCTCGCTGAGATCGACAAGATCATCAGCTAGCGCTGGCTCGTACCGGCCGCACCAGGCGTAGGTCAGGGCGCGGATTAGCCTCCGGTCACGGCGGTCTCATAGAGCGAGGCCGTGTTCGTGCCCAGCATGGCCGAGTACGACACCTGGGGTGTGTCGCCGCCCTGCTCGTATCCGCCGATGACGCCGATCAGTGTGCCTTGTCCGCTGGAGCTGCTGACGTTGGTCAGGAACGGGCCGCCGCTCGTCCCGTTGGTATAGCCGCCGCAATCGAACTCGAGCTGATCGGTCATCGGCTCCTTGAGCGAGTTCTGGCAGCTGATCGGCTCGTCCGAAGAGTCCGGATAGCCGATCACGTCGACCTCCTGTTTCGCGGCCGGGGTGCTAGTAGCGAGCTGCTCGGCACCGGTCACGTCCTCGATGGGCGTACTCGAGCCGGACCGGCTCAGCTGGAGGAAGGCAAAGTCGTCGTTCTGGGAGGAAGAGGACTTCCACGCCGAGTCGACGTAGACCTTCTTCACTGTCCATGTCCCGTAGGGAGTGGTGCCGTTGTGGTAACCCGGCGCGAAGACGATGGTGCCCGAGGTGCCAGTGACACAGTGCGCAGCGGTGATCGCCAGGTCCCCGTGCGGGCTGTTGATCACGCTGGCCGTGCAGAAGTGCTGCCCGAGCTTGCCTCCGGAGGAGGTGAACAGGGTTCCCACCGCCGCGGTTCCCGTGAACGCTGCCGCGGTCCGCGAGCTGAACCCCAGCTGCTTGACCGCCTGGACAAAGGTGCCCGCCAGGTTGTCAGCTGCGCCGGTGGCCGGAGCGACCGCGGCCATGGCACCCACGGCCACTGCGGTCATCAGCGCCACCCGGATAGAGGGGCGGATGAAACGGCGAGACCTCGCATGCGAGCGGGGATGTCCTGCAGCGGCATTCTCCTCGCCGCCGACACCGGCCTCCTCGTTGCGGACACCGGGGTTCTGCCCGGGTCTCCGAGGTGCTCGCCTCAGCACCGGTGTTGTTCACCTGCCCTGGTTTGTTAGTGAATATGAAGCTTTGCGTCAACTTCGATACTCAATTGTGATGGATAAGGTCTAGCGCTACCAGGGGAGTTGCCTCTGAGCTTGGTCAGAATCGCTCGGCTGAGCTGGGTGTTCGCTGTGAGTCAGCTGGATAGCCGCGACGTATAGCCACAAGGGCCGCCCTTGTCCGCACAGAACTGACCAGGGTTTTCTTACATTATGAATGTCCGTCGTGATCTTCTGTGATCAATATCAGGTGCGCGGGAACGCGGGTCGTCCGGGTCGGCCGGTCGTTACCTCGGATCGGGCCGGTCGATGTTCCAGTGCCTGCTCTGGGAGGCCAGCCACCCCGGCCTGGCGGGATCCTCGGCTGCTGGCGTTCCAGCCGAATCCGGTGCGGCCGGTGCATCGGCTGGATCCGGTGCGACCGACGGCGGCGCTCCGGACATGTCCGCGTCGGTGCGGGTGCCCGCACGCGGCAGGACGGTGAACCGGGTAATGCACCGTTGGCCGCCCTCGCGGTCGCCGTAGAGCAGTTCGATCGTCCACGGCTGCCGGGCCTCGATCACCTTCCTGGCCACGTCGTACTGCGGATCGGCCGTATCGCGGAACGCGCCCTGCCAGAAGCCGATGTCGCCGACTGGTACCCAGAGGTCCCGGCTCTGCCGCCGGAACTCGTCCACTGGGGCATGCGCGTCGTCACGGTGCCACTCCGGGTAGAAATGCCAGCCGTGTAGCACGGCGATGCCGCTTCCCGCGTTGCGCAAGCCAATGGCCAGGTAAATGGCGTCGTTATCACCCGCCGAGCCGTCGCCCACCTCGCCGACCGCGCCGCCACCGGAGATCCGCACCCACTTCCTGTCGCCGAAGTTGACCTTCTGCGTCGGGTCATCCCGGCGAGTCGCCATCAGCACAGGCCGCAGGCCGATGAGCAGCGACGCCTGGGCCACCTTGGCGCTCACGTTTGCCGAACGGACCGCCGAGAACGTGGCCACGGCCAGGATCAGGGTGCCCAGCGCGGTGGCGAAGTCGGCGACGGTCGCCCAGTTGTCCCAGCTCACCAGTTGTTCCTGGTCATTAGTGACCGGGTCACCAGTGGTCGTGCACCGCGGCGCGGAAATACTTGTCGTACAGCCCTTCGATCTGGTCAAGTTCGGCCTGCGGGAGGGGCGGCAGGCTGGCGGCCTCGGCGTTCTGCCGGGCTTGATCGGTGTTACGCGCCCCCGGAATCACGGTGGTCACGCCGGGCTGCTGGATCAGCCAGCGCAGCGCCCACTGGGCCGTGCTGCCCGTGCTTCCGGCCGGCTGGCTCCCGGTGATCCCCGCGAACTCGCTGGCCGCGTCGACCCCGGCCGCGAAATCCACCCCGGAGAACGTCTCGCCGACGTCGAAGGCCTCGCCCTGGGCGTTGAAGTTGCGGTGGTCGTTGGCGGCGAAGGTGGTGTCCTTGGTGTAGCGGCCGGACAGCAGACCGGAGGCGAGCGGGACCCGGGCGATAATGCCCACTCCAGCGGCGGCTGCGGCGGGCAGCACCCGATCGAGCGGCTTTCGCCGGAACGCGTTAAGGATGATCTGGACGCTGGCTACCCCCGGCCGCGCGATAGCGGTCAGCGCCTGCTCGGAGGTTTCCACGCTCACCCCGTACGCCGCGATCCGCTCCTCGGTGACGAGCGTGTCGAGCGCGTCGAAGACGGCGTCGGAGGAGAAGACCGGGGTCGGCGGGCAGTGCAGCTGGACGAGGTCGAGCGTGTCGACACCCAGGTTGATACGGGACCGGTCGGTCCAGGCGCGGAAGTTCTCCAGCGTGTAGTTTTCCGGCTCCTGGTCGACCCGGCGCCCCATCTTGGTCGCCACGGTGATCCCTTGGCCGGCGTTGCCAGCCAGGAACCGGCCGATGATGCGCTCGCTTCGCCCGTCGCCGTAGACGTCCGCCGTGTCGAAGAACGTGATCCCCGACTCGATCGCCTCGCGCAGCACCGCCAGCGCATCGGCCTCGGAGACGTCGCCCCAGTCCCCGCCGAGTTGCCACGTGCCGAGCCCGACGACCGAGACTGGCCGCCCTGTCCTGCCGAGAACTCGCTGCTCCATGGTTCGCGATCTTACTAAGGAAACAATGCGGCGCGGAGGCGGCGGTCGGGCGACCGTTAGGCTGCAGCTGTGAAAGCAGCGTTGTACCGAAGCACGGGTAAGGCCAATGACGTCCTGCACGTCGAGGAAATCGAGCGGCCCGAGCCGGGCCCGGGAGAGGTCCTGGTCCGGGTGCACGCCTCGGGCATCAATCCGACCGACTACAAGGCCCGGTCCGGGGCGGTCCCGCGCCCGATCGACGGCTTCCAGATCCCGCACCAGGACGGTGCCGGTGTTATCGAGGCGGTCGGCCCGGGTGCAGATCCCGGGCGGGTCGGCGAGCGCGTCTGGCTGTGGATGGCGGCCGCCGGAAGGCGGTGGGGTACCGCGGCGGAGTACACGGTGGTGCCGGCGCGGCACGCTACGCTGCTGCCGGACGGCGTGTCCTTCGAGATGGGCGCCTCGCTAGGCGTGCCGGCCATGACCGCGCACTGGTGCGTGTTCTCAGACGGCCCGGTCGACGGGCAGACCGTGCTGGTGGCCGGAGGTGCCGGCGCCGTCGGCCACTTCGCCATCGAATGGGCCAAACGGGCTGGTGCACGCGTCGTCACCACGGTCAGCAACCCCGCAAAGGGGGAGCTGGCCGCCGCGGCCGGAGCCGACCTGGTCGTCAATTACCGTTCCGGCGACACGGCCGCCCAGATCAAGGCGTTCACGCCCGCCGTTGACCGGGTCATCGAGGTGGCGCTCGGCACCAACCTCGAACTCGACCTGGCTGTGGCCCGGCCGCTGACCACGATCGTGACCTACGCGGCCGAGGCCAGCAATCCGATGTTGCCGGTGCGAGCCTGCATGACGGCCAATGTGAACCTCAGGTTCGTCCTGGTGTACGGCGTTTCCGATACTGCCCTCGATCAGGCGGCCACCGACATCACCGCGGCGCTGGCCGCGGGCGACCTCACCAGTCTGCCCGTGTACACGTTTTCGCTGGCCGACGCCGCTGCCGCCCATGAGGCAGCCGAGAATGGCGTGATCGGAAAGGTCATCATCACCCCTTAAATCTGGGGGGCGCCAGCAACTCTGGGGGCGTCTGCGCGGTGGCAGAATGCTAGCCAGGATGGGTGCGGGTGGCGTCGTGCGGCCCTTGGCTATTTCTTCGGGTAGAACCCGGTGTTGTTGGTCCCGCCCCAGAAGACCTTGGTGCCGACCCGATCGCGGCGCCCGCTGCCCCGGCAGTTGCGGCAGGGCCGGTAGGAGCCTCGGTAGATGCTTGCGAAGTGCCTGCCGCTGCTGTGCAGGTCGGACATTTCCGGAGCGGATGAACGCGCGTCGACACGGCATAGCCGACCACGGCCAGGACAATAATTGCTAACGCCACCATGCTGTTTCTCCTCACTGACCCATTCAGGAATCGCCTGCAGTCCTGGCCCGCTTTTGTACGCGGCCGGAGGGCACTCCCCGTGGGAACTTGGCCACCGCCGTCAGCGCCTGGAGCTGGATTTTCACTACCAGTGCTGAGTCACTAGCACAGAGTAAGGCGCCTTGGGTGGGTATGGGAAGCGGCTTTGTCTAGTTGCTCGTGGTGAGGGGCCGTCTTGGCCAGCTCAGGGGTATGCGCTCAGTCCGAGCCGAACGGCCAGGCCGATGCCGCACAAGCTGACAACGATCCGGAACGCCGCGGCGGGCACCTTCCGCGCTATCTTCGGCCCGATCCAGCCGCCAATGAGGAAGCCTGCCGCCAGCGGAGCCGCGAAAGCCCAGTGCACATCGCCGAACAGCGCGAAGCACAGCGCAGCCATAGCATTCGCCATTCCCGAGACCGCGTTCTTGATCGCGTTCACCTTGATCAGTGATTCATTGATCATCGTCCCGAGGACCACGAGGAGCAGAACGCCAGCGGCGGCGCCGAAGTAGCCGACGTACATAGCCACCGCGAACAGCGACACGAGCTGGATCGCCTTGTGCCGTCCGTCCTCGGACGGGGCGAGCCGCTTGATCCTGGGCTGGAGCAGCAGCACGATCGAGGCTGACCCGATCAATACCGGCACCACCCGAGTGAACAGGCTGGCGGGGGTCGCAAGCAGCACGGCCGCGCCAGGCTGCGCCGCCGAGCGCCGTGATCACCCCCAGCCGGAGCACGCGGTGGCCCTCCCCGGCAAGTTCTGGCCTGGACCCGGCCACCGAACCCGCTCCGGTCAGCACCAGGGCGACGGTGTTAGTCATGTTGGCGCTGAGTGCCGGCAACCCGAGCGCGAGCAGGACCGGATAGCTAACCAGTGAGGCTATGGCCACCACCGTGCTGAAGATGCCGCCCACTGTCCCGGCGGCTAGCAGCACCAGCACCTCGGAGAACTTCATTGCTTGTCAGCATTGCTTAGCCGGCTCTGCAGGCGCACCTCTGAGGCCGGTCGCAAGGGTGTGATTCGCGTCGCATCACCAACCGGACCAGGTCGACGTGACATTCTCATGCGTCACATTTATCAACCCAAATTTCTTTTCGGGTGGACCCGTATAGTGCCCGGGAATGTCAGTGGGCATGGTTAGGGTAGAACAAGAGTTCCAACAAGATCATTTCAACGGCCGAACGGGCAGGGTTATCCGCCCTCGCCAGGAGCACCGTCCATCCGCAGAACCAGGAGCCGGGGAGGAGGTGACACAGATGACGCAGCAGGTCCCGGCGTTTGCCAGTGTGCAGGATGCGCTGGCTTTGGCGAGGTCGGCGATGAGTTTTGTGTATGCGGCTGACGCGGCCGCGATGGCCGTTGATAGCCAGGCGGAGGCGTTGCAGGATCTGGAGGGGATCTGCGCGGTTGAGACGGCGGCGCGGGCCTCGATCCTGGGGGCGTTCACCGCGGGGCAGGGTCATGTCAGTGATGCGGATTACAGTCCGCGGACGTGGCTGATGCATAAGACGGGGATCACCCGGGGTGCCGCGGCCGGGCATGTGGGCTGGGCCCGCCGGGTCGCCGCCCACCCGGAGCTGGGTAAGGTGCTGGCGGCGGGGGAGGTCTCGGAGTCCTGCGGCCGCACGATCGCGGGCTGGTCGGACAGGCTGCCGGAGGATTGCCGGCTGGCGGCGGATGCGATCTTGCTGGGGGCGGCGCGGTCGGGGATGGACCTGAAGGACCTGGCCGAGCTGGCCGCCGAGATCCACGCCCGGTCGATGCCCGAGGACCAGGACCCGGATCATTTCGGGGACCGGGCCGTCCGGGTCGACACGACGCTGGATGGTGCCGGGGTGATCCGGGGGGATCTGACCCCGCAGTGCGCGTCCGTGGTCACCACGGTGCTGGATGCGCTGTCCGCCCCTGCCGATCCGGGGGACACCCGGTCCCGGGCGCAGCGGTATCACGATGGGCTGCAGGACGCGATGGAACGCCTGGTTGCCTCCGGGCTGCTGCCGGAGCGGGCCGGGGTCCCGGTGAAAGTCTGGGCGCACATCTGCCTGGTGGATCTGATGGACCTGGCCGGTGCCTCGGCGCTGGCGCGCCGGTGGGTGACCGACGCCCGGGCGGCCTGGGCCGCGCACCGTGCGGCGGGGTCGGTGGGGGGCGGGGACGGCGGGGTGTGGCTGACCGGTGAGGCCGCGGCCGGGGCGGTGTGTGACGGGTCGGTGGCGCCGGTGGTGTCGGGGGCGGTGAACCCGGGCGCGTTCTGCCACCTGGTCACGCTGGCGGCCGAGCTCGCGGACCTGGGATACCTGCCCCACCGGGCCACGCCCGGCCAGCCCCTCACGGGCGGCCAGCCCAGCGGTGATGACGGCCCTGATGCTGGTGGTGACGGCAGCGACCCGGCCGTGGCCACCCCGGACACCGGCGCCAGCCCGGCCGTCCCGGCCGTCCCGGGCCCGGAGGTGCTGCGCCGCTGGGAAGCCCTCGAGCAGGCCATCGTCGCGCAGGCCGTGCAGTTGCTGTCCGGGCCGGGTGGGCTGGTGTCCCACGTCCGCCGGGGCATGGCCGGCGGCAGGCTCGGTGGCCCGAGCATCCCGCTGGATGTCGGGTACAGCGCGACGATCCCGGCCGGGATCCGGCACGCCGTCCGGCTCCGCGACCGGCACTGCGCCTGGCCCGGCGGCTGCACCCAGGCGCCTGGCCCGGCGGCTGCACCCAGCCCGCCGCCGCCTGCCAGGTGCACCACACCACCCACCAGGCCAACGGCGGCAAGACATCCCTGCAGGACTGCGTCCTGCTCTGCCACTTCCACCACCAGGTCGTCATCCACCGGTACGGCTGGACCCTGGTGGTCAACCCCGACGGCACCACCACCGCCTGGAACAACAACCACACCAAAACCCTGCACAGCCACGGGCCACCCGTCCGCCCCGGGTAACCACCCGGCCAGGCCCCACCCGGTATCCCAGCTTCAGCAGCTCACAGGTCCTCCGCCAGCAATGGCTCACCGCCACGTCCGGCTCACAGAGCCGGCTGATCTGCCCCCACCCGATCCGGCGTTTCCTGGCTGACCCGGCTCCTGGTGTCGTACCCCTGTCCCCGCATTATGTGCAGATGCTCGCGGGAGCAGTACAGGATGATCACTTAGAGCAATGGGCATGACCCAGGGTCCCGGGGCACCTGTGTGGCCTCACCAAAGGCCGGGAACCAGCCGATGAGTACGGCTGGCGTACCGCGTGTATTCCGGGCCAAGGGCGGTGGTGAGCTCTGTCTCTTCGTGGCGGATGCGGATGAGGATCGCGAGCAACGGGATGAGCACGAGGGCGAGGACGCTCAGCCAGCTGTCGAGGGCGATGCCGGCGCCGAGGAAGGCAACCAAGCCGCCGGTGTAGCTGGGGTGCCGGAGCAGCCGGTACGGGCCCGCCGTGACTATCCGGTGGCCCTCCTGGATGACGACGACGAACTTGAACAGACGGCCAAGGGTCACGATCGCCCAGGTCCGCAGTGCCACGCCCGCGGCCAGCATGACCAGGCCGGCCGCCACTGGCGCCCAGCCGCCGCCGAGGACCGCCGAATGCACGTATGCACCCCGGAATCCGAGGTTGAGGCCGGCCGCGACCGCAGCGACGACCAGCCAGAAGGTCCAGTCGAAGGTGGTCCGCCCGCCCATGTTGCGCAGCCTGAGCGCGACCTCTATGGCAGCCCAGCCGATCAGCATGGTCTGCAGCAGCAGATGGGCGGCACCTGGGTGGATGGCGAGTGGGTTCATGGCCTTCTCCCTCCGTGAGCAGTAGGGGCTTCCTTACTGGAAGCCTGCGCCACATCGCCTGCCCGGGTCGTCGTCCACCGGCGTCGTCCCGGGGTAGTCCGAAGGTATGACGTTCGATACTGGCCGGGTCCGGTGCTGGCAGCCGATCAGCCGCGACCTGGTTCCACCAGGCCGCGCTCATAGGCCAGCACGACGAGCTGTACCCGGTCCCTGACCCCGAGTTTCATGAGTATCCGCCCGACGTGAGTCTTGACGGTGGGCTCACTGAGGTACAGCTCGTTGCGTATCTCGGCGTTGGACAACCCGCGCACGACCAGCCCCATGACCTCACGTTCCCGGTCGGTGAGCAGGTCGAGCCCGGCGGGGGGCGCCATGTTGGTGATCTGCGGGCGGGTCGCGAAGCGGTCAAGCAGGCGCCTAGTCACCGAGGGGGCCAGCAGCGCGTCACCCGCGGTGACCACGCGGATGCCCGCGATGATGTCGGCCGGCGGTGCGTCTTTGAGCAGGAACCCGCTGGCACCCGCAGACAGCGCGCCAACGACGTACTCATCCAGATCGAAAGTGGTCAGCACGATAACCTTGGGGCCGCCTCCAGGCCTGGCTGGTCCGCAGATGCGGCGGGTGGCCTCGACGCCATCCATCCGCGGCATGCGGATGTCCATGAGAACGACGTCGGGGCTGAGCCGCGCGGCCAGCTCGACCGCCTCGGCGCCGTCAGCCGCCTGACCCACCACCTGCAGGTCAGGCTGGGCATCGACCATCATCTGCAGGCCGTGCCGCAGCAGCGCCTGGTCATCGGCGAGCAGCACCCGTGACTTGGTCATGCCATGCCCCCTAGGGGAAGGCGCGCGGCCACCCGGTAGCCGCCGTGCGGGCTTGGCCCGGCTTCCAGTTCACCACCGAAGAGCATCACCCGTTCGCGCATGCCGACCAGTCCCTTTCCGCCGCTATCCGCACGTACCGGCGGGGAAACGGCACCGGCAGCAGGCCCGTCGTCGCTGACCTCCACATCCAGGTGATCCTGCGACCAGGACAGACGGACCGTGGCATGGTCCGCGCCCGAGTGTTTCAGCGTATTGGTCAATGCCTCCTGGACGATGCGGTAAGCCGACAGCTCGACCCCGGCCGGGGCCTCGCGCCGGGTACCTGCTACCTCGAAGACAACATCCAGCCCGGCCCCGGCGAACCTCGCGAGCAGGGCGGGGATCTCGCCGATCGTCGGCTGCGGCGCGAGCGTAGCAGCTTCGGCGTCGTCTCTCAGCACGCCGACAAGACGTCGCATCTCCGCGAAGGCCTGGCGGCCGGTCTGCTCGATGGTGGCCAGCACCGCCTTCGCCTCCGCCTGTTCGAGGACGGGTACGCTCCCGGCGCCGCCGGCTTGCATGACGATCACCCCGAGCGCCTGGGACACGACGTCGTGCAGCTCGCGGGCGATGCGCGTACGCTCATCGGCGACGGCCTGCCGCGCCCGCAGCTCACGCTCACGCTCGGCCTCCAGCGCGCCGCTTCGCACCGCGTCGCCCCGGAGCCAGACGACGGCGGTGATACCGAGGAAGATCAGCGCCGTCTGCGCCGTGTTGTCGCCACGGGCGGGCAGGGCCAAGTGGGCGACGATGACCGCGACCCAGACGGCCAGCGGCCAGTAGGCGTCGCGCCGGCGCCGGTGAACGGCCAGAGAGTAGACGGCCCAGTAACACGCCAGCCACGCCAGACCTGACGGGTAGCCGGCGGCGTCGTACCCGAGCAGCGCCGTTCCGCTGATTACCAATACCAGGCCCGGGCGCTGGCGCCGCCACAGCAGGGGCACCACAATAGCCAGCGTCAGCAGGACCCCGCCGGCATCCGGTGCCCGGTAGTGTGCGGTCTTCGACCAGCTCACCAGCCATAGGCCCGCGAGGGACACAGCGGTGACGACGGCAGTGAGCACCCGGTCAGTAGCGACCGGGTGCTCACGAGCGAGGGCTAGCACACCGCGAGGTGATCGTTCTGCCGCTTCAGCTGCAGTCGCCAGGTCAGCCGAGAGGTGCCACATCCTGCCAGCCTGGCATGTCCCGTCCTGCTGGTCGAAATCTCGCGCGCTGCCGTGCGTCATGCCGTCGTGCGGTCGATCCCGCCGGTGCTGGGCCGGCGCCCACGTACCAGCCACAACAGCGCGCCGGCGACCAGGATCGCAATCGGCAGGCCGTCGTTGATGTTATGGACTCCTACCCCGGCGTGCGGATGCGTGATGCTGAACACGGCTGAGAACAGGCCGAAGACGAGCGCCACGACCGCTGCCACCGAGACACCGCGTCGCCGGCTGGAACGTGCCAGTGCTGGCACGAGGAAGACCATCAGGGCGACCAGCGGGAGAACGTGGACCACGACCGCGGCAACCCCCACCGTCACGGGGTGGAAAGGCTGTGCCTCCAGCCCGGCGTTCCACCCGATCCCGGTCACCATCAGCAGGCCGGCCACCACGCCGCAGGTTCCTGGCGACCCGTTGATGCCTGCGTCAGTGTCGGCTGGGGTAGCGGTGAGCGTCCGCTGCGAGCGTGTGGTGGTGGTAGTCATGGCGTTCTCCCTGCCTGAGTGATGGATGGCTTCCATGCACTAAGCCTCCGCCGCAGCACCCCCTTCGGTCGTCGTCCGCCGGTCGCCTCCGCGAATGATGCTTTGGTATGACCCAGCGGACCTGGGTCAGCGTTGGCCAGCTGCGGGGTGCAGTCTCAACCTCGCTCTCAGCAGGATCCAGCCGGCCCGAATCGGCAACTCGCGCCGAATGCCAGAGCGCTCGCTCGAGGGTATTCACCTTCGATAACAGTCACCGGCGGCCCTGCGGCAGGCAGACAGCCCCCATCTCCGCCGTTGCTTGTCATACGCACTCCAGGCGCACAGCTCACGCCACGCCTCACGATCTGCGCCGCGTCAAGCGCTGACGCGGCGCAGACCACGACGCATTTTCATGACCAGCGCATGGAACGCCTGGTCGCCTCCGGGCTGCTGCCCGAGCGGGCCGGGGTCCCGGTCAAAGTCTGGGCGCACATCTCCCTGGTCGACCTGATGGAACTGGCCGGCGCCTCCGCGCTGGCCCGGCAGTGGGTGACCGACGCCCGGGCCGCCTGGGCCGCGCCCCGCGCCGCGGGGCCGGTGGGGGCGGGGACGGCGGGGTGTGGCTGACTGGTGATCCAGCGGCCGGGGCGGTGTGTGATGGGTCGGTGGCACCGGTGGTGTCGGGGGCAGTGAACCCGGGCACGTTCTACCATCTGGTCACGCTGGCCGCCGAGCTGGCGGACCTGGGATACCTGCCCCACCGGGCCACGCCCGGCCAGCCCAGCACAGCCGGGCAGCCCAGCACAGCCGGCCCGCCCAGCACAGCCGGCCCGCCCAGCGGTGATGGCGGCCCTGGTGCCGATGACCAGGCTGGCGGCGGCGGCGACCCGGCCAGGGCCATCGCGGGCGACGGCATGACTGGCGTCCCGGGGGCCCGGAGGTGTTCGGAGCGATGACTTTCCTGACAGCCGCCGGTCTTACCGAGCATGGCTATGACGACGAGAGTCCAGAGCGTGTCGATCCCCGTGGCCGATCAGGACCGGGCACTGGCGTTTTACACAGAGGTACTCGGCTGCGAGCTGCGCACCGACATCGAGGTGTGGCCCGGGGCCAGGCTGGTGGAAGTGGTGCCCCCCGGGTCGAGTGTCGGCCTGGTGCTACTGCCCCCGGACAGCGAAATCCCGATGGCCGTACGGTTGGGCACGACCAGCGCCGAGACCGCCTACGCGCGGCTTCGCCAGGCGGGCGCGAGGCTGCACAACGACGAGATCGTGCACCTCGACGGCTACCCGCCAATGTTCTTTTTCGCCGACCCGGACGGCAACGGGCTCGTATACCTAGAGGAAGAACCCGACGGTCCGGGCGACAACTGACGCCAGGCATCTCGAACTGGGGGCTAGCTGAGCGAGATCGATGTCATCGCGATGCGCGCCACCCGCAACAGGCGCGTGGCGGTGGCCTCGGTGCACATCTCGCGGTCGAGGATGGGACGCGCACGCCGCTAATGTGACACGCTGCGCCGCCTCGTCACAGGATCACGACCACGCCGGTTACGGTCCCGCCTGCCTACCAGCGGTGCCGGACAGCCAGCCGCCACCGCCGCCTTCCCGCCTGGCTCGGCGGTGATGAAATTGGCATGCCAGCCGAACGGCCTCGGCTGCGACGTGCGGGCCATCACGGCTATGCAGGCCACCGAGGCGATGCTCTCGATGACCAGGATCGACATC
>CAWAFD010000042.1:0-114817 GCA_963781225.1 uncultured Actinomycetota bacterium
TCGGTGCCGGACTGGTACATGGGTTTCCTCGACGGGGCGCTGCGGATCATGCCGGGCTGGGAGCTCTCGCTCGGCGGGAACGTGCTCGCGCTGGACGTGCTGATCCCCGCGGTGATCATGCCCGGGCTGTTCTTCACGCTGGTCGCCGCGTACCCGCTGCTCGACGGCTGGTCGCCGGCCTACTGTCGTCACGCGGGCTGCTGCCGCCCAGGGCCGCCGATCCAGCGAACCGGATCGGCGCTGGTGTCGCAGGGGTCACGCTGTACGGGCTGCTATGGGCGGCGGCCGCGAACGACGAGATCGCGTACCACCTCCACCTCCCGCTGTACACGGTGACCTGGGCGTTCCGCGTCCTCGTGCTGACCGGCCCGGTACTGGCGTTCGCGCTGACGCGAACAATCTGCCACCTAGTGGAAGCACGCCGCCGCGACGAGGCCGAGCACGGCATCGAGACCGGCCGGATCGTGATGACCCCGGAGGGCGGCTTCTCCGAGATCCGCAAACAGGTCGTCTCCCGCTAACGCGGCTTCGACTTCGCTCGCGAGCCCGGCCGTGATCCAGCGTCCCATGCCGACGGCTACGCCGAGCAGGAGCTGGGCGCCCAGCCACGCCACCGCCCGCAAGCGATGGCGCCCGAAGCGCGCGCCCCACGGTTGGCACAGGCCGCGTGCCAGGCCAGCGCCGAGCAGCCCGAGCACGGCAAGGCCACGTACAAAGACGCGCCCACGCTCGTGGTGGGGTGGTCACGGACCCCTATCTCGCCGCTGCGGCCCAGTAGAAGTGAACGAGGGCAGACAACACGCCCACACCGTCGTGGCCGCGCTCAGGCGCTGAACGCTGGAAGCCGAAGGCTTAGGCGGCGCATTGACTCGTTGCTGCGGGTCGACAGCCTGCGCCATAGGCAGCCATTGACACCGCCCTGGTTCCCGGTGGCACCGGGAACCAACCCGGGCTGGTCGTGTGCCGGTGCTGGTGTTCACGGCTCGCTCCTGTTCTGGAAGAAGGTGACGCGGCGGGGCCGATCGCGTGCGGAGCCAGCCGCTGCGGGTGCAGCGTGAGCCGGACGAGCGCGCGATAGCCGATGCTGACGCTGGCGAATAGCGAGCCAGGCGAAGATCAACCCGCCCATCAGGAAATAGCTGTCGATTGCCCACCCGGACCACGTGACGTGCGCCGTCCCTGTCGTTTGCATGGTCGAGAGCCCGGTGATACCCGTCCGTACCCCGGCTGCGCGAGTCAGATCATCGACGACTCCGGAGGCGCCGCGCAGGACGAGGATGGCACCGCCCAGCCAGACGAGGATGGAACGGGCTTGGCCAGGCGCCCACCCGCCCAACCTCGAGAGATCGCCAGAGGGGCGAGAAATCCCAGCACGAAGGCGCCCACGACAAACACCTCGAAGGTCCATCCGATCAGCGAGTGTGGCGCACCCGGCAACTTACCCGGGCTCGCGAACGAGCCGCCGAGATACCAGTAGACGTGGAAGCCGCTAAACACCACCACCCAGCCGAGCGCGATATGCGCTACTCGGATGCTGGGCAGGCCATGGTGGCGCGCCCGGTGCGGAGTGATGTTCATCATCCTTCGCCGCTCGGCGACCGGCTTCTGAGGCTCGGTCTTGATTTGGGGTGCTGCGCGGTGTCTCATCGCTGGCTCCCTGCGCGATGGCCAGACGTGCGGTTGCCGAGGATCAAGATCGCCAGGCCGGCGCCCAGTACGGCAGGTCCCCAGCCCGCGAACACCCACGGGCGGAAGACGAACACGCCCCACACGACAACCGCGATGCCCGTCAGGCTCAGCCCGGTGCCGAACCGGGCCGGCCAGGTCGCCCGGCGATTCGCCCCGGCGCTGCTGCGAAGCACTTCCTGCGCCTTGTTCCGTCGTGCGCACGCGATCAGCAGCACGCCCATGACGCCGAACCAGAGCTCGAAGTAGCCCAGGTTGGCCCAGTCGAAGTTACGCATCTGCTGCCCGGTCAGGTCGCCATCGCCCGGATAGCCGACCGCGCCCGCCACCCGCAGCGCGCAGTACGTCGTGTACAGCGCCCAGTGTGCGAGGCCGAACACGCCGCCTACCCAGGACGTCCCGCGCCGCAGGCCGGCCGGCAGCGCCGACCCCCACCGCTGGGTCAGCGTCAGACAGGTCAGCGCGGCGCCCGCGATGATGACGCACGCACCCCAGTTGGCCGCGCGGAATCCCGGCTGATGGCCGGTGATCCCGATCGGCGTACTGAGGCCGCCGAGCGCCCAGTAGACGTGAACGGGGATGTAGGCCAGCGCCCAGCCCAGACCGAGGTAGCCGAGGTTGCGGGTGGACAGCCGCGAGCGGGCAACGCGGGTCTGGCGGCAGGCGGCAGGCGGACCGACGAGAAGCTTGGTCATGACTCCCAGCGTGGTCGCCGGGGCTGCCGATCGCGTCGGAGCAGGGGCTGGCAGGTGTCCGACCACGGTCTGATGTTTACCCGGGGCGGACCAGACCGTGGTCGTAGGCGTAGATCACGACATGGACGCGGTCACGCAACCCGAGCTTGGCCAAGATGTGTCCCACGTGCGTCTTGACGGTTGCCTCGGACAGGTAGAGCCGCCGGGCGATCTCGGGGTTCGCGTACCCCTGCGCGATCTCGACCAGCACCTGGCGCTCGCGGTCGGCGAGCGCGGCGACCGCATGGTCGTCGCGCGGGCGGGGCGCTCCGCGGGAGAGGTGATCAAGCATCCGCCGGGTAGTCGACGGGGCGATCACCGCGTCGCCGGAGTGGACGCTGCGGATCGCCGCGATCACCTCGGCAGCCGAGGCGTCTTTGAGCAGGAAGCCGCTGGCTCCGACCCGCAGCGCGGCGTAGGCGTAGTCGTCCAGGTCGAAGGTGGTCAGCACGATCACTTTCGGGGTCTCGCCGCGGGCGGTCAGCGCCGCCGTCGCGTCCACGCCGTTCAGCTTCGGCATCTGGATGTCCATCAGCACCACGTCGGCCTGCGTCGCCGCCAGCATCGCGAGCGCCTGCGCGCCGTCGCCGGCCTGGGCTACCACTCGCATGTCCTCGCACGCGTCAATGACCATGGCCAGCCCGGTACGCACCAGCTCCTGGTCATCGACCAGCGCCACCCGGATTGTCATCCCGGAACCGCCACGCGCGGGAAGCTAGCGCGGACGTGAAAGCCCAGCTCGCGTGGTGCCGCGCTGAACGTGCCTCCCGCCGCGGCGATCCGGTCACGCAACCCCTGCAGTCCGGCGCCGGCGCCGGGAACCGGAGGCGCCGGCATCGATCCACCGCCATCGTCGACGACCTCGACCGTCAGCTCCTGCGGCTGCCACCGCAGCGCCACGGCGACGTGCGCCCGCGGCCCGGCGTGCTTGACCGCGTTGGTCAGCCCCTCCTGCGCGAGCCGGTAGACGGCAAGCTCGGTGGCAGCGCCGATGGCGAACGGCGCGCCGGACTCGGTGAGCTCGGCGTCGACACCGCTGTCGCGGACGCCAGCGACCAGGCGCGGCAGATCGGCCAGCCTGGGTTGCGGCGCGGCGACCGGATCGGCGACAGCCTGCCCGTCCGGCTCGCCGCCTGATCCGCTGGCCGGATCGCGCAGCACACCCAGCAGGCCGCGCATGTCCGCGAGCGCGGAGCGTCCGGTGCCGGCGATCGTCTGCAACGCCTGACCGGCCGCGCGCGGATCCTGGCCGGCCACGAACGCGCCTCCCTCGGCCTGCCGGACGATCACCGCCAGCGAATGCGCCACGATGTCGTGCATCTCCCGCGCGATGCGAGCCCGCTCCTCAAGTACGGCGAGCCGGGCCGCTTCGGCGCGCTCGGTGGTCGCCCGCTGCCGGCGTACGAGGGCGAGCCTGCCCAGGTTCCACGTCATCAGCACGATGAGGCCGAACCCGGCAAAGACGTAGAACGCAATGAACCAGCCGCCCGCGGTAGACCGGCGCAACGCATCGGCAGCCGTGCCGGTGGCGATACCCACGCCCGCGAGCGCGATCACCAGCGCGGCGCGGCTGCGGGCGGCACTCGCGCGGGCTGCCACGCTGAACAGGACGACCAGGAACACCAGGCTGGACGGCAAGAACAGCGCAGGGACGCGAGCCGACCCGCCGGAGACGGGATGGGACACCTGCGCGGCCGGCGCGAGCACGATCACCAGCAGCGCTGCACTCGCCGCCGCATAGGCGGACTCTGGCCAGCGGCGCCGGAACGCGACCGTCAGATGCAGCACGGCAAACGCCACGACCAGAACTATCACCCAGGCGAGTGACCAATGCAGCCCCTGCGACCCGCTGATCGAGAGGCCGCCGAGGACCGCGGCGAACGCGAACGCCGCCAGCGCGTCGCCCGCCCAGCCGTGCGCCCGGTTCCAGCGCTCGACGCCGCCGAGCCAGTGCGCGGCGGGCTCGGGCACGGTCACAGCCCAATCGTAGAGCGGCGGCAACACCGCTCAGGCTCGCTCCTGCGTCGAAGTGCGCCTCTTCATCACCGGCCGTCCTACCAGCAGACTGATCTCATTGTTAACCGTGTCAAGGCTCGCGCAGCGGCCTGGCCTTGACTTAGCGGACTCGGCCGGGACAATCGGGCGGTGAGGGGACATCGTCCGTTCAAGAAAGCCGATACCACTCAGCTGCGGTCCCGCTGTAATCGGGGCCTGCAGAGGGTTTTTCGGCACCTTGTCGTTGATCCGGTAAATCACCCGGTAGATTATTAATAAGGGGAACTTGGCAAGTCGCGGTCTATCTGCGTCGGCGGCGTGCGTGCCTGCGCATTGCGTCCACCTTTGCGGCGAACGCGGTCGGCTCGATGACCGGTGTTCCGCGCCACGGCGACATCGACAGCAGATCGGTGTCGTTGGAGACGATGAGCAGCGCCCCCACCTCAGCGCCCAGGTCGAGAATCAGGTTGTCCTCATGCCCCGGGCAGTCGTGAACTGTCCGGGGCACGTCGGTCACGATGCCGCCGCCGCTGTGCTCGGCCGCCATCATGATCGCGCGCAGATAAGCGTCGATCTGCGGCTGGGCCCATTTGAACAGCTGGCCCAGGATCCGGTCGATGTTGGTGATGATGTGCGGGGATAGCCAGAGCGCGAACTCGGCGGCGTCGACGATGATGCCCAGGCAGTCGGCTGAGGCGTTGCCGGATACAGGCGGCGGTGAAGGCCAGGACCGGAACGGGCTGTTACCGCTCGCTGCTGCTGTCACCAGGACGTTGATGTCGTAGACGACGGCGGCCGGGACAGGCTCGAGGCTGCTCATCTCAGCACGCCGTCAGGAGTCCGCCTTGAGGAAATCCTGGACACGCGCGGGGATATCCGACGGGTCGATACCGAGTTCCGCGGTGCGCTGGTGGCCGTAGGCCTGCGCCTCCCTGAGCTGGTCCGCGATCATGATCGACTTCATGATCTTCAGGGTGGCCCGCAGGTAAGCGGACCTGTTGCCGTCGCCGAAGTAGGCGACAAGCTCATCCAGCACCGGGCGGTCTTCCGGCTGGACTGCGAAACCCAGGGTCTGCGCGCTCATGGACCAATAATAGGCGGGTTGCACTTTATCTGCAATCCATCGCAGACGTCCGATGCCACGCCTCGGTGGAAATCCGTCCGCCGCCTACGTCGCGAACGATGTCCGCTAGGTACGTCTCGCCACCCAGTCGCCGCGGCGGCCCTCCTCGGGGGCCTCGGGCACAATTCGGTGCACACAGCATAGGCAGAAGGCCCTTTCCGTGATCGGAAAGGGCCCTGACCTGCGAACTTGGTAGCGGGGGCAGGATTTGAACCTGCGACCTCTGGGTTATGAGCGATACGACAAGCGTCTCTGGCGTCTCGGGCGATCTCAGTCCGGCTAGGTCTCCGATGGTGCCTTGGCCGGACTCGCCAGGGCCAGACCGCCAAGGCTCGGCAGTCGTCTGCATCCTGGGCTGGGATACCCGCTCATAGAGTGCAACCCGGGGGTTGCCTAAACACAGTCCAGCTGTGAGGCTGTAAATGTTGGTGCTGCCCTGGACCCTGGTAGTGATGTTCGCTTATCTGGGGCCTGGTGATTCGCGATGATCTGCATCTGTTACTCGCATCCAGTCGGCCGGGCCTTCCTGCAGCGTCCCGGTAAGGCGCAGCTCACGCACCTGCGCTCAGACTGGAGAAGTGATGATTGCCGTGCTGTCGTCGTGACGACGTTCCCCGCCGCAGACCGACCCTGAGGGGGTCCACGTGCTCGCCGGGGTTGGCATTGCCGTGTGCGTCGGCGTGGTCGTGGTCGTGTGGGTGGCCGGTGCGCTGTATAACGCCCTCCATACTCTGCGCAACGCCTCTCAGGCTCCACGTGAGCAGACCCGGAGCCAGCCCGGCCTGACGGCGGGTGATGGTGGCCTGATCGGCGTGGCAGTGGTGTGTGCGGGCCTGGCGATTGTCGGCCGCAAGTATTTTGATGACCTGGCCGTCGGGGCCTTCTGGGTCCGGGTCCTCGGGCTTGCCGTGCTGGTCGCTTCGACCGTGTTCACGCTGTGGGCCCGGTTTTCGCTCGGCACCAGTTGGAGCGTGGCGCCCAAGGTCCAGGGTGATCACCAGCTCCGTATTCACGGGCCGTATGCGGTTACACGTCATCCGATCTACACCGGGCTGCTCGGGATGATGCTCGGCGCCACGCTGCTCAGCGGGATCGGTCAGTGGATCGTGCTCGTCCCAGTCGGCCTGATCGTGTTCGAGGTCAAGATCCGCATGGAGGAGCGTCTGATGGTGGTGACCTTCCCCGACGAGTACCCCCGGTACCGCCACCGGGTGCCCCAGCTCGTCCCCGGTCTGTACGCGCTGCGTCAACGCCATCCAGCCAGTTCCTACCCTTGACCGGCCTGCCCTGGAGAGCTACCCGATCGGGAGCGGACAAGGCGCCGTCACCGGGGCCGTGAGGTCGGCTCGCCGTTGTGCGCAGACATCCAAACCGAGCAGGGCGCGCAGATTGTGCGTCGCCACGGCCGGCGTAAGGCAATCGCCGACAACGACAGAGAGTGAAAGTCGTGCGCTACAGCCCCGCGGCTACGCTGCAATTTCCCTACCTCAAGCTCCATCAGTTCGTCTACCGCCACTCGGGAGGACTCATCGGCTCGCGGATCATCGCTGGCCGGAACTTGCTCCTGACGACCACAGGGCGAAGAAGCGGCGAACCGCGTACCTGCGCCCTTATCTACCTCAAAGACGGCGAACGGCTGGTCGTCGTGGCCTCGAACGGGGGGAGCGATCATCCGCCGTCCTGGCTGCTGAATCTCCAGGCCCATCCCGGCGTAGGCGTCCGGATAGGCCTAAAAAAATTCTCAGCGCGAGCCTCGGTGGCCTCAGCTGAGGAGCGCGAACGGCTGTGGCCGCGCGTCAACCGCCACAACATGGGTCTCGCTCCGATCATGCATCCCGGCGCGCGGGGTCGATACGACGGTACCAGCGGCACACCAGACGCGTGATTCCTCTCGTGCTGCTGGAACGAAACACGGGAGAATCGTAGGCGCTGGTGCTTAGGTGCGGTAGACGTCGCGGCGATGAGCGACGTCTACTACCGTCACCACGCGCGCCTTGTCGTCGATCCGGTAAATCACCCGGTAGGTGCCACGGCGGGCGCTGGACCTGTCGTCCATGGGCAGAAGTAGCCTTTTGCCGATCCGATGTGGATTGGCAAGCAGAGGGCCCATGATGAACTCATACGCAGCCACCGCGGCGGCTTCCGGCAGAGTCTCGCTCAGAGCGCGGCGGACGGTTGATGTCGTCCGCAGCTCGTCGGGATCATCCGCAGCTTCGCCGCTCACTGAGCGCGGCGCCGCCTCATCGCCTCGGCCAGCTCCCGGCGGAAACGTATTCACCGCGAGCCAGTTCCGCATCAGACTCGGCCAAGCGGTTCATCGTGGCGGCGTCGCGCATGATCTCAGGTTTCCTCCAGAAGCAAAAAGCCGGCTCTCTGTTCGAGAACCGGCCTTCTGACTTGGTAACGGGGGCAGGATTTGAACCTGCGACCTCTGGGTTATGAGTCAACCGGCCCCCATCTACGCAGGCTCGTCACGTCCATGTAGTCCAGTGTCCGCGCTGCTCGGCGCGCCACAATATCTCACCGCGTCTCGGGCCGCGCCGCCTGTCCATGGCGTCTCTACTACAAGTGCTACTACACCGGGGAGTCGAGCGCCTAGTTGATTACGGCCAGGGCATCTTGCCGGAAGGCGGGGCTGAGTGCGGCTCACGAGGCGAGTAAGGCGCTTCGGTTGGTACGCGGGGCGGATCACCTGAGTTCTTCGAAATGCGCGTCGGGCGTGGTTGTTTTCCAGACGCCTGGGTAGGCGCCGCCGACTTGTTCCCGCACTGTTGGAGTGATGATGACCGACGCCATCCCCGGTCCGGCCGAGACCGCCGCCATGGCCGCGGCAGACTCGCCGGTCGGCGAGTCCGCCGCAGGAGTGACCGCTGCCCCCATCCCAGAGGCTGCTGGCGCACCCGTAGCACCTGCCTTGGAGCAGGCCAGCCTCGGCGCCCCGCCGCCCGCGCCGCGCGGGCTGAGCTATGCCGTGGACATTGTCTTCTGTGTCGACGTCACCGGCAGCATGACTCCGATCCTCGACCAGGTGAAGGCAAACGCTCTGCGCTTTTATAGCGACGTGCAGTCGAACCTCACGGCGAAGGGCAAGGCCATCGACGAGCTGCGGGTTCGCATCGTCGCGTTCCGCGACATCATCGCGGACGGCGAGGCGGCGCTGCAGGAGTCGCCGTTCTTCGAGCTGCCGGCCGAGGAGACGGGATTCAGCGGCTTTGTCAACGGCCTGGTGGCCGAGGGCGGGGGGGACGCACCCGAGTCCGGTCTGGAGGCCGTCGCGCTGGCCATGACCTCGCCGTGGACGACGCGCGGCGACCGTCGCCGCCAGGTCATCGTGGTGTGGACCGACGCGCCGACGCACCCTCTGGACGCCTCAGCGCTCCCGCCCGCGCTCGCCGGGCGCGTGCCCGCCGACTTCAGCGCACTCACCGACTTGTGGGAGGACCCGCAGGGCCCGCTCGGCTCGAGCAGCAAGCGCCTCATCCTCTTCGCGCCGGACGGACCCGGTTGGAGCGACATCTCCGGCGTTTGGGAGAACGTCGTCCACCATCCGTCGCAGGCGGGCAGCGGGCTGTCCGATGTCGACTACGGCACGATCATCGATTCGATCGGCAACTCTGTGTGAGCGAGCAGCAGGAGGCCGAGCACCAGGATCCCGGGGTCGACGGCGAAGAGGAAGCGACGGCAGCCGACGCCGCTGCAACGGACAGCGAGCCTCGGGAGTCCGGCGGGGGGGCGCCCGGTGACGTGGACGCCCCCGACGGCGGGACGTTGGGGGAGCGTGCGGCGCATTTGGATATTGCCGAGATGGGGGAAGATGGGCGGCCCGTTCGAGGAGTCTTGGGCGCCCGGCGGTCGGCGGCGTGGGCCTCGCCCGCGCTGGACGTGTCTCCGGCAGGCCCAACTTTGTCCTTCGGCTTCAACCTTGCCAAGGTGCCGGGCCGAGGCGAGGATTCCGACCCGATCGTCCGCGACGGGCGCGAACTTGGGCTGGTGGCCGTCTTTGACGGCATGGGCGGCGCGGGCGGCACCGTCTACGAGACTCCGGACGGGCCACGTACCGGTGCCTATCTCGCTTCGCGCGTCGCTCGGGACGTCGTCGAGGAGCGTATGCTCGCGCTCCTCGACCCAGAGTGGAACCTGGATGGGCCGACAGCGGCGCGCGACTTGAGGCGGAGCGTCAAGCGCGCACTCGCCGACACGCTGACGGAGCTGAACGCGCCGGCGAGCGGTCTCCGGTCGCGGCTGCTGCGGGCGCTACCGACGACGATGGCGTTGATGGCTCTGCAGCGCCGCGAGCCTCGCGAGGGGCACTGGGCCGGGCACGTCTTTTGGAGCGGCGACTCGCGCGTCTACGTCTTCGATCCGGCGACCGGCGCCCACCAGCTCAGCCGCGACGACTTGCGCGACCAAGGTGATGCGCTGGCGAACCTCCGGCAGGATTCAGTGGTGAGCAACGCGATGTCTGCCGACGTCGACTTCGTTGTTCATCATCATCAGGTCGAGCTCGCCGCGCCGTTTCTCGCGGTGGCCGCCACGGACGGGTGCTTCGGCTACCTGCGCACCCCGATTCACTTCGAGCACCTCGTCCTCGCTTCGCTGCGGGACTCCACCGAGGCCGGGTCTTGGTCACGGCTCCTGCAGCAGCGCATCGCCGTGATCACGGGCGACGACGCCGCGATGGCCGTGCTCGGCGTCGGCGCCGATCATGGGGAGTTCCGTCAGTTGTTCGCCGTACGGACGGCGGAGATCGAGCAGCGCTGCGTCGTCCCGCTCGACGAACGCGAGTCCGAGGTGGTCCGCGCCGAGCAGGCGGTCGCCGAGGCGCGCCGCCGCCAGGCCGCACTGCAGACGTCGCTGTGGGCGGCTTACAAGCCCGAGTACGAGCGCTACCTGGGCCGTGAGGAGGACGGATGACCCGCAGCGACGTGTTCCGGGCCGGCGACGTGCTCAACGGTTACCGGCTGCTTGAGGATTTCCGGGTAGTCGGCGCCGGCCTGTCGGAGTGGAGCTTCGCCGAGCGCGGCGGCCGGGAATTTTTCATCAAGCGTTTCCTCAGTCCCACGTACCCAGAGGCCGACGCGCCGGGCAGCGAGCGGATCAAGGCGAAGAAACGGGCGCGCTGCGCGGCGTTCGAGGCGCACCATCGCGGCATCCAAGCTGCGATGGCGCCGCTCACTACTTACGGCGGTAACCTCATCGCCACGCTTGATTTTTTCCGTATCGGCGCGAAGTATTACAAGGTCACCGAGAAGGTCGACGTGGCCGGCTTGCAGACGCGCGACATCGCCGCCCTCGACTTTCCCGCCCAGCTGGTGCTGCTGAAGACCGTCGCGCACAGCCTGAAAATCCTGCACGACCTGCGGATTGTGCACAGCGACCTCAAGCCAGGCAACGTGCTGGTCAAGCGCACGGAGCTCGGTTACACGACCAAGCTCATCGACTTCGACAGCTCCTACATCGCCGGTAACCCGCCTCCGCCGGAGGAGATTGTCGGGACGATGAACTACTACTCGCCCGAGCTGGTGCGCTACATCCAGGGCAGCGCCGCGCCGGGCGAGCTGACCGAGGCGTCTGACATCTTTGCCCTGGGGCTCATCTACGCCGAGTACCTCACCGGCGCCATGCCGCCCTTCGACACCGCCTACCATGAGCCCGCGATCGCCGTGCTGCACGGACAGCCGCTGATACCCGGCCCCAGCCGGGCCCCAACGTCGGTCATCGACCTCGTCGAGCGGATGCTCTTGCCAGACCCGGCGGCACGACCGAGCGTGGCCCAGGTGCATTCGACACTGATGAACCTACGGGGCGGTGCCGCCACGTCGATGACCGCGCGTGCGCCGATTCCGATCCGCACCCCCATCGTGCCGCGTGACAGAGCAACGACTGCTGCGACCACCAGCTCACCTACCCCCGGAACACGCCGCGTGCCCGGCGGCACTCCCTCGGTACTGCGCGGCAAGGGGGTGCGGATCGCGGGCGGGACCACCGCAACCGGTGCACCTGTCCCGGCCGCTTCGGCTCCTCCCCCGCCGCCAGCACCGCACGCCTCAACCACGCCCCACCCCGAGAGCCCTGAGCATGTTGCCGAGCGTCCAGAAGGTCGCGGACGCGCGCTCCTGGGCAAGTTGCTCGGCAAGCTCGACGAGCGGCGGGCACGATGAACGCTCCCTGGCGGTGCAGCGTGTGCGAGGCGGTGAACCAAGGCGGTGACACTTGCGCTGCCTGCGGGGCGGTGATGACACGCCGGTCAGCCGCGGCCACCGCCGTCCGGGGCCGCGTAGCGCCAGTCCCGATGCTGCCCGTCTCTCACGAGCTCCCGCCACCTGTGAATCGGGCGATCAATCGGGAGCCGGTCATGGAGGAGGAATGGCCCTACCACGACGAGCTCAGCTTCCAGATGATCCCGGGGCCGGGTTGCTGCATTGTGGTGGGCACGCCGCGCGGCCGCCGTTGATTAAGCCTCCTAGCTAGTGGCATCTGGCAGGTCGGCAAACCCCCGCTACGGCTGCGCGTTGCAGATCCAGCTCGGCCGGGAGAGGCCGGGTGCGCCTGTGGCACCGCTGGGCGAAGCACCCAGCGATCACGGACGGCAGCGTCCACCACGTCCAGGCTGTCTCATCCCGTGCGCCCGTCTCCCCCGTCTCGCGGCCAGGGCGGCGCGGAGCCGTGCTGCTAGTACACGATTTACTACAGTGCCCGGTACGCAAAAGGCCCTCTCCCTGACGGGAAAGGGCCTTGAACTGCGGAAACTAGTAGCGGGGGCAGGATTTGAACCTGCGACCTCTGGGTTATGAGCCCAGCGAGCTACCGAACTGCTCCACCCCGCGTCGCGTGTGCCCTTACTTTATGAACTCCTGGCGGCCAAAGCAAATCGGCGCGGACGCGCCTGGCCGGTTCCCCGGCAGGAGGCGTGGGCAGGGGCCGGCAGGGCGTAATCTTCCGGCATGACCGAGGTCGTGATCTACACCGACGGCGCCTGCAGCGGCAACCCGGGGCCGGGCGGGTGGGGCGTGGTGCTCCGCTGGCAGGGCACCGAAAAGGAGCTGCACGGCGGCGACCCGCAGACCACGAACAACCGGATGGAGCTGATGGCGGCCATCCAGGCGCTGGAGGCGCTGCAGCGGCCGGCCCAGGTCCAGCTGCACACCGACAGCAAGTACGTGCTGGACGGCATCACCAAGTGGATCACACGGCTGGCAGCGCAACGGCTGGCTGACCTCGGCGAAGAAACCGGTCAAGAACGCCGACCTGTGGCGCCGGCTGACCGACGCGATGGGCCCGCACGACGTGACCTGGACCTGGGTCAAGGGTCACGCGGGCGACCCGGACAACGAGCGCGCCGACGAGCTGGCGCGGCTCGGGATCGCCGAAGCGGGCGAGGCAGCCCGTTCAGCCTTCTGACGGCTCTCCGGGTTAGCCAGAGCGGCGCGCGCCCCGTACGGCGGGGCGAAGATCACGATCAGGGCCAGGTCCTTGGTGACGTCGGTGAACCGGTGCTGCTCCCCGGCCGGAACGTAGATCACGCTGCCCGGCTCGACCGGCGCGATGCCCGAGTCGGTGACCAGGGTGGCGCGGCCGGAACGCACCACGTAGATCTCGTCCTCGGTGTGCGGGGACTGGTCGTCCTGGCCGCCCGCGGGGATCGAGTACGTGCCCACGCTCAGGTCGTCGCTTTCCATGTGGACGATCCAGTCGTTGGCGCGCCGCCGGTAGGAGGCTGGAACAGGCCGGCTTCGCCGATGATCCGCATGCTTGTGATTATGACGCCAGGACGACGATCGCGAGGTACAGCACCAGCGCGCCGCTGATGCCGACAATGACAAACGATGATTTCAGCGGGGCAAGGTGAATCCGCCCGTTCCCGGCACGATGTCGTCATCGGCGCGGCGGGCCGGGCGCTGGGTGAAGGCGTCGACACCGCACCGGGCGCAGATCCGGAAGGCTTCCATCTGGTCGGACCGTGACCTGATAGCGGCCTCCAGATTGGCCCGGCCGCCGTTAACCCGCGGGCTCCCCATATTGTTCAGCGTCGTCATCGCGCTCATCCCGCGGCCCGACTGGCGCGCGATGGCGCGCGGCACTCGCCAGGAATAGCCGCATTCCTTGCAGGTGCGAATGTATTCGCGGGCAAATCCGAACGCCACGGCGCCATTGTCCGCCCGGAGCAGGGCCCGGTCAAAGGGCCCGGTCAGTGCGAGGCGGCCCAGTACCGACGAGTGGCAGGGTCGCCGGCTGTGCGGCAGATACTGTCACTGGCGAGTGGACCCCTGGCAGGGGCCCGACCCGGATACGCTAGCGGCGTGCCAGATAACCGAATCGCCCGGCTGCGGGAAAGTCCGTGGCTGCGGGCCGGGCTGCTCGCGCTCGTAGTCGGGCTGGCCGTGTGGGGACTGGCCTCGCAGTGGACCAATGTGCGCGCGGACCTGGCCAAGCTGGCCTGGTACGACGTGACCGGTGCGGCGCTGGCCGCCATCGCCGGGCTGGGCGGCATGATGCTGGCCTGGCGGGCGTTGCTGGCCGACCTGGGCTCGCCGCTGCGGCTGCCGGCCGCGATCCGGGTCATGTTCATCGGGCAGCTGGGCAAGTACGTGCCGGGCGCGGTGTGGGCGGTGGCCGCGCAGGTCGAGCTGGCCCGTGATTATCAGATACCGCGCCGCCGCAGCGCCACCGCCAGCGTGGTCGCCATGGCCCTGACCCTGGTCGTCGGCATGATCGCGGCCGGCGTGACGCTGCCGCTGACCTCGGCGCACGCTGCCCGCCAGTACTGGTGGGTGCTGGCCCTCACGCCGCTGGCCGTGGCCTGCCTGTGGCCGCCGGTAATCAAGTACGTGCTGGACCGGGCGCTGAAGCTGGCCCGCCGGGCGCCGCTGGAGAAGGCGGTCAGCCTGCGCGGCATGGCCAAGGCGCTGGGCTGGACCGCGCTGGGCTGGCTGATGTTCGGGGTGCACGCCTGGCTGCTGATCAGCGAGTTCAGCGGGCGGGACGGCCGGACGTTCGCGCTGGCGCTGGGAGGTTACGCGCTGGCCTGGGCGGTCGGGTTCCTGATCATCTTCATCCCGGGCGGGATCGGCGCACGGGAGGTCGCACTCGTGGCGGTGCTGGCCCCGGTCATGTCGTCGGCCTCCGCGCTCGTGGTGGCGCTGATATCGCGGGTGGTGATGACCATCGGCGACCTGTTCTGGGCCGGGACCGGGCTGGCCATCGGCCGGTTCAGCCGGCCAGCACCACGTCCAGATACGCAGCCCAGTCCGGCCCCGGATCAGCCGGCACTATCTGGGAACGAAGCCGGCTCACCTCCCCCGGCGCGCTGATCGCGGTCAGGGCCCGGAGCAGATCCTCGGCGTCGCCGGGCGCGCAGGTCAGGCCGTTGACGCCTTCGGTGACGTGCTCGGCCAGCGCACCCGCCGTGGTGGTGATGACGGGGACGCCGTGGGCGAACGCGAGCAGGGCGTTCTGCGAGGCGGTCGCCTCGCGGTACGGCAGGACCAGGACGTCGGCCGCGGCGAACAACGCCGGGATCTCCTGCGCCGGGACGTAGCCGGGGCGCAGCGTGACCCGGTCGCCCAGGCCGAGTGCGGCGATCAGCTGCTCGGTGTCGGCCGGGCCGCCCCAGAACTCGCCGGCGACCGTGAGCGTGACGTGCTCCGGGGCCCGGGCCAGGGCGTGCAGCAGCACATCCAGGCCCTTGTAGGGACGGACGATGCCGAAGAACAGCAGGCGGCACTGCAGGGGGGCGGTGACCGCAGCCCGTTCGGTAAATTCCGGGACGGGAGCGGACGCAGCGGCAGGCAGATGCGGCGGCATCCGCACCGCCGTGATCGGGACATCCGGGGCCAGGCCCCGGGCCTGGGCCGCCTGCTCAGCGGAGTGCACGATGACCGTGTCCACGCGGGAAAGCAGGGCCTTGGTGAGCGCGATATCGCCGGGGCGGCGCTCGTGCGGCAGGACGTTGTGGCAGATCACTGCGGTACGCGGGTGCTTGGGGCTGCGCCGCATGGCGGCGAGCATGGCCAGGTAGGCGGGTACCTGCACGGGGGTGAGCAGGGCGAACACGACCAGGTCGGCGGACCGAGCCGGCGGCCTTCGGCCAGCCAGCCGTCCGGGCGGTACCAGGCCAGGCGCCTGCGGGTACGCGGGTACGGCTCGCCCTCGGGGACGTCGATGGTCTGCTGGCCGGGGTAGAGCCGGGCCGGGTACTGGGCGTGCCAGGACTCGATGACGACGTCGTGTCCGGCGGCGGTGAGGCGGTGAGCCAGTTCGGTGGTGTGCTGGGCGCCGCCGCCCTTGTAGGGGTGTGCCGGGCCCACGAGGGCGATCCTCATGCGGGGCAGGATACTAGTCCGTGCCGCTCCCCGGCGAGGTATTGGCGGGCAGCGACATCCACACGGTGTAGTGGATCAGCCACGTCCTGGTGGGCGGGGAGGTCAGGTTGTGCGCCTCCTGAGTGGTCACCAGGTTGACCACTTCGGTGGGCGGAGGGCCGTATTGGGTGAGTTCGGCCTGGTTCCCGGCCAGCAGGACGGGGCGGCGGCCCACGCTCTCGATGCCCTGTACGGCGTTGCGGACGGCGGCCTGCTGACCGCCGGCCGCGGCCGGTTCCAGGGTGGCCGCGGGCATGCCGCAGATTCCCCGGATGACCTGAGCGAACCGGTCGGCGGTGAGGGAGTCCAGGATGACCACGGAGGCGTCCGGGCCGATGCTGCGGCACAGCTTGTTCACGGCGGTCAGCTCGCCCGCACCGATGCGCCGGAAGGCCATGCCGTGGGCCGTCAGGCCGTGGGAGGTGAAGCCGAGATCCAGGGTGGTCAGCGCGGTCGGGATGACCAGCGAGGCCACCGCGCAGGAGGCCACCGCCGCCGCCGTGGTCTTGCCGCGGCCGAGCCGGGCCGCGACGTCCTTGAGCCAGGTGGCGGACCAGGTCGCGGCCAGGATGAGGCCGGGCAGCACGAACGGGACCAGGCGGCGGCTGGCCCAGGGCTGGTCCGGGGCCACCGCCGGGTCGTACAGCACGGTCACGACCACCCAGATAGCCATCATCAGCGGCAGCGCCCAGTTCCGGGCCACGCCGGTGTCGTCGTTCCATGTGATCAGCGCCTTGACGCACCGGCGGGCCAGCACGGCCAGGCCGAACGCGCCGAGCAGCACGGCCGGGACGCCGATGTACCAGCCCACCCAGTACAGGCTGTCCTGGTAGTACTGATCCTTGCCGTCCACGGGCAGGCCGGCGAGTTTCTGGAGTTCGGCGACGTAGGCGATGGAGGTCGGGATGGTCTCCCCGCGCACGGTCTGGACCAGTGGCCTTATCGCGAAGCCGACGAAGATCACCACGGTGACGACGGCAGCCGCGGCGGGGATCGCCTGGATCGGCTTCTTGCTGGCGACGCGCTTTAGTGCGGCGCGGGCCTTCGGGCTGGTGGTGACGGCCACCGCGACCGCGGTCAGCACCACGACCAGGCCGGTGATCGCGGCCAGCGGCCGCAGGAATGGCGCTTCCAGGTCCAGGTAGGGGCGGGATTCGAAGAAGCCGTCGGCCAGGCCGTAACCCACCCCGATGACCAGGCCGGCGATGAGAGGGGTGGCCTGGCGCCGGCGGCCGGCGAGCATGACGCCGAGGAACGGGACGACCGGGAGGATGTCGCTCAGGCCGTCGATGCGGACACCGATGGTGAGCCCGAGCGCCAGGCCGGCCAGGGCAGCCAGGACCCGGTCCTGGTGGGGCCAGGGCGCGGGCTGAGGTGGCTGGCCCTGGCCCTGGCTCCGGCCCTGGTCCTGGCTCCGGCGGATCGTGAGGGAGTCCACCAGCAGGCACAGGCCGCCGAACAGCAGCACCTGGGCCAGCGGCTCGCTGAACGTGCTGCGGCTGGTGTACTGCTCGGGCAGGCTCAGGGCCAGCACGGCCGCGGCCGCCGGGGCCCACCGGGTGCCAATCAGCGGCCGGCCAGGCCGCCGAACGACAAGATGGCGGCGCCGCCGATCACCGGGGTGAGGACGAGGGCGGCCGGGATCCCGCCGAGCCAGATCGCGGCCGCGATGGCCAGCGGCATCCCGGTCATGAACTGCGGCACGATCCCGGTGCCGCGCGGGTAGTAGTTGGCGCTGGCGAACGACAGGCCGTGGGCCACTCCGCCCTGGCTGACGGCGCCGAATGCGGCGGCCGAGTCCGGGATGGGCAGCGAGCCGTGGTGCGCGATCCAGTACCCCACCTCGAGATAGGTCGACGGGTCACGCAGGAAGATGATCTGCTCGGTCCGTTCGGCGATCTGCCAGATGGCGAAGGCAACCGCGACGGCGATGGTGGCGGCGACGGCCCACCACGGGGTGCTGCTGGAGCTCTGGTCGGTGGTGGGGTGGGGGGCGGCGCGCCAGGTCGGCCAGGTGGTGGGGAGCTGGCGGATCGCGAAAAAGCACAGGCCGAACGCCAGCGGGGCGAACATGAACACCATGGGCAGCGGAGACAGGCGGTCGGCCAGCAGCAGCGACAGCCCCGGAAGCAGCCAGGCCGCGGCCAGCATGGCCGGCACGACCGTCATGGCGCCGAACAACCACCCAGCTCGGCCCCCGCTGTCGTGCGCGCTGGCCCTGACCTGCACCGGAGAATCTTCCGCCTCAGAGACCCCAGTAGCCCCCGAGGCTCGCGGTCCTTGACGCACGGACCTACTTTAGAGCCTGCGCCGGTTCGCCCGGGTGCCCGCACCATGGGCTCGCGCAGGGCTCTGGGAGGGCGCTTGGAATTTTGGGCTGGGGATCTGGGGCGGGTGAGGTTTAGGCCTCCAGCGGAGGTTGTGGTGGGCGGGGTGCTGGTGGGGCAGGTGTGAAGGTGTGAAGGCCGAGCTAGCCGGAGACGAGGAGCTCGGGTTCGGCGGGGGTGGGGGTCTTGCGGCCTTGTTTGGAGACCGCTAGCCACAGGACCATCGCGGCCGGGTAGATGAAGTAGCCGAACCGGGTCGACGGGGCCAGGATGAACATCGCGGACAGGCCGACGACCAGGCGGATGGTGGCAGCGGGCACGTCGAGGGGCGGCCGGACGAACAGGGAAATCGCGATGGCTGCGCCGGAGCCGACGAGCATGATGACCACGATGGTGTGACCGATCACGCCGGTCGAAGCCAGCGCGTGGCCGAGCAGCGGGCTGTCCGCCTGGGACTTGACGCTGGCCAGGCCGAGCGGGAACAAGACCGTGTTCTTGACCAGGGCGCCCGGCTTGAGGATCGCGAACGGGCCGACGATGATCACGACGACAGCCAAGGCGATGGCGGTGAAACGCCAGGCGGCGCGTTTGCTGTCGCGGACGTACAGCAGGGCGAACGCCACCGCCAGGGCGGGCCAGGCGGTCGCCTTCATCGAGGACGCGATGCCCAGGGCAACGCCGGCGGCGATGGGGGTGTCCGTGCGCGAGCGCCAGAGAAAAGCAAAACCCAGGCACATGAACGCGACCATAGGCACGTCGGTGCCGCCCACGCAGAGCTCGAACGCGATGACCGGCGAAGCCGTCATGAGCATGGCCCAGCGGACGGAGTCGCGCGCCCCGGCGACGCGCAGCGAGCAGGCGAACACGACCAGGAAGACCAGGCCGAACCACACCCGCGGATCGGTCAGCAGGCCGTCGCCCAGCAGCGCCTGCGGCACGCCGAACACGGCCATCAGCGGCAGGTACGGATTGTAGGCGTTCGGATTGGTCGTGTTGCTCAGGGCCTTGCTGCTGTTGTACGGGGTGCCGTCCTTGATCAGGTCGTGCGCGGAGTTGGCCACCACGCCAACTTCGGGCTCGCCGTGGCCGGTGGCGATCAGCCAGATCAGCGGGAGCAGGATAGCGCCGCCGACGATGGCGACCAGCGCCAGGTCGACTCCGATGGTGCCGCGGCGCCGCCAGATCAGCACGGCCAGGGCGCCGATCGCATAAGCGCAGGCAGCGGACAGCCCCCACAGTTTGTGCAGGTCGTCGTGGCTGAAGAAGTGCACGCCCAGGCCGAACAGGGCACTGACCACCAGCCCGCCGAACAGCCAGACCCAGGGCATGGTGGTGATGGATTGCCAGCCAGTGGGCGCAGCAATAACCCCGTCGCTCCAGGCCCCCGCCTTCGGCACGAGTTCGCGGGATACGCGACTCTCCACTTGCTCTAGCTTACCCCCCGGGGGGTAGGTCTGCTTGCCCACGGGCTGGCGGCACGGCGTGAGAAGCCCATCTGAGGGAGGACCGCTCGCCGCGGCCCTCCCCCGGATGGGACGGCGGCCGGCCCCGAGTCCCTCCCCAAACCGGCTGCCGTGAACCTTGGCTCCCGGCAGACCCGTGGCTCACTGCACCTATATATACCGATTAGCGGTATATAGGTCAATAGGGTCGTTTGGAAGGCCGGTGGTTCAGATGACCGGAGGCTCTTAGGGCGGCGGTTCAGATGACTGGCGGGCGGCCGGCCTTGGTCATCCGCCAGGCGGTGCGCAGCGATATGGGGTGCCGGGCGCCAGGGTCGGCGCGCCAGCCCTCGGCGAAGCCGGCGAACCAGGGGCGCAGGTTCGCCGGCCTGGCCCGCTCGCGGGCCACGGTCAGCGCCATCCAGTCGCCCAGGTAGGCCACGGCCAGCGGCCAGGGCAGGTTGCGCCGGGCCAGCAGCACCCGGTTGCGGCCGTCCCGCCGGCGGAAGGTGTCGTAGCGCGCGTTCGGCATGGTGTGGTGGCACATCCGCGCGGTCCCGTCGTACTCCAGCCGGTAACCGCGGTCCAGCAGCCGCCAGGCCAGGTCGGTTTCCTCGTGCCCGTAGAAGAACGCGTCCGGGTAACCGCCAGCCTCCAGGTAAGCCGAGCGCCGGATGGCCGAGGCCCCGCCCAGGAACGTGGTCACCACCGAGGAGCGTTCCGGGTCCCCCGCCCGCAGCCGGGGCACGTGCCAGCGGGCGCCGGGGCCGCCGGCGGGATCGACCACCCGCATCGACAGCACGGCGAGTGCCGGGTCGGCGAACTTCACCGCGATATGAGCAGCCAGGTCAGAGTCGGGGTACCAGCCGTCGTCGTCCAGGAACAGCACCACGTCGCCGGTGCACGCCTGTACCCCCGCGTTGCGGCCGCCCGTCACCCCGAGGTTCTCCGGCAGCCGCACCGTCTTCACCCCGGCGGGCAGGCCGGTCACGTCGGCGCCGTTGCCCACCACGACCAGCTCCACCGCCGGCCCGCGCTGGGCCAGCACGCTGTCGATGGCCCGGTTGACCTCGGCCGGGCGGTCGCCCATGGTCAGGATCACGCAGGAAAGGCTCGGTGTCTTGGCACTGGCAGGCGGTGCGTGCACGCCGCTTCGTTCGGCCTGATGGGTTGTCATGCCGGGAGCCTGGCGTTCCGTCATCTGAGCCGCCGGGAAGCCACGATGACCACCATGTGGGCCACGGTCATCACCACGCCGATGGCCAGGGCGGCCACGACCAGGACCCGGGTGGCGGTCAGGGTGCCGGTGACCGTGTCCGCGATGGCCGCGGCCAGGATGAGGACAGACAGTTCAACGGCCTGAACGAGCCGGTGCACGCGCAGCACAGAGGCCAGCCGCCGGGCCCGGGCCAGGCCCTGGGAGCGGGGTGCGAGGGCCTCGTCGTCGTGCTTGCTTTCCAGCCCGGAGGCGGCCCGGGCCACGATCACGCTGTCGGTCTCCGCCTTGATCAAGGTGGCGCAGATCGCCGCGGCCAGGCCCGCGCTCACGTAGCCGCCGGACAGGTGGAAGTGTCCCTGCGCCCGGACGCCCAGCCCGGCCAGCAGCAGCGCCTCGGCGATGTAGTGCCCCATCCGGTCCAGGTAGATCCCGGCCGGGGAGAACCTGCGGGTCAGCCGGGCCAGCTCGCCGTCGGAGCAGTCGAACAGCAGGTAGAGCTGGATTAGCAGCGCGACACCGATGGCGGCGGCCAGGCCCGGCACCGCGGTCAGGATGCCAGCGGCCACGCCGGCGAGCATGAAGCAGACGGTGACCCCGTTCGGGGAAAAGCCCAGCCGGGCGAAGGCCATGGTGGCGTACGGGGACAGCTTGCGCATGTAGAGGCGGCCGAACCAGTGCTCGTCGTTGAGCCGGGCCAGTACCTCGGGGGGCTGGCCCTTGGCCCGCACCTCGGCCAGGCTCGGCGCCGTGTTCATCCGGCGCTCCGGGCCGCGGCGGCGAATGCCTGGACGCGGTCGGCCGTGGCGCTCTCGTCCAGGGCGAGCGCCTCCAGGACGGTGTACCGGCCCGGCCGGGTCGACGGCGCGTGCATGACCGCCTTGGTGAACTGGTCCGTGCGCAGGCCCAGGTCAGCGTGGGTGCGGGGCAGCTCGTGGCGGGCCAGGCAGGCCGCGGTGAGCGCGAACAGGCGCTCGTCGCCGTGCAGGTAGGTGCAGAACAGCGCGCCCACCCCGGCCAGCTCGCCGTGCGTGCCGGCGCCGGGGTAGAGCTGATCGATGGCGTGCAGGATCTCGTGGTCACCACCGCTGCCCGGACGGCTGGAGCCGGCCACGGTCATGGCCATGCCGGACATGATCAGGGAGTCGGCCAGCACGGTGAGGAAATCGTCCTCGGCGATCGTGCCCGGCTGGTGCAGCACCGCCTGCGCGGCGGTGCGGGCCATGGTGACCGCGAGCCCATCTACTGGCTCGCCGCGGTCGGCGGCGGCCAGTTCCCAGTCGGCGATGGCGGACAGGTTGTTCACCACGTCCCCGATCCCGGCCCGGACCATCCGCGGCGGACCGGACCGGACCCGGTCCAGGTCCACGATCACGCCGACCGGGGGGACCACCCCGTAGGAGCCCTTCCCCGACTCGTGCTCCAGCGAGCTGATCGGCGAGGCGATGCCGTCGTGGGCCAGGTTGGTGGCCACCGCGACCATCGGGATGCCGGCCATGTGGGCGGCGAACTTGGTCACGTCGATGGTCTTGCCGCCGCCGATGCCGGCCACCACCTCATAGGCGTCGGCTCGCAGCCGCTTGCCCAGGGCGACCCCCGCGTCGACGGTCCCGTCCTCGACGCGGAACACCTCGGCGCCGCCAATGTCCAGGTCAACCAGGATGCTGTCGCCCTGGCTGAGCCCGACCGCCACCGCGACCCGGCCCTCGGTGGCCATCCGCTGGTCGGCCAGCAGCGTGCCCAGCCCCGCGATCGCGCCGCGCCGCACGTCGACGACGAGCGGCGCGGTGAGGATGCGAGCCAGCTGCATGGACGTCCCTCCGGGTACGCCAAGGCGAACAGAAGCTATCCGGGAGACTACCGGGTCGCGAACCCGGGCACGGCCAGACGCGCGGTGGACAGACGCGCTACGGGCTCAACAGCGAGCCGCGATCTGGCGGGCGCGGCGCAGGTCGTCGTGGTTGTCGACCTCCACCCACTCGACTTCGCCGATGGGCGCGACGCCGATGACGGCGCCACGGTCGGCGAGTTCCTGGAAGCCGTCCTCGTAGTACAGCGAGGGGTCGCGCCGCCAGGTGGTCTCCAGCGCGTCGGCCAGCGCGGCCGCGGCGGGTGCGCCGATGAGCGTGGCGCCGATGTACTCCCCGTAGGCCTGCGCCGGGTCCATCAGCTTGGTGATCCGGGTGATCTGGCCGCCGCCGCCGATGACGACCTTCATCTCCTCTTCCGCCAGCGATTTCACGTCGTCCACGGCCAGCACGATGTCCGCGGGCGAGTCCGCCGCCAGCAGCGTCTTCTCGACCGAGACGGGATGCACGGTGTCGCCGTTGACCAGCAGGGCGCCGCCGGCGAAATGCTCGCGGGCCAGCCAGAGGGAGTAGGCGTTGTTCCACTCCTGCGCCCGGTCGTTGTCCACCAGCGTCAGCTGGACGCCGTGCATCTGCTCCAGTCCGGCTTTGCGGTCGCGGACCGCGCCGGAGGCGTAGCCGACCACGATCACGACGTCGTGCAGGCCGACCGCGGCCAGGTTGCGCAGGGCGATGTCGAGGATGGTGACCGGGCCGTCGACCGGTAGCAGGGCCTTGGGCAGCGCGTCCGTGTCAGGCCGGAGCCGCCGGCCTGCGCCTGCGGCGAGGACCATGCCGATCAACCGGTGCCTCCTGGATCGTCGTGGTCCCGGGTACCCGGAGCCAGCTGCTGAGGAATTCCCAGCAGAAAAGCAACCAAAGATAACCCGAAAGCAACGCGTAGGCCAACGGCAAGATACCGGCAATCGCCGCGATGCCCGCGACCAGCATCCGGCCCTCCCAGCCCAGGCCGAACCGGTCGGCCGTCAGGCCGTACCCGGCGCGAGCCCGGTAGGCCAGGTCGATGTGCCGGACCAGCACCGCGGCCACGAGCGCGAAGACCAGCGCCCCGGTGACGTGCCGGGACAGCCCGAGGGCAGCCAGGAACACGCACTCCCCCGCGGTCAGCAGGGCGGCCACGAGCCAGTCCAGCCGGCCGTCGTGCGGATGCCAGGCACCCAGGGCAGCCAGAAACATGGCCTCGACCGGTGTGAGGATCAGGACGCCGGACAGGTTGCCCATTCCGAGCCCGGCGAGCACGCAGGTGACGAGGAGGCCGACCAGCAGCGGCGGCAGCGGGATCAGCCGTCCCTGCACCAGCAGGCCGAACCAGCGGGCCAGTATCCCGTCGCCGCGGTAGTCGACGAGCCGGCCATCGGCGTTGCCCTGCGGATCCTGGCCCCGTAGCGAGCGGGTAATCTGCCCGGCGAGCAGCCAGCCCGTGGCCAGCGCCCCCCAGGCCAGCAGCACACCGAAGGTCAAGCGCGGGCCGAAGAACACCGCGGTGAACGCGATCAGCACCAGCCGCTCCCCGGCCGGCAACATGGCGGCCTGCTCCAGCGTCCGCATTACCGAGCGGGGGAAGAGGTTGCCGGGTCCGCGGGCGGCTTGCTCGTAGCCGAGTTCGGCCATCTTGCGCACGCCAAGCAGGATCGCGGCCGCGACAGCCAGCCGCCACACCCCGGCCGCCCCAGCGCCGCCCATGGTGGCAATGAAGGTGTTCTGCAGCGCGCCGCCGAAGCTGCCAGTGAGTCCGGGCGCGAAGGCCGGGTTGGCCCCGGGCACGAGGATCCTGTGTGCGATGCTCCCGGGCGCTCCGGTCGCGGGCACGATGATCACGTGCGCGATGGCTGCGGGGATTTGCGCGCTGACGGCCAGGGCGGCGTAGAGGCCGAGCTCGGTCAGCAGTCCGGACGCGGCACCTAGCCAGCTGACGAGCGGCCAGCTGGTCAGGGACTGGGAAGTGACAGGCGGGTCTTGATCCGATGCGCCCTGGTCTGATGCGCCCTGGCCCGATGGGCGCTGGCCCGATGGGCGCTGGCCCGAACGGCTGGTTGCGGCGAGCAGCGAGCCGGCCCGGCTGGCCAGGAACGAGCCGGTCAGCGCGACCACCGCCAGCAACGTGGCCCGCACCGCCAGCTCGGAGAACCAGATCGCGGCGATCAGGCCCAGCCCGAGCGAGATGCCGTACAGCGAGGTCGGGGTGAGGCGGCGCTGCGCCGCCCAGCGGGCCACGTCCTGGGCGGCCGGGTCGGCCAGCAGCTGGGTGACGGCGCCTTCGCTGTCCGGCCCGGCGTCCAGCACCCGGACGGCGACGCCGCGGCGGGTGAGCTCCGCGACCAGCGTGTCCACGCTGACGGGCCCAGCATCGGCGGCGGCCAGCGCCTCGGCCGCGATGGCCAGCGCGGCCAGGTCGGGCCGGTCCACGATCAGCGCGCCGCCCTCGGGCGGCGCGGGTTCGCCGTCCTCGTCCGCGCTCCAGCGGGCCGGCTGCCCGGCACCGGTGAAGGCGGCGGTGCCGCCCGCGGCCAGCAGCCGGGCCAGCACAGGCTCGGGGCACGCGTCGTCGCCCACGCACAGCAGAACCTGCTCGCCGACGGCCCGCGCCGCGGCGGCCACGGTTAGCAGGCCCGGCCCGGTCCGGTCGGCCGCGTCCACCCGGCGCACACCGAGCGACTTGAGCTGCCCGTACAGCCCGGCATCTGCCTCGCCCGAAAGGACTAGTGCGACGGTCATGCCTGCCCTCCGAGCGGCGCCCAGGCCGCTGCGCTTCGCGCCTCAGCGTTACGAAATGTAGCCGGCGGTCACGCCGACGACCGGGATGGACACGCCTGCCGTTCATGATCCACCGAAGTCGCTGACCGAATACCCGCCGGCGCATGTCCGAAAACGCCACGTAACCGACACGCGACCTTTGTGATCACGGTTGTGATCGCAGGGCGAGGTGCTGTGAGGTTGGCGCTTGGCACGGGGCTCTGCGGGAGGGGCGGGCTCCGGTTTCACAGCGGCACCATGGGGCGCACACGGCTCTGGGTTGGCGGTAGCTCTGGGGCTCCGGCGGCGGCTCTGGGGCTCCGGCGGTGGCTCTGCGGCTCTGGCGGCGGTGGCTCTGCGGCTCTGGCGGTGGCTTTGTGGTTCAGGCGACGGCTTTGGGGAGGCGAAAGGCGTCAAGACCATGATCAAGTGACAAAGGGTGCCGAAAATGACACCCTTTGTCACTTGATCATGGAAAAGGCGCCCTATGACCCATGATCTTGGCGCCAAATGACCCATGATCCTGGCACTGCAACACTCACCAAGAGGTGGGTGGGACGGAGCTGGTTTCTGGGTTTATGCGGGCAGATGGGACTTGGAGACGATGGGTGTCGTGGGGATGGCAGACGGTGGAGGACTGCGGCAGGCACTCTGCTGGGGCAGGCACTTTGCTGGGGGCAGGCACTCTGCTGGGGCAGGCACTCTGCTACGGAGAGGAGCGCGGTTACGGAGGAGGAACATGTCGCGGGGAGGCGCGCGGTTTTGGGGGGCGGGTTATGGGGTGCCGGGGGTGGGATCGCCGGGGATGACGATGCCGGTTTCGTAGGCGAGGATGACAGCTTGGACGCGGTCGCGCAGGCCTAGTTTTGCTAGGAGGTTGCCGACGTGGGTCTTGACCGTGGCCTCGCTGACGAACAGGTCGCTGGCGATCTCGATGTTGCTGCCGCCGCGGGCCAGGCGGATCAGGACCTCGCGTTCGCGGGCGGTCAGCGAGGCGAGGCGTTCCGGAGACGGGGCGGTTTCGGCGGGCGGCGGGCGAACGCCTCGATCAGGCGGCGGGTCACGGTCGGGGCAAGCAGGGCGTTGCCCGCGGCCGCCGCCCTCACCGCGGCGACCAGGTCGGCCCGGGGTGAATCCTTGAGCAGGAAGCCGCTGGCCCCGGCGCGCAGTGCCTCGTAGACGTATTCGTCCAGGTCGAAGGTGGTGAGCATGACCACCTTCGGTGCGGCCGGGCCGACCGTGATCCGGCGGGTCGCTTCCAGGCCGTCCATGACCGGCATGCGGATGTCCATCAGGACCACATCGGGCTGGTGCGCCTGGACCGCGGCCACGGCGGCCTCGCCGTTCGCGGCCTCTCCCGTCACGGTGATGCCGTCGGTGGCGTCCAGGATGACGCAGAACCCGGAGCGGACAAGCTCCTGGTCATCGACCACGAGCACCCGGATTGGTTCGGGTGGGGTGGCGATCGGGATGGTCATAGCGAGGGCAGCTTAGCGATGACGGCGAAGCCGCCGGCCGGGGTGGGCCCGACGGACAACTGGCCGCCGCAGGACGCGACCCGCTCGGCGATGCCGGCCAGGCCCAGGCCGGCGCCGCGGACCAGCGGGCCGGGCGCGCCACTCTGGCCGTTGGGGCTGGGCTCCGGAGCAGGGCTGATCTCGGCGGTGGCGCTGGTTGGTGGGGCCGCGCTGGTTTTGGAGGTGGCGCTGGTTGGTGGGGCCGCGCTGGTTTTGGAGGTGGCGCTGGTTGGTGGGGCATCGCTGGTTTTGCGGGCGCGGGTCGGGTGCGGGCGGGGGGAATCGATGATGCTGACGGTGATATAGCCGGGCTCGTAGGCCAGGGTGACGTGGGCCTGGACGGCGCGGGCGTGCCGGATCGAGTTGGTCAGGGCTTCCTGGATGATCCGGTACGCGGTCAGGTCGACGCCGGGGGCCAGCGGTGTCGGGGTGCCGGTGACTTCGAACTCAACTGGGAGGCCGGCGCCGCGAACTTGGGTGAGCACGTCGCCGAGGGCATCGAGGGAGGCGGACGGCGCGGTCAGGGGACGCTCGGAGGGGCCGCGCAGGACGCCGAGCAGGCGGCGGAGTTCGGCTAGGGCCTGCCGGGCCGTGTCCCCGATGATCTCGACCGAGCGGCGCGCAGGGTTCGGGCCGTCGTCGCCGATCAGCGCGGCCGCGGCCTCGGACTGGACCGCGATCAGGCTCACGTGATGCGCCACTACATCGTGCAGCTCCCGGGCGATCCGGGTGCGCTCGGCCATGGCGGCTCGGGCGGCCTGGTCGTCGAGGTCGGCCTCGGCCCGGGCGGCTCGGTTCTCGGCGGTCGCGATGGTGGCGCGGCGGGCCCGGGCGAGCAGACCCGCGATCGCGGCGGTCAGCAGGATCATGGTCTGGTAGATGGCGTCGTAAGGCTCGTGGTGTCCCGGAGCCATCAGCGACACGGTGAGCCCGGCCGCGCTGCCGGCCACCGTGAGCCAGCGCCAGACGGTCGCGCTGCGGTCCATCACGGTGAACAGGGCGATGGCCGGCCCGAGCGGGATCGGAGCAAAGCCGAAGCCGATCTGGTCGTAGGTAATCCGCGCCGCGGCGACGGCGATTACCACCGGCACGGGCCAGATCCGCCGCCCGGCCAGGAACAGGCCCTGGGCGGCCAGCAGAGCCAGCGCCAGCGCCAGCGGATGCAGCTGGCTGTGGTACGGCAGCACCGACAAGACGTTGACCGCGGCCAGCGCGAATCCAAGCGCCGCGTCCTGGACCAGCATCTGACGGCGCTGCGGCAGCGCGGCCACCCACAGGACCAGCGCCTGCGGGAGACCGGCAAGCCGCCGCGCCATCCCGATCACGACCCGGCGCTGCGGCCGGAGGGCCGGGACGCGCCGCGGCTGGCACGGGCAAAGGGCCGGGGCGCTAGCGGGGGCGCTATCTGGGTCACGCCCTGATGGTACGGCTGGAGAGCTGGCCGGGGGATCGGCCGTGTGGGGGAACTGCCGGCTCCTCCTTTGGGGGGAGGCGTGATGGCTGCCCGTTCGGTATCTCGGTCTTTTGGGGTAGCCGGCGGATCGGCACTGTGCCCGATGTGCTTGGCATGCCCGGGCCGGGACCATGGCGGCATGGACACCTTGATAGCCGCGGACCTGGTTCGCGAAGACGGCGCGACGCGCCGGACCTGGCCCGGGATCGCGCTGGTCGCGGCGGCCGCATTCGGCGCGGAGCTGGCGGTCAGCGGGCGGTACGGGTACGTGCGGGATGAGCTCTACTTCCTCGCGGCCGGGCATCACCTGGCCTTCGGCTACGTCGACCAGCCGCCGCTCACGCCGGTGCTGGCCCGGCTGGCAGAGCTGGCCGGCGGCGGCACGCTGGTGGGGTTCCGGGTGCTGCCCGCGCTGGTCCTGGCCGCGGTGGTGATGCTGACCGCGGGGATGAGCCGGGCGATGGGCGCGGGGCGGACCGGGCAGGTGCTGGCCGCGCTGGCCGTCGCGACCTGCGGGGAGTACCTCGGCATCTGTCACGAGCTGACCACCGCCACGCCGGACCTGCTGTTCTGGACGATCACGCTGTACCTGGCCGTGCGGCTGCTGACCAGCCGGGATCCGCGCTGGTGGCTGGCGATTGGGGTGTGCGTAGGGGTCGGCAGTGAGGCCAAGTGGAACATCGGTTTTCTGGTGGTGGCGCTGGCGGCTGGGTTCGGGCTGAGCCGATCGGCGCGCGGCCTGCTGCGGAGCCGGTACCTGGTGGCCGGCGTGGTGATCGCGGTCGCGCTGGCGGCGCCGGATCTGGTCTGGCAAGCGATGCATGGCTGGCCGAACCTGGCGGTGTTCCGTGCGCTGCAGGGTTCGGCCGGACAGAACCGGCTGCTGTACTGGCCCGCGCAGCTTGGCTTCACCGGGCCGGTGCTGGCCCCGGTGTGGATATCGGGCGTGGTGTGGTCGCTGCGCCGCGCGGCGGGCCGCCCGTTCCAGGCCCTGGGGATCGCTTGCGTGGCCGTGATCGTCGGGCAGTTCGTGCTCGGCGGCAAGGCCTACTACCCGGGCGGGGCGTACACGTTCCTGCTGGCCGCGGGCACCGTGCCGACCGAGCGCTGGCTGGCTACGCGGCGCTCGCCGCGTCGGGCGATCGGGTGGCTGACCGCGGCCATACTGGCCGGCGGGCTAATCGCGGCGCCGATCAGCCTGTCCGCGCTGCCCGCGCGGGCGCTGCACACCGTGCCATTGCAGAAGATCAACTACGACCTGGGCGAGACCATCGGCTGGCCGCAGCAGGTGGCGCTGGTGGCACGGGAGTACGACGCGCTGCCGGCCGCGGAGCGTGCGCGCATGACGATTCTGACCGGGAACTACGGGGAGGCCGGGGCGGTGTCTCGGTACGGAGCGGGGTTCGGGCTGCCGGAGGCTTACAGCGGCGCGAACAACTTCTGGCTGTGGGGGCCGCCGCCCGCCGGGGACACGTCGGCGATCGCGGTCAATGTAGACCCGGCCCTGCTGCACCGCGAGTTCACACACGTCCGCCTGGTGACGAAGTTCTGGAACGGGGTGGGTGTGGACGACGACGAGCAGGGCGTGCCGGTCTACCTAGCCACCGGGCTGAAGACGTCCTGGGCGCAGGCCTGGCCCGCGTTCCGCGACTACTCCTGAGGGCCCGCTGATGCCCGGCGCCGTCCCCAGGTGGGGGCGAGGGCGGCGCCGGGTCGCCGCGTCGCCGGGTCGCCGCGTCGCCGGGTCGCCGCGTCGCCGGTAGAGTCCGGCTCATGCGGATGGTGGCGGTGGTGCTCGGCGGTGGCGTGGGGCAGCGGCTGGGTGCCGGGATGCCGAAGCAGCTGCTGACGCTGGGCGGCCGGACGCTGGTCGAGCACTGCGTGGCGGCGTTCGAGGCGGCACCGGGTGTGGACGAGATCGTAGTCGTGATGGCCCACGGGTACACCGAGCCGGTGGAGCGGCTGGTGGATGAGCGCGGGTTCGGCAAGGTGAGCGGGGTGATCGAGGGCGGGGCGAGCCTGGCCGGAGTCGGTCCGGGCTGCGCTGGCGGCGATCGCGGCTTCGGTGGGTGGGCCGGGGGCTGGCGGGGCTGGGGTGGATGGGCTTGGGGACCTCGGGGTCCTGCTGCACGACGCGGCGCGGCCGCTGGTGGATCAGCGGATCATCGCGGACTGCGTGGCCGCGCTGGACGAGCACGAGGCGGCCGGGGTGGCGGTGCCGGCCTCGGACACGATGGTGGTGACGCAGGACGGCGTGATGGTCTCGATGCCATCCAGGGAAGGGCTGCTGCGCTGCCAGACGCCGCAGTGTTTCCGGCTGCCGGTGATCGCGCTGGCGCATGAGCGGGCCGCGGCCGACCCGGGCTTCTCCCCCACCGACGACTGCGGCGTGGTGCTGCGCTACCTGCCCGAGGTGCCGGTGCACGTGGTGCCGGGCAGCGAGCGCAACATCAAGGTGACCTACCGCCAGGACCTGGCCGTGGCCGAGGCCCTGCTGGGGACGGGGCCGGGGACAGAGCTGAAGGCGGGGCAGCCCCGCTAGTAAAGGTCGCTTGACATCGAACCTAGGTAAAGTTACCTTTACATCGTGAGGAACCGGGTTCGGGAGCAGCGCACCCAGCGGGGCCTTTCCCAAGCCGACCTGGCGGCGGCGCTGGGCGTCTCGCGGCAGACGGTGATCTCCATCGAGAGCGGGCGGTACCTGCCCTCGCTGCCGCTGGCCTTCACGATCGCGCGGTTCTTCGACCTGACGGTGGACAAGATGTTCGACCCGGAGGACGAGGAGGCGGGCTCATGATGTCCTTCATTCCCCCGCGGCTGCGCAAGCCCGGCGGGGCGCTGCTGGTAGGAGTGCTGTTCGCGGCCGCCTGGCTGGTGCACGGGAAATCGTATGGGTGGGTGGCCGCGGTCCTGGCCCTGATCGCCGCGGTCGGCCGTGCGTTCATGCTCTACCGGGCCGGCGGCGAAGATACCGACGAGGGCGCGCTGGCAGGCTCGCGGGCGGACGAGCGCCAGCAACTGGTCGGCCTGAAGTCACGGGCCCTGGCCGGCAATGTCGCCACGATCGCCGCGTTCATCGGGCTGTGCGCCGGGATCGCGGCCAAGGCGAGCTGGTGGTGGCCGTTCGCGGTCGTCCTGGCCGTCGCCGGCTTCGGGTACCTGCTCGGCCTGTCGTCGTACGGCTCCGGCGAGCCAGAACCGGAGGACGACGCGGACGCCGGGCTGGCCGCGCGCTGGCCGGCCCGGGGCTGACGGCCCGGTTCAGACCTGGGAGCCGGTTCAGACCTGGGAGCCGGTTCAGACCTGGGAGCCGGTTCAGACCTGGGAGCCGGTTCAGAGCTAAGGGAAGGTGCACCGGGCATGGCTCAGTACAACCCGTGGGCCCACTACGAGGGCACCGAGCGGCTAACGCTCGCTCTGCTGCTGCTGGCCGTCGCGGCCGGTGTGGTGTATGCGGGCACCCGCCTGCGCCGCCCGGTCCGGGTGCGGCAGCCGGGACAGAGGGCCGCGTACGTCATGCTCGCGATCTGGGCGGTCGCGATCGTGGCGTTCCTGGCGTGCGTGGCCACCATCGTCCAGGACGTCGAGCAGGCGCACCAGTCGTACCCGCGGCCCTCGGACCCGATCGCACCGGTGACCTTCAGCGCCGTCGCCGTCGTGTTCGTGATCCTTGCGATCTTCGGCCCGCAAGACTGGCCCGGCAGGCTGGGCGGCGCCGCCATCGGCGCCCTGGCCGCCCCGATGATCTTCGAGCTCCCCTTTGACCTCATCGTCATGGCCAGGATCCATCTGCTCGACCCTACGGAGCGGGTGCTTTTCTTCGCGCCCCTGTTCGTGGTCGAGATCATGACGCTGGCGTTGCTGTCGCTGTCGCCGATGGTGCGGCTGACCAGGGCCACCTTCTTCGCGTTCGCGGCGATGCTGGTGGTCTTCGCGGTCTGGGCCCTGGCCGGGTTCGGGTTCCCGTCCACGCCGGTCTACTACACGTGCAACGTGGCCTCGAAGATCCTGGCCTTCGTGACCATGCTCACCCTGTTCCAGCCGCGGGTGGCCTGGGCGGGGGCCCGGGCCAGGATCAAGGGCGGGGGGCCCGCACCGGTCAGGAGCGAACGGCCTGTTTGATCAGGGTGCGGCCGAAGTCCCACATCAGGCCGCTGCCCTTGCCGGCGTCCTCGAGGACCTCGGCGAGGGCCTCGGTGAACAGCTTGACCTCGGTGTCGCCGATCATCAGCGGGGGGATCAGCTTGATTACTTCCATGTGGTCGCCGGAGACCTGGGTGAGGATCCGGTGCCGCTGGAACAGTGCCACGACCACCATCTGGGCAAACAGCCCGACCCGCGCCTTCTGCAGCATGTTCCAGTTGGCCCGGGCGCGCAGCGAGGACGGCTTGCCGAACTCGAGCCCGATCATCAGCCCGCGGCCGCGCACGTCGGCCAGGATGTCGTACTTTCCCGCCAGGGCGGTCAGCGCGGTGCTCAGGGCCGCACCGGTCCGGGCGGCGTTCTCGACCAGGCTCTCGTCGTCCAGCACCTGCAGCGCGGCCAGGCCAGCCACCATGGCCATGACGCCGCCCTTGAAGGTGGTGCTGTGCACCATGACCCGGTCCATCGAGGAGTAGACCTTCTCGAAGATCCACCCCTTGGCCAGCATGGCGCCGACCGGCACGAACCCGCCGGACAGGGCCTTGGCCACGGTGACGATGTCGGGGGTGACGTCCCCGTGCTGGTAGGCGAAGAACTTGCCGCTGCGGCCGAACCCGCTCTGCACCTCGTCGCAGATGAGCAGGGCGCCGTATTCGTGCAGCAGCTTCGCGGCCGCGACCAGGTAGCCGTCCGGCGGCATGTGCACGCCCTTGCCCTGGATCGGCTCGATGATCAGCGCGGCGACGTCGCCCTTGCGGAGCTCGGCGGCGAGCGCGCCGATGTCGCCGAGCGGGATCGGGGCGTCCGGCAGCAGGGGGTCGAACCCGCGGCGGAACTCGGCCGAGCCGTTCACCGACAGCGAGCCGGTGGTCAGCCCGTGGAAGGCGTGGTCGGCGTACAGGATCCGGCCGCGGCCGGTGGCGTAGCGGGCGAACTTCAGCGCGGACTCGACCGCCTCGGTGCCGCTGTTGCAGAAGAACACCCGGTCCAGGCCGGGCGCCCGGGCCAGCAGCCGTTCGGCGAGCAGGCCGGGCAGCGGCCCGCAGTCGAACTGGGTCCAGTCCGGCAGCTCGGCGTCCAGGGCCTGGTGCAGGGCCGAGCGGATGACGGGGTGGTTGCGGCCGGCCGCGAACACGCCGAACCCGGCCAGGAAGTCGGCGTAGGCGTTGCCGTCGGCGTCGTACAGGTAGGCGCCCTCGGCGCGGGTGTAGGTCTTGTCGAAGCCGATCGTGTGCAGCACCTTGGGCTGCTGCGGGTTCAGGTACCGCCCGTAGAGCTCGTAGCCGTCGGTGCGATGGGCCGCGAGCAGTCCCGCCAGGTCGAAGTCCATGATCTATTCTCTCCCGGCCGCGGTGGCCGGCTCTCCAGTCGCGTGCGGTTGTCCGACGTCCGTGTCGGGTTCCGGGCCGAACGGGCGGTGCAGCGAGCCCGGGCTAGTCAGGAACCCAGCCCCCCAGGCCATGTGCATGATGCCGAGGACCAGCGGGACCCGGAGCCGGACCGCGCCCGGCAGGCCGCGGCTCAGCGCGGTCCCGGCGGCGGTGATGCCGGCCAGGTAGGTGACCGGGATCACCAAGCCCAGACTCAGCCAGCGCACCCCGGTGGGCGCCCCGGTGGCCAGCCCGGCCAGCCCGGCCGCACCGGCCACCGACCCGGCGGTGACCAGGGCCGCAGCCACGGGCGGGGCGAGGTAGCGGAAGCTGGCCGTCTCGGAGTGCTCGCGGACGATCACCCGGCGCCAGCGGCCGTAGTGGAAGTACTGCGCGGCCAGGGCCCGCAGGCCGGCCCGGGGCCGGTAGGTGACGCGCAGCGCCGGGGTGAACCAGACCACGCCGCCCTGGGTGCGGATCCGGTAGTTCAGGTCCCAGTCCTCGGCCCGGAGCATGCTCTCGTCCCAGCCGCCGGCCTGCTCGATTGCTTCCCGCCGGTAGACGCCCAGGTAGACGGACAGCGCCGGGCCGGCCCCGCCGCCGGTGTGGAACGCGGCTGAGCCCACGCCCGCCTTGGACGTCATGGCCCAGGCCACGGCGCGGCCGAAGGTGCTCACGCCCTCGGCGGCCATGACCCCGCCGACGTCGGCTGCGCCGGTCTCTTTCAGGGTCTCGACGGCGGTCCGCAGATATCCGGGCGGCGGCACCGCGTGCCCGTCCAGCCGGGCGATGATCTGGTGCCGGGCGGCCCCAACGGCGGCGTTGAGGGCGGCCGGTATCTTGCCAGCCGGGTTCGGCACGACGGTGACTCGCGGGTCGGCCGCGGCCAGCTCCCGGGCGATCTGCTCGGTCCGGTCGGCCGACGGGCCAACCGCCAGCACGACCTCAAGCTCGCCCGGGTAATCCTGACCCAGCATGCCGCGGACGGACTCCGCCAGGTGCCTTTCCTCGTTCCGGACCGGCATCACGACGGAAACAGGTGGGTATTCCATGACGCTGGTCACGGTACCGCAGCCAGCGCCTATGGGTGGCTTCTACAGGCCAGTGTCCTCCAGCATCTCGGTGACGAGGGCGGCAATCTGGGAGCGCTCGGACCGGACCAGGGTGACGTGCGCGAAGAGCGGGTGGCCCTTCAGCTTCTCGATCACCGCGATGACGCCGTCGTGCCGGCCGACCCGCAGGTTGTCGCGCTGAGCGATGTCGTGGGTCAGCACCACCCGGGAGCCCTGGCCAATCCGGGACAGCACGGTGAGCAGCACCCCGCGCTCCAGCGACTGGGCCTCGTCCACGATCACGAACGCGTCATGCAGCGACCGGCCGCGGATGTGAGTCAGCGGCAGTACCTCAAACATGTCCCGGGCGATGACCTCATCGATGACGTCCTGGGTGGTGACCGCGGACAGCGTGTCGTACACGGCCTGGGCCCACGGGCCCATCTTGTCGGCCTCGGAGCCGGGCAGGTAGCCCAGTTCCTGGCCGCCGACCGCGTACAGCGGGCGGAACACGATGACCTTGCGGTGCTGGCGGCGCTCCATCACCGCTTCCAGGCCGGCGCACAGGGCCAGCGCCGACTTGCCGGTGCCGGCCCGGCCACCGAGCGAGACGATGCCGACCTCCGGGTCCAGCAGCAGGTCCAGCGCAACGCGCTGCTCTGCGCTGCGGCCGCGCAGCCCGAACGCGTCGGCATCACCCCGGATCAGCTGGACCGACTTGTCCGGCCGGACCCGGCCAAGCGCGCTGCCGTTGGGCGAGGTCAGCACCAGGCCCGTGTGGCAGGGCAGCTCGCGGGCGGCCTCGTTCTCGAAGGTGCCGTGCTCGTAGAGCTCCTCGATTTCACCAGCGCTGACGTCGAGCTCGGTCATCCCGGTCCAGCCGGAATCAACCGGCAGCTCGGCGCGGTACTCCTCCGCGGGCAGGCCGATCGCCGCGGCCTTCACCCGCAGCGGCATATCCTTGCTGACCAGCACGACGTCCTCACCGTCGGCGGCCAGGTTCCGGGCAACCGACAGGATCCGCGAGTCGTTGTCACCCAGTCGGAACCCGGCCGGCAGGACCGTCGGGTCTGAGTGGTTGAGTTCGACCCGGAGAGTGCCGCCGAGTGTGCCCACCGGGATTTCCGCGTCCAGCCGGCCGTGCTCGATGCGCAGGTCATCGAGGGTACGCAGGGCCTGGCGGGCGAAGTAGCCCAGTTCGGGATGGTGCCGCTTTGCCTCCAGCTCGGTGACGACGACGATCGGCAGGACTACCTTGTGCTCGTCGAAACGAGCCATGGCTGCCGGGTCGGCGAGCAGGACGCTGGTGTCGAGTACATAAGTACGGCGACCTTGAGGATTGACCACGCAGACTCCCCTGGGCACCGGGATCACCCGGCGCCGAGACAGGACACAAACGTGTCGGTTGGGCCGGGCTGGGCCTCCGAAGGGCCGCGCCGGCCCTTCGTGTCATCCCGCCTGCGCGCAGTGCGCGGAGATCGCGAATCCGAGGGCCTTCCCGGGAACGGCGCCGCGCCGTCCACCAGTACTGAAGGTACCCGCCTTAATGTTTCGGCAAAAGCACCGCGAGGTTACTAACCGACAATTACGCGCTTAACCTGCGGTAACGCAACCAAACGGTGGCGCCGGAAAGCCCGGAGCGGCCAGGTTTCCCCGCACTCGGAGTCCGTTAGGTCCGTTATGAGCCGAACCGCCGATTACGGGCGGCGTAGGAGCGCAGCGCCCGCAGGAAGTCCACCTTACGGAACGCCGGCCAGTAGGCGTCGCAGAAGTAGAACTCCGAATGAGTGCTCTGCCAGAGCAGGAAACCGCCGAGCCGCTGCTCGCCCGAGGTGCGGATAACCAGGTCGGGGTCGGGCTGGCCCGCGGTGTAGAGGTGCTCGGCGATGTGCTCGACATCGAGCACCTCGGCCAGCTCCTCGATCGTGGTGCCCCGGGTGGCGTGGTCCTGCAGCAACGAGCGGACCGCGTCCGCGATCTCACGCCGGCCTCCGTAGCCCACGGCCACGTTGACCAGCACGCCGGGATGACCGGCGGTGGCCTCGCCGGCGTCCTTCAGCACCCGGGCCGTGTCGTCGGGCAGCAGGTCCAGGGCACCGACCGGGTTGACGTGCCAGTGCTCGGCCACCAGGCCCTGGACCGTGTCTTCGATGATCTTCAGCAGCGGCACCAGCTCACTGGCCGGGCGGGCGAGGTTGTCGGTGGACAGCAGCCACAGCGTGACCACCTCGACGCCGGTCTCCCGGCACCAGTCGAGCAGCTCGAAGATCTTGTCGGCACCCTTGCGGTGCCCGCTGGCGACATCACGGTAGCCCGCCGACCTGGCCCACCGCCGGTTGCCGTCGCACATCACCCCGACGTGGCGGGGGATCATGTCCGGCGTCAGCGACGCCTCGAGCCTGCGCTCGTAGAGGCGGTAGGCCAGGTTACGAAATCCCATGCTGGGGCCTTCCGGTGTCGGCACCGTGATGCCAGCTAAGACAAATGCTGACGTAAACGTATCCAACGAAAGGAACGCTCCGGTTAACCACTGAGGTTCCCGAGAGGGCCTGGTTCAGCCGAGGGACTTGACAAGCGAGGAATCGAGGCCCGGGAAGGAGCCGAGGAATTCGGTCCGCTCGCGCTTGAGCCGTTCGGTCATGGCGTCGTGTTCGCCCGTTCGGCCTGTTCGCTCGTAAAGCCTCCGGGGCTGGAGGATCTCGATGTCATCCACGCCCGGAACCGAGGCGGCCACCTCGTACCCGAAGTCCGGGTCGACGGTCCACTCGATGGTGCCCTGGACGATGCCCGCCACGATCGCGGAGGAGACCGGGATGGAGACCTTCACCGAGTCCGGGTTGTCCTCACCGCCGCCGACACGGCCGGTGTTCAGCACGAATGCCTCCAGCTCGTGGTGGTTGAGCAGCTCGAGCATGCGGTTACCCATGTCGCCCATGTCCCGCGGGAAGAACGGGTTGGTGCCCGGGACGCGTAGGAACTTGCCTTCCTCGTCCTTGCCACCGGCCGAGGTGCCGGTGGTCTCGCCGAGCATGAAGTAGGCCGCGGCCTGGGTGGGGTCGAGCCGGGCCACGCCGGGGACGATGTTCTCATTCCGGTTCAGGATGAGCAGGAATTCGGCCGGGGCGATCTGGTCCGCCGGCCATGGGTCGACGTAGGCGAACGGCCAGGTGGTGCGGCCATTCTTGGTGTAGGAGGTGTCGAAGAAGTCGACCTTGCCTCCGCTGTCGACCGAGACGTTCTCCAGGTAGGCGTCGGGCTTGGTGGTGGCGTTATAGATGACCGGCTCGAACTTCGGGTTCAGCCCGAAGGTCTTGGCGAAGCAGCCGTTCTCGGTGGTGTACACCTTGCCGCCCGGCATCAGCGCGACGAAGTCGTCCTGGACAGGCTTGCTGCCGAGCTGCGTGGTGAAGGTGGTGGTGGTCTTGCCGGTGCCGGACAAGCCGACGATCAGCACGGTCTTGTTCTCGCGGGTGTTGTTCTCACCTGGCACCGGGATGACCTTGCAGCCCGCGTGCAGGGCCAGGCCGCCGCGGTTGTAGACGATGTTGTTCCACATCCGCAGGCCGCCCTTCTTGGACTCACCGAAGTAGTCCGAGTTGAGCACGCGGGTGATGTTGGCGTTCAGGTCGACCGCGATCAGCCGGTCGTCGGGGTAGCCGGGAGCCTCGACGTTTGGCGTGTAGATGACCGTGGTGTCCGGCTCCCAGGATTCCTGGTCGTAGTCGCTCTCGGTCGGGTAGTAGAGCTGCTTCTGCATGCCGGCCACGTTGGCGTTGGCCCCCTCAATGATCAGCCGGGCCCGGGTGCGGAACTGCGGATCGGAGCCGATATAACCGTCCACCACAACCATGTGGGACTGCGCGATATGCGCATCCTGAAGTGCGGCGACGCGGCCATATTCGTCCCGGGTAATGGTCTGCCCGCGGGAGTTGGTGGAGTCATCAACGAGGTAGGTGGACCGGGTGCTGCGTGAGTCCACGCGCGCCTTGATGTTGACGTTTCCGAACTCTGTCACCGAGGCGTTCGGCATTTGTTCGGTCAGTTCGCGCAATCGCGCCGCGGAGGGATTCCATTCCACCCGCGAGCCTTTGACCTGGTACGCCACTGTCGTTCCTCCTCCGGGGCAGGCACTTCGCGCCTGTTTGGTGCTGATCGAGCGAGCCCGCGGGTTAGCGGTGCGGCACGCTAAATTGAGCGGCTTGCCGACCGCTGCCCGGACCAGCACGATTTCGTCGGAGTCTACCCCTGAATCGGCATCATTATGAGACCCGCTTTTGCTTTAACGGGCCACGATTAGGCGTTTTGGTATAGACCTCTTGGTATAGACCTTAGCGATTTATGCGATGGATTTTTGTGCCTTTGGCGCCTGCGGCGGCCTAGCGGCCCGCGCCGTTCTGGACTATTTGGCGGTGCCTTCCGGTCCCTGGTCGCGGACCTCCTCGACATGCCGCAGCGCCGCGCGCAGCCGGGACAGCCAGGCATCGGAGTTCTCGCCGGTCAGCCGGACACACCAGGCCAGGGCGTCACTGCGACTGCGGGCCACGCCCGCGTCCACGAGGGTATCGAGCACCCGGCGTTCGGCCTGGCGCAGCCTCGTCATCACCGGCACCGACAGTGTGGTGAACATCTCAGTGACGTCCGCGCAGGTGACGCCCCACGAGACCTTGCGGCGGAACTTGTGCTCGGCCTCCCGCGCGATCTCGATCCGGCGCCCCCGGGTCTCCTCGCGGAACCGGCGGATCCGGCCTTCGGCCGCGGCGGCACGCTCGGCGTCCGAGGCGCCTTCGGCGGTCTGGGGTGTGGGCAGCGTGCCCACGACCGTGATCTCCTCGCGGTCGACCTGCACCTCGGGGCCATCGGTGAACCAGTCGCTGGGCAGGCGGCCGAGGAACCAGGCCCGCACTTCGGCGGCGTTGTTGCCGGTATTTCCGCTGCCGCCGCGGCCAGACTTGGCCGAGGTGGTGTCGCTGGCGCTTGCGTTCGTGTCGTTTGTGTCGTTTGTGTCGTTCGCGGGGCCGGCGCCTTCGCCGGGCTCGGGCTGCTGTGTACTCATGTAATCATGATTACAGTGCTGGTGGCGTTGGTCAACGATGGTCGCTCAGAGCGAAATGCGGCCAGGTTGTGTTGAGGCTGACTGCGCTGGGGGCTGGCTGGCGGTTGGGGCTGGCTGGCGGTGGGCCTGGGGGGCCGCATGGGGCAGGGCGGTGGGCCTGGGGGCCGCTTTGGGGGCAGGGTCCTGGCTTGAGACGGGCTTGGGGCCGCTTGGTGGCAGGGTCCTGGCTTGAGACGGGCTTGGGGCCGCTTGCTGGCAGGGTCCTGGCTTGGGGCCCGGGTTCCCCGATGGCTGGGGCTCTGAATTCAATGAATGTGACACTCTACCTATTCTTTTCGATAGAGTGTCACATTCATTGAATTGGACCGACGCTCTTTTCGCCTCACGTTTAACTGCGGCATCAAGGGTGTCTCAGGCCAGGCCGGCGGCGACTGCGGCGGCGGTGCTGGGGTCGACGCGGACTGCGCCAGCGAACTCAGAGCCGAAGCCGGCCGGGACGATTTCGACATTCTCCCCCGGTTGCGGCGCCTGGATCATCCAGCCGTTGCCCAGGTAGATGGCGACGTGCGAAATGTAGCCGGGTGCGGTCGGGTCGGTGTGGTAAAAGAGCAGGTCGCCGGGCTGGAGCTGGCTGACCGGGACGGCTGGGCCGGTCCGGGCCTGGTCGGCGGCGACCCGGGGCATGGTCACCCCGGCGCGGGCGAAGGACCACTGAACCAGGCCAGAGCAGTCGAACGTGGCCGGGCCCGCGGCGCCCCACACGTAGGGCAGGCCCTTGCGGCTCTCGGCGGCCTGGAGGGCCGCGGTCATTTCGGGGCTGGTCATGCCGACGCCTGCGGCGGCGCCCAGCGGGGAGGTGCTCGCACCGGCGGTACCGCCGGTGCGGTAGACCACGGTCACCAGCGGCTCGACTCCGGCCCGGGGCGGGATCACCTTCTTGATCTGGCTGGTCAGCGCGGCCACCCGGGCGGGCGGCGCACTGATCACGATCGCGTTGGCCGCGGGCATCCCGAGCGAGCGGGCGGTGGCGTTGGAGACGACGGCGTCGACCCCGCCGATGCCCACTGTGCCGAACGCGATGACGCCGAGCCGCTCGGCCTGGCGCCCGGACGCCGTGACCTGGCCGCCAAGCGACAGCTTGTCCAGCTTGCCCATGGTGTACGACACCGCGACGCCGCCGTCGGCGACGCCCTGCCACAGCTTGTTGGAGGCGGCCGTGGGACCGGAGGCGTAGCCGCGGAACGTGGATGGGTTCACGCCGAGTGTGGCGGTGTAGGAGCCGTTGATCTTGATCTTGGCCGCCTCGAGGGGCTCGGCGTTCGTCACCCCGGCGAGGTGCCTGACCGCGGCCAGGACCTTGGCGGAAAGCGAAAACGGTGCCACCACCAGCAGGTCAGCCTGATGGCGCTGCCGGAGCGGGGCGACGTTAGCGGAACGAACCGTCGCTAGCTTCTGCGCCGCCGGTGAGTTGCCGGCCTTCTGGGTGGCGGCAGCGACTGGGACGACGCTGCTGGTGTCGGCCACCGGGACCGTCAGGGGGGTGCCACTGCCGTCTCCACTGGCGTCCCCACTGGCGGCCAGCGTCGGAACGACTGCGGCGGTGCTCTGGTTGGTGGCGGCGCTGGCCGTGGATGTGCCGACACCGGTGATGGCGCCGGCCATCGCGACCATGCTGATGCCCGCCGGTACCAGACGCCATCGTCGCGGCGGTCTGCTGGCTCGGCGGGATCGGCGCCGGCGTCCGGCGTCGGCGTGGATGCGCATCAAGGCCAACATATGTCACAAACCTGACGGCATACAGGGCCCAGCGGGGTGGATGCAGGTAAGGCGGCACCCGCAGCCTGGGCGGAGAGCCGGTTACTGGGCCGTGAGCAGGGCTTCGCGGAGCTGATCGGTGGTGGTGACCGGGGCCTGGCAGGTGAACTGGCGGCAGACGTACGCCGCCGGGGCGCCGTCGACCAGGCCGCGGCCCTCGAGCAGGGGCACGTCCGCGCTGATGCCGTCGCCCAGGGCCAGTACGGCGCCGGGCGGGGCGGCGTGCAGGGCGGTCTGGTGCAGGGCCCGGGTCCGCTGGTCGTCCGCGGGGCCGATCACGGCGATCTCGGCCGGGCCGGATAGCCACGCCTCAGCCGCGGCCAGGCCGGCGCCGCGGCCCGCGGGAAACGGGCCGCGATGCCGGGCAAGATGCCGAGCGCGGCGCCGGCCGCCTCGCGGTGGCGGAACGATCCGGTCACGGCGGAGTAGGCCAGCAGGGCCCCGGCCACCGCGAAGGTTCCCGACGGCGTGGCGTTGTCGGCCGGGTCGGCGGGACGGAAAATGAGCTGCTCATCGTCGTTGGCGGTGTCGTAAAACCCGCCCGTTCCGTCGGTAAAGGCGGTCAGGACGACCTCGAGCAGGTCGCCGGCCACGGCCAGCCACCGCCCCTCCCCCGTCACGCCGGACAGCGTGAGGAACCCCTCGGCGACGCAGGCGTAGTCATCCAGCGCGCCCGCGGTGGTGCCGGCGATGCCGTCGCGGGAGGTGCGGACCAGGCGGCCGCCCGTCAGGTGCAGCCGGGCCAGCAGGGCGGCGGCGGCGCGGGCGGCGGCGATAAAGTCGGGGCGGTCCAGCAGCAGGCCGGTCTCGGCGAGGGCCGAGATGGCCAGGCCGTTCCAGGCGGCGACGATCTTGTCGTCCCGGCCGGGCCGGGTGCGGGCGCCGCGCGCCTGGAGCAGCTCAGCGCGGATGCGGTCCAGGCGGCCGACGTCGGCGGGGTCTTCCCGGAGCTGGAGGACCGAGGCGCCGTGCTCGAACGTGCCGTCCGCGGTGACGTGAAAGGTCTCGGCGGCGAAGGCGGCGTCGTCCTCGCCGAGGACGGTTTTCAGCTCCGCAGGCCGCCAGACGTAGAACTTGCCTTCCTCGCCGTCGCTGTCGGCGTCCAGCGAGGCGGCCAGGCCACCCTCGGCGGTGCGGAGGTCGCGCAGCATCCAGTCACAGGTTTCGGCGGCGACCTTTCTGGCCAGGTCCGAGCCGGTGCGGCGCCACAGGTGGGCGTACACCCGGGCCAGCAGGGCGTTGTCGTAGAGCATCTTCTCGAAGTGCGGCACGACCCAGCCGTCGTCGGTCGAGTACCGGGCGAAGCCGCCGCCCAGCTGGTCGTACATGCCACCGCGGGCCATGGCATCGCAGGTGCGTTCGGCCATATGCAGGGCGGGTCGCGAGCCGGTGCGCTCGTGGTGGCGCAGGAGGAATTCGCACACCATGGACGGGGGGAACTTGGGGGCGCCACCGAACCCGGCGTGAGTGGCGTCGAAGTCGCGCTCGAGCCCGGTGACAGCGCCGGCCGTGGCCTCGCCAAAGGACTGGCTGGCGCCGGTTTTCAGGGTCCCGGCGGTGGCGGCGGCGTTCTCGGCCAGGGTCTGCGCGACGTGCCTGGCCTGGTCGGTAACGCCCTCGCGCTGCTTGTGCCAGGCCTGGGCGACGTTGCCGACCAGCTGGGTGAAGTAATCCCTGGGGAAGTAGGTGCCGCAGAAGAATGGCTCCTTGTCCGGGGTCATGAACACGGTCATCGGCCAGCCGCCCTGGCCGGTCATGGCCTGGGTCGCGGTCATGTACACCGCGTCCACGTCGGGGCGTTCCTCCCGGTCCACCTTGACCGCGACCACACTGTCGTTGAGCAGCCGGGCGGTCTCGGGGTCCTCGAACGATTCGTGCGCCATCACGTGGCACCAGTGGCAGGCGGCGTACCCCACGCTGAGCATCACCGGGACGTCGCGCCGGGCCGCCTCGGCAAAGGCCTCGTCGCACCAGGGCCACCAGTCCACCGGGTTGTCCGCGTGCTGGAGCAGGTAGGGGCTCGTGGAATCCTTCAGCCGGTTCATATTCCTACGCTACGGTGCTGGCCCGGGGGACGACCCCCGGAGCCCCCCGATGTGCTGTGGTGCTCGCCGTAGTCATCACGCGGCCGGAGAGGCTGAAAGCCTCTCGCGGACCACGCGCTGGCGGGCGGCTCCGAAGCCTTTGCCGAGCAGGAAGAACGCCGCGCCCATGACACCGACGAAGAAGCCGAGCGGCCAGTCGGTCTCGTAGGAGACGATGATGCCGACCCAGACCGTGACCAGCGCGATGACCACGGACAGGGTCATGGCGAGCGTCGGCCGGGCGGTGAATGAGCGGGCCGCGGCGGCCGGGCCGATCATCAGGCTGAACATCAGCAGGGCGCCCACCACCGGCACTGTCATGCTGGTGGCCAGGGCCATGATGAGCAGGAACCCGAGCTCCATGGCGCGGGTCGAGACCCCGCGTGCCTCGGCCACCTCGGGCAGGGCCGAGGTCAGCATGAGCGGGCGGAACATGACGATGATGGCCACGATGGACAGGCCACCGAGGATCACGATCGGCAGCACCTCGCCGGAGCTGACGCCGAACACCTCGCCGAACAGCAGCGAATACGCCTCCTGCGCGTATTCCGTGCTCCAGCTGACGAACAGCGCGCCGACGCCGAGCATCATCACGAACGTGAGCGCGGTGGCGACGTCCGGGCGGGCTCGGCGACTTAGGCCCGCGATGCCGAGCGCGCCCGCTACCGAGAACGCGGCCAGGCCGACGAACGGGTTGAGGCCGAGCAGGGTGGCCCCGGCCGCGCCGGCGAAGGCGCCGTTGGGGATGGCGTGCGCCGCGAACGTCGAGCCGCGCAGCACGGCGAAGAACCCGGTCACCCCGGCGATCACCGCCACCGCGGTGGCCGCGACCCAGGTGTTGAACATCAGGGCCGAGAACATGCCGACCCTCCGTAAACACGGTCAGGGTCCTGGGTGTCGTGGGCGTGCTGAAGGTCCTGATGGGGGGCCCGTTGGGGGCGCAGGTAGCTGACCAGGTAGCCGACGACGATCAGCGTGACCACGAAGAAGCTGACCGGCCAGCCGCGGTGCGCGGGCGGCCAGTAGTAACTGTCGTAGGCGAGCACGATGCCGATCCAGGTGGCGGCCACGCCGATGCCCGCGGCCACGGCGGTGGCCCGGACCGGGCCCTTGGCGATCCGCAACGCGGTCGCGGCCGGGCCGATGAGCAGCGCGGTGGACAGCACCGCGCCGATGATCACCGCTGACAGCGCCACGGAGACGGCCAGCGCCATCAGGAAGGCCGCGCCGACGGCTCGCACCGGCACGCCGCGGGCGGCCGCGATGTCCGGGCTGAGCGAGCTGAGCAGCAGCGGCCGGGCCAGCGCCAGCACGGTGGCCAGGGCCAGCAGGGCCGAGACGATCAGGGCCGGGACGGTGGACGGCGTCAGCACGAACATCGAGCCGAACAAGATCGTGAACGAGGCGCCCGTGGTCGAGCTGTACTGGGTGCCCAGGTACAGGAACAGCGCGGCCAGGCCGAGGGCGGCGCCGAGCACGACCCCGGTGGCCACGTCCCGGCCGCGGCGGCGCTGGATGCCGATCATCTCCATGAACGCGGCCGCGCCCGCGCCAAAGGCCAGGTAGCCCCAGAACTGGTTGATGCCGATCAGGAACGCGCCGGACCCGCCAGTGGTCGAGATGTCCGCCAGCGAGTGGCCGGCGAAGGACTGCCCGCGGGTGACCGTGAAGATGCCGGTGACGGCCGAGGTGATCGCGACGACGGTCCCGACGGCGAGGGCGATGTGGACCGGGCCGCTGGTGAAGAAGCCGGGCTCGAAGATGTACCTCACCGGACTGCGTGGGTGTCTTCGGTGAGGTCGGTGCCTTCCGGGGCGGCCACGACCAGGACCCGGCCGTGCACCCGGATCACGTCGACGTGCTGCCCGTACAGGCGACTGAGCACCTCGGGCTGGACCACCTCGTCGGTGCGGCCCACCGCGACCCGGCCCGCGGCCACGTAGATGATCCGGTCCATCACCGGCATCAGCGGGTTCATGTCGTGCGCGGACAGCAGCACCGCGATGCGCTCGGCCCGGGCCAGCCGCGCGAGCACCGAGACGATGCCCTGCTCGCTGGAGATGTCCAGGTTAGCTAGCGGCTCGTCGAGCAGCAGCAGCCGCGGCCGGCTGATCAGCGCGTGCGCGATCATCACCCGCTGCTGCTCGCCGCCGGACAGCTCACCGACCCGCGCGCTGGCGTAGCGCTGCGCGCCCACGGCGGTCAGCATCTCGTCGACGAGCTCACGGCGGGCCCGCGACGGCAGCCGGATGCCGAACTTGTTGCCGTCGATGCCCAGCGCGACCACATCACGGACCCGCAGCGGCATGTCCGGCTCGATGGACAGCTTCTGTGGCACGTACCCAATGGAGGTATCGCGGTGTGACCGGGGCGCGCCGTCGAGCAGGACCTGACCGGAGGTCACCGGCTGGAGGCCGAGAATGACCTTGAGGAGGGTGGTTTTGCCAGCTCCGTTCGGCCCGATGAGCCCGGTGAACTCGCCGGGGGCGATGCTCAGGGAGACGTTGTTCAGGATCTGGCGGCCGCCGAGGCGGACGCTGACGTCGTCGAGCCGGAGCAGGTCGGTGCTGGCGGTTTGGTGCTGGGCTGCCGCGCTTTGCGCTGCCGGGGTGGCCTGGTCGGCTTGGTCTGCTCGGTTCATAGGTGCTCGCTCGAAGTCTTGCTGGCTACGGCTTGGCGCAGGTCCTTTGTCTCGGCCATCATCCAGGACTGGTAGTGGTAGCCGGGCTCGGGCATGGTCTCGTAGACGCCGACCACCGGGATGCCGTTCGCTCGCGCCAGCGAGATGAAGGATTCGGTCAGCGAGTCCGTTACCTGCTGATTGTAGAGAAACACCTTCACCTTCCGCTGCGTGAACAGGTCCCGCTGGATGGCGACGTCCTGGGCCGACGGGTCGGTGCCGTTCATGATGTCGGCCTGGAAGGCCCACGGGGTCAGGTTGTCCGCGCCCGCGGCCTGGAGGAGGTAGTCCGCCACTGGTTCGGTTGTGGCCACCGGGGTGTTCGGGTACTGGGCCTTGAACGCGGCGATGGCGCTGGTCCACGGCTTCAGCGAGGCGGTGAACGTGGCCGCGTTGGCCTTGAAGTACGACGCGTGGGCGGGCTGGAGCTTGGCCAGGCCGGCCGCGATGGCGCTGGCGACGGCGGGCATCGTGGAGGGTTGGTACCACAGGTGCGGGTTGGGGGTGCTGTCCGGCAGGCCAAGGAGTTTCTGGACCACGATGATCTGCCGCGAGGAGTCCGGCACCGCGTTCTCGATCGAGTTCATGAAGGAGTCGTAACCCACGCCGTTCTGCACCACGAGGCGGGCCGCGTTGACCAGGCGGCCGACCGAGGCGCTGGCCTCGAACGTGTGCGGGTCGGTGTTGGGGTTGCTCATGATGGCGCTGACCTGGACGTACTTGCCGCCGACCTGTGAGATGACGTCGGCGTACTCGTTTTCGGCGCCGACCGCGATGATTTTGCCGCCGGGGTCGGTTGAGCCCAGGGCTGCGGAACAGCCGGTGGCCAGCAGGGTCACGGCCAGCGGGACGAGCAGGGCCAGGGCCGCCACCCGGGTGCGGCGGGCGGTGGGCGGCTGGGCGGCTGGGCTGGCGCTGGCGTGGGGTGGGCGCCAGGGAAGGGTCCAGCGGCTCGTGCGGCTGCTGCGGCTGCGCATGACCGCGATCCTCCAGAGGTTAGGGCGGGGGCTTCAGTTGGTAATGATAATGATTCTCAATTTCGTTCGCAACTGAGGGATGGGCCGGGACGTCTCCGCGGAGACGTGGCGTGTTCGCGCGGGATGTTCGCGTTGGCCGTGAGGGGGGCGCCGAGGTAGCGTGCGACTGTGACGACGCCGCAACCGCAGGAGCACGCCGGGGTGAAACCCGCGCGCTCAAGCCGTGGGCGCGGGACCAGGCAAGCGCAGGCCCTGGCCGCCGCGCTGGACGGCCTGCCCGGATTCTGCAGTGCCCAGGAGATTCACGCCGAGCTGCGCCGCAAGGGCGAGCACGTAGGGCTCGCCACCGTCTACCGGCATCTGCAGTCACTCAGCGAGCAGGGCGTCATCGACGCGATTCGCGACACCAATGGCGAGACCCTGTACCGGCAGTGCGAGACGAGCGTCCACCATCACCACCTGACCTGCCGCACGTGCGGGAAGAGCGTCGAGGTGGAGGGGCGTGCGGTAGAGCAGTGGGCCGAGAAGGTCGCGGCCGAGGCCGGCTTCACCGATGTGGGTCACACCGTTGAGCTGTTCGGCCTCTGCCCAGAGTGCGCTGCCGCCAGTTCATGATCGCCAGCAGTTTCCGGCAGACGCGACCGAAAACTGCGGGTTGATCAGGCCAGGGTGGAGCGTTGCCGCCGACGCGTCCTCATCAGCTGGATCGGCGGCAGCAAGTGAGCGGCGAGGCCGACTACGACCAGCAGTATGGCGACTGTTAGCGGGAGGGTGAACCCCTTGGTCGTGCACGTGGTGCTCGCGAGGGTCGCCGACCCCGAACAGCCAGCTGCCGCGCGCAATGTGGCCACGAGACCGAAGAAAAGAGCCACCAGGCCGACGGGCGGCACGATAGTGGCGATTAGCTTGTCGCGTCGGCTCCATGTCGGGGAGGTCCACAAGATCAGCACCCCGGCGATCCAGCCTAGCCCGCTCACGACGAAGCCGAAGATGATCAGCCACGGTGCCCACACGTCCCAGCGGCGGCTGCCCGGGGGCGGTACGCCTGCCTCGGCGGCGATGGCAGCCGGGTCGCCGACCCGGTCGAGCAGGGTCCGGAGGCTCACTGTGTCGTCGGGATCGAACTCGGTCCGTCCCTCTTCGATATGCCCCTGCACTTCGGCGAGGATCTCCTCCCTCCGGGAGGAGTCGACGCCCCGCAACGCTGCGTCCAGCTGCGCCAGATAGCGCCGGACAAGTTTGTCGGCCTCGGCTACGGATGGCCTGGAAGTCATCTTTGACTCCCTTCCTCGAGGATCTCGTCGACGGTGTCGCGGAAAACCCTCCACTGTTTCTTGAAGCTGGCGAGGGCTAGTTCCCCATCCCCCGTGAGGCGGTAGTAGCGGCGCGGCGGGCCGGCGGTTGACTCCTGCCACGACGTCTCGACGAGCCCGTTGCGTCGCAAACGGGCGAGCAGCGGGTAGAGCGTCCCTTCGCTGGCAATGATCCGCCCCCTTGCCCCGAGCTCGCGCGCCAGCTCGAACCCATACATCTCCCCCCTGGTGAGCAGGGCCAGGACGCACTGCTCAGCCACGCCCTTCCGAACCTGGGCCAGCCCGTTGATGTCCTCGCCCGGTTCCATGTTATGCACAGTACCCGGCATAGATAGGACGGTCAAAGAAGAGCCAGCGCAGTTCCTTTCCCCGCCGCGTTAATGCCGGTGCACAGAACGACGGCAACAGCGGGCGGTGAAGGCCCGCGGCCACTTCCCGACCGAGCAAGCCGCCCTCGAGTGCCTCTACCTCGCCCTGATGAGCCTCGACCCCACCGGCAAAGGCCGCTAGCGGTGGTCCGGCCGCTGGAAAGCCGCCCCCAACGCCTTCGACATCACCTTCGACGGCCGCCTGAGCGCGGGACGCAAGTAACAGACGAGACAGAAGTTACACCGTTAAGTTTAACTTGACAGACCCATCGGACCTAGCTGAGCGAGCCTGTCGCGGAGCGGGGTGGGGCGGGGCTGGGGCGGGGCGTGGATCTGGTGCGCGTGTGACTGCGAGGCGCGGTGACGCTTGGCTGCTGAGCGAGCCGGTTGGGGCGGGGATTCAAGATCAGGGCCAGAAGCGGCCGCTATGTGGTCAGAACTGGCCCTGATCATGGTCGACCCAGCGGCGGGAGGGGCGCCGGAGAGAGCGGCTGGTCGTGGGTGAGCAGCACGAGCTGGTTGATGCGGATGTGACTAGCGGGCGCGGCGGCTGGGCTGGCGGAGGCGGCCACGCTGGGCGGCTTGGCTGGGCGGCCACGCTGGGCGGCTTGGCTGGGCGGCGGCGGCGGAGGCGGCTGGGCTGGGCGGCGGCGGCGGGCTGGGCTGGGCTGGGCCCGGCTGGGGCGGGGTTAGCGGCTGCGATGGGGGAGGTGGGGGCGGCGCTTGGGGGGTGCGGCGGCGGCTAGTTCGGCTTTGTGGTCGGAGGCGAACTTGGCGACGGTCTCCTGGCCGGTCAGGGCCTGGATGGCGGCCATGGTCTGGTCGGCGATGAGGCGGCGGGCTCTGCCGGGAGGCGCGGACAGGGTGCTGGCGGAGATCTCCAGCGGGGCGCCGATGCGGACCTCGATGCGGCCGGGACGGGGGACGACGCTGCCCGGGGGCAGCACGCGGCCGGTGCCGACCATGCCGATGGGGATGACGGGCAGGCCCGACTTCAGGGCCAGCCAGCCGACGCCGGGGCGGCCCCGGTAGAGACGCCCGTCCGGGGACCTGGTGCCTTCGGGGTAGATGCCGAACAAGTTTCCCGCCTGCAGCAGCGCCAGCGCGGCCTCGAGCGTGTCCTGGGCGGCGCGCGGGCCCGCGCGGTCCATCTGCAGCTGGTTGGTGGCCTTGAGGTAGGCCGCCATCAGCCGGGCGGCCGGGCCGGAGGCGGTGAAGTACTCGGACTTGGCCGAGAACGTGACCGGGCGGTCCACCATCAGCGGCATGAACACCGAGTCCACGAAGGACAGGTGGTTGGCGGCCAGGATCGCGCCGCCGGAGGCGGGGATGTGCTTGATCCCGGTCACCTTGGGCCGCCAGATGGTGTGCAGGAAGGGCCCGGCGATGATGCGTGAGAGCTGGTATTGCACGGGTTACGTTCTGCCTACTTCTGACGGGCCAGCGACCGGCGGGTTGAGAGTCACATCACGATTATGTGCCTCGGGATCTTGATACGCCGTTGCGGCCGCGAGCGCAATTCCCAGCGGCAGGGCCAGCGGCAGCACCGTGGCCGGCACGATCACGCCGGAGTCGTCGGCCAGCCAGCCCAGCACCGGCAGCAGCCACAGCACGCCGAGCAGCGGCCGCAGCAGCGGCTCGGTCGCGAAGGCCAGCGGGAGGGTCTTCAGCCGGAACCACTCCGGATGCCAGAGCATCAGCCCGGATACCACGATCACGATCGGGACGATCGGGCTGAGCGCGCTGACCGACAGCGATCCGATGTTGGAGTTGATCTTGCGCAGCAGCAGGGCACCGGCGTGGCCGTGCAGCGTGTCGCCGGCGAAGGCGCCGATGTCGGATTTGCCGGTGACCGGGGTGAAGTAGCTGATCAGCGCGAAGATCGCGAACAGGATCAGTCCGCTGACCGCCACCAGCGCGATCCGGCGCCAGTTCAGCCGGACCCCGGCCACGACCAGGCCGAGCAGCAGGAAGCACGGCACCATGGCGATGGTGCCGCCCACCTTGCCGCCGAAGCCGGGCCAGCCCGAAGCGAACACCGCGAACAGCGCGACCACGGTCACGGCCAGCACCGCGAGGCGCCGCGACCCGGGCCGGGGCGAGCTGGCAGAACGGCGGAGCAGGAGGAGGGCCAGCCAGCCCGCGGCCGTCAGGCCGGCCAGGCCGTAGATGCCGAGCGCCTCGTTGCCGATGCCGTAGAACCGGCCGGCCTCGAGCACGGACAGCCCGAACGGCGTCTGGAGCTGCAACCGCGAGCCGGTCATCACGTCGATGCCCAGCACGAGCAGGGTGAGCAGGGCAATCACACCGAACGGGCCGAGCGGATCCTTTCGCCACGGACCGGCCAGCGCGGCGGCCCCGATGATCAGGGCGATCACGACCGCGACCGTGTATAGCCAGACGGCCGGATGACTGGTCAGCGACCAGGGCACCAGGTTGGCCAGGAAGGTACCCACCGGCACCGCGGCGGCGAACACCCCGGCCACCCGCCATTGCCGGGCCCGGCGGCGGCGCCGTTCGGGGGCCGCGCCCCAGGCGAACAGGCTGATCCCGACCATCGCGGCCGCGTCGGCCAGCGCGTAGGCCCAGAAGAAGGCGCCATGGGTGTCGCGCCAGACCTGTTCGGCGGTGTCCTGGCCGACGAGCGACTTCACCGTGGGGACGAGGGCGCCGCGGCTCCCCCGGGTAATCTGCGCACCAGCATCGCTGGCGGGCACGGGCCTTCCCAGCCAGCCGAGCACGGTCGAGGTCAGGTCGGTGAGCACGACCAGGCCGGGCTGGCGGGTGGAGCTGGCCTTCAGCAGGCCGGCTGCGTAGCCGGGCCCGTCGACCAGGGTCAGCTGGAGATGCGGCGGCTTAGCGGTGGCGCCCGGGGCGGTCACGAGCAGGGTGGTGCCGGCGGGGAGCCCGGCCACGAGGCGGGCAAGCTGGGCGTCCACCGAGGCTAGCGAGCCAGCCCGTTCGGCAGTCCCGAGATCTATGACGGTCAGCGGGCAGCGGGCCAGCACCGATGCGGACGCCTGCGCTGGTGACGGCAGGTAGGACGCGACGTGGCCAGTCCGGTCGGCCAGGGCCAGGGCGGCGCCCGGGCCGACCGCGGTGGCGCAGCCCGGGCCGGTGGCCAGCAGGCCCCAGTCCGGGTTGTACTGCTTGCTGGCCGCCTCGAACGAGGGCAAGCCAGACACGGTGGCACCGAGCGGCCCGGTCGATGGCCGGGAAGGAGCCGCAGGAGGCGTTGGTGTGACCGGTGGTGGCCCGGGCCCCGGCGTTCAGCGTCAGCCAGGCATCGGCCGGGCAGGTCAGCGGGAGCACGGCGTAGTCGACCAGGTTGCCGACCGAGCCCTGGCCGGCCAGCCGCCACAGGGTGGGGGTCGCGGTGGCGGAGACCTGGCTCCAGCGCAGGCCGGAGATGCCGACCACGACGACGTGCTGTGTTCTGGGGGTCTGGGCGGCCTGGGCGGGTGTGGCGCCCAGCAGGGTCAGTGCGGTCAGCAGGCAGGCGAGCAGGGCCGACCCGATGACCCCAAACCTTGCGCTCACGGCCTTACGTTATCCGGATTCAGAACGGGCGGGCGGCCACGTCCACGTGACCGGTCTCGCCCGCCGTCACCTCGCCGATCACGGCGGCGGGCAGGCCCTGGGACCGCAGCTCGCTTTCCAGCGCGGGCACGGCCGGGCGCGGGACGGCCAGCAGCAGGCCGCCGGAGGTCTGCGCGTCCTGCAGGAGGACGGCGACCTCGGGCGGGACGGCGTCGTCGATGCTGACGTGGGCGCGCATCCGGTCGATGTTGGCGTTCGTGCCGCCGGAGACGAAGCCGGCCGCGGCCAGTTCGGCGGCGTGCGGGAGCAGCGGGACGGCTGAGGCGTCCAGCCGGGCCGCGGCGCCGCTGACGTTCAGCATCCGGTGCAGGTGGCCGAGCAGGCTGAAACCGGTCACGTCGGTGGCGGCGCGCACGCCAGCCTTCAGCGCGGCCTGGCTGGCGTCGGCGTTGAGCCAGGTCATGGACGCCACGGCGGCCTCGACCGCGCTGGCCGGGGGGTCCCCGCGCTTGAGCGCGGTGGCGATCACCCCGGTGCCGATGGCCTTGGTCAAGATGAGGCGGTCGCCGGGGACGGCCCGGTCGATGGTCATCAGCGCGTCCGGGTCGGCCAGGCCCACCACGGCCAGACCGTACTTGGGCACCGGGTCGTCGATCGTGTGGCCGCCGGCCAGGAAGCAGCGGCCTGGGCCGCGATCTGAGCGCCGCCCTGCAGGACCTGGCCGAGCAGGGCCAGGTCCAGGCCCTCGCCGGGCCAGGCGGCCAGGTTGACCGCGAACAGCGGGCGGCCGCCCATCGCGTACACGTCGGACAGGGCGTTGGCCGCCGCGATCCGGCCCCAGTCGGTTGGGTCGTCCACGATCGGGGTGAAGAAGTCCGTGGTCAGCACCAGCGCGCGGTCGTCATCCAGGCGGAGCACGGCCGCGTCGTCGCCCTCGGCGGCGCCGATGAGCAGGTCTCCGGACGCGGCCGCCAGCGCGGAGGAGTCGAGGGTGGCGAAGAGCGCCTCGAGCTTGGCCAGCGGCAGCTTGCAGGCGCAGCCGGCGCCCGGCGACAGCGACGTCAGCCGAATCGGGTTTGCCATCACGCCCGCCACTGTACTGGCGGCGGCTGTACTGACGGCGCGGAGCTGGTTGAGCTGTGGCTGTCAGCGGAGGGGGTCGAAGAGGGCCGGCTCGAAGCTTGGCGGCTGGCCCAGCGCGAGCTGGGCGGCGATCCGTCCGGTCAGCGGGCCCAGGGTGAGCCCGGAGGCGCCCAGGCCGGTGGCCACGACCAGGCCGTCCAGCCCGGCGACCGGACCGAGCAGCGGCCGGTGATCGGGTCCGGCCGGGCGCAGGCCGACCCGGGTCTCGCGCAGCGTGCCGTCGCTCAGCCCCGGCGCCACCGTCAGCGCGTTGGCCAGCACCTCGGCCAGGCCGCCCGGGGTGACGCGGACGTCGAACCCGGCGCCGGTCTCCCGGGTCGCGCCCGCCACCACCCGGGAATCGTCGAAGCCCAGCAGGTAGTGCCCGGTGGCCGACGGCAGAACGACGGGCCAGCAACTGGTATCGGCCGGCTCCATCCCGATGTGCGCGATCTGGCCGCGCTGTGGCTCGACCCGGACGGTGATCCCGGCCGAGGCGAGGAACGAGCTGGTCCAGGCGCCGGTGGCAGCGACGACGGCGTCGGCTGGCAGGCGCTCGCCGTCGATAGTGACGGCGTGGACCCGGCCCGTTCGGTATTCCAGGACGGCGTGGCCGGTGCGGACCTGCGCGCCCCGCCGGACCGCGGCCCGGATCAGGCGCGGCGGCCAGGCGGCGGCCGTCGACGCGGGCCGCGCCGGTGATGTGCACGGCGGCCGCGCCGGGGCGCAGCGGCGGGAACAGGGCAGCGGCCTGGCCGGGGTCCAGGATCTCGACCTCGCCGATCTCGGGCGCGCCGGCCCGGCGGGCGGCCAGCCGGGTGGCAGTCGCGATCATCGCGGTGTCGTCCGCGTTGCCGGGTGGCAGCCACAGGGCGCCGACGCGGCGGTAGGACACGTCGGGCTCGCCGTCGTCGGCCAGCTGGGCGATCAGGTCCGGGTACTGGCGGGCGGCGAGGCAGCCGTATTCGTACCAGACGGGGTCGTCGACCCCGGCGGTCCACGGGCAGATGATCCCGGCGCCCGCCGCCGTGGCCTGGCCCGGTTCGGCCGCGTCGACCAGCGTGACCTGCGCGCCCAGGCCGGCGGCGGTGTAGGCGCAAGCGGCCCCGACCACGCCGGAGCCCACCACGATCAGCTGCACAGACACCTCCCGGCCGACTCGGCTCCATCCTGAGGCGGCGGGATGGCCAATCATGGCAGCGGCGCTGGCGGGGGAGGGGGCTGTCGAGCCGAGCATTGGTTACAGTGAGACCAATGCCTAATAAAAAGCCGGGCTCGGCGGATACGGACCGCAACTTCATCGTGGTGGCCAACCGGCTGCCGGTGGACCGGGTCGAGGACGCCGACGGGAAGACGTCGTGGCAGCCGAGTCCCGGCGGCCTGGTGAGCGCGCTCGAGCCGGTGATGCGGGAGGCCGGGGGCGCGTGGATCGGCTGGACCGGCGACGCCGGGCCCGCGCCGGGCGCGTTCGAGGCCAACGGCCTGCACCTGGTCGGGATGGGGTTGTCCGAGGAGGAAGTCCAGGACTTCTACGAGGGCTTCTGCAACGCGACGCTGTGGCCGCTGTACCACGACGTCATCTCGCCGCCGGTGTTCGAGCGGCCGTGGTGGGAGTCCTACGTACGGGTCAACCAGCGCTTCGCCGACGCGGCGGCCAAGCAGGCCGGGCCCGGGGCGACGGTCTGGGTGCACGACTACCAGCTGCAGCTGGTGCCGCAGATGCTGCGCGAGCAGCGCGACGACGTGCGGATCGGCTTCTTCAACCACATCCCGTTCCCCGGCTATGAGATCTTCGCCCAGCTGCCGTGGCGGCGGCAGGTCGTGGAAGGGCTGCTCGGCGCGGACCTGGTCGGTTTCCAGCGGCGCGCGGACGCGACGAACTTCCTGCGGGCCTGCCGGCGGGCCGCGGGCCTGACCACCAAGGGCCAGGTCGTGCACGTCGACCCGGGGGGTTCGGCGGGCGCGAGGTCACCGCGGCGCCTTTCCCGATCTCGATCGACACGGCCACGCTGACCGAGATCGCCCAGCGGCCCGAGGTCCGCGAGCGGTCGGCGGAGATCCGGGAGGCGCTCGGCGATCCCGAGCTGCTGCTGCTCGGGGTGGACCGGCTGGACTACACCAAGGGCATCTTGCACCGGCTCACCGCCTACGGCGAGCTGCTGGACGAGAAGCGGCTCGGGCCCAAGCCGGCCCTGATCCAGGTGGCCAGCCCGAGCCGGGAACGGGTCGATGCCTACCGGGCGCTGCGGGACGAGGTCGAGGTGACGGTGGGCCGGATCAACGGCCAGCACGGCGAGATCGGGTACCCGCCCGTGCACTATCTGCACCAGTCCTATCCCCGCGAGGAGATGGCCGCGCTCTACCTGGCCGCCGACGTCATGCTGGTCACGCCGCTGCGGGACGGCATGAACCTGGTGGCCAAGGAGTACGTGGCGTGCCGGTACGACGAGAGCGGCACCCTGGTGCTGAGCGAATTCACCGGCGCGGCCGACGAGCTGGCCGGGGCCTACCTGGTCAACCCGCACGACATCGAGGGGCTGAAGGACGCCATCGTGCGCGCGGCCACCACCAGCCCGGCCGAGGCCCGGCGCCGGATGCGCACGATGCGGCGGCGGGTCCGCGAGCACGATGTGGCCCGCTGGGCCCGGGATTTCCTGGACGCGCTGGATCAGGTGCCGGCCAGGCGCAGATAGATTAAAGGGTCGGGCGAGGTTAGGCGGGGTCAGCGGAGGGCGTTTAAGGCCGCGGGGAGCGTCAGCGTCATCTCGGTGCCCTGACCGAGGTCGCTGCGGGCGGTGAGCCGGCCACCGTGGGCCTGGGCCAGCTCGGCGGCCACGGCCAGGCCGATGCCACTGCCGGAGACCTGCGCCGCCTGGCGGCCGCGCCAGAACCGGTCGAAGATGCGCGGCAGGTCCTGCGCCGGGATGCCGTGGCCGGTGTCGGTGACCCGCAAGACGGCGTCCCGGCCGGCCCGGTGGGTGGCGATGGTGACCCGGCCGCCGGGCGGGGTGAACTTCAGCGCGTTGGTGAGCAGGTTGGTGATCACCTGGTGCAGCCAGCGCTCATCGGCCCGAACGGAGCAGGGCGCCAGCTCCCGCGCCACGCTGATCCCGGCCGCCTCGAACCGGCGGCCCAGGCTGTCGGCCGCGACCGCGGCCAGGTCGGCTAGGTCGCACTGGCGCCGCACCAGGTTGAGCGCGGCGGCGTCGGCGGCGGCCAGCGTCTGCAGGTCGCCGACCATGCGGGCCAGCCGCAGCACCTCATCGCGCAGCGAGCCGAGCTCGGCCGGGGTGGGTTCGGCGACGCCGTCGAGCAGGGCCTCGTGGCCGGCCTGCAGGACCGCGATCGGGGTGCGCAGCTCGTGCGCCACGTCGGCGACCAGGTTGCGGCGGATCTGCTCCTGCAGGTCCAGGGCGCCGGCCATCTGGTCGAAGGCCGCGGCCAGCTCGCGCAGCTCGTCTGGGCCGCCGGTCGGCCCGGCCCGGGCGGCGCGGTTGCCCGCGGCCATGGCCCGGGTCACCGCGATCAGCCGGGTCACCGGCCGGGTGATGCGGCGGGCCACGGCGATCCCGGTGAGCAGGGCCAGCAGGGCGGCCAGGCCAGCCGCACCGGCGATGGCCCGTAGCAGCGCGGTCTGCAGGACCCGGTCGGCGGCGTTCAGGCCGGAGCCGGTCGCCCGGGACAGCACCGAGCCGACCTGCTGGGAGTCCACGACGACCGGGGTGTCCAGCGTCGGGCCGGCGGCGGAGGCGAACGAGGCCGAAGCGGCCACGAGCCGGCCGGACTGGTCGCGGATCTGGACGGCCAGGCCGGTGCGCGTGGCGACGTCCAGCTCCGGGGACAGGTCGACCGAGGACCAGGTGTCGTCCCGGTCCCATACCGACCCGGCCGCCACCGCGATGGCCTTGGTCAGGTCGGCGCGCTGGCGGGCGGACAGGCTGGCCACGTCGGCCGAGGAGAAGGCCGCGGTGAGCCCGGCGAGCAGCGCGATCGCGACCAGCGCCACGGCCAGGAAGGCCAGCGCCAGCCGCAGCCCGAGCGTGCCGCCCCGGCCGGCCGGGGCGGGGGGCGGCTCGTCAGTCATCGCGGGCCAGGCCGAGCCGGTACCCGCCACCCAGCACGGTCTGCACGATCATTGGGCTGGTGGGGTCGTCCTCGACCTTGCGACGCAGGTTCTTCACGTGCGAGTCGACGGTCCGCTCGTAACCGTCGAACTCGTACCCGCGGACCCGGTTGATCAGCTCGAACCGCGAGTAGACCCGGCCCGGCACGGTGGCCAGCGCGGTCAGCACGCCCCACTCGGTCGGGGTCAGCGAGACCGTGCCGCCGCGCACGGTGATCTGGCGCTGCGGCTCGTCGATGACCAGCGCTCCGCCGCCGTAGCTGGTGACGCCCTGGGCGACGGGCTGGCTGCCGCGGCGCAGGATGGCCTGGACCCGCAGGACCAGCTCCCGCGGGCTGAACGGCTTGGTCACGTAGTCGTCGGCGCCCAGCTCGAGGCCGCGGATCCGGTCCTCTTCGGTGGTCCGGGCGGTCAGCATCAAGATGGGCGTCCCCGAGGTGTCCCGCAGCTCGCGGGCCACGGCCTCGCCGGGCACGTCGGGCAGACCGAGGTCCAGCACCACCAGGTCGGGCGCCGCGCTGGCGGCCATGGTGATGGCCTCGGCACCCGAGCCGGTCGACAGCACGATGAACCCGGCCCGCTCCAGGTAGGACCGGACCAGGTCCCGCAGCTTGCGCTCGTCCTCTACTATCAGCACCGTCGCCGCCATCGCCGCTCCCCTCTGTCCCTCCACCGGGCCCTCCACCGGGCCCTCCACCGGCTGCCCCACCACCCTGGGCGTGTCCCCGGCTTTCCCATCATTGCGGGTCGGCACACGCGGCCGGGCCGGTCTCCACACGGTCACCATGTCAGCTTCACCAGGCCGGCACCGGGGCCGGCTCCACTGAGGGAGAACGGAAAAGGAGGTGAAGCCGGTGACGGGAAGCGACCTGGTGGTGCTCGCGCCATGGCTGGTGTTCGCGGCCGCGCTGGTCATCATCGGCGTGGTCCTGTTCCGTTCCCGCCGGGCGCGCCGATGACGGTGCCCCTGTGGGCCTGGGCGGCGACGCTGGCCGCCTTCGCGGCGCTCATCGCGGCCGACCTGATGCTGACCCGCGACGCCGGCGGCAGCCTGCGCGCAGCCGCGGTGGCGAGCGCGGCGTGGATCGCGGTCGCGCTGGCCTTCGGTGCCGTGATGTGGCTGTGGCGGGGCCCGGACCTAGCCGGTGAGTACTTCGCCGGCTACCTGCTGGAGAAAACCCTCAGCATTGATAACGTCTTCGTATTCGTGCTGCTGTTCGCCTCGCTCGAGGTGCCGCAGGCGCTGCATCGGCGAGTGCTGTACCTGGGGGTGGCTGGTGCCCTGGTCCTGCGGGGCGGTTTCATCGCAGCCGGCGGCGCGCTGCTCGAGCACGCCGCCTGGATCTTCTACGTCTTCGGCGCGCTGGTGCTGCTGGCCGGGCTGCGCATGCTCCGGCCCAGCCACGGGGCGGGGTCGCCGGGCCAGCTCATCACCCGTGGCCTGCGCCGGCTGCTGCCGGTCAGCGAGGACTTCGCCGGTGATCGCTTCATCGTCCGGTCCGGCGGACGGCTCATGGCCACTCCCCTGCTGGTCGCGCTGGTCGCGATCGAGGTCACGGACCTGATGTTCGCGCTCGACTCGATCCCCGCCGTGTTCGGCGTGACCCGCGACCTGTTCGTGGTGTTCACCTCGAACGTGTTCGCCCTGCTGGGCCTGCGGGCGCTGTACTTCCTGCTGGCCGGCGCGGTGGACCGGTTCGGTTACCTGAAGCAGGGCATCGCCGCGCTGCTGGTCTTCATCGGTGCCAAGATGGTGCTGGACCCGCTGATGCACGTGCCGGTCACGGTGAGCCTGGCCGTGATCGCCGTGGTGGTGGCGACCGCGGTCGCGGCCAGCTGGCTGCGGGACCGGCGCCGGATGGCGGCGCGGTGAGCGCGTTCAGCATCTTGCATCTCGGCTCGGTCCTGTCCTACCTGATCGCGGTGATCGTCCCGGCGCTGGACGCGGTCTTCCCGGTGCTGCCCAGCGAGACGATCGTGATCACGCTCGGGGTCGCCACCGCGGGCAGTACCGACCCGCGGATCGCGCTGCTGGTAGCCTGCGCCGCGTTCGGCGCCTTTCTCGGCGACAACCTGTCCTACCTGATCGGGTACCGCTTCGGGCCCTGGGCGCAGCGCCGGTTCTTCAAGGGCGAGAAGGGACAGGAGCGGCTGGCCTGGGCCGAGCGTTCGCTGGAGCGGTTCGGCATGCCGCTCATCGTCGTCTGCCGGTTCGTGCCGGGCGGCCGGACCGCGGTCACGCTGGTCTGCGGCATCGTCCGCTATAACCACCGCCGGTTCATGGTCGCGACCGCGATCGCGGGTGTGCTCTGGGCCTGCTACGCGTTCTTCCTCGGCCGCATCGGCGGCAAGGCGTTCGAGGACAAGCCCTGGGTCGGGCTGCTGGTGGCATTCGGCGCCACGCTGGTCATCAGCGCGCTGGTCGAGCTGGTCCGCCGCCTGATCGCGCGCTCACGGCGGCGTAACGCCGGACAGGTTCAGCCCGATCACGCCGGCCAGGATCAGGCCGACCGACACTAGCTTTAGCGGGGACACCACGTCGCCGAGCCAGCACATGCCGATCGCGGCGGTGCCCACGGTGCCGATCCCGGTCCACACCGCGTAGGCCGCGCCCACCTCCAGCTGGCGCAGCGCGACGGTGAGCAGCCCGAAGCTGGCCAGCGCGCACACGGCAAAGGCCACGGTCGGCCACAGCCTGGTCAGCCCGTGGCTCATCTTCAGCGACACCGCGAAGCCCGTCTCGAACAGGCCGGCGGTAACGATCATCAACCACGCCATGACAGCGTTATAGGTCCCGGCCGAGGAATCAGGGTGTGCCGGCGATGGAGCCGGGATGGAGGCGAAGCCCGGTCTAGCCGGCCGCGGATTTGCGGCGGCGGGTCGCGGCGAGCAGCAGCCCACCACCGACCAGCAGCACCCCGGCACCCGTGGCGACCAGCGGCAGGGCGGGCTGGCCCGCCGGGTTTGGAGCGGGGGCGGCCTGCCCCACCGCCACCGTGACCGAGGCGGTGGTGCGAGCCCGGCTGGACCGCTGGGATGTGCCGGTGACGAAGGCCCGGGCCGGGACGGCGAGCGAGCTGCCCGGCCGGGCGTCCGCCGGCAGCCGCCCGGTCAGCCCGATCCGGCCGGACGTCCCGGCGGCCAGGGTCCCGGTGCAGGTGGCCGTGCGGAGCACGCAGGTCCAGCCGGCCGTGCCGCCGGCCGGGCGCAGGCCCGCGGCGGTGCTGCCTGGGGGCAGGGTGAACCGGACCTTGACCCCGTACGCGGTCTGGGCCGAGGCGGCGTTGGCCACGGTGACCGAGCCAGTGAACGTCCCGCCGGCCGCGCCGCTCCCGGTCCCGGGCTGCACGCTGACCGCGCTGTAACCAAGGCTCCAATGCGGGATCGCAGCGCGTTCGGCCGTTGTGGTTGTGGGCGGGCAGGAGCGGCGGACGATGTCGGCCCCCGGCTCGAGCGGGCCACCCAGCCCGGCGCACACCCCGGCCTGGGTGCTGGCCAGCAGGCCGGACCGGTACCGCCAGACCTGGCCTCGGCCGCCGCCGCACTGGCCGGCGAAGTCGATGAACAGCGGGGCGCCGCGCGCGGCGGTGGCCTCCAGGCAGTAGCCGTTGCCGTTCATCATCACGCCGTCGAGGGTCAGCGACCACTGCTGGCCCTGGCTGGCGGCGTCGCACTTCTCCAGTGTGACCGGGGATCCGTCGCCCCACGCCTGCCAGCACAGGCCCGGGTGCCCGATGGCGCTGATCTGCGCCGGGCCAATGGTGGCGGCGGTTGCGGCGCGGGCGGGGCTGGTGCCGCCCGCGGTGATAGCGAGCAGGATGCCAGCCAAAACCGTGGCCGCCGCCGTCGCCTTGAGCCGCACGCCGACCCGGGTCACGTTCGCCTCCCGCGCTTACACGTAGAGCTACATCTTACCTACGGAAAGGCATCGTAGGAGACGGCTGCGGGCTTCGCAGCCGGACGCGGCAACTGGGCCTTGGGCTCTGCCTACCGGCCTGGTCACGTCGCTCGTTGGGTGCGCGGCCGGGCAGGACCGCCGTGCTGCCACCCGTAATCCCGCCGATGGCCCCGTCCATCGTGGGATCAGCCGGTAGCCGAGCTCTACGCTGGGTTCTGTGATACCCCGTCCAGCGTGGTGAGCTCATGCACGGCGATCCTGCCCATGGTGCCCCCTTCTCGCCTCACACCGGCGTCCGTGCTCCGGTGAAATGGCTGGCGCGCGCCATCGTAATCGGAGCCGAGGCCACCTGACCGGTCCAATTAGGCACGGATAAATGAGTCCATTCCGGCCCATGGGCGGTAGCGTCGATTCGTGGATCTGGGGATCGAGTTCAAGCCGGGGAGCTCGATGCGGCGGCAGCTCGAGCAGGCGTTGCGGGCGGCGATCCGGTCTGGGCGGCTGACGCCGGGCTCGGTGCTGCCGTCCAGCCGGGACCTGGCCGCCGATCTCGGCGTGTCCCGCGGCGTGGTGGTGGACAGCTACTCCCAGCTCGCGACCGAGGGCTACCTGTCGGCCCGGCGAGGTTCGGGCACCCGGGTAGAAGCGCTGCCGTCGGGAACGGCGCCTGCACGGCGGGAGCTCCAGCCACGCCCCCGGTACCGGTACGAGCTGCGGCCGGGCCTGGCCGACTACCACGCCTTTCCCCGGGACCGCTGGCGGGCGGCCCTGGTGGGAGCGCTGCGTGACCTGCCGCCCGCCCGGCTGACCTACGCCGACTACCACGGCGTGCCCGAGCTGCGGAGCGCGCTGGCCGAGTACCTGGCCCGGTCCCGCGCAGTGGCGGCCGGCCCCGAGCTCGTGCTCATCTGCTGCGGCGCCTCCCACGGCCTGTCCGCGCTGTGGCACGCGCTGCGGCGCCGCGGTGCCCGCCGCGTCGCCGTGGAGGACCCCGGCTGGAGCTGGCAGCGGCTCACGGTCGAGCACGCCGGGCTGGAGGCGGTACCGGTCCGGGTCGATCAGGACGGCCTGGTGGTCTCCGAGCTCGCCACGGCCGACGTCGACGCCGTGGTGCTCACGCCCGCGCACCACTACCCCACCGGCGTCATGATGACGGCCGAACGGCGTGGCACGCTGATCGCCTGGGCCCGGGAGCGGCAGGCGCTGATCGTCGAGGACGACTACGACGTCGAGTACCGGTTCGACCGGGAGCCGCTGGCCTCCCTGCAGGGGATGGCGCCTGACCGGGTGGCTTTCGTCGGTACGACCAGCAAGACACTGGCCCCGGCGCTGCGGCTGGCCTGGCTGGTCCCGCCCGCGTGGCTGCTCGACGACGTGGCGGGCGAGTTCGCTGTCACCGGCGTGACCCCGCCGACACTGGACCAACTGGCGCTGGCCTCGTTCATCTCCTCATCGGGGCTCGAGCGGCACCTGCGGGCCATGCGGCGGCGTTACCGGGTCAAGCGGGACGTGCTGATCGGCGCGCTGGAAGCGCACCTGCCCCAGGTCACGGTGGCCGGCACGGCGGCCGGGCTGCACCTGCTGGCCTGGCTGCCCGAGGGGACCGACGAGCGGGCGACCGCGAACCGGGCCCGGCGCGCGGGCGTCGGCCTGCACGAGCTGCACCGGCACTGCCTGGCCGAGGCGCCGTCCCCGCCGGCGCTGCTGCTCGGCTTCGCGCTGCCGTCCGAGTCGGATCTGGCCACGGCAGCCGGGCTGCTCGAGGTGGCGCTGGGGTGAGGACCTGGGCTGAAATGCTGCTGGGGCTTGAAGGCTGAGGGGAAGTGATCGCGGGCCGGCTGGGTGTGGGTCGCGACGGCGGACCGGGACTCGAGCTGGAATAGGGCTGGGCCTGCCGGTGCTCGTCTCGGTGGCGCCCGTTTGGATTGGGCGCGAACGAGCAGTGATGGTTTCCTTACGTAGACGAGCTGGCGAGATCGCCGGATAGGAGTGCCCGATGCGGGCTCTGCAGTACCGGTCGTATGGCGGCCCTGAGGTCCTGGAGTACGCGGACGCCCCCGATCCGCACGCGGGTCAGGGGAAGATCCGGATCGCGGTCAAGGCCGCGAGCGTGAACCCGATCGACTGGAAGATACTGTCCGGCGCGATGTCCGATGCCCAGGCCCCGGACGGCGTGGGATACCTCGGCGTGGATGCGGCCGGTGTGGTGGACGAGGTCGGCGAGGGTGTCACCGGCGTCTCCGTCGGCGACGAGGTGTTCGGGAGCGGCTCGGGAACCCAGGCCGAGTACGCCGTGCTGGGCTCGTGGGCGGCCAAGGCACCCTCGGTCGACTGGTCCGTGGCCGCCGCGGCCGCGGTGGCCGGCGAGACCAGCGAGCGCGGGCTGCGCCTGCTCGGCGTGGCTTCCGGCGGCACGATCTTCATCGATGGTGGCGCCGGCGGTGTCGGCTCGGTCGCGGTGCAGATGGCGGTGGGGCGGGGCATCCGGGTGATCGCTTCGGCCAGCCAGGGCAACCAGGACTACCTGCGGGAGATCCACGCGATCCCGGTGCTGTACGGCGACGGGGTGGCCGACCGGGTGCGCGCCGCGGCCGGCGGTGAGGTCGACGGGGTATTCGACGTGGCCGGCAAGACCCCGATCGAGGAGCTGATCGCCCTGGTGGCCAAGCCGTCCCAGGTGGTGAGCATCGCCAACTTCGCGGCGGGGCAGGCCGGAGCGCGGGTGACCGGCGGCGGGCAGGACAGTGAGCCGTTCCAGGCTCTGGCCGAGGTGGCCGGCCTGCTGGCCCAGAACAAGCTCGTGATCAAGTTCCAGACGTTCCCGCTGGACCGGGCGGCCGAGGCCTACCGGATCAGCCTGGACGGTCACGTGCGCGGCAAGCTCGTCCTGCTGCCGTAAGCCGGGGCCGCGTGCAGTCTCGCCCGGGTGGTGAAAGGAACCGGCTCGGGAGAGCGGACCACCGGGCGAGGCTGCTCGCGGGGTTTGCGGCCCTTGGCCTGGTGGCGGTGGCCTGCGGTGGGCACCCGGCGCCGGCTCCGGCCGGGAGCGCGGCGCCGGTCATCGGGTCCTGTACCGTCGACGGCCTGCGGGCCAGGTGCGGAACGCTGACCGTGCCGCAGGACCGGGTGACCGGCCAGGGCCCCACGATCCCGGTCAGGTTCGTGGTCATCCCGGCCACCGGCCCGGGCAAGGCACCCGACCCGGTGGTCTATTTCGCCGGCGGTCCCGGCAACTCGGCGGTCACCATGATCTCCAGCGAGCTGGACGTCATCGCGAACCTCAGCAGCCACCGGGACCTGGTGTTCATCGAGCAGCGTGGCACCGGCGGCCCGGATAAGCTGACCTGCCCGTCGTTCCCCGCCACCCTGGCCGGCCGGGCCGCGCTGCGCGCCAGCGTCGAGTCCTGCCTGGCAGGCATCAGGAACGATCTGCCGTTCTACACCACGGCCATGTACGCCGACGACGTCAACCAGCTGCTCGGTGACCTGCACTACGCCAAGGTCAACCTCGTGGGCATTTCCTATGGCACGGTTGCCGAACAGGTATTCCTCCTCCGGCATCCCAGCCGGGTGCGGACGATGACCCTGCAGAGCGGGTTCCCGCTGTATATCCGGCCGTGGGAACGAGCTCCCGGGGATGCCCAGCTGGCCCTGAATTACGTCGTTGCCCGGTGCGCTGACGACAAAGCCTGCCGCCAGGCCTTCCCGCGCCTGGCCACGGACTGGACTGCCCTGTGGGCCTCGGCCGGCACGTCGCCCTGGGTCCTTCCGCTCTCGCAGTCCCCCAGCGGGACGACCGTGCGCCTGGACCAGGACACGCTGGCGTTCTGGATATACCAGGCGCTGTTCGCCGGCGACGAGCAGCTGGTACCGGCCATGATCTCCACCTTGGCCGCGGCGACAGACAAGGTCACCGCCCTGATCTCGGTAATCAAGGCGCTTCAGGCGTCGGACCTGCCCGTCAGCTCAGGTGGCTACCCCACCGAGATGATGCAGTACGCGATCTACTGCGGCGAGTCATGGGCCACGCAATCGCCGGACGCGCTGCCGGGCCAGCGTGGCAGCTTCGCGTACCAGATGTACCTCCAGCAGGCGCAGTGGTTCCAGTACGTCTGCCCGCTGATCCCGAAGTCCGCCGCCGCGCTGGGGGACGAGCAGCTGACGGTGTCCCACGTACCGGTGCTGTCGTTCAACGGCGCAGGCGACCCGATCGCCCCGGCGCGGAACATGGCCGGGGTACAGCGGTTCTGGCCGGATTTCCGCGAGATCGTCCTGCCCGGCCAGGGACACAATGTGATCCCTGCCTCCTGGGGGCGCTGCGGCGGCCCGCTGACCGAGACGTTCATCGAGTGGGCCAGCGTGGCTCACCTGAACACCAGCTGCCTGGCCACCACCCCGGCTACACCCTTCATCTCGAACCTCACGGGCGTAGCGGGCACCGGCTGAGGCCGTTAGCCGGGAATCTCGTCGTCAGCCGGTCTTCCGCTTGGCCTGCAGCTCCTCGAATTCGGCCGCCAGCAACCGTTTGGTGGTCTCGGCGTCGAGGCCGAGTGAGATCAGCGCCTGCCCTGTATCACCGCCGGCGAACAAGATCCCGACCAGCAGATGCTCTGTTCCGATGTAGTTGTGGCCGAACCGCAGTGCCGCCTTGAGCGTGCCCTTGAGTGCCGCCTTGCCATCATCGGTGAAGCTCAGCAACCGCAGGGTGGCCGCGTCCACGTCCTCGCCCGGCGCCACCGCGGGGCCGGCTCCGACCGCGGCGTAGAGCTGCTCGCTGGTCAGCCCGGCCTTGCCGATGATCTTGGCAGCCAGACCCTCCGGCTCGGCCAGCAAGGCCGCCGCCAGGTGCGCCGCGCCGATCCGGTCGGCCCCGGCGACCTGCCCGGCGGCGCCGAGGGTATTGCGGGCTCGCTGGGTAAACCGGGAGAAGAGCTGCTGCCCTTCGGGTACCAGGTCGCGCACGAACCGCTTCTGGGCGGCCTGCTTGGTAACGCCCATGCTCGCGCCGATCTGGCTCCAGGAGGCGCCCGAGCGGCGCGCCTGGTCGACGAAGTACCCGATAAGCGCGTCCGACTGCTCGTCAAGCCGCGCGGAGACCAGCATGGCGTCGGAGAGGTGGGCGAGCGGGCCGTCGTTCGGGTGCAGCACCTTGACGTAAGCGATCAGGTTGTCCAGGGGGACTGGGAATTCAGCCATGCGTCAACCTTAGGTTGACCAGATCGCTTTCGTCAACCTGCGGTTGACGCAACGCGCGGCACGGGATGTGCTCGCGCGCTCTTGGCGCTCAGTAACCGCAACCAGGGTCACCCGGACCATTCCATGCCGGGGGGCCCGTTATGGCTGGAGCTGGTGACCGGCCGGCAACCCAGCGCCTCCCGGCATTGATATCGGCCGGAACCTCGAACCGCCCCCCAGCGCAATCCGTATCATTTCCGGACGATCTTTTTGGATCTGGCGGAGTACGGGCAACTCTGCCGGATGCACTCGACTGGCCTCGTGAGGGGTCATCTGGTCATCGCTCTCCCCTGAAGTGGGCCTGGGGCTCAGGTGCGAGCGCCCAGGAGGCAACGATGAGACCAAAACGCAAGGGATGGGTGTCAGATGAGCGTCGTCGCTCTGTTCACCTGGATAATTACCATTCTCCTTGGCCTGGTCCTTCTGGTCATCTGGATCGTCGAGTACGACCGGGAGTTTCAGAGCGCGGTCGCGACCCGCTTGCCCGTGCCAGTGATATCTGGTCATGCGCTGCTGGCCATGGGCGGCCTGATCTTGTGGATCGGCTACCTTCTGCTCGATGAGGAGCCGCTGGCCTGGGCTGCTGCCGCCGTCCTGGGCGCCGTCGCGATCCTGGGGCTGGTCATGGCGGCCCGCTGGATCCGCGTGTACCGCGCTTACGGTGACCCCGGTCCCTCGCTCACCCGCAGTAGTTCCGTCCCGGCGGAACGGCACTTCCCGGTGCCGGTCGTCGTGGCGCACGGCGTCATGGCCGTTACCACCGTCCTGCTGGTGCTGCTTACCGCGCTCGGTGCTGGCGGAACCTGACCAGCGGCCGAAACGCTGCCCGGGCCGGATGGAGCTGCCGCGGTTGACTAGCTAGCGCCTTCCGGGGCTGCGGTCGGCGGGAGCGCGCTGCTCGCGCTCCTTCATTTCCGCCTCGAAGACGTGCTGGACCGGGACGCCGAGCTCGGTGCCAGTTCAAGGGTCTGAAGCTGCGCCTGGTGACCGAGGCCAGAATGGCATCGATCCACCACGGCGCCATCGGCTCGATCCCCAGCTGAAGGATGCACGCCGTGTCCTTCCGTCGGAGCGGCCGCGAAACCTCCGCACCTGCCACGACATGCAGACGCTATTTCCATCTCCGAGAGGTCTCATGAGCAGCGAACAACGAGCCGCCCTGGACGCGATGCTGCGCCAGGCGCCGCCGACCGGCCCGCTGCCGGTCGAGCAGATGCGGGCCGGGCTTCGCCGCGTTGATGGGATCGTTCCCGGTCCCGCCCGGGGTGCACCGGGCGCCGACCATGTTGGGCGAGCGCCCCGTCGTCCTTGTCGAACCAGATGAGGACGCTCAGCCGGGGACCATCCTGTACTTTCACGGCCCAGGTGCCGCACGTATTCCAGCGTTCGTCGGCAGGCTCGATCAGTCAGGTCAGGCGCTCGATCGAGCAGCCCTGTTTCTCACCCAGCACTTCCGCGTTCACGGAGCGAACAACCTCGGTACCGGCCCAGCCGGCGATTAGCCCGGCTCCTGATCCGGGTGGATCAGTGCGTGCCCGTGTACGCTTTTGACCCGCCAAGGGTCCGGCGGTTCACCCAGCGAGGCGGCGCGCAGCCGGGAGCTCGTACCGCTACCCGGACTATGGAGGTACACGATGCCCGAAGGCAGCCAGCCCGCGTATGAGATCGCGCTGGCCCACTTCATCGTTTCTGACGACGTGGAGCGCTCCCGCCACTTCTACACCGAGGTACTCGGCGGCAAGACCATCCGCTCGGGTGAGCCGACGTATGTGGCGCTCGCCAACAGCTGGATCATCATCAATGGCGGTGGCGGCCCGACCGACGACAAGCCGGCCGTCACCCTGCAGACACCGCGCGATCCGGACCTGGCCAGCAGCTTCCTCAACATCAGGGTCTCGGATATCCACGCTGTGTACGCAGAATGGAGCGCGCGGGGCGCTGAGTTCCTCACGCCACCGAAACAGCACCAGACCGAGATCCGCTGCTACATACGCGACCCCGATGGCCACCTGATCGAAGTAGGCCAGACCACCCTGCCGGGCGGCTGGCGCCAGTTCCTGACGCCGTGACAGAAGATGTCACGCGGATCTGGTGTCCAGGTTGCCCGTAGGTGTGCCGGAGCCTCCGCCGGCCCGTGCGGCGACGGCGGATGTCCGGGGCGCGGCTCGTTGACACAGGGTGTGCGCCGGCGTGTACTGCCCTGCATGACGGATACGACGAGTAGGGCAGGCACCCCAGAGCCCACGGCTTCTGCTTTTCCTGTCACCACCGCGTTCGAACTGCCGGGCATGGTGGTGGAACGGAACCTCGGCATCACCTTTGGTCTGGTGGTGCGGGCGATGGGCTTCAGCAAGACCGTCGCCGGCGGGATTTCGTCGCTGCGCCAGGGCGAGGTTTCCCAGTTCACGGTGGTTCTGGAAGACGCCCGCAGGCATGCGCTCGACCGGATGATCGAGAACGCGAAACTTCTCGGCGCCAACGCGGTGATCGCGATGCGCTTCGACTCCTCCGAGATCGGCAAGGCACGCGCCGAAGTTGTCGCTTACGGCAGCGCGGTGGTCGTCACGCCGTCGGCATGAACCAGCCCGGAGGCGGCGCGCCGGCCGGACGGCGCTCGTTGCTCGGGGACGCCGACCGCGAGCGGCTGATCGCGCTGCTGCGCGAGCACTACGCCGCGGGTCGGCTGGACCTGGACGACCTGCGCCACCGGGTCGGTGTCGTGCTGGCCGCGGCCTATACCGAGGAGGCCGCGGCGGCCCTGGCCGACCTCCCGCCCGCCGGTGTTCCCGATACGCCGGACGCCGCGCGCGGCGGGGGTTCCCGGGGGCGGCACGCCCAGACGCGCAAGCCCGAGCAGGGCTGGGTGCCGACGGCCGAGCGGTTCCGCGATCCGTCGAGCGGCGTGATCATGCGGGTGTGGATTGACCCGTCAGACGAGAGCCGCCACTACGTACCGGACGCCCCCGCTACACCTTAGGTAGCTGGTCGAAGAACACCGCTGCGAACTAGCTGGCGATCGCTCTCGTCATCGACACCGGCCGGGCCCCCGGTCACCGGCCGCCGCCTTGACGTCGCTTCAGAACCCCCTTCAGCACATCCAGTGGGTAGTAGTGGTTTACGGGTGCGAGGCTCGTCAGCCTTTGAACGCTTCTTGCAGCTCGCTGCTGATCTGGTCGATGGTCCCCTCGATCTCGCGTTTGAAGACCTTGACGGTACCGGTGAGCACCTTGTCGAGTGCTGGTTCGATGGTGGCCTGGCCGACCACGATGAGTCCTGCCTCGTCAGCAAGGAGTTCCTCGGCCGCCTCATTTAGTTCCTTGCGAGTCAAGACGCCGCCGCCGAACCGCTCGGGGATGACGCGGACCCGCGGATGGCCCAGCCGTTTGACAACGCGCGCCTTGCCGTTCTCCTTGTCGATCACGGCCGTGAAAGTCCCTGGTCTCTACCGGGATGCGCGCCCAAGGCACTGCTCTTCGTCACCCCCGCTGTGCGGGTGATTTCTCCCAGAATCGATTTTGCCAGAACATGCGCGTTGCGCGGCGATGCCGTGACGTAGCACTCAGCGCCGCGACTCCGGGGTCGGCGAGTCAGCAGTCAGCCTGGCACGGCACAGGACACCGGCGCCGCCGGTGAACGTGACACCGGGGTAGGTGAAGTCGCGGGTGACCTCACGAAATCCGAGCCCCTGGTGCAGGAGCAGCGATGCACGGTTGGCCGCGTTAGCGAAAAACCAGATCTCCGTGGCCCGCGCCGCGGTCCAGGCCATCCGGGCCCGAGTGAGTTCCTCGCCGATACCCTGCCGACGGTACTCGGGGGCTACCAGGAGTCCGGACAGGTAGTAACCGGCCGGAGCGACGTTGGCCGGGGCGTCAGGCGGCGGTTCGAAGCGGCGCGCCCGGCCGTAGGCCGTGACCTGGCCTCCGGCTTCGGTCAGGAGCAGGCACGCGTCTGGATCGGCGAGGTCCGCGGCGAACCGCGCCCGCCACTGCGCGTACTCGCCGCCCCGCTCGGCCACCGCGAGGCAAGCGGTCGCGGTCAGATCGGCGATGGCGGCGGGCCGGATCATCAGTCCCGCAGGGTTTCCACTGCCGGTCATGAGGAATGCTCGCACGCGGCCGGGGGCAGGGCCAGCAGCCGACCGCGAGTCAGGACCGTGTCCCGTGCCCATGGACTGGTCTTCGGCGGCCCGGACCGGCCGCCCAGCGCACGTCTGTCCGACGCGGTGCCGTAAGACCTCGATCATCCATCCCGCCAGGCTGGATCCCCGCGACCTGATCCGGGGAGTGCGCGTCATGCCACGAACCGTCCACGCGGGTGGCAGGAAACGGGCCCGTAGCTGTAACCGAGCCTGTTGATCACCACCCGCCGCGGACCGCAACTGATTACCCCTTGACGGCACAGCCGAACCAGTGATGTCGGACAGGTCATGCAGTGACGAATCGGGCCGTTCATTTGATCAGGAGCAGCGCTGCTGCACGCCCACGGGTCGCCTTCCCCGCATCGAAACGATCAGGACTGGATAAACGCCAGCAGGTCGGGGTTGAGCGTGTCGGCGTGCGTGGTCAGCATCCCGTGCGGGTAGCCCGGGTACGTCTTCAGCGTGCCGTTCTTCACGAGCTTGACGGCCCGGGGACCCGACGTGTCGTGCGGGACGACCTGGTCGGCGTCACCGTTCATGGCCAGGACCGGCACGCTGATCTTCTTCAGGTCTTCTGACCAGTCCTGATTAATGAACTCGGAGACACAGTCCCAGTGCGCCTTCGCGCCGCCCATCATGCCCTGGCGCCACCAGTTCGCGATGACCGGCTCTGACGGCTCTACGCCCGGCTGGTCGAAGTTGTAGAACGGGCCGGAGGCTACGGCCCGGAAGAACTCCGAGCGGTTCGCTGCCATCCCGGCCTGCAGGCCCTCGAAGACGGCCTTCGGCGCGCCGGCCGGGTTGGCGTCGGTCTGCAGGACCGACGGGGTCACGGCGCTGACCAGAATGACCTTCGCCACGCGGGACTCGCCGTGGCAGCCGACGTAGCGGGCCACCTCGCCGCCGCCCGCGGAATGCCCGATGTGGACGGCGTCGTGCAGGTCGAGGTGCTGGACCAGGTCGGCCAGGTCGTCGGCGTAGTGGTCAAAGTCGTTGCCCTCGCTGGGCTGGGCGGAGCGGCCATGCCCGCGCCGGTCATGGGCGATGACCCGGTAGCCGTGGTGCAGGAAGAAAAGCATCTGGGCGTCCCAGTCGTCGGCCGACAGGGGCCAGCCGTGGCTGAAGACGATCGGCTGGCCGGAGCCCCAGTCTTTGAAGAAGATCTGAGTTCCGTCTCGGCTCGTGAACTCCGCCATGATTTGCCTCGCTTTCGACTAGGCAGCTCTGCTAACTAGAGTCTGACTCTACTAGTCAGAGTCATTACCTAACAAGACAAGGGTGGCTCTACTAGCATGTCGTCATGAACAGTTCACCTGACCGGCCTCGTCACGAGGAGTATCCCGATCAGACGCGAGCCGCCGTGGTCGCCGCAGCCCGGCAACTGTTCGCCGAGAACGGCTTCTTCCAGACGAAGGTCGAGCAGATCGCCAAGCTGAGCCGGGTGTCTCCCGCGACGGTGTACGCGCAGTGCGGCGGCAAGCAAGGCTTGCTGCGACTGCTCATGGACAGCTTTACGCAATCTCAGGTAGTCGCCGAGTCTTACCAGGAGTCACTCGCCGCCGCCGACGCTGTCCTTATCATGCAGACCCTGAGCGCCGCCTACCTCCAGATCACCAAGCAGTGGGGCGATGTCATCCGGGTAGTGATCGATGTCGCGCCGCACGACGGCGAGTCCGCCGCGGTGCTCGCCACCGCGCAAAAGCGGCACAACCACAATCTCACGGAGATCTGCCGCCATCTCGAGGATATCGGCGCCTTGCGCGACGGCGTCGACGCACGGCTGGCAACCCGGACCATCACCTACTACTACGGCATCGACGGCCTGCTCCGAGCCCGCGACGTGTTCGGCTGGTCGCTGGAGCGTTCGAACGAGTGGCTGCTGGCTCGTGTCTCCGCCGCAGTCCTGCGGTCACCGGTCGGGCCGGCGAGCCCGAGCTGACCATAAGCGCTCTGCCCGAGCCTTATCCCAGCTCGACACTGACAGTGACAGCTGGGACTTCCCGGTCCATCCTTGAGCCTGAGGCCTCGCACGAGGTAATAAAAGATCGGCACCGTCGGCTTGGAATCTGAGCCGTTCGGCCTTCATATGGCCTGACCTGCGACGCAAGCTACCCGTTAGCGACTGCGAGAGCCCGCTTGCCGGCGGGGTTAATGCCCGCTAACGGCCCGTCGTGCCGGGTCGCTGATCTCTCCGGGCCTGGGATTCGTCCCGAGCATAGAGGGCCACCGTCCCGGAGTCGGGCGACGTGACCTTGAGGAACACGATGACAACTAGGGCGACCACAACCAGCGCGACGGCCAGGGCCTGGCCTGCAAGAATGAGGTACACGGTGGCGGCGATGGCCACCACCCCCACCGCATGCCCCTGCGGCGAAGCGGGAAAATGGCCGTCACCCCCGGCCGCGGGGCCGAACCACGCCTTGCGTCCCAGCAAAGGCTGTGTCCGCATGGTCACCGGCTCCGGCGATCGCTTCGGCAGGCGTTGCGCGGCCAGGTAAACGAGACCCCCGATGGGGCTGGTACACACAATGAGAACGGCCCAGACGAACGCGGGCAAGAAATGGGCAGTATCGGCTGCCCAAAGGCGCAACAGGCAGAAGACGTCGAAGGCAAGTACGAGCAGGACGGCGAGAAAAACCGCAATCACCACGACCGAGGCCGCGACTCCGCCCATATTCCGGACGTTACACCCACCGTTCAGCTCGGGGTAGCGGGCACGATGAGAAAGCAGTAAAGCGGCATTAGCAGGGTACGGCGACACCGGCGAGATCTTGACTTAACCCGCCCCGGCGACTGCGTTCACCCCCAGGGACACGGCAAAGTCGTAAATTCCGGAGCAGTTACGTCGCTGATGCGGGCAGTGCGGTCAGTGAGGTGATGCACGCGGTGAGCAGGTGCCGCATCTGAGTTTGTTCGCTGGCATCCAGATTGGCGAGCATGTCGTGCTCGACGCGGCGGACCGCGGCGCTGGCCACGTTGAGCTGGCGGCGCCCGCGGGCGGTCAGCTCGGTCGGCAGGGCCCGGCCGACGGGTGCCTGTGCCGGGCGGACGACGAGTCCCTGGCGTTCGAGGGCCTGCAGGAGCACGTTCATCGACTGCCGGGTGACGAAGGCGCCACGGGCAAGCTCGGAGTTCGACAGCCCCGGCCGCTGGGCGAGCAGCTCCAGGCAGGCGTAGTGGGTGATCGTCATGCCGAGCGGCCGCAGCACGGCCTCCAGGGCCGAGTGCAGGGCGCTCGCGGCCGCCTTCAGCATGTACCCCAGTGATGTGTCCAGCACGATTCCGGGCTCGCCTTGACTCATGTCAGTATTCTGACATACATTGGGTGTGTCAGAAGACTGACATACTATGAGGAGGCAAGGATCGTGGCCGTCACCGGACCCGACTTCATTTCACTGCAGGTGCGCGACCTGGAGCGTTCCGCCGCTTTCTACGAGCAGTACCTGGGGCTGAAGCGCTCCGACGCAGGACCGCCGCACGCCGTCGTGTTCGGCACCAAGCCGATCGCGTTCGCCGTCCGCGACGCCGTCGCGGGCACCGACCTGGACGCGATCGCGCAGCCGGGCCAGGGAATGGCACTGTGGCTGCACGCCCCCGACGCGCAGGACATCCACGACGCCCTCGCCGCCGCCGGCACCACGATCGTCTCAGCGCCCGCCGACGGGCCGTTCGGCCGCACCTTCACCTTCGCGGACCCCGACGGCTACCAGGTGACCCTCCACGACCGCGGCTGAGCCGGGCGTCCCGGTCTTCAGCGCGGCAGGCGCCCTGAGCGGGCTTCTCACAGCGGCGGGCCGGCCGCCAGGGTGCGCCCAGGGCCGGCCCCCAGTTGCGTGTTTTCATCTGACGCGCAGCCGAGCAAGGCTGAGAAAACGAGCGGGAGGGCCCGTCAGTCGTGACCACCTCGGCGCGACACCACACCCTGGCTGACGCCAAGCTTGCGAGCGACTTCGACCTGACCGCCGGGCGTCTCGTCGCAGCTTCAGCTGTCCGGCCGTGCTGTCTGCCTAGGTTGGGTGAGAGTTGAGCCAGACAGCCCGGCCGTGCGCCTGCCATCACTCGGGCCTGGGATCCCAGCGGAATCGCCTGATCGCGACAAAACCGCCCACTACCCCCCAGATCGCCAGGACCAGCAGCTGGCGGCCCGCGAATCCGCGGTCCAGAGCGAACGGGTTCAGCAGTGCCTGGTTGAACGGCCGGACCGGGAAGATACCCGCCAGGTCATTGAGGAACCGGGAGGTGATCTGGAAATAGGTGCCGGAGATGAACACGAGCGGGAAGAAGACGAACTGCACCACCGCAGGCGCAGCCTCCGCATTGCTGATAAGGCTGGCGACCGCGACTCCCAGCGCGCAGAACGCGGCCGCACCGATGACCAGCGTGACGATGATGGCGGCCCAGTGGGCTGGCATCGGCACTCCGTACAGCAGGCCCATCCCCACGATCAGCGCCGCATCCACCAGGCTGAGCATGACGCAGTGCGCCACCAGCCCGGCGAACATCACCCAGGCGGGCAGCGGAGTGCCGCGCAACCGCTTGAGTATGCCCTCTTGGCGGCGCAGTGACAGCGTGACAGCCAGCTGCGAATAGCAGGCGCCCATCACCGACACTGCCACGATGGTGGAGGTGTAGTACTGCAGCCCGGTGACGGGTCTGCCGCCGATTCTGGCCAGCCTAGCGTTCCCGAACACCCCGGCCAGAATGGCAAAGAAGACCAGCGGGAAGGCGAAGCTGAAGAAGGCGCTCTGCGGATTGCGCCAGAAGCTTAGCTGCTCGTAGCGGACCTGATGCCACACCAGAGCCGCGGTATTGCGGCGCGCCGACGCCCCGCCGGCCGCTGTCTGGCTGCTCACCCGCGCCTTCTCATCCTGCGCCGGGGTGCCGGTGCGTCCTGCGCCGCGGCAGCGGCATCCTGCGCCCCCGTCAGGCTCAGGTAGATGTCCTCCAAGCTCGGCCGGTCCACGGTTAGTCCTGGCAGCGTCGTGCCGTGGTCTAGAGCCCATCCGGTCAGCCGGTGCAGCAGCTCGGTCGGCTCGTCGGCCTCGAGCATCAGCTGGCCGTTCTCGCCGGCAGCGGCCCGGACCGGAAGGTCCGCCGCGGAATATCCGCTGGGCAGGGCGAAGCTGATCCGTGCGCGTGCCACGTCGCGGCCGCCGAGCGTGGCGGGCGTTCCCTCTTCGATGATCTTGCCTCCGGAGATGACGGCAACCCGGTCGGCGAGTTCCTGCGCCTCGTCCATGTAGTGGGTGGTGAGCAGGATCGTGGTACCCAGGCCGGAAAGCCCCCTGATGACCTCCCAGGCGCCGCGCCGTGCGCTCGGATCGAAGCCGGTCGTCGGCTCATCGAGGAAAAGGACCCTGGGGTTCCCGATCATGCCGAGGGCGAGATCCAGCCGCCGCTTCTGTCCGCCGGACAGCGACTTGACCTTGCTCTTCTCCTTGCCGGTGAGGCCGACGAGCCCGATCACCTCGCCGACATCGCGCGGATTGGGGTAGTAACCGGCGTTGCGGGAGATCGACTCGCGCACGGTCAGGTACGGCTCCACCGCGAGCTCTTGGAGCACCAGGCCAATCTGCTCACGCAGCTGCCGCCCGGTGCGCCTGTCCCCCGGATCCAAGCCGGCGACCACGACCTTGCCCTCGTCAGCCTGGCGGTAGCCCTCGAGGATCTCCAGCACCGTCGTCTTGCCAGCGCCGTTCGGCCCGAGCAGGGAGAAGATCTCCCCGTACCTGACGGTAAAACTCACCCCCGCCACAGCGCGGGTAGCGCCATAGCTCTTCCGCAAGGCCTCCACGACGACAGCGTCCACGATCTCCTCCTGCGCGTCTCCCGAGCACACCGCTCGGGGCTCACGTCGCCAAGGGCCGGAGCAACGAGGCCGCGGCCAAGACCCGCCTGACACGACCGCACCTGCTTTACGGTATCTCCATCAGACGGCCCCGCAAGGCCCTCACAAGGCAGATCTCCTGCGTGACGTTATACAAGTTAGCGTCCGTCAATGTGCGGGGAGTGGAGGATATGCATGCGGAGATGCTCGTCACCAAGCGCAAGGGCCGTTTACCTAATTGATCCCTCCCGGGACCTGCGCGGGCAGGGCGTTGCCAGCCATCGCCTTCTCCGCCGTGAGGGCCTGCAGGGCATCGGCTACCGTGTGCCCCAGCCGCAGGTAGCGGTCCAGCCGGGTGAGCCCGAACAGCCGCCGGATATGAGCCCGGGCACAGACTACCTGCAGGCTAGCCCCATGGGCGGCGGCTTGGCTGGCAGCTCCGACCAGCGCACCAAGCCCCGCCGCGTCGATGAAACTAACCCGGTCCAGGTCCACGATGAGGGGGGCTCCGGAGGCCGTCATCCTAACCAGGCGCTCACGCAACTCGACGACCGTGGCGATATCGACCTCACCGGCAACCATGACGATCGCACAGCCTTGTTCGCGGCGTACCCGAACCGTAAGCCCTGAGCCCATCAGTCATCACTACCGTCTAATGCAATCCCAAATAGAAATGTGGCATCTCTGCCGTTTTTAGGCTTATTTTCGGCGGATCATCGAGATCTCCGCCTTCAGATTAACCTCGCATCAGGCAATTGCATATATACCGACGAGCTGCATATACCGCAGCACGGTCACGCGACACTCTGTGCCCGTAATTTCATGCGTGAATGTCAGCTAAGTAGAGATATGCTGCGCAAAATTCCAGCGGAGAGCGGGAGGACATGCCCTGCGTCGGCTAAGACGCATTAGCTGCCGTTCCGCCGTTAATCTTTGCTATTCACTAACTTTGGGCACACCTACTCACTCTGGCGAACAACAGAGAGCCGATTCTGGAACAGCTCTTAGCCGCTGGTCGGTACGATCCCTTATCCTCTGCCGGCCCCTGCGTCACGCTGCAGGTCACTCATCACGTCGCCGGAGAACGCGCCGAACATGAGGAAGCCGCCCTCCGGCCCGGACCGCTCGGCTCGACGCCAGCCTGCTTTTATTTCTCGCCGAGCTTCCCGGCGAGTTCGTCGCGTCCAATTTTGGAGCGCCCCGGCAGATCACGCTGCTTTGCCATCTCGTAAAGCTCGGCCCGGGTCTTGGGAGCGTCGCCGCCGGTCCGCTTACGCTGCGCCATGGCCGCGCCCTGCTTACCCAGGGCGGTCCGGGTCTTCTTCGGCATATGCGCGATCGTCCGCTTCGACAAGGCTGCGTCCTGGGCCTTGGTGACATTCATCCGTGCTGTCCTGGTCTGCTTGGTGGTGACCATGCCCGCCTCCGCTGCTAGCTTGTGACTGGTTCAGGTGCCGCCGGCCGGGCATGCTTTCAACCCGCATATCCCGCGGGCGGCGACCCGGGTTCCCGTTGATGCAGCGAAGGACGCGCACATCGCGGCCCAGGCGGCGGGAGATCCGGACCGCGCCGTTTCACCCGCACATAGCCTCAGCTTGCTCTGCCGGGACTCCTGCGGACATCCAGCCGTGCGGCAGGGGGCGTTTAAGCCGCAGGTCAGGGGTAGGAGCGACGCATGGTAGCTGTTGTGTTGACGGGGCAGCGCAGCATCGATCTGGGGAGGGAGACAGTCGGTGAGTGAGGATGCGCCGGTGACGGGCGAGACACATTTCACGGCTAGCAGGCATCCGCGACGGACCGGTAAGTGACCGAGGCAACCCCGTCCCGCGGGAGTAGATCTCCTGCCAGCCGGCTGCTATCCCGGGCGGACCGGTATGCGTCCCGCCCATCGGTGGTTATCGCCGTGGTGACAGTGGCCGGAGCGTGGCTCACCATCAGCATCGTGGCAGGGTTCCCGGCCCGCTGGGAAACGATCTTCCAGAGCATAGTTGCCGCCGTCACCCTGGCGATGGTCTTCGTCATCCAGCACAGCCAGGTCCGCCATCAGCGTGCGAGCCAACGCAAGCTCGACGAGATCCTGCTGGCCATCCCCGGTACCGATAACGCCCTTCTTACGCTGGAGCATGCCTCCGACGACGAACTGCACGCCGCCGGACACCAGCATCTGTCTCTGCGGCAGGCCGCGCTTGAAGACGACACGGCATCCGGCAGCCCGACATAGACCAGGTCCAGGCCAGGTCACTGCCGCTCTGTTCTGGGACTGTCCTCGTAACCGGCCAGAGCCGTCAGGACCGGGGAAATGGCGGACTAGATCCGACGGTCAGCCGTGCGAGGGTAGCCGGCTCTCCGGTCGACCTCGGGGACCGAATCGCACGCCTGGTGAGCGGATCGGTCCCGGCGCACACAGAACCCGGAAGGATCCGCCCGGCCGTTGCTCTATGACCTTCGGCAACTCTGGGCATGCCAGCGAATTGCCTGGAATCGTGTCGTTCGTTCCCCGAAACGTTCCACGCCCAAGCGCCTGGTGCCTGACAATCCCATTACTGTACGTAACACCACCCGATGGCAATTCCATCTGCATTACCTGGGTCCAGGCTCGCCAGGAGCAGGGCCACTGAGCCGTCAGGGTGGCGCGCTGCCACTACTCGGCCGACGAGCTGCGCAACCTGCAGCGCGTGGCGTCTGACCGGGCCCACGCTGTCTGGCGTCGGCTGCTAATTAAATCCGGGTGCTCCGGCTGGTCGCGGTCGGCGATTCCGCGGGGCCGCCCCTGAGAGGCGCCCCGCGGAATATCGGGACGTCGCGTTGTTTGCCGGTTCCTAGAGCTCGACGGCGTACTCCTGATAATGCCGGCTGATCCGTTCGCTGGTGCCGTAGTAGGCGTGCCGGCTCATATCCGCGCTGAACCGGCTGGCCGGGGGCGTGCGGCCAAGCGCCTCGGCCATCGCGCGGACGTGCTGGGGTGCGCAGCCGCAGCAGATGCCGAAGTAGTTGACTCCGAGCGCAGCCGCCGCCGTCGTGAACGCGGCTATCTCGTAGCGGTTGGCCAGGAACCGGTCCAGCGCTGTGGGGAATGGCCGCCCATCCGGGATCAGGTCGCAATCTGGGTCGGTGAGCGACTGGAACGTCGGCTCGGCCTCTGTCGTGCGGTACGGCACCGGCAGGGCGGCGATGTAGCCGTCGCAGGCGGCGCGGACTTCACCAAGTAGCGGCAGCATGGTGGCGAGCCCGCGGATGCAGTTCAGCCCGACCACATCGGCCCCGGCGTCTTGCAGGCGACGGCACGCTTCGCCGATTGGGTCGCCCCCGCGGACGATGGGCTGGCGATGAATAGTGAGTGTGACCACCGCATCGAGGCCGTGCGCCTTGATTGCTTCCAGCGCGAGCAGTGCCTCGCCGGGATAGTCGATGGTCTCGGCGATCACAAAGTCGACGCCAGCCTCGGCGGCCCACCCGACCTGCTCGGCGAACATGTCGCGGACGACCTTATGGGTCGCGGGGTCGTCCGGGTCATAGACGTTGGTGTTGCAGATATTGCCGGCCACCAGGGAGTCATGCTCGGCGCCGACCTCCTTGGCGATCCGCAGCGCCTGCCGGTTCATCGGCTCGAGGTCACCCTCGCGGCCGATCACCGCCAGCTTCTCACGGTGGGCGTAGTAGGTGAATGCCTCAACGACGTCCGATCCGGCATGCACGAATTCCCGGTGCAGTCCGGCAACCATCTCGGGCTCCTCGAGCACCACCTCTGGCACAAACGCCCCCGCCTGCAGGTAGCCGCGGCGCTCGAACTCGAACAAATACCCCTCAGCGCAGATCACCGGCCCGGCGGCGAGCCGATCGAGAAGCCTGCCCATAAACGACACCTCCAAGGTCCTATAGTCGGAGACGACTGTACCGGGAAAATTAGACGTAGGGATGCCTCGATGAAATCTTCCGCGCAGGTAGTCGTCATCGGCGGTGGTGTGGTGGGCGCCTCGGTCCTGTACCACCTCACCGAGCTGGGCTGGACGGATGTCGTGCTCGTCGAGCGCAAGGAGCTCACCGCCGGCTCGACCTGGCACGCTGCGGGCGGCATGCACACGCTCAACGGTGACCCTAACGTTGCCAAGCTGCAGCAGTACACCGTCGAGCTGTACCGCGAGATCGAGCAGCGCTCCGGCCGGAACTGCGGCATCCACATGTCGGGCGGGCTGACGCTCGCCGGTGACCGGGAACGGATGGACTGGTTGCGGATGGCCCAGGCCCGCGGCCGCTACCTCGGCATCGATATGGAGATCATCTCGCCGGCCGAGGCCAAGCGGATTTTCCCGCTCCTGGAGGAGCAGTACTTCGTCGGTGCGCTCTTCGACCCGGCCGAGGGTCACGTCGACCCGACCGGGGTCACCTGGGCCTACGCCGGCTGCGCGCGGCAGGCCGGCGCCGAGATCTACCAGCACACCTGGGTGAGCGATCTTCGTCAGCGCCCCGACGGCACGTGGGACGTCATCACCGACTCCGGCGAGATCCACGCCGAGCACATCGTCAACGCCGGCGGGCTGTGGGCTCGTGAGGTGGGCCGGATGATCGGCCTGGAGCTGCCCGTGCTGGCCATGGAGCACATGTACCTGATCACAGAAGACATGGCTGAGGTGGCCGAGTACAACGCGGCCACCGGCCGCGATCTGCCCATGGGCATGGACTTCGACGGCGAGCTCTACATCCGCCAGGAGGGCGGCGGGATGCTGCTCGGCACGTACGAGCAGGCGTGCGTGCCCTGGTCGCCCCGTCAGACGCCATGGACCTTCGACCAGCAGTTGCTGACCCCCGATCTCGACCGGATCGCCCCGTCGCTGGAGGTCGCGTTCAAGCATTATCCGGCGCTGGCCAGCGCGGGGATCAAGAAGGTGATCAACGGGCCGTTCACCTTCGCGCCGGACGGCAATCCGCTGGTCGGCCCGGTGCCCGGCGTGCGCAACTGCTGGGTGGCCTGCGCGGTGATGGCCGGCCTGTCGCAGGGGGGCGGGGTGGGCCTCACCCTCGCGCGGTGGATGGTCGACGGCGATCCGGGTGAAGACATCTGGGCCATGGACGTGGCCCGCTTCGGCAGCTGGGCGAACCTGGCTTACACCAACGCCAAGGTGCGGGAGAACTACAGCCGCCGGTTCCGGATCACCTTCCCCAACGAGGAGCTCCCGGCCGGGCGGCCCCTGCACACCACGCCGGTCTATGACCGGCTCACCGAGCACAACGCGGTGTGGGGCGCGAGCTTCGGGCTCGAGCATCCGCTGTGGTTCCAGCGGCCGGGGGCGGAGCCGCGTGAGGACGTGACGTTCCGTCGCTCCAACGCCTTTCCGGTCGTCGCTGACGAATGCGCCATGGTGCGCGAACGCGTCGGGCTCACCGAGTGCTCCAACTTCGCCAAGTACCGCGTGACCGGTGCCGGGGCCGCCGACTGGCTGCAGCGGCTGCTCACCAACCGGCTGCCGCGCGTCGGCCGGATCAACCTCACCGCCGCCCTGGATGCGGGCGGTCACATCGTCGGGGAGTTTTCCGTGGCGCGGGTCGGTACAGACGATTTCTTCCTGTTCGGCTCGCAGATCGCCGAAGCGCATCACTCGCGCTGGTTCGGTGGCCACCTCGCTGACGGGGCGCGGTTCGACGTGCTGGATTTGTCCCTGGTGGGCCTCTCGCTCGCCGGCCCGGCGCCCGCAACGTGCTGCAATCGGTCACCGACGCTTCGCTGACCACCGAGGATTACCCGTTCATGACGTTCCGCCGGATCGACATCGGGATGATCCCCGCCTACGTCGGCCGGATGACCTACACCGGGGATCTTGGCTACGAGATCTGGGTCGCACCGGAGTACCAGCGAGCGCTGTTCGATCTGCTGTGGCAGGCCGGGCAGCCGTACGGCATCGGCCTGTTCGGGTTCCGGGCGCTGATGTCGCTGCGCATGGAGAAGATGTTCGGCACGTGGGCGCGCGAGTACCGTCCGATTTACACGCCGGTGCAGGCACGCATGAACCGATCGCTCAAGCTCGATCATGACTTCGTCGGCCGCGCCGCGGTGGAGGCGGAGCTGGCCAGCGGCCCGGCCCGGACGCTTGGCTACTTCGACATCACCCCCGAACCGGCCGAACCGGCCGACGTCCTCGGCGACGAGCCGATCTGGCACGACGGGGCGGTGGTGGGCTGGGTGACGTCCGGCGCGTACGCGCATTACAGCCGCCGCTCGCTCGCCTTCGGCTACGTGCCGACCGAGCTCGCCGTGCCCGGCGCGATGTTCGAGGTGGAGATCATCGGCCAGCGCCGTCCGGCGAGGCTGCTCGCCGAACCGGTTCTCGACCCGGCGGGCCAGCGCATGCGCGCCTAATGGGACGCCGCCCTGACCCCGAACGACGGGCTGAGCTCCTGGACGAGGTGGTCGGCTACCTCGGCCAGCACGGCGTCGCCGGAGTGTCACTGCGTCCGGTTGCCCGTGCGCTGGGTGTGTCGGTCAACGCGCTGGTGCATCACTTTGGCAGCAAGGACGAGCTGGTGGTTGCCGCATTGCGGCGGGCCGCTGAGATTCAGCGAGGAGTCGAAGGGCCGTGGCGGCGGCAGGTACCTCGCCTGTCCACGGCGGAGCTGCAACGGCGCTGGTGGCGGTGGATCAACCGCAGCCCGGAACACTTGGCGCTGGTGCGGCTCGGTCTCGAAGCCGCCACGCTGGACGCCACGGTCAGCGGCCTGCCCGGAGATGTGCGCGCGGAACAGATCTCGTTCTGGCGCGAGGACATCGCCGACGGCCTGATCGCTGACGGCATCAGGCCCGAGGACGCCGAACGCGAAGCGTCGCTGGTCAAGGCGACGTTTACCGGCCTGGTACTCGACCTGCTGGCCACCGGCCACCGCAAGCGGCTCACCGAGGCGCTCGAATGCGCCCTTCGCCGCCTCGAGGACCTGAGTCAGACGGTCCCGTGAGGGTGGCCGCCTTGCGATCGCGGGACGGTGGGCGCACGGTCAGCTGCGGTCCAGGCCGGCCAGGCCGTCGGCCATCGAGTGGAACAGCGGGTCGGTGTAATCGGTCAGGGTGGCGTAGACCTGGCTGATCTGCTGGTAGGCGCGGACGGCCCGGGGATCGGGGGTGAACTGCTGGCCGGGGCTGACCATCGCGGCAGTGGCCTGGTCCCACCCGGGGTAGATGCCATGGCCGACCGCGGCGCAGATGGCCGCGCCGAGGCCGGCGGCGTCGTTGACGGTGGTGCGGCGGGCCGGGCGGCCGTAGACGTCGGCGACGATCTGCATCATCAGATCGGAACGGGACCCGCCCCCGGACACCAGAATGGGCGAGAGCCGGCGGCCCAGCGCGTGTTCCATGGCTGCAGTGTTATTGGCCATGGTCAGGGCGATGCCCTCGAGGATGGAGCGGTAGATGTGGGCGCGACCCTGGCTGCCGTCGAAGCCCAGCAGCGCGCCGCGGCGCCAGGCCGCCTGCCCTGGTGCCAGCCAGTCCGGGATAGTCAGCAGCCCGTTGCTGCCCGGCGCCAGTTCGCTGGCGGCTGCATTGAGGCCATCCTCCGGGTGCGCCGTCTCCAGGCTCGCCGTCCTAGCGGCCGGCTCGGCGCCGTCCGGCCCTTCCAGCAGCGTCCGGTACCAGCTGACCGTCCACATGCCGCGGCGGATCCCGGTGCTCTCGTACAGATAGGTCCCTGGCCAGGCCGCGAAGTTGGCCCAGTAGCTGCCGTCCGCGCTGGATGAGGACGATCCGATGGTCATGGCCGCGATGTAGGTGCCCAGCGACAGCAGCACGGTGCCGTCGTCGTCCAGGCCGCTGCCCAGCGCCTCGACGGCCTTGTCGTTGGCCGTGGCGTACACCGGCAGGCCGGCCGGGATACCGGTGGCCCCGGCCGCCTCAGGGGTCACCTGGCCGAGCCGGCCGCCCGGGGGGACCAGGTCGAAGAGCATGTCGCGCGGCATGCCAGTGGCGGCATAGCGGTGAGGATCGTCCGGCCAGGCCGCCGTGTCATGGTCGATGGGCCACATGCCCTCGTAGTTAGCCGCGGTATCGGTGAACTGGCCGGTCAGGCGGTGGGTGATGTAACCGGAGGAGGTGGTGACGTAGCGGGCTTGGGGGTTGTCCGCCGCATAGGGCCGGTCAACCCGCTCGTCCATCCAGCTCAGCACCGGTTCGGCCAGGCTGCCGTCGGCCCTCAGCAGGGCCCGGCAGAAGCGGATGGTGCACAGGCCCACCGCGGCGATGCCGGCGGGGTCGCCGGGGAAGGCGGTCATGACGTCACGGCAGGCGCCGGCGATGGATTCCCAGATGTCGTCATCGGGGTGGACGGCGTGCCCCGGCACCGAGATGTCATACGGCAGAAGCCGCCTGCTGGCCGCAGCCAGGGCCCGGCCGCGGGCGTCGAAGATCGTCACCTTGGTGCTCTGCGAGCCGTTGTCGATGGCCAGCAGGTACGGCTTCATGACGGCAGCGGGAAGATCGCGCCCGCGTTCATCACACCCTGGGGGTCGAACGCCTGCTTCAGGGTCGTCAGCAGCCAGTAGGCACTGCCGTGCTCGTCGGCCGCCCACCGGGTGCGGTACTTGCCGATCCCGTGGTGGTGCACCATCGACCCGCCCGCCCGCAGGGCTTCTTCGACGATGATCGCGTTCAGCGGCTTGTGGTAGACCTCGATCTCCTCACGCGGGCTGCACCTGATCTCGTAGTCGTAGACGAAATACAGGTTGGTCCCGGTCTGGTAGCTGTGCGAGGAGTGGGCGCCGAGCATGGTCAGGTCCCCGGCCCGCGGGAACTCGCCGCGGATCCGGCTCATGACGGCGGTGAACAGACCCGCGGCCCGCGACCAGTCGACGGAGACCTCGGTGGTGTAGCCGAGGCGGGCGTGGGTGAGCATATCGGCCTTCTCGGCGTCGATCTTGTCCTGGCCCCAGTTGAGGTTCTCGAACCATGCCCGGATCCGCTGTTCGTCGACCCGCTGGTGGGGGCGGGTGGCGAAGAGTTCCTCGATCGCTTTGGCGGTGGCGTCGGCGATGCCCTTCGGGCCCTCCGCGACCAGGACGACGACGCTGCGGTCCCGGTAGAAATCGGCGAAGTGCTGGCGGGCGTCTTCGGGTGAGTAGACCCGGCACACCGACGGCCGGTAGCCCGCGGTGATCAGCTCGCGGATGGCGTCGATGCCATCGGCGAACTCCTCCACACCGAACCCGAAGTACCGGTTGTTCTCCGGCTGGTAGCGGAACAGCTTCACCGTCACCTCGGTGATGAAGCACAGCGCACCCTCGCTGCCGACGACGATGTGCCGGATGTCCGGGCCCGCCGCCCGCCGCGGCACGTTCTTGATCCGGGCCACCTGCCCGCCGGGGAAGACCGCCTCCAGGCCCACGACCAGGTCCTCGATGCCGCCGTACAGGGTGGAGAACTGGCCGATCGAGCGCGTGGCGACCAGGCCGCCCAGCTGGGCCAGCGGCTTGGACTGGGGCGAGTGCCCGGTGGTGAGGCCCTGGGCCCGGACGGTGTCCTCCAGATGCTGCAGGCCGACGCCGCACTGCACAGTGGCCATCATGTCCACCGGGTCGACGGACAGGATCGCGTTCATCCGCGACCCGTCCATCACGAGGCTGTCCTCGACCACCGTCTCCAGGCCGCCTTCGGTGGCGGTCCCTCCGGTGCGCGGCACGATATTGACGAGGTTCTCCTCGGCAAACCGCAACACCGCCGCCACCTCCGCTGCGGAAGAGGGGTAGACGATCGCGGCCGGGATCGGCCCGTCGTAGATGCCGTGCACTGCGGTGTACTTCCGGAACCGGTCGACGCTGGCCTGCCTGAGCTGCTCGTCGCGGGTGTCGACAGCGGCCGGGCCGAGAAGTCCGGTCATCGCGTCGACGATCGACTGGCGGGTCAGCGGGGATCGGGATGAGGCCGTGGCCAAGGTCGCCCTCCGGGTAGCTGTGGTGTCAGCGGACGAGGTAGCCGCCGTCGACCACCAGGACGTGGCCGTTGACGTAATCCGAGGCCGGGCTGGCCAGGAAGACCACCGCTCCCATCAGGTCGGCGGCCTCCCCCCAGCGGGCCGCGGGGATGTGCTCGACGATGCGGCGGTCGGCCTCGGGATCGGCCCGGGCCGCTTCGGTGATAGCGGTCTTGAAATATCCCGGCGCAATGGCATTGACCTGGATGTTATAGGCCGCCAGCTCGTCGCAGTAGGCCTTGGTGAAGCCCGCGATTCCGGCCTTGGTCGCGGCGTAGGCAGGCGAGCGCCGCCCGCCGAGGTAGGAGAACAGCGACGCAATATTGATGATCTTGCCGGACCGTTGCTCGATCATGAACCTGCTGGCCTCGTGGGCAAGCTCGAACGCGGCGGTGAGGTTGACCGCCACCATCGGGTCCCACAGGTCACGGCCGAACTCCGCCACGTCAGCCAGCAGGTTCAGGCCGGCGGAGTTGACCAGGATGTCGACCGAGCCCAGCGCCTCCATGCACTCCCGCACGACGGCGGCTGGGACGCCCGGCTGCGTGATGTCGGCCGCCATGAACTCCATCCGGTGCCCGGCGGCCTTGATCAGAGCCTGGGTGGTGCCGTCGTCCTTGGCCAGGCCGACCGCGAATATGTCAGCGCCCGCCTTGGCCAGGGCTACCGAGAAGGCCTGCCCCAGGCCGGTGTTGCCACCGGTGACCAGGGCGTTACGGCCGGCGAGAGAGAACCGATCGAGGCTGAAGTCGGCGATTTCCACAGGTCTGCCATCCGAGGTGGGGAGGTAGGGCCGCTTGAATTGTTCGTCAGGGTAGCGCGTGCAGGCTCGTGGCATGGAACGCGGATTCTGTGAGCGTGAGCTGACGCCTGCTGCGCTCGTTCGGCGGTGTTCTCGTGATCGGCATCTCGGGGTCGGACGGCGGTCGTATCTCTGTCACCGGCGTGGCGTGGTGCCTGGTTGCAGCCGCCTGCTTGCGGGCGGGGTGGTGTGCCAGAAGCTGGCCCTGCGCCTTGGCCGTCCAGGTCACCACGTTCGGCTGCTTCACCGGCGCGCCTCCCGTTCACCGGGCAGTTGCTGTCCCAGCTCGGTGCGCCATACAATCCGCGCGGGCACAATCTGAGGCGCTCCCGTCCATCCCGGCGCACGGGGACCAGCGTGCTCGCACAATGACCACCGGGGACCGTCGACCTGGTCCGAGAGGTATTGAGTGACACAAACAGCCGACGCAGTCGTGATCGGAACCGGGGTCATCGGTGCCGCTGTCGCCTACGCGCTCGCACAGACCGGACTGCGGGTGGTGGCCATCGACCGGCTGGGTGGTATCGGTTCCGGCTCTACCAGCTCGTCCGCGAGCATCGTCCGCTTTCACTACTCGACTTTCGAGGGTGTGGCCGCTTCCTGGGAAGCCAAGTTCAGCTGGGAGAGTTGGCCCGAATACCTGGGCAGCCCTCCCGGCGAATCCCTGGCCAGGTTCATCAAGTCGGGTTGCCTGATCCTTGATGGCAGTACCGAGCGTGAGCGGGTGCTGTCTCTGTTTGACCGCGTCGGTGTCCCGTACGAGTGCTGGGACGGGGAGACCATCCGGCAGCGGGTGCCGGGCATGGATACCGGACGGTACGCTCCGCCCAAGCCGGTCACAGACGACGCATTCTGGGCGGATGCCGATGGCGAACTCAGTGCCTACTACACGCCCGACGCCGGGTTCATCGACGACCCGCAGCTGGCGGCGAGAAACCTCATGGCCGCGGCGGAGCGGAAGGGGACAGAAGTTCAGCTCCGCGAACAGGTGGTGGAGATCCTCCAGAAGAACGGGCGGGTCCAGGGCGTAAGGCTGCGCTCAGGAAGCGAGATTCACTCTCCCGTCGTGGTCAATGTGGCGGGCCCATACTCCGGTCAGGTCAACGATCTGGCGGGCGTCACCGGAGAATTCCGGATCCGGACCCGCCCGCTTCGGCAGGAGGTCCATTCCGTTCCGGCTCCGGCTGGTTACGCGCGCGGTGAGCTGGGTCCCGCGGTCACGGACGGAGACCTGGGCACATACTTCAGATCCCACTTCGGTGGGCAGCTTATCGTCGGAAGCGCGGAGCCAGAATGCGATGCCCTCCACTGGATAGACGACCCGGATGTTTTCGAGGCCCAGCCCACCGCGCAGGCGTGGGATGCGCAGGTACTCCGCCTGGCCCGAAGAATCCCGTCGCTGAGTATCCCGCCCCGTCCCGTTGGTTACGCCGCGCTCTATGACGTCGCCGACGACTGGATCCCGATCTACGACCGCACCTCGTTGGCCGGGTTCTATGTGGCCATTGGCACGAGCGGCAACCAGTTCAAGAATGCTCCCGTCGCTGGCCGCTTTATGGCGGCCCTGGTACACGCATGCGAAAGCGGACAGGACCACGACTCGGATCCGGTTCTGTTTAGCGGATATTTTACTGACAACGAAATAAACCTCGGGCACTACTCACGACTTCGCCAGCCCCATGCGGAGAGCGCCAACAATGTGATGGGCTGATGGACTCTGGTTCCGGCGTATTCCGTCAGCGGGCGGCGGCTCGAGCCTAACGACCGGCGGATTATGAGGGGCCGGATCTGAAGCTCCCGGGGCACCGCCTGCATGGGTCACATGGATCTAAGCCGCCATAACGCTCATTGCACCTATTTACGCCAGTAGCTCGGTCCACGAACCCGTCCGCGGCTTATCGTGGCCATCGCCCCCGCGCCGGTCACATAAAGTAACCATACCCATGAGGGTTGCACTGCTGACCTGCCGTTTACAAGAAGCCCGGCCGAACGCTCCGGCTGCGCCAGCTGCAGCGATAACACGGGAAATTGCACCGACGGCACCGCGGCGCAGGGAATATCCGGTGACTCGGTCACGAACCGGTCCACGCCTCAGGCCGCCTCGCTCCCCAAGCAGCTACCGCGCGTAACCTAACCCCGCATGATTGGCGAAAGGGGATCCAGTCGTTCTTGATCCGCCGTCAGCGGGTTGGCTGGCAGCGTGGCGTCCTGGCGCTGCAGCGACGGAACTCTGGCCATAGGACCACCGGAGGATCGCCGCTGCAGGCGAACGTCGCGGCGGCGGTGCCAGCTCCGGCGAATCCGCGACGCCAGGAGCGCGAACAAGGCGATGCCGACAGCCAGCACTACGGCTGCGACCGCCGCTGCGGCGATCGGGTGGAACACGGCGAACGAGACGATGCCAACCACGCCCAGGTCCTCGAGGAGGCTAGTGGCGATGTTGCTGAACGGTTCGGGGCTCGTGTTGATGCCAATCCGCATACCGGTCTTGACGACATGCGAGGCAAGCGCTGACCCACCGCCGAGTGCAGCTGCCGCGATAGTCGCGGCCGAGTTAGCGTCGGCATGCTGGGCCATAACGACGCCGATCGCGCCCCCGACTACGGGCCGCAGGGCCGTATGAACAACGTCCCACACTGAGTCCAGCATCGGAATTTTGCCTACCACGAACTGGCCGATATACAGGGCGGCAGCTGCCGCCAGAACCGGCGGGCGCTCCAGTACCGGCGGGATCGCAGCGATGTGCCCAAACCTGCCTAGCAAGCCGAGCACGAGCACCACCGCGTAACTGTTGACACCGCCGGCAACGCCGCTGGTGAAGATCAGGGAGACTGGGAGCATCCGCTTATGTCCTTCGGCCCTTGTAGTTGCGCCCAGTTCTGCGGGTTCCAGGCCGGACGCCCGATACCGCCCGGACAATCCCAATTTAGGGCATGCCTGAGGTGAGAATGGACGGTCCTGGACGGGGCCAAGCCGGATACTCGGCAGCGCAGCTAAGCGGATTGCGTCACTAGGCCGATACCGTCTTGCGCCAGCACTATTCCGGCTACGGGCTCCGGGACTGCTGGCCTTGCCACATCCACGCCGTCTAGAAACCCTCCACGCTGGCCGCCGCCCGGCACCACGCTTACGGCGGCCAGCGTCCTGATCTGGCCCGCGTCCTGGAGTTCTACGACCGGGCACAATGCGCCGCGTCGCCCAGATCACCAGCGCATGCGTCCCGGATTGCGTCACGTGCCGCCAACGCCCCTGGTGACCGAGGTGCGTCGGCGGTCCGCTCAATAGCTCCTGGCTGACGGTTCGCTCTCAGCAGCAGGCGCTGGAGGAGGCGGGGTCATCTTCGGCGGCCTGCGAACCGCCGCAGCACTGCGCGACCTGCCCGGCGGGGGCGTCGAGCTTAGCCTGGACGGCGTCGGAGCGCCGTTCGTCGTCCTGCCCCCAGAAGGTGGCGCTGTCTTCCAGCACGGTGTAGATCTCCCACCGCTCGCCGCCGGGCGTGCCGGTAACCCAGAACTTGTCCTGCCGGGCGTAGCAGCAGGTCGTGTTGCGCTCGTCGACCGCGGCCAGGCCGGACTGGGCGAGCCGCTTCTGTTCGGCGTCGACCGTGTCTGCGTCGGCGACTTCCACGCCGAGGTGGTTCAGCGTGCCGCCCTGGCCGGGGTTTTCCAGCAGGACCAGCTTGAGCGGCGGCTCGGTGATGGCGAAGTTGGCGTAGCCGGGCCTGCGTTTGGCCGGCCCGGTGCCGAACAGGGCGGTGTAGAAGCTGACGGCCTCGTCGATGTCGTTGACGTTGAGCGCGAGCTGCACCCGGGACATGGCGACCTCCGATAGATATTGACACATGTCTATGTCTTGTTGGAACCCAGCTTGCTATAGAACATCGATCTCTGTCAATATAGATGTGTGTCGATTTCCTTGCCGGTGATCAGCCCGGCCGAGACAGCGGCCTGCTGCGCCCCGCTGACCGCGCAGCCGCTGAGCATGGAGCAGGCCGAGCAGGTGGCGCCGCTGCTGAAGGCGCTGGCCGACCCGGTCCGGCTGCGGCTGATGTCGCTGGTCGCCTCCCATGAGGGCGGCGAGGCGTGCATCTGCGACCTGAACGAGGCGTTTGACCTGTCGCAGCCGACGATCAGCCATCACATGAAGGTGCTGCACGACGCCGGGCTGGTGGACCGGGACAAGCGCGGCGTGTGGGTGTACTACCGGGTCTGCCCGCAGGCGCTGGCTGGCCTGGCCGCCCTGATCGGCTGCCCCGTTCCGTAGCCTCGCCGCGCGGGTCACCGCCTGTGGGCTTCCCTTGCCTTCTTTCATCGTCTATCGTCGATTAACGATGAACGACGTGCAGCCACTGGACCGGGAGACTGCGGAGACGTACGCGGCCTGGTTCAGGGCCCTGGCCGATGGCACCCGGGTGCAGATCGTCTCGCTGCTGGCCCGGGCGGGCGGGCCGCTGACCGTCAAGGAGATCGTCGCGGCGGTGCCGGTGGGCCAGTCCACGGTGTCGGAGCATCTGCGGCAGCTGGCCGCGGTCCGGTTCGTGCTGGCCGAGGACCGCGGCACCTCCCGGCTGTACCGGATCAACGACGCCTGCGTGACCTGCTTCCCCACTGCCGCGGACCTCGTGATGGGCAGGCCCTCACCCGTCCCGATCGGAGGATGACCATGGTTCCAGCTGATCGTGACGAGATCCGGGCGGCTGTCGCCGCCCGCTACGCCGGCCTGGCCCGGGCCGCGCAGGCGGGGCAGGCGGTCACCGATGGCGGCCCGGATGCCTGCCCGGACGGGGGCTGCTGCGCTCCCGGGTACCCCGACACCGCCGGCCTGCCCGAGGCTGCGGTGCGGGCCAGCCTGGGTTGCGGCAACCCGGTCGCGGTGGCCGACCTGCGGCTGGGCGAGACGGTGCTGGACCTGGGCTCGGGCGGCGGTATCGACGTGCTGCTGTCCGCCCGCCGGGTCGGCCCGGCGGGGAAGGCCTACGGGCTGGACATGACTGGGGAGATGCTGGATCTGGCCCGGGCCAACGCCCGCGCCGCCGGCGCGCAGAACGTGGAGTTCCTCCACGGCCAGATCGAGGCGATCCCGCTGCCAGAGGGCTCCGTGGACGTGATCATCTCCAACTGCGTAATCAACTTGTCCACCGACCGGCCTGCCGTCTTCGCCGAGAGCTTCCGTGTGCTGCGGCCCGGCGGCCGCCTGGGCATCTCCGATATCCTCGCCGAGGATCGGCTCGACCCGGCCGAGCGGCTCGAGCGTGGCGCTGCGGCTGGGTGTATCGCGGGAGCGCCGTCGGTCACCGAGTACCGCGACGGGCTGACCTGTGCCGGGTTCACCGGCATCACCATCACCCCTTCCCAGCAGGCCGGGGACGGCGTGCACTCGGCGATCATCCGCGCGGTCAAGCCGTAATCGTGCCGGCCCGGGTGCGGCGGCGCGGATCGAGGCGATGGCCGGCGCGCACGCCGACGCGGTCCTGGCGATCTACCAGGCCGGGATTGAGGAGGGCAACGTCACCTGAAAAAAAAAAAAAAAAAAAAAAAAAAAAAAAAAAAAAAAAAAAAAAAAAAAAAAAAAAAAAAAAAAAAAAAAAAAAAAAAAAAAAAAAAAAAAAAAAAAAAAAAAAAAAAAAAAAAAAAAAAAAAAAAAAAAAAAAAAAAAAAAAAAAAAAAAAAAAAAAAAAAAAAAAAAAAAAAAAAAAAAAAAAAAAAAAAAAAAAAAAAAAAAAAAAAAAAAAAAAAAAAAAAAAAAAAAAAAAAAAAAAAAAAAAAAAAAAAAAAAATCATCTTCGTCAAAGGCAAAAACCTGGCACCATGTTAGGCCCGTGGAGCGAGTCAGGCCGTGCTGGCCAGGCGCGGCGCGAGACGCCCGACCCGGTCGCTCAGGTCGGCTACTGCCGCATCGAAGCCGGCCGGGTCAGCGGCCGGCACTGGGTCGGGCACGGACCAGTGCACGGCGGCCTGCTCGCCGAGCTCCTCATGAGCCAGATCGCACACCGTGACGACCAGGTCGTCGTCGTGCTGGACCTCGCCGATATGGCGGGGCCGGAGCCGGGGCAGCGGCAGCCGGTGACGGCCGGCGGCCGCGATCGCGCCGGGATCGATTGCCGGGCCGGGGTGGGTGCCGGCCGAGGCGGCGGGGATGCTGCTGGCCCGGCGCCACAGCGCTGCGGCCAGGTGCGAGCGTGCCGAGTTAGCGGTGCAGACGAACAGCACCCGCCGCGCCGGACGGGGAGAGGGCCCGGCCAGCGGGTCCAGGGCGCCGGGGATCAGCCGCAGGTACGTGCGGCGCCGGTCACCTTCGGACCGGCGGCGGGCGATCACCCCGGCCTGCTCCAGCACGTGCAGGTGGTGCGCCAGCAGGTTGGACGGCATGGCCAGCATCGCTGCCAGCTCCGACGGTGACGCGTCTCCGGCCAGCAGCGTGTCGGTGATGGCCAGCCGGGCACAGTCGGCCAGCGCGGCGTGCACAGCGGCCCGCCGGGCCAGGTCGGAGTTTTGCTCAAGGTTCATTGACTCAATCTTGACTGAGCTATCTTCTTCTGTCAACATGGGCGGCGTGGCTGATGCACCTGTCCTGCTGTGGCGCCGCCTGCTGGCCGAGTTCCTCGGCAGCGGGTTCCTGGCCGCGCTGGTGATCGGGTCCGGGATCGCCGCGCAGCGGCTCTCGCCAGGCCAGACCGGCCTGGAGCTGTTCGAGAACGCGGCGGCGACCGCAGCTGGGCTGTTCGCGATCATCTTGATGTTCGGCCCGGTATCGGGGGGCCACTTCAACCCGGTCGTGTCCTTTGTTGATGCCGCCTTCGGCGGGCTGCGCTGGCGGGAGGCGGCGGCCTATCTCCCGGCGCAAGTGGCGGGGTGTATCGCCGGGGCGGTGGCGGCGAACCTGATGTTCGCGCTGCCCGCGGTCACGATCTCGGCCAAGCACCGGGCCTCGCCTGCGCACTTCCTGTCAGAGGTCATCGCCACGCTCGGGTTGCTGCTGGTGATCTTCGCGCTGGCCCGGTCCGGGCGCGCTCGCTCCGCCCCGGCCGCGGTCGGCGCCTACATCGGCGCGGCATACTTCTTCACCTCCTCGACCAGCTTCGCGAACCCGGCCATCACTATCGGCCGGATGTTCTCCGATACCTTCGCGGGCATCGCCCCGTCCTCAGTGCTGCCCTTTATCGCCGCGCAGATCCTTGGCGGCATCCTGGCGGTCGGGGTCATCAAGGCGCTGTATCCCGCCATTACGCCCGCCGATGCCGCGGAGATCATCGTCCCGCACGGTGAAGGGCTGCCGTCCCAGGCCGCACATGTTGGCCTCTCGCAGTCCGCGGACCGGCCGCCCGGCCGTGCCTCAGTAACCGGCAGCTAGACAGGAGCCCGGCCGTGCACCTGCTCATGATCGGCGGCAGTGACGCCGGGATCAGCGCCGCGCTGCGCGCCCGCGAACTGGACCCGGGCGCGGACGTCACGGTGGTCCTGGAGGACGCCTACCCGAACTTCTCCATCTGCGGCATCCCGTACTACGTCTCCGGTGAGGTCGGCCACTGGCGGAATCTGGCCCACCGCACCGCCGCCGACCTGGAAGCCACCGGGATGCGGCTGCGGCTGGACACCACCGCCCGGCGCATCGACGTGCCTGGCCGCAAGCTCCTGGTTACCTCCGCCGGCGAGGAGGAACTGCTGAGCTACGACAAGCTCATCATCGGCACCGGCGCGGTCCCGGTCCGGCCCCCGATCGAAGGCCTGGCCGGGCCGGATGCCCCGGGCCCGGCCGATGGCGTGCACCTGCTGCACTCGATGGGCGACACCTTCGCCGTCATGGCCACCCTGGAGCAGACCGCCCCGGCCAGCGCGGTCATCGTCGGCGCCGGGTACATCGGCCTGGAGATGGCCGACGCCCTGACCGTCCGCGGGCTCCAGGTGACGCAGCTGGAGCAGCTGCCCGAAGTGCTGCCCACCATCGACCCGGAACTGGGCACGCTGGTTCACGCCGAGCTCGCCGGGCACGGTGTGCAGGTGCTGACCGGCACCGCCGTCCGGGCCATCACCAGGTCCCAGCCCGGCCAGGCCGGGCAGCTGGCAGTCCAGGCCGCCGCGCCAGATGGATCGGCGGTGACTCACCTGACGGACATGGTCCTCGTCGTCGTCGGGGTACGGCCGGAGACCAGTCTCGCCGCCGACGCCGGTGCCGTTCTCGGGGTCAAGGGCGCGATCGCCGTCGACCCGGGCATGCGGACCACGTTGCCGGACGTCTTCGCCGCCGGGGACTGTGTGGTCACCCACCACCGGCTGCTCGGGGTTACCTACCTGCCGCTGGGCACCACCGCGCACAAGCAGGGCCGGGTTGCCGGGGAGAATGCTCTCGGCAGGAACCGGGCCTTCGCCGGCAGCCTGGGCACCCAGGTCGTCAAGATCTTCGACCAGGCCGCCGCCCGCACCGGCCTGCGCGACCACGAAGCCCGGGCCGCCGGGTTCGACCCGGTCACAGTCCAGTCGGCCGCCGATGACCACAAGGCCTATTACCCCGGCAGCCACCGCGTCGCCATCCGCGTCACCGGCGACCGGGCTACCGGGCGGCTGCTCGGCATGCAGCTGTTCGGCCACAAGGACGCCGAGATCGCCAAGCGGGTCGACATCGCCGCCACCGCGATCTTCCACGGCATGACCGTCGACGCGATCAGCGACCTGGACTTGTCCTACACCCCGCCGCTCGGCAGCCCCTGGGACGCGGTCCAGATCGCCGCCCAGGCGTGGACCCGGGACGTCCGCTAACTCTCACCACCGCTCCGCACCTCAGCGCAGAGGAACACCCATGCCAGCCCACCACCTGCATCTGGGGTCCCGTCCCGCCGTTCACGGCGCCCTGCCATCTGGCCGCCGCCGCAGCGTTCGCCGTCCTGGCCGTCAGTGCCTGCTCCAGCTCGGCCAGCCGCGCCGCCCCGGCGTCGGCGGTGAGTACCATTCCTGGCGGCCATAGACCCACCCTGACCGGGTCCGGGTCAACATTTGGCGCGCCGTTCTTCTCCGCCGCGTTCCCCCGCTATGAGCAGCAGCACCGGGGCGTGACCATCGGCTATTCCAAGGTCGGGAGCAGCGCAGGTATCGCAGCGTTCAGCGCCGGGCAGGTCAGCTTCGGCGCCTGCGAGGTGCCGATGACCACCAGCGAGCAGGCTGCCGCCAAGGGCGGCCCGTCACTCAGGTGCCGGTCGACCTGGGTGGCGAAGGTCTGGTCTATCACCTTCCCCTCCCAACCGGGACCCGCCTGCACCTGTCCGGCCCGGTCCGGCGGCTGCTATCAGTCCCAGCTGCATGAGCCGAGACGCGGACCGGTAGACAACCGATTTCTGTACAGGCCAGACCTGCCCGAGGCTGCCCTCCCTTGCCAGCAGACCCGCGATCGCGAAGCTGTACGCCGGTTTCTCGCGAACCAGGCACAGCGCCACCCACTCGGCTAGCGATAGCGCGGAACTGCGCGGCGCCACTGCGACACCTCCTTGAGGCAGCCACCACAGGAAGCATGGCCGGCCAGCCCGGCCGACCAGGCTCGGATCACCACGCTTAGCGGTCATCCCGGGGACAGCGGACGGCGATAGCAGGCAGCTTGGCGTAAGGGGCGGTCTTTATCCTGAACCGGTGGATGAAGTTGCGCGTACCGTCGCCGAGGCGATGCTCACGACTCCGGTGCGGCATTCACTGTCCGCCACCGTCGGTGAGATACGGGACTTCTTCCGCGACACTCATGTCCATGCGGCGCTGATCGTCAGCCCGGCCGGGTGCCTGGAGGCCGTCGTGGAACGCACTGACCTCGCTGGATGCCATGCTCCGGCCGCCGCTGCGCCGCTGGGACGGCTCGCGGGCCGCACCGTGCCACCCGCGGCCGGCCTTGCTGAAGTCCAGCGGGCAATGATCGCGACCGGGCGCCGCCGGGCCGCCGTCACCAATGCCGATGGCCAGCTTCTGGGCCTGCTGTGCCTGAAGGCCAGCCAGGCCGGCTTCTGCTCTGAGCAAGACGTCAGCGCCCGCGACAACAGACCTGAGGCCGACGCCGGCGCCGCTATTGCAGGCGCTGACTGACCCGGGCAACAGCGACTCCTCTCCTTTCGGCCGTTGTGAAATGCTTTTTGCGTCGCGCAAATATTGGTTGCGATCTTCGTGGAACCGGCGACGCGAATCGGGCCCGTAATTAATTTGCGTGTTACATCGAGACGCCTGGCAAAACAGGGCAGCGCGGCGCACCCGATATCCTCGCCGCAGCCGCCTTTTAGCTGATGAGCTGGCAGAACAGGGGCGCTATCCATTTTTGCCGCACGGGGCGATGGGACATCTGGCGCTTTCCGGCATTGTGGCACAGGTGCGGCCGATGGATACTGCGTAGTTAAGCAGGTGACCACGGGCCCTGAGGAGAATTCATGACTGCCACCGTGAATGAGCGGGCAACCGAAACCGTCCGCGGCGCGTGCCCGCATGATTGCCCGGATACCTGCGCGATGCTGGTCACGGTGCGCGAAGGCCGCGCGGTCGAGGTGCGGGGCGACCCGGATCACCCGTTCACCCGTGGCGGGCTGTGCGTGAAAGTCAATAACTACATCGACAAGACCTACAGCCCGGACCGGGTGCTGTACCCAATGCGGCGGACCGGCCCGAAGGGCAGCGGCGAGTTCAGGCGCATCTCCTGGGATGAGGCGCTGGACGAGATCGCCGGCCGGTTCAGGTCCGCGATCGCCGAGCACGGCCCGGAAACCGTCATGCCGGTCAGCTACCTGGGGACTGAGGGCATCCTGAACGGCCTGAACGTGGGAGACCCGTTCTTCAACAAGCTCGGCGCCACCATCACCGAGCGGACCTACTGCGACTCGGGCGCCTGCACCGCCTACACGATGACGATCGGCGCGACCGCGGGCGTGGACCCGGAGAGCCTGGTGCACTCCCGTTACATCCTCATCTGGGCCTGCAACATGATCTCCACGAATCTGCACTTGTGGCCGTTCGTGGCCGAGGCGCAGCGGCGCGGGGCGAAGGTTGTGGTGATCGATCCGGTGCGGCACCGGACCGCCGCGCACGCGGACTGGTATATCCCGATCCGGCCCGGCACCGACGGCGCGCTCGCGCTGGCCATGATGAACGTGATCATCGGCGAGGGACTCACCGATGAGGCCTACGTCCGCGACTACACGGCCGGGTACGACGAGCTAGCGGAGCGGGTGACCCGCTATACCCCGGAGTGGGCATCGGAGCAGACCGGTATCCCGGCCGAGGACATCCGCACTCTGGCCCGCGAGTACGCCGCCAGCCAGCCCTCGATGATCCGGATCGGGGTGGCCATCGAGCGGCAGGCCGGGGGCGGGCAGACGGTGCGCTCGATCGCGTGCCTGCCCGCGCTGACCGGGGCCTGGCGGCAAGTCGGCGGCGGGCTGTTGCAGCTGCCGCTGTGGGCGTTCCCGGTCAACTGGCCCGCGCTGCTGCACCCGGAGCTGGCCACACCGGGGACCCGGGTGGTCAACCAGTACCTGCTGGGCCGGGCGCTGACCGGGGAAATGGACTTGGACCCGCCGGTCACCGCGCTGGTGGTGTACAACTCCAACCCGGTCGTGGTCTGCCCAGAACAGGACAAGCTGATCGCAGGCCTGTCCAGGGAGGACCTGTTCACCGTGGTCAGCGACCATTTCCTGACCGACACGGCCCGCTACGCCGACTTGGTGCTGCCCGCCACCACCCAGCTCGAGCAGCACGACATCATGTTCAGCTGGGGCCACCTGTACGTCACGCTGAACATCCCGGCCATCGAGCCGGTCGGCGAGGCCATCTCCAATACCGAGCTGTTCCGGCGGCTGGCCGCCCGGATGGGGTTCACCGAGGAGTGCTTCACGCGCACCGACGAGCAGATGATGGCCGAGGCGTTCGACTGGTCCGCGCCACCGATGGAGGGAATCAGCCTGCAGTCGCTCCGTCAGAGCGGCTGGGCCCGGCTCAACCTGCCATCAGCCGATGAGTACGCCCCGCACGCCGAGGGCAACTTCCCGACCCCGTCGGGCAAGGTCGAGTTCCGTTCCTCAGTAGCTGAGCAGGCCGGCAACTTCGTGCTCCCGCTGTTCCGGCAGGGCTCGGAGGAGTACCAGCCGGGCGGCACCGTCGATCCCCTGCCGTACTACGTGCCACCCCGTGAGACGGATGCGGCCGGATACCGGCTGAGTCTCATCTCCCCTAAATCTCACGCCTACCTTAACTCCAGTGCCGGCGACCAGCCCGCCCAGCGCCGCGTGCAGGGCGAGCAGACCGTGACCATGCACCCGGATGACGCCGCAGAACGCGGCATCACTGACGGCCAGTACGTCCGCGTGCACAACGACCGCGGCCAGTTCATCGCCCGGGCCCACATCACCACCGATATCGCCCCCGGCGTGGCCATGGCGCCGATGGGAGCCTGGCGCAAAAACGCCAAGGGCAACTCCACCGTCAACGCCGTCAATCCATTCCTCTTCGCCGACCTCGGCAACGCCCCGACCTTCTCCGATACCAAAGTCGAGATCCAGCCGGCCTGACCGGCCAGGAAATTCCTGCCGGATTCACCCCGGTCCGCCAACGATGCTCACGCCGGGAATGCAGATCTCCTTTACTCTCAGGTCCGCCGCCAGAATGAGCACGGTACTGAGACTTCCAACGGGCACTTCCTGACCGCGGTGGGTGGCGGCGGCCGGACCACCGACACCCTGCCGGAAATAGATCTGATATCTGCCGGCCGGGGCCTGACTATGCATGGCACCAGGGCACCCCGAGCTCCAGGGGTGAGTCACGAGGCCGGCGAAGTCAGGGCTCAGCTCCAGCCCGCAATATGGCCGGGGGCCGGTGGACCGAGACCTCGGGTGGTGTGGCCGCATACGGTTCGATCTGGACCATGGCGAGCTGGCCGGTCGTGCCCTGGGAGAGGGTGGAGCTGGGCCGGTCCGCGGTGAGCACGTTCGGGTTGCCGTGCCGGCAGAAGGATGGGTCCTCGGGGTCGGGGTCGTACCAGGCTCCGGTGGACAGCTGCACGACACCGGGGCTGACGTCCTCGGTGAGCGTGATGCCGGCCAGGCAGCTGCCGCGGTCGTTGAAGATGCGGACGTAAGAGCGGTCAGTGATGCCCCGGGCCGCCGCGTCGCCCGGGTTCATGGCGGCTGTCTCGCGTCCGCCGGTCTTGCCTTCCTGGCTGTAGGCGCCGACGTCGAGCTGGCTGTGGAGACGGCGGCGGGGCTGGTTGGCCACCAGCTGGAGGGGGAAGCGGCTCGGGTGGCGGCCGAGCCATTCGGTCGGCTCGAGCCAGACCGGGTGCCCCGGGCAGTCGGGGTAGCCGAAGCTGTCGATGGCCGAGGAGAAGATCTCGATTTTCCCGCTGGGTGTGCGAAGGGCGGAACGCGCCGGGTCGCGGCGGAAGGCGGACAGCAGCACCTGATGGGGATCGGGGACCGGGATGTCCAGCGATCCGGCCGCCCAGAACTGCTCGAACGGCGGCATCTCGTGGCCTGAAGCTTGCAGGCGGGAGCGCCATTCACCGTACAGGTGATGCAGCCACTGCCAGCCCGTTCGGCCTTCTGTGAACCCCTCTCCCACCTGCAGCCGGTCCGCGAGAGCAGCGAAAATAACGTAGTCGTCGCGCGCCTGCGCGTGCGGCTCGGTCAGCTGCGGCATGGCGAACAACGTCGAGTCGCCGCTGCCGGCGCCGATGTCATCGCGTTCGACGGACATCGTCGAGGGCAGGACGATGTCGGCGTGCCGCGCGGTGGCAGTCCAGAACGGATCATGCACCACCACGGTCTGCGGCCTGCCGAAAGCCTCGCGCAGGCGGGCGAGGTCCTGGTGGTGGTGGAACGGGTTCCCGCCGCACCAGTAGACGAGCTTGACGTCCGGGTAGTGGCGGTGCTGCCCGTCGTAGTCGTAGGGGGCGCCAGGATTCAGCAGCATGTCCGCGATCCTGGCCACCGGGATGTAGGAGTCGATGCCGTTCGCGCCCTGTGACAGGCGCGGCGCGGACATCCGGCGGGGGTTCCCGACGTCGCCGCTTGATCCGTACCCGTGCCCAAAGCCGCCACCTGGCAAGCCGATCTGGCCGAGCATTGCGGCCAGGACCAGGCCCAGCCAGACCGGCTGTTCCCCGTGCTCGGCACGCTGAAGCGACCAGCTGACCGTGACCATGGTGCGCCCGGCCGCCATCTGGCGGGCCAGCGTGCGGATCCGCTCCGCCGCGATGCCGGTCAGGGCGGCTGCCCACTCCGGGGTCTTCGGTACCCCGTCGCCTTCACCGCGCACATAGCCAGCGAATTGCGGGTAACCGACCGTGTACCGGTCCAGGAAGCAGCGGTCGGCGAGTCCTTCGGCGTCCAGGACATGGCAGAGCGCGAGCATGAGCGCGGCGTCGGTGCCGGGCACCGGGGCGATCCATTCGGCGCCCAGGCTAGCGTCGGTGTCGCTGCGCAGCGGGGTGACCGAGACCAGGCGGCACCCGCGCGCCACGGCGGACGCCAGCGCCGGGGCCATGGTGTGCCGCCCGATACCGCCGGAGGCCACGGCGGAGTTCTTCGGGGACAGGCCGCCGAACGCGACCAGCAGGTCGGTGTGCTCCGCAATCACTGGCCACGCCGTGGCACCCGCCATGACCAGGGCCACGTCCCCGACGACGTGCGGGAGCAGCACTTCGGAGGTGCCATAGCTGTAGGTGTTCACTGAGCGGACGTAGCCGCCCAGGCAGTTCAGGAACCGGTGCAGCTGGCTCTGGGCATGATGAAACCGGCCCGCGCTGGCCCAGCCATAGGATCCGCCGAACACGCCGTCAGGTCCATAGGTGCTATATACCTGGCGCAGTTCGGCGGCGAGCAGGTCGAGCGCCGTCTCCCAGGACACCGGTACGAATACGTCGCTGCCCCTGGGCGCCGCGCCCGGGCCGTGCTCTAGCCACCCCTGGCGGATGTGCGGCTGGTCGATCCGCGCGGGGTGATGCTGCGCCGCGGCCAGGTTCTCCAGGATCCGGCTGGGCGCTGGGTCCTCGCTCCAGGGACGCACCGATGTCAGTGCCTGCCCGTCGCTCTCAATTTCCGCCGCGCCCCAGTGCGTGAGGTGGACGTGTCTGCGCTGCTGCCTGGACACAATCACCATTCAAGCCGAAAGGCCTGTCATCCGCACCTGGGATCAGGCGCTGCCGACCCATTCGCTCGCGCCGCCGGCGAACCGCTGGTTCTTCCAGATGGCACCGTGGCCTTGAGCTCGCCGATCAACGCGCGGCAGGCGCTCTACGCAACTCCTGGGCATGCGAGGAGGACAACGCGGATGACCGTCATTCGGTCCACGAACCGGTCCACGTGATCGAGTTACGGGACCCGCGTACCCCCTCTGACCTTGGGAGCCGGCGAGCGGGTCCGAACCGCTGACCTGCCGTTTACAAGCAGTACATAGTTTTCCAGCACCAGATGCAGGTTCAGGTCATCGGGCACCGCCTGAGTTGGGCCACGATTTGACCGTGGCTGGTTCCGCGGGTCGCTAACCTGCAGGCCCGGCCCGTCTACCACCGCAAGCGCGACTCCATCGAGGGCCGCGACCAGCGGCCCCGTTCGGCGCTGATGGCCGCCCGTATGCGGCGCAGGCGCGCTTCCCTGAATGCCTGCAGCGAGGCCATCGCATAGGGGCATGCATGACGAGTCGTGACAGCCAGGGCATGGCTGGACGTTGCGGTTTGCGGCGCCAGCGCCAGTGCGCCTCATTGAGGGCCGTCCAAAGGCGGGTACACCGACGCGTTTGAGCTCATCTGCTGCGACTGCGGTGACCATCCTGGCCTGGATTACCGGAGGTCTCACCCGCGCTTCAGCGGATCCGCGGACCCTACCCGTTTCCGACGGGCATAGCCGCATATCAAGAGCACGCCGGGTGGCACCAGAAGCCGTCAATCGATTCACCAGCCCGCCCGGTCAGCTGGCTACCTTGATCAGGAACAGCCCGGCGCTGGTCACGCCGTCCAGCAGCCTCGGCCGCTGTCGTGGCCGGGATCAGCCTGGACAGGCGACCACCTGCCTTCAGGATGAGGGCAGGACCTCATGACACCGGCGAGGACGGCGGTAATCACGGCGAGGAGAACCGGCCTAACAGGCCACGCTGCTCTCGTAACGGGTAACCAGCTCGTCGGCCGAAGATGAGCCGCACCGCGCCGGACACCCGGGCCGTTAACAGCGCTGCTTCGCGCACGAGCAGGCCAGCCCGCCTCTAATGAGCCAATTGCCACACTTGACCTTGGCCTGCGGGCAAACCTCGCCGTCTTGTCCAGGCACGTTTGCAGGATACGGAATCGTGTTCTATCGAGTGAGTTAGGGCTGGGCGTCCGCCGGAAGCGTGATGTGGCCGGCCTGGCCACACCGTCGACCCAAACAGTCCCAGCGTCAGGTTGAGCCCCGCCCCGATGATCCTCACCTGGGCCAGCGCCAGCACCTGCGGGAACATCGTGGTGCCGCCGAATCCTGCAGTTCCCGCGCGCCGAGCAGGACAGCAGGTAATTGGCCGGGCCGTGCTCAGGCAACAGACGCCAGCAAGGCCAGCGCCAGCACCTGCGGGAACATCGTGGCGCCATGCACGCCGTAAACGGTGGCCGCCGGACCGTGGTGAGTCAGCACGATGACCCAGTCCCTAGCGGAATGATGCTCACGCCCTGACAACGAAATAGGCATCGCCGGTTATTCGCTGGTCGCCCATGAGCCACCGCGCTCGCAGGCTCCTGGCAAACCGACGCGCGCAAAATATCACCTTGGCTGGATGATGCCGGCGGCTTCTGCTCGGGGCAGAGTCTCTTGTAAGAGAGAACGCAGCAGTGGTGGTTGGTAAGAACGGTCCGCGACTATCCGTGGACGCCTACCGGCCAAGAGGTTTCATGCTGCTGCGGCCGGAGGGAAGCGCCATGACTGTGACGGCTGATCGTGCGGCGGCCAGGAAACCAGATGATGCAGCGGCCAGGAAACGGGGTACGCCAGGTGGGGGGGCTCGGGCTCGCAGGCGGCCCGGACTGGGACAGTGAAGCATCTGAGCCGGGCGGACCGGGCGGCGCAGGGGAAGGACGCCCGTCGGGCGGCCCCGCTGGCTTTGCATGCCGAGTTCAGCCCGGACCAGGGGCGGGATCCGATCGGGCTGCTGCTGGGCCAGGCGCAGTCGCGGGTACAGGAGCTGGTGCCGGTCCGGCACGGGCGGATGCTGGTGTCCCCGTTCACCTTCTACCGGGGTGCGGCGCTGCCGATGGCCGCGGACCTGGCTGCGACTCCCACCTCGGGGCTGCGGGTGCAGCTGTGCGGAGACGCGCACCTGTCGAATTTCGGCGCGTTCGCCTCCCCAGAGCGGCAGCTGGTCTTCGACGTCAACGACTTCGACGAGACCCTGCCCGGGCCGTTTGAGTGGGACGTGAAGCGGCTGGCCGCAAGCCTGGCCGTGGCCGGGCGGGATAACGGGTTCCCGGCCAAGGCCCGGCGCAAGATCGCGCTGGCGGCGGCCGAGAGCTACCGCACCGCGATGCAGGAATTCGCCGGGCAGCCCTTCCTGGACGTCTGGTACGCGCACCTGGACATCGAGCCGGCCGTGCGTGAGTTCCGGTCCCAGATCAAGGCGAAAAGGCTCAAGGAGTTCGAGAAACTGCTGGCCAAGGCCCATAGCCGGGATAGCATGCAGGCGCTAACCAAGCTCACCACTACCGTCGACGGGAAGCGGCGGATCATCAGTGACCCGCCGATGATCGTGCCGGTCGAGGAGGTCTTCAGCGGCGCGCGCGTCGACACGATTTACGAGCTGATCCAGACCGTGCTGAGCAAGTACCGGCGCACCCTGCAGTCCAACCGGCGGCACCTGCTCCAGCAGTTCACCCTGGTGCAGGTGGCCCGCAAGGTCGTCGGAGTCGGCAGTGTCGGCACCCGGGCCTGGATCGCGCTGATGGACTCTGGCGACGGGGACGAGCCGCTCGTCCTGCAGGCCAAGGAAGCCCAGGCCTCGGTCCTGGCAGATTACGCCGGAGCCAGCCAGTACAACAACCAGGGCGAGCGCGTCGTCACCGGGCAGCACCTGCAGCAGGCCCAGAGCGATATCTTCCTCGGCTGGTCCCGCATCACCAACCCCAACGACGGAGTTGCCCGCGATTACTACGTCCGTCAACTGCGGGACTGGAAGGTCTCGGTGCCCATCGAGCTACTGCTCGCGCCCGGCATGGCGCTCTACGCCCGGCTGTGCGGGTGGACCCTGGCCCGGGCGCACGCCCGCTCCGGCGACCGTATCGCCCTGGCCGCCTACCTCGGTGGGTCGGGCAAGTTCGACCATGCCATCGCCGATTTCGCCGAAACCTACGCCGACCAGAACGAGCTCGACTACGCCGCGCTCCAGACCGCCGTGAAAGATGGCAAAGCCGAAGCCACTACCGACATCTGACGCGGCAGCCCGTCCCGGAAACCTCACAACGGCACTGCGCAACGCCGGACGACGACGCCCTCGGGTGATGCGGGGACCGGGACAACAGGACTATTCGGGCCTTATGCGAGGCAGCAGGAGCTTGACGTGGCAGCCGATGGCCGATCGTGGAGGCTGAGATGAGTGACCAGGCTGCCCGGGGGACGCTGCCTATCCGCCGCCCGGCGTTCAGTGGCGTCGCGGACAAGACGCTCGGTGACTCGCAGCCGGACTGGGGCTGATCGGTCATGTGAAGCCTCCGGCGGTGGCTCCGAACGTGCTGCTGGTGCTCATCGACGACGCGGGTTTCGGCAACCCCGCCGCGTTCGGCGAACCTATCGCGACCCCGAATTATGACCGGCCGGGCTGGTCCGTACCCCCCGCGGCCCCTACGCCCGGGCGCTGGAATACGTCACCGGGCAGACCATTCAGGAGCACGATGGGGTCGCAGTCCACGTAGACGATCCGCGACTCCGGCGCGACGCGCTGGGCGATCTGGTGGGTGTTGTCCGCCACGGGCAGGCCGGTGCCGATGTCGAGGGACTGGCGGACGCCGTGCTCGCCGCGAGCCGCTGCACCGCCTCGACCAGGAACAGCCGCGCGGCCCGGGCGATCAGCGGCATGGTCGGCATGACTTCCAAGACCCGTTCGGCAGCCGCGCGGTCGACGGCGAAGTTGTCCTTGCCGCCGAGCCAGTAGTTCCACATCCGGGCCGGGGCCGTCACGCTGGGGTCGAAGGCAGGAAGGCCGTTATCGCCGGGGATCACGAAGATTCAGCCTCAACCGTGACGATCCTGGGCGCGATCCGGAGTCCGGCGACGGTGGCGCCCGACGGCGCGCCGCACACGTTATAGGATGTCGCGGTGGACTCGGTTCATCAGTGGACTGACTTATTTGTCGCTTCAGCTGGTCGCGCTGCCGCCCGCGGCAACATTGCGTCGGCTCCTAGTAAGATACTCAGTATGCACAGCATACAGCATCGGGGACACGAGCAGAGCGGGCACCGGCGTACGCGACAGGACTTCGCGCGCGCAGCAGAGAAGCGCCCCGGCCCGTACATGGATGTCCGGCACGCTAGCCACTGCGAACGCGGAGGGTCTGTACCGGAAGGGAATTTTCCGGCATTCCATATCTAATGCACCAGCATACTGTGCATACGAACTGTTACGCTGCCTGCGCGATCCCCTTGTGCGGTGGAAGGAATGCCCATGATCAGAGCGATCCGCCGGTTCCCGGTTGTGGCCCTGAGTTGCCTGCTCGCTGGTGTGACGCTCGCCGCGTGCACCCAGTCCAGTACTGGACAGCAAGCGGGCCAGTCTCATACGGGTGGCGTGGTAACGGCTGCGATTAGCACTGACCCGCCGTCGCTTGATCCGGCCAAGGGCTTCGATTCGACATCGTGGTCGTTCATCCACGCGACGTTCGTCAGCCTGCTGACGTTCAACAACTCGAACGACGTCGTGCCCTGGGGAGCCGCGGCGATGCCCGCCGTGAGCGATCAGGGCCTGGCCTACACTTTCAAGATCAGGCCGGGCCTGAAGTTCACCGATGGGGAACCGGTGACCGCGCAGGCATACGCGGACGCGATAGAGCGCATCCTAAATCCGGCGACGAAGTCCCAGCTCCAAGCGTTCTACGAGATCATTAACGGCGCGGACGCCTATGTAAGCGGCAAGGCCAAAGATGTCAGCGGCATCGAGGTGTCTGGGCCGGACACGATTAAGTTCACATTGACAAAGCCGGACCGGACGTTCCTGGACGTCATGGCCATACCGAACGCATCCGCGGTGCCGCCGAAGCTCATAGCCAAGGATTCAGCAGGGTTTGGGCTCAATCCGGTCGGCGACGGCCCGTATACAGTGCAGAGCTACACGCCCGGTCGCCAGATTACGATGGTCCGCAATCCCAACTACTTTGACGCCAAGTCTGTGTCCGTACAGAAGATCTCGATCACGATCGGACTGGCACCGCAGACAGAGCTTCTTCGAGTCCAGAACGGTACGACCGACGTCATGATGGACAACCTCGACGCGGCGTCCTACCTCGCAGTGGGTAAAAATCCCAAGTACTCGGCGTACCTGCACCACTTCACGGCGATCGCCGACAACTACGTCGCGCTGAACATGCAAAAGGCGCCCTTCAACAACAAGCTCGTCCGGGAAGCGGCTGCCTACGCGGTCGACAATTCTCAGATCCTCAAGTCGATTGCAGGAATGGGCTCGACCCTCACTCAGATCCTAGCGCCGGGAATGCCGGGATTCGATCCGTCCGTCAAGCCGATTAAATACGATCCGGGAATGGCTAAGACCCTATTGAGCCAGGCCGGTCACGCGAACGGCGCCGGATTGCCCTCTCTCACGTTCGCCGTCGCGAACGGCGGCTTCACTGCCGGCGAGAACGTTGCCCAGGTCGTGCAACAAGACCTTCAGCAGGTCGGCTTCAAGGTGCAGCTCAAGGTGATGGATTCGGGCGCGTTCCTGTCGTCCATCGGCCAGTACCCGCTGACCATGGGCATCTATGGAATCGACTACCCGGACCCATACGACCTGATCGCGAGCCAGTTCGCCTGCGCCCAGATCGCAGCAGGTAACAACTGGCAGTTCTACTGCAACCATGCGGTCGACCAGACGCTGAGCTCCTCGCTATCGTTGTCGCTGCCTGCAGCGATTCCGGTCTATCGTCAGCTGCAGAGCCAGATACTCTCGGCTTTCCCGTGGATTCCCTTGTACTACCAGACGCTGTACTACTTCGTGAACCCGAAGCTGTCGGGCTTCGGCGCCAACGCGTTGTATCCATTCCTGTTCGCGAGCTGGCGCATCTGAGAATCAGCCAGCGCACCCGGCAGCAACTGGCCATCTATTCGAGAGGGCATCGAGTGAGCGCAAGCCCGCGCACGGAACGGATAGGTAGCACCGCGCCGGGCCGTGCGCATCCGGCGCCTGCAGCCCCGAACTCACCTCAGGCGCACCCGGGCTGTCCCGACCGGCCTCTGCAATGTCGTTGACCGGGGCCGCAGTCCCCGCCCCTGATGGGACCCCGTCCACACCGACCCGCAGCGCCGAGGCACGCCCCGTTCGTGAAGCTCTGCGGGAGGTGGCGACTCGGCCGGCCGGTATCGCCGGGGCAATCCTGACATGCATCGTCGTCGTCGCGGCAATATTTGCGCCGGTCATCGCACCTCATTCGCCCCTGTATCAGTTCCCAGATGGGCTGCGCGCGGACGGATCCCCGGTGGGCCCCAATGCGACTTTTCTGCTCGGCGCGGACGCGCTCGGCCGTGACGAATTCAGTCGGCTGCTCTGGGGCCTGCGCGAGACGCTTGAGGTCTCAGTCACGGCGAATATCATCGCTGCAGTCATCGGTGTCGCCGTGGGATGCCTGGCGGGGTATTACGGCGGGTGGCTCGATGCGGTCCTGATGCGCATCACCGAAGTTCTGATCGCGGTACCTGCCATCTTGCTCGCAGCCTTCCTGGCGATCGTCATCCGGCCGTCGCTTGCCACCCTCATCCTGATTGTAGGGGGGGTGAGCTGGTTCTACCTCGCAAAAATCGTCCGAGCCGAGGTGCTGTCGATCCGGCAACGGGAGTTCGTTAGCGCAGCAAAATTGTACGGTGCCGGCAGCGGAACAATCATCTTCATTCATGTACTTCGTCAGGTATGGTCGCTCGTTATCGTATACACGACCCTTCAGCTCGCGGACACAGCCACATTCGTATCGGCGATGTCCTTCGTGGGAGTCGGTATTCAGCCGCCGACCCCTTCGCTGGGCGACATGATCGCAGACGGCAGCCATTACCTAGAAAGCGTCCCCAGGCTCGCCATCGTACCGGGCGTCGCTCTTGGGCTGGTGGTCCTCGGGTTCAATCTGCTCGGCGATAGCCTGCACGACGCGATGGAAAAGCATGCATGAGACCAAAAGGCACCCAGTCGCATGACCCGGTTCATTATCCGCAGATTGATCGGTGGAGTTGCGGTGATCTGGGGAATTGTGACTCTGGTATTCATAATCGGCGACGCGCTTCCAATCAATCCGGCCCGCATTATCGCAGGCCCAAACGCCCCCGCCTCCGTGGTCCGCAGCATCTACAACCAGCTTGGCCTGAACCGTCCGCTACCCCAACGCTATCTCAGCTACCTGTGGCAACTCCTCCACGGCAATCTAGGTCAGTCCTATGCGACGAACCAGAACGTGTCGCAAGCCCTCATGCAACGCCTGCCGTTCACACTTGAATTGGTGACGCTCAGTGTCATCGGAGAGCTCTTGATCGGCGTGGGCCTGGCCATGATCGCGGCATTGCATCGCCGGTCGTTCTGGGACGGCTCCGCAAGCGTCATCGCCTTGTTGGGCCTGACGGTTCCCAGCTTCTGGCTCGGCCTTGTGCTGCTCTACATACTAGGGTTCCGCTGGCCCATATTCCCGCTCGGCGGAGTCAGCTCACCGGATTGGGTGGTGCTTCCCGCGTTCACGCTGGCGTTCACCGGAGCCGCCTATTACACCCGCATTGGACGAGCGAGCCTCGTCGAGGAACTGAGTGAGGATTATGCCCGGACCGCGCGGTCCAAAGGCCTGAAGCCATCACATGTCCTGTACAAGCACGCCCTGCGTAACGCGCTACGCCCCATCGTGACGATGGCTGGACTGGACTTTGCGACACTCATGGGCGGCGTCCTCGTTACCGAGCAGGTATTCGGCATACCCGGACTCGGGACGCTGGCATGGACCGCAGTGCTGCAGAACGACTTGCCGATGCTCGAAGGCGTCATCATCGTTATCGGTGTTGTAATCGTGATTATGACCATTCTTACCGATTTCGTCTACGCCTGGCTGGATCCGCGCGTAATCGTCAGGAGCACCGGATGACAAGCTACGGGGGGCGGACGGGTGTCCTCGATGCCGTCGTTCCAGCCGTCGGCGCGGTCCTGGAGGTACCAGCCGACCGTTCCGGGCACGGCACACCGAAGCCATACCCGGACTGCTATCAGCGGTCCGTACTGCGTGATGTGAAAGGAGCGTGAGTGGTCGGGAACGTTGCGTCCGGCGACACGGCGCTGCTGCAGGTGAACGACCTGCATACTGACATTACGACGCGGCAGGGCGTGGTGCACGCGGTCAGTGGTGTGTCGCTGTGCATTGACGCTGGAGAGACCGTCGGGCTGGTCGGCGAGTCGGGCTGCGGCAAGACGATGACAGCCATGTCGCTCGTTCGCCTGCTGCCCGGAGGCGCCAGGATCACTTCCGGCTCCATCAAGCTCCACGGCCGAGACCTGGTGCCGCTGGCGGACAGTCAGGTCAGGTCCCTGCGCGGAAGCCAGATTGGTGTCGTGTTTCAGGATCCGATGACAAGCCTCAATCCCACGATGGCAATCGGGCACCAGATCAGCGAGTCCTTCCGCCTGCACCGCAGTGCATCGCGGCGGCAAGCCAGATCCCGGGCATTGGAAGTTCTCGGGCTTGTCGGGATGCCCCGTCCTTCGGAGCGCCTCGGCGAATACCCTCATCAGCTGTCGGGAGGGATGCGTCAACGGGCGATGATCGCGCTAGCCCTCGTCTGTGAGCCGAAGCTGCTCATTGCCGACGAGCCGACGACGGCGTTGGACGCAACCATCCAAGCGCAGATACTCGAGCTCCTGGACAACCTGCGGCAGCGCCTGGGAATGGGCATGCTCCTAGTGACTCATGACATGGGTGTCATCGCCGGGCACGCCGACCGCGTCCTGGTCATGTACGCGGGCAAGATCGCAGAGTTCGCGCCAACAGAGGGCATCTTCGCGGACCCCAGACACCGCTATACCGAGGCCTTGCTGAAGTCAGTCCCCAGCCTGGACCAGGACCGATCGCGACGCCTTAGCACGATCCCGGGCACACCTCCCGACCTCAGCCAGCCACTGCGGGGGTGCTCATTTGCCCCCAGGTGCTCATTCGCAACTGACCAGTGCAGCGAAAGCGAACCGATTCTCGACGGGGAAACCGAGGCTCACCGCTACGCCTGCTACCACCCGCGCTCGACCACGGCGGCCTCCGTCACTGAGCCTGCCAGTCACAAGGCTGGCCGGTCTCAGCGCCCCGCAACGCTCGCCCGAGAGAGCCCCCCGATCTTGTCACTAGCCAGCGTTAGTCGGAGGTACCCAGTTGGCGCTGGCGTGTTCCGGCGTGGCAGCGAGTCAATCAAGGCGGTATCGGATGTCTCCGTTACCGTCGCGCAGGGGGAAACCTTCGGGCTGGTCGGTGAGTCAGGCTGCGGCAAGAGCACGCTGGGCCGGCTCATAGTCGCGCTGGAACGCCCCGACGAGGGCTCCGTGCTGATCAACGGTACAGCATTCGACGCCCTCTCCAAGCCGCAGCAACGTCAAAGACGCCGCGACGTGCAGCTCGTCTTCCAGGACTCCTACAGCGCCATGAACCCGAAGATGCGAATCGGCTCGATCATGCGGGACCCGCTACGCGTCCAGAGGATGGGATCAGCCGCCGAGCAGAGGGCGCGAGTGACCGCATTGCTCGACAGTGTCGGCCTGCCGCAACGTGTCACGGACCGTTTCCCGCACGAGCTATCCGGCGGCCAACGGCAACGGGTTGGCTTCGCCCGCGCCCTTACACTGAGCCCCAAGCTCATAGTGGCCGACGAACCAGTCTCGGCGCTCGATGTTTCGGTACAGGCGCAGATCATCAACCTGATGCAGTCGCTCCAATCGGAGTTCAACCTCACCTATGTGATCGTGTCTCATGATCTCTCGGTTGTCAGGTATGTGGCGGATCGTATCGGCGTGATGTATCTCGGTCGGCTTGTTGAAATCGGCCCGTCCGATGCCGTTTACAAGCACCCCGCGCACCCGTACACAGCGGGGCTGCTGGAATCGATCCCGATTCCCAGGCTCCAGCAGGGGAACGCCAAGCAAGGCAGCGCCATCCGTGGCGAACTACCGTCGGCAATTCATCCGCCGTCGGGGTGCCCATTCCGTACTCGCTGCCCGCGCGCCCAGGACCGTTGTGCCAACGAGGCGCCAATTCTGCGCGGCTTTGGCTCTGGACACTCGGCAGCATGCCACTTCCCCCTGATTCCGGTAGGGGCGAGCGCGGATGATATAGGGAGAACAATCTGAACCCTTCACTTCCAAGATCGTTGACGTAGGAAATCGCAAGTCAGCACGGTGGAGCGGCTCATAACGGAGAGTTTTAAATAGTCCACAGGCCCCGTCGCACAGCACGGAGGCTCAGCTAAGCGAGACTGGGACTGCAGCTGGGCCGCACAGGAGGTATGACATGGCGCAGGCGGCAAGGCGAAACTGGAAGGGCGAGAGGCAGCTTCGCTATCAGCAAGTCTATCAATACGTTGTTGACCTCATCGCTGAGCACGACCTGCAGGCCGGCGACAAGCTCCCCAGCGCTTCAGACTTGATTGCGCGCACAGGCGTCAGCATGATTTCCGTGCGCAGGGCTCTTACCGAATTGGAAAATGAGGGGGTAATATACCGCCACCAAGGGGTCGGCACGTTTGTGGCAAGTGGCAGAATCCTAACAGCGCCGAATCGGACCGGTGAACTTCTGAGTTCACTCGTTGGCACCAAGACTCGCCTGAAGGTGCGTAACGATCTGCTCAGCTTCGTTGTGGGTGCTGCCAGCAAGAACATCGCCGCCGCGCTGTCAGTCAAACCCGGCGAGCCGGTATGGGAGGTTCGACGCCTACGCCACGTGGGCGCGGCAGCGCTCATCTTGGAGCGCGCAGTCCTGCCAGTTGCCCTGGTACCCGTCCTGGATGAGGCCTACCTGAATGCCGGCCATTCTATGTACGCATACCTCGAACGGGAATATGGCCTTTCTGACGCCGCGACCGAACAGGCCATTCAGGTAGACCAACCTTCCCAAGAGGAGTGGCGGGTGCTCGGCCTGAGAGCGTCAGCTAGTGTCGTCCGCATACGCGGCATAAGCTTCGACGCAAGCGGAACGGCATTCGACTGCTACGAGCAGGTTTATGGAGCGTCGAACTTCGTCTTCTACATTACGAACGTTGACCGGCGTGAACTGCTCCAGCCGGGCGACAGGGGTGACTGGCTTGTCGAGCCATTCGGCCTTTCACGGCAACGGGATGATTCCGAAGGTCGAGCTGATTCCTGAGGCCCGACTTGGCTCAAGTCAGTGCGCGCCGAGCACTGACCACGTTAGAGACACACCGGCCCGGAGTCGCCGGCCTGCGAGTGGAGTTTGCGGGTCAACCCTTGGGTGGAGGCCCGGCCGGCTGGTCAGGCTTGCGGCCGATGCCGCAGTAGCCGACCAGGCCGCCCACGGTGGGGTTGATCTGGTCGGACAGGCCCCACTGGTTGATCGGGGCCACGCCAGGCGGGAGACCGCAGCGTATTGTCAGCTGGTTGACAATAGAAACGGCCCAAAGGGCGCAAATTACCCACAGCCAGAATGTGACTATATGCCGCCAGCCGGCATATAGATAAATGCCCGGGACGCAGCTAATG
>CAWAFD010000043.1:0-74319 GCA_963781225.1 uncultured Actinomycetota bacterium
TACGGGTGTGGTCATGATGGCAGGCTATTCCGCGTGGCTTCGGCGTGCCGCATCGAGCCTGGCATAACCAGGTGCTGTACGGAGTGGTGGTGCCGGGTTCGTTCGGCCGCGGGGTTCTTACGGGTTTCTCACCAGTCAGGTGCGGGCGGCGCTGGTTAGCTGGATCACGCCTACTATCTACTCATTGCGACTAAATGAGTACTTATTGTGTTGCTATCTGGCGGGTTTCCGATGGCGTTTGACGGCCGATACGAGGACGCGGATGGACCGAGCGAGGCACGGGCGGAGCAGGGGCTGCGGGCCGGGAAGGACGGCGGCAATGTCGGCGTGTCCGTCGAGCCGAGGGGCATGACGAGTATTACGAGGCACTACGGGCTGCAGATAGTGAGGAATCACCCGGGGACGATGGTGATGGGCCGGAGGCTCAGGCCAGTCACCATACTGACGCCAGGGGCGACGGCAGTAAGAAGAAATACGCGGGCGATGCCGAACCTGACGCAGGGCAGAGTAGCGAAAGGGCTGACGCACACACTGGTTCTGCGTGGGACGAGGTCGATGCCGAGGAAAGACCGCCAGTAGATGCGACGCGGGTTAGCCCGGAAAGGGCGAAGCACATCCTGGATGGCGACGATAAGGGTGGTGGGGGCCACCGGCACGGAACTGGCAAACCCGGCAAGACTGAATTCCCCGCCAGCTGGAGCGACGCGAAAATCATCAATCTTTTGCAGGACGTCGCGCGCCGCCCTGATGAGACGCCAATACATCAGGACAACGGCCGCTGGTTCACCACCGGTACGCGAGAAGAGGTCGAGATCGTCGCCATAGTAGAGCGCGATGCGCAAGTCTGGAGTGGCTGGCCCCTGCCCGGCGGTCCCGGCGTTGTACAAAACCCAAGGAGACCTGATGGACGAGCATGAGATAGCGCAGAAAGCGTCGAGCCTGCCGGGAAGATTCGCCGACCGCATCCCTCCGCAGACCCTGAAAATCATCTCGCTGATGGATAGCGGCGGTGAATATGGGGAGCTCACGAGCGAACTGGTGGCATCGCTGGCGGCGCGTGGGGTGGCGGTGACGGCGGCAGAGCGGGATGAGCTGCTTGGGCTGCTGGAGGCGATGAAGATGCCGACGGAGGGCATTGCGAGCCTGAACGTAAAAGGCTGAGCCGGGTCAGCGGCTCGGCAGGGATGCCGTAGCGTGGGGTGGGCATTTCAGTCGGTCTGAGCCGGGGAGGAACTGTGGATATTACTCAGCTGATCCTTGATGACCATCATGAGCAGCGGCGGCTGTTCGCGATCCTGGAGCAGATCGACCGGTCCGATACCGGCGTGCTGTCCGCCATCTGGGATCGTTTGGCGGCGTTTCTCGAGCTGCATGCCGAGGCGGAAGAGCAGATCTTCTATCCCGCGCTGCTTCAGGTTGGCTTGGCCGCGCAGCGGGGCGCAGGGGTTGAGGATGAGACTCTGGACGCGATCAAGGACCACAACGAGATCCGGGATGCGGTGGCCGAGGTCGCGCGGCATCAGGTCGGTACTGACGAGTGGTATTCCGCGGTTGCCGGAGCGAACGAGGCAAATAGCGACCACATGGGCGAAGAGGAACGCGAAGGACTGACCGACTTCCGCCGCCTGGCCAGCCTTCAGCGTCGGCATCAGCTGGCCGTTTCCTTTGCCGCCTTCGAGGCTCGGAATTACGCCGGTGTCAAGCCGGTCGACAAGGATCCGGCCACCTATGTCCGCGAGGTGGAGGAGGGCGACTCAGCGGCCTATCGGGGATCGCTCACCATCGGGAGTCTGCGGCAGCCCTGACCGCCGGGGTGGTTACCCGGGGCGGACGGGTGGCCCGTGGCTGTGCAAGGTTTTGCTGTGGTCGCTGTTCCAGGCGGTGGTGGTGCCGTCGGGGTTGACGACCAGGGTCCAGCCGTACCGGTGGATGACGACCTGGTGGTGGAAGTGGCAGAGCAGGACGCAGTCCTGCAGGGATGTTTTGCCGCCGTTGGCCTGGTGGGTGGTGTGGTGCACCTGGCAGGCGGCGGCGGGCTGGGTGCAGCCGCCGGGCCAGGCGCAGTGCTGGTCGCGGAGCCGGACGGCGTGCCGGATCCCGGCCGGGATCGTGGCGCTGTACCCGATGTCCAGCGGGATGCTGGGGCCGCCGAGCCGGCCGCCGGCCATGCCCCGGCGGACGTGGGACACCAGCCCACCCGGCCCGGGCAGCAACTGCACCGCCTGCGCGACGATCGCTTGCTCGAGGGCTTCCCAGCGGCGCAGCACCTCCGGGCCCGGGACGCCGGGCGCGGGCGGGGTGGCGTCTGCGGGATCGCTGCCCTCACCGGACACCTGGCCGCTGCTGCCGGAGTGGGCGTCGCCCGCAGGCTGCCCGGGGGTGGCGGCCTGGTGGCCCAGGTATCCCAGCCCGGCCAGCTCGGCCGCCAGCGTGACCAGATGGTAAAACGCGCCCGGGTTGACCGCCCCCGACACCACCGGCGCCACCGACCCGTCACACACCGCCCCCGCCGCGGCCTCACCGGTCAGCCACACCCCGCCGTCCCCGCCCCCCACCGACCCCGCCGCACGGTGCGCGGCCCAGGCCGCCCGGGCGTCGGTCACCCACCGGCGCGCCAGCGCCGAGGCACCGGCCAGCTCCATCAGATCCACCAGGCAGATGTGCGCCCAGACTTTGACCGGGACCCCGGCCCGCTCGGGCAGCAGCCCGGAGGCGACCAGGCGTTCCATCGCGTCCTGCAGCCCATCGTGATACCGCTGCGCCCGGGACCGGGTGTCCCCCGGATCGGCAGGTGCCGACAGCGCATCCAGCACCGTGGTGACCACGGACGCGCACTGCGGGGTCAGATCCCCCCGGATCACCCCGGCACCATCCAGCGTCGTGTCGACCCGGACGGCCCGGTCCCCGAAATGATCCGGGTCCTGGTCCTCGGGCATCGACCGGGCGTGGATCTCGGCGGCCAGCTCGGCCAGGTCCTTCAGGTCATCCCCGACCGCGCCGCCCCCAGCAAGATCGCATCCGCCGCCAGCCGGCAATCCTCCGGCAGCCTGTCCGACCAGCCCGCGATCGTCCGGCCGCAGGACTCCGAGATCTCCCCCGCCGCCAGCGCCTTACCCAGCTCCGGGTGCGCCGCGACCCGCCGGGCCCAGCCCACATGCCCGGCCGCGGCACCCCGGGTGATCCCCGTCTTATGCACCAGCCACGTCCGCGGGCTGTAATCCGCATCACTGACATGACCCTGCCCCGCAGTGAAAGCACTCAGATACGAAGCCCGCGTCACCGTCTGGATCGCGTGGACCTGTTCCAAGCCTTTCAGCACATACGCCTGCGTGTCCGCTGGCACCTGCGCCGCGTTGGCCGCATACAGATAACTCATCGCGGACTTGATCATCGCCAGCGCCTCCGTCTCGCTCGAGAAGACCGGGACAGCATCAGCCATTGCCTTTGTCACCTCCTCCCTGATGCTCGCGGTCCGGCGAATGGACTCCCTTTCCGCGCATGTGACGATCGGCTGGTTAACTTTCTAGTTCGAACTTAACGGCGCCCACTGACATTTAAGGCGAATAAAATGATGGTTCCGCGAAGATTTTTCAGTTATTTCTGAGGGTTGTGTGTCGAAAGAAACAAGGGATACCTGGCGGACGAGCCTGGGAAGTCAGCCGTACTGGACGGCGCGTTACTGGACGGTGCACGTTACTGGGCAGCGCGGGTTGCCGGACGGGCGCGGGTTGCCGGACGGGCGCGGGTTGCCGGACGGGCGCGGGTTGCCGGACGGGCGCGGGTTGCCGGACGGGCGCGGGTTGCCGGACGGGCGCGGGTTGCCGGACGGGCGGGTTACTCAACAGCGCGGACTAGTCGTGGTGGCAGGTGGGGCGGAGGGTGTCTCGGGTCAGATCGGACAGGGTGGGGTAGCCGTCAACGGCCATCATCAGGTCAGCTTCGGCCAGCAGGCTGCGCAGGACGTGCACGATGCCGTCGGTGCCTCCGATGGCTAGGCCGTAGGCGTAGGGACGGCCGATGGCGACGGCGGTGGCGCCCAGGGCCAGGGCCTTGATCACGTCGGCGCCGGTGCGGATGCCGGAGTCGAAGATCACTGGCAGGCCTTCGACCGCGTCGACCACCGCGGGCAGGCAGTCCAGGGCGGCCAGGCCGCCGTCGGCCTGGCGGCCGCCGTGGTTAGAGACGTAGATCGCATCCACCCCGCCGTCCCGGGCCCGGCGGGCGTCGTCGGGGTGGCAGATGCCCTTGACCAGCAGAGGCAGCGTGGTGAGGGATCGCAGCCACGGCAGATCGTCCCAGGTCAGCGGGTTACCGAACAGCCCAGCCCACATGCCGATGGCGGCGGCTGGGTCGTCCGAGCCGGCCGCCTCAAGGTGGCGGCGGAAGACCGGGTCGGTGAAGTAGTTGGCCAGGCAGTGCCCACGCAACTGAGGGAAATTGCTGGTGGCCAGGTCGCGCGGGCGCCAGCCGGTGAGCCAGGTGTCGAGGGTGACGACGATGCCGGCGAAGCCTGCCGCCTCGGCCCGGGACACCAAGCTCGCGGCCAGGCCCCGGTCGGTGGGCGTGTAGAGCTGAAAGAAGCCCGGCGTGTCGCCGAACTTCGCGGCCACGTCCTCTAGTGGATCCACCGACAGGGTCGAGGCGATCATCGGCACGCCGGTACGCGCGGCCGCCTCGGCGGTGGCCAGGTCACCGTGGCCGTCCTGGCAGCAGATCCCGATCACCCCGATCGGCGCCATCAGCAGCGGTGACGGCAGCTTCAGGCCGAACAGCTCGACCGAGATGTCCCGCTTTGACGCCCCGACAAACATGCGCGGGATCAGGCCCCAGCGCCGGAACGCATCCACGTTGGCCCGCTGGGTGTGCTCCCGGCCGGCACCGCCGGCGACGTAGGACAGCACAAACGGCGGCAGCGCCTGATGGGCCCGGGCTTCCAGCTCGCCGAACTCCATCGGGAACCTGGGCAGGACGCCGCGGAGCCCGGCGCCGTAGATCTCCAGCTGGTAGTCACCGGGCGCGGGCTGCGGGCTGGTCATCGGGACCTCCTGGGGGCGGAAATGGGCGTACACCAATCTTGACCGCAACCCACCTGCACCCGTTAGGGGACTGGCCTGCAACCGGGGCCGGGCACTGTAACACCTAGTTGGCGATCACGATCTTCTGGTGGGGGTGGGAGATGAGCACCAAGGGAAGCCGCACCGCGGTCACGGCCGAGGTGAACTTGGGCTTGGTCGGACCGGAGAACGGGATCGTGCCGCTGATGGCCAGCCTGACCTACAGTTGCGCCGACCCGTATGCGGTCACCATGGCGTTTCACGTGGGCACGGCGGAGCCGGTGGAGTGGACCCTCGCCCGCGACCTGCTCGCGGCAGCGCTGCACTCACGCGAGGGTATCGGTGACGTTCAGGCGTGGCCATCAGCGGCGTCGCCAGCTGGCGAGTCAACCGCCCATGATGTTCTCAACATCTCGATGACCTCGCCATTCGGCCATGCGCGTTTTGAGGCTTGCGCCCGGGACATCGAGCGCTTTCTGGCCCGGACCTTCGAGGTCGTGCCGCAGGGTGGCGAGCCGTCCTTCATGAACTTTGACGACGAACTGACGGAGCTGCTCAGCCAGGGGTTAGGCGAGCACAACACAAGCCCGAGGGCGTAGCGGCCGGACCCAGCCAGGGTCCGGCCGCAGGCGTGTTCAGGCCACAGCCGCAGGCTTGTTCAGTACAGCATGGCCTCGATCAGGTGCGGGCCGGGCTCGGCGTAGGCGCGGCGCAGCGCCGCGTCCAGATCCTCGGCCGTCTCGACGCGGGTGGCCGGCACACCCAGGCCCTCACTGATCTTGGTGAAGTCGGGCGTCGGGCCGGACAGGTCGAGCATCGCGGCCGCGCGCTCACCCTGCTGCTCCGCTCCGGTGCGGGCCAGTTCCATCCGCAGGATCGCGTAGGCGGCGTTGTTGAGCAGAACCGTGGTCACGTTGAGCTGCTCGCGGGCCTGGGTCCACAGCGCCTGGATGGTGTACAGCGCGCTGCCGTCGGCCTCCAGGCAGAGCACCGGCCGGTCCGGGACGGCGATGGCCGCGCCGGTGGCGACGGGCAGCCCCTGGCCGATGGCCCCGCCGGTCAGCGTCAGCAGGGTGTGCCGGGGCGCGCCGGCCAGCGCCCGCGGCAGGGCGAACCCGGAGGTGTTGGCCTCGTCGGAGATGACGGCGTGCTCGGGCAGGGACGCCGCGATCGTGTTGGCCAGGCTGATCCCGTTCAGCCGGCCGGGCGCCGCCGGCTCCAGGGACGACGGGGCCAGCTCGGGCTTCGTCCCGGCCGCGACCGCGTCGGCCAGCGCCTCAAGCGCGGCCTCGGCGTCCTCGTCGGGAGCGGCCAGCACGGTCACCGTGCAGCCGTCCGGGACCAGGTCGCTGGCCCGGCCCGGATAGGCGAAGAACGACACCGGGGCACGGGCCCCGGCCAGCACGAGCTCTTCGGTGTCTGTCAGCTGGGCCTCGGCCTGTTCGGCCAGGTAAGCCAGACGTTCCACGACCGGCAGGCCAGCACCGCGTTCCAACCGGGCCGGGAACGTCTCGGTCAGCAGCCGGGTCCCCGTGGCGGCGCGGATCCGGCTGGCGGCCCGCAGCCCGCGCTCGGTCAGCGCGTTCCCGCCCAGCAAGAAGGTAACGCTCGGGCCGGGTGTGATTTCAGTGGCTGGTGGGACGGTGTGGGATGGGGCAGGCTGGGATGGGGCAGGCTGGGATGGGGAGGGCACGGGGCCTGGCAGGGTAGGACGCGCCGGGGTGAGACGGGGCGGGGTGGGACGGAGCGGTGCAGGATGAGATGGCATGGGGCGGGGCGGGGCCACCGCTCCCCCGCCGCTCCACGACACGTCGGCCGGCAGGACCAGCGTGGCGATCTGGCCCCGGGCGGCCGCCTCGACGGCCCGCATGGCGTCCCGGGCCACGTCGCGGGTGGTGCCGCTGGTGTGCACCCAGCCCGAGACGGTGCGGGCCAGGGCCTCGATGTCGGACTGCAGTGGCGCGTCGTAGCGGACGTGGCCGGTGGCGTGGGCGCCGACGATCACCACCAGCGGGCTGTCGGCCCGCCGCGCGTTGTGCAGGTTGGCCAGCCCGTTGGCCAGGCCGGGCCCCAGGTGCAGCAGCACCGCGGCCGGCTTACCGGCCATCCGGGCGTAGCCGTCGGCGGCCCCGGTGGCGACGCCCTCGAACAGGGCCAGCACGCCGCGCAGCTGCGGGACCGCGTCCAGGGCGGCCACGAAGTGCATCTCGGAGGTGCCCGGGTTCATGAAGCACACGTCCACGCCCGCGCCGACCAGGCTGGCCGCCAGGGCCTGGGCGCCATTTATCGGATCCACGGGCTCGATGGTAAGACGCCTAGGCTAGGCAGATGATAAACGGGGACCAGATAGACCAGATCGTCGCGGCCGCGGTGGAACAGGGGCAGGCGCCGGGTGTGGTGGCCGCGGTCGCGCAGGGCGACGCCGAGCACGTGATCGCGGCCGGGGTGACGGCGGTGGGCGGGGCACCGATGCAGGACAGCACCGTGTTCCGCATCTCCTCCATCACCAAGCCGGTCACCGCGGCGGTGATCCTGTCACTGACCGACGACGGCCTGCTCGGGCTGGACGAGCCGGTAGACAAGCTGCTGCCCGAGCTGGCCGGGCGCCGGGTGCTGCGCCACCCGGATGGCCCGCTGGCCGACACCATTGAGGCCGAACGGGCCGTGTGCGTGCGCGACCTGCTCACGTTCACGTGGGGCTTCGGCATGCAGGGCGCCATGTTCATGGCCCCGTCTCCGTGGCCGATCCTGACCGCTGTGCTGGAGCGTGAACTAGCTTCGTTCGGCCCTACGACGCCTGCCTCGACACCTGATCCGGACACCTTCATGGCCCGCCTCGGTGAGCTCCCCCTGCTGGCCCAGCCCGGTGAGCGCTGGCTGTACCAGGCCGGGTCCCAGGTGCTCGGCGTGCTGGCCGCGCGGGCCGGCGGGGCGCCGTTCGAGGACGTGATGCGCGAGCGGGTGCTGGGGCCGCTGGGGATGGCGGATACCGGATTCCACGCCGCCGATCCCGAACGGCTGGCCACGGCGTACGAGGGGGGCGAGGTCAGTGATCCGCCGGATGGGCAGTGGGCCAGGCCGCCACGGTTCCCCGACGGGGGCGGCGGCCTGGTGTCGACGGCCGGGGACCTGCTCGCGTTCGGCCGGATGCTGCTGCGCGGCGGGGCGCCGGTGCTGCGGCCCGAGACCGTGGCCGAGATGACCCGCGACCAGCTGACCCCGGCCCAGCGGGCCGCGGTCTGGCCCGGGTTCAGCTTCCTGGACGACCGCGGCTGGGGCTACGGCGTGTCCGTGCTGCCCGGCTGCGGCTACGGCTGGGAGGGCGGCTCCGGCACGGCCTGGTTCAACGTCCCAGAGCTGGACCTGACCGTGGTCGTGCTGACCCAGCGGGCCGCGGACGAGACCGGCATGCCCGCGGTCTGCGCCGACGTGTTCCGGGCCGCTGTGCTCAGTGCCGCCCGGGATTAGGGGCGCCCGGGATTAGGGCCGCCCGGGATTAGTGGGGCCACTGCCAGTCGGTGACCTCGGGGATGTCCTCGCCCTGCTCGCGGGTGTAGGCGCGGGCCTCCAGGCGCCTGTCGGACATGAGCTGGCGGACGTGGCCGGCGCTGGAGGCAAGGCCGGGGACACGGTCGATGACGTCCATGACCAGGTGGTAGCGGTCCAGGTCGTTCATCATGACCATGTCGAAGGGCGTGGTGGTGGTGCCCTCCTCCTTGTACCCGCGGACGTGCATGTTGTCGTGGCCGCCGCGCTTGTAGGTCAGCCGGTGGATCAGCGACGGGTAGCCGTGGTAGGCGAAGACCACCGGCCGGTCGGTGGTGAACAGCGCGTCGAACTCGGCGTCGGGCATGCCATGAGGATGCTCGGTCTCGGGCTGCAGGCGCATCAGGTCGACCACGTTGACCACCCGCACCTTGAGGTCGGGCAGGTGCTCGCGCAGCAGCGAGACCGCGGCCAGGGTCTCCAGGGTGGGGGTGTCACCGCAGCAGGCCATGACCACGTCGGGCACGCCGGGGGCGTCGTTGGAGGCCCACTCCCAGATCCCGACGCCGCGGGTGCAGTGGATGACCGCGTCCTCCATGGTCAGCCACTGCCACTGCGGCTGCTTGCCGGCCACGATCACGTTGACGTAGTTCCTGGACCGCAGGCAGTGGTCGGCGGTGGAGAGCAGGGTGTTCGCGTCCGGCGGCAGGTAGACCCGGATGACCTCGGCCTTCTTGTTCACCACGTGATCGATGAAGCCGGGGTCCTGATGGCTGAACCCGTTGTGGTCCTGCCGCCAGACCAGTGAGGACAGCAGGTAGTTCAGCGACGCGATCGGGCGCCGCCAGGCGATGTTGCGGCTCACCTTGAGCCACTTGGCGTGCTGGTTGAACATCGAGTCGACGATGTGGATGAAGGCCTCGTAGCAGTTGAACAGGCCGTGCCGGCCGGTGAGCAGGTAGCCCTCCAGCCAGCCCTCGCACATGTGCTCGCTGAGCACCTCCATGACCCGGCCGTCGGGGGCCAGGTGGTTGTCGCCGTCGATGATCTCGCCGTCGAAGACCCGGTTGGTCACCTCGAACACCGCGTCCAGCCGGTTGGAGGACGTCTCGTCCGGGCCGAACAGGCGGAACGAGGCCGGGTTGGCGCTGATCACGTCGCGCAGCCAGCGCGCCAGCACCTTGGTGTTCTCGCCGGACACACCGCCCGGCTTGTCCACCTCCACGGCGTACTGGCGGAAGTCGGGCAGGTCCAGGTCACGCAGGAGCAGGCCGCCGTTGGCGTGCGGGCTGGCGCTCATCCGCCGGTCGCCCTCGGGGGCCAGCGCGGCCAGGTCGGGCACGAACCGGCCGTCGGCGTCGAACAGCTCGCCGGGCCGGTAGGAGCGCATCCACTCCTCCAGCTGGGCCAGGTGCTCCGGGTTGGTCCGGGCCGCGTCCAGCGGCACCTGGTGCGCCCGCCAGGTGCCCTCCACCGGCAGCCCGTCCACCACCTTGGGCCCGGTCCAGCCCTTGGGCGTCTTGAGCACGATGACGGGCCAGGCCGGCCGGGTGAGGTCCCCGTCCTGGCGGGCCCGGCGCTGGATGGTCTTGATCTCGCCGATGACCGTGTCCATGGTCGCGGCGAGCTGCTGGTGCACCAGCTCGGGGTCGTCGCCCTCGACGGTGTGCACCGCGTAGCCGTAGCCGCGCAGCAGCGCGCCCAGCTCATCGCCACCGATACGGGCCAGCACGGTCGGGTTGGCGATCTTGTACCCGTTCAGGTGCAGGATCGGCAGCACCGCCCCGTCCCGGGCCGGGTCCAGGAATTTGTCCGAGTGCCAGCTGCCGGCTAGCGGCCCGGTCTCGGCCTCGCCGTCGCCGATCACGCAGGCCACGATCAGGTCCGGGTTGTCGAAGGCGGCGCCGTAGGCGTGCGCCAGCGAGTAACCCAGCTCACCGCCCTCGTGGATGGAGCCGGGCGTCTCCGGCGCGGCGTGCGAGGGGATACCGCCGGGGAAGGAGAACTGCTTGAACAGCTTGGCCAGGCCGGCCTCGTCCTTGGTGATGTGCGGGTACAGCTCGGTGTAGGTGCCTTCGAGGTAGGTGTTGGCCACGATGCCCGGGCCGCCGTGACCCGGGCCGGTCACGTAGATGGCGTTCAGGTCCGAGTTCCGGATTACCCGGTTGAGGTGGGCGTAGAGCAGGTTCAGCCCCGGGGTGGTTCCCCAGTGGCCGAGCAGCCGCGGCTTGACGTGCTCGGGTTTGAGCGGCTCGGTCAGCAGCGGGTTGCCGAGCAGGTAGATCTGCCCCACCGACAGGTAGTTCGCCGCGCGCCACCAGGCGTTGATGGCCTCGAGCTCGCTGTCACTCAGTGGTCCCCGCCCAGTTGAACCCTGCGCAGTTGAACCCCGCCCAGTTGAACGCTGTGCCGTCATAGGGCCTATTCTGCCCAGTCCGGTCCGGGTCGCCTACGGCGCGGTCGAGGGTTTACCTGGAGGTCACCCTGGCTTTACCCAGCTCAGCGCAACCGGCGCAGGTAGGGGTCCCTGGCCTGGGTGGGCGCCACGCTGACGTGGGCGTTGACCACGGCGGTGCCGTCCGGGCCGGCGATGACCGGGTTGAGCTCGAGCGCGGTCACCTCGGGCAGGTCGTCGGCCAGCCGGGCCACCCGGAGTACCAGGCCGGCCACGGCACTCAGGTCGGCGCCGCGCTCGAGCAGGAGGGGCAGCGACCGGATGGAGCGGATGAGCTTGTCTGCGTCGGCGTCGGTCAGCGGGGTGAGCCGGGCCGAGCGGTCGTCGAGCAGCTCCGCGGACGGGCCGCCGAGCCCGAACCGGATCAGCGGGCCGAACGTGACGTCGGTACTCATCTGGACCATCACCTCGGCGCCAGGCGGGAGGTCCTCGTCGTCGGCCAGGGTGATGCCGTACAGACGCAGCAGGCTGGCGGCGGCCCCGGGCGGGAGCGTGCCGCCTTCGGGGTGCTGGCCGAGGAACTCGCCGAGCAGGGCGCGGGCACCGGCCGGGCTGATGTCGGTGAAGGCGGGCAGGCGGCCGCGGGGTTCGGCCCGCCAGACGCCGTAGCCGGCCGCGCGGGCCATGGCGGCCACCGCGGCCTCCGGGTCGCCGTAAGCCGGAACCTTACGGTCGGGGGCGTCAAGCAGGCGGACCGACTCGGGCTGGTTGAGGACCACCGCGGCCAGCGGCACGTCCACGTCGGCGGCGGCGATGGCCTCGACCAGATCGCCGGTGGCGCTGGTCGGCAGGACCAGCGCGATCAGCGCGTGCACGTCGTCGCGGGTGCCGATCTCTTCCACGCAGCGGCGGAAGTCATCCGCGGACACCGTGACCCGGGTCTCGACCGGGTCGCGGGTGCTCAGCCCGAGGCTGGCGCAGGCCCGGGCGGCCAGCTGGCCGGCCCCGCCCACGTTGGACACGATGCCGACGCAGGTCCCGGCCGGGATGGGCTGGGTCGCGACCAGTGCGGTGGCCTCGATCAGCTCGCCGAACCCATGCACGGTGATCACCCCGGCCTGCTCGAACAATGCCTGCGCCAGCGGGGCATGCGGCCCGGCCAGCACCGTGAGCACGGGCATGGTCATGCCCACCCGGCGGGCGGTCCGGGCGAACTTGCGCGGGTTGCCGAACGATTCGATGTACAGCACGGCCAGCTTGGTCTGCCCGTCGTGCTCCCACCACAGCAGCAGGTCGTTGCTGGAGACGTCCAGCTTGTCGCCCACCGAGGCGAACGAGGAGATGCCGAGGCCCAGCCGGGACAGCTGGTCCATCATGGCGAAGCCCAGGCCGCCGGACTGCACCACCAGGCCGGCCACCCCCGGCCGCGGGCAGGCGGCGGCGAAGGTGGCGTTCAGGCCCAGAGTTGGCACGGCGACGCCGAAACAGTTCGGCCCGACCAGGCGCATGCCGTGCCGGCGGCAGGTGGCGAGCAGGCCGGCGTGGCCAGCGGCGTCCAGGTCATCGGTGATCACCACGAGTGCCCGCACGCCGCGGCGGCCGCACGCCTCCGCCGCTTCGAGCACCTCCGGGGCCGGCACCGCGATCACGGCCAGGTCGACGGGCTCGGGCAGGTCCCCGGGATGGGCCAGGGCGGTCAGCTCGCCGACCTTGGTACCGGCCTGGGCCGCGTGAGCGTTGACCACGTAGAGCCGGCCGGCATACCCGGCGGCAACCAGATTGTCCAGGATGGCGCGGCCCGCCGTGCCGGGCCGCCGGCTGGCCCCGATGACCACGACCGACTCCGGCGCCAGCACGTGCCGCAGGCTGGCCGCCTCGGCGCGGCGCTCCCGCTCGGCCGTGGCGTTCAGGTAGCTGTCCAGGGCCGTGCCGGCCCCCGCGTCCGGCAGCGGGAAGATCAGCTCGTAGGTGCCCTCGGTGTACCGCCGGGTCACCGGCAGGCCGGCGTCGGCGAACACGTTCAGCATGGCCTTGTTCTCGGTCAGCGTGTTCGCGACGAACGTGGTGATGCCGTGGGCCCGCGCGTAGGAGACCAGGTGCTCGAGCAGCAGCGTGGCGATGCCCCGGTGGTGCATGTTCTCGGCCACCGCGAAGGCGATCTCGGCCCGCTCGTTCGGCTCAACGGGTTGGCTCTCCTGTGCGTAGCTGGCCACGCCGACCACCTCGCGGCCGGCCAGCGCGAGGAGCGCGGCCCGGCCCGGTTCCGGTGGCCTGGCCACCCGGCGCGCCTCGGTTTCGGCCGCCAGCCGGCTGATGTTGAAGAACCGCATGTAGGTGTTGTCCGGGGACATGGCCGCGTGCATGGCTTTGACCGCGTCGAAGTCCTCCGGCCCGGCGGGCCTGATCTCGACCGTGGTGCCGTCGGCCAGCAGCGCGTACACGCCGGCGGTCATAATGCCCCCATGGGAAATAAAAGTAACGCCGGGTCGATCCTGTCGATCGGGTCGTCGGGCTCGATCCTGTCGATCGGCTCCAGCGGGTCCATCTTGTCCATCGGGTCGGCCGGATCGATCGCCTCGATCGGGTCGGCCGGGTCGTTCGGCTGCCTGCTGTCGGTGGGCTCGTTCCTGAGCCTCGGTTCCATCATGTCAGGGCTGTCCCAGTGGTCGGTGCTGGCCTGGAAGGGCCGGTCCCGGCCACGGTAATGTCTCAACCGTTATTTTCTGACCGTTGGCAGGACCTTTTCCCCAGGGCCCACAAACTCTATTGTCTTTGTCTAAGGCTCGGGGGCTGAGCAGGTAACTTTCGGAGAGGTAGGAAAAATGCCGGGAATTGTTGTCGGCGTGGATGGTTCGGGTCATTCCCACAAGGCCCTGGCCTGGGCCGCGCAGGAGGCGGCGATCCGCAACGCGCCGCTGACCGTGCTCGTCGTGCATCAAGCCGTGGTCGGGTACGCCGGCGGCCCGACCAGCTACCCGGGTGACCAGGCGGGGACCGAGCAGGCGCGCGACGCGGCCCAGGCCGAGACAGAGAAGGTGCTGGGCGAGCTCGGTGCCGGGCGGCCTGCCGACGTCACCGTCACCGCGGTGCACGGCCTGCCCGCCCAGGAACTGGTCGCGGCGTCCGAGACAGCCGACTTGCTCGTGGTCGGCACGCGCGGCGCCGGCGGTTTTGCCCGGCTGCTGCTCGGCTCGGTCACCAGCCAGGTCGCCGAGCACGCGTCCTGCCCGGTCACCATCGTCCGCAGCTAGCCAGCCCGTCTCTGGCCAGCAGGGACCTGTTCGCCGCCGCACCAGACGCGGCGGATGGCCTGGGTGGCCTTGATGTCGTGCACCGGGTCGCCGTCGACGAGCACCAGGTCGGCCCGGCGGCCCGGTTCGATCACGCCGCGGTCGCCCAGGCCGAAGTAGCGGGCAGGCCGGGTCGTGGCCGCGCGGAGCGCATCCACCGTGGTCAGCCCGGCGTCGACCAGCAGCTCGAGCTCGTGGTGCAGGCTGGACCCGTGCCGGACGGCGCCGGGCCCGGCCACCTCGTTGGCGTCGGTGCCGGCCAGGATCGGCACCCCCGCCCGGTACATGGCGGTCACGCTGTCCCGGGCGGCGCCGTAGTCCATCCCGGGGCGGGCCGCGGCCCCGGCCAGGGCCTCCATCATGGTCAGGGTGGGGATCAAGATGCGGTCGTCGGCCTTCGCGCGGGCCACGTCGGCCTCATCGGTGGCCCGGTCGAGCGGCACGTGAGTGAGCACGCTGACCCCGGCCAGCTGGGCCTTGGTCACGGCCTCGAAGGCGGCGGCGTGGGCCACGGTTAGCTTGCCGTGCGCGCGGGCGGCCGCGACGAGCGCGTTCAGCGTGGCCTGGCTGTGGTCGGCACCCGGGCTGCCGACCACGATCTTGATGTAGTCCGAGCCCTCGGCCACCCGGTCGGCCACCCACTGCTCCGCCTGCTCCGGACCGGAGATGAGGGCCTCCGGGCGGTGCGGGATCATCTGGTCGTGCAGGCTGCCCGGCGCGATGGCGGACGTGCCCGCGGTGCGGAAGCGGGTCAGCCCGGGCAGGTCGCGCAGGGGGCCCGTCACCTCGAGGTTGGACGCCATGTCCAGGGCGAAGGTCACCCCGGCCGCGGCCAGCAGTTCCAGGTTGCCGCGGCCCATGAGGTGCACGTGGGCGTCGATAAGGCCGGGCAGCAGCACCCCGCCCTCGCCGTCGATGGCCTGCGCGCCGGACGGGTCGGATCCGATCCGGTCGCCGTCGATCAGCACCGTGCCTGGCGGCTGCAGCTGCCGCCCGTCGAACACACGGACGTTGGTCAGGGCGGTCCTGGCGCCCATGGGCACCTCCTCGGGGTTCGGATGGTTCAGTACCCGGCTGCGGTCTCGATATCCAGGCCGGCCGGTTCGGCGGCTCGCCAGGCGATGTGCTGGTCCGGGCGGACGAGCAGGTAGTCCGGGCACGGGTAGCCCGGCGGGGCGGGGCGGACCGTGAGCGGGATGCCGGCGGCAGAGGCGCGCTGCTGCAGGCTGGTGGTGGGTGCTGTGTCTGGTGGGTCTGCGTTGGGTGGGGCCGCGTTCGGTGGGGTCAGGAGGGTGAAGGCTGGGCCGAGGTGGTCGTAGAGGGAGGAGCCGTCGGGGAGCCACTGGTGGGGCAGCCGGGCGCCTGGCTCGGCGGCTGGGGTGTAGGCGGTGGTGTCAGTGGTGGTATGCGCGGCGCCGGGCTGGGTGATCGGGGAGCCGGCGTAGGTGTAGCCCAGGACCAGGCCGAGGCTGTGGAACTCGGGGCGTTTGGCGGCCTGGATGGTGGCGGCGTCGCGCGGCAGCACGTCGGCCAGCGCCCGCATGTTGGCCGCGGCGCTGGCCACGGTCTGCTCGACCACATCGCGGCGCTCGGGCTCGTAGCTATCCAGCAGTCGCGGTCCGCCCCAGCCGTTCTCGACGGCGCCGATCTTCCAGGCGATGTTGACCGCGTCGCCGACGCTGGTGTTGAAGCCGTGGCCGCCCAGGGCGGGTTGACGTGCGCGCTCTCCCCCACCAGGAACACCCGGCGATCGGCGAACCGGTCGGCGACCAGCATCCGCGCCGTCCATGGGTCGGTGGCCAGGACCTCCAAGTCGACCGGGCGGCCGATCAGGCCGGCGAGCAGTTCGGCGGCGTGCGCGTTGCCGTAGGCGGGTTCGACGCCGGGCACGATGCCCCACCAGGTGCCGTCCAGGTCGAGCCGGCCGAGCAGGCCCGGGGTGGAGCCGATCACCCAGTACTGCACGGCCGGCCCCAGCGGAGTGTCCAGGCCAGGGGCGCGGAACACCATGTTGAAGTTGGGCTTGGGGTCGCTGTGACCCACGTATCGCGCGCCGATCTGGTCGCGGAGAACCCCGGCGGCGCCGTCGCAGCCGAGCACGTAGCGGGCGGTGATCTGATAGGGCTGCCGGCCGGGTCGCGGGCGGTGACGGTGACCCGGTCGCCCTCCTGTTCCAGGCTGACGGCGGCGTGACCCAGTCTTAGGTCCACGCCTTCGCGGTGTTGCAGGTGGGCACGGAGAACTTCTTCCACCACGGGCTGGGGCACCTGCTGGCCTGCCTCGGCGAACCGGTCGTCGCGGGTGGTGACCAGGCCGAACGCGCCGTCGAAGTCGGTGATCCTGGCACCGGTCAGCGACTCGCAGAAGGTGACCCGCTGGGACCAAGCCACCGGCAACGGGGCGGCTTTGCGGAGCTCGTCGGCCAGGCCCCAGCGGCGCAGGTGCTCCATGGTACGGACGCTGGTGGTCTTGGCCCGGGGCCTGCGGTGCGAGACCTGCGCGCGCGGCTCCAGGATCACGCAGGCCACCCCGTGCAGGCTGAGCTCGGCCGCGGCGGCCAGTCCAGCCGGGCCGCCGCCGGCCACGAGAACCGGAACGTCACTCACGTGGGACATCCTTTCCGGATCAGCGGGTCGCTGTACATTGGGGGTTTCATTGATTGGAACAAATTCATGGCAGAACCGTCTGGTCGCGGGCGGCGGCCGCCACACGGGGAGCCGGTGCTGGACCGGGCCTTCCGCATCCTGGAGTGCTTCGGCCCGGACTGTCGCGTGTTGTCGCTGACCGCACTGAGTGCCCAGGCCGCGCTGCCCAAGGCAACCACGCTGCGGCTGGCCCGCAAGCTGACCGAGTGGGGGGCACTGGAGCGCACGCCCGACGGCAGGTACACGATCGGGCTGCGGCTGCTCGAGGTGGCCTCGCTGGCCCCGCGTGGGCACGGGCTGCGGGCCACGGCTCTGCCCTATCTGGAGGACCTGCACCACGCCACCGGCCAACATGTGCTGCTGGCGGTGCGGGACGGGACCGAGGCCGTGCTGGTCGAGCGGCTGTCGGCGCGCGGCGCGGGCCGGGTCATGTACCGGGTCGGCGGCCGGATGCCACTGCATGCCACCGGGGTAGGGCTGGTGCTGCTCGCTCACGCGCCGCAGGCGGTCCAGGACACGGTGCTGGCAGGGGTGCTGACCGGCGCGGGGCCTGGGGCAGCCTCGGGCGCAGGGTCGGGCCGGCGCCGGGGTGAGCCGGAACGGATCCCACCGGGCGAGCTGCGCGGGCGGCTGGCCTCGGTCCGCCGGGAAGGTATCGCGGTGCTGGCCGAGCCGCCGCCCGGGTCGATCACCACCGTGGCCGCGCCGATCCGCGGTTCGGTCGATGGCCAGGGACGGCGCGGGGTGGTGGCGGCGCTGTCTGTGGTCAGCCTGACCGAGCAGGCCGAGCCCGCGGTGCTCGTCCCGGCCGTCGTCGCGGTAGCCCGGGTGGTCTCTCGGGCGATATCTATCGGCAGCGATGTATCGTTAGCGATATGAATGCCCTCGACCTGATCGTGCTGGGCCGCCAGTTGGCCAGGATCGGTGAGGAGGTGCTGCGCGGCTCGGCGGCCGCATCGGATGCCGACCGGGCCGAGTCTGGTTTTGCGGGACGTGTTCGGGCATCCGGACAGCCCGATCTCGGAGATCACGGCCCGGACGGGGCTCCCGCAGAGTTACGTATCCGAATCAGTGGCCAGGCTCCGGGATCAGGGGATCGTAGAGACCTCGGCCGATCCGGAAGACGGGCGCCGGCGGCTGGTACGTGTGGCGCCGGGGCATCCGCGCATGGTGGCGGCCAAGGGCGTGGCGCCGGCCGACGCCGCGCTGGCCGCAGCGCTGGGTGAGCCGGAAGACGGTGCTGGGTTCGCCGCGCTGCTGGGCACACTGGAGCAGCTCGCTTCGCGGCTGCGGCCCATGTCACCTGGGCCAGTCCTTCGTCAGCTCGGCGGGCCGGGCCAGCGGGAAGGGGATGGCTGATGCCGACCGGGGCGCTGATCGCGGCGCGGCAGGCGCTGGGGCAGTACCTGGTGTACGCACCGCCGTGGCAGCGACGGCTGATCGGGGCAGGAGTGGTCGCGGGCGGGGCGGGCCTGCTGATGGCCGGTGTGATCACGGGGCACGTGATGATGGCAGTGCTCGGCGGTGTTCTACTGTTCGGTGTGATTAGCGGGGCGTGCAGGCTGTGCGGCGCCGCCGCGGACAGGATCTTCCGGCGATTTGGGTCGTCCTGGTGACCTCAACTGACGAACGATCGGGGCGCAGGGCGTTTCCGTTCGCGTTTTCGGGCGTCCTGGCACCCGAAACAGCTACACACTCCTGGGCTTGTTACTTCGGAGCTTGTGTGACTCGTGAGGTCGGCGCTCCGGGTGGGCTAACGCTATGAACTCAGGTTTCAGCGCGTTGGGACGCTATGACTGTGACATCCAGCGCGTTCGCGCGGGCGGAGCGTGAGCGTGGTTGGGGTGCGAGAGCGTACGGGCGGGGCGCGGGTGGGGGCGGAGGCGGGGCTCGCTGGGGGCGGGGGCTGGTGCGCAGGCCGTTCGGGCTTATGGGCTCGAGGGGAATGTTCGGGGGTGGTTTCTTGTCGGTACTGCTGCTGGTATTGGCGAGCAACGAGGGAGACACGATGGCTACCGTCGAGCTGACGGCCGAGAACTTCAATTCGACGGTGACGGGCGGTGGCTTGGTCCTGGTCGACTTCTGGGCGGACTGGTGTGGTCCGTGCAAGACGTTCGGCCCGATCTTCGAGAAGGCATCCGAGCAGCACCCGGGCGCGGTGTTCGGCAAGGTCGACACCGAGGCCGAGCCCGAGGTGGCGGCCACCTTCCAGATCAGCTCGATCCCGACGCTGATGATCATCCGCGACAACATCGTGCTGTTCTCCCAGCCCGGGGCCCTGCCGGGGGCGGCGCTCGAGGAGCTGATCACCAAGGCCGAGGGACTGGACATGGACGAGGTCCGGGCCAGCATCGAGAACGAAGAGTCCGCCGAGGCCTAGGCCAGCACAGTTAGCTCAGGACCCGGCGGCGGAAGTTACGCAGGCCGATGGCCAGGAACGCCGCGCCGAACGCGACCACGACCGGGTAGACCACGTACAGCTGCATGTGCGGGGCGTTGGTGAGGGCGGCTCGCATCCCCTCGTTGACGTAGATCAGCGGGTTGATCAGCACCAGGGTCTGCAGCCAATGCCAGCCGCCGACCGTGACCGGGGCGAGTTTGGTCCAGGGGTAGTAGGTGCCGCCGAGGAACGTGATCGGCAAGATGATGAAGCCGAACATCAGCCCGATGTTGCGCGGCTCGAAGCTGGTGCCCAGGACCAGGCCCAGGCCCGCCATGGCCACGCAGGCCAGCGGCACGAACGTGACAATCAGCCACCAGTGCAGGGTCAGGTGGGCCTGCACCCCGGGGGCGTGCACGACCGAGGCGATGGGCAGCACGATGATCGCGGACAGCACGCCCTGGGCCGCGCCGGACAGCACCTTGGCGATGGCGACCAGCCAGATCGGGCACGGGGCCTGCACCCGGTCCTCGATCTCCCGGGTGAAGCCGAACTCCTGGGCCATGGACAGCGCGATCGACTGCACGCCCTGGAACATGACCGAGATCCCGACTACGCCCGGGACCAGCACGGTGGCGAAGGCGGACTGCTCGGCCGTGCCGTGGCCGCCGATGCCCTGGCCGATCTTGGGGAAGACGTAGAGGAACACGAAGCAGAGCAGGAACGGCTGGATCAGCGTGCGCAGCACGAACTCCCAGAAGTGCTTGCGCAGCACCACCACGTCGCGCAGCAGCAGGGCGCCGAGCGCGGTCCAGGAGGCCGCGGCGACCGAGCGGGTCGGGCCGCCGCCGATCCGGGTGCCGGCGTCGCGGGCTGGCCGGCTGGGGCCTGGGTTTTCGTGGCCATCAGTCGCGGAGGTCCTTTCCGGTCAGGCTGATGAACACGGTCTCCAGGCTGGGCTCGGCGATCGACACGTCGAGGAGCTCGAACCCACCGCGTTCGGCGGCCAGGACGATGCGGGGTACCAGGCGATCGCCGCCTTGCATGTGCAGCTCGAGTCGGTCGTCGCCCACGGTGCGCGTGCGGGTGACGCCCTCGACGTCGTGGGCCAGGAGCTCGCCGAGCTTGGCGACGTCGCCGGTGGTGCGGACGGTGACGATGGTGTCGGCGCCGGTGCTCTGCTTGAGCGCGGCCGGGGTATCCAGGGCCAGGATCTTGCCGTGGTCCATGATGGCCACTCGCTGGCAGAGCCGGTCCGCCTCCTCCATGTAGTGCGTGGTTAGCAAGATGGTCTGGCCCGCCTCGTGCAGCTCGCCGAGCAGGTCCCACAGGGCCAGCAGGCTCTGCGGGTCGAGGCCGGCGGTGGGCTCGTCCAGGAACAGCACGGACGGGCGGTGGAAGATGGCCCGGGCCACCATCAGGCGCTGGGCCATGCCGCCGGACAGCGCGTACACCGAGGCCTTGGCCCAGCGGGACAGCTGGAACTGCTCCAGCAGCCCGGCGGCGGTCTGCTTGGAGACCTTGGCGCCCATGCCGAACAGGCGGCCGTGGAAGTACAGGTTCTCCTCCACGATGAGCTGGCGGTCCAGAGTGTTCTGCTGGGAGACGATGCCGGTCATCTGCTTGACCAGGGCCGGGTGAGCGGCGACGTCGACGCCGCCGATGAAGGCCTTGCCACCGGTCGGCACCACGCGGGTGGTGAGCATGCCGGCCGTGGTGGTCTTGCCAGCTCCGTTCGGGCCGAGGAGCCCGAAGATCTCCCCGGCCCGGACGTCAAGGTTGAGATGGTCCACCGCGGCGAAGTCGGTGCCCGGGTAGACCTTGGTCAGGTCTTCGGTGTGGATGACGGCGTCTGGGGTGACCATAGGCTTCCCAGCGTATGGCTAGTTGCTATCGCGGGTTGGTCAGGGCAGGCGGGCGCCTGCCGGGTGGCGTTGGCGGGCTGGGACGGCCACCATGCGCGGTCGCCGAGCAGGAGCAAGGCGGCGGGGACCAGCACCGTGCGGACCAGCAGGGTGTCCAGCAGGACGCCGACGGCCACGGCGATGCCGAGTTCGGCCACGGACACGGCGGGCAGCTGGGCCAGGGCGGCGAAGGTGGCGGCCATGACCACCCCGGCGGCGGTGATGACGCCGCCGGTGACGCCGAGGCCGTGCAGGGTGCCCTGCCGCGTGCCGGTTTTGCTGGCCTCTTCACGGATCCGGGCGGCCAGGAAGATGTTGTAGTCCACACCCAGGGCGACCAGGAAGATAAAGATGTACAGCGGCAGCGGGGCTATGGTGCCGGAGTAGCCGAACGCGTGCTGCCACAGCAGGGCGGACAGGCCGAACGCAGCCGCGAAGCTGAGTGCGGTGGTCACGATGAGGAGCAGCGCGGCCACGATGGCCCGCAGCAGCAGCCCGATGATGACACCGATCACGGCCAGCACCAGCGGGATGAGCAGCAGGGTGTCGTGCCGGGCGGCCTGGTTGGTGTCGTACTGGACGGCCGGGTCACCGCCGACCAGCGATCCGGGCGCGCGGGTGGCCAGGTTCGCGCGCAGGTCTTTCACGGCGGCGTAGCCGGAGCCTCCGTAGGGCTGGACCGACAGGGTGACGTTGTAGCTGGTGTAGCCGTGTACCTGGCCGGCCGGGGCGACGGTGGCCACGTGCTCGGTCGCGCGGGCCGCCTGGGTGGCGGCGGCATCCTCGCGGGGTGGCACCAGGACCGTCAGGGGGGCGTTCGTGCCGGCGCCGGAGTGCTCGCTGAGCAGGTTCGCGCCGGTGACGCTGCCCGGGCTGCCCTTGATCCCGGCCAGCGGGTTGTCGTTGATGTGCAGGCTGGCCAGGCCCAGCGTGGCCGCGCCGAGCAAGACCAGGGCGGCCAGCGCGACCGGCAGCGGACGGCGGGCCACCCGGCGGCCGACGCCCGCCCACAGCCGGGACTCCTCGCGGCCAGCGGCGTGCTGGCGCGGGACACGCGGCCAAAAAGCGGGACGGCCGACGACCAGGAGCAGCGCGGGCAGGAACGTGACCTGAGCCGCCACGGCCGCGACGATGGCCACAGCGCCGACCGGACCCAGGCCATGCAGGGACGCCGACTGCGCCGCCAGCAGGCAGACCATGGCGCAGACCACGGTGCCGGCCGAGGCCGCCACGGTGGGCAGGGTGGCGCGCAGCGCGGCGGCCATCGCCTCCTCGGTCCTGGCGTGGTGCCGCAGCTCTTCCCGGTAGCGGTGGATGAGCAGCAACGCGTAGTCGGTGGCCGCGCCCAGGACCAGGACCCGCAGGATCGCGGCCGACAAGGTACTGACGGTGAGGCCCGCGCTGGCCAGGCCGTGCGCGCCGGCCTCGGCCACCACGATGGCGCCGAGGGCGCCGAACAGCGGCAGCAGCCACAGCAGCGGGCTGCGGTAGACCACGATCAAGATGATCGTGATGATGACCAGCGCGGTGAGCAGCAGGACGTTCTGAGCCTTGCCGCTGACGCCGCTGTCCGCGACCACCGCGGCGGAGCCGGTGACCGCGGCCTGCAGCTGGGTGCCCGTGGTGGCCTGGGTGCCCGTGGTGGCCTGGGTGTTGCGTGCCGGTGGCCGGGTAGCGCCTGGCGGATGGCCTTGACGGCGGTGGTGTCGTTGTCGGTCTCGCTGCTGGCGGGGGCGGTGAGGTTGGCGGTGAACGTGACGGCCTGACCATCGTGAGAACGCTGGAGCGGGCCCGGGGTGCCGAGGCCGCCGATATGGAGCCGGGCCACGGCGGCGCGGGCCGAGGCCGCTGCCTGGAGGTCCTGAGTGGTCAGGGGGGCACCGGACCGGGCCAGCACCACGGTGGCGGCGTCGACGTCGGGCTGGTCCTTGGTCTGCTGGAGCTCGACGACGCGGGTGGAGGGAGCCGAGGCGGGCAGGTTGGCCGCGGCGGAGTTGTCGGTCGCGTTCGACAGGCCGTGGGCCAGCGGGTAGAGGGCCACGATCACGAGCACCCAGACGATCACCAGCGGCCAGCGCAGGCGGCGCAGCGCGGTCGCCAGCCGGTCCGGGCGCTCGGGGCGCTCTGGGCACTCCGGGTGCTCCGCGCGCTCCGGCGGGCGCGCAGCGGCGTGGGGTGACATCGGGAGGGCTCCTTCCGGTCGGTTCATGACTCCAGCCTGGGCCGGTGCCGCGGTGGGGACATCGGCCCGGCGGGCTGATTCCGGCCGGCCGCGGCATGAGCCATGACGGCCCGGCGGACGGGACGTCATACCGGCTTCATGCCGGAATTCATGCCGGGGCCGGCTGGCGCGACGATGGCCGGGCAGGCGGGCGCGGGCGATAATGGCAGCATGCTGGGCGCAGCGGTGGTGACGGCGCGAACGGCTGCGTTCGTGCTCGTGGGCTTCTTCCTCTTCGCTGTGGTGGGGCTGGACACGGGCTACCGGGCGGCGGAGATCGCCCTGTACGCCCTGGCTGGGGTGCTGATGGTGGCGTGGACGGTGATCGGCAGGGCGCCGGCGGCGACCCAGCCGGACGGGCGCCGCTTCGGCGGCGCGCTGCCGTGGGTCCTCGGAGCGCTGGCGGTAATTACCGCGGCGGGCGCGGGCCTGCCCGCCGGCGGGCCGCTGATCGTCCTGGCCGTCATCGCCGTGATCTCGGCGGGCAGCCGCACCAGCCTGACCGCCGCCTGGATCACGGCCGGGCTGGCGGCCGCGGCGCTGATCGCGACCGGGACGGCCTGCGGCGTGCCGGGCTGGGCGACCGTGGGGAACGTGGCCGCCTTGCTGGTGGGACTGCTGGGGGGCTTCGGCAGGCGAGCGTACCGGGTCCAGGCCGAGCAGAACGCCGTGCTGCTGACCCAGGCCGAACAGCTCCGGAACGAACAGGCCAGGACGGCCACGCTGGACGAGCGGGCCAGGATCGCCCGGGAGATCCACGACGTGCTCGCGCACTCGCTCGGCGCGCTCGGCGTGCAGATCCAGCTGGCGCAGGCCGTGCTGACCGACACCCACGACGAGACCCGGGCGGTGGAACTCCTCGGCCAGGCCCACCGGATGGCCACCGACGGGCTGGCCGAGACCCGCCGGGCCGTGCACGCGCTGCGCGGCCAGACCCCGCCGCTGCCGGAAGGGCTGGCCGGGCTGGGCGCCGATCATCAGCGCCGGCACGGCGCCCGGGTCACGGTCGCGGTCACCGGTGAGCCGCGCCCGCTGCCACCCGACGCGGGGCTGGCGCTCACCCGGACTGCCCAGGAGGCGCTGGTCAACACGGCCAAGTACGCCCCGCACCAGCCCGTCGGCATCACGCTGGACTACGCCGGGACCGGCACCACGCTGACCGTGACCAGCCCGCTGGCCCCCGGCGCGGGAGCCGGACCCGAGCTGGCCACCGTCAACGGCGGCTACGGGCTGGCCGGGATCCGGGAACGGCTGCTGCTGCTGGACGGCACGCTCGGTGCCGGGGCGGACGACGGCGAGTGGGTCGTCACGGCGTGGGTGCCCCATCGGATGGCGGCAGAGCGGACGGCGGCAGAGCGGACGGAGGCGGAGTGAGCGAGGGCGCGGAGGTGCTGCGGATCGTCGTGGCCGACGATCAGGCCAGCGTGCGGGAGGGGCTGGTGGCCCTGCTCGGCATGCTGCCCGACATCGAGGTGGCCGGGGCCGCCGCCGACGGCGAGCAGGCGCTGGAGCTGGTGGCCGCCCACCAGCCCGACGCGATCCTGCTCGACCTGCACATGCCGGTGCTGGACGGCATCGCGGCAACGCGGCGGCTCACCGAGCAGCATCCCGGCGTCGCCGTCGTGGTGCTCACCACCTACGACGACGACGCCTCGATCCTGGCCGCGCTGCAGGCCGGCGCGCGGAGCTACCTGACCAAGGACGCCACCCGGGCCGACATCGCCCAGGCGCTGCGCAGCGCCGCGGCCGGGCTGTCGGTGCTGGACCCGGCCGTGCAGGCCCGGCTGCTGGCCGCCGCCTCGGCCGGGGCGTCAGCCCAGCCGGCGGCGGGGCGGGCGGATCGGGCGGGCCAGCCGACGGTGGGCCAGCCGGATCAGCTGCCCGACGGGCTGACTCAGCGGGAAGCGGAGATCCTGGGCATGATCGCCCGGGGCAAGACCAACCCTTGCATCGCCACCGAGCTGTTCCTGTCCAACCACACGGTCAAGAGCCACATCAACCGGATCTTCGCCAAGACCGGCTCGGCCGACCGCACCGCCGCCATCCGCTACGCCCGCGAGCGGGGGCTGGGATGACTCGAACGCTGGCCCGTTAGCGGTGGGCTCCTACCAGGTCGGTGTGGATCCTGGCGACGTCGGCCGGGGTGCCGGCCTCGTCCGAGAACGGCCCGTAGGGGGTGCCGTAGACCGGAGTGCCCGGCTCCTGGCGCCAGCTCTCGGCGACTGACCCCGCGTCGACGGTGTCGTAGCCGATGGAGTCCAGGTACTGCGTCACCGCGGCCTTGGCCGCCTGGTCGTCGCCCGAGATGGGCAGGGCGGTGCGGTCCGGCGACCCGGACGGGCGGGCCAGCGAGAGCAGGTGCTTGAAGAAGATGTTGTTGAACACCTTGACCACGTGCCCGTCGGGCAGGTCACGCTGGAGCAGGCCGCTGCTGGTCAGCGCGCCGGTGTTGAGCTCAGAAATCTGCCCGTCGCGGTCCGGGTAGTAGTTCCCGGTGTCGATGACGGTCTTGCCCGCCAGTGCCTTGAGCGGAAGGTCGGTGAAGGCCTTGACCGGGACGCTGACCACGACCAGGTCGCCGGCCTCGGCGGCCTGCTCGGCGGTGCCGGCGGTGGCGAGCGGGCCGAGCTCGGCCGCGAGCTCTGCGAGTGTTTCCGGGCCGCGGGAGTTGCTCACCACGACGTGGTACCCGGCAGCTACGCTCAGCCGGGCCACGGTGCCGCCAATCATTCCGCTTCCGATGATGCCTACGGTTGTCATGGACGGGCCAACCCCGGACACCCCCCGATCATTCCGTCGCGGGGTACCCGGGGCTGTGGTGTGCCCTAGCGGGCCGAGATCTCCGGGGCGAACACGGCCTGGCGTTCGATCGCGGTTCCGGTGTCCGCGTCGGCGGCCGGCGCCGCACCCGGCCGCGGGCGCAGGGTCACGTAGCTGACCAGCACCCCCGCGGCCAGCAGCGCGATGGTGAGCCACAGCCCGGTGTGGTAGCCGTCCACGAAGGCCTGCACGGGGCTGGCCCCGGCCCGCAGCGAGGCGCTCTGCTGAGTCCGCAGCACCGCACCGACGACGGTGATACCGAGTAGCCCGGCCACCTCGCGGGAGGCGTTCAGCAGCGCCGAGGCGATACCGGCCCGGGAGGTGGGGGTGGCGTGCATGACCGCGTTGGTCAGCGGCACGTTCATCAGGCCGGCGCCCGCACCGAACAGCATGAACCCGGGCAGCAGGGCCGTGTAGCTGACGCTGCGGCCGAGGCCGGCGAACAGGACCAGGCCGATGACCATGAGCAGCATCCCGGCCGCCACCGAGCGGTGCGCACCGGCCCAGGCCTCCACCCGGGGTGCGATCGCCGCGAACACCGCCACGCACAGCGCCATCGGGACGAAGGCCAGGCCGGCCTTGGTCGGCGAAAAGCCCAGGGTCTCCTGCAGGTACAGCGAGGTGAAGAAGTAGATGCCGAGGATGCCGAAGGACCAGATCATCATGGTGCCGGTGCCGCCACTGAACTCCCGGCGCCGGAACATGCTCAGCTGCACCATGGGGTAGGCGGACCGGGCCTCGATGGCGCCGAAGATCGCGGCCGCGGCCGCGGCCACCGCGAAGGCGGTCAAGATGACCGGCGCGGTCCAGCCACGGACTTCTCCCTCGATCAGCGCGTAGGTCAGCGCGAATAGGGCCAGCGCCGAGGTAACCAGGCCCGGCACGTCGAGCCGGCGGACGGCGGAGGACTCCCGGGACTCGTTCACGTAGAAGGCGGCGATGACGAAGGTGATCAGGCCCACCGGCACGTTGATCAGGAAAATCCAGCCCCAGTGCAGGTGCTGGCTGATCAGGCCGCCGAGCACCGGGCCGAGAGCCAGGGCCAGGGCGCCGACCGCGGCCCAGATCCCGATGGCCATGCTGCGCTCGCGGACGTTGGCGAACGTGGCCATGATGATGGCCAGCGTGGTCGGCATCAGCAGCGCCGCGCCGACGCCCTGGACCGCCCGGGCGGCGATCAGCACGTCCCCGCTGCCTGCCAGCCCGGCGGCCAGCGACGACAGCGTGAACAGGGCCATGCCCACGAGGAACAGCCGGCGCGGCCGTACACGTCGGCCAGCCGGCCACCGGCCAGCAGCAAGCCGGCCACGGTGAGCAGGTAGCTGCTGACCACCCACTCCAGTCCGGACACCGACAAGTGCAGGCTGTGCTGGATGGTCGGGATCGCGACGTTGGTGATGTTGTTATCGAGGTAGGTCATGAAGGCGGCCAGGCTCACGGCCGCCAGCGCCCACCACCGCCTGGAGTCCCGCTGCTCCCCGGCGAGACCTGCCGGCCCGGTACTGGATGACACGGCGATTGTCCTTTCCCCTCACAGTCATGTACGTCGTACCTGTATCTCGTTCTTATACGTCGTACAGGTACGGTGTACATCCTTACTTGTACGGCGTATAGTTGTCAAGCGATGACTACCGAACCTCAGGGCGATGGGCGCTCCCGGCTCAGCAAGCACACGGTTACCGACCGGGCGCTCAAACTTGCCGACGCCGATGGCCTCGACGCGCTTACCATCCGCAAGCTCGCCCAGGACCTGGGCGTGACCCCGATGGCCCTGTACTGGCACTTCCGCAGCAAGGAAGACCTGCTTGAGGGGGTCGCCGAACAGGTCTGGGGGGAGCTCGACCTCGAGGTTGATCCGGACGCGCCCTGGTGGGCCCAGCTGCAGAGGCTGCTGGAGTCCCTGGTGAGCGTGCTGCGGGCACATCCAGCCGCCGCGCAGCTGTTCCTGGAGCACGAGAAACGGAACGAGGCGGCGCTGCGCGCCACCGAGACCACCCTGGACATCCTGCGGAAGGCAGGCTTCGGGCCGCAGCACGCCAGCGCGATCGCCCGCAACGCCTTGTGGACGGGGATCACGATGGTCATGAGCGAGCCCGGCTACCACCCCGAGCTCTCACCTGAGCAGCGGACCGAGACGCAGCGGCGCGCCCAGGTCGAGCTGGCCCTGCTGCCCACGGCCAGGTACCCGCGGCTGGTCGAGTGCGCGGGGCCGATGAGCGCCTGCGACGACCCGGAATTTCACTACCGGTTTGGCATCGGGGTGTTCATCGACGGGATCAAGGCGGCCGCGGCCTACCCGTCGTCGGCGGACTGACCCGAGCCCGGGTCAGCTAAGGCGGGCGAGCTAGAGGGGGTAGGTGTAGCGGATGAACCCGCTGTACGTCGCCACCTTGTCGTAGAGGACACGAGCCCGGGCGTTGCTCTCCTGGGTGTGCCAGTAGTACCGGACCGCGCCACGATCCCGCGCCGCCGCGGCTACCGCGTCGATCAGCGCCCGGGCCGCGCCGCGGCCGCGTGCTTCCTCGGCCACGAACAGGTCCTGCAGGTAGCAGGCATCCCCGGACCAGAATGCCGGGTGAAACAGATAGTGCGCTATGCCGACCAGCGTCCCGTCCAGCCGGGCGCCCAGGCCAAACAGCTCGGTCCCGGCCGCCAGCCGCTGCCAGGTCTGTTCGTAGGCATCATCCGGCATCGGATCGGAGTAGAACTCCTTATAGCCACGGGCCAGGAGTTCCCAGGCCGCCCGGTCCCCGGGGCGCAGGGCGCCGATTTCCACCATGGCGTCATCCTCACATGCCAGGGCCGGCGGTGGGGCTCGCTAGGGTGAAGCGATGAGGGGGAAGCGCCCGTGAGGGCGACGATGATGCTGGCCGACTACGCCCAGGTCGCGGACGGCAAGCTGTTCATATCCGGCGCCGGCTGGTCGACCTGCGGTCCCGGGGCGGCCCCGTGCTCGGTCGCGGTGATCTTCCACGTGCCGTGGCAGGAGACCGACCGGCGGACCGACTTCTCGCTCCGGCTCATCGACTCCGACGGCCGGGCTGTCGTCCAGCCGGGAGCGCAAGACGGCATGCCCGTTCAGGTCAATGGGCACTTCGAGGCGCGCCGGCCGCCGGAGATGACCCCCGGCGCGGAGCTCAACGTGCCGATGAGCTTTAACATCGTGCTGCAGCTCGAGCCGTCCACGCGCTACAGCTGGGTGCTCGAGATCGAGGGGCACACGCAGGACTCCTGGCAGGTCACGTTCGGCACCCGGCAGGCCCCGGGCATGCCCGGCTAGGTCACGGACCACCGAGCAGGGTGTACGCCTGGTACGCATCGGGACCGGTGCGCAGGTAGACCGCGGTCCCGCACGATCCCGGCCGGGCGCCGGGGACGGCCGGGGCAAACAGCTGCTGGCCTGACGCGGCCAGCGGCGGATACCGCCCGACGGCGCGGATCGGGTAGCCGGAGGTGGCCGCGATGTCGCGCCAGGTCTGGGCGTGACCCTCATCGGAGTCGTAATCCCGGTCGCACCAGTGCACCCGGGAGGAGGCCCGCTGGAGCGGCCAGACGTTGTAGGTCGTGCGATACCAGGCGGTGCAGGCGCCCGCCGCGACCACGATCAGCGTCAGCGCGTAACCGACCAGGGGCCGTACGCGCCCGCTGCGAGTGACCGCGATGGTGCTCATGGCAGGCCATCATCGCAGCCTCAGGCCTGGCTGGCCTGAGCCAAGTCCACGTCGAACTGCACCGTGACCTCGTCGGCGACCTTGAGCGCGCCGAAGAACCCGACGTAGGGCTTGATCCCGAGCGCGGTCTGCCGCACCGTGGCCGAACCCCGGTAGCGGCCGGGCCCGGTTTCGGAGATCTGCAGCCGGACCGGGGCCGACTTCCCGGTCAGCGACAGGGTGCCCTCGATGGCGCCGCCGCTGGCGCCGGCCCGCACCACATGCGAGGAGGTGAAGGTGGCCGTGCCGGTGCCGAGCAGGCCGGTCATGGTCTTGGAGATCTCACGGCGGTCCCGGTCGGACAGCGGCTTGGCCCCGCCGCGGCCCTCACGGACCTCGATCGAGCCGAGGTCGAGTTCGGCCTGGACGGTGGCGGCGGCGGTGGGCACCGGCGTCCTCGGGGGGCACCTCCACCCGCGCCGACCAGCGGGTGACCTCGAGGGTCAGGTCGTGCCCGGCCCGCGCGGCGATGCCGGCCCGGGTCGTGGAGATCAGCACGTGCCCGGCGCCCGGGCCGAGCGTGAAGGTTCCTGTCATCGCAGCCACGGGCCAACCGTAGGCCTTTGAGCGGGACGGGGTCTATCGCGATCCGGATCGGATGCCGGCCGGATCGGATGCCAGCCAAATCAGATACCGATTTGACAGGTTTGCGGGGATCTCACGCAATTCCGCCGCTGCAGGGAACTGCGCGCCGATGCTATTCGGATAAAACACCCGGAATTGGGCGAGGGTAAATACAAGCTGATTACGGGAGGGGGAAGTCGCCGAACAGCTCGCGGATACGGCGCAGGTCGCGCAGCCGGGGCTCGGTGGCGCCACCGACCCAGCGGCTCACCGTCTTGACCGATACGCCCAGCTGCCTGGCCGCGACCTCCATGGTCATGCCCTCGCGGCGGAGCACCCCGGCCATCCAGTCGGCGAAGGCGGTCTCCGGAGGCTCCTCCCCCAGGGCGGCAAAGCCATCGCGACCGGTCACGGCCGACTCCATGCCGATCGCCTCGGACTTCAGCAGCGAGGCGAGCGCGTCAATGCCGGCGGGCGAGCTGACCGCTGCCCCGGAGCGCAGCACGTCGACCTCGACGTGATCCGGGAAGATGCGGAAGGACACGTTGATCGCGCCGGTGGGGCCAGCTGCCTCGAGAAGCGCGTGGGCCACGGTCTCGCCCACCTCGCGGTTGTCGTCCTCGGACAGTGGTGACTGAGCCAGGCAGCGCCTGACGAAGTCCCTGACGTCCGGGATGGAAGACGGGCGCGCGGGAAAAGTTTGCGACAGGACCACGACAGGTACAACTTCGATGTTGGCGCTGATCAAGTCGGCCGGCTTCTCCATCGCCACCCCACTTCTGTACCGGTGAGCCGCTCACGGGAACTGCCCGGTGCGCACAGTCACCGGGTATGACTAAGAGGGTACGTGGAAAATGGGCCCGAAGACGAGCGAGATCGGGCAGACATATGTGTCTTTGGCCAGTTAGACATATGTGTCCATGTGAAGACTGATCTGTCTTGAGATCTCTATCGGACAGGAATAGTCTGTTGTAACCGGTGATGGCTGCGTCGTCATTCGCCGGCCCTTTATGAGCATGATGAGCGGTGGGAGCGCCGGCATACCTCGTCGGCAACCGGACTGGGACATGCCGAGAATGGTCTCGCGTGACCCAGCGGTACCGCACAGCCGGCTTCGGGCAATTTTTGTATACTGCCCGTTCGGGCCGCCTCATGCCCCCGCGCGATCGGTGAACAAGCGAGATCTGATGATGCCCGCCGGGCGTCCTCGCGCGTCAACGTCCCACTCGCGCCTTACCTTAACCGCGGCGCCCGTTCACGCGGGCTGCCTAGCGAAGGGGTGGCCGCTATGACGCAGGCCGCAGATGAGCCTGTCCTGCACATTCTCTGGATGAACGGCGGTCTCAGCTGTGACGGGGACTCGGTGGCGCTGACCGCCGCGACCCAGCCCAGCATCGAGGAGATCGTGCTCGGCGCCCTGCCGGGATTGCCTAAGGTCGCGGTGCACTGGCCGCTGATCGACTTCGAGTGCGGCCCGGAGCAGGGGGCCGACACCTTCATCGAGTGGTGGCACAAAGCCGACCGGGGTGAACTGGACCCGTTCGTCCTCGTGGTCGAAGGCTCGATACCTAATGAGGCCATCAAGTCCGAGGGGTACTGGTGCGGCTTCGGCAACAACCCGGCGACAGGCCAGCCGATGACCACCAGCGAATGGCTGGACCGGCTGGCGCCTAAGGCCACCGGGATCCTCGCCGTGGGTACCTGCGCCACCTACGGCGGTATCCACGCCATGGCCGGCAACCCGACCGGGGCCATGGGCGTGCCCGACTATCTGGGCTGGGACTGGAAGTCCAAGGCCGGGCTGCCGATCGTCTGCGTGCCCGGTTGCCCGATCCAGCCGGACAACCTGTCCGAGACCATCCTGTATCTGCTGTACCAGGTGGCCGGCCAGGCGCCGATGATCCCGCTGGACGAGGCGCTGCGGCCCAAGTGGCTGTTCGAGCAGACCGTGCACCAGGGCTGCGACCGGGCCGGGTACTACGAGGAAGGCGAGTTCGCCACCGAGTACGGCTCCCAGCGCTGCCTGGTCAAGCTGGGTTGCTGGGGTCCGGTGGTCAAGTGCAACGTCCCCAAGCGCGGCTGGATCAACGGCGTGGGCGGCTGCCCGAACGTCGGCGGCATCTGCATCGCCTGCACGATGCCGGGGTTCCCGGACAAGTTCATGCCGTTCATGGACAAGCCGCCGGGGGCCACGGTTTCCACGACCGCCAGCGGCATGTACGGCACGGTCATACGCAGCCTCCGCAGCTTCACCGCCAAGACGGCGGACAAGGAGCCGAAGTGGCGCGCGAAGGGTTCCGAGCTCCGCACCGGCTACGAGAAGACGTGGTGACGCGATGACAACCGCACCCCAGAAGGACACGGCCGACAGCGCGGCCGCCCCCGAGCTCACCGAGATGACCTGGGACCCGATCACCAGGATCGTCGGCAGCCTCGGGATTTACACCAAGATCGACTTCAAGGCCAAGCGGGTTGCGGAGTGCCACAGCACCTCGTCGATCTTCCGCGGCTACAGCATCTTCATGAAGGGCAAAGACCCGCGCGACGCGCACTTCATCACCAGCCGGATCTGCGGGATCTGCGGCGACAACCACGCCACCTGCTCGGTCTACAACCAGAACATGGCCTATGGGGTCCGCCCGCCGCACCTGGGCGAGTGGATCATCAACCTGGGCGAGGCCGCGGAGTACATGTTCGACCACAACATCTTCCAGGAGAACCTGGTCGGGGTCGACTTCTGCGAGAAGATGGTGGCCGAGACCAACCCGGGCGTGCTGGAGCAGGCCAACCACACCGAGGCGCCGCACGCGGGTGAGCACGGCTACCGCACCATCGGCGACATCATGCGCTCGCTGAACCCGCTGGAAGGCGAGTTCTACCGCGAGGCGCTGCAGGTCAGCCGGTCCACCAGGGAGATGTTCTGCCTGATGGAGGGGCGGCATGTGCACCCCTCCACGCTGTACCCCGGTGGGGTCGGCACGGTGGCCACGGTGCAGCTGTTCACCGACTACCTGACCCGGCTGATGCGCTACGTGGAGTTCATGAAGCGCGTGGTGCCGATGCACGACGACCTGTTCGACTTCTTCTACGAGGCGCTGCCGGGGTATGAGGAAGTCGGCAGGCGGCGGGTGCTGCTGGGCTGCTGGGGCAGCCTGAACGACCCAAATCACTGCGACTTCACCTACCGGAACATGGCCGACTGGGGCCGCAAGATGTTCGTGACCCCGGGCGTGGTGGTGGACGGCAAGCTGGTCACGAACAGCCTGGTCGACATCAACCTGGGCATCCGGATCCTGCTCGGTCACTCGTACTACGAGGACTGGGAAGACAAGGAGATGTTCGTCACCCACGACGAGCTCGGCAACCCGGTCGACCGACGGCACCCGTGGAACCAGCACACCATCCCCAAGCCGCAAAAGCGCGACTTCGACAACGCCTACAGCTGGTGCATGTCGCCGCGCTGGTTCGACGGCAAGGACTACCTGCCGCTCGACACCGGCGGCGGCCCCATCGCCCGGCTGTGGGCGACGGCCCTGGCCGGCCTGGTCGACTGCGGGTACGTGCAGTCCACCGGGCACAGCGTGAAGATCAACCTGCCGCGGACCATGTCCCGGCCGGAAACCACCTTTGAGTGGAAGATCCCGGTCGACAAGCAGGGCCAGCCCCTGTCCAACGCCATCGAGCGGGACCGGGCCAGGACCTACTTCCAGGCCTACTCGGCCGCCGTCGCGCTGTACTTCGTGGAGCAGGCGCTGGCCGAGATCCGGGCCGGGCGGACCAAGACCTGGGAATCGTTCAGCGTGCCCGACGAGGCGTTCAGCTGCGGGTTCACCGAAGCGGTGCGCGGCGTGCTGTCGCACCACATGGTGATCAAGGAAGGCAAGATCGCGAACTACCACCCGTACCCGCCCACGCCGTGGAACGGCAGCGTCCGCGACGTCTACGGGACGCCCGGGCCGTACGAGGACGCGGTGCAGAACACGCCCATCTTCGAGGAGAACTCGCCGGACAACTTCAAGGGCATCGACATCATGCGGGCCGTGCGCAGCTTCGACCCGTGCCTGCCGTGCGGCGTGCACATGTACCTCGGCGGCGGCAAGGTGCTCAAGACGGCACACTCGCCCACCGGAGTGACGCTGGCCATGTGAGCTTAAGGGCGGGCCAGGCCGGCCCGCCTTTGCGGTCGCAACAAACTCCAGGGAGAGGCCGATGGCTGCTGGCCATAACGGGCAGGACGCGGCACAGGCCGCGGGCGAGCGGATCGAGACGCTGCTGGCCGAGCTGCGCGCGCAGGCCGGGCCGCAGCTGGCGCAGACGGCGGAGGAACTGGTGAGCTGCCTGGTCGAGCTGTACGGCGCCGGGCTGACCCAGATCACCCAGATCATCGGCGCGGACGCCGAGGCGGGCCCGCGGCTGATGCAGCAGATGGTGGCCGATCCGCTGGTGGAGAGCCTGCTGCTGCTGCACGACCTGCACCCCTACGACATTGGCGCCCGCGTCCTGCGGGCCGTCGACGAGGTCATGCCTGCGCTCGGCGCCAACGCCGGGACCGTGGAGTTCCTCGGTGTAGACGAGACCGGCGTCATCCGGCTCCGGCTGGAACGCGCCGGCGGGCACGGCTGCGGGTCGGCGCCACCGGAGACCGTGCTGGCCGCGATCGAGCAGGCGGCCGTGGCCGCGGCCCCCGAGGCGGCCGGGGTGCAGACCGAGGTGGCCGAGGCTCCCACCGAACTTCCGCTGCTGCAGATCATGAAGCGCCCGGCCGGGTTCGGCGGCCCGCGGTGACCACTGGCGGCCTGCGGCGCTTCGTCCGGCGGCCGGGCGATCCGGCGGGTCCGGTCGTGGCGAGGCCGGTCCAGGCCGGGCCGGGCCAAGCCGGTGCTGGCTTGGCGGGTTCGCCGGTGCTAGATACCCAGCCCGTTCCGGAAATTTTGCTTGGTCAGGGAGCCCGGGCGGCGAAGGAACCGGACGGGGCTGAGCGCTGCGAGATGTGCCAGGAGGTGCTCGGCGACCGGCACGGGCATCTGGTGGACACCGATAAGCGCTCGATCGCGTGCGCGTGCCGGGCCTGCTACCTGCTGTTCACCCACCAGGGCGCGGCCGGGGGCCGGTATAAGGCCATCCCCGAGCGGGTGGTCCACGACCCAGACCGGCCGCTGACGGCCATGGACTGGAACGAGCTGCAGATCCCGGTGGCGATGGCCTTCTTCTTCTACAACACTGCGCTCGACCGGGTGGTGGCGGGCTACCCCAGCCCGGCCGGCCCGACCGAGTGCGAGCTCGACCTGGCCGCCTGGGACCGCCTGGCCGCCACCTACCCCCTGCTGGCCTCGATGACGCCCGACACCGAAGCCATCCTGGTCAACCGGACCGACGACGAGGTGTTCCTGATTCCCATCGACGAGTGCTACTCACTGATCGGCGAGCTGCGGATGAAATGGCAGGGCTTCGACGGCGGAGACGAGGTCCGCGAGGCGCTGGCCACGTTCCTGGATGGCCTCCGGCGCCGCGCCGTCATCGGCGAATGGGAGCGCGGCTGACATGGCCGACCTGATCTTCGGGTGTACCGGCGCGACCGCGGAGAAGTACGCGGTCACGCCGACCCTGTCCTTCCAGCTGACCATCACCGAGCGCTCGGGCGTGCGGATACACGCGATCGCGCTGCGCTGCCAGATCCGGATCGAGCCGCACCGGCGGCGGTACTCCGCTTCGGAGGCCGAGCGGCTGCACGACCTGTTCGGCGACCCATCGCGCTGGGCCGACACGGTCAAGCCGATCCAGCTGGCCACGGTCACCGCGATGGTGCCCACGTTCACCGCGGTGACCGAAATCGAGCTGCCGGTGCCGTGCACCTACGACCTGGAGGTCGCCTCGGCCCGGTACCTGTACGGCCTGGACGACGGCACGGTGCCGCTGATCATGCTGTTCAGCGGGACCGTGTTCGTCGCCACCGAGCAGGGCTACTCGGTCGAGCTGGTGCCGTGGAGCGCCGAGGCCACCTACCGGATGCCGGTGAGCGTGTGGCGGGAACTGGTCGACGCGCACTTCCCCGGCCGGGCGTGGCTGGGCCTGGGCCGGGAGACCGTGGACGCGCTGGCCGCCTACAAGGCCACCCACGCGCTGCCCACCTGGGACGCGACCGTGCAGGCCCTGCTGTCGGCCACCGGGGAGCCGGCGGTGGACCCGGATGCGAGGCGACCGTGACGCGGGACGCCGTGCGGAGCATCGCCGACGCGGTGCTGTATGAGGGCTACATCCTCTACCCGTACCGCGCCTCGTCACAGAAGAACCAGAGCCGGTGGCAGTTCGGCGTGATCATGGCGCCGGCGTATGCCGCGGCCGATCCCTCGGAGACCAGCTTCAGTCAGTACGAGTGCGTGCTGGAGCACGCCGGGTCCCCCCAGCTGACCGTGCTGGTGCGCTTCCTGCAGGTGCAGCGGCGGACGGCGGGGCCGGGTGAGGCCTGGGATGAGGCGGTGGAGTGCGAGGTGGAGTTCACCATCGCCCCGGCCGCACTGCTGGGCGGCGGGCACACCGAGGAGTTCACCGTGCCCGGCGGGGAGGACCGCGATGAGGAGTGGGGCGGTACGGCGGCGGGCGCCGCTGGCCGGTGCGGTTACCGTTCAGGCCACGGCGGTGCCCGGGCCGTGGCGGGCACTGCGGCTGCGGATCCGGGTGGAGAACCGGGCTGATGGCCCGGCCCCGGCCCGGCGGGAGGATGTCCGGCGGGAGGATGCCCGGCGGGAGGACGCGCTGCCGTCGGCGCTGGTCGCGGCGCATGCCATCGTGTCCATCACGGGCGGGGAGTTCATCTCCATGACCGACCCGCCCGAGTGGGCCCGGCCGGCCGTCGCCGAGTGCGAGAACGCCGTCGGCTGGCCGGTGCTGGCCGACCCGGACGGTGGCCGGGACGTCATGTTGTGCTCGCCGATCATCCTGTACGACCATCCCGAGCTGGCGCCGGAGAGCGCGGGTGAGCTCTACGACGGCACCGAGATCGACGAGATCCTCACGCTGCGCACGCTGGCGCTGACCGAAGAGGAGAAGGCGGAGGCCCGGGCTACCGACCCGCGGGCGGCGGCCCTGATCGACCGGGTCGAGTCGATGGACCCGCAGGCGATGGCCCGGTTGCACGGCACGATCAGGCCGGGAGGGGCGGGACCGACCTGACCGGCGGGCTGGGCGAGCTGGACTCCGAGCCACTGCTCAACCCCGATGTGCCCTGGTGGGATCCGGGGGCGGACGCGTCGGTGTCGCCGGATACCGACTCGGTGATCATCGCCGGGCAGCGGGTGGCGCGGGGCAGCCGGGTGCGGCTGCAGCCGGGCGCGCGCCGGGCCGACGCCCAGGACATGTTCCTGATCGGCCGGGTCGCCGAGGTCCAGGCCGTGCTGCTTGACGTGGACGACAAGCCCTACCTGGCCGTATCACTGGCCGACGAACCAGACGAGGACATCAAGATCGCCCACGGCCGTTTCCTGTACTTCTCCACCGACGAGGTCGAGCCGTGCGAGGCCCCCTCATGACGGAATCAGCAGTGACCGAATCAGCCGTGACCGAATAGCAGCCGTGACGGGCCGGACCCTGGTGGCCGGCGTGGGCAACGTGTTCCAGAGCGACGACGCCTTTGGCGTGGAGGTGGTCCGGTTGCTGGCCGAGCAGCCGGTGCCCGCGGGGGTGGAACTGCGCGACTTCGGCATCCGGGGCGTGCACCTGGTCTACGAGCTGCTCAACGGGTGCGACCTGTTCGTGCTGATCGACGCGGCGCCGCGGGGCGAGGCGCCGGGCACGGTCAGCGTGCTCGAGGTGGAGCTGCCCGAGCCCGACCCCGCCCGGAGCATCATCGACGCGCACAGCCTGGCCCCGGACGACATCTTCGCGCTGCTGGCCACCCTCGGCGGTCACCCCGGACGCAGCCTGGTGGTGGCCTGCGAGCCGGCCGACGTCAGCCCCGGCATGGGCCTGTCCGAGCCGGTCGAGCAGGCCTTGCCGCACGCCGTGCAGGCGGTGCGGGAAATCCTGGCCAAGGCCGGCCGCACCCAGGCAACCCAGTCAACGACGTGAGTCCCGGAAGGAGGTGCTCGGGGTGCTGGCAACGCTGATCAAGATCGTGATCGTGGTAGCGGTGGTCGTACTGGTGGTGGACTCGCTGCCGGACATCAAGCGGTACCTCAAGATCAGGGAGATGTAGGCCGCGCCCGGAGGACGCGGTCCAGAATTCAGGAGGGCAATGCACGAGTACGGTTTGGCCGAAGGCGTGCTGGACACTGTGCGCCAGCGCGCCGACGGCCGTAAGGTCGCCGCGATCAAGGTCAGGTTCGGGGTCAGGCACGCGGTCGACGCCGAGTCGATGTCCCAGGCCTTCACGTTCGTGGCGTCTGGCACCGAAGCGGCCGACGCCACCGTCGACCTGGTCACGGTCCCGGCCCGGCTGGCCTGCCGGAGCTGCGGGCAGGACACCGAGACGAGCGACGTGCTGGCCGTCTGCCCGAGCTGCGGCGCCGACGACGTCGAGATCACCGGTGGCGATGAGATGACGCTGGAATCGGTCACTTACGAGCCGGCCCCGACCGGGGCCAGCTGAGGGCCAGCTGAGGGAAGGGGGCAGCGCATGTGCCTAGGCATACCGGCGCAGATCGTGGCCGGCGAGACCGGTCACCAGGACCTGGCCGTGGCCGAGGTGGGCGGCGTCGCGCGCGCGATCAACGTCGGCCTGCTCGACGAGCGGCCCGCGCCCGGCGACTGGATCCTGGTACACATGGGCTTCGCCCTGCAGACCATGACCGAGCAGGAAGCGGCCGACGCGCTGGCGGCGCTGGGCGCGGAGCGCACGGCCCAAGACCGGGAAGCCGACGCGATGGAGGCCGCCATAGAAGCCGCGGCCCGGGCGGCGGAACAGGCCATGGGGGCCGAACGGGCGGGGACCGAGCCATTCATGATCCCCGAGAGCTGGCGCTGATGGGGAGTGGGCCTGACGGGCCGCTGATGTTCGTCCGTTACGCCTACCCGCCGAACGCCCTGGGCTACTGCGGCCCAGAAGACGTAGCCGCGCTCCGCAAGTACGCCGTGACCGGCGTGGCGGACCCCGGCGTGGCCCGGCTGGCTCAGGCCTTCTCCGGGGCCTGGCCCTACCTGGAGGCGATCTCCGCGGGCTGCAAGATCGACGACCCGCTGGACCAGCGGGTGGTGGAGGCCTACTGGGTCGGCAATGACCTGCTCGAGGCCATGCCGGCGACCGGGATCGGCGAGGAGATGGCGGCCCGGTTCCGTGCTCAGGCAGGCGGCAAGTTCGCGTTCCTGGCCGAGGGTGCGCTGGCTAACGGGCTGCCGCATCACAGCTTCCATGTGTTCGGTGTGTACCCGTGGGTGAGCCTGCTGGGCGACGAGCGCAAGGCCAGGTACGCGCTCATGGTCCTCGACAGGTGCATGATCCGCTGGGGGCGGGTCGTGGAGACCGACGGCGAGCAGGCATCCGTGGAGTACCAGCCGCTCGCCTGGGACGGACGGCGGCTGAGCCTGGGCGAGCCCGCCCAGGAGACGGCTCGCCTGGCCCAGGACGGCGTGGTGCTCGCACGGGATGATGGGGTGGGCCAGATGGTGGGGTGGCGCCTGGTGACGGGGCTGCGCCGGGTGATGGGGTGGTTTCGGATGGCGGGGTGGCGCCGGGTGATTGGGTGGCGCTGCACTGGGATTGGGTCTGCGACAGGCTCAGTCAGCGGCAGCTGGATGCGCTCCGGAGCTACACCCAGCGGCACCTGGACATGGTGAACGAGCGTTTCGCGGCGGTGGCGGGCTAGTTTTCCATGATCACGAATGGTTCGTGCTGGCATAGCGACCATAAGCCTTCGTGATCACGGTGAAATCGATTACGGGTTCGAGGAGAATCCGGTTCGCCGACGAGGCGCCTGTATCGCTGCCACCACTGTCATCGCCCGCATCAGCTGTCGGCGTCCGTGGCATCGCGTAGGGGAAGGAACGCCCTGGATGCCGCTCTCAGAGCGTTCTGGCGCTATGACGGCGGCATTCACCGCGTTGCCGGGGTGCGGGGGCGCGGGGCGCGCGGCGCGGGGTGCGGGGCGGGCGGGGTGCGGGGGCTGGGTGGGGTGAGGTTAGGCCGGGGTGACGACGAACTGGCGGAGGTAGAGGTCGCGGAAGGTGACCGGGCCACGGGGGCCGGGGACGGCGTCGATGTTGATCCCGGTCTCGGGGACCGAGAACAGCTTGAACCCGTCCAGCAGCCGGGTGGTGGAGTTCCAGAACGCGCCGGAGCCCCCGTAGGCGCCGAGAAACTCCGCGGCGGCAACCTCGTCTTGGGTGACGATGGCCGCGGCCAGGCCGGAGGTCTCCTCGTTGGCCAGCACCGCGGCCGCGCGGGGGCCAGCGGCCGGGGCGACGGTGACGGTCGCCTCGTGGCCGGAGTCCAGGGCCCACTCGTGGCCGAGCGGGTGGGCGTGCGGCGGCAGCGACGCGGCGATACCGAGCTGGTCCAGGATCCCCCGGACCAGCGGCAGCATCTGGTCCCACACGCCGGGGTGGATCAGCAGCAGGTTGAGCCGGTTGCAGACGCCGAGCCGGTCCAGGCTGGCCTCGATCAGCTGTGCGGCCAGGTCAGGGTCGGCCGCGGGGTCCAGGTACATGACCGCGCCGCCGTCCGCGTGGGCCATGGTGCGCACGCCGTGCCGGGCCGCCTCGGCGGCCAGCGACCGGGTGCTGTCGCCGCTGCCGCGCAGGATCACCAGCGGGATCAGGCCGGGCTGGGACACCAGCGCGCGGGCCGACTCCTGGCCGGGCACGCGGATCAGCTGGATCATGGCCGGGTCGAGCCCGGTGTCCGCCAGGGCCGGCGCGATGACCTCATCGGCCAGGGTCGTCGCGGACCGGATCGCGGCCGAGCCGGTGCGCAGCACGCCCGCGTTGCGGGACTTGACGAACTGCGAGGCGATGTCCACCACCACGTTCGGCCGGGCCTCGAAGTTGGCCCCGATCACGCCGACCGGACGGCGCCGCTCGGCCAGCACCAGCCCGCCGGGCAGCTCCCGGACCGGGCGCGAGGCGGGCTCGGCGGGGACGACGGCCAGCTCGCGCAGCTGGCCAGCGATGGCCTCCAGCCGGGCCTGGTCCAGGCGCAGCCGGTCCAGCAGGGCCCCGGTGATGCCGTCGCGCTGGGCCGCGGCCACGTCCGCCTGATTGGCCTTCAGCACCGGCCCTGCCTGCGCCACCAGCCGGTCCGCGATCGCACGCAGCGCGTCGTCCAGGAGCTGGTCCGGCACGCTGGCCAGGTCGGCGACGGTGCAGCGGGCCGCCCGGGCGGCTTCCTCGACGGCCTTGAGGGCATCGTCAAAACTCATTGCGTATTCCCAGTGTTGGAGGGGGTCTCGGCGGCTGGTTCCAGATTACGCAGTGGCGGGGCCTCGAAGACCGCAGTGTGAGCCCCGCGGGGTGACCCGGGCGCAGGTGGCCCGGGGTGGGTTGCGGATGGTGAGCCCGGCGAGCACGCCGCCGGCCGCGCAGAACACCGCGGCCATGATGGCCGCCTTCTGGAAGCCGTGCGCGAGCGCGGCCGGATGCAGGTAGCTGTCTCCGGTGATGCCGGCCAGTGCGGGCAGCACCGCCACCGCGATCAGGCCGGCCGCCCGGGCCACGTCGTTGTTGACCGCCGAGGCGACACCGGCGTGGTCGGCCGGGGCCGCCGCCAGGGCGGTCGCCGTCAGCGGGGCCACGTTGATGGCCACGCCGAGGCCAAACACCACCACGGCGGGCAGCACCGCGGTCAGGTAGTCCCCAGACGAGCCGAGCCGGGTGAACAGCAGCAGGGAGAGCGCGATGACCAGCGGGCCCACGGTCATCTGCAGCCGCGGGCCTATCCGGGCGGCCAGCGCGCCGGAGCGGGAGGACAGCGCCAGCATGATGACGGTGACCGGCAGCAGCGAGGTGCCCGCCTCGACCGGGCTGTAGCCGTGCGCCACCTGGAGCACGGTCGGGACCAGGAACAGCAGCCCGCCGAGGGCCGCGTAGACCACGAACGTCACCGCGTTGGCCGCGGAAAACTGCCGGGACGCGAACACCGCCAGCGGCAGCATGGGCTGTTTCTCCCGCGCCTCGACCAGGATGAACAGGCCGAACAGCACAGCTCCGGCTACCAGCGGCCCGACCACCTGGACCGCCCCCCAGCCGTAGGACGACGCGGCGATCAAACCATAGGTGATCCCAGCCAGCGCACCGCTGATGCACAGCGCACCCCTGATGTCCAGCTTCGGCACCGGTCCCGGCGCCCTGGTCTCCGGCACGTGCCGGGCCGCGATCACCACCACCAGAGCCGCCAGCGGCAGGTTGATGAAGAACACCAGCCGCCACGACACCGCGTCGATCAGCCAGCCGCCCAGGAACGGGCCGATCGCGGTGGCCACCCCGCCGAGTCCCGACCACGCCCCGATGGCGGCCGCGCGGTCCTTTTCGGCGAATGACGCCTGCAAGATGGCTAGGCTGCCGGGGGTCAGCAGCGCCCCGCCGACCCCCTGCAGGGCGCGCGCCGCGATCAGCATCGGGGCGTTCAGCGCCAGGCCGCACAGCAGCGAGGCGAGCGCGAACCACACCGTGCCGATCACGAACAGCTTGCGCCGCCCGTAACTGTCACCGAGCGTCCCGCCGAGCAGCAGCAGCCCGGCCAGGGTCAGCGTGTAGGCATCCACGACCCACTGCACGCTGGACACGCTGGCGTGGAAATCGCGCCCGATGGCCGGCAGCGCGATGCCTACCACGGTCGCGTCCAGCGCGGCCATGCCCGAGCCGAGCACCGTCGCCGCCACTACCCAGCGGCCGCGCGCGGTGGACAGCTGCAGCGCCGGGCTGCCCGCGCCCGGCGCGGCTGCTGTTACGGTCATGAACTATTTGTAGCCCAAACAAGCAGGTCATGCCGATGGCGTTAAGGCAGCCCGTTCGGGATATTTACAGCTGTTACGGCGGTCACAGGCTCGCGCAGACGCCGAGCTTGGCCACGCCCACGCACGCGCCGCTGCCGCCGGCCGACGCGCTGACCAGCGGCGCTGGTGCGGAGGAGGACGACGACGAGGAGCTGCCCGAGCCGACGTTGACGCTGGCGTTCACACCTGAACCCGAGTTGGCGCTGACGCTGGCGCCCACGGCCGAGCCCACGTTGGCGTTCACGTTGGCGTTGACGGCCGAGCCGACGTTGGCCTTCACGTTGGTGTTCACGCTGGAGCCGACGTTGGCGTTCACGCTGGAGCCGACATTGGCGTTCACGCTGGTGTTCACGGCTGAGCCGACATTGGCGTTCACGCCGCCAGTGCTGCCGCCGGTGCTGCCGGTGGTCCCGCTGCCGGTGGTCCCGCTGCCGGTGTTGCCGCCGGTCTCGCCGACGCCTACGCCCACGGACACCGAGGTGCTGCCGGCGCTGGCGCCGACGTTGACGCCGACCCCGGAACTGCCGGAGCTGCCGGTCGTGCCGGTACCAGTGCCGCTGCCGGTGCTACTGCCGGAGGTGCCAGAGGTGCCGGTGCCGGAGGTTCCGGTGCTGGTGGTGACGTCGCTGCGGTTGGCGCTGCCCGTGCTGATGACGCCCGCACTGGTGGCGCCGCCCACGGGAGTGCCGGTGCTGCCCGCGGCGGCCAGGGTGGCCGGGCTGCTGACGCCCAGGGCAGCCCCGGAGCCTACCGCCGCGCTATCCAGGGCGGGCGTCGTGACCAGCGAGGAACCGCCGGCCCCGCTCGCCTCGTTCGCGGTGCCGCCCTGCCGTACCGACCCGGAAATGGGGACCGCGCCAGCCGACGCGACCGGGGCCACGCCAGGATCGGGCTGCGGGCCGGCCCCCCTGGGTTCGCGCAAGACATGGATGGAGACGGTGGAGAGCAGCAGGAAGGCGATGGCGCCGCCCGACAGCAACATGACGGGCAGGGTGCTGCCCGCGGGATGCACGCGGAAGACCGCGCCGGCCTGGCCGAAGCCGGTCCGGACCCGGTCCGCCAGCAGCGCCAGCGCCAGCTGGGCGGCCGGCAGCTTCGGGCAGTAGCCCATCCGGGCCGAAAGCCGGAGCCTGCGCAGCGCCGACCGGCGCTCGGCTGGGGTCAGCCCGGAGAGCAGGTAAACCGTGGTTGTGCGGCCCCGACGCTCGGCCGCAGCGTGTAACCCGGGAGAAAGCTCGTTGGCACCGCGATAACGAATCTTGATCATGGCTCAGCCCATTCGTGTGCACGCTCAATAAACGGTTCGCAATGGCATGTCCGCGCCCCCCCACTGAGGCGTTCGCGATCCGTACTATAGCCCAGCGCAATGTCTTGTTCACTCAAAACAACATCGGTTGTCCGGGCGCGACCCATCTGCGGCGCATGTCGGCCGGCTGACGTGCGCGGTTGCCGCCGGTCAGCGCGGCTCTTAGGCTGCCAGGGTGGTATCTGCCCAGGAAGTCCCGGCCCCGGGAGCCCCGGCCGTCGGAGCGGGGACGGCCCGGGACGTGGAGTTCGGCGGGATCCGCACGCGCTGGGCCCTGCTGAGTTCGCTCGCGGGCGGCGTCGCCCTGTACGCCGCGTTCCCGCCGGTGGACGCCTGGCCGCTGGCCGTGGCCGCGCCCGCGCTGCTGGCCGTGGCGCTGGCCGGGCGGAGCCTGCGGGCCTCGTTCTGCTGCGGGCTCCTCTGCGGCCTGGGCACGTTCGTGCCGTTGCTGACCTGGCTGATCAACGAGGCCTGGTACGCCTGGTTCGCGCTGCTGGCGGCCGAGTCGCTGATCTTCGCCGTGCTGGCCATCGGCCAGCGGCTACTGCTGCGGCTGCCATGCTGGCCGCTCGCGGTGGCCTGCTGGTGGGTGACGGTCGAGGCGATCCGGGACCGGTGGCCCTATGCCTTCCCGTGGGGCGGCTGGCCATGAGCCAATCGGTGGCCCCGGATGTGCGCTGGGTGGCGGTCGGCGGCGTGCCGTTCCTGACCTTCCTGATCGCGCTGACCGGGGCCATGGCGGCCCGGGCGGTGCTGGCCGGGCTGGCCGCCCGCTCGCCTGGATCGCGGTGGCTGGGCTGGCGTACGTGGTGGCGCCCGGCCGTGGCCGCGGTCGTGACGGCCGGGCTGGTGCTGGCGGGGGGGCTACTGCCGGTCGATCCGGTGGGCGGCGCACCGACGGCCACGGTCGCCGCGATTCAGGGCAATGTGCCGCGCGGCGCGAACCTGTCCGCGCAGCTGAACGACACCCAGGTCACGCAGAACCACGTGGCGGCCACGCAAGAACTGGCCCGCCAGGTCAAGGCGGGGCAGCGGCCCGTACCCGACCTGGTCATCTGGCCGGAGAACTCGACCGACCTGGACCCGTACGACTACCCGCCCATCTACGCCGACCTAGCATCGGCGGTCTCGGCTATCGGCCGGCCCGTCCTGATCGGTGAGGTGCTCAACGACCCGCAGCTCAACGTGGGCCAGCTGTGGACGCCCGGTAAGGGGCCAGGTCAGCTGTACGCCAAGCGCCAGCTGGTGCCGTTCGGGGAGTACATCCCGTTCCGGGGTCTGATCTCGAGCTTCAGCTCGCTGCCGTCGCTGCAGCCGGTGGACTTCGTGCCCGGGCACAAGGCCGTGGTCTTCAACGTCGGCCAGATCCGGCTGGGCGACGTGATCTGCTACGAGGTGGCCTTCGACGCCCTGGTCAGGTCCGAGGTCACGGCCGGGGCAAACCTGCTCTCTGTGCAGTCCAATGACGCGGACTTCGAGATCGACGGCCAGCTCGGCGAGACCGAGCAGCAGACCGCGATGGCCCGGATCCGGGCCATCGAGAGCGATCGCGCGCTGGTGTACGCCTCGACCACCGGGGAGAGCTCGATCATCGGGCCGGACGGCGCGCTGATCGCGCACAGCGGAGTGTGGCGGCAAGCCGAGCTGGACGCCAGGGTGCCGCTGGTCAGCTACCGCACGCTGGCCGACCGGGTCGGAGCCTGGCCGGAGTATGTGATGGTGCTGCTGACCGTGGGATTCCTGGGCTGGGCCCTGCTGCGTTCGCGTCCCCGGCGGGAGCGGGCGAAGATAGCCTGAAAGTGGTAAGCGGTACGTAATATCGTCGCTGGCCGTGACAGAACCGGTCTCGCGACTGAAGGAGGGTCACCGTGCGTGGCACAGACCGCAGCGTGGCCAGGGGTGGCCGGTGCTACGCGATGATCGCGGCTGCGGCGGCCATCGGCATGCTGGCAGCGGGCTGCGGTGGCGGCGGCCATTCGGCTTCGGGCACCTCTAGCCAGGCGGCCGCGCAGGCCTCGGCCCAGGCCCAGGCCAAGGCCTCAGCGGCCGCGCGGGCCCGGGCGGCCATGCTGGCGGCCGAGATCAAGGTCAGCCCGGCCAACGGCAGCCACGACATCAGCCCGACCGACGGGATCTCGGTGAGCGTGCCCAAGGGCAAGGTGACCGGGGTCACGGTGCAAACCGCGGGCGACAAGGTGTCCGGCACGATCAGTGGCGGCGGCACCACCTGGCACAGCAACCAGAATCTGGACGTGTCCCAGACCTACACGGTGACCGCAACCGGCGTCGACGCCAAGGGCAACAAGCTGAGCTCGACCAGCACCTTCAAGACCCTGACCCCGGCGCAGACGTTCTCCACCCAGATCTACGAGGGTTACGACCAGACCTACGGGGTCGGCATGCCGATCATGCTGACGTTCAGCCAGCCGATCACCGACAAGGCCGCGGTGGAGCGGTCGATGCACCTGACCACGTCCAAGCCGGTGGTCGGCGCCTGGTACTGGGACGGCGACGAGCGTCTGTACTTCCGGCCGCGGGACTACTGGCCCGCCTACACCACGGTCACCTTCACCGGCGACCTCAACGGGGTACAGGGCGCCAAGGGCGTGTACGGCACCAAGAACCTGTCCCAGACGTTCAGCATCGGCCGCTCTCTGGTCGCCGTGGCCAGCACGACCACGCACAAGACGCAGATCTACCTGAACGGCAGGCTCGAGTACAACTGGCCGATCAGCACCGGCCGGGCCAGCCTGCCCACCCCGGATGGCACCTACGTCAGCGTGGAGAAGGCCAACCCGGTGCGGATGATCGGCGGCGGCGCCCCGGGCAGCCCCGACTACTACAACGAGCTGGTCAACTACGCGGTCCGGTTCACCTTCAGCGGGGACTACTACCACTCGGCCCCGTGGTCGGTGGTGGACCAGGGCACATCCAACGTCAGTCACGGCTGCGTGAACCTGCCGCCCGAGGACGCCCAGACGTACTACAACATGTCGATCCCCGGCGACCCCATCACCGTGACCAACAGCACCGCCGCGGGCAGGTGGGACGACGGCTGGACCGAGTGGTTCCTGAGCTGGTCGGCCTATCTCAAGGGCAGCGCCACGGGCGACGCCGTCCAGGCCGGCCCGGGCGGCAGCACATTCGTGTCGCCGGGCTTGCTGCCGGCCGACACCGGCTCGGCGCCGCTGGAGACTTCCGCGTACGGGAACTACGACGCCGGGACGTCCAATATCTCCGCCTGAGCGCTTTCTTATCGCAGACAAGGCGCTAGCCGGGTATGGCCTCGCGCCTTTGTGGGAAATGACTACAGATGTGCAAGGTCTCTATTCGGTGGCGAGCCGGCGCGGCGCCGGGCGCACTGGCTTGCGGGCGGCAGGTGACTCAGTAGACTTCATCCGTGCTGGCCAGCTCGATGGTCTGTACTCAACCGACTACAGATTGCTATGCGGTCACGGTGGGACCGCAAGGCGGCGGCAACCAATTCCTGGGTCCGCGCGTCTGTCAGTAGGAGCAGTTACTGACCAGCTTGCATTGCGCGCTCGTTGTTGCCCTTTGTCCAATTGTGAAATCTCGTTGAGGTGATGAGACTGTGTCACGACCCGGATGGTTCCGCAGACGGCAGGGTTTGCCTGAGTCCGGCGGAATCTCCGCAGCCGAAACGCCTGTTGCCACTAAATCATTGAAGAAGCGCGGGCTTGCGCTGACCGCTAGCAGCGCGGCCCTGGTGCTGGCCGCCGGGATTGCCATCGTCGCGTTCGCGTCACCCGGCAGCCACGCCTCGCTGGTCTCGTCCGATTCACCGGCGCATGACTCGCTCGCAGGCCGGGTGGGCCAGCCCGCGGCCGGCCTGCAGCTGGTCTCGGTCACGCCCGCCGCGGGGTCGAAGGGGGTCAACGGGACCAGCCCGATCACGGTTCAGTTCTCGGCGCCACTGGCGGCCAGCTCCCCGCTGCCGACACTGTCGCCGGACATCGCGGGCAGCTGGTCGGTCGCGGGTGACACCGCGGTCTTCACCCCGGCCGTCGGTTTCTCGCAGGACACCAAGGTGACCGTCAACGTCCCTGGTGGCCTGCGCGGCGTGGTGTCGGCCGCCGGGCAGAAGGCGGGCAACGGCGGGACACTGAGCGCGAATTCGAGCCAGAGCTTCAGCACCGCGACCTTCAGCACGCTGCGGCTGCAGCAACTGCTGAGCCAGCTCGGTTACCTGCCGCTGACCTGGAAGTCCACCTCGGGCACTGATATCAGCGCGACCGACGCCAAGGCCCAGCTCGCCGCCGCCTACAGCGCGCCCGCCGGCTCGTTCAGCTGGGAGAGCGGCTACCCGTGGGAGCTGACCGACCAGTGGAAGACCGGCGACCCCAACATCTTGGACACCGGCGCCATCCGGGCCTTCGAGTCGGTGAGCGGACTGACCATGGACGGCTTCGCTGGATCGACCGTATGGTCGCACCTGTTTACCGCGGCAGCCAAGGACAGCACCAACCCCAACGGTTACACCTACGCGCTGGCCAGCCAGGTCATCCCCGAGAGGCTGCGGATCTGGCATGACGGCAAACTGGTGCTCGAGACCGCGGCCAACACCGGCATCTCGGACGCCCCCACCGTGGACGGCACCTACCCGGTGTACCTGAAGTACGTGTTCAGCTACATGAAGGGCAACAACCCGGATGGCACGCCGTACGACGACCCGGTCTGGTACGCGTCGTACTTCAACGGCGGTGACGCGGTGCACGAGTTCGAACGAGGGAGCTACGGATTCAACCAGAGCCTGGGCTGCGTCGAGATCCCGATGGACGAGGCCAAGCAGGCCTATCCGTACCTCACCTACGGCAGCCTGGTCACGGTGACCGGGCCGGTCGGGGCGTGATCCCCGGCATCTCCCGGTGCAGGCATGACGGTGCAGGCATGACGGTGCAGGCATGACTGAGGGGGCGGTCCCGTGGCGGGCCGCCCCTCAGGTTTTAGCTGCTGGTTGCGTTGCGCGCTACAGCGGGTGGACTTCCTCCGCCTGCGGGCCCTTCGGGCCGCGGCCAGCGGTGTACTCCACGCGCTGGTTCTCCTGCAGGGTGCGGAAACCGTCGATCTTAATGGTGGAGTGGTGGACGAAGACGTCGGCGGTGCCGTCGTCTGGGGCGATGAAGCCATAACCCTTGTCCGAGTTAAACCACTTCACAGTGCCCTGAGGCATGTACTTCTCCTACTGAGACGATTTCGGGAACCACGGACGTGGCGTCCCGGGTTGCCAGCTGCCGCGGACACGCGCGGTCGGAACTTCGCAGGCGCTGTGACACGTACACGAACTTCGCGCAACCGGGTCCATTTAACCACTCACAGCAACGAGTACGGCACTAACCGCCAGAAATGGCCGGCGTTCTCATGGTGGGTCCGGCGGCGTGGGGTGGCAGGCAGCGTGGATGGCAGGCATCGTGGGGTGGGCGGCCTAAGCCGGCACGGCCTGAGGGGCCGGGCCGCGCAGCCTGGCCATGCAGGCGGCGAAGGCCGAGTAGGGGGCTAGCGCGGCGACGCGCTCGGCTTCGCGGACCGTGTCCACGTCGGTCAGCTGAGGGAGCATCCGGATCCGCAGGCCCGCCTGTTCCAGCCGGGCCAGCTGGCGCGCCCCGGTGTCGGGCCGGGACATCGGCACCCCCAGGATCAGGTCCGGATCGACCTCCCGCAGGCCGAGCAGCCAAAAGCCGCCGTCCTCGGCCATCCCGAACGTGGCGTCCGCGCTCCGGTCGACCAGCGGTTCGGCGGCCGCAGCCAGCAGGCCTGGCGTGACCTGCGGGGTGTCCATGCCGATCAGCACCACCGGCACGGGCAGGGTCACCCGGGCGTCGGTCAGGGCCCAGGAAATGCGCTCGTCCAGGCCACGGCCGCGCTGGCTGATCACGTCGAAGCCAGGCGGCAGCCAGGGACCAGGCCGGCCCTGCAGGGCCAGGACCCGGCGGACCACGCTCGCGCCGGCCACCGCGGCCAGGGTGTCGGTCAGGGACGCCTCGGCCAGCGCGGCCGCCTGAGCCGGGGTGAATGGCGGGGTGAGGCGGGTCTTGACCCGGCCGGGCACCGGCTGCTTCGCGATCACCACGACCTGCACGGCCAGGACGCCGGCCAGGCGCGGACGGGTCCAGGTGCCGGCCACGTCGCCGGCCCGCCGGTGGCGGCCGGTGTAAATGTCGGCGGTGACGGTCATGACGACGCCTGCCAGGACGAGGCGGGTACCGGAGTCGCGGGCAGGGCGTGGGTACTGGGTGGGGCCGGGGTCGCGGCGGGGGCGATCGAGGCCAGCACCCGGCGCATGTCCCGCACGGTCCGGATCGTGCCGCCGAGCGTGCCGGTGACCTTGGACTTGCCGGTCCGCGGGTAGTACGGCACGCCGGTCTCGGTGATCTGCCAGCCCGCCTCCGCCGCGCGCACGACCATCTCCAGCGGGTAGCCGAACCGCCGGTCGGTCAGGCCCAGGGACAGCAACGCCTCGCGCCGGGCGGCTCGCACCGGGCCGAGGTCCCGCAGCGGGACGCCGATCCGGCGTCGGAGCTCGGCGGCCAGGAGCTGGTTGCCGATCCGCGCGTGTACCGGCCAGGAACCCTGGCCGCGCGCCAGCCGGCGGCCCAGCATCAGGTCGGCGTGGCCGGCCAGCACCGGGTCCGCCACCGCGGGCAGGTCACCCGGGTCACAGGAGGCGTCGGCGTCCATGACGCAGACCACATCGCTGGTGGACGCGAGCAGACCGGCGTGGCAGGCCGCCCCGAAGCCGCGCTGCGGGACCGGCACGACCCGGGCGCCGTAGGAGGCCGCGATGGCGGCCGAGTCATCGGTGGAGCCGTTGTCCGCGACGATGGGCCGGAAACCGGCCGGCATCCGGGACAGCACCCAGGGCAGCGCGCCTGCCTCGTTGAGACACGGCAGGATGACATCGATATCCATGGCGCACGACAGTACGCGCGGAGCCAGCGGCTTAAGTCCGTAAAGTGGCCGTTCGGCCCTTACGAAGCTGTGACGCTCCGCGCCGGGTGGGCATTACGGCACATTCAGGGCCCGGCGGCGTGATTGGCTGCAGCCATGCGTGTGCTAGTAACCGGCGCGGCCGGCTTCATCGGTTCCCACATCGCCGAGGTCATGCAGGCGGCGGGCCACGAGGTGCGCGGCCTGGACTCTCTCACCCCGGCCGTGCACAACGGCCGGCCGGAGCACGTCCCCGGCGACCTGATCGTCGGCGACGTGCGCGACCCCGCCACGGTAGCGGCGGCCCTGGCCGGCGTGGATGCGGTCTGCCACCAGGCCGCCATGGTCGGCCTGGGTGTGGACCTGTCCGACCTGCCCGCCTACACCGACGTCAACGTGACCGGCACCGCCGTGCTGCTCGAGGCCATGGGTCGTTGCGGCATCGGGCGGCTGGTCTTTGCCTCATCGATGGTGGTATACGGCGAGGGAGCCTACGACTGCGCCGGGCACGGCCGGGTGCGACCCTGCCCGCGGCATCGCGACGACCTGGCCGCGGGACGGTTCGAGCCGCGCTGCCCGGAGTGCGGACAGCCGCTCAGCACCTCGACGGTGAGTGAGGACGCGCCGCTGGACCCGCGCAACGCCTACGCGGCCAGCAAGGTAGGCCAGGAGCATCTGGCGGCGAGCTGGGCCCGGCTGACCGGCGGGGCCGCGACCGGGCTGCGCTACCACAACGTGTACGGCCCGCGGATGCCGCGGGACACCCCGTACTCCGGTGTAGCCGCGATCTTCCGGTCCTGTCTGGAGAACGGGCGCCCGCCGCGGGTGTTCGAGGACGGCGGCCAGCGCCGCGACTTCGTGCACGTCCGCGACGTGGCCCGGGCCAACCTGCTGGCCCTCGAGGCGGTCGACCGGGCCACTGCCGGGGGCGGGGCCGGAGGCGGCGCGGGGGCGGAGGCGGGCGGTCTGCGGTGCTACAACGTGGCCAGCGGCGAGCCGCACACCGTGGGCGAGATGGCTACCGCGCTGGCCACGGCGTTCGGTGGCGCCGAACCCGTGGTCACCGGGGAGTACCGGCTCGGCGATGTCCGGCATGTCGTGGCCTCCGCGGCTGCGGCCGCGGAGCATCTCGGATTCCGGGCCCAGACGGGCTTCACCGACGGCATGACCGAGTTCGCCGGGGCCCCGCTGCGCGAGCCCGCGCTCGCCGGTGCGCCCGGCCGTATGTAATTGGGCTTAGCTGCCAAGCCCGTGGATCACCGCACCCCTCGCCGGGATGCGGTGATCCACGATCATGTCGCGCGGCGGGTGGATCAGGTGTTGAGTTTGGCTAGTTCTTCCTGGACGCGGGCCTCGTGTTCGGCCTCGTCCGCGCGGGCATCGCGTGTCCGCCAGCGGCCGCGCAGCAGCGGCACGGAGGCCAGGAAGAAGACGATGCCGCCGAAACAGATCCAGTACCAGGTTCTCCACTGCGAGTCGGTCTCGGCCGCGGCCTTGGTCACGGCCGCCCCGTGCGCGTTGAGGTAGGCGAAGACCGGCGGCGGCACCTTGGACAGCGCGGTCAGCTGGGCCGCGTACGGCGCGATCTGCTGCAGCTGCGGGCCGACCGCGATGACCGAGTTGATCGCGGCCTTGTTGGTGGCGATGCTGGTCAGGACGGCCACGCCCTGGGCGCCGCCGCCCGCGGCCGCGACCGCCTCCGCCTGCAGCTTCGGCGGGATCTTGGCCGGGTTGGTGTACGTGGCTAGCTGCGTGAACAGCGCCGGGTGAGCCTGGATGACGGCCAGCTCGGGGGCGAACTTGGCCGCATCGGCCAGCTGGACCTTGTACTTCTGCGCGTTCGCCACGATCTGCGGGTGGGTCTGCGCGAAGGCCAGCTGGCTGGAGTACTGGGTGGCGTACGCCGCCACGTTCGCGCCGTAGCTCACCAGCGGGGTGACCGAGTTGATCACCAGCGGCAGCAGCAGGAACGAGACGAAGACCACGACCCGCAGGATCCAGCCCCAGATGGCCAGCCCGGTCGCGGTCAGGGCCGGGTTGCGTGCCTCCACCGTCTCGGTGAAGCTGGCCATCCACGGCGTATAGGCAATGCCCAGCCCGAACGCGAGCAGGGCCAGCATGAGGGCCACCGTGTAGTAGCCGGGATGGTGGCCGGCCTGCAGCAGGTACACCACCACCATGACCGCGGCCAGCACGCCGCCGATCACCATGAACGGCTTGCGGACCCGGAACCGGTCCGAGATCACGCCGATCAGCAGCACGGCGATGACGTTGAAGCCCCAGTTCCAGTTGCCCAGGCCGTTGGCGTTCTTCAGCGAGAAGCCGAACACGGTGGACAGGTAGATCACGCTGAACCCGACGGCCGTGTAGTAGATCAGCAGCATGACGGACACGGCGAAGGCGGAGACGATGATGTCGGGCTTGAGCAGCTGGCGGAACGGGTGCGCCAGCGCCGCCTCGATGTCGGTCTCGGACAGGCCCTTGGCCCGGGCCTCGACCAGGGCCCGGTCCCGTATGGTCACCATCAGCTGGTCACGCAGCCGCGGCGACAGCTCACGCAGCCCGAAGAAGGCGATCACGAACACCACCAGCCCGGCGATGCCGCAGATGCGGTACTCGTGGGTCCAGAACCGCGGGTTGGCCACGACGGCCGGGATGGTGGCACTGCCGACCACGGCCACGATCAGGCTGCCCACCACCGGGCCGGAGGTCCAGAAACCCATGGCGGTGGCCCGGCCGACCTGCGGGGAGAAGTCCCGGATCAGGGCCGGCGTAGCGACCAGGCAGACGCCCTCGACCATCCCGACCACAAAACCCTCGATGGTGAAGGCCCACTTGTTCGTCGCGGCGGGCAGGATGAAGGCCACGAAGACCCCGGTGAACAGCAGGCCGAACACCACCAGGTTCGCCCGGCCCAGCCGGTCCGTGAGCCCGGCGAACAGCGACCCGAACGCGCCGATCAGGTTCCCGAAAGCCAGCGTCAGCACATAGAAGGTAAAGGTCATATGCAAGTTCGTCAGCAGCAGCGTGGACACCGCACCGCCGACGTACAGCTCGTAATACAGCGTGATCGTGGCCAGCACCGTGATGGCCAGATAGAACATCCGGGCTGAGGTCTCAGGATATGTATTGAGCTGGCGCCCCTTAATCCCGGAGAGCCAGGTAGGTCTGCTGGGGACTGCTGTCTGCGTAGCTCCTGACATGCGGTCACATCCCTTGCGGAGGCGGCGGCGACTATGCCGAACTCGACGGTAACTCGCAGCCTGGTAACAGATCAAGAATCTAGAATCTGTTTCTGCTCCGGGACGGGAATAAATCAGGGGGAGGTACGGGACGGGCTGCACGGACGTGGGCTCCGGGCCGGTGGGCAGGCACAAAGACGACGTTGCATTCCACGCTCAGGCAGCCGGAATGGGCCGGATGCCGCGGGAGACAGGGGCCTAGCGGGCGACGGCGCGTGGCTGGTGGCTGGGGCTGGGGCTGGGGCTGGCCGGGAACGGGCCGGTGTGGCGGCGCGGCACGGTCCGGTTGAGGCCGGGCACGCCTGGGCGGGCCAGCGGCAGGCGGATCATGAACTGGCAGCCGGGCCGGCGTTGCGCACGGCAATCTGGCCGGAGTGGGCATCCACGATGCCACGGGCGATGGACAGTCCCAGGCCGGCGCCTTCGGCCGGGCCCGGGGTGCGGGCCGACTCGCCGCGGAAGGCCACGTCGAAGACCCGGGGCAGGTCGGCGGGTGGGATCCCGCCGCAAGCGTCGGCCACGCTGACGCAGGCCATGCCGCTCTGTACCTCGGCCAGCACGTCGACGCCGCCGCCGTCGGGGGTGTGCCGGATGGCGTTGGTGACCAGGTTGCGCAGGGCGCGGCCCATCTCCGCGGGATCCACGAACACCGGCATGCCGCGGACCGCCGCCCCGGTGAGCCGGACACCCTTGGCCCGGGCGACCGGTTCGGCGCTGGCCACCACCTCGGCGACCAGGTCCTCCAGGCCGACCATGTGCTTGGACAGCCGCAGCGTGCCGGCGTGGATCCGGGAGAGCTCAAACAGGTCGTCGATCATGAGCGTCAGCCGGTCGACCTCGCGATGGATCTGAGCGTGATACTGGGCCACCTCGCGCGGGTCCGACACCACCTCGTCCTCCAGCGCCTCGGCCATCGCCCGCAGGCCAGCCAGCGGGGTACGCAGGTCGTGACTGACCCAGGCCACCAGCTCACGCCGGCTGGCCTCCAGGGCACGTTCGCGAGTCCTTGCCCTGGCCAGCCGCTCGTGCGCGGCGGTCAGGCCTGCGGACAGCTCGGCGAGTTCGGCGGGGAGGACCATCTGCGGAGGCACGTATGCCCCGTTCTCCCCCACCTGATCCACCGCGGCCGACAGCGCCTTGCTTGAGGTGATGATCCGCCGTCCCACGCACATGGCCACAGCGAAGGCGGCCAGCCCGGCGATGGCCATCAGGTCGATCATCACGTCACGGTCGTCGTTGCTGGCCATCATCAGCCAGGCGATGACACCCACGCCGAGCAGCGAGCAGAGCACCGACACCCCGACGACCAGGGTCAGCATGACGCCCACAGACTTGGCCGCGAGTAGCCTCAGCAGGCCGATTCCCAGCAACGTCACGATCACGGACAGGACCAGGACGCGTACCGAGATTTTGGTCAGGTCCGACCACTCGATGCCCGCGACGGCCAGGCTGCCATGCATCAGCGTCACACCGTTTCCGGCTCGTAGCGGTACCCGACGCCCCACACCGTGACGATGCGGCGGGGCATGGTCGGGTCGGGTTCAAGCTTTTCCCGCAACCGCCGGACGTGCACGGTGACGGTGGAGGTGTCACCGAACGTCCAGGTCCACACCTCGGTCAGCAACTGCTCCCTGGTGAAGGCCTTGCGCGGGTTGCGCATCAGGAAGACCAGCAGGTCGTACTCGCGCGAGGTCAGCTGGACCAGCTTGCCGCTGGCCCGTACCTCGTGCGCCGACAGGTCCACGGCCAGCTCGCCGTCGGTGATGGAGCCCAGGTCAGGTCCGTCGGGCAGGCCGGCACCACGGGAGCGGCGCAGCACCGAACGGACTCGCAGGGCCAGCTCACGCGGGCTGAACGGCTTGGTGACATAGTCGTCCGCACCGGTCTCGAAACCGACCAGGCGGTCCGTCTCGTCGCCCAGCGCAGTCAGCATGACCACCGGGATGGGCCAGCGGGCCCGGAGCCGGCGGCACACCTCGAGCCCGTCCATTCCGGGCAGCATGAGGTCGAGGACGACCAGATCAGGCGGTTCCTCGGCGACCCGGCGCAGCGCCTCGTACCCGTCGTGCACGCACTCGACGGTGTGACCGTCACGTACGAGGTACCGTCCGACGACGTCCGCCACTGTGGGATCGTCGTCCACGACGACGATCCGCCCGGGCGGATCAGGATTGCGTGCCAACTTATTCCGTTCCCTGCACAGACCGATGGTGACGCCTCCACGTTAAGTCGTGAACGGCCGGCGAGGCCAGCGAACCCGTCGAAAGCGTCACGAGTCCGTAAGCACAGTGACGATTGTGTGAGGTCCCCCCTGATCGGCCCCGAAGTAGCCGCGCATTTGGCGAACGCGGTTAACACTGAGGCATGTTCTGCTCCGCCGGGCTGGCGGGGACCGGTCATCCAGGGAGGAGTCCGTGTGATCGGCGAACTCTACGAATACGCGCTGGCCGGCTGGGCCAGGCCGGAGGTCGAGCACGCCGACGGCAGCCGCAAGCCGCTGCCGGTTGACGGCTGGCTGCACGACAGCCCTGGTGACAGGTCGATTCTGGATCGCTGTCAGGGACCGACGCTGGACATCGGCTCCGGGCCAGGCCGGCTGACCGTAGCCCTGGCCGAGCGGGGCATCCCCGCGCTGGGCATCGACATCACGCCGTACGCGGTGGACCTGGCCCGGTCCTCGGGCGCGCTGGTCATGCTGCGGGACGTTTTCGACCGGGTGCCAGGAGCCGGGCGGTGGAGCACGGTACTGCTGGCGGACGGCAACATCGGTATCGGTGGTGACCCGGCCGCCCTGCTCCGGCGGGTGGCCGAGTTGCTCGCACCGCAGGGTCGCGCTCTGGTGGAACTCGAGCCGCCCGGACGCCCGCTCCGCCAGGAGAAGGTCCGGCTCTGCCACGCCGGTTCGGCCAGCGACTGGTTCCCCTGGGCCTACGTGGGAGCGGACCAGATCTCCGACGTCGCCTACGACGCCGGGCTGGGCCAGGTCGAGCTGTGGACGGTCGGTGAGCGGTGGTTCGCCTCGGTCAGCGGCCAGATAGCTGCCGAACGGGCTGCGCTGGCGCCATGACCGCACCGAACAGCCTCCGCGTCGCGGGCGTCGGCGCGGCCCTGGCCGTCTTGTGCGGCCTGATCGTGCTGCTGGTCCGGCCCGGCCTAGACCCGGCCCGGATCCGCCCGCTGCCGCTGCTGGCCGGCGCCTGGCTCGCCTTTGCCGCCGCCGCCTGGCTGGCGCGCACGGTGACCCGGCGGGCGGCGGTCGCGCTGATCCTGCTCGGCGGTGTCGCCATCCAGGTGGCCGCGCTGTCCGCGCCACCGCAGAACAGCAACGATCTGTACCGCTATATCTGGGATGGCCGGGTGCAGGCCGCGGGCATCGACCCGTACCAGTACGTGCCGACGGCCCGCCAGCTCACCGGCCTGCGGGACGAGTTCCTGTTCTATCCCGGCGCCGAGTACTGCGTGACGTCGTCCTACGTGGGCAGCCACCCGGCAGCCGAACTGGCGCCGGCATGCACCAGGATCAACCGGCCGGTCGTGCCGACCATCTACCCGCCGGTCGCCGAGGCATGGTTCGCTGGGGTCCACTACCTGCATCCCGCCGACGACTCGGGTTTGCCCATCCAGGCGGCCACGGCGGGCGCGGCCGTGCTGACCACGCTGCTGCTGCTGACTGGCCTGGCCCGGCTGGGACGGGACATCCGGCTGGCCGGGCTGTGGGCCTGGTGCCCGCTGGTGGCGCTGGAAGCCGGCAACAGCGCCCACGTGGACGTCGTCGCGGTGGCCATCACCGCGGCCGCGGTGCTGATGCTGGCCACGGCGCACACCGTCCGCCGGACCGTCCTGGGCGCCATCCTGCTCGGCCTGGCCATCGCGACCAAGATGACACCCGCGCTGGCCGTACCCGCGCTGCTGCGCAGACGGCCCCTGACGGTGGCTGTCTCCGCGGGGGCCGCGTTCGCCGCCGTATACGTGCCGCACGTGCTCGCGGTGGGCAGCAAGGTAGTCGGGTTCCTGCCCGGCTACCTGCAGCAGGAGGATTACACCAGCGGGACCCGGTACGGCATTGTCGGCCTGTTCGTCACCGGCTGGCTGGCCAGCGTGGTGGCCGTCTTGATCCTGACCGCGGTGGCCGTGGCCGTGCTGCAGTTCGGCGATCCAGACCGGCCGTGGCAGGGCGGCGTGGTCATGACCGGGGCTGCGCTGGCGGTCACCACGCCGCACTACCAGTGGTACGCGCTCTTGCTGGTCATGCTGGTGGCGCTGGACGGCCGGGTCGAATGGCTGGCGTTCGCCGCGGCCGGGTACTACGCGGCCGAGTCGGACCTGGGGCGGTACACGCCCCCCTGGAAGCTGGTGGACGCCATCGCCTACGGCACCGCGCTGCTGGTGGTGGCGGCGGCCACGCTGGTACGGCACCGGCTCACTGTGCGGGACCTGATGGCAGGAGGCGAGGCCCGGCCAGCCGTGCTGGAAGCCGTGGACGAGGTCCCCGTTTAGCAGCTTCTTACCGGTTGGTTACCCCCGGGGTGAACACCGGGTGGCCACGGCAGTCAGGGACGTGAATAGAGATATGACTTACCATCCGTCGCACCGCGGACAGCTGCCCACGCAGGAGCGCTGGCCCGCGGCGACTCCGGCCGGGGGCTGGCCCGTGGCCGGGCACTCCCCGAACGGAGAGCCCGGGTCCGGCCGGCACAGCGCTAGCTGGGAGGACAGCGCCAGCTGGGAGGACGACGCCCGGTGGGATGGCGCTGCGAGCTGGGAAGACAACGCCAGTTGGAATGGTGGCGCGAGCCGGGGTCGGGGCGCTCCCGTGGAGTACGCCTACCAGGGATACACGCGTCAGGCGCAGTACGCGGACCAGGGTTACTCCGACCCGGGCTACGCGGATCGCGGCTACGCGGATCGCGGCTACGCGGACCAGGGCTACTCGGATCGCGGGTACGCGGGCGAGGATTACGCCGCCCCCGGCGGGTACGCGGGCGGGACGTATGCGGATACGGCTGGGTATGCGGAGCCGAGGGCATACGCGGAGCCGGGGTACGCGGAGCCGGGGTACGCGGAGCCGGGGTACGCGGAGCCAGGATACGCTGAGCCGACCGAGTACGGCCGCCCGGCGGGGTACGAGGAGCCAGGCGGATACGCGGGCCACGCCGGACACGCCGACCGGGCCAGTTACGCGGGCCCGGCGGAATATGCGGAGCCGGGTTACCCGGGACAGGGCTACGCCGAGCCGGGGTATGACGGGCGGGCGGAGTATCGCGGGGACCCCTACTGGGGCCAGGGCTGGGACGGGTATGTGTATCGCGACCCGGGGGACGACTTCGAGGGCGTTACGGGGAGGCAGGCGCCGAGGCCGGGCCGGGTGCGAGAGCCGCAGCGGCCATGGGCGGAGCTGGGCGCGCCGGACGCCGGGGTGGTCCCGGAGCGGTGGCAGGCGGAGCAGGAACGCAGGCGGGAGGCAGCCCGGCGGGGCCGGCTGGTGGGCGCGGTGACCGGGCTGCTGACGCTTGGCGTGCTGGTCGGGGTGTCCTCGCTGGCCGCGGTGTTTGCCGGGGCGCAGGCCTCGCCTGCCGCGGTGCTAGGCGGCCTGGTAGCGGCGCGGGTTCCGCTGCCGCTGCGGGATCTGAGCTGGGTGGTGCTGCTCACCATCGTCGTCGCGGCGGCCATCTGGATCGGGATCGTGAGCCGCCGCTCGGCCGCGGCTGCGGCGGCCGGGCTGGCCGGGCTCAGCCTGCTGGCGGCGTTCGTGGTTATCACCAGGCCACAGGCGCACCCGGCCGACGTGCTGCCCACGGTGGCCGGCGGCCTAGCCGCGATCGTCGATCTGCTGTGGCTGGTACGCGCCGCCGCGCCGGTGGCGCTGGCTGCGTCGGTTGCACCGGGGCTCACGTCCGGGCGGGGCGGACGGCGGAGGGCCCGATGAGCGGGCAGGTAGACCGGCGCAGGTTCCTGGCTGCGGCCGGCGTGACCGCGGCGGCCTCGGCCGCGGCCGGGGTCGGCGGTGAACTGCTGCTGGGCAAGCGGCTCCGGCGAAGCGTCACCGTGCCCGGCACCCCGCCGCCTCGGCTGACGATCGAACCGATGAAGGCGCTGCCGGCCGACGAGACGCTCAGCATCCCCGGGCTGTCCCCGTTCTTCACGCCGAACCAGCAGTTCTATCGGGTGGACACGACCCTGGTCGTGCCTCATGTGCCGGCGTCGAGCTGGCAGCTGCGCATCCACGGCATGGTGGACCGGCCGGTGACGCTGACCTACGACCAGCTGATCCGCCGGCCCATGGTGGACAAGGACATCACGCTGACCTGCGTGTCGGAGGCGGTCGGCGGTAACTACGTCGGCAACGCCCGCTGGCAGGGCGTGCCGTTGGCCGGCATCTTGCGCGCGGCCGGGGTGCAGGCCGGGGCGGATCAGATCGTCATGCGCGACGCCATGGGGATGACGATCGGGGTCGCCACCGATCCGCTGCTGGACGGCCGCGAGTCGCTGCTGGCTGTGGGCATGAACGGCCAGGTGCTGCCCGCCGAGCACGGCTTCCCGGTACGGGTGGTGGTTCCGGGGCTCTACGGCTACGTGTCCGCGACCAAATGGGTGGTGGACATGGAGCTGACCACGTTCGGCGCGTTCGACGCCTACTGGGTCAAGCAGGGCTGGTCCCAGCAGGCGCCGATCAAGACCGAGTCGCGGATCGACGTGCCGAAGACGCAGACCACAGCGAACGCCGGCCAGGTCACCGTCGCCGGGGTGGCCTGGGCCCAGCATCGCGGCGTCGAGGCCGTCGAGGTGTCGGTGGACGGCGTCTGGCATCAGGCCAAGCTTCCGGCCCAGGACACCATCGACACCTGGCGGCAGTGGTACTACGCCTGGGACGCCACGCCCGGGAAGCACGTCCTGCAGGTGCGGGCCACCGACAAGACCGGCTACACCCAGACCGCGACGGCGCATCGGACCGAGCCGAACGGGGCGACCGGCTACCACACCATCCGGGTCACCATCACTTGAGCTAGCCGATCAGGAAAGGGCGGCCAGCAGGTCGTCCAGGGCGTCCAGGTTGTGCGCGCTCACCACAGCGTCGCAGTACGGCCACGCGGCGGCCATGCCGCCCACCTCGGGGCGGTAGCGCGGGGACTGGGTGCGCGGGTTGGCCCACACGATCCGGTACGCCACCCGGGCCAGCCGGGCCATCTGCTGGCCGAGCAGCTCGGGGTCGCCGGTCTCCCAGCCGTCAGAGATGATCAGTACCACCGCGCCGCGAGCCATGCCGCGGGTGCCGTAGCGGTCGTTGAACTCCTTGAGCGCGGCGCCGATCCTGGTCCCGCCGGACCAGTCCGGGGCGGCCTCGCTGGCCTTGAGGAGCATGGTGTCTGGGCTGGCCGCGGCCAGCGCCGGGGTGAGCCGGGTCAGCCGGGTAGCGAAGCTGAACAGCTCGGGCCTGCTCTGGGCGCCACGTACCAGCGGGCGGGTCCCCAGCGATTGGGCGCCATAGAGCACGTACATGAGCATGAGCAGGGCCCGGGCGTAGGGCTCCATGGAGCCGGAGATGTCGCACAGCACGACCAGGCGGCGCGGCCGCAGCACTCGGGCCTGGTGCGACAGCCGGATTACCTCACCGCCGTAACGCCGGGCCTGGCGCATGGTCCGGCGCAGATCGGGGCGTTTTCCCTGCCGGGGTCCGCGGAACCGGCGGGTGCGCCGCGGCGGGATGGCCAGGGTCAGGTTCCGCATGAGGGAGACCAGCTGATGGAGTTCCGCCGGGGACAGCTCGGTGAAGTCGCGGCTGCGCAGCCGCTCGGTGGCCGACGCCACCCGGCGCAGGGCCGGAGCCTCGGGCAGGTCATCGCCGTCATCCTCGTCAGACGGCGGCCCAGCCTGGGCGATCTGCGTCCCGGAGGTCCAGCCGCCAGCCTCACCACCCGATGAGCCGGCCGACGGCGGACCGCTGTCGGTGTCGCCCGGGGGAAGGCTGGCCCGGCCGACGGCAACTGATTCGGCAGCGGCGACGGCCCACCGAAGATGGCCGCGAAGACCCGGTCGAAGGTGCGCACCTGACTCGGGTCGGACACCATCGTGGCCAGGGCACAGGAACGCAGCTCGGCTAGGGACGTGGCGTTCATGACCGTTATGGCCCGCGCCAGCCGCTCGCAGCGGTCGGGCCCAACCGGCAGGCCTGCATTGTGCAGGGCCACACCGAACGCGGCCGCCATGGCGCCTACATCTGGCGGGCCGGCATCTGGCGGGATCAGGGGCTCAGTCAATGGTGCCGACCACCGGGGCCAGCCCGGCCTGGCGCACCGTTTCCTCGTCTTCTGGGTACTTCAGTACCGTGCTCAGCGTCTGGCCGGCCACCGGCACGGCCAGCTCCCGGGCGCCGAACACGCTGACCGCAAACGCCCAGGCGATGGCCTCGGAGATGCCCGGCGGCTTGGTCAGGTCCAGGGCCCGTAGCCGGCCGACCGCGGCCGCGACCTGCCCAGCCAGCCGCTCACCCGACGCCGGCACCCGGCGCCGGATGATCTCGGTCACCCGCGCAGTGTCCGGGTAGGCGATCCAGTGATACAGACAGCGCCGCTTCAGCGCGTCGTGCAGGTCCCGGGTCCGGTTCGAGGTCAGCACGGTCACCGGCGGCAGCACGGCCTTTTGGGTGCCCAGCTCGGGGATGGTCACCGCCGACTCGGCCAGCAGCTCGAACAGGAACGCCTCGAACTCATCATCGGCCCGGTCGACCTCGTCGATCAGCAGCACCGCGGGCCGCGGGCCGGGATGCAGCAGCGCGGTTAGCAACGGCCGCGACAGCAGATACTCCGCGGAGAACAGGTCCTTATCGCCGATGTGCTCCCCCGCCGCCTCGGCCAGCCGGATGGCCAGCAGCTGCCGCGGATAGTTCCACTCATACAGCGCCTCTGAGGCGGTGATGCCCTCATAACACTGCAGCCGGACCAGCGGCGTGTCCAGCGCAGCCGCCAGCGCCTTGGCCGCCTCGGTCTTCCCGACACCCGGCTCACCCTCGAGCAGGATCGGCTGCCCCATCCGCACCGCCAGGAACAGCGCCGCCGACAGCTGGTCCCCGGCCAGGTAACCGACACCACCCAGAGCATCGGTCAGCGCCCCGGCACCAGGAAACCGGGCATCCAGATCATCGATCACAAGGGACGAGTTTATCCCCAGCCGACGGAGCAATCGGAGGGCGTGGTGGCGGCGACGGGGCCCGCCCATGGCACCGTTGCCACGATCACGCTGTGGCGGCTCGCCGCGGGAAGGCGGTGGGCCAGGGTTAGCGGCCGCCGATGTCCTCGCTCCAGACCTGCGGGTAGCGCTGCTGGAACTCACGCATGGCGGCCACGCAACCGGGGTCGTCCAGCAGGACGACCTCCACGCCACGGTCGGCCAGGAAGTTGAGGTCGCCGGTAAAGGTCTCGGCCTCCCCCACCACGACCCGCGGGATCTGGAAGAGCAGGATCGCCCCCGTACACATCTGGCAGGGCGACAGTGTGGTGTACATGGTGGTGCCGGCGTAGGAGGGACGCCTGCCGGCGTTGCGCAGGCAGGAGATCTCGCCGTGCGCCACTGGGTCGCCCTGCTGCACGCGCTCGTTGTGCCCGGCCGCGACCACCTGGCCGGCCTCGGCGAGCACCGCGCCGACGGGCACCCCGCCGGCCTCCAGGCTCTCCCGGGCCTGGATCAGGGCCAGGGCCATCATGTCGCGGTCGGTCTGGCTGGCTTGCCCGTATCCCATGGCCGCTTACGCTACCGGACCACGCCCTAGCCCTGCGCAGGCCCGTGATCCTTGCGGAGGCACCAGACCACGCCCACGCCGGTGCCGGCCAGCGCCGGCGGGTCGATGGGCGCGCCGGCCTCGGTGAAGCCGAGCTTGCGCGGGATGCCGCCGCTGGCCACGTTCAGCTCGTCGTGCACGATCTCGACCCGGTCCACTCCCGGCAGGCGGAACGCCTGCGCCACCAGGCCGGCCGTGGCCGCGGAGGCCAGGCCCCGGCGGGTGCGGTCCTGGCGGACCCAGTAGCCGATTTCCAGACCGCCCGGCCCGATCCGGGCCATCAGGCCGATCCCGCCGGCCAGCGTGCCATCGGCCACGATCTTGTAGTTGTAGGCGATGCCGGCGTCCCAGTCGCGCTGGGCCTGGGCCAGGAATCCGGCCTCGGCGTCGGGCTCGAGGTCCTGCGCCCAGGGCAGCCAGGGACGCAGATGTTCCGCGGAGGCGGTCGTGGCCTGGAGCAGGGCGTCGAGATCGTCCGGCCGGTACCGGCGCAGGGTGACCGGGCCGTGTTCGATCACCTCGTCCGGGCGGGTTTCCATGGCCCTATGTTCTCCGTTCATGCCGCCATTAGTAAGAGGTTCGGCCAGTCGTAGCGCAGTTCCTCGCCGATCCGCAGCCGGGCCCAGCGGGCGGCCTCAACCTGCAGTTGGCGCGCGGCCATGGCGATGGCGGCCGGGTCGACCTGCTGGGGTGGCGGCAGCCCGGCCAGCTTGACCCGGGCCAGCTGGCGGATCCCGTCCGCGGTCAGGTCGTCCAAGGCCGCGACGCTGGACACCAGCTCGGCCAGCAGCCGGGCGCGCAAGCTGCCCGTCACCGTTCCGGTCGCGATGGCACCCCACAACCCATCGCGAATCCGCAGTTCCCGCTCCACCACCAGCTGCCTGATGTCCGGCGGCAGGCTGGGCCCGGCCGTCCCGGCGTCGCGCCGGCACACCACCCCGTCGTCGCGTTCCACCAGGGCATAGGCGCGCTGGTGATCCGGCAGCCGGGGGAACCTCACGCGCATACCCCCACTATGCGGACCGCCCGGGCGGGCGCCTAATGGTTTTCACGAGGGCGGCGTCATGCCGTAGGGTGGCCGATCGTGGCAGGACGCGGGACCATAGCGACGATGGCGCTCGAACGCGCCGGGATCTCTTTCACGGTGCACGAGTACATACACGATCCGCGGGCTGATTCCTACGGGCGCGAGGCGGGCGAGGCCTTGGATGTGCCGGCGGACCGGGTATTCAAGACGCTGGTCGCCGAAGTCGACGGCCGGCTGGTGGTCGGGGTGGTCCCGGTGGACGGGCAGCTGGACCTCAAGGCGCTGGCCGTGGCGGCCGGGGGCAAGAAGGCGGCCATGGCGGCACCGGCCGCGGCCGAGCGGGCCACCGGTTACGTCACCGGTGGGATCTCTCCGGTCGGCCAGCGTAAGCGGCTGCCGGTGGTGCTGGATGCCTCCGCGATGGGTTTCGCCACCGTGTTCTGCAGCGGGGGCCGGCGCGGGCTGGAGATCGAGCTGACCCCGGCCGACCTGGCTAAGGCGACGGACGCGGTCGTGGCCAGCATCGGGCGGGCCTAAGGCCCGGCTGGCCGGCAGGCCTACCGGTAGGCAATGTCAGAGCCCAGCGATCGCGATGGCCGGCACCAGTACCGTCGCGGCGGTGATAGCCAGGATGAGCGCGGCCAGCGCGAGGCCGTAACGGAAACGCTGGCCAGGCGGCGGCGGGTCGGCCAGCCGCCGGACGCGGACGCCGACGATGCCGCCGGTGGCGGCCAGCCACGCGGCCGGTGGCGCTTGCGCGACCGGCGCGCCGCCGGAAATGGCGAGCAGGGCGGCCATCAGGGTACGGCGGTGGCCGGGGCAGGCCGCGATGTCGTTGGCGCGCATCTCGGCCAGCTTGGCCGGCAAGAGCTGACGTCCGCCGGGACGGACATATATTTCCGCGCGGCTGTCGTATGCCGTAACGTGACCGACCGCAGTCGCGAGGGCAGGAGGTACGCCGATGCAGTGGTCTGTTACAGCACCAGACGGCAGGACGCTGGCGGTCGAGGATGCCGGGGACCGCGATGGCCGGCCGGTGATGGTGCACGTTGGCACGCCGGGCGGCCGCCGCCTGTACGGCCGCCACACCATGGCCGAGGCGGAACGCCGCGGGTTGCGGCTGATCAGCTACGACCGGCCCGGCTACGGCGGCTCGACCTCCCAGCCCGGACGCTGCATGGCCGATTGCGCCAGCGACGTCCGGGCCATCTGCGCGGCCCTCGGGATCACCAGCCTGCCGATGTGGGGCTCCTCGGGTGGCGGTCCGAGCGTGCTGGCCTGCGCGGCCCTGCTGCCGGACCTGGTCCCGGCGGCGGTGTCGCTGGCCTCGCCGGCGCCGTACGACGCCGAGGGTCTGGACTGGCTCGCGGGCTTCAGCCCGGAAGCGCTCGAAGAGGTCCGGCTGATGCAGGATGACGAACCGGCAGCACGCGCGTATTTCCGCCGGGAGTGCGACCAGATCCTGGCGGTGCCGCCGGAACAGGTGGCCCGGGACAATCAGTGGCGCACCCCCGACGCCGACCTGGCCCTGCTCACCGACGAGGCGATCTCGATGCAACTGGCGCTCGCGCCTGGGATCGAGGGATCATGGGAGGACTGTGTCGCGCAGATCACCCCGTGGGGTTTTGACGTAGGCCAGATATCGGTGCCGGTGCTGCTGCTGCACGGGCGCGAGGACACCGCAGTTCCGTTCGCCCACGGCCAGTGGCTGGCCTCGCAGATCCCGGGCGTGAAGGCCAGGTTCTTCGACGGTGAAGGGCACTCCCTGCTGCAACGCCACCTGGCCGAGGTGCTCGACTGGGTCAGTTAGTGACACCCTTGAGGGTGTCGGGCTTGATGAAGCCGAACAGGTAGCCCGCCACCCGGCGCATCTGGATCTCCTCGGCGCCCTCGGTGATCCGGTACCGGCGGTGGTGCCGGTAGATGTGCTCGAAGGGCTGGTGCCGGGAATAGCCCATGCCGCCGAATACCTGCATGGCCCGGTCGGCCGCCTCACAGCACAGCCGGTTGGCCACGTAGTTGCACATCGAGACCGCCTCGGACTGGGTCAGCGGGCCGAACTGGTCCATGCTCCAGGCCGTCTTGTGGATCAGCGCGCGCAGCATCTCGGCCTGGGTCGCCAGCTCGACCAGCGGGAACTGGATGGCCTGGTTGCTGGCCAGCGGCTTGCCGAACGGCTTGCGGGTATTGGCGTACTCGACCGCGCGGTTGATGCAGAACTGGGCGGCGCCCAGGCTGGAGGCGGCCTGCCGGATACGGTTCTCGTTGAAGAAGTGCTGGACGACCTCGAGCCCGTGGCCCTCGCGGCCGAGCACGGCGCCGGGCGGGACCCGCACGTGGTCCAGCGTGACGTGCGCGTGGTCGGTGGGCATGTTGAACGTCCACAGGAACTCATCGACGGTGAAGCCGGGGGTGCCGACCGGGACCAGGAACCCGGTGATGCCGGTGCCGCTGCCAGGGGCGCCGCTGGTGCGGGCGAAGACCAGGTCGTGGGAGGCCGTGTGCATGCCGGTGTTCCAGGTCTTCTCGCCGGTGATGACCCAGTCCTCACCGTCGCGCTCCGCGTGGGTCTCCATGAACGTGGCGTCGCTGCCGTGCTCGGGCTCGGTGATGCCGAAGGCGAAGTGGCGCCGGCCCGCGGCCAGGTCGTCCACCCAGCTGGCCTTCTGCTCGTCGTTGCCGTAGTGCAGCATCAGCAGCAGCCCCACGTTGTTGCCCACGATGGCGTGCTCGTTCTGCAGGTCGCAGTGCAGGCCCAGGCCCTTGGCCGCCAGGTGCTCGCGGATCACGGCCATGCCCAGGTTGGTGCCGTCCCGCCCGCCGTAAGAGGCCGGGAACGCGTACCGGTAGTGCCCGGCCGCGTCGGCCCGCCGGGTCGCCTCGGCCAGCAGCGCCTCCCACTCACCGGTGGGCAGGCCGCCGCGGTCCCAGTCGGTCCGGGCGTCCTCCCGGCGGTGGTCGAAGAACCGGATGTTGTCGTCCTGCTCCTCCAGCGGCTTGATCTCCCGCTCGATGAACTCGTCGAGCTCGGCCAGGTAGCGCTGCAGGTCCTCGGGCAGGGTGAAGTCCACGTCTCTCCTTAACCGGGCAGTGTTCAATCAGGTAGGGCCAGGTGGCGGGGGTTGGCCACGGTGAGCTTGTCGACGGTCGCGGCCCGGACCGCTTCGGCGACGTCGCCGAAGCGGTGATCCAGCGATCCGTCGCGGATGGCCGCGCACAGGGCGGCGTCGCCGTCACAGCCGAGGGCGGCCAGCCGCTCGGCGTGGCGGCGGGCGTGCTCGGGGCCGAGTAGGGCCTCGCGCTCGGCGATCCGCAGCGCGTTGGCCGCGACCCGGGTGTGGAATCGCAGCCGCGGATCGGCGGTACCGGCTTTTCCAGGGCCTACCTCCGCGGTCAGGAACTCGCGGACGGCCCGGAGCAGCTCGGGCCCGGTCGGGCGATCATGAGGCGGAACGGGCGGGGCTGGTTCGCTCGCCAGCACATCGGTCACGGTCAGCGGCTCGGCGTAGCCCAGGGCGAGCAGGATGTCGTATTCCTGCTCGCAGACCCGGCGGCCGAGCACCGCCAGCTCGACCGACGGCTCGGTGCCGGACAGATGCCGCTCCGCCTGCCGCCGGCAGATCAGTCCCCAGAAGACGGTGCCGTACAGCTCCCACCAGCGCTGGGTGTCCTCGCCGGGCGGGGTGCCGCCGCCGGCCGCGTAGCCCGCCATCAGCTCCTCGCGGGAGCCGAACCCGCCGGCCGGATGGGGCGATCCGAACCGCCAGGCCTTGGTGCACAGCCAGCCCAGGTCCTGCCGGGGGTCGCCGCGGTGGGCGAGCTCCCAGTCCAGCACCCCGTTCAGGCCGTCTGGTGTGATCATCAGGTTGCCGGTGCGGAAGTCGCCGTGGACCAGCGTGTCCGGGACCGGGGCGGGCTGGTGGGTCGCCAGCCAGCGCAGCCCGATCTCGATGGCGGGCCGGGGCTCGCCGTAGGCGGAGTACATCCCGGTCAGCACGCCGAGCGCGTCGGGGCGCGGCAGGCCCGGGACCGAGCCGGGATCGACCCCGTGGATCCCGGCCAGTACTTCCCCCAGCCGGTACGCCAGCCCGGGCCGGGCGGCCGCGTAGGCCTCGTCCCGGAGCAGCCGACGCGGGATCGTCTCCCCGTCCAGGTGCTCCAGCAGGAGGTAAGCCGGGCCCAGGACGCCCTCGCCGTAGTCGTGCAGCTCGGCGACGGGCACCCCGGCCCGGCGGGCCGCGATCATGGCCGCGGCTTCGACGGTGATGATCCGGTCCGGCTCGCGGACCCGGCCGTCGGCGTCCCGGAGCAGGATCAGCCGGCGTGTGGTGCCACCGGCCACCGCGATCTGAATATCCCAGCTTTCCCGGCTGGCGCCGCCGGAGAGCTGCCGGACACCGATGACCTCGATGCCCGGCCCACACAGCTCCCCCAGTCGCTTCCCCAGGCGCACCGTCAGCGCGCCGGCCAGCTGGGATGCTTCGGTCATGACCTTGATCGTAAAGGGTGGGTTCAGGCGGTACGGCGGCGGAACAGCACCGCGGACAGAGCGATCGAGGCGACACCGATCCCGGCGCACCAGGCCATCGCGAGCGGCTGGTGCCCGGTCGGCGTGCCGAGCAGCAGGCCGCGGACGGTCTCGGTGATCGGCGTGGCCGGCGGTGGGCGGCGAACCCGCGCAGCCAGGTGGGCATGGTCCGGACCGGCACGAAGGCGCTGCTGGCGTAGCAGAAGAACATCAGGAAGAACATGGCCGAGGTGGCCGCCTCGGGTGCGCGCACCAGCAGGCCGAACGCCGCCGCGAACCACGAGACCGCGGCCACGAACAGCAGCAGCAGGCCGAGCGCGGCGGCGAGGCCAGCCACCGAGGCGTGCGGCCGGAACCCGATGCCGACCGCAACCAGGGCCACCAGCACGGTGGATACCATGTTGCGGACCAGGCTGGCCACCACGTGCCCGGCCAGCACGGAGGTGCCGGACACGTCCAGCGAGCGGAACCGGTCGATGATGCCGCCGGTCATGTCCTGGCAGACGGTCACCGAGGTGGTGGCCGCGCCAGTCACCGCGCATAGCAGCAGCACGCCGGGGGCCACGTAGTCGACGTAGGCGGTACCGATGTTCACCGCACCGCCGAACAGGTACACGAACACCACCATCAGCATCACGGGTAGCAGCAGCGCGGTGAGCAGCGCCTCTGGACTGCGGGTCGACAGGCGCAGGCTGCGCCCCGTCATGATCAGCGGGGTCATGATCAGCGGGGTAATGATCGGTGCGTCAGACATGAGCGGTCTCCTCGGCGGTGTTACTGGCCCCGGTCAGGGTGAGGAAGACGTCGTCGAGGGTGGCGCCGTGGACGGCGAAGCTCTCGAGACGGACGCGGCCGGGGTCGGCCTCGTCCAGCAGGGCGCGGATGCCGGCGGCGCACCCGTCGGTGGGCACGCCGACGATCCGGGCGGCCGGGTCCAGGTGCACGGCCCGCGGGCCGAAGTAGTCGCGGACTGCGGCGAAGGCTTCTGGGCTCGCGCAGGTCAGGTCCAGCCGCTGGGCGGTCACCCGCTGCTTGAGCTCAGCCGCGGTGCCCTCGGCGATCAGGCGGCCGCCGTCCAGTACCGCGATGCGATCGGCCAGCCGGTCGGCCTCCTCCAGGTACTGGGTGGTCAGGAAGATGGTCACGCCCGAGGCGGCCAGGCCCGAGATGACCTGCCACATGGTCAGCCGGCTCTGCGGGTCCAGCCCGGTCGACGGCTCGTCCAGGAAGATCACGGACGGCCGGCGGACCAGGCTGGCGGCCAGGTCGAGCCGGCGCCGCATGCCGCCGGAGTAGGTAGCCGCCCGGCGGCCGCCGGCCGCGGTCAGGTCGAACTGTTCCAGCAGCTCGGCGGCGCGCCGCCGGGCCCCCGCGCGGGACAGGCCGGCCAGCCGGCCCATCATGCGCAGGTTCTCCTCGCCGGTCTGGACGTCGTCCAGGGCGGCGTACTGCCCGGTCAGGCTGATGCTGCGGCGCACGCGGGCGCGCTCGGCGACGACGTCGAACCCGGCTACGCGGATCTGCCCGCGGTCGGCCCGGGTCAGCGTGGACAGGATCCGGACGGTGGTGGTCTTGCCAGCTCCGTTCGGCCCGAGCAGGGCGAACACGCTCCCCCGCGGTACCCGCAGGTCGACGCCGCCGAGCACCGGCACCTCGCGGTAGGACTTCGTCATCCCGACGGCCTCAACGGCCAGATCCTCAATCATCTGCTTGGTCCCCTCGTCTCGCTTACTGCGTATGCTATACGCTTATTGCGTAAGTTATACGCAGTACTAAGATGATGTCAACCGCTTAGGGAGGGCAGGAGATGGCAGCCAGCGACGAAGCCGCCGCGGCGGCGGAGCGCACGGCCGTCTCCGCAGCTGATAGCCCTGCGGCCGAGGCACTTCCGGCCGACGTGGCGGCCGCCTGGGGGGTGCGCGAGCGGACCCACAAGGGGCCCCGGCCCGCGCTCAGCCTGCCGCGGATCGTGGCGGCCGCGGTCCGGATCGCCGACACCGAGGGCCTGGATGCGATGTCCATGGGCAAGGTCGCGGCCGAGCTCGGGGCCGGGCCCATGTCGCTGTACCGGCATGTGCCGGGCAAGGAGCAGCTGCTCCGGTACATGGTCGACGCGGCCTGGGGTGAACCCCCGGCCACGCCGCCGGCCGGCGAGAGCTGGCGGGAGGGGCTGGCCCGCTGGGCCTGGACCATGCGGGATAACGCCCGGCGGCACTCGTGGGTGGTGCGGATCCCGATCAGCGGCCTGCCCATCTTGCCCCGCGAGGTGGCGTGGTTCGAGAACGCGCTGGCCTGCATGCGGGAGACCAGGCTGAACGAGGTCCGCAAGGCCTCGGTGATCATGCTGCTGGCCGGCTACGTCCGCAATGTGGCCACCACCGAGGCCGACATCGCGACCGCGATCGCGGCGTCCGGGCTGAGCCCGGTCGAGTGGATGTCGTCCTACCCGCAGATGCTCCGGCAGCTGACCGATCCGGAGCGGTTCCCGGCGCTGGCCGCGTTCATCGAAGCCGGCGTCTTCGAGGCCGACGACGGCCCGGACGACGAGTTCATCTTCGGCCTGGACCGCATCCTGGACGGCGTCGAGGTCCTGATCGCCAGGCTTAGTTAAGGACCTGGAGGGCGCCGCGGAGGCGGGTCAGGTCGTCCGGGGTGGTGTCGACGTGCGGGCTGATGCGCAACAGGGGTTCGGTCATCTCGCGGGGGGCGCGCAGCGGGCTGCAGGCGGTGGTCACGATGTGGTGCTCGGAGAGCAGGCGGGCGCGGCTCTGGGTGATGTCCTGGCCGCTGGTGGCGCGCAGGGCCACGATGGCCGAGGCGGTGCCCGGGGCGTCGGCGACGGCCCAGCCCGGCAGGCCGGTTAGGGCCTCACGGGTCTGCCGGCCGACGGCGGCCAGGCGGGCCCAGACCACGTCCGGGCCGGCCGCGGTGAACTCCGCGACGGCGTGGCACAGGCCGACCCAGGCGGCCACGTTGGCCTCACCCGCGCCGAGCAGCCAGACCGGGCTGCTGCCTTCGGGGCGCACGCTCGCGGCCAGGTCCGATGCGCTGATCCGCAGGCGGTCCCACCAGGCTTCGGCGATGCCGAGCACACCGACGCCGCGCGGACCGGTCAGCCACTTGCGGCTGGTCGTGTAGATGGCGTCGGCGCCGCAAGCGGTATCGACATGCCCGAGGGACTGAGCCGCATCCACCCAGAGCGGCACACCGGCCGCGCGGCACAGGGTCGCGGCGTCTGCCGTTGGCTGGACCAGGCCGCGGTGTGAGGTCACCTGGGTCAGGTGGACCACGGCGGGCGGGGCGGTGGCCAGCAGCCGTTCCAGCGCGGACAGGTCGACGGCACCGTCGCCGCGGTCACCGATCTCGGTGATACGCAGTCCCCGGGCGGCGAACGCGTTCAGGTTGGGGCCCCATTCGCACCGGGCCACGGCCACGGTGTCCCCGGCGGCTAGCGGCCAGACCCGCAGCAGGTTCTCCAGGCCGGCCTCCGCGCTCTGGACAAAGGTCAGGCCGGCGGGCGGGACGGCGAGCAGGCGGGCGAGCGCGTGCTGGCCCGCGGTCAGCACCGGCGCGGCATTGGCCGTGGCCACGTAGGCGCCTTCGGTGGCCTCGCGTTCGGCGTGCGCGGCCGCGGCGGCCAGGGTGTCGCGGGAGGACCGGCCCGCGGCCGCGATGTCCAGGTGCAGGCCCGCGGCAGGCAGGCGCTCCTGGCGCCACCAGGTCCAGGCACCGGCATCATCCACGTCGGGCGATACCCCGCCACCCATGGTCAGCTGGTCGCCTGCTGGGAGTCGTGTGACTGCTGAGGTTCGGGTTCCCGGGAGGATGAGTCAGCCGAGGAGGAAGAGGCGGACGCGGAGGCTGGGTCGGGGGCCGCCGGGTCAGCGGTCTCAGGGTCGGGGGTCGACGGGTCCGGGGTTGCCGAGTCGGGGGTCGACGGGTCTGCGGTTGCCGAGTCGGGGGTAGACGGGTCTGTGTTCGTCGGGTCTGTGTTCATCGGGTCTGTGTTCATCGGGGCTGTGTTCATCGGGGCTGTGTTCATCGGGGTTGGGGTCGCCGGATCTCCGGTTGCCGGGTCGAGGGCTGCTGCGGCGGCGGAGTCGGGGGCGG
>CAWAFD010000044.1:0-82641 GCA_963781225.1 uncultured Actinomycetota bacterium
GCGGCCGGTACCGCGCCGCGGTGAGGTGCTGGTCCGCGTGGTGGCCACCACAATGACCCGAACGGACTGCGATCTGCGTCATCCTGGCAGGCTCACCAGCCGCATGGGCAGCGCCCGGGCCGGCCCAAGCAGCGGATCGCGGGCCGGGAGCTGGCCGGGGAAATCGAGGCCATCGGGCATGGCGTGACCGCGTTCAAGGTCGGCGACCCGGTCTTCGGGATCAGCCCGGACCGGCTGGGCGCGCACGCCGAGTTCGTCTGCCTGCCGCAGGATGCCCCGCTGGCGCACAAGCCGCGCGGGATGACCTTCGAGCAGGCCGCGGCGGTAAGCGAGGGCGCCATCACCGCCCTGGCCTGCCTGAAGGCGGCCGGCCTCGACCGCGGGCACACCATCGTGATCCACGGCGCGGCCGGGTCCATCGGCACCGCCGCGGTCCAGCTGGCCCGGCACCTCGGCGCGACGGTCACCGCGGTCTGCGCGCCCCAGCACGCTGACATGGTCGCCTCGCTCGGAGCGGACCACGTCATCGACTACATCCAGCAAGATTTCACCCGCAACGGCCAGGCCTACGACGTCATCTTCGACGCCGCCGGCCACCTGCGGTTCCGCGACTGCGAGGGGTCACTGAAGCCGGGCGGCCGCTACCTGGACACCGATCTCCTGCGCGGCGCTGCCCTGGACCGGCTGACCGCGGTGGTGGCAGACAAGCGGGTGATGGTTCCCGCGCCGCCGGCGTATACCCGGGCGGACCTGGAGTTCGTCCGGCAGCTGGTGGAGGCCGGGCAGTACCGGCCCGTCATCGACCGGCACTACCCGCTGGAGCATGTGGTCGAGGCGGCCCGTTACGTGGAAGCCGGACAGAAGACCGGCAGCGTGGTCCTGACCGTCGGCGGCCCGCACCACCTCATCTAGGTACGGTCTCATCTAGGTACGGTCTTATCTAGGTACGGTCAGCAGGAGCCACTCGTCCCGCAGCCGGGCCAGCGAAGCCCCAGGCTGGCCCACGTATGCGCCGATGTCGTCGATGCCCGCCTGCTGGGCCGCGGCCAGCACCTCCCGCCCCCAGGCTCGCCCCGCGGCCAGGTGCGCCGCGAAGTGGTCCCGCGAGGTCCCGCCCACGGTGCCCTTGGCCACCGCCGCGTCCCAGGGCGGCACGGTCTGGGGCCGCAGGAAGTACAGCGCCTTGGACGTGGCCGTGGGGCCGATGCTCCGGTATCCCGCGGGCAGCCCACCCCGGGTCACCGCCACGGCCGGGCGGGCGGACAGGTCGGCGTAGCCGTCGGCCAGTGCCCCGATGGCCTCGTCGCTCAGCTCGGGCAGTGGGGCGTCCGGCAAGGTGCCGCCCAGGCCGGCCCACCAGGCGGCCAGGCCGTCGGAGAACAGGTCGGGATGGCCGGGCGCCGGATAGCCCATGCGGCAGCCCCACTTGTTCAGCCAGCGGCGCAGCTGGTCGCGCTGGCCGGGATCGGACAGGTCGGCGGTGCCGCCGACGGCCTCCAGCCACGCGGCCGGGCCAGCGCCGGGTTTGTCCGGCGGGAACGCCGCCAGCCGTTCGGCCAGCTGGGCCAGCCCCGGGCTCACCAACACCGGCTCACCAACACCGGCTCATCAACACCGGCTCACCTGACCGGAGGCGGGTTACCTTCGGCGCTGGCGGCCAGGCCGGTGTCCCAGCCGCAGACCCTGCAAGCATGCTGGAAGGCCGAACGGGCGAACTCGAGCGCGGTCGCGTGCGGGTCGGCCGCGGTCCGCACGTCGTCCCAGTCCAGGACGTACTCGCCCAGCGTCCCGTCCCAGCGTGCCGCCGCCGGGGACAGGCTCATCCCCGCAAAGCCCGGCGGAGCGGGATGGGCGTAGGCGTAGAACGCCGCCTTGCCGTAGCGGCCGTCGCCCGGCCACCAGCCGACCGCGACCTCCTGGGAGTCCATCGCGTTGCGCATGATGAAGTCGGCCGAAGGCGGTTCGGCCGGCAGCCCGGAGAACAGGTTGGTGGCCAGGTCGAACGAGCCCCACCAGGCGTTAACCGGCGTCGAGCGGCCTCGGTACGGCGCCCGGAACGCGGCCAGGACCAGCGCCACCTGGGTCACCGCCGTGAAGTAGTCCGCCACCTGGGTCACCTCGTAGGTGGCGTGCTCGGTGTCGGCGTCCAGCGCCACCTGCCAGGAGACCTCTTGCGGCGTCGGGTCGATCTCCACCGGGCCACCCAGGGTCCGCACCGCGGCGAGCACCCCCCGGGTGACCGCGCCGACCGGCCGGTTCGGGGTGAGCGGGATGCGTTCGATCCGGCCGTCGCTGTGTTCCACCACCGCCTCGTGTATCCGCAGATCCAGCAGCACGACCAGCGCACCGGAACCGTCCGGTGCAGGCAGCGGCGCCGTCTCCCAGCCGCGGGCGGTCAGCCGCAGCGCCGCGTGCTGCAGTTGCGGCTCGGGCGGGGCCAGATTGGCCGCCAGCTTGCCCAGGACCTGAGTGTGCGCGTGCAACGTGTCGCACGTCTCACGCCAGTTTTCGTAGGAGACCGCTGGCCAGATACCCGACATGACCTGCAGGCTATACCGTCATGAGCCACGTACAACGTCCGCCACTGCCGCCGTTCGACCTCGACAGCGCCCGAGCCAAGGTCCAGGCCGCAGAGAACGCCTGGAACACCCGAGACCCGGAAGGGGTCGCGGGTGCTTATACGCCCGACTCGGTCTGGCGCAACCGCGACACCTTCATCACCGGCCGGTTCGAGATCATCGCCTTCCTGACCGACAAGTGGGACCGCGAGCTCGACTATGCGCTGCGCAAGAACCTATGGTCCTTCTTCGGAAACCGGATCGCGGTCCGGTTCCAGTACGAGTGCCACGACGCCCACGGGCAGTGGTGGCGCAGCTACGGCAACGAGCTGTGGGAGTTCGACGAGGACGGCCTGATGAGCCGCCGCGAGGCCAGCATCAACGACGTCGCGATCGAGGCGTCCCAGCGGCGAATTTTCGGCCCGCGCCCAGAGGATGAATACGGCGTCGATTTTCCGCTGCGCTGAGTTTCCTACGCGGCGAGGCTGACCCACCGGCCCGCTGAGCGCCGCAGCGCCCGGGTGATCTGTGGGGCGGTGGCCAGGTTGGAGTGGCTGCGGCGGCACAGCAGGTCATAGATCCGCTCGCCGACATGGCGGCCGATGAACTCGGCCCGCCGCCGGGCCTCGGCCCACTCGGCATCCGGGCCGCAGGTCAGCTTTTGCTGGGCCAGCTGGAGCTCGAAGCCCGGTGTGAGCGGCATCAGCTGCTGCCGGTCGGCCAGCGAGGTGATGATCAGGGTGCCGGTCAGCGGGCGGTAGAAGGCGTCCGCGAATATCTCGCCGCACTGGGCGCACGTCAGCTGCTTGGTTACGCACCGCGGACTGGCCATGGCCAGACCGTACGTGCAGTGGTTTGCTTCGGTATTTCGCGCCGGTTGCCTGCGTGTAGCGTATGCGTTCATGTCACCGAGACCACTGGAGCCGGGCGATCCGGTACGCCTGGGCCGGTTCGAGCTGCTGGCCCGGCTCGGTGAGGGCGGTCAGGGCGTGGTCTACCTGGGACGTGGTTCCGGGCCGGGGGAGGAGCGGGTCGCGGTCAAGGTGCTGCGGTCCAGCGTCGACGCGCACGTCATGGAGCGGCTGGCCCGTGAGCTGGACGCGATCCACCAGGTCCAGCCGTTCGTCACGGCCGGGATCATCGAGGCCTCGGCCGAGGGTGACCGCCGGTATGTGGTCAGCGAGTTCATCGACGGCCCGACCCTGCAGGACCGGGTGGAGACACAGGGACCGCTACCCGAACGGGACCTGCAGCGTCTGGCCGTTGGCACGGCCACCGCACTGACCGCTATCCACGGCGCCGGGGTGGTGCACCGCGACTTCAAGCCGGCCAACGTGCTGCTCGGCCCGGACGGCCCCCGGGTGGTCGACTTCGGCATCGCCAGGCTCACCGACGCGGTCACGATCACCAGCGGGGTCATCGGCACCCCGGCGTATGTGTCGCCCGAGCAGCTGGCCGGCGAGCGCCCGAGCAGCGCCGTGGACATGTTCGCCTGGGGCGTGACGATGGTGTTCGCCGCCACCGGACGGTCCGCCTTCGGCACGGACAGCGTGCCCGCGGTCATGCACCGGGTGCTCTACGAGGAGCCCGACCTGACCGGCGTGCCGCCGTCGCTGCGCCCAGCCATCGGGCAGTGCCTGGCCAAGGACCCGGCCATGCGTCCCAGTGCACGCGACCTCCTGCTCCGGCTGGTCGACCCGTCGGCCCCGTACCGGGCCCCGCCAGCCGGTTCCGGCCCGATGCGATCCGCGCCGGCCAACCCCCCGTATCCCGGACCCCCCGGGCAGAACCCGCAGTACGTCCAGGCCCCCTCCCAGTACACCCAAGCTCCCCAGTACACCCAAGCTCCCCAGTACACCCAAGCGCCCCAGTACGGCGGGGGGTCTCAGTACGGCGGGGGGTCTCAGTACACGCCGACGGGGATAACCCCGCCCGTTCGGTCATCCCGGTGGTCGAGCAGCCGGATCGCGGCCCTGAGCGGGGTCGCCGTCGCCGTGGTCGCCGTGGCCGTGGTGGCCGCGCTGTTGCTCACCCGCAGCCCGTCCACATCATCCGCCGCCGGGTCGGCGGTCACCGGGACAACCAGTGCCTCGGTCAGCCCCGCCGGCACCGCGAGCACCTCCGGCAGCAGCAGCCCCAGCCCCAGCGTCAGCGCTAGCCCCAGCAGCCGTCCTAGCCCCAGCCCAAGCAGTACCGCCACGGCGGGCGGCGCGACCATCCCGGCCCCGTTCGCGGGCACCTGGTCCGGTACCGCCACCATGTCCGCGCTCGGCAATCCCGGTGTCGGGCTGACGAGCAGCATCACGTTCACGTTCGTGGCTGGCGCTACCAGCGCGCACGAGACCAATGGGGACTGCGTTAACACGCTGACCCTGACCGCGAGCACGGCCACGGTGCTCACGTTCAGCGAGCCGCAGACGGCGGCCTGTGTGGCCGGCACGGACACCTTCACTATGCATGGCTCGGACATCGCCTACCGCTGGACCGACAACGTCGAGCAGAACGTCGCTAGCCTGCGCCAATAGAAGCCGCATCACCGGGGGGTGCAGCGTCAGGGGCGCGGCTCCAGCACCTCGGCCAGCGCATCCAGGGCCGGGGCGGCCTCGAACAGGGCGGTGACGGTCGCTGGAGGCAGCTCGGCCAGCCGTTCGGCCAGCAGCCGGGACCGGGCCGCCATCAGCCGTTCGCGTAGCCGGGCGCCCTTGCGGGTCACCACCACCTCGATGGCTCGCCGGTCGGCGATGGAAGACTGGCGCCGGATGAGTTCGGCGGCTTCCAGTTTGCCGATCACGCGGGACAGCATGGTGCGGTTGATGCCCTCGTAGCTGGCCAGCTCGCCTAGGCCCATCGGACCGCGGGTAGCGATCGTGCCCAGCACGGCCACCTCGGTGTTGGTCAGGCCGCCGCCCGGTGAGACCTGCCGGTCGATGCGCCGGGAGATCCGGAGCAGGCTAGACCGTAGCTGCGCGATCGAGTCCGCGTCGGCGATCGTCGTCATCCAGCCCGTCCTACGTCAGCGCCCGGTCATCCGAGCATATCCGGGGTCGTTACCAGCTGCCATGATGCTCCGGCACGGTCCAGACCAGCGGGATCAGCAAGACCATGATGACCGCAAGCACCACGAACATCCAGGCCTGCGTCAGGCCCGGGTCGCTGCTGCGGGCCACCAGGGCGCTGGCGATGGACACCCCCGTGATGCCACCCGCCTGGCGGAACATCCCACGCAGGCCGCTGATCGACGCGGCCCGCGCCGGCACAAGCTGCAGCGTGGCGTTGTTGCTGGCCGGCAGGGATACGCCGGTGCCCAGGCCAGTAATCGCGGCCGCGATGGCCAGCCACAGGTAGGGTCCCAGGCCCTGTGTGGGGGCGGCCAATAGCGCGGTACCGATAGCGGTGGCGCCGAACCCGATGACCATCGGGAGGCGGTAACCGGTCCGGCGCAGCGCGAACGTGGCCAGGGCCGCGACCGCCATCATCCCGATGGCGCGAGCCGTCAGCAGCGTCCCCGCGTCCAATGCGGCCAGGTGGTACCGCTCCTCGGCGTACAGCGGGACCAGTGAGGCGAACCCGATCACCGCCGCACCGTTGAAGAAGTTGATCACATTCATCGTGGCGAAGCTGCGCTCGCGCAGCAGCCCGATGTCGATGAACGGTTGTTCGGCCCGGGCGCAGTGCCGGACGAAGACGGCCAGGCCGATCAGCCCCACCGCGACCAGTGGCCAGGCCAGCATTATCTGGCCCGAACCGAGGAAGCCGATGCCAAGCATCATCCCGAGCAGGCCACCGCCCAGTAGTGCGATCCCGGCGATGTCCAGGTTCTGGTGCGGGCGCCGGGCGGAGCCGGGGATGACGATGAGGCCGAGGACCAGCATGGCCACCCCGAGCGGCACGTTGACCAGGAAGATCCCGCGCCAGGACCAGTAGGCCACGAAAATTCCGCCGAGGACCGGCCCGACGATCGCCCCAATCGGGAAGATGCTGGTGAACATGCCGATGGCCCGGTCGCGATCGGCGCCGAAGTGGTCCGAGACGATGCCGGTAGCCGAAGGCATGAAGCAGCCGCCGCCGAGCGCCTGCACCAGCCGCAGCGCGATCAGTTCGTAGATGTTGGTGGACAGGCCGCAGGCCAGTGAGGCCAGTGTGAAGAGCACGACCGCGCCGAGAAACAGCCGCTTGCGGCCGTAGATGTCGCTGAGCACCCCGGCCACGGGCATGGCCAGGATCTGGCCCAGCGCATAGATCGTGATGGTCCAGGTGCTCCAGTTGATGGTGGTGCGCAGGTCATGCTGGAGGGTGCCCAGGGCAGTCGACACGATGGTCTGGTCGATCGAGGCCATGAACAATGCGATGGCCGTCACGCCGAAGATCAGGTACTTACGCCGCGACCCCTGCTCGGGGTGTCCCTGCTCGCTAGGCCCCTGATCGGCAGGCCCCCGATCGGCAGGCCCCCGATCGGCAGGCCCCGGCGCACCCGGCCCCGCCCCAGCTGGTGCCGGGCTGGCGGGGGAGTGCGCGATTGGGGAAGAGGCCACGTTGAGCTATTCTACTGCGTGACAGCAAGCAACTAAATAAGGCCGCCCGATTTCGCCCTGCCGAACGCCGTTGCGGATGCCCGTCAAGCGCATACCACTGTCAATTCACCCGGTCACCACAAGCGTCTTCCATGATCACGAAGACTTTTAGCCCATAAAGTGACCTAGAACCCTTCGCGATCATGAACGACCGCTACCACATTCGATCAGGTGCTGCCCGGTTGGGTGGTTGCCGGCCGAGACGTAACGGTCACGTCCGCGGAGTCCAGCGGGATCGGCCGGTATGGCGCGGGCTCCTGGTCGGGGGTCAGCGCGGTGGGCCCATAGAGCCAGTCGGTGAAGCTGTAGTCGCGGGTCTCGCGCGCCCGCAGGATGGTGTTGCGCTGTTCCCGCCGGGGCCCGTCCAGGTGCCACAGCTGGCCCCAGGCCCGCGAGGTCAGCACCACCCGGCGGCAGTGCTCGGCCCGCACCACCTGGTAGGCGGCCAGCGCCGCGTCCCAGTCCACGCCGCGCCCGGGCCGGGTCAGCTGCCGGGCGTGCTGGGCCAGCACCCAGCCGTCCTCGATGGCCATGATCGCGCCCTGGGCTATGTACTGCAGCGGCGGGTGGGCGGCGTCCCCGAGCAGCGCGACCCGGCCGTAGACCCACCGTGCCACCGGATCCCGGTCCGACATGGCCCACCAGCGGTCCCGCCACATCAGCGGGATGCCCTGGCGTACGTTCTCGCAGGTCCCGCCGAAGGCGGTGTCCAGCTCGTCCGGGCCCCCGCCGTCCTGGTGGCCGGCCTTCACCCGGGCCGACTCGAACACCGCCACCTGGTTGAACATCTCCCCGCCGCGCAGCGGATACTGCACGAAATGACAGCGCGGCCCGACGTACACGGTCACGTCGGTTTCGGCGATGTTGTTGCGCCGCGCCGTCTCGATCGGGACGGCGCCCCGGTAGGCGACGTAGGCCGAGTTGACGATGGGGTCGCCGACCAGCTGCTGCCGGGCCGTGGAATGCAGGCCGTCGGCCGCGATGACCATCGCGGCCTCGTCGGCGCTCCCGTCGGCCAGCCGGACCCGCGCCCCGGCGCCGGTGCCGGTGTAACCGGTGACGTGCTGGCCGGTGAGCAGCTCCACGCCCGCATCCCGGCAGCCTTGCAGGAATAGGCCGTGCAGGTCACTGCGGTGGGTGACCATGTACGGGAAGCCGTACCGGCGTTCGAGGTCGCGCAGGTCCAGGCGGGTCAGTTCGGTGGCGTCCAGGGCGTCGCGCATGACCATGCTCTCCGGCAGCACGCCCCGTTGCTTGGCCTCGTCCAGCAGCCCGTACTCGTGCAGGATCCGGGTGCAGTTGGGCGCGATCTGGATACCCGCGCCGACCTCGCCGAACTCCCGGGCCCGTTCCAGGACGCGTACCCTCAGCCCCACCCGGGCCAGGGCGAGCGCGGCGGCCAGCCCGCCGATGCCACCGCCCACGATGATCACGTCGGGCTTCATCGGCTGTCCCTTCACAACCAGGGGGACAGGGCCGGGGCGGGGATCCCGTCCGCGGTCCGCAGCGTGTGGCGGCCGGCCAGGTACGCCGTGATCTCGGCCAGCGGTCCGGTCACGGTCACGGGTACGCCGGGTCCGGGCAGCTCCCAGCGGTCGCCGGTGTCGGCCGCGACCAGGACCAGCGCCGGCCCGTCGCCCGGGAGCGCGGCTCCGCTGGGCGCCCGCTTGGCGATGATGTCGTCGCACAATGCGGCCAGGAACCGGGCCGGGAGGCCGCCGAACCCCACCCCGGTAACCAGGTCGACCGAGTGCACGTACACCTCACGCGATCGCATCCAGGGGACCTGCGTGGCGGGCACCGTCCGGCCCTGGGCCGTCTTGACCTTGGTCTGCCACTGCTCCGCGGACAGCCCGTCCAGGGCCGCGGCCAGCTGGCTGGCCGAGTCGTGCAGCCAGGCGGCCAGGTCGGCCGTGGGCCGCCGGACACCTGCCTCGATCCCGTCCGCGCGCTCCTGCGCGGAGGCGTACATCGGGGTAGCCTCGCCGGTCGCGGCCCAGTGCGCCAGGTTGCCCAGGGCCTCGGCGTTGGCCGCCAGGTGCGCGACCAGGTGCCTGCGGCTCCAGCCGGGCAGCCCGCTCGGCGCGGCCAGCGCGGCCTCGTCCAGGTCCGCCGCCTGGCTTATCAGCAGCGCCGTTCCGTCCCGCATCCAGCCGATGGCATCGGCGGGGGAGCGTGCCGCGGGGTGCCGTCCGGTCAGCGCGACCAGCCGGTCGATCGGCGATGCATCGGAGCGGACCTGGACCGGCGGGGCGAACATGCCGCGCGGCGTCCGGTCCACGATCGCCTGGGCCAGCGGGTAGATCGCCGTCACCGCGTCGGCGGGCAGCGGAACGGGATAGCCGATCGCCACCCCGAGGTCCCATGCGTGCACCACCAGGTCGAGGATCATCTCTTCCAGGTATTCCTCCGCCGGCACGATCCCGCGGGTGATCGCCACCGCGCCGTGCAGCGCGCCGTCGGCCCGGGAGGCCTGCGCCGAGGCGGCCGCGGCCCGGTCCCAGTCGTGCACCAGGGCCGCGCCGTCCGGCCCGGCCGGGCCCAGTTCGGCCACGGCCGCCGCGGCCGCCGTCATGTCCAGCCCGGCCAGCAGCGGTCCGGCCCAGCGATGCTCGTCCACCAGATGCCGGATCAGATCGGACACGCTCCACTCCGAGTCTGGGGTCGCGAGCAGCCACTGGTCCTGGCCGACCGCGTGCACCCGCTCCCCGAACGCCTTCTGCGCGACCAGAAATGTCCCGATCAGCTCCATGCCCTCACGATGCCACAGCCCCGCTGCCCAGCCATGCCCAGCCGCCCCGTCGGGTCCCGTGACGCCCACCGGAACCCCGGCTTAGCGCAGCACCAGCCTGCGGTCCGGGATGAACCACATCACCGCCACCACCGCGAACAGCGCGTAGGAGAGCCACGGGCTGATGAACGCCAGCCCGGCCGCGGCCACGTAGCACACCAGGGAGACGGGGCCCTTGGTGTCCCGGCCCGGCGGGCTGCAGCCACCGGCGAGCCCGGGCCGTCGGCGCGGGCGATGGCCAGGGTGAGAATGGTGTACGCCACCGCCGAGCCAAAGGCCACCACCCCGTAGGTCACGGCCGGGGCCGTCTGCCGGTAGTGCTCCCCGATCCATTCGGTCAGCACCGGGATCAGCGACAGCCAGAACAACAGGTGCAGGTTGGCCCACATCATCGCCGGGGTCACCCGGCGTGCGGCGCGCAGCAGGTGGTGGTGGTTGTTCCAGTAGGTCCCGACGAAGGTGAAGCTCAGGATGTAGATCAGCAGGGCCGGGACCCGCTCGCCCAGGTCGGCGAAGCTGCCGCTTATAGGTGCCTTCAGCTCCAGGGCCATGATCGTGATGATCACCGCCAGCACGCCGTCGCTGAATGCTTCCAGGCGGCCGGTCTCGGATTCCCCCGGACTCTCGTTTCCCTCACTCAACACCACCTCACCCAGTTTGGCAAACCCGTCAAATTGGATGGTTCCTACGGCCGGATAATGCCCTAGGTCCCGGAGCGGTCCGCGGCGCCGGTACTGGGGACACGGTCCGGGACAGGGCCAGCCAGACCGAGCGGGCACCGACGGCGCCACCGGCGTACCCGCGCAGCGCCCGCGCGAACAGGAACGCCCCGAAGCCCTCGCCGAGCGCCGCCAGCAGCGGTGGCGGACGCGGACATGGAGTTACTCCTTAACGGCTCTGTGCTTGATGAGATAACTCCACTATCGGCCCGGCCCGCGCCCGCCGTCCCTGGTAAAAGTCCCCAGTCAAGAGCTAACTGGCGTCGGAGCTGTACCGGCCGGCGTCGGTCGCGGCCTGGGCGGCGCCCTGGTCGCCGAAGCCCACGCCGATGACCTGGTCATCACGGCGCCGCTCGGCGTGCACGATGTCGGACAGCACCTGGTGGTCGGCGTCCGTGGGGTCGCCGCCCATCGGCAGGGCCCGCGGGTAGAGCCGCCGGGACAGCACCGGGTTCAGCTCGGCCGCGTACATGGTCAGCTTGGCCAGCAGCAGCAGGAACGCCACAATGCCGATGACCGAGCCGAACGCCCCGTAGGTCGACGAGGCGTTCTTGAGCTGGTGGGTCACCAGCCCGGTGCCGATGGTGATCAGCGCGGTGAACCCGATCGCGCCGAGGATCGCACCGGGCAGCAGGCCACGCGGGCCCACCACCTTGGCCGTCAGCAGCGTGAAGCTGGCGAAGTACAGCACGCAATTGATGATCAGCAGGCCGATCAGGACCGGGATCCGGATGGCGTAGCTCGAGGTGCCGCCGGTGGCGTACGTGGTGACGAGGGCATTGATGAGGAACGCGATGCCGATGGTGAACAGGCCGGCCAGGCTGCGGCCGAGCCGGGGCAAGAAGCCGGTGCGCTGAGTCTGCGGGATGTTCCACACCGTGGCCATGGCCTGCTGTGCGGTCTGGGTCACGCCCTGCGCGCCGTAGAGCAGGCCGATCAGGCCGATGACCAGGCCGACGGTGCTGCCGTGCAGCGCGTTGCTGCTCGCCGGGTTGAAGCTCGTCCCCACCACCGGGAACTCGTGCAGGGTGTTGACGACGCCCGTGCCGATCGACTGCGCGCCGACGAAGCCGAACACGGTGACCACGACCAGCAGCAGCGGGAAGATCGCGGTGAACCCGTACCAGGCCAGTGCGACCACGATCAGGTTCGCGTTGTCGTCGCCGAACTTCTTCACCGTCCCGTAGGCCGCAGCGGCCCAGGGGGTCCGTCGCTGCCAGCCGTCCACCGCGCCCATCACGCGCCGCGCCGGTCCCATCGGGTTCACCGGCCACCCCCGCCCGCCCGCTTCGTCTTCATGGCTGCCGTGTTACCCGTCCGGGCGGGAAGTAATTAATTCTCCCGGGAGAAGATCCGCAGGAAGAACAGGAACACGTTCAGCGCGACCAGCGCCCAGAAGCTCATCCGGGCCAGCCCGGACAGGTCCCGCCGGGTCGCGTACCCGGCCGAGCCGAAACCGGCGATGAACAGCGCGGTCGCCCCGCCGGCCTGCCACAGCACCTGCGGGTTGGTGTCCGCGTACCAGACCAGGACCGGCGCCGTGGCCAGTCCCATGGCCGCACCGAACACCACAAGCAGCCCGGCGGACAACGACGCGGATCCGGCTCGCCGGGCGGTGAAGTTCATCGCGATGAGGCGGCGATGGCGACGATGTACCAGACCAGGGCCCAGCCCTCGCCCAGGTGCCGGCCCAGGTAGGCGCCCAGGGCGAAGAACCCGGCCGTCAGCGCCACGTACCCCATCGTCTGCCCGAACAGGGTGCGGCTGCGATCCGGCGAGACCGCCTGGCCGCGGCCGTAAGTCAGCTGGTTCATCACGGAGTCCCTAAGCTTCGAGCCCGTCGCGATCCGCCCACGCCAGCAGCGGATCCAGTGGCCAGGCGGCGTCATCGATGCCGGCATGCAGGTCGCCCAGCTCGGCGAACCGGGCGGGCACGGTCGCGATGGTGAACTGGCGCGGGTCCACCTCGTCGATCTCATCCCAGGTTACCGGGGTGGACACGACGGCCTCGGGTACGCCGCGGACCGAATACGCGCTGGCGATCGTGTGGTCGCGGGTGTTCTGGTTGTAGTCGACGAACACCAGGGCGGGATCGCGGTCCTTGCGCCACCAGGTCGTGGTGACGTCCCCGGCCGCCCGGCGCTCCACCTCCAGGGCGAACGCGTGCGCGGCCCGCCGCAGCTCGGCGAACCCCCACCGCGGCTCGATCCGGACGTAGACGTGCAGGCCGCGGCCGCCCGAGGTCTTGGGCCAGCCGGTCACACCCAGCTCGCCGAGCACCTCCTGCACCACCCGGGCGACCCGCCGCACGGCCGCGAACGAGCAGTCGGGCCCCGGGTCCAGGTCGATGCGCCACTCGTCGGGGCGTTCGGTGTCGGCCCGGCGCGAGTTCCACGGGTGGAACTCCACCGTGGACATCTGCACCGCCCAGATCACCGCGGCCAGTTCGGTCACGCACAGCTCGTCGGCGTGCCGCCCGTAGCGCGGGAAGTGCACCCGCACCGTCTCCAGCCACGGCGGTGCGCCGGCCGGCACCCGCTTCTGGTGCACCTTGTCCCCGGCCACGCCGGACGGGAACCGGTGCAGCATGCACGGTCGCTCCCGCAGCGCGCGCACGATGCCGTCACCGACCGACAGGTAGTACCGGACCAGGTCGAGCTTGGTCTCTCCGCGGGCCGGGAAGTAGACCCGGCCCGGATTCGAGATCCGCACCGTCCTGCTCCCGACCTCGACCTCCACCCCGTCTGCGGCCATCACACCAAAATAAGAGGCCGAACGGGCAGACCTCAAGCCACCGCTCAATACCGGTGTGCCCGATGCGTGATCAGGTGTGCGTAGGTAAGGGGTTCGCCGCCGTCGATGTGCAGTGTCTGGCCGGTCAGGAAGGTGCTGGTCATGGCGAACAGCGCGGCCGCCGCGATGTCGTCGGCGGTCCCGATCCGCCGGGCGGGGTTGCGGGCCGCGATATCGGCGAAGTAATCGGCCTTGCCCTGCTCGCCGAAGGCGTCCCAGGCGCCGGTGTCGATGACACCGGGGGAGACCGCGTTGACCCGGATCGGGGCCAGCTCCAGGGCGAGAGATCTCGCCAGGGTGTCGGCGGCCGCGTTGGTGATGGCCACCCCGAGGGTCCCGACCGCGATCTTGGCCGCGGCCACGCCGGAGAACAGGACGAAGGAACCGCCCTCGTTCATCCGCGGGGCCAGGTGCTTGGCCAGCATGAGCGGTCCGATCACCTTGGTGTCGAACGACAGCCGCAGCGCGTCCCGGTCCAGGTCGGGGACGAGGCCGCGGGCCCGGGCCGACGCGGTGGAGACGACGTGGTCGACACGGTCCAGGTGCTTGCCGAGGGCGGCGATGGAGTCCTCGTCGGTGAGGTCCACGGCCTCGGTGACGATCCCCGGCTCGCCGTCGTAGGCGTCGCGCAGTGCTTCTTCCTGACGCCCGGCGGCCACGACCCGGGCGCCGGCGTCACGCGCGGCCAGGGCGACGGCCCGGGCGAGCCCGCTGCCGCGCCCGATAACCAGCACGGTTTTATTGTCCAGAGCTGGCTTGTTGTCCAGGGCAGGCACAGGTGCGCTCCTTTCATTCCGGAAAAGAGCCTGGCATGTCATTTATGTCCCGGACAAGGGAGTAATGGTTTCGAAGAATTCATGGCGGCTATTCGAATTCCTTATGCCTGCCGTATCGACCCGAATGGCGGGCAGGCCGCGCCGTTTCAGGTCCGCGACGAAGCGCCGCAGCAGGTCGTCGTGCGGCGCCGCGACGGTCGCGATCACGTCGCGCAGTTCCGGCGGGTCGAACGGCCGTATCGTCCCGTCCGGCAGCGGGATGAGCGCGGAGGAGGGCACGATCGCTACCCCCATCCCGGCCGCCGCGAGCTGCGCGGCCGTGCGCGGGCTGCCCGTCCGCAGCGTCGGCTCGGGCAGCACGACACCCCGCTCCGCAGCGAACTCCTCGACCCAGACCGCGAACCCGTTGTCCGGGTCGTAGTGCACCAGTGGTTCGTGCTGCAGCTCGGACAGCGGCACGGCGCCCAGGCTCGCGAACCGGTGCTCCGGGGCGGCCACCACCACGATCTCCTCGCGGCCGAGCAATTCGGCGCGGGAGTCGTCGTGGGTCGGCCGCGGGCCGACGGTGAGGTCGGCCTGCCCGTTCGCGAGTACCTCGGCCATCCGGTCCGCGCTGGTGTACTCCTTCAGGGCGAGCTCGACGTCGGGGAACCGGCGGCGCCAGCTGCGCAGCACCGGGACCAGAACCCACGCGGTCATCGTCTCCGCGCAGGCGATGCGGATGCGGCCGCCGATGCCGGCCGCGGCCCTGCGGCCGGCCAGCACGGCCCGGTCCGCGGCAGCCAGCGCGAGCCGCGCCTCCGCCGCGGCCGCCAGCCCGGCCGCGGTCGGCCTGATGCCCCGCGGCAGGCGCTCGATGACCGGGGTGCCTAGCTCCCGCTCCAGGGCGGCGATCTGGTGCGACAGCGCCGGCTGCGACATGTGCAGGGCGGCGGCCGCCCGCGTCAGCGAGCTGGAGTCCACGATGGCGACCAGGCACTCCAGCGCCCGCAATGAAGCCATTGATCCAGTTAACATGGCCGTCGTGGCCGAAATCGACCCCCGCACGCCCTCTATCGCCCGGGTTTACGATTACCTGCTGGACGGGACCGACAATTTTCCCGCCGACCAGGAAGTGGCCCAGCGGTTGCTGGCCGTCGCCCCGCTCACCGCCGAGATAACGCGGGAGAACCGCCAGTTCCTGGCGCGCGCCGTGACCTGGGCGGCGCAGACGGGGATCAAGCAGTTCGTCGACCTCGGCTGCGGCATGCCGACCGTGCCGAACACGCACGGGACCGCTCGCTCGATCGCCCCGGACGCGCGGGTGCTGTACCTCGACAACGACGCGGTCGTGCTGACCCGCCTGCGTGAGCTGACCGCGGGCGACGACCCCACCAGCGGGGGCCCCACCATCGAGGACCCCGGCCTGACCGTGGTGGACGGCGACCTGCGCGACGTGGACGCGACCCTGAACGCCATCGCCAGAGGCATCGACCTGTCGGCGCCGGCCTGCCTGCTGATGGGGTTCCTGCTGCACTTCTTCGCGCCCGGGGCCGCGCGGGACCTGGTGGCCCGCTACGCCGCGGCGCTGGCCCCCGGGAGTTACGTTGTGCTGTCGGCCGGCCGCGGCGATAGCGACGCGGCCGACAGTGGCTTCGGCGCCTACTCCAGCGCGGGCATCGTCGTGTACAACCATTCGGTGCCGGAATTCGCTGGCTTCTTCGGCGCCCTGGAACTGGTCCCGCCGGGCGTGGTCGACGTCCGGGCCTGGCACCCGGAGGGGGCCGTTGACGTGGCGCCCCGCGACGGTCAGGTGATCGCCGGTGTAGCCCGCGTGGGCGAGGCCGGGGCGGCTGGGTAGCCTAGGCTCCGTGACGGACCAGAACGCCCCGGTGGGTATCGACGTGTCCCGGCCGAGCGTCGCCCGCGTCTATGACTACTGGCTGGGCGGGAAGGACAACTTCGCTTCGGACCGGGAGATGGGCGGCCGGATGGCCGGGCTGAACCCCGCGCTGCCCGACCTGGTCCGCCACAACCGGGAGTTCATCTGCGCCGCGGCGGCCCGCGCCGCCGAAGCCGGCATCGGCCAGTTCCTGGACCTCGGCTCCGGGCTGCCCTCGCACCCGGCCGTGCACGAGGCGGTGCGGGAGGTGATCCCGGGCGCCCGGGTGTGCTACGTCGACATCGACCCGGTGGCGGCGCTGCACGCGGAGGCGCTGCTGGCCGATGGCGAAGGGCTCGCCGCGGTGCGGGCCGACCTGACCGAGCCAGAGGCCGTGCTCGCGAACCCGCGGGTGAACGCCGTGATCGACATGTCCCAGCCGGTCGCCATCATCATGGCCGCGGTGCTTCATTTCCTGCCCGCCGCCTCGGCGGCCGCGGTGTGCGCCAGCTACATGAGCCGGGCCCCCCAGGGCTCCTGGCTGATCGTGTCGTCCGGGCACTACGAGGACAAGCAACTCGCCGGCCGGCTGCAGCAGACCGCCACCCATACCCGGTTCTGGAATCACGACGTCGCGGATCTGGCGTCGATGCTGGACGGGCTCGAGCCGGTCGCGCCGGGAGTGTGCGAGGCACTGCGATGGATGTCAGGCAGCGGCGGCGAACCGGAAGGCAAGCCCGTGTACGCGCTGGCCGCCGTCGGCGTCAAGACCCCGTCACCGCAGGCCCGGTAACCGCGGTAAGGGCCCTGGCCAGCTGAGCATTGATCGCTGTCAGCTGGGGCCGTGTGGGCGCCAGGGTGGCTTCCGGGTCGATGAGCTGCCAGCCGGGGTCGACGTCGTCGTCGGTGATGACGGCCTCCACGTGATCGAGCACCTGCATGTGCAGGCCGTTCAGGACTATGACGAACTGGGCCGCGGCCTTGTTGCCGCCGCGGGTCCCGTAGGTGAACAAGCTGGCCGGCTTGCCCCGCCATTCGTCGTAGAGGTAGTCCAGGGCGTTCTTGAGCACGCCCGGGTAGCCCCAGTTGTACTGCGGGAAGACGAACAGGAACCCGTCGAGCTCACCCCGGGCGGACTGGTCGCGCTGGAAGCCGAGGCCGCTGCCGCGTGGGCGGCGCGATAGACGCGCGCCCATCGACTTCCGTGCAGTTCCTATTTACCGTAGATGCTATCTACGTAGATAACGCCTACCACGTGCAGCAAGCCGGGACTGCGGCCAGCTCGTCAGGCGGGCAGGCCCGGTTTCATCCCCTTCGCCGCCGCCACATGCCGCAGCCGCTCCTCGGTGGGCGGCTCGCCGGGCAGCGGCTCCGGGCTGGGCCGCAGCCGGCCAGCACGAGGCCGATGTAGCGGTGCGGCAGGCAGGCGGCTTCGCTCATCCCGGTGATGGCGCTCAGCATCTCCAGGATGGGGGCCAGGTCGGTCGCGGCGGCGTCTGCGCGTACGACCCCGGCCTCCCGGCCGCGGGCCAGCAGCTGCTCCAGCGGCATGGATGTCCGCTCGAGCAGCTCGGTGAAGTGCTCGGAGCCGTAGGCGCGCTTCAGCACGTCCACCAGCGCGCGGTTGGAGGCAATCATCTCCAGCGACCGCTCGAGGAAGAGGGTCAGCCCGGCCCAGGGATCGGGTTCGGCCGCGGCCTCCTCGGCAATCGCCACGGCCCGGTCCACGCACTGGCGCAGGAACTCCTGGGCCAGCTCATGCTTGTTGGCGAAGTGCCGGTAGGCCGTGGCCACGTTGACCCCGGCGTGCCGGGCGATGTCGTCGAGCGTCGCGTCGAGCCCGCGGGCGGCGAATACCTCCGCGGCGGCGTCGATGAGCCGCTGGTGGTTGCGGGCGGCGTCCGCCCGCCGGTGCGGCCCGCCTGCGGGCGCCCCATCCAGAAGCCCGCCGGCCGCCGCGGAGATCGCCATCAGGCGTGCACCGCCACGGCGTCAGGGTCCTCGGCGTTGCGCGGGATCGCGACGCCGGGACGGAGCAGCAGGCCGGTCACCACCGCGGCGAAGACGTAGATCCCTGCCGCCACCCAGAACACCACGTGGTAGCTGTGGATCAGGCCGTTCGCCGCCACCAGCTGCTTGCTGGCGGCCGAGGTGATGGACGCGGCGTGCGCCGTGATGTAGCTGGTGGCGGCGGTGGCCGCGATCGTGTTCAGCAGCGAGGTGCCGATCGAGCCGCCGATCTGCTGCGCGACGTTGATCGTCGCCGACGCCACGCCCGCGTCGCTGCGGTCGACGCCCAGCGTGCCCAGGGTGAACGCCGGGGCGAACACCAGGCCGAGCCCGACGCCGAGCAGCAGCAGCGTGGGTAGCACGTCGGAGACGTAGCTGGCGTGCAGGCCGATGCGGGTCAGCAGCGCCATGCCCGCCGCGCCCAGCAGCAGGCCGATCGGGACCGCTATCCGGGGGCTCACCCGGGTCAGCAGGATGGTGTTGCCGACGGCCGCGACCACCACCAGGATCAGGGTCAGGGGCAGAAACGCCAGACCGGTCTTGACCGCGCTGTACCCGAGGGTTTCCTCCAGGTAGTAGGTGAGGAACAGGAACACGCCGAACATGCCGATCGCGGCCAGGAACATCGCGGTGTATGCACCACCGCGGTTGCGGTCGGTCACGATACGCAGGGGCAGCAAGGGATGCGCGACCCGCCGTTCCACCAGCACGAACACCACGAGCAGCACGACGCCGCCGATCAGGGCCACCAGCGTGGCCGGCTTGGTCCAGCCCGTGCTGCCGGCCGACATGGAGACGTTGGAGAAGCCGTAGACCAGGCCGAACAGCCCGACCGCGGCGAGCACGGTACCGACGATGTCCAGCCTCGGCCGGTCCGGCGAGGTGACGTTCTTCAGCAGCATCACACCGCCAGTGAGCGCGGGTACCGCGATCAGCACGTTCACGTACATGACCCAGCGCCAGTCCAGGTACTCGGTCAGGACGCCGCCGAGCAGCAGCCCGACGGACGCGCCGCCCCCGGCGATGCCGCCGTAGATACCGGTCGCCTTGCTTCGCTCGGCCGGGTTGGTGAACGTGGTGGTCAGCAGGGACAGCGCGGCCGGGGCGAGCAGCGCGCCGAACGCGCCCTGGATCACCCGCGCGGACAGCAGCATGGCAAAGTTCTGAGCGGCGCCGCCGAATGCCGAGGCGGCGGCAAACCCGATGATCCCGATGATGAAGATCCGCTTGCGGCCGAACAGGTCGGCGATCCGCCCGCCGAGCAGCAGCAGGCTGCCGAACGCGAGCGAGTAACCGGTGACGATCCACTGCCGGTCGGTGTTGGAGAAGCCCAGCGCGGTCTGCGCGTGCGGCAGGGCGATGTTCACGATCGTGGCGTCGAGCACCACCATGAGCTGCGCGATGCCCAGGATGGCCAGGATCCACCAGCGCCTGGCGTAGTGCGGGTCCTCGGAGGCGTTGACCCCACCCGCCCCCTGGACCTGCGCGGTCGATGTGTCCGGAGTTGTCATCAGGTCCCCTCGTACCGGAAACGAAGTACATGTCTGCGCTTACTTGAGGCGTAAACGCAGGAACTTACTTCGTTTCTTTCCGCGGTGCGGTGTGTGTCCGGTCACACCGCCGACGCCAGCTTTAGGCCCCGGCCGGCTCGCGTTCGGCCGCCTCGGTCTTGGCGTTGGGCTCTGGTGGGGTGAGGTACCGCTCGAGCAGGCCGCCGAAGATGAGGGCGGTGACGGTCCAGATCAGCAGCTGGTTGATCATCGAGTACCAGCGGAACTTCCACAGCACGTCGGCGTCGAAGCCGGGGTAGACGATCTGGCCCGGGGCGATGGTCCTCCCGCCCACGTGCAGCGGGACCGGCAAGATGTTGGTGATCGGCTGCGGTGTCTCGGTCGAGGCCTGGGCGTAGCCGAACTGGTTAGCGTGGGCCACGTTCGCCCCCAGGTTGCCCAGCGAGGGCAGCAGCCCGATCAGCACCCCGTACACCACCAGAAAGCCCACCGCGGCCGCGACCACGGCGCCGGTCACCCCGAGCCGGGGGATCAGCTTGCGTGCGACCCAGACGGCCAGCCCCAGCAGGATCAGCGAGCCGGCCACCATGGTCAGGTAGAGCTGCCCGCGGGTGGTGACGGTGAAGGTGTGCCCGATGGCGGGCGGGTTGGCCGGGTATTTCACGAACGGCAGCAGGTAGACGCCGCCGAAGCCGAACCCGGCGATCATCCAGGCCAGGTTCCGCGGCCGGACGCTGAACCGGCCGTGCAGCACCAGATAGGCCACGGCGGTCAGGGCGCCCATCGCGGTGGCGAACGCGATGATCCCGGTGGCGATGCCGACGCTGGACTGGATGGTCCGGGAGAAGATCTCCGGTCCGTCCGGCGCGACCGGCCGCCCGGCGGCGTGGTTCAGCGCGGCCAGGATCGCGTCCCGGCCGGACTCATAGTCGATGGCCTTGTTGATGACCGGCTCGGCGAAGATGCGGGCGACGATGAACCCGAGCACACCGGCGATGAATCCGGACAGCGCACCGCGCAGGATGACACGGATTTCCATAACGGCGCCCGGTCAGTGGCAGGGGAAGCCGAGGAAGTGCCGCGAGTCGTGCACCCACTCGTGGATCACCATGGTGTGGCCGAACAGCGAGGTCATGCCCTCGTCCACGCCGACGAAGTAGTAGATGGCCAGCGCCCCGAACACCGTGAAGCTCAAGATCAGGGCGACCCGGCCCCGCGACAGCGCCCCGGGGTGGATACGGACCCGCGGGGCGTGGGCACTGCCAGGTGCGGAAATGCTCGTCATGAGCAAGCCTCCTTCATGGTTTCCGTCCCAGGGCCAGAGCCGGAGGAGCTGACGTTTGCGGTCCAGCGATCTTCGACGTTGCCGAACCGCCAGTAGGCCAGGGCGGCCGCCCAGACCAGCACGAACATCGCGGCGATGCAGAACCCGGCCACGTTGATGTTGAAGTTGGCCATCACGTTCCAGAACCCGCCGCTCAAATGCAGCTCGGAAGTGAGCACCCCGAGGATCTCGATGGTGCCGATGATGAACGCCGCGCCGATGGACAGCCCGGTGATGACCAGGTTGTAATACACCTTGCGGACCGGCCGGGCGAACGCCCAGCCGTAGGCGAAGTTCATGAACGCCCCGTCCAGGGTGTCGAACAGCATCATGCCGCCGGAGAACAGGAACGGCAGGGCCAGCACGGCGAAGTACGGCAGGCCCTGGATGGCGGCATAGGCGGTCGCGGCGAGCAGCAGCACCTCGGTGGTGGTGTCGAAGCCGATACCGAAGATCAGCCCCACGAAGTACAGCTGCCAGGTGTGGTTGATCGACTTCATGAACCGGCCGAAGAACCGGTACATCAGCCCGCGGGCCTGCAACTGGGCCTCGAGCTCGTCCTCGTCGTAGACGCCGGTCCGCATGTCACGGAACACCTTGAAGATCCCGGCCAGCACGATCAGGTTCAGCACCGCGATCAGGTACAGGAACCCGGCCGAGACCACCGTGCCGATGGCGCCGCCCGCGGTCTCATACGTCGAGCTCGGGTTGACCACCGCGCCGAACACGACCCGGGCCGCGATCGTGATGCCCACGCCGACCGCCACGATGACGGTGGAGTGGCCGAAGGAGAAGAAGAACCCGCTGCCCAGCGGCCGTTTGCCGTCGGCCATCAGCTTGCGGGTGGTGTTGTCGATGCAGGAGATGTGGTCAGCGTCAAAGGCATGCCGGAAGCCCAGGAACCAGGCGGTGATCGCCACCCCCAGGCCTACGCCAAGCCCCGGGCTGCCGCCCTCGCCCTTATAGTCGAAGTGGTGCGGCATCACGTACAGCACGAAGATGCCCCAGCCGATCACGTTGAGCGCGAGGATGAACGCGAACATCGCGCCAAGCCGGCCCCACTCGCGGGCAGCCAGCGCCGAGCGGATGGTCCGCCAGCGTGCCGCCGCCGCGGGCAGGTGACCCTGCCCCGAGCGGCCCTGCGCACCAGAGCCCACGCGAACTGCCCTTCATCCGAGGACTGCACGTTCGGGCCGGCCAGACCAGGCGACCGGACTCGTCCCCTGAGTGGGGCTTCACCGTTGCGGGACAGCGCCGGGTTTGCACCGGACTTCGCTGGGCTGGCGGCCGTCCCGGGTACCTCGCCCGGGATCATTAGCACCGTAACCGGGTTACCTGATCATCGTCAAGGCTGATGAGATGATCAGGTAACGGCCGCGGATGACCGAACGGGCTGGGCTGTATCCCACCACCTCAGTACCCGGATGGACGCGGCCCGTTCTGGGCCACCAGCCCGATGGCCCGCCGGGGCGGATGCCGACGCCGGATCAAGCCCGAGAATCACCAGGGTCTGCGGCGTGTGCATCGTGGCCGTCCAGGGCCGCCCCGGCAAACGGCCCGCCTGAGCGCGTGACCTGGCCCAGATCCAGGGCCGTGTGACTAGCAGGGCAATACGACTAGCAGGGCAATACGACTAGCAGGGCAATACGATAGCAGGGCAATACGGCTAGCAGTGCGGTGCGACCAGCAGGGCGCCTATCGGGACGGCGAGGGCCAGGGCCGGGGCGGCGAGCAGGCTCATGGTGAAGCCGGCCGCCCGTCCCACGGCGCTGACGGGCCGTGGCGTGTCCAGCAGGCGGCGGATACGCTGCCCCGCGGCTGTCCGGGCCGCGCCGAGGGCCGGAGCTGGCACCGGCGCCGGCGCGGCAGCCAGGGTCAGCAGGGCGCGCGCGAGCGGCAGCCGGTGGTGACGTGCGGCGGTATCGTCGGCGGCCATTTCGGCCAGGGTGCCGGTCTGGTCGGCGGCGATGGACAGGAACCGGATGCCGGGGAAGGCCGTGGGCAGGACCCGGGCCAGCATGATGACCAGGTGGTGGCGGCCGGACAGATGGGCCCGTTCATGGGCCAGGACAGCCTGGAGCTCGGTTTGGTCCAGGCGGTCGAGCGCGCCTGTGGTCACCACGATGCGGCCCCGTCCGGGCAGGCAGTACACCAGGGGCCGGTCATTCTCGAGGACCACGACGCCCGGGCCAGGCCGGGCCGGCCGACCAGGACCAGCGTCTGGTCGTGCCGGGTCCGGCGGCGCCTGGCGGTAGCCATGGCCGACACGACGGCCCAGGCCAGGCGGCCGATCAGGGTTAGCGACACCGCGGCCGCCGTGCCGCCGATCATGACTCCCCGCGCGGAGGAGTAGTGGTCATGCAACTCGGCAGCGAGATCCAGGTTCACGCCGGTCGGCAGGCAGGGGAGCGCGATGAGCAAGCCAGTCAGCAGCACCGATGCGACGAAGGTCACGGTCAGTGCCTGCCAGGCAGCGATGCCCAGGCGGGGCAGCCGCCGGGGCCACGATGCGCGAGGGAGCCACCGGGTTCCGGCCGATGCCACGGCAAGGGCGTACCCGGCTAGCAGCACAGGGACAATCATCGTCACCGCGGTGATCCTCCTTCGGTGGTGGCGTCCAGCGCCGCCCGCAGCTGGGCTATCTCGGCCGGGTCCAGATCCTCCACCAGCCGGACCAAGGTCGCGGCCGGGTCATGCGCCACCGCCAGCGCCTCACCCAGCAGCCCGGCCACATACTCCTCCCGCGACCGCACCGCGGTATAGCAGTACGCCCGCCCGGCCAGATCCCGGTCCAGCCAGCCCTTGCGGAACAAGTTCTCCATCACCGTCTGCACCGTGTTAAAAGCCAGCGGGCGCTCCCGGTGCAGCCCCGCGGCCACCTCCCGCACCCGCACCGGACCCGGCGCCGCCCACATCACATCCATGATCGCAGCCTCGAGATCACCGAACCGCGACATCACACCCCCTCACCTGCCAATCCCCGCATCTTAGGCGCTGGCACGCAATGTGGCGTGCCATACTCGATAGCTATACACCTAAGCACCTTAGGTGTATAGGCGGATATGCCGGGAGGGCATGTGACGAGCAGCTGCGACCACAGGGCCGCGATGCCCATCGCCCGGCGGATTTATTCGCTGCCGTACCGGCAATCCATCGCCCAGGTCAGCGGGCTGGCCAGCAAGGCCACCATGACCCGGCTGGTGGCAGCCGAAGCGATCCTGGGTGAGCGTTACGAGCCCGCGGCCGATACCGCCGTTCCGGTCCGGGTCAGGGAACTCGGCGGCAACACCGTGTGGCTGCGACCCCGGTCCCGCGACCGCGCGGCGCTGGAGTTCCTGCACTACGGGCACCATCTGCCCCCGGCCGGGCTGAGCGGGCCGGTCCGGCACGCCGCGGTCTTCGGCGCTCACATCGGCCTGCTAGCTGCTGACCTCGCCACCCGTTACCCGCAGGCCCGCGTCCTCGGCGTGGAAGCCGACCACGCGAACGCGGTCCTGGCCCGGCGTAACCTGGCCCGCTTCGGCAGCCGGTGCTGTTTGCAGGAAGCGGCCGTCTGGCATCGCGAGGAGACGCTCACCCTGTCCTGGAAACCCGATGCGTGGGGCCAGATCGTCACCGGCTCTGTCTTCGGTAACGGCGTCTTCGGTAACGGCGCCGTCTTCGGTAACGGCACCGTCTTCGGCAATGGCACGGCGTCCGCGGTACGCCGCATCGATGCCATCGACGCGGCGGCCACCCTCGCGGGCTTCGCCGGACCAGCTCCCGTCGACTACCTGCTGATCAACATCGAGACCGGATGGCACGAGATGCTCCGGCATGGCCAGTGGACCGCGAACGTGCACTGCGTCAAGATCGAGATCCAGGACCACTACGACGAGGCAGTTCCGTTGCTGGAAGCGCTCGGCTACCGGGCTCAGCTGCAGCGGCTGACGTGGGGCGCCTTCGTAACGGGCATTCGCTCCAGCTGACCAGCTCCGGCCCGATCTTCGACTCCAGGAGGAGCCGGGGCGGGAAATCTCGTCCTGTGGGAGGTCGCCCGGCGGGCTGGCGGAGCCCTATCTTGGATGCTCGGGAGATCAGCAGCCGGAGGTCAGCGCCACATGACCAGCCAACGCCGCCAGGCCTTCCCCGAGCCGGTGGCGGCCAAGGTGCCAGAAATCACCCTGATGTTCTGGGTGATCAAACTGCTTACCACCGCAGGCGGTGAGGCCACCTCCGACTACCTCGCGTTCGGCAGTCATGTCGTGGGCGCCGCCATCGAGACTGGTCTCCTGGTCATCGGGCTGCTCTGGCAGTTCCGGGTCCGGCGCTACACCGCGGCCGCTTACTGGTTCCTGGCCTACGCCGTCGCGATCTTCGGCACCGGTGTGTCAGACACCCTCCACCTCGTCGTCGGCCTGCCCTATGCGGCGACCACGCTGCTGTGGGCCATCGTCCTGGCCGGCGTGTTCATCGTCTGGTACCGCAACGAGCGCACGCTGTCCATCCACAGCATCTTCACCCGCCGCCGGGAGGCGTTCTACTGGGCGACGGTGTTCGCCACCTTCGCGCTCGGCACCGCACTTGGCGACTTCACCGCCACCACGCTGGGTCTTGGCTATCTCGCCTCGGTCGTGCTGTTCTTGGCGGCTATCGTGGTCCCCGCCGCCGGCTGGCTCCTCGGCCTCAACGCCGTCGCCGCGTTCTGGTGGGCTTACGTGCTGACCCGGCCGCTGGGAGCGTCGCTTGCCGACTACGTCGGCAAGGCGCCGTCGCTGAGCGGTGTCGGCTTCGGTGAGGGCCGCACCGCGGTGGTCGCGACCCTCGCCGTCGCGATCGGCGTCGCCTTCCTCGCCATCACCCGCAGCGATATTCAGCAACCTGCCGAGCAGGCCGCGCCAGTGCAGCAACCGGTGCGGTCAGCCGGGATGCCCTAGTGGCTGCTGCCCTCGCGCTGCCGTCCGAACTGAACGCCATGCCTACCGCCGCCGCCGTCGCCGTCCTGTGTGCGGCCGTGGTCGTCGAGATCGTCGCTCTGCCGGCGGTGCTGCTGCCGGGCGGGACGATCACACTTGTGGCGGGCGCGCTGATCGGGGCGGGCCTGCCGGGATTCGCCGTCGCCGTCCCGGTAGCCGCCGCGGTGATCGGCGGCGATCAGCTGGCTTACTTCAGTGGTGCGGCCGTGAGCAGCTGGTGGCGGCGCAGGCGGCCCGGACGAGATGCACGGCCGGCCCCGCGCAGGCGCATGGGAGTATGGTTCGCGGCGGCCATGCCGTCACTGGCCGCAGCTGCCGGGCTGCGGTATCGCCCATTCGCCATCCGGGCGCTCGCGCTGCGCGTGCCCTGGCTGGCCTTTGCTCTGGGTTCGGGTGCGCTGGCTGCGCATTCCATCAGCCGTATCGGGCACGTCGCTGGGATCGTCGGCATCCTCGTCAGCGCCGTTGCCGTCGCCTGCCTCCTGACCGCCCGCCGCCGGGTCGGCGCGAGCGAGCCGTAGGCCGAGGCCGAGGCGGACGGCCGCCTTACTCCTGCGATCGTGGCGCGGACAGCGCCGGAGTGGGGGCACCGGATCCGCGCCCGTCCAGTTCGGCCGCCGGCGCCTCCGCGGCGAAGACATGGCAGCCCTCCGGGTCGAGGCGCATGCCGACTTGCTCACCGCGCTCCGCGCGGTGCCTGGCGAACACGCCGGTCAGCCGGCCGAGGCCAGGCAGGTCGATGGCGTACTCGTACCCCCGGCCGCGGAACGCCACGTCGGCCACCTGCCCGGTCAGATGCCGCGTCATCCGAGGCGGACCTGGCCAGGTAGATGCCGGTCGGCCGGATCGCGAGCAGTGCCTCAGTCGCCGGGCAAAAGCGCCAGCTGGCCGCGCAGCGGCCGGCCGCATCGCCGGCAGGCGCGCTGCAACCGCCGCCGGCGGCGGTCACCCTCAGCGTGCCGTCACTGGCGGATTCCGTCACGCCGGACCGGCAGCTCGCCAGCCAGCCCGGTGAACCGGGCCACGAACAGCGTCGCCGGGTGGTTGTACACCTCCTCCGGCGTCCCGTACTGCACGAGCGTGCCCTCCTCGAGGACACCGATCACGTCCGCGAGAGCGAACGCCTCGGCCTGGTCGTGCGTGATGTAGACGGTGGTCGCTCCCGCCTCGCGGACGAGGGAGGAGATCTCGACCCGCATCCGCTCGCGCAGGTCGGCGTCGAGGTTCGACAGCGGCTCGTCACACAAGATCAGGCCGGTGTCCGCGATCAGCGCACGGGCGAGTGCGACCCGCTGCTGCTGCCCGCCGGACAGCTCGTTCGGGTATCGGCGGCGCAAGCTCGGCAAGCCCCACCCGTTCGAGCATCGCCATGGCGCGTGCCCGGCACTCGGCGCGCCTGAGGCGACGCCGGCGCAGCGCGAATGCCGACGTTGTCTAGCGCCGTCAGGTGCGGCCACAGGGCATAATCCTGGAACACCATCGACAGGTCGCGCTGCTCGGGCGGCACGTGCGACCGCCCGTCCGCGACGAGCCGCGGCCCGATGGAAAGCGAGCCGCTGTCGATCCGCTCGATCCCGGCCAGGCAGCGCAGCAGCGTCGTCTTTCCTGAGCCGGACGGCCCGAGCAGCACCAGGAACGTCCCGGGCGCGACGTCGAGCGACACCGCCTTCAGGGCAGGCACGGCGGCGCCCGGGTACGTCTTGGTGAGCGAGACCACGCAGATCGGCTCAGCCACGAACCGTCCCTCCAATGCGCCGCCAGCCGGCCGGAGCGAGCAGACGGTAAGCGCCGAGCGCGACAGCCGACCACGGCGAAGGCGATGAACACGGCGAGCACGGCCTGGGCCATGCCGACGCCGTAGTGGTAGTTGGACAGGTTGTCCTCGATGGCGATCGCGGCCGGCGGTGATCCGGGCGCGTACAGCAGCTGCGACAGCGGCAGCTCGAGGAACACGCCGCAGAACGTGTAGAGCCAGGCCATCATGATCGGCCGGGAGAGCACCGGCAGCACGCCGCGCGCCCAGGCCACGACGGCGCCGGCGCCGTGCGCCCGCGCCGCGTCGCTTCAGCGACGTCTGGAGCTGCGAGACCGAGCCGACCAGGACCCGGGCGTTGGTCGGCAGCGAGGACGCGATGTAGGCGATGACCAGCAGCTGCACTGTCTGGTAGAGGTCGATGTGCAGGGTGGACATGATCGGCAGGTTGTAGGCGAAGATGTAGCCTGCGCCGAACACCACGCCGGGCAGCGCCACCGAGGCGAGCAGCAGGAAGTCCATCGCCCCGGTCGCCGCGGTCCGCCGTTGGGAGAGCAGCCGAGCCGCGATGAAGCCGAGGAAGACGGTGACGGACGCTGTGATGACGCCGTAGACCATCGACCGTTCGAGCGGCCCGATCAGCCCGGACTGGTGGAACAGCGCCTGGTAATTGGCCCAGGTGAGCGAGAACGAGCTGCCGTAGTCCCCCAGCAGCGATCCGGAGACCGCGCCGAATCCGGGAATGCCGAGGATGACGAGGAAGAACAGGGCGAGCCCCGACCCGGCCAGCACCGCCGCAGGCCGCGACAGGCGCCGCCGCACTGCCTGCCTGGTCCGGCCGGACAAGATCGCGTAGGACCGGCCTCGCAATGCTCGCGCCTGCAGGAACAGGGGCACCGAGACCGCGAGGACGAGCAGCCAGGATATCCCCGCGGCGAGCGGGAACGATGGAGGGAAGTTGCCGATCGCCGCGTACAGCGCGTAGGTCGCCAGCGTGAAGTTCGAGTTATAGGCCAGCGTCGCCGCCACGCCGAAGTCCGATATCGACTCGGCGAAGCCGATCGCCAGCGCCGACATCAGCGCGGGTGCGAGGATCGGCACGATCAGCCGCAGCGCGGCCCACCGCGATGCGCCGTGCACCCGGGCGGCGTCCTCGAACTCCTGGCCGAGCCCGTTAAGAGCGGCGCTGATCGCCAGGTAGGAGAACGGCACGCAGCGCAGCCCGAGCAGCAGCACGACGCCGAAGGGCCCCATGATGAGACTGGTTGCCCACGGCCAGTCAAGGCCGAGGCGGTACATGACCCCGTCCTGCTGGACGAGCCGCTCCCAGCCGGTCGCCGGCAGCCAGGACGGCAGCAGCAGGGCCAGCCACATGCCGCCGCTGACCAGGCGGCGGCCGGGCATCGTGGTGCGGGCGGCCAGCCAGGCGACCGGGAAGCCGACAACGAGGCCGAGCACGGCGGCCGCGCTGGACACCCAGAGCGAGTTGACCGACCGCGACGGCGGTGGACCCGGTCAGCGACTGCCGCAGGTAGGTCAGCGTGAACCACTGCGGTCCCCTGGTCGAACAGGCGCGGAGACAGGCAGAGTACGAGGAAGCACGCGCAAGGCAGCAGGATGAACGCGCAGAGGATGAGCCAGAAGACCGGCATGCCAAGCTGCGCCGGGCGCCAGGCCAGGCGCCCGAGGTCCCGGGGGGGTGTGGGGGGCCGGGCAGCCCTCCCACGAGCGGGGGGGTCCACGGGGGTCGCCCCCCCCAGGAATAACAGTCGTTCCCCCGGGAGTCACCTCCCTCACCGGACGATGTTGGAGTCGAACCAGTTGTTGATGGTCGCTTCCTGCGGCCCCCAGGTGTAAGGGTTGATCGACTGGGTCTTGACCGACGCCAGTGACGGCAGCGCGGACAGCGGGCTGACTCCGCTCAGCACCGGGTAGTACAGCGAGTCGCCGGTCGGGTCACCGGACTGCATGACCTTCTGGCCCGCCGGGGACAGCACGAAGTCGGCGAACTTCTTCGCCTCGGCCTGTACCTGAGGTGAGGCCTTGGCGTCGATACCGATCGCGGACGGCAGCAGGGTGGCCGGGCTCAGGTACTTGATTCCGATGTTCTTGTCGGTGAACGTGGCGCCGACCGCCGCCGAGGACTGCACGAGTGCCAGGTTGATCTGGCCGCTGGTCAGCGCCTGCAGTGTCGGGCCATTGGTCGGGTGGATGACGAGGCCATTGGACTTCAGCGTGCTGAAGTACTTCTCGCCGGCCGGGACGCCGCCCATGTAGTTCATGACCCCGGCGATGAGCGGGAAGGTCGGCCCGGACTGGGACGGGTCGTCCATGCCGACCTTTCCCTTCCAGGCCGACGACTCAAGCGCCTGCCAGGTCGACGGCGGGTTGGGGACCTTGGTCTTGTTGTAGGCGAGGATGCCCATCAGCGTGACGCCGGTTGGCACGTAGCTCTTGTCGGCGGGCACCGATTGCGAGCCAAGGGAGTTCCACGAAACGGATGGCTCGAAGCCCTTCATCAGCAGGCCCTGCTGGTCGAGGCTGGCGAACGCGGTCGCGCCGTCAACCCACAGCAGGCCCCACTTCGGGTTGTTCTTGGCCGCCTCGATCTGCGTGAGCAGCGGGCCGGTCGAGTTGTCATCGAGCTTCACCGGGATGCCGGTTGCCTTGGTGAAGGCCTTGGTCATGGCCGAGTCGTAGCCCTGTGCGGAGTAGACGACCAGCGGCACCGTGGCCGACGAGGACGATGCGGCCGAAGCCGGCGAGGAGACGGCGCCGGAGGAGGACGCCGATGACGACGAAGCTCGACGAGCAGGCCGTCACCGTCAGGACAGACAGTGCGACAGCGGCGGATACGCCGGCTAGCAGGCGCACCCGAGTGCGCTGGAGCGTGCTGTTCATGGCCCGAGTCTGCGGAGCGCAGGCATCGTGGAAATGTCGTCCGGTTAACGAGACGATGAACCGATCATCACAATCTGGGATTAACGAGAGTTAATCTTTGAATCTAACGACTGTTACTATGAGGTGATGACGGATCCTGCAGGCATGTGCGCTGGGCAGCGCGAACGCCTGACAGGCCAGACCGGTGAAGGCGGTGCGGGCGGTGACTACGGTGATGGTGGAGGTATCACTGTCCCTCCGCCTCCTCGGCGTAGACCCGGGCCGCATACGCCTCGAGCGACTGCGTCGCACTTCTCGAGGAACTGCTCGCAGGCCGCCCGCCCGGTGGCGCCGAAGACATCCCGCTCGACGATCTTCGCGAACCAGTTCTTGAGCTTGACCAGGTCAACCTCATTCTCCTCGAGCTCGGCGTAGGTGAAGTGGTTCTCGTCGTATTCCTTCTGCACCTGCCCGAGGAAGTCCTCGCACTTGTCGACGATCTCCTCGTACTCGTCGTTGCGCGCCGCCTGGAACATGGCGCGCACATCCGACTCGCCGGCCAGCACCGAACAGGACATCAGCATGGCGGTGCCGGACATGTCCGTGATCTCGTGCCGGAGCCTTCGCAGCGCCCGCTCGTTTGCCGTCGACGCGGGCAGCGCCGCCACCGAGTTCTGCAGGTAGATCGCGCCCAGCGACTTAATGCGCCGCCATACGGTGGAGCGCAGCCGGGTCGGTTCCGGCGGTACCCGGTAAATGAGCAGCAGCCAGCCCGGCCCGGCGCCGTCACTGAATCCCGGCCCGTCGGCGCGGTCCTGATCAGTCGTCACCCGCATATTGTCGCTGAAATAGCTGAGGAGATTTTTTGAATGCCCTTCCGTTGATCCTTACCGTCTTCGTCGCCTGCGTGGTCGAAGCCGTGGAGGCCCTCACCATCGTCCTGGCCGTGGGCATCACGCGGGAATGGAAGTCCACGTTCCAGGGCATGGGCGTGGCGCTGGTCGTGCTCGCCGTAATTACCGCCGTGGTCGGCCCGGCCGTCGGCTACCTGCCGCTGACCCCGCTGCGCCTGGTCGTCGGCGCGCTGCTGGCGATCTTCGGCCTGCAGTGGCTGCGCAAGGCGGTGCTCCGCGCGACCGGCTACAAGGCGCTGCATGATGAGGCGAGCGCCTATCTGCGGGAGGTCGCCGCCGCGAGGCAAGCCACCGCGGAGAAGAAGCGCTGGGTCAGCGACTGGTACTCCTTCACCCTTGCCTTCAAAGGTGTGCTGCTCGAAGGCCTTGAAGTCGTCTTCATCGTCATCACTTTCGGCGAAAACGCCAAGGACGTCGGCGCCGCTGTCATCGGTGCCGCGGCTGCGATCGTTGTGGTAACCATCACCGGCTTCGCCGTCAAGGCGCCGCTGACCAGGGTTCCGGAAAACTGGATGAAGCTCGCGGTGGGCGTCATGCTCACCAGCTTCGGCACGTTCTGGGGGGCTGAAGGCGCCGGTGCCGCCTGGCCGGGCAACGACGCTGCCCTGCTCGTGCTCATCCCGGTGGTCGCGCTCGCCGCCGTCGCCTGCATCGTCTGGCTGCGCTCTCGGGAGGCTGCCGCGGCCTGCCCGGCCAAGAAATCGGAGGTTGTCGGCTCATGAGGCGACTCAAGTCGTTCGGCGCGTTCTGGTATGACTTCGTCGTCGGGCGACGACTGGCGTCTCGCCGTCCTGGTCGTGGCCGGCCTGGCCCTGACCGCGATCCTCACCCACGTGGCGCGGGTGAACGCGTGGTGGGCGCTCCCGATCGTCGTCTTCGGCACCCTCGTCTGGTCCCTCCACCGGGCCACCGGCAGCAAGTAAGAAACCGGCGCGCGTCATCGGCCTGGTGGCGGACACCGTCGGCGGCCCGCTGCGCCTGAAGGATGAAACCTCTACCCCTGGAGGATGATCTCTGCAGGTGACGGGTCCGGGCGCGGTGGCTGCGTCTATAGGGTTCCGGCATGGTTACGGAACAGGCGGGGCTCCGGACGGGCGAGCGGCCGGCCGGGGCGCTGGCCGTGCTGACGACCGGGCTGACCAAGCGCTTCGGCGACCGTGTCGTTGTCGACGATGTGGCGCTGGCCATCCCGTCCGGGATCTGTCTGCGGCTTCGTCGGGCCGAACGGGGCGGGCAAGACGACGACGATCCGGATGCTGCTGGGCCTGGTCCGCCCGACGGCGGGGAACGGCACGATCCTGGGCGGGAGCCTCACCGAGCCCGCCACCTACCTGCACAAGGTCGGTGCGCTCATCGAGTCGCCCGCGTTCTACCCGCAGCTAAGCGGCCGTGAGAACCTGAAGGTGCTCGCCCGCCTGGGGCGGCTTCCGCTGGGCGCGGTCGAGCCGGTCCTCGAACGGTCCGGCCTGCTGGCCAGGGCGGGGGACCGGTACCGCTCGTACTCGCTGGGGATGAAGCAGCGGCTCGGTATCGCGGCAGCCATGCTGGCCGGTCCCGAGTTGCTGATCCTTGACGAGCCGACCAACGGTCTCGACCCCGCGGGCATCGTCGAGATGCGCAGTCTCATCAGGTCGTTTGCCGAAGACGGGATCACGGTGCTGGTCTCGAGCCATCTGATCTCGGAGATCGAGCAGATCTGTGACTACGTGATAATGATCAGGGCCGGCCGGTTCATCAGGGCAGCGTGGATGTGCTGCGGGCTACTCAGCAGGCAGAATTCCTGGTCGCGCCGGAACACGATGCGGATCGCGAACGGCTGGCCGGTCTCCTGCAGCAGGCCGGCTTCGCGGTGACGCCGGACGACGCGGAGGGCGTGCTGCTCATCCAGGAGTCCGCGCTCGGCGCGGCGGACGTGAACCGTCTTGCTGCGCACAACGGGATCACCCTGCGCCAGCTCGGCGAGCGTACCCGCAGCCTGGAACGGGCCTTTTTCGCGCTGACCAGCTCGAGATCGGCCGACGTGCCGGACGGCCAGGAGATGGGAGCCATCCGATGACGTGGGCAGCGTTTACCAGTGAGTGGACTAAGCTGCGGCGCCCCACGCTGTTCTGGTCGACGTTCCTCGGGCTAGCCGCGGCGGCCTGTTTGTTCGTGGTCCTGATGTTCTCGCAGGCATCAGCGAATGGCGGGATCGTGACCCTGCATCAGCTCGCCCAGCCGAACGGGCTGGTGATCGGCGTCGCCAGGGCCGCCATGCTGCTGGGCGTCGTGGCGTTTGGCGTAGCGGCCTCACAGGTCGCGAGCGAGTACAGCCTCGGCACGCTGCGGCAGCTGCTCGTGCGCCAGCCACGCCGTGCCGTCATGCTCGCCGGCAAGATGCTCGGCGTGATCACCTTCTTGCTGCTGGCGCTCTGCTTCGCCGCGGTCCTGGCGCTGATCGTGGCGGTGGTAGCGGCTCACAGCCGTGGCGTCCCGACGAGTGCCTGGTTCACCGGGCAAGGGCTCGGTGACCTGTTCCGCGAGCTTGGCGACCTCGCGCTCGCGGTGATCGGCTACAGCGTGCTCGGGATGGCGCTGGGCCAGTTCGTCCGGTCGGCCGTGTTCGCGGTCATCATCGGCTTCGCCTGGCTGCTCGCCGTGGAGAACATCGTGGCCCGCATCGTGCCCAGTATCCAGCAGTGGCTGCCAGGTCAGTCGATCCTGGCCGTCGCCTCTGGCGGTGGCGAGGGCGTCAGCTACGGGCATGGCCTGATCCTCGGCGCCGTCTATCTCATCGCCGCGATCGTGGCTGCCCTGGCAGTCTTTGTCCGCAGCGACATCACCGCCTAGCGCCAGCTCCCCGAGGGACGAACATGCTCCGCGCGCCGGGCCCGCGGCCGCGTCGGTGACCCCGGCCGAAGGTGGGAGTTTTCCGGATGGCGCGGGCAGGGGCCGGCCGGTGATGATGGGCGGTATGGGAGCACCCGCAGACGCCGGTGACCCGCTGGCCGTGCCCGGGCACACGCCGTGCCTGCCGGTGCCGACCGGCCGGTGCCCGGTCGGCACCGTGTCCGTGTGGCTGACGGACACCTCCCGCCCTGATCCCTGGGCAGCGGGGGTGAACGCACGGGAGCTGATGGTCTCCCTGTGGTATCCGGCGACGCCCACCGATGGGCCGCGCGCCCAGTACATGACGCGAACGGAATCCGAACTCCAGCTCACTAGCAGGGGCATCACCGGTGTGCCGCCCGGCGTGCTGAGCACCACCCGGACTAACGCGGTCAGCGACGCCAGGCCGGCCGGGCTTCAGCGGACGCTGCCCCTCGCCGTGCTCTCACCTGGCTTCACCAACTCCCGCAGCGTGCTCACCGCCCTGGCCGAGGACCTGGCCAGTCACGGCTATGTCGTGGCCGGAATCGATCACACCTACGAGAGCTTCGCCACGGCCTTTCCCGATGGGCGGGTCACCACCTGCGTGGCCCAACAGACACGCCGCAGGGGCGAGGGGTTCTGGGAGAAGCTGGTGGCAGGCCGGGCGGCCGACGTCACCTTCGTGCTCAACGAACTGACCGGCGCGCACCCGGCCTGGCCGGGCGCCGCGCTGATCGACCCGTCCCGCATCGCGATGGCCGGCCACTCCATCGGCGGCGGCGCCGCCACCGCCGCCCTGCTGGCCGACTCGCGCATCCGCGCCGGCATCGACATGGACGGCACTCTTCCCACCCCGATCCCGGACCACGGCCTGTCCCGGCCGTTTCTCTTCGTGGGCAAGCCCTCATATACGCCGGGTAGCGGAGGTTCCGTGACCACCTGGGAGCGTGACTGGAGATTCCTGACCGGCTGGAAGCGGTGGCTCCTGGTGGCTGGGGCGATCCACGCCTCCTTCACCGACCTCGCGCTGCTGGCCGATGAGGTCGGTATCGACGCCGGCGCTGGCCTCCCAGGTGCCCGGTCCCTGGACATCACCCGCGCCTACGTCCGGGCCTTCCTCGACCAGCACCTGCGCGGCGAACCACAAGCCCTGCTGGACCAGCCGTCACCGCGCTACCCCGAGGTAACGTTCTGTTCCCCAGCGAGCGCAGCCGCCGCTGCGCCAGGACGGTGAAGCCACCGGCGGCCACCAGGGCGATGAGGAGCATACCCACTGTGGCCAGCCCGAGCACGATGGTCTCGGGGTTCAGCGGGTTGCTGGCCGCGGCCTACTGCCGGCTCACCACGGTCGGCCCGATCGAGGAGGCGTTTCCCGGCGCGTCGAACAGCGCGGTGACCTGCGTCGGCGCGATGACCTGGCCGGGCGCGACCAGCGCGAACTCATCCAGCAGGCTCTGCGGGTTCTGCACCATGCCAGTGACCCGCCAGCTCTGGCCGCCCGCGGACCATAGGTCACCGGCTTTGCGGTCCAGCGTCCGGGCCAGGTCCGGCGTCCGGGCCACCTGGCCCGGACCGCCCGGGTACCTGCCGCTGATCAGCGACAACATGGACTGGCCGAACGGGCCACGCGGATCCTGGGCCCGCAGGTCGAAGGTCTCGACCGAGCCTGGCAGCGCCATCGCCTGGTTCTCGATGACCTCTACCCGGCCGAACCGCTGCCGCAGAAACGCGACCTGCCCGGCCAGGTGCGGGCCGCCGCTGAAGGTGGCCAGGTCGGTCGCGGTGCCGAACCCAGCGCCCGCAGGCGGCGGGGTGTCCGTCGCCACCGCCGCGCCAACGACCGTGGCGCCTACCGCCACGGTGATCAGGGTCAGCACCAGGAACTGCTGACGCCCTTCCCGGCGGAACATCCGCCAGGCCCAGCGCATCACGGCCCGCGGCCGTCCCGCAGGAACACCACCGGTCGGCCCAGGAGGCCAGCTGCGCGTCGTGGGTCACCACCACGGCGGCCACCCCGCGCTTGCAGGCCTCGTGGATCAGCCGCATCACGGCCTCGGCGTTCACCGAGTCCAGCGCGCCGGACGGCTCGTCGGCCAGCAGCAGGCGGCGCTCCCCGGCCACCGCCCGCGCGATCGCGACCCGCTGGCGCTCACCGCCGGACAACTGATCCGGGAATGGCCCGGCCCGCTCACCCAGGCCCAGCCCCTCCAGGGCCCGCATGCCTGCCGCGCGTGCCTTCCCGGTGGCCATACCGTCGAGCTCCAGCGGCAGGGCCACGTTCTCGGCCGCGGTCAGCCCGGGCAGCAGGTTGAAATCCTGGAACACGAACCCGACCGCGCGCCGCCGCAGCCGGGCCTTGCCGCCGCGCGACATCCCCGACAGCGGCTGGCCGGCCACCAGCACCTCGCCGCTGGACGGTTCCGCCAGGCTGCCCGCGATGGTCAGCAGCGTGGACTTGCCCGAGCCGCTCGGGCCCATCACCGCCACCATGGTGCCCGCGTCCACCGGCAGGCTGACCCGGTCCAGCCCGTGCACCTCGGCCGCGCCGGATCCGTAGATCTTCGTGATGTCCCGCAGTTCCAGTACGGTCATCGCGGGTTCCTCGCTTCCGGTTTCTCCCCGTGGGCTTGCGATCTGTGCTCTGGCGTCCCTCATGCGATGGCGTGTGGGTCAGCGGGCCGGTCCCACCCGGCGGCGCAGTCTCGGCAGCGGCCCAGGAGCGGGCTGCGGCGGCGGGCTGACATCGGCCCGCTTGAGGCGGCCATCGGCGGTGTCCAGCCACCGGATGACCGCGTCCAGCCGGAAGAGCTCGGCATCCACGACCAGGGCCATGCCCAGATCGGTTTCGGCCTCGTTCTCCTTGATCCGGGTCCACTGCTGCATCAGCTGCACCAGATAACGCCGGTGGGCCTGGATGACCTCACCTATGTCGGTACCGGGCACCCGCAACGCCACCAGTACCTTCATGACCAGCTCGTCCCGCGGTGGAGACGCCAGGTCGGGCGGCGTGCGCAGCCACCGGGCCAGCTCGGCGGACCCGTCCGCGGTGATCTGGTAGCCCTTCTGCGGGCCCTCATCGTCCTCGTCGCCGGACTCCACCAGGCCGTCACGTTCCAGCCGCTGCAGGGTCTGGTACACCTGGCCGACGTTCAGCGGCCAGACCTCGCCGGTCCTCGCCTCGAACTCCTCGCGCAGCTGGAGCCCGTACTTCGGACCCTCGCTGAGGAGCGCGAGCAGCGCGTGCCGGACGCTCATCGTTCCCGCCCGCCCAGTCCCGGTCCAGTCAGTATCATGCCGAACATAATACTGAGTATATTCAGCGGCAGCAAGCGGTTACGGGGCAGCCGGGGCCTCACCGGGCTTCCTGGGGAGAGAACTAGGGAGTCTCTCTAGGGATTGCCGTCTCGGCCTGGGCGACAGTGGACTCATCCACAGGGAGCTACCGAGTCGAGAAGGCCAACTACCATGAGCGCCCCAGCCCTACCCCACGAATCAGCGAACAATAAGGCCGGACCTGCGCAGGGGCCAGGTCTCGGCACGGATCAGGGCCACCAGGCCCCGGCGAAGCGCGGTGGTGCGAGCCGCGTGCGCCGCCTTGGCGTGGTCGGCCTGGCTCTCGTGCTGATCTCGGCGATGGACAGCATCCGCAACCTGCCCACCACGGCCACCTTCGGCTGGGCGGCGATCTTCTTCTACGGCATCGCCATCATCACCTACCTGGTGCCGGTGGCGCTGTGCTCGGCCGAGCTGGCTACCACCGTCGGCGGCGGCATGTACCGGTGGGTCCGGGAAGCATTCGGCTCCCGCTGGGGCTTCCTGGCCGTGTGGTGCGACTGGTCGGAGAACATCGTCTGGTTCCCCACCGTGCTGGTGTTCCTGGCCACCACGATCGCCTACGTGATCAACCCCGACCTGTCGCAGAACAAGGCGTTCCTCGTGCCCGTCATGCTGGTGGTCTTCTGGTCCGTGACGGCGTTCTCGTTCCTCGGTTCGCTGAAGTCGGCCCGGTGGACTGGTATCGGGGTCATCGTGGGGACCGCCGTCCCGACCGCCGCGATCATCGGCCTGGGCCTGTGGTGGGTCGGCAGCGGCAAGCACTCGGAGATCCCTTACCACGCCACCTCGATCCTGCCCGCCTGGAACGGCCTGCAGAGCCTGGTGTACGCAGCCGGCATCGTCGTGGCGTTCGCCGGCATGGAGATCGGCGGCTTCTACTCGCACGTGACCAAGAACGTCAAGCGCACCTACCCCAAGGCGGTCTTCCTGGCGGCCCTCGTGGTGGCGGGGCTGTCCGTCCTGGGCAGCGTGGCGATCGCGTTCGTCGTGCCGGGTAAGCAGATCGAGCTGGCCGGCGGGATCATGCAGGCGGTGTCGATCTTCTTCGGCAAGCTGGGCATCGGGTCCCTGATCAAGCCGTTCGGCATCCTGGTGGTCATCGGCGTGCTGTGCGGCCTGGCGTCCTGGAGCATGGGGCCCGCCGAGGGAATGCGCCGGGTGGCCGCGGACGGTCACCTGAACAAGTGGTGGGGTAAGACCAACCGGCGCGGCGCGCCCACCTCGGTCCTTATCCTGCAGGCCACGCTCGGCTCGGTGCTGGCCCTGGCGATGATCTTCGTCAACAACATCAACACCTACTACTGGATGCTGACCGCGCTGGTCGCGCAGACCTTCCTGGTCATGTACTTCCTGATGTACATCTCCGTCATCCGGCTCCGCATCACCAAGCCGGACCTCCCGCGCCCGGCCAAGATCCCCGGCGGCAAGGTGGGCCTGGTGGTCGTCCTCGGACTGGGGATCGCGGGCTCGCTGTTCACCTTCTTCCTCGGGTTCATCCCCGCGACTCACCTGTCGACGGCGGGAACGATCACCTACGTCGCGGTGATGGCCTTCGGGATGCTCGTGATCATCGGCACGCCGTTCCTGCTCCACCGGGGCCCGTCGCTCAAGGGTGATTCCCAGGTGGACCCGGGCCTCGGATCGCAGGAGCCGGGTCCGGGGACGCCTGGCCTCGAGATGCCCGGCACGGTCTGACGGACAGCCGCAGAACACAGCGGAAGAACACAGCGAAAGAACACTGAACGACCCCGGGTCCACAAGACCCGGGGTCGTTCAGATTTAGTGCGCCCCGGGGGGATTCGAACCGCCCAACCTCCGGATTAAGAGTCCGTTGCTCTACCATTGAGCTAGGGGCGCGCGCCCCAGAACAATAACAACTGGCGCCTCAAACGTAAAGAGTCTCTGACATTCAGGGCCCGGCGGACAATCCGCGCCGGGCCCTGAATGCGGTCTCAGCCAGAACCTGCTGTGATCCCTAGTGGCCGAAGTACGGCGTGCACACCGGCGCGCTCATCCCGTGCGCCTCGCGCAGCTCGACGCACGCCCGAGCCTTGGTCTTCGCGACGCCGACCATGTCGGTCGTCTGCCATTGCCGGCTGAACCAGGCGCTCTCAGTCGACGCGACCTCCAGCGCGTGGGTGCCCCGGTCATAAATCCAGAACTTGGCGCCGTCGGGGTGGCCGGTGTCGGTGACCGTCGCCCACGCGGACTGACAGCCGGAGCTGTACCGCAGCCGCAGCGTGACGCGCGTCTTGCGCAGGCCGTCGTAGGCCGAGATCGCGTAGACAGTGGAAGCGTCGTTGCTGCAGCTCTGGGCCTGCGGGCTCTTGCCGATGCAGCCAGCGCCATAGCACCCGTATCGCGGCGCGGAAGCCGCGGTCGTCGCGGCGGATGCGGATGTGGCCGTCACGGCCACAGCGCCCGTGCCGAGCGCCGCAGCGCTCAGGCCTCCGATGAGCACGTTCCGGAGTCTTGGTGATGTTCGCATGATGGTTCCTTTCGCAATGACGGCGCCGTCATGGTGGCGGCTCCCAAGCCCTAATCTGCGCAGATCGGTTGATGGGTCTCTGGGTTCAGCTGCGGGCCAGGCTGCCGGTTGGTTGTGCTTATGCGCCCATAAATGTGACGCCGCTGGCAGAAACGGCGAGGAATGCTGGCAGCAGCCGCTGGGAAAACTGGCAGCCGTGGCTTTATCCCTGGTCAATGCCGGGTCGGCGAGGAAAGCGTCCTGCGCAGGCCGTCGTGGCCCGCGGTGGTGACGCCGCTGAAGCCGTGTCCCGCGTGCTGTGCCCATTGCGCTTCGGTGATAGCAGCCGGGTCCGCCGGCAGGTAGTGGCTGAGGATGAGCTCGCGGACCCCCGCGCGTTCGGCGACGCCGCCGACCTGGCTGACGTCGGTGTGCAGCGCGGCCATCCGGGCCAGTTCGGCATCGCCAGTGCCGTGCTGCCTGAGGTAGTTCAGGTCGGCCACCTGGTGGACGAGGATGCCGGCCTGCCGGGCCAGGGCGATCAGGTCGTCGTTCACGGTGGTGTCGCCGGAGAACGCGACAGAGCCGTCCGGTGTGTCGAACCGGTAGGCCAGCGCCGGAACGGCCCGGCCGTGCGTCACGGCCACGGCGGTGACCCGGAGGATCCCATCGTCGAAGACGGTGGCCGGGACCTGGGGGAGGTCTCCGGCGGGTGGGGAGAGGGGGATGTCGGTGGCCCGGACGAGCGCGCCCGCGTCCGGCATGCGGGCGTCCAGGGGCATGACGTTCAGGTGGTAGGCGTAACCGCCCAGGATGTGCTCGATCAGGTCCGCCGTCCCGGGGGCCGGCCGCTCCGGGTGGATCGTGGTCTCGCGGCGGAAGACTCCATCACCTTCCGGCAGGGCCGTGGGTCGCGACGGCCCATACACCCCAATCGGCGCCAGCGGCCGGGCCATCCCGCACCCGGGCACCCCAGCCGTACAGCAGCATGCCGGGCAGGTCGCCGACGTGGTCGGCATGAAGGTGGGTGAGGAACACCGCCTCCAGGCGGGAGAAGTCGAGTCCCGCCTCGGCGAAGGCGGACGGTGCACCGCGGCCGCAGTCGATGACGAAGACCCGTCCGTCGATGACGAGCGCCGAGCAGATTCCCGCTCGCCCAGCGACCGGAAGAGGCGCGCCCGCCGTTCCCAGCAGCACCAGTTCGGTTGACACGCGCATCTCCCTTCGCAGCGGCCTACAGGATGACCCCTACCCGGTTCCCCGGGAATGGCTGTTCGGGACCTACTGCCATCTCAGGCGGCGCTAGGACCGCGCTCGAGTCGCTCGGCGATCTACCCACGGTAGGTCACCACCACCGACCAGGATGTCGTCGATGGCGGCCATCACCGTTCCGCCCCCTGCCCGCCGGAGAAGATCTCCAGGAAGAACAGGAACACGTTCAGCACGTCGAGGAAGATCGACGCGGCCAGGAACGGTGCGGAGTTGATGTCGCCGTTGGTGCGCAGCCGCTGGAAGTCAAACATGGTGAAGCCGGCGAAGATGACCAGGCCGAGGATGGAGTAGACCAGGGCGCCGCCCGGGATGTGCACGAAGGTCAGCACGAGGCCGGCCACGATCAGGGCCACCAGCGCCCAGAAGCCGATCCGGGCGATCGCGCTCAGGTCGCGGCGGGTGGCGTAGCCCGCCGCGCCGAACCCGGCGATGAACAGCGCCGTAGCCCCGCCGGCTTGCCACAGCGCACGCGGGTCCATGCTGCCGTAGTACGCGATGGTCGGCGCCACGGCCAGGCCGATAAAGGGCGAGAGGGAGGTGAGCGAGAGCGGCGGGCAGGGCGGCGAAGGCGGCGATGAACGCGGCGATGCCCACGCCGCCCGTCAGGTTGCGGCCCAGCCAGGCGCCGAGCGCGAACAGCGCGGCGGTGGCCGCGACATACCCCATCGTCTGCGAGAACAGTGCGTGGGTCCGGCCGCGGGTGGTCGTGCCCATCTGCTGGTAAGTGAGGGTGTTGCTCATGGGGTCCACGGTCGCGCCCGGAGGACGTCAGCGCACCCGGGCGACACCCTGGCCCGTGCCCTGGTATTGAAGGTCACGGGCCCGCCCCGGCACAGCATCCCGGTGACGGCAGATCTCTTACCCGGCAGGGGTCCCGGCGAGACCAGTGTAATTACTTGCTGCGAGTATACGCTGAGTGTATTCTCTCAGGTATGAGTGTTCCCCTGACGCTTCTCGGGCTGCTTGAGCGGGAGCCGAGCCACGGCTATGACCTCAAGCGCGACTATGACGCCTACTTCGGGCGGGGCAAACCGCTCCCGTATGGCCAGGTCTACGCCACCCTGAGCAGGCTCGCCCGCGACGGCATGGCGATCGCCGGCCCGGCAGAGCCCGGCGATGGCCCCGAGCGCAAGCGCTACGTCATCACGCAGGACGGGGTCGCCGAGGTAGACAAATGGCTCGAGACCCCGACCGCGCCCGAACCGCACCTGCAGACGGTGCTGTTCGCCAAGGTCGTGCTCTCCCTCATGCTGGACCGCCCCGCGGACCGCTACCTGGATCTGCAGCGCGCCGCGCACCTGCAGCGGATGCGGGAGCTCACCGAGCTCAAGCAGCACGGCAACCTGGTCGACACCCTGCTCGCCGACCATGGCCTGTATCACCTGGAAGCGGACCTGCGCTGGATCGACCACACCGCGGCCCGGCTGGACGCACTCGCGCGAGAGGTACAGCGATGATCATCGACGCCAGGGACGTCGAGAAGTCGTTCGGCCGGACCCCGGCGCTGCGCGGCGCCACCATCGAGGTGGAGCGGGGCGAGATCCTCGCTGTGATGGGCCCGAGCGGCTCCGGCAAATCGACCTTGCTGCACTGCCTGGCCGGCATCTTGACCCCTGACCGGGGCGAGGTCAGGTTCGACGGCCAGCGCCTGGACACGATGAAAGAGTCCCGCCGCAGCGAGCTGCGGCGGGACTCCTTCGGTTTCGTGTTCCAGTTCGGTCAGCTCGTGCCCGAGCTGACCGCCGAGGAGAACGCCGCCCTGCCGCTGCTGCTGGCCGGCACCCGCCGGGCGCAGGCCCTGACGCAGGCGCGAACGTGGTTCGCCCGGCTGGAGCTGGACGGGCTAGAGAGCCGCAGGTCGGGAGAGCTGTCTGGCGGCCAGGCGCAGCGCGTCGCGCTGGCCCGCGGTCTGGTCGCCCAGCCCGAGGTCCTGTTCGCCGACGAGCCGACCGGTTCGCTGGACTCGGTCACCGGGGAACACGTCATGAACCTGCTCACCCGGGCCGCCCGCGAGCAGGGCACCACCGTCATCCTGGTCACGCACGAGGCCCGGGTCGCCGCCTACGCCGACCGCGAGGTCATCGTCCGCGACGGGAAGGTCAGCACGCTGACCGGGGTGGCCCCGTGATCCGTCTCGGCCTGCGTCTGACCCTCAGCGGCGGCCGTGAAGCCGCCGTCCGCCTGGTGCTCCTGGTGGCCGCGATCGGGCTGGGAGCCGGGCTCCTGCTGACCGCCGTCGCGGGTGTCAACGCGGTGAATACCCAGAACGATCGCTACGCGTGGCTCAGTACCGGTGAGACGGGGACTGCAGCCGGCGCGCCGAAAACCACCGCGGATCCGATGTGGTGGCTGATCCGCGCCGACCGGTTCGACGGCCAGCTCATCGGCCGGATCGACGTGGCCGCCACCGGACCGGCCTCTCCGGTGCCACCTGGTATCTCACGCCTGCCCGGCCCGGGCCAGTACTACGCTTCCCCGGCGCTGGCCGCGCTGCTGCGCAGCACACCCGCGGACCAGCTGGCGGCCAGGTATCCCGGGCACCTGATCGGCATCATCGCAGACGCCGCGCTACCCTCGCCGAACTCGCTGGTCATCGTCATCGGGCGCTCCGCGGCTCAGCTGGCCCACACCCCCGGTGCCGTGCGGGCGGCCGCGGTCGCCACCACACCGCCGAGCGGCTGCTCGCAGGATCAGTGCCTGCCCGGCCAGGGCATGAACGCGAACAGCATCGATCTGGTCATGTCGGTGGTGGCGCTGGCGATCTTGTTCCCGCTGCTCATCTTCATCGGCACCGCGACCAGGCTGTCGGCCGCCCGCCGCGAGGAGCGGTTCGCCGCGATGCGGCTGGCGGGCGCGACCCCGCGGCAGATCTCGCTCATCGCGGCGGTCGAGTCCACGGTGGCCGCGGTGGCGGGGGTGGCCGCTGGCTTCGGCCTGTTCTTCGTGCTGCGAGTCCCGCTCGCATCGGTGCCGTTCACCGGCGCGCCGTTCTTCCCCAGCGACCTGTCGCTCAGCCTGCCCGATGTCCTCCTGGTAGCGCTCGGAGTGCCGCTGGCCGCCGCCGTCGTGGCCCGGCTCGCGCTGCGCCGGGTGCGTATCTCCCCGCTCGGGGTTACCCGCCGGGTGACCCCGAAGGCGCCCCGGGCCTGGCGGGTGCTCCCGTTGCTGGCCGGCCTCGGTGTGCTCGGCTTCATCGTGGTGCACGGCCGCCCGCCGACCACCCCCGAACAGATCCAGGTGTTCGTGCCCGCGTTTGCCCTGATCATGGTGGGCCTGGTCACCGCCGGGCCGTGGCTGACCATGGCGGGAGCCCGCCTGATGGCACGGCGGACCAGCCAGCCGGGCCCGCTGATCGCGGCACGGCGGCTCGCCGACAACCCGAAGGCCGGGTTCCGCGCGGTGAGCGGCCTGGTCCTGGCTCTGTTCATCACCACGGTGGCCGTCACCCTCATCACCACGCAGAACGCCAAGGGCTCCGGGACGCTCGACGGTCCGGCGGCGGCGAACGTCCTGGTGGACCAGTTCTCCGATGATCCCCAGCCGGTGCCCGTGCCGACCCCGCCGGCCGCGCTGACCGGCCGGCTGGCCGCGATCGGCGGTGTCACCGGGATGCTCACGGTCCACCAGCACCGCGGGCTGACCATCCCGGCCACCGTGTTCGGGCTCCCGGAACGCTTCGGGGGCGTATCGGGCGGCCTCGTCGCGTGTGCCCAGCTGGCCAGCGTGCCCGCGCTCGGCCGCTGTCCCGCCGGAGCCGCCGTGGCCGTCTTCCCGGCTGACGGCGTGTTCGGGGTTCCGTCCGTGGCGCAGGTCACCTGGCCGGCCGCCGGGATACCGGTGACGCGGCTTGCCCGCCTGCCCGTGCTCGCGATCAACGTGGCCACCAACGGGACCGTCCCGGCCGTCGAGCAGGCCCGGACCATGCTGGATACCGCCTACCCCGGGTACGACCCGCCGGCCACCCTGGCCGAACAGCACGCCGACGTCATCCGGCAAGATGTGGCGTATCAGCAGCTGGCGGACGTGGTCGTGCTGACCAGCCTGGCCATCGCCGGCTGCACGCTGGCGGCGAGCGTCGCGGCCGGGCTGGCCGAGCGCAAGCGCCCGTTCAGCCTGCTGCGGCTGGCCGGTGCCCCGCTGAGCCTGCTGCAGCGCGTGGTCGCGCTGGAGAGCGCGGTCCCGCTGCTGGTGACCGCCGTCATCTCCATCGGCGCCGGGTTCGCGGCCGCGGCGATGTACGCGGCAGCCCAGGTCGGCCCGTTTGCGGCGCCGGGCGCCGCGTATTACGTCATCACCGGCGCGGGCATCGCGCTGAGCCTCGGCATTATCGCCGCGACCATGCCGCTGCTCCGCCGCATCACCGGCCCGGAGGTCGCGAGAAACGAGTAACCGGTCCCCCGCGCCGCAGCGCCACGAACGGGATGCCGCGCAGCTCCTGCACCACGGCCTTGCCCGCCAGCCCGTTCGCACCCGTTACGCAGATCCGCGTCATCGTGGCTCCCTACGCCCGTACGGAGACGGTCGCAGGATACGGCTCACGAACCAGGTGGCATGGTGGCCGGGACGGGCCGGGCGGACTCGCCGCCGGGGCGGCGCAGCAGGAGACCGACTGCGCCTGCGGCCAGGACGGCGAGCGCCGCGGAGTAGACCAGGGCGGTGGAGTGCAGCCCGAACTTCGTGGTCGCCACCCCCGCGATCAGCGCCGGGACGCTGAACGCGAGGTAGCCCACGATGTAGATGGCGGCCACCAGGCCGGCCCGGTCATCGGGCGCGGCCAGAGCCGTCACCGTGCGGAAGGCTCCCAGGAAGGCCAGGCCGAAGCCGATGCCTGCCACCGCCGAGCCGGCCAGGAAGGCGGGGGACGTGGTCGTCGCGATCGCGCCGACCGTCACCGCCATTCCCGCCAGCAGGAACAGGCAGCCCGCCAGCATCATCGCCCGGGAGCCGATACCGCGCAGCGCGAACGCCGCCGCGGCTCCGGTCCCGCAGAGCAGGAAGATCACCAGGCCGCCCCACAGCAGGTTCGGCGAACCCGTCGCCTGCGCGGCCAGCGACGGCCCCAGCGACAGGTACAGGCCGCCGAGCGCCCAGCCGGCAACAAGACACGGGACGGCCGCGGCGAAGGTCCCCCGGGCCTGCCGCGGCACGGTGACCCGGGGCCGCAGCGAGGCCAGGACACCGGGACGCCTGGAACCCGGTTCGGCCATGGCCAGCACCGCGACCACGACGACGGCGAAGACGGCCAGCAGCGCCCACCAGATCAGGTGAGTCGGCGCCGGGGCGTACTGGACCAGCGCGCTGGTGATCAGCGCGCCCACGGCCAGGCCCAGGGTGGAGAAAACGCTCGTCACCACCGGTGCCCGCTGGGTGCCTCGCGGCTGCAGGTCGATCAGCGCGGCCCCGATCGGCCCGGTGGCCAGCCCGGTCGCGATGCCCTGCAGCGCCCGGGCCAGGTACAACGCCGCGACGTCGTGCGCGGCCAGGAAGACCACGCACGCCGCCGCGCTGAAGACCAGCGCCGTGACGATCACCGGGCGCCGGCCCAGATAGTCCGACAACGACCCGAGGAACAGCAGCGTGGCCAGCAGGACCAGGACGTACACGGCGAACACGGCGGTCAGCGTGGCCGCCGAGAAATGAAACCGGTCCTGGTACACCCCGTACAGCGGCGACGCGGCCGCCGAGGCGAAGAACAGCATCAGGAACAGCACAGCCAGGGTCCAGAACGCGGCCGCCCTCGGCAACGTCCTGCGTCCGGTCTGGTTCCCCGCGCCCGGTCCGGGCCGCACATCGCCAGCGGCATCGTCGACCGGTTCAGCGCGTTCCATTCACAAGGTCCTTCCGCCAGCGAGCTGCCTGGCCAGGCTAATCCAGTGTTCGCCCGCGGTCCGCACGGCCTTGGCGTGACCCAGGACGCAGGCGTGCCCGGCACCGGGCCGCTATCCCGGTCAGACCCGCATTTTCCGGTCAGACCTGCATATTCCGTTCAGCGGGACGAACCTGGGCCTGCCCGGGGTCACCAGTAACAATTCCGGAATATCGCATCTGCCGATGACGGAAGATGAGCCGCAAGCCATGAGCTGTTCCCGATCCCCGAGGAGCGGCAGCACACGCTCACGGCCGCCCCGCGAGGCGGGCACCTCGTCGTGATTGACCCCAGGCAGGTCGCTGATGCCCTGGTCGCGGCGGAGCGGGAACGCACACCCATCGCGCCGTTCAGCGACGCGTATCCGTTCTTCGGCGCCGGCCGGGCCTACCAGGCCCAGCGGCTGTTCGTCGACGCGCACCTGAAGGACGGTGACCAGGTCATCGGCGCCAAGCTCGGCATGACCAGCAAGGTCAAGCGGATCATGCTGGGCGTCGGTCAGCCGGTTAGCGGCTGGCTCACCGCCGGGATGGTGCTGCCGCCTGGCCAGCCGGTGCCGCTGGAACAGCTCATCCACCCGCAGGCCGAACCCGAGATCGCCCTGGTGCTCGGCCGGGAGCTGGCACACCCGGTCACCATCCCGGGTGTCCTCGCGGCGACGGAGGCGGTATTCGCCGCCATCGAGGTCATCGACTCCCGGTTCGAGGATTTCCGCTACCGGTTGCCCGACGTGGTCGCCGACAACGTCGGCGCCGCCAGGATCGCGCTCGGGCCGAGAGCCTGCACCCCCGCCGAACTTGGGGATCTGCGGCTGATCGGCTGTGTCTTCCGCGCACGCGGGGAGGTCGTCGGCACGGCGGCCGGCGCGGCGGTGATGGGTCACCCAGCGGCCGCGGTCGCCTGGCTCGTGGGCAGCCTGGCTGCCCGGGGCGAGCATCTGCCCGCCGGGTCCGTGGTGCTGACCGGTGGCCTGACCGCCACGGCCGCCGTGAGCCGGGGCAGCGCGCTGACTGCGGAGTTCGACCAGCTGGGCTCGGTCGAGGTCTACGCATGAAAAAGGCACCGGGGGCAGGCCCCAGACGCAGGAGTGCGGAGGCAACGTGGCCCAGGTGACTGTCCTGCCCGGCGCGGTGCGGATCCAGGCCCGGGACGGTGAGACCGTCCTTGGCGCCGCTATGCGTTCGGGGTTTCGTTACCGGTTCGGGTGCAGGCGCGGCGGTTGCGGTGTCTGCAAAGTCAGCCTCATTGTCGGCGAGGTGCGATACGAGCGGCCGATCGCGGCCAGCGTGCTGCCCGATGACGAGCGGACGGCGGGGGTCTGCCTGAGCTGCCGCGCCGTCCCGATCACCGACATCATCATCGAGTTGCAAGAGGGTGACCGCCTCAGCGGAGGGTCACTCGGGTTCAACTCAGCCAGGCACTGACAAGGCAGGAAAAGAGGAGCAGCAGATGGGCGTCATGCGGCTGGGGTTCGTGCACCTGCGGGTCACGGATCTGGAAGAGGCCAGGAATCACTACTCGAACACGCTGGGCATGACCGTGGTGGCGGAGCAGCCCGGCAAGCTGTACCTGAAGTGCTGGGATGAGTGGGACCACCATTCCCTTGTCCTGGAGGAGGGCGGGGTCGGCCTGGTCAAGCTCGGGTACAAGTGCCAGACCCCCGGGGACCTGGAGAACTTCGAGCAGCGCAGCCAGCGGTTCGGCGCGACCACCAGCAGGGTCTCCAAGGGTGAGAACCTGACCGTCGGGGACGGCGTGCGCATCGAACTGCCGTCCGAGCAGATGATCGAGCTGTACACCGACATGGAGTTCACCGGCACCGACACCGGATCGCTCAACCCGGATCCGTGGCCGCGGAACATCCGGGGAGCGGGCACCAACTGGATCGACCACGCGCTGATGCCCGCCGAGGATCCGGCGCTGGTCGAGCGGTTCTTCATGGAGGCGCTGGACTTCCGGCCGGCCGAGCGCGCGGTCACCGACCCCGCACATCCGGAGCTGATCGGAACCTGGATGTACTGCGGGGAGTCCCCGCACGACATCGCCTTCATCAAGGGCCCGAACGGCAAGCTGCACCACTTCGCCTTTCACCTGGGCGACTGGAACGACATCCTCAAGGCCGGCGACCTGTTCTCGATGGACGACGTGCCGATCGACATCGGGCCGACCCGGCACGGGATCACCCGCGGCATGACGATCTACTTCTTCGACCCGTCCGGTAACCGGAACGAGGTCTTCGCCGGCGGCTACCGTACCGGCCCGGACTTCCCGACCATCACCTGGACCGAGGACCAGCTCGGCAAGGGCATCTTCTACATCACGCGGGAACTCAACGACCGCTTCACCACGGTCTTCACGTAGGCCGCGCCGCCCCTGAACCGCAGCGGAAGGACAAGGTCATGACATCCCCGCTTGACGACATTACCCGGAAACTGGACCGCGCCCTGATGGAGGATCCGGCCCAGGGCATTTACCGCTGCAATCGCGAGATCTTCATCGATCCGGAGCTGTTCGACCTGGAGATGAAGTACATCTTCGAGGGCAACTGGATCTACCTCGCGCACGAAAGCCAGCTGGCGGAGAACGGCGATTACCTGACGACGTGGATGGGGCGGCAGCCGGTCATCGTGTCCCGGACCCGGACCGGGGAGCTGGCCGCGGTGCTCAACGCGTGCGCCCACCGCGGCGCGATGGTGTGCCGGCGCAAGAAGGACAACAGGTCCACCTGGACGTGCCCGTTCCACGGCTGGACCTACCGGAACGACGGCACACTGCTGAAGGCCAAGGACGCCAAGGCAGGTGGCTATCCGGAGCAGTTCAACACCGATGGCTCCCACGACATGGTCAAGGTGCCGCGTTTCGAGTCCTACCGCGGGTTCCTGTTCGGCAGCCTCAACCCGGACGTGCTGCCGCTGGCCGAGCACCTGGGTGAGACGGCCAAGCTCATCGACTTGATGGTCGACCAGTCCGCCGAGGGTCTGGAGGTGCTCAAGGGCGCCTCTACCTATACCTTCGACGGCAACTGGAAGGTGCAGGCCGAGAACGGGGCGGACGGGTATCACGTCGCCTCCACGCACTGGAACTACGGGGCGACCACCGCACGGCGCCTGACCGGTGACTCGGCGACCGAGACCAAGGCCATGGACCCGGCCAGCTACGGCAAGCAGCGAGGCGGTTTCTATGCCTTCGAACACGGGCACGTGCTGCTGTGGACGACCCGGGCCAATCCGGAAGACGAGCCGCTCTACGAACGGCGCCAGGAGCTTATCGACCGGCTCGGGCAGACCCAGGCCGACTGGGCGATCAACTTCGCGCGCAACCTGTGCCTGTACCCGAACGTGTACCTGATGGACCAGTTCAGCTCCCAGATCAGGCAGTACCGGCCGATCGCGGTGGACAAGACCGAGGTCACCATCCACTGCATCGCCCCCAAGGGAGAGAGCGCGCAGGCCCGGGCGGCCCGGATCCGCCGGTACGAGGACTTCTTCAACGCCACCGGGATGGCCACCCCCGACGACCTGGAAGAATTCCGCGCCAGCCAGAACGGTTTCCTGGCCGCCCCGTCCGCGCCGTGGAACGACATGAGCCGCGGTGCCACGCACTGGGTCGAGGGACCCGACGAGGACGCCCGCGCGATCGGGATCAACCCGCTGCGCAGCGGCGTCAAAGTCGAGGACGAGGGCCTGTACCCCATCCAGCACCGGTACTGGCTGACGGCCATGCAGCAGGGCGTGCTGGCCGACGCCAAGACCAAGTCGCAGTAAGCGCCGGGAAGGAGACCCCCGTGGATATTTCGCAGCCGCAGGTCGAGCAGTTCCTGTACCGCGAGGCCCGCATGCTGGACGACCGGGACTTCGAGGGCTGGCTGGAATGCTATGCGCCGGACTCGGAATTCTGGATGCCGGCCTGGGACGATGACGACACCCTCAGCACCGACCCGCAGCGGGAGATCTCGCTCATCTGGTACGGGAACCGGGGCGGCCTGGAGGACCGGGTCTTCCGGATCAGGACAGAACGCTCCAGCGCGACGAGCATCCCCGAGCCGCGGACCGGCCACAACATCACCAACGTCGAGATCCTCGGGCAGGACGGCGGCCAGTGCGAGGTCCGGTTCAACTGGTTCACCCTCTACTTCCGCTACGACGCCGTGGACACCTACTTCGGCACCTCCTTCTACACCCTCGACGTGTCCGGGGAGCAGCCGCTGATCAAGAAGAAGAAGGTCATCCTCAAAAACGATTACATTCACCACGTCGTCGACATTTACCACGTGTAAACGGGCGACCAGAGCTGCCGTGGGAGCGAGATGAGCTATCAGATCGCGCTGACATTCGAGGATGGGGTGACCCGCTTCATCGAGTGCCGCGACGGGGAGACGGTCGCGGACGCCTCCTACCAGTCCCGGATCAACATCCCGCTGGACTGCCGGGATGGCGTCTGCGGAACGTGCAAGAGCTTTTGCGAGTCAGGCCGGTACGAGCTCGGCGAATACGTCCCCGACGAGGCGATGACCGAGGAAGAAGAAGCCGAAGGGTACGTCCTGACCTGCCAGATGGTGCCGCAGTCGGACTGCGTGGTGCGCATCTTCACCAGCTCCGATGTCGCCAAAACCGGAGCGTCCGCATACCAGGGGCGGATCAGCGCCCTGCAGCGCCTGTCGGACACCACGCTGAGGTTCTCCGTCGAGCTCGACGGGGACCGCCCGCTCGGGTTCCTGCCTGGCCAGTACGTCAACATCGCCGTGCCCGGCACCGATCAGACCCGCTCGTATTCCTTCAGCTCGCGGCCCGGCCGCACGCAGGTGTCCTTCCTGCTCCGCGACACCCCCACCGGCGCACTGCCCACGTTCCTGCGCGGGCAGGCCGGTGCGGGCCACCCGATCGAGTTCCACGGACCGCTCGGCACCTTCTACCTGCGCGACATCAAGCGGCCGGTGCTGTTCCTGGCCGGCGGCACCGGGCTCGCCCCGTTCACCGCCATGCTCGCCACCATCGACCCCGACACCACACAGCACCCCGTTCACCTGATCTACGGCGTCACGAGCGACCGGGATCTGGTCAGGGTCGAGGAGCTGGAGGAGGCGGCCAAACGTCTGCCCAATTTCAGCTTCACCTGCTGCGTGGCCGACGAGGACAGCAATAGCCCCAACAAGGGATACGTCACCCGCTTCATCGAGCCGGCTCACCTGAACGGCGGCGACGTGGACGTCTACCTGTGCGGGCCGCCGCCGATGGTCGAAGCGGTCCGGAACCACTTCAAGCAGCAGGGCGTGACACCGCAGAACTTCTACTACGAGAAGTTCACCGATAGCGGCATGGTGACCGAAACCGGCGCCGAGCACCTCACGGCCGCAGCCTCCGATGAGGCGTTCGACGCCAAGCTGGCGCTCGAACTGGGCGCGGCGTCGCTGGTTATGGGCAAGCTCACCGCGGACCAGCTGGCCAGCTACCGCCAGCTGGCCGAGGCCACCGTCCCGTTCATCCAAGGCGGCCGGTTCACCGACGTGGACGGATTCCGGCGCACCAACGCGGCCTTCCACGCCTTCCTGATCGAATGCACCGGCAACACCGCGCTCGGTGATGCCTACCGCCGGCTGGCCATCGGTGACTACATGGCCGAGGCGCTGCGACCGCAGCTGACGGCGAGTGAGAAGATCACCCAGGATCACCTGGATCTGGTGAGCTGCTTCGAGCAGGGTGACCTCCCCACGGCACAGCGGATCCTGGCCGAGCACACCGAGCGCAGCAAGGAGACGATGCGCGCCGGGATCGAACAGGCGGCCGGGCCATGATCCACGAAGGCCGGTTCGCCACCAAGGTCGCCGTGGTCACGGGTGCCGCGCAGGGCATCGGGTACACCGTCGCCGCCAACCTCGCCCGCGAGGGCGGCAAGGTCGCGCTCGTCGACCGGTCCGAGCTCATCCACACAGTCCGCGAGAAGCTGGCATACGAGCTGCGCGACAAGCTCCCGGCCGGCGGCGCCGAGATCATTGCCGTCGTCGCCGACCTGGAGCGCTACGCCGACTGCCGAACGGTCATGGCCCGGGCCGACGCCCACTTCGGGCGCATCGATATTCTCATCAACAATGTCGGCGGGACGATCTGGGCCCGGCCGTATGAGCACTACGAGGAAGACCAGATCGAGGCGGAGATCCGCCGTTCGCTGTTCCCGACCCTGTGGTGCTGCCGCGCGGTCCTGCCCTACCTGCTCAAACAGGGCTCAGGCACGATCGTCAACGTCTCCTCCATCGCGACCCGCAGCGTCAACCGGGTGCCCTACGCCGCGGCTAAGGGCGGCGTCAACGCGCTCACGGCCTCCCTTGCCTTCGAGTACGCGGGCAAGGGCATCCGCGTCGTCGCCGCAGCGCCGGGCGGCACGGAAGCGCCGGAGCGGCGCACCGCGCGCGGGCCCTCGGCCCAGACCGATGAGGAAAGGGGCTGGTACCAGCAGATTGTGGACCAGACCGTCGAGTCGACCCATCTCAAGCGGTACGCCACCCTGGATGAGCAAGCCGCGCCCATCTTGTTCCTCGCCTCCGACGAAGCCTCGTATGTTGTCGGTTCGACCCTGCCCGTAGGAGGCGGTGACCTCGGCTAGCCCCGTGCTGGCTAACCCCGTGCTGGCTAACCCTGTGCTGGCTAACCCCCGCCGGCCGGTCCGGCACGTAACCCCTCGGAGTAGTCATGAGCGACCCCGTTTACCGCGTGACCGAAATAGTCGGAACCTCCGGCGACAGCATTGACCACGCGCTGACCGGAGCGCGGAGCATGGCTGCCGAGCTGCGTCGCCGTGACCGATCGCGCCGGGCCACCCGCCAGGCTAAATGAACCGAACGGATTGGCGGGAGCCCCGTGCCGCTGCTTGATGTTCCCGGGACGGCGCTGTGCTACGACAGCACCGGCGACGGGATTCCGCTGGTACTCGTGCATGGCTCGGCGGTCGACGCCAGCACCTGGGACGGCGTGCTGCCGGACCTGGCCCGGGACTACCGGGTCATCACCTACGACCGGCGCGGCTACGGGCGTTCGGTCCACAAGCCCGTCCGGGACCACCGGCTGCACGCCAGGGACCTGATCGCTGTCCTGGAGCGGGTGGCGACCGTACCCGCCGTCGTGGTCGGGTGGAGCTCCGGCGGCAACGTCGCCCTCGCCGTGGCGGCCAGCAGACCTGAGCTGTTCCGGGCGCTGGTCGTAGTGGAGGCCCCATTCCACGGTCAGCGGCACATGAACGCCGCGGTGCTGCGCACGGCGCTCCGCCTGAAGGCCCACCAGGTCCGTGGCCGGCCAGTCCAAGCGCTGGAGGAGTTCCTGCGTTTCGGGTCGGCGCTGCGCTCGGGCGGCAACGCCTATGACCAGGCCAGTGACCAGACGAAAGCGGAACTGCGCCGCTATCCCCGGCAGGTGCTGGCCGAGTGGGACCCGCATCCGTTCGGCGTGATGCACGAGCACGTGCCGGTCCGGGCCATCGCGCGGACGCCCGTCGCGATCACATGGATCCTGGGCGGCGAGAGCTCGCCGTGGCTAGCCGGATTGAAGCGGCGCGTGAGCCGTCGCCGTCCGGACATCAAGACCGTCGTGGTGCCGGGCGCGAGCCATCTCGTCCACCTCGACCGCCCGGACGGGTTCACCGCCGCGATCCGCGCGGCCGTAGGCCAGCGGCCCTGAGGCGTCCTCCCGCTGGCCGGAACGGCGGCATTCAGCGGGGATTGCCGCGGCTACGGTGCGATTACCGGCTCGGCTGAGCACAAACCGGGGGAGGGGTCATGACGCAGCCCGCGGTGCGTGTCGGCATTGTCGGAGCCGGCATCGGTGGGCTGTCCATCGCCCTTGCGCTGCGGGAGCGTGGCCTGCAGGCAGAGGTGTTCGAGCAGGCTCCCGAGCTCACCGAGATCGGCGCCGCGATCGGGCTGTCTGCCAACGCCATTCGTGAGTTTTCCCGGCTGGGCCTGGCCGCCGAGCTGGCCGCGGCGTCGGCCATCCCGACCGAGCTGATCTACCGGCACTGGCGGGACGGCGCCCGGATCGCCGCCCATCCGGTGGGCCGCGACGACTGGTATGACAAGCAATTCGGGACGCCCTGGTTCGGTACTCACCGTGCCGACCTGCAGAAGATTCTCAGCGCTGCGTTCGGCGGTGAGCATCTGCACCTGGGATGCCGGCTGGTGAACATCGTCGAGCAGGACGACTCCGTGGTCCTGGAGTTCGCCAATGGGCGGACCCACGAGGCCGATATCGTGGTGGGCGCCGACGGGGTGCGCTCGGTGGTCCGCCGGTGGATCACCGGGGCCGACGACGTGGTGTACTCCGGCACGAGTGCGTTCCGCGGCATCGTGCCCACGGAGAATCTGCCGTCCTTGCCTGATCCGCATGCCATCCAGTTCTGGATGGGACCCGGTGCGCATCTGCTGCACTACGCCATCGGCCAGGACGGCGAATCGGTCAACTTTTTCGCGGTCGTGGAGACACCCAGCATCTGGCTACATGACGGCAGCGTGGCCGAGGTCTCCGACGAGGTCCCGGTGGCGTCCTTCCGGGGCTGGCACCCGGCGGTCACCGAGATGATCCAGGCCGCCTCGAGCCCGATCCGGTGGGGCTTGTTCACGGTGCGGCCGCTGCTGCGGTGGTACCGGGACCGGGTGGTCATCTTGGGGGACGCCGCTCACGGGATGCTGCCGCACCACGGCCAGGGCGCGAACACCTCGATCGAAGACGCGTTCGCGCTGGCCGGGCTGCTGGCCGCGAGCCGTGGCGACGATCTGGCGGACACGTTCGCCCGCTACCAGGGGTTGCGCCGGGCCCGCACCCGGGCGATCCAGCGCAGCTCGCAGGTCACCAGCTCCCTGCTCCATCTTCCCGACGGCCCGGCCGCGCAGGCACGCAACGCGAAGGTCGCCAGGGTGCCGGATGATTTCGCCTGGATCCACGCCTACGACGTGCAGCAGGCGCTGCAAGCGTCAGGGCTGGGGGCAGGCTGATGCTCCGGGATGAGGTGCTCGCTGACATCACGGCGATTCTCAGCGACGTCACCGGCGCCGACCGGTCGGACATAACCCCGCAGACGCCCCTGGCCGATCTCGGCATCGACTCGCTGACGATGGTCGAGGTCGTCGTCGCGGCTGAAGACCGGTTCGGGCTGCTCATCAGCGACGGTGACTGGCCGCGGTTCGTAACGGTGCTCGATGCCACCCGCTACATCGAGCAAGCGGCCACTGTGCCCTGAGGTCCAGCTGCCCGTACAAAGGTGCCAGCTGAGTCAGGCGACACGCCGCCACGAGTCACCGAAGTCGGCGATCACCTTCAGCTCGCCGCCGAGGGCACGAATGTAGTCCGCCAGGGTGGCAAGTTCCGCGACCGAGCCACTTTCGATCGCGGAGACGCGCTGCTGGACGGCAGGAACGAGTGAAGATCGGCCGTCAGGCCTGCTGACCGAGGCCGGCAAGCTTGCGGACCTTTTGCCGGGGTCACCGGGAACTTAACAGGCCCGAGGCCCTCGACCTCCAGGCTCAGTGAGTCGGCATGACATTTTGCGGCGACACAGGACTGGATCACCGCCTGCGTTATGGCTCGGTCAGGTAGGACTTGAGATGCTCGAGCGCGAGGTCCAAGGCGATCTCCATCGGGCGGACATCGTGCGCCGTGCTGGCCAGGAGATAGCCGCCCTGCAGTGCGGCCATCAGGCCGATGGCGAGCTGATCGGGATCGGCTTCGGTGCTGAGGGTGCGCTTGGCCTGCATCCGCCGCAGGCCGGCGGCCAGCAGTTCTTCCCAGGACCTGAAAAGGCCGGCCAGGCTTAGCCGCGCTTGCTCGTCGGTGTCGGCGAGCTCGCTGGCCATTGAGCCGAGTGCGCACCCGTAGGGATCGTTCTGGACAGAGTTCGCCTATACCAGCGCATTACGCCAGCGGGTCAGGCCGCTGAAGGAGTTCAGCCGCCCCAGCCGCTGAGTTTCCCGCTCCAGTACCTGCTGGCCTCGCCGGGCGATCACTTCGTGGACCAGGGCATCCTTGTCAGGAAGTGCCGGTACAGCTGAGACTTGCTGGTCCCGGTGGCCGCCCTGACGTCGTCAAGGGTGGTGGCATTAACGCCCTTGGCGTACATCAGGTCCGCGGCGGCCAGGACGATACGGTCCCGTGTTGCTGCCCCCCGCGCGGTCAGCCGGTGGCCTTGCGGTGAGCCCTCTGCCTCCTGCGTGGCCATGCCTGCAGACTACTGAGGCTGCTTCGGCGGCCGGGCCACAGGCGTGGATGGCATGGTCATGGGTGCCCGGCCGGGACAGCAATCGAGAAGTTCAGGCTCAGGCGGGCTCCAGTGGCCTGCTTCTGCTTGGGTACCGAGTGCTGGTAGTCCTTCTGGCAGCGGCCACCCATGACGACCAGGTCCCCGCCGTGGGTCACGATCGTCGTGCTTGGCCCACCGCCTGCCGGGCGGATGAGGAACCGGCGGGTCGCCCCGAGGCTGAGGACCGGGATCACCGCCTCGTCCTGCTTGTTCGCCGGGCGGTCAGCGTGCCAGCCCGTGCCGTCGTTGTTGTCCCGGTACCAGTTCATCCACAGGCGGGCGTACGGCCGCCCATAGTGCGCCGACAGAACCTCGGTGAGGTAGTGGAGAACAGGCTGCGGAGCGTCGGCGATGACGGGGTATTCGGTTGTCAGCCGCGGCTCGGTGACCATCCGGGTATACATCCAACGAGACCGCTGTTCCCAGGAGGCCTGCTCCATCAGCGCCTCGGCGAGCTCCGCGTCCCCGGCGAGCCAGCCCGGAACATGCTCGACCCATGAGGTGTCATCCAGGGCGATCCGGGATGCCGTGGAGAAGGTCTCATCGACGGCCACGTTCATTCCGCCTGTCCGTTCGGTGTCGGGATCTGGCGCGCTGGCCATCGAGAACAGGCTTTGCTCGATCATCATGACGCTCTCCGCTGTCCGTTCAGTATTCTCGGGATGCCCCTGGGCCGCCGGCCGGTCGCTCACCGGCCGGGCGGGACGAGAGCGACGACCTCGATCTCCACGTGGATCGTGGGCCACACCAGCGCGTCGACCACCATGAGCATGAACGTGGGCTCGTGCGTGATCATTTCTTTCCGCACCGCCACGTAGGTCTCGACGTCCGCCGGCCGGGTGAGGTACTGGCGGACGCTCACGATGTCAGGTCCCCAGTTCGGTGGCACGGGTCTGGGGCGGAAGACCGGCGCGGGCCGGGAACCCGGTCAGGTTGCACTTCACTACAGATGGGCAATCGCCCCTATTCGCGTGCTTTATTGCCGCCGTATGTTGGAGGTGACGGCTCATCCTCCGAAGGAGGCCAGATAAATGAATGGTCGAGATAACGGTGACGAGCGGCAGGACATACTCGGCTCCGAGCAAGGCGGCACCGATGAGCTGGGCCCCGAGCAAGGCGGGACAGATGAACTGGGCTCCGAGCAAGGCGGGACAGATGAACTGGGCTCCGAGCAAGGCGGGACTGACGAGCTGGGCCCCGAGCAAGGTGGCACGGACGAGCTTCGGCCTTCGTAACCCGGTTCGGCTCGGGCCCTAATCGGCCTGGCGCATCATTCATCAGGGCTGCGGCGAGCTTGACGACGTTGCGGGCCGGCGTGCTGGCAGGCTAGGCGTATGAATGAGGTGATCGCCTGGGCCACGTTCGCGGGGGCAGGGCTGCTGGTGGCCGGGCCGCTGTACCAGGGGTCGGTCGAGCTCGGCGAGATGGACTTCGACCGCGACGGACTCGAGGGAATCAAGGCGTCAGCAGCTCAGGCGGCATAGAACCGGCCGTCCGCGTGGTGGTGGCTGCTGCCCCCGGTCATGTATGTGCTGCACCGCCGCTGGACCAAGGCGTTCCGGCAGTCCACATACGCGCAGCTCACCGACCCCCAACGCGAGCAGCTCACCAGCTTCCGGAACAAGGCCACCGGGTGGTTCACCGTGGCTATCGGCGGCGCCTTGCTGGCCGCCGGGGAGACCTGGCAAATCGTCGAGCACCACGGCTGGCCAGTATGGCTGTTCTGGCTGCTGATAACGGTGATGCTTGTCATGGCGATGCTGAATACGGCTGTCCGGATGATCAGCGGTGACCACGCGCGCCACTCTGCTGATGCCGAGGCCGCCCCCTTTGCAGGACACGGCTAGGCGGCGGAGATCCTTCTTCGTCGATCGCGATGCAGCCTGCCAGTTCAGCTGCTCATCGCGTACTCGGCCACCCAGGCGACCGTCATGGTCTCGATGGTGCCGCTGGGCTGCGATGAACTCTGGTTCTGCGACTGCAGGGTCAGGTTCATGGGAATGGTGGGCCACTGGCCGGAGCCCACCGAACTCCTGGAGACGCTGCCCCAGACCCGGCCATCGATCGTGTAGGTGAGGGCGGTCGGCGTCCACTGGACACCGTAGGTGTGCCACGCCGTGCCGTTGTTGGCTGGCGGGGAGCTATGGATGACGGGGTTGTCGTTCCCATTTGAGCCCGCGTGCAGGCTGGCGGAAAAGCCCTGCCGGTTCCCGCCCGCGTCCTCATAGAAATCGACCTCGGGCGGCCAGACACCCTGCTGCGACGGCCACAGGATGGCGATGTTGTTGATGGCCAGCCCCGGCTCGTCGTCGCCCTTCATCCGGACCAGGTACATACCGTAGGTCTGCGAGTTGCCGTAGAACGACACGCCGGCTTGGGACGAAGGCGTCGCCATCAGGTGCAGGGCGCCGCCGCTGACCTGGGCATTGGACTGCACCCAGTTGCCGTCTGGGTCACCTCCGGGCTCGCCGCTGTAGGCCCCCCATCCGGACGGCAGGCTGCCGCCCGGGAAGTCAGTGCTGTAGGTAAGCCGCCAGCCGGCCACGCTGGTCGGCCACGAGCTGCTGTCCCCCGCGGTGCCGACAGCCGCGGGCGTGCTGGCCGATGGGCTCGTCGTGGCCGCGGTGTGCCGGTGGGAGACGTGACGCTTCGCGGCGTGGTGCCGGGGCGAGGCGGAGGAGCTGGCCATAGCGCCATTGGCGGCCAGGGAAACACAGCAGCGGACGGCGTTCGGCATCCCGCTATCGACGGTATTTGAGGCCTGCTGGCTGGTGTACGCGGTCGCGTCGACGGGGCGGTTGATGACGTGCATGCCAACCAGGGCGAGTGTTACCACCCCGGCCGCCACCGGGGCCAAGATCAGCACCAGCAGCTCGGCCCGGCGCTTCCGGCGCGGTCTGGCCACCTCCTGCCCCGTCATCGGGGCAGGAGGCACAGGGCTGGGCGCGACCCGGGCGTGCCTGCCATGCCGGGGCGACGTCGATGTCATCGGTGCTCTCCAGAGTCGGTGGCGATGGAGGTAGATCCGGCCGCTATGAGAGGGACGTGATGTGATCGGCGGGTCACGAGACTCGTCATCGGCCCGCCAGAGCGCTGGTACAACGTGCTAGCCGCCGGACCATGCCCACCGCGGGCACTCGCATAGTGCGCAGTCGCTGCCGTCACGGTAATGGCGGTGGGCATCCGGCTGGTGGCCGCAGCGGCAGCCCGCGGGGTGGGCTGGACGCGCCGCTGTGACGATGCCTGGTGCCCACGCCGTCATGACGATCTCGGCCCTTCCCATGCTGAACAGCAGTCTCCGATACGTCATGAATTCACGCACGCATCGCATATGGGTGATTTTGCCGTCCAGGCGCAGGCAGGATATGGCGGCGCGGCATCCGTAAGATCTTCGTCATCTTTTGGCATAGCGCCAGACGGCGCAGCGGTGAGCAGTGGGAACGCGCCAGGCCGTACCGGCCTCCCGAGCTACCGACGCTATGAAGACCGCGGCCGAGAGCGCCGCCGGATCCCTACCTGACTGGTCCGCGGTGATCCTTCAGCACGGCACCGAGGGTCTGGCGTCCGACTGTCCGCAGTACCGGATTGTCCTCCGAGTGGGCCAGGAGCATGACTGCGAAGTGTAGTGCCCAGCCCATGGCCCGTGCCCGCAGGGCGTCGTCGGTCAGACCGCCGCTGCCGCCTGCCGCCTGGTAGGCCGACCAGAAGCTCGCATGGCAGCCCAGCGGTAGCAGCATCCACGCGACCGCCAGGTCGCCGGCCGGGTCGCCCGCGGTGATATCGCCGAAGTCGATCACACCGCTGATCAGGCCGTCATCGGTGAGAACGTTCGCCGGGTGCAGGTCTCCGTGCAACCACACAGGCGGGCCGCCGTAGGCCGGGGCCGCGAGCGCCGCGTCCCACACGTGGAGCGCCGCGTCCCAGTCGGCGTAAACCTGGCCGCCTCGGCCGGTGAGCAAAGCGAGGTTGGCCGCGAACCTGTCGGCGCGTTTTGCCAGCGGAACGCCGCGGAACGGGTTGGCGGGCGCATCCGCTGGGGCCGGGACGTGCAGCGCGCCCAGGAAACCGCCGACGGCTCCCGCAGCCGCCCGCGGGTCGAAGGAGCTCGCCTGCACCGCGGGCACGCCTGGCAGGTAGGGCACCACGCTCCACGAATACGGGTAGCCACCGGCGGGTACCCCGATTCGTTCCGGATAGGGGATGGGCAGGGGCAGCCTGGGGGCGAGCCCCGGCAGCCAGCGCTGCTCATTCTTGATGATCGCGGCGCCGAGGGCACGGCGCGGCAGCCGCGCGACGAGCCCGTTCCCCACCCGGTAGAGCTCGTTGTCCCAGCCGTTCGCGAGGAACTCCACGGGCAGGCGCGCGAGGTCCGGGTGCTGACCGGCGAGCAGCTGTCGCACGAGATCCGCCGATACCTCAACGTCGGCTGCCGGCATCGTGTTCACCCCACCACGGTAATCCCGCCTCCGAGGGCACTGAGGGGGAGCGGTCGCGGCAGCAGCCTCGGCACTCCGGCGCAGCGATCGTGCCCAGATCCGCCCAAGGCAGGTCCTGCAGCGCCAGCACGCACCCACGTTCGGCGAGCCTTGTCAGCAGCCGCAGCACTGCCGCCTCGCTTGGCCCATGTTTCATAAGTGCCTGGTGGCCATTCGTTGATGGCGGCGATGCCGGTAGTGCGGTCGCGGTGACCTGGGTCGCGGGGACTGCTCGGCTTTTCCTGACCGGGACCCGCGGGAGCTGCGGCGCGTAACCACTCACGATTAAGGAAAGAAAATTCTTCCAGACGACCCTTGCAGTCTTGACAATAAAAATTGTCGGTGAGACGGTTGTGGCATGCAAGATGTCGCAGTGATCGAGGACGCCGCAGCCGCGGAGGTCTCGCTCGATCCGATCCGGGCCCGGATGCTCGCGGAGCTGGCCGAGCCACAGACCGCGACCACGCTCGCGGCGCGCCTTGGACTTGCTCGGCAGAAGGTCAACTACCACGTCAAGACCCTTGAGCAGCACGGTCTGGTGGAGTTGGTCGAGGAGCGCCGCAAGGGCAACATGACCGAGCGGGTCGTGCGGGCTTCCGCCGCGGCCTACGTGATCTCGCCGGCCGCGTTCGCCGCGGTCGCGCCCGATCCGTCCCGGTCGCCCGACCGGCTGTCCGCGCGCTGGTTGCTCGCTCTCGCCGCGCGGCTCGTCCGGGAGACGGGCGCGCTCATCAACGGGGCGGCGCGGGCCAACAAGCCGCTCGCCACGTTCGGGCTCGACGCCGAAGTGCGGTTCGCGAGGCCGGCCGATCGCGCCGCGTTCGTGGGTGAGCTCACGGACACACTCGCCGGCATTATCAGCAAATACCAGACCGAAACTGGTCGGCCGCACCGCCTTATCGTCGCGGTGCACCCGAGCATCACCGAAGACGCCGACCCGCCAGCGAACGACCCGCCAGCAGAGGAGCAGCAGTCATGACGCATCCATTCGAGGTACGCAACGAGTTCACCGTCGACGCCACGCCGGACGAAGTGTGGGAGGCGATCACGTCGGGGCCGGGAGTCGACTCCTGGCTCATGGGGCGCACCGAAGTCGACAGCGCCAGCAAGACCAGCACGTTCACCATGTTCGGCGAGGTGTCCAGCGCTGCCATCACGGCCTGGGAACCCGGTCACCACTACGCGACGCAGGAGGACCCGAACCCCGACGGCACGTTCATGGCCTTCGAGTGGCTCATCGAGTCGCGCGACGGCGGCGGCTCGGTGGTGCGCGTTGTGCACAGCGGCCTCCTCGGCGAGAACTGGGAAGCCGAATACAACGGCCTGTCCGTCGGCGACCACGCCTACATGACGAAGCTCGCCGTCTACCTGAAGCACTTCGCACCGCGCACCGCGAAGACCTCGCTGTTCCTGCCGGGGCCGATCACCAAGGACTCGTGGGCGGCCATGACGGCGGCGGTCGGTGTCAGCGCGGACGCGGCGGACGGTCAGCCGGCGCGGCTCAGCGTGCCCGGGATCGAGCCGGTCGACGGCACCGTGGAGTTCGTGGGCTCGCCGAGCTTCGTGGGCATGCGTACCGACGACGCGATGTACATGCTGATCCACGGCTACAACGACATGGTCTTCGCGACCGCGCACTACTTCGACGACCGCGACCCGTCGACCGAGACCGAGGCGTGGCAGAACTGGCTCGGCGCCCTCACGGCCTGATCGACGCACGCCAGCAGGCCGGCCGGGACACCGATGCTGATCGGGGCCCGGCCGGCCGGTGTGTTTCTGTTCCGGCCGTCGATGTGCCCTTGGGAGAATGTCGGCATGGGCGAACTCGCGTGTCCCTGCGGCCTCGCAGACGACTATGAGTCGTGCTGCGGGCGACTCCACGCGGGCGCGCCGGCACCGACCGCCGAGTCGCTGATGCGTTCCCGCTACAGCGCATTCGCCGTCGGGGACGCCAGTTACCTGCTGCGCACCTGGCACCCGTCAGGCCGTCCGCGCACACTCAGCCTCGACCCGGCACTTCGGTGGACCCGCCTCGCTGTCCTGGAAACGCGCGACGGCGGCCTCTTCGACGTCACCGGTACGGTGCAGTTCCGTGCTATGTACATCCGGCAGGGGCAGCGCGGCGTTCTCGCTGAGACGAGCAGGTTCGTCCGGCGAGACGGACAGTGGACCTACATCGGTCCCATTGACTGACCTGAACGCTTGGCGGTTCTTCCGGCTAGTCGGCGGGAAGGGGGCGTGAACTTGCCATCGGGCGACCGCGACCCGAACGACGAGAGCAGCGCGGCCTACCCTGAGCTCCGGGTTGAAAGAACATTCAGAGACAAGGTGGTTCCGGATGGATGAGGAACAGCAGCTTGCCGGCGGGGCCGTCTTGCGGCGGGCGCGTCCTGGAGACGAGGCCGGGATCGTGGAGTGCATCCGCGCGCTCGCGGCGTACGAGAAAGAGCCCGATGCGGTGCGGACGACCGCCGATGACCTGCGGCAGGCCCTGTTCGCCTCGTTCCCCTCGGTCTTCGCTCATGTTGTCGAGAAGGAGCAGCGGATCGTCGCGATCGCGGTGTGGTTCCTGAACTACTCCACCTGGACCGGCCGTAACGGCGTCTACCTGGAGGACCTATTCGTTCAGGAGGACGAGCGGCGGCACGGCTACGGCAGGGCACTTTTGGCGACGCTGGCGAGAGTATGCGCCGAGCGCGGGTACAGCCGGCTCGAGTGGTCTGTCCTGGACTGGAATGAGCCCTCCATCCGCTTCTACCGCTCCATTGGCGCCGTCGGCATGGATGAGTGGACCGTCCAGCGCCTTGCTGGCGACGCCCTGACCCAGCTCGCGTCCGGCTGACAACACCGGTAGCTAGGGGAATGCGTCCAGCGTCTGAGGCTGTCCGCGTAGTCACCGTCTCGGTGGCCGGCGTGGTACATGTCCAACCGGCAAATCTTCCCCACCTCGGTCAGAGCCACCGTGACACGTCGCGGTCCCGCTGCGCACTGATTAGCCAACTCGGGGCCGGACGCGGGCACGCACACGGGCGCCATACGCCTGGACTGCTGTAAGCGCAGGGCAAGGGAACCGCCCGGATCGGGCTGGGGGAGGTCTGGGTGCTGGCCGGTAGTGTCCCGTGGTGTGAGCGCACAAAGCCGGCCGTGGATCGACCTGCACGCTCACGCTGGCCGGTGCTTTCTGGCCGGCCTTCCGGCCGGGCACCCGATGGTGACCACACTCGGCCCGGCATCGGTCACGGTCGCGGTGCAGGCTGCGGCGGCTGCGGGCGTGACCGCGCTGGTGCTGGCCGCCGTGTCCGATGTCGCGGTGCTGCGGCCGGACCCCGTGGCTGGGTTGCGTGCCCACCGGGACTTCCGCCCGGGCGAGGCCTACGCCGATCACCTCCGCCAGCTGACGGCAATCCGCCGGGAGGTGGCCGTGGCTGGCGCCGAGGTGGCGACCACGGCGGCCCAGGTCGGCCGGGCTGCCCGGGATGGGCGCACCGTGGTGCTGCTGGGCTGCGAGGGCGGTGACTTCCTCGAGGGTGACCTGCGGCGGCTGGCCGAAGCCCGCACGGCCGGCGTCACCGTGCTCACCCTGGTGCACTACCGGGACAATCAGATCGCCGATACCCAGACCGGACCGCCGGTGCACGGCGGCCTGAGCCGGTTCGGCCGCGACGTGGTCGCCGAGTGCAACCGGCTCGGCATCGTCGTCGACTGCGCGCACGCCAGCTTCGCCGCCACCATGGCCGCGCTGGAGGCATCAGATCAGCCGGTGATCATCTCCCACGCCCAGCTCGGCTACCCCGGCACCACCCACCCACGGCTGCTGACCCACAGGCACGCGGCCGCAGTCGCCTCAGCCGGGGGCATGATCGGCGGCTGGCCCTGCGGCATCACCAGCAAGTCCCTGGCCGATTTCAGCACCGAGATCATCCGGCTCGCCGACGTGGCCGGCCCCGGCCACGTCGGGATCGGCACCGACCTGGACGGCAACTACCAGCCCGTCCTGACCAGCTACCATCAGCTCCCCGCCCTGGCCGGCCTGCTCAATGATCACGGGCTCCCGGCGGCCCACATCCAGCAGATCCTTGGCGGAAACGCCCTGGACCTGCTGTACCGCGCCCTCCCGTAAGCGCCCGGCTTGTCAGGGCTGCGGCGCACGCTCATACCGATGTGAGCGAGTCGGGTACGTCGCCTGGCGATGCGCTGTCACCCATGCCGACTTGTACTTCGAGCCGTCGGCAGCGGGACGCGGCCAGCCGCGCAGCCGCACGCGATAATCCTGGTGACGTCGGTGGTCATCCTCGCGATAATGGCCGGCGTGCAACAGGTCGAGGTCGTCGTGGCTCATCACGAGTGCGCGACCCTGCGTGTCGGCGACGTGTTCCTGAAGATCGATGCTGATCAGACGCGCACCGACGTCGAGGTCGAGGCGATGGCTATGGCGCCGATCCCGACTCCGGAGGTCCTGTGGCGCAACCGGCCCGTGCTGGCGCTCGCCGCTGTCCCCGGGACGGCACTTGGCCGCCTCGGCGAGCCGTCGACCGCGTCGCCGGCGGCGTGGGCCGCGGCGGGTGCCGCCGCACGGATGCTGCACGACGCGCCGCTGCCGCCATGGCCCGGCCGCACCCCCGAGGCGATCGCGTCGCACCTCGACGGCGAATGCGAGTGGCTCGTCGCCAACGGCGTCCTTCCCGCCGATATAGTCACGCGCAACCGCCAGGTTGCCGAGGCTGCGCTCCGGCCGTGGACACCGGTGTTCATGCACGGCGACCTGCAGGTCGCCCACGTGTTCACTGCCGGTGACGAGATCACCGGCGTGCTCGACTGGACCGAGGCGTGCCAGGGCGATGCCCTGTTCGACCTGGCCAGCTTGACGCTCGGACACCAGGAGCACCTTGGCGACGTCGTCGCCGGCTACGGCACCGACGTCGACCTCGACGTCATCCGTGCGTGGTGGTCGTTGCGAAGCCTGCGGGCGGCCCGCTGGCTGATCGAGCACGGCTTCGACCCGTCCTCGCCAGGATGCGAGTTCGACGTGCTCAGATCCCAGCTGTGAGACGGCACGAGCCGTCTGAAGCCGAAGGAAGATGCGCCTCAGCTGCAGAGATTCCGACGAGCTTGCCAGCCACATCACTTCGTCAGATCGACGGGTCATAGAAGAGCAGGCCAGCCAGAACTGCGGCGGGAGGCGACGCTTGCTCCTGATGCATGTCCTTTTCATTCAAGACTCGGCTAGTCTCGCGTGCCGATCATTATCTGCAGCACACCGGCCAGAGAATGAGGAACTCGACCATGAAGCCGCGCATCCATGTCATCACCCTTGCGGTAGCCGACCTCGATCGGGCCCTGGAGTTTTACCGCGACGGCCTGGGCTTCCGGACCGACGGCCTGATCGGTACCGAGTTCACAGGTGACGGGACCATTCCCGACGGGACCACGGCAGTGTTCCACCTCGACGGCGGGCTCATGCTGTCGATATATCCGCGCTCGGAGCTCGCCAAAGACGCCGTCATCCCACTGATCGCAGCGAAGCCCGGCGAGTTCAGCATCGGGCACGTGGTGGCCAGCCGGGCCGAGGTTGACGACGTCATCGCACAGGCCAAAGCAGCCGGAGCAGCGGTCGCCGAATCACCTCACGACCGGCCGTGGGGCATCTACTCGGGATACTTCCAAGATTCAGACGGCCACCTCTGGGAGATCATCTGGAACCCCGCGCTCGACCTTGCCCCGTCCTAAGTGGCCACGGCCCAAGCGGGGCATCGACCGCACGTCCGTGTTCGCCTTTCCTAGCTAAGGTGACCTCAGGGACCCGGTCGAGGAGTCGCTTCGCGGTCTGCTCGCTCACTCAGTACCTTGCCCCGGTCCGGAGCCTGACCCAGCCACCTCGGCAGGGTTCGACCAGGTGCTGAGCCTGGCCACGTTGGCCGGACCAGACGCCCCGCTCGACTACCGGCGGGCCGCTCCGAAATGGCGATTCTGTGCCATGCTGCCGATCCCGGCGAGTACGGGCTGCATGGATCGGCACCACCGATATCGCCGAGTTCGAACCACGCCAGTCCAACGGCATCGAGGAGTTCGGCAACCGGCGAGTAGCGTACGCCGCGTCCGATGGGCTGGGGGCGATGTAGTTCGCGATCGTCGACCGCGACCGGTACGTCACGTCGCTGTACAACGGCTGCTGCCGGCTCGGCCCCGCACCTGACGGTCCGTTCGGGGAGCCGCGCTACTTCTTCTCCATCAACGAGGGTGCTCTCGACCACGAGCCCTGGCGCGCCGGGACGGTGTACTTGCTCCCCACTGGGGCTTTGCGCCCCGCCAAGCTGAGCGTGGAACCCGCCGACTTCCGCTCTTGGCGAGCATCCATGGGCACGACACACGTATGCGTATCACCCGCTACCCACCTGCGATGCGCCCGCCCATCCAGCCAAACATCCAGGACATCGCGACGCAGATGTGGCGCAGGGACATGTGGCCCACGTCCACAGAGACCGGACAGTCATTCGCGTGACCCCGCCGGGAAACCCTTCGCCAACGCCCAGCCCAGGAGACTGTTCCCGCTGAGCGGTGTGATGTCGCAAGACATCGAGGATAGCGTCGGCCTGTTACCCGGAGCGGTTGCGTCATCTGGAGTGCAGAAGGGCGGTTCTTACCCTTCCAGCAGTCCCAGTTCGCGGGACCGGGTGACTGCCTGGTTGCGTGAGGTGGCACCGAGCTTGCGGTAGAGAGATATCGCCTGGGACTTGACAGTGTTAGGCGACAGGAACATCCCTTGACCGATCTCGCGGAACGACAGGTGGGTGGAGAGCATCGGCAGCAGGCGGAGCTCGGCAGTCGTCAGGGCCGAGGCGCCCGGGGCGGACGAACTGCGGGCGCGGGACAGCTCTGCATGGAGGTCGGCGGCCTGCTCAGCGAAGATACCCAGGTCCGGGCGGCGGGTGAGGACCTCGGTCACCTCGTTGAGGAGGATCCGTGCCGCGGCGATGTCGGACAGCGCCAGGTGGCATCTGGCGAGCTCGATCCTGGCCTGGACGGCCAGGTGCGGCACAGCGTAGGTCAGGCCCGGCCGAAGGCGCTGGGCCCTCGTCAGTTCCGCCACGGTACCTGGCCGGTCGGCCTTATGCAGCGCTATCCGGGCGGCTACGGCATGCAGGATCGTGATGGGGGGGTAGTCGCCCAAGCTGGCCTCATGCGCCAGGGACTGGGCCTGTGACAGGTGCCGCCCGGCGGCCTCCCAATCCTTCCCGGCGATCGCCAGCAGTGACCGTTCGGCCAGCGCCACGCAGGTACCGACGGGTGGCCTACCAGGAAAACCTCCGGCGGCGGCGTCCTCAAAGAGGACATCTGCCTGGCCGGTATCACCTGCCATCAGATGCGCCATCCCTAGGTACAAGGTCGCCGAAGTCCGCCAGAAACTCCCCGCAGCCATCGTTTTGGTGGCGAGTTCCGCGTCGGTCCGCATCTGCTCTGCGCCGTTGCGGCACAACAGCGCCCGCAGCAGCGCCAGCCACGGCGCGATGGAGGTGCTCCCGTCCGGCAAGCTGGCCACTGCGGCTGCCTGCTCGGCGGCCTTGGCCCAGCGTTCGGCCTCGCCAGGTTTCCCGGTCAAGGCCGAGATCATCGCTGCCAAGACGGCGACCGCGGGCTGATGCGCGGCAGCACCGTGGTCTTTGAGCCACCCGAACCACTGCTCGGCGGTAGCGACCCGGCCTTGCTGGTAGGCGGGAAACGCCAGCGCGCCGACCAGGCGGCCCGCTGCGTCTGCCTCGCCGGCCTGCATCCAGTATCCCAGTGCCTCGGCGGGCTGCCCGTTCCGCTCGTGCCACTGGGCGGCCCGCCGGTGCAGGACAGGCAGCACGCTGGGTTCCAGGCGGTGCAGCTCAGCGAGGAGCATGTCGCGGAACAGGTGGTGGTAGCGGTACCACTGGCCCCGCCGGTCCAGCGGCACCAGCAGGAGATTCGACCGCTCCAGTTCGGCCAGGATTCCGGCGGACCCGCCCGCCTCGAGCACCGCATCACACAGCGGCCCGGACATCCGTTCCAGCACCGCGGTCCGGGTCAGGAACATCCGGTGCTGCTGGGAGATCCGGGCCAGGAACTCCGCCTCGACGTACTCGCTCACCAGCCGGTCATCCCCGCCGAACGAGACTGCCGCGCCGGCCAGTGGGCCGCCCTCCCTCAGGTACAGCGCCGCCAGGTACAAACCGGCTGGCCATCCCTCGGTCCGCCGGTGCAGTTCCGCCACGTCGTCCTGGCCGACCACGACGTCCGCGCCGCGTAGCAGCGACGACGCCTCATCAAAGTCAAGCGACAGGTCGCCGGGCCCGATCTCCAGGATCCGTCCCTCGGCCCGCAGCCGCGCTACCCGCAGCGGAGGCTGGGACCGCCCGGCCACCGCCAGCTGGGAACCACCCGGCACGTGATCGGCCAGCACTGACAGCGCCGCCTGGCATTCCCGGTTGCGCAGCACATGCACGTCGTCCAGGACCAGCGCAACCGGCGACGCCATCGAGGTGAACGCCGAGCCTAGCCGCGGGACGACCGAGCCGGCCACCGAACTCCCCGGGGAGGCAAGCGCCTCAAAGACCCGCTCATCGATAGGCTCGACCCTGTTGAGCGCCTCCGCGACATAGGTGAGCAGGACCTTCGGATCATTGTCCCGCTCGTCCACCGACACCCAGGCAAACGACTGGCCATTACGCTCTGCCCACTGCGCCAGGACCGTCGTCTTGCCATAACCGGGCGGCGCAACCACCGAGACGACCGGGCGCCGGTCATCCCGCCTCAGCCGGTCAACCAGGCTCGAACGATCCACCGTCCCCGGCCGCACCAGCGGACGGCGAAGCTTCGAAGCCATCAGATCAAACACCGGGCCCACGCGACCCTCCCCCGTGCTCACGCACGTCACTGGCCCCCATACCATGCCAATCCCGCATAAGCTCTGCAGCTCCATACTCTTCTGACGCCCCAGATGAGGTCAAGCACGGCGCACCAGCAACCATGGCGACCACCCAGGCGGTCTGCTCTCATCGCCTGGCAGCGAGGCGACTGCGGAGGCCGGAGTCGCCGCGGTAGGAGTTCTTCTATGACGGGGAGCAGGAGCTGTCTGCCATTCGCTACCGGAACTGGAAGGTCCATTTCCATGTCAAGGGCGACTGGTTCACCAGCCAGCTGAAGAGTCCGATCGCGCCGATGCCAGTCAACTTGCGTGGATTCGTTCGAGGATCACCCGAGTGCGCCTGATTACCCATTCTATTCGGGCGAGAAGCTCTGGACGGTGCCGCCCGCCGCATACATCCTCAAGCTGCACGCGAGAGGTTCATCGAGTTCCGGCCGCGCAGCCGCCCGCGGACTTCACCTCCCAGGAGATGCTGACCTCGGTTCCTGCTGCTGTTCGCCAGCGCCTACGTCGTGTTGGCCAACATCTCCTGGCGCAACTTCGGCGATCGGTTGACGCACACCGATGCGCTGTACTTCACCGTCACCCTGTTCTCAACGGCCGGGTTCGGTGATATCACGGCTAAGACCGAAACGGCGCGGCTCATGTCATCGTTGGCGCGGTGCGGCGCAGCTGACAGCGGCGGACAGCATAGGCGGGCAGGGCGTCCCGGCCAGTATCACGCTGCTACGCCGGAACAGCTAGGAGTGAACAGGTCAATACGTGTCCGCCCACATGGCCATATCGCGAAGTGGATGTTCGCCGCGCCGGGTGCATAGGGCCAACACCCCTGGAAAGGCGACCAATCCCGGGCGGGTCTTAAGTCAACGCGCCAGAGAAAACGTGACGTCTGTGGCCTGGCTTCACATGGCTGTACGGTGATCTCCGGAACTGAGCGGCACGTATTGCCGCCGGGCGGCACAAGCAGCCCGGGAGCAAATGTGCCCGGCCCCACGCAGTCTCAGGTAACGATCAGGTAAATGCTCTTTCCGATGAACCACAGGCCGAGGATCAAGCTCCCCACGATGATCACCTGGTCGGTATGGGCATCGATCCAGCTCTTGAACCTGGCCAGGAACGCCTTGTTCTGGTCGGGTCTGAAAATGGCGTAGAACTCCATGGCGAGGTAGGAGGATGAGGCTAGGACGCAGAACCCGACCAGGGCGAGGTATGTTTCCCAGCTGGATAGCTTGGCCTCCACGACCGTGGCAGCGCCCGCGCCGATCATAGCCCAGGGCTGGACTGCGGGCGCGAGGCCTACCGCGAACCACGGGGACATAGTGTCCACGTGCTCCTGCCATTTCGGTGGCTTCTTCGGCTTCTTCGGCCGCCCCATTCTCCGGCGTTGCCGGATCGCTATCGCGACGAGGCCGACTCCGATAGCGATCTTCACCGCCAGCGCTGCCAGTGAGGGTCCCGTGCTCGGTTTGGGAGGGTTATTGCCGGTCGCGAGCACGGTGACCGCGACGACGATCCCCAGTGATACCAGCCATCCGAACACGAATGCTGCGCCTTTTACCACGCCGCGCTGTGAGGGCAGTATGACGATGAAAGCCAGTAGCGGCAACGGATCGAACGCTATCGCCCAGCCAATCAGGATTAGATCAAGTACCACGTCCGCAACCCCACCTCGCCCGATAAAGGCGTCTTGAGCTGGTGGTCTCTACTCTTGCGTAGCAGCCACCGGTCAGCGCTCATTGTTAGTTCACAGCAACAACCGGTGCGGCACCTCATCCGCAGGGGGCGAGATGGGCTGAGCCTCCGCCGCGTGGAAACCTGTCCTGTTGCGGCACTCTTCCCGCTGAACTGGGCGTAGCCGCTGGCGCCTAATTACATGCGGGCCGGCGATCTCGTATCCGCTACTGAACGCATTCGGCTCCCCGTGCCCCAGCGTGGCGTAGGGGTGAGGCAGGCCAGCGCACGCTTCCTGATCTCTTCGCTGCAAGGTCAGGAGAACCCGGGAGCGTGCGCAGCATGTCCAAGACGAGCTCGCCATCCCGGACCGCTGCCAGACCCCAACGCCGTGTGGCTATCGCGGCACGGCCGCAGTCCCCCGGGCCAGTACGCCGGCGCCTTCCCCTTGCCGATCACGCCCAAATGACGGCCCCTGCAGTTAGCCGGGACAGACCGGTATCAGCGCGGGGGAGACGTGGCCTGGCTGGGTCGCAGCGGAGACCGGTTCGCGGCCGGTGATGTGGGGCCTAGCCCCGCTGGCCCAGGTGGTCCGACGGGGCCACCGCCGGTTGCGGGCTGGCCTGATGCAACTGCTGTTCGCAGTAGGCGGGCTATGCGTCGCGCTCGCCGAACGTTCTCTAATCGCCATCACCAGGCGCAGGAGGGATCTCGCCAAACACCATAAAGTCGCAGGCAATATCGATCTACCGTAAGCTCGGCGCCGCGACACGCAGCCAGGCCGTTGCCCGGTCCAACCAGCTGGGCCTCCTGGGGGATGACCACCGCTTCTGCCGGCTAACGCATTGCCCCTCCGGGGGCATTACCGCCTGCGTCAGGCAGTTGTGCGCCTTCTGTGGCGTCCAGCTCGCGTGCGTGGCCATCTTCTTCGGCGCGGTCCGCACGTCCCGTACGGTCAAATCCCTTCAACGAGATCCTCCCGGTGACCACCAGCAGGGGTCGCATCGAGTACCGGTTCGCCTCGACCGTTTCGCGGTCCGCCCTGGCAGGCCCTGAGGGTGGCCAGCTAACCGGTCCGCCTGCTGATGCCGATCCCATGCGAGCTGTCGGCAGCTGCCGTGCGCCCAGCCAGAGTCTCCCTTCGGATCAGGATCTGCGCACATGGTCAACGATCACCCTGGACCCTCTGGACGATTTGCAATGCGGGTCGGCTGGTGCCGGTTTCAGCCCAGGCCCTCCCGGTCTGCCGCCGAGGCCACGGACGCGAACGGGGCGGGCAGCGCGGTCCTGATCGCGGCTTCCAGCAGGCTTCGCTGGCGGCCGATGGCGGCCTGCCGCTCTGCGGGGAGCGTAGTTTCAAGCTCATCGAGCATCCCGTGAAGCCGCCGGGCCACCTGAGGTGCGTCGGCACCGTACCGGATGATCTCAGTCAGGGAAAGCGTCAGCAAGGCGTCGAAGTTCCGCAGCTTCCGCTTGACCCTGACCGTACCGCTGGAGTCCACCCGCAGACCGGTCGCGTCGAGCCGGTTGCCCGTGATGGCCAGAAGGTCGCTGATGCGATCGATGGCCTGGACTCCCGTGGTGGGATCATTGACGGCTGGGGACAGCGCACGGATCGCGATATCTACGAGCTGCCGGAAACCGAACGCCGGGTCCTGCACGAAGGTGCGTTCGCCGCGGATGAGGAAAAACCTGATGACATCACGGTCGTGGAGGTCCCCGCCGTGTACGAGCGCAATGGAGGTGCCGTAAGCCAGGTACTCTCCTACTCCGACGGTCAGCTCGAGCCAGCACTCCTGCTGCCGGCACAATTCGACCAGGCCGTGCAGGTCGGTGGCCGTAACGACCCCGGCTGGCCCCGTGTAGCAGAGGCGACGCGGTGAGGGATCAGGCAGAGGAGGCTCGACGTCAACGTAGGCTGACGTCGGCGGGAAGTTCTCCTCGATGGCCCGCCGGCTCTCGGTGGCGATCGCTTCGAGCAGGTACTGGACGCGCATGAGCCGCACCACGCCATGCAGGTAGGCGACGAAGCCGAAGACCGTCGCCACCGTCAACGCCAGCAACGTCGTCACCGACACCACCGGCGCGAACTGCTTCGCCGATGTGACCGACGCCCGGTTGCTAATCAGGATGATCACGGAGAAGACGAAGGTGGCGAGGAACAAGCCGAGCGTCACCCGGGTCATCCGGGAGCGGACGAAGATCCGCACCGTCCTGGGCGAGTACTGGCTAGCGGCGAGCTGGATGGCTACCAGCGTGGTGGCGAACACCACGGCCACGAAGGCCAGGGTGGCGGCCGCGATGGCTCCGGCGAAGGTAGTGGCGCTGCCGGGGTCGCTCACCAGGTCCGGCCGCACGCCGATCGGAGCATCGACGCGGGCGTCCAGCCAGATGGTGAGATTGGCCGCGGCGATCGCGGTCGCGGTGAAGATGGTCGGCAGGAACCACAGCGACACCGCGATCCGCTGGCGGAAGTCAGTACGCCACAGCGGCTCCGGCTGTACGGGAAGCGCTCTCATGGGTCGAGAGTCTCTCAATCCAGGGCCGACAGCCGGTAGCCCAGGGTGTCTCTAGGATCGGTGCATGACCTGGTTGACGTCACCGCCTGCGGGCGGTGCTGATCGTTGGCGGGCTCGCTCTCGCGCTGCTCGTCGCGATCGGCGGTCGGCTGGCGGTACGAGCCCTGGTACCGGCCGCTGAGCGAGAGACTGCCTCCACCATCGCGGCGCCGCTCATGCCCGCGCTCGGAGCGCTGTTCGCGCTGTTCATGGGCCTTACTCTGATCGTGAACGCCGCCGCGCTTACGATGCGAAGCGGCTGGAGGTCCGCGCTGCTGGCCGGCAGGCTGGCGGCCGTGATCGGACTCAGCCTGGCCTTGCTGTTTGCCCTGGGCACCCCGTGGCGAGGCACGATCACCGTAAGCGGGCAACCAGCGACGACCGCGGCACACGTGGCGCACAGAACGGCTTCGCCGCAAGGGAGCATCGCGACATCGAGCAGGAGCAGGCTCTCTCGCCCAGCAGGCTCCTGCCGCGGCAGGCCGTCACCGATGCATAATCAACTGAATCAGCTCACCGCCTTTATCAGCAAGGCGTCCTGACCGACGACGAATCTGCCGCCGTCAAGGCCAAGCTATTCAGTAGCTGAGGCGTGCGCGGAGTGTCTCAGACCGGCGGCGAGGATATCGATGCTCAGGGCCAGGATCCATGCTGGGAACAGCAGCTCCACCCAGGCAGAGAAGCCAACGCCAACCAGGAGCACCAGCGCGCTCACGAGCCCCGCGACGGTGAGCCACCTGGACACGATCTTGGTGCGGCGCGCAATGGTCACGGTGGTCAGCGTGAATACGGCCGCCATCCGCATCGCGTAGACGTTTATCAAGATGCCGCTGATGTTGCGGCCCAGCGCCAGAGTGTCGGGGCCAAGCGGGGTTGAGGCGCGGGCCGCGGTCACGCCCCCGGCGACCGCCGCGGCCGCGAAGATCATGGCGACGAACAATAGGCTGCTTCCCAGGAATACGGTCGCAAAGAAGCGGTCCTCGCGCTCCCCGATCCGGTCCCTGAGAACCCCCACGAACCACAGGAACGCGATCCCGGCGAATGGGATGAGGTTCAACCCGATCACCACGGCTGTTCTGCGCCCCGAATCGGTCAGCCACGATCCCGGGATGGCGGGATGAGCGGGGACAGAGATTCTGAGCAGCACAAGGGCGGTGGCGAGGAATACCGAAAAGACGATACCGGCGACTGCTGCCGCGCGCGGCGTCCGCAGGGGACTCGCGGCCCGCAAGGGGCTCCCCCTCAGCATGCCCGGACCAGTTGGCTCCTCGGTCATTGGCCCGTCCCTTGTCCGGCGTCCGGCTGCAGCATCCCTTACGTCACTGTGCGTCGGCGTTGCCTGGACGGGATCATCCGGGGCGGGTGAGAACATGGGTGACCGACGCATCGAGTGTCGAATATCGTCACGAGCCCGCTGACGACGCTCGGCTGACGAGCTGTCAGCATCGTGAAGTGATGAGGGCCTGTGCATTGGCCGTGACAGCGTCACCCGCGCTCAGAGAAGCGATGGTATCGGCCCTGCCTTGGCGCTCATCATCTCACTACGGGCGCTACTTCCTGTCGGCAGACGTCCGGCAGGCGCCCTGTCGGGCGCCTGCCGGTTGGTCACCTGCGGCGTGAGACGCGTCTGGCGGTGCGCCGTGAGGTGCGCCTGGCTACTCGGCGTGCTCCGAACATGTCATACCTCCAGATAGTGACGGGCCGGGCGGTGCTGGTCAGCGTGCCGCGGCGGCCGTTTCCAGCTCGTGCAGTTCCTTGGCCTCCTGGGCCGACACGAGCCCGATCTCCACCAGGTCCAGCGGGCTGATGAACCCGTCGCTGATCCGGAAGCCCCCGGCACGCACGATGGCGTCGCGCAGCGGCACGGCCCAGTGGTGCTCGATCAGGACGAGCGCGGCCGCGGAGTCGTTCGGGATATCGTCCAGCACATCCCAGCCCTGCTCCTCGGTGAACACCGTCACCCCGCCCGCCTCGGCCACCTCCTCCGCGCCCGCGGCCGCGCCGACCTCCGCGCCTTCCTCACCCTCGATGCCCAGGCCGATCAGCGCACCGATCTTGGTGCCGTACTCGATCGCCTCCTGCTCGGAGAGGTTGGACAGGTGTTCCACCCCCAGCTCGCCGTCAGCGTCTTTATACACAGCCAGCGCATCGATCACCCGGATCGTGTCAGACTCGCGGAGCCGCTCAAGCTCGGTGATGATCTCACCGTGAAAGTCGGGATGACTGAATCCCAGGACGATCAGCTGCACTGGCCCAATAGCCATGATTTTCCCTCTTCCGCATGTACGTGATCCGCCGGCCTGCCACAGCCCAGAAAGCGGGCGGCCAGAGAACGACCCCAGATGATCCGACCTGGACCCCTACCCGAGCAGCATCCAGCCAGACCCGGCAACAGCACATCACCCGGCACGGGTGATACCCCACCACCGGATTAGGGCCGGAGGGCGGCGCCCGACGAGACGCAGGGAGGCGTCCAGACCTCTCCGATTGCCCGGCTATACCTCCGGCTCGAGCGGATGCCTTCCTGGCTGGACACCCATCAGGACCAGGTCATCGTCCTGGTCCTGCTGTTGCTGGGCGGCTTGCTCCGGCAAGAGCATCTGCCTGCTCGGCTACGCGGCGGCGGCTTGTCTACGGGCGGCGGTACGCGGCCTGCTGACCACGACCGTGCTGGTCGTTCTTTACTATGCACTGCCCTTCCAGAGGCGGGATGGCAATACGGCGCTGCGCCTGTGGCCGGGCTGGCGGTCGTCATCGGCATCACCCGGTGGCAGGTCAGGACCATCGCCGCCTCCCGCTATCCGGCGCTGAAAGCGGCCCGGGTACCGGGCGTGGTCCTCTCGCTGTACCTCTGCCTGACCTGACGGGGAGCCGGAACCTCACCCTTGGCAGGTGACGCTTCGCTGCGATCTCGGTAGGACGCTGGTATCTATGCCGCCCGATCCGATTGCTCTCCTACGGTCGCGGAGCTATCTAGCCCTGCTCGTCCTGGCCGCAATTATCGGCGTGCCCGTCTCAGCGGTGGCCTACTTCTTTCTTGCCCTGGTGAGCAAGATGCAGGGATGGATCTTCACTGAGCTGCCCACGGGCCTGGGCTTCCACGGTGAACCGCTGTGGTGGCCGATCCCGCCGCTGGTGCTGGCCGGGGTGCTGGTCGGTCTTGCCATCCGTTATCTGCCCGGCACAGGAGGTCACTCACCAGCTGACGGATTCAAGGCGGGCGAAGGGGCGCCCTCGCCGAACGAGCTCCCGGGGATCGTGCTCGCGGCATTTGCCACCTTGTGCCTGGGGGTAGTGCTCGGACCCGAGGCCCCCCTGATTGCCATCGGTGGCGGGCTCGGAGTCATCGCTGTCCGTCTCGTCAAGAAGGACGCTCCGCCCAGGACCGCCACCGTGGTGGCCGCAGCCGGGAGTTTCGCCGCGATCAGCACGCTGCTGGGCTCGCCACTGCTCGGCGCGTTCCTGCTGATGGAGGCCTCTGGGCTGAGCGGTGCCATGCTGGAGCTCGTGCTGGTGCCCGGCCTGCTGGCGGCAGGCATCGGTTCGCTGGTCTTCATCGGTCTGGACGCTTGGACCGGGCTGGGCACGTTCTCGCTGGCGATTCCCGGCCTTCCTCACGTCGGGTCGCCAACCGCCGCCGAATTCGGGTGGGCCGTGGCCATCGGATTGATGGCCGTTCCGCTCGGCTCCGGGATCCGCTGGCTCGGGCTGTTCCTGCGGCCCCATGTCGAGCGGCGGATGCTGCTAGCCACACCGGTGGTTGGCCTGGCCATCGCGGGCCTGGCGATCGCGTTCGCCGCGGGAACCGGGAAAGGCACCTCCGAGGTGCTGTTCTCGGGGCAATCCGCGCTTGCCCCGTTCATCAGCAACAGCGCCAAATACAGCGTGGCAGCGTTGCTGCTGCTCATCGCTTGCAAGGCAATCGCCTACGGTGTGTCGCTGAGCAGCTTCCGCGGCGGTCCTACTTTCCCTGCCTTGTTCCTCGGGGCGGTGGGCGGCGTGGCACTATCGCACCTTCCTGGGCTGCCGCTCGTTTACGGCGTGGCTATGGGCATCGGTGCGATGACCGTCGTGATGCTCAGGCTCCCGCTGACCTCCGTCCTGCTGGCCACCTTGCTCCTGTCGTCGGACGGCCTGCAAGTAATGCCACTCGCCATCGTGGCGGTTGTGGTGGCGTACGTGCTCTCCGCGAGGCTAACGCCATCCCCAGCGCCTGCTCAGGGAACGCCGACAGCCGGGGAGGACGCCCGGCCCAGGCCGCCATCTAGTCCGGATAACGCGCCGCTGAGTCAGTCAGACCAGCTACCTATCACAAGCCCGGCATCTCCTCACGATCCGGCGCCGTCGGGCAAACTTGCGAGCTCGGACCCGGCCGTACCCGAGGGGGGTCCGTCCACCTAAGGGTCATGACGAATGCGGCGCTGCGGCAGTCGTAGTCATGTCGGTTCCCTTCCTTGGGCCTACGCGCCCGGGAAACGACTCTGGTTGGGTCCGCCTGTGGCGCAGGCCGACCGGGCAGGGAAACGACGAAGCAGAGCACGGCGAGCGTGGCAGCCACGAGGGGCCTTCTCGTATTTCTGCCTACGCGGCCCTCGGCGCGGTGTACTGCATCTGCGGCTGGATGAACGGCAGCTGGTCTCGGCTCGAGATGACCACGCAGCTGGGCTCGTCGGCCCCACAGACCTCGCTGGCGCTGGCAGCGTTCCAGGCATGGTCATTATCGGGCACGTCCTGTCTGCTGCGATTGCCGCTGGCTGCCGAGTCGGTCACCTGCCACATCCTGCGGCTCGGGCTGGGTGATCCGGCTCTCCTGCGGAGAGCCGGATCCTGTCGCATCAGTCCATCATGTCTCCCGGTGAAACTGCAGTTACACCATCTGACGACTTCCCGGCCGGCGCCGGTTCATCCGTGCGGGGTGATGCCTCGGGGGAGTCTGGTTCATACGATTGCCATACCTACCAGCGTCGGGAGGTTGTGTGGTGAGTAGCGAGGGTTCGGCATCCACGGGCTTGTTTCCGCCGATTGCTGATTACGGGTTCTTGTCGAATTGCGAGCAGAGCTGCCTGGTGGCGCCGGACGGGTCGGTGGAGTGGCTGTGCCTGCCGCGTCCCGATTCCCCGAGTGTCTTCGGCGCGCTACTGGACCGCAGCGCCGGTATGTTCCGGTTCGGTCCGGGCAACACCGCCGTGCCCCAGAATCGCCGGTATGTGCCGGGGACAATGGTGCTGGAGACGACCTGGCAGACCCCGACGGGGTGGATGGTCGTTCAGGACCTGCTGGCAGTGGGCCCGGTCCCACGCGAGGGGCGGCGGCCAGATTATCATCGGGCTCCGGCTGATTCCGGTGCCGTCGGCGTACTGCTGCGAATCGCCACGTGCATCAGCGGCCGGGTTGAGGCGGTCGTGAACTGCGCCCCGCTGTTCAACTACGGGACCACCGGCGGCACATGGAGCTACACCGGCGACGGTTATGACTCGATGAGGATTACCGCGGCGGAGGGGGACGTGCATCTGGAGCTGGCGGGCAGCGTCCCGCTCGGCGTGCTGGGCGCCCGCTGTTACGGCCGCACCACGCTCACTAAGGGCCAGTCGGCCTTCGTGGCGCTGTCCTGGGGAGGCAACAATATCCCGGGCAGCCAGGACGAGGCGTTCGCCATGCTGAACACCACGGTCGATTTCTGGCGCGACTGGCTCAGCTCGGCCAAGATCCCGGACCATCCGTGGAAGCCCTACCTGGACCGCAGCGCCCTGACGCTGAAGGGGCTCAGCTACGCCCCCACCGGCGCCATCATGGCGGCATCGACGACCTCGCTGCCGGAGACGCCGGGCGGGGCCCGGAACTGGGACTACCGCTTCACCTGGATCAGGGACTCCGCATTCATGCTCCGCTCGCTGTACCGGCTGGGCTTTGACTGGGAGGCGATCGAGTACTGGGGGTTCGTCATCGACGCGGTCAGCGGCGGTGACCTCAACCGCCGGTTCGAGCTGCAGATCATGTACGGGATCGGGGGCGAACGTGACCTGACCGAACGGACCCTGGATCATCTGTCCGGGTGGCGCGGGGCGCGCCCGGTCCGGGTCGGCAACGGAGCCTGGAATCAGCAGCAGCACGACGTCTGGGGGATGATTGCCGACGCCGTGGACGTCCAGTTCCGCCGGGGAGCCGTCACGATCGTGGCGCCGGTGTGGGAAGGGCTGGCCGGGTTCGTAGACGCCGCCCTAGCGCACTGGCATGAACCGGACCAGGGGATCTGGGAAGTCCGCGGTGACGCGAAGCACTTCACCGCGTCCAAGATGATGTGCTGGGTAGCGGCCGAGCGTGGCGCTGATCTCGCGGCCGAGCGTGGCGACGACGAACGCGCCGAGCGCTGGCAGGCGGGCGCTGATGAGATCAAGGCCGAGATCCTGGACAAGGGCGTCTCTGACAGGGGCGTCTTCCGGCAGCACTACGAGACCGACGACCTGGACGCATCGCTGCTGCTGCTGCCCATCATGGGATTCCTGCCCCCCACCGACAAGCGCATCCAGGCGACCGTGCTGGCCATCGCCGACGAGCTGACCCAGGACGGCTTGGTCCTGCGCTACCTGGTCGAGGGAACCGACACCGGCTTCGAGGGTAAGGAAGGCACCTTCACCATCTGCTCGTTCTGGCTAGTGACCGCGCTGGTTATGATCGGTGAGACCGACCGCGCCCACGCCCTGTGCCAGAAGCTGCTGTCCTTCGCCGGACCGCTGCAGCTCTACGCCGAGGAGATCGACACCACCACCGGCGAGCACCTCGGGAACTTCCCGCAGGCATTCACCCACCTGGCCCTCATCGAGGCCGTATCACTGCTCATCGGCTCCGAACAAGAAGGCAACCCCGCCTCAGTCGGGTAGGGGCGAAATCCATTTCCACGCTTGGGGTAACGCCGATACTGACCGCCTCACCTGGAAGGGACAATGGGCTGGCCAGGCTGCCATTGCCGATGATCAGGTGAAGGGAACATCGACCGTGTCCAACGGCGCCGGTAAAATGCGGCCCTGGCCGGCACCCTAGCCCGCCCGGGTCAGGGTCGCGGGCGTGATCGACGACAAGATTGCCAGCGTGTGTTACTGGCATCGCCTCCTTGGTCGGGCTCGGCTGGGCCGTCTGTGCCGCGCCCGATATTGCGACCGCGCTCGGGTATGGCATCGCGGCTGCGCTGGAGGACCATTGAGAGCTCAACGCCGGCCGGGGGCATGTGGGAGCGCTGCTTGGTGCTGGCGAGCGAGCTGCTTCAGAGCGTGACGGCCTGGGCTGCGTCCTAAACCAGTCGGCTTGCGCAAGCGGCAGGTCGGTGCCGGTATCGAGATAGGCGGGCCAACGAGATAGGCGGGCCAATTGGTGACCGGAACATCGGCCACGCCATTTCCCCGATATTGGCAGCCTCGAACGTGCCAGCCTTCTCCCGCAGTCTTATGTCGCTGTTCGTGAACCTGCCGCTCCCGCGAGAGCGCCAAGCGCCACGCTGGTGGTCAGGTAATCATCGGCCGCCGCTCAATTGCCATTTTCTGGGTCAGGCCCTCACCACCACAGCTGTGCTCCAC
>CAWAFD010000045.1:0-24791 GCA_963781225.1 uncultured Actinomycetota bacterium
GCCGGCTGGCCGTCGTGTTGCAGGGTCAGAGCGGGGCGCCGCCGGTCCGTCCCGCGGAAATAAAGACGCGTCATCGTGCGCAAGAACAGCGACGCGGTTTCCCGCCGGCCCTTGGTGCGCTGCCGCTCCACCTCGCCCACCACCTCGGCGTCCATGCCCAGCCCGGCGCTGAAGGTGAAGTAGCGGTCCCCGGCCAGCCCGAGCCCGATCGTGCGGTACCGGCCCGACTCGATGACCGCGCGGACGTGGCGGACCGCCGCGGTGGCCTTGGCCGGCACTCCCAGGCCTCGCGCGAGCACGTTGCCGCCTCCACCGGGAATGACGGCCAGCCGTGGCCGTGGTCCCGCCCGGCTCATGAGACCGTTCACCACCTCGTTGACCGAACCGTCGCCGCCGAGCACGATCACCAGGTCGACCTGGGCCACGGCCGCCAGTTCGCGCGCATGACCCCGGTGCTGAGTCCGCTCGACTTCCAGGTCCACCAGCCCAGCCAGGGAACGGGCCACCAGGTCTGGGATGTCGCCGCTGGTCGAGCTCGCATTCGGGTTAACGATCATCAGCCCGTGCACTTGCTTAGGCTAATGCACCCTGCCCGTTAACCTTTTCGGCACCCTCGCTCTCCCGGAGCCTGCTCCCGGCCGAACGCGGAGCGGCCCCCGGGCGACGGCTCGTCTAGTCTGGAAGCCTGCGTACCCCGGGATCAGCGATGGGCGGGTGGAAATGGCGACGCGATCGGAACCGCCGGTCAGGCAGACCGCGAACCAGGCCGTCATGCCAGCCGGGATGGAGACCGGAGCAACCGCGTCCGACGCCGGCACTCCACCTGCAGCTGGGTCTCCGGAGGCGCTGCACGCCGGGCCCCCAGTGGCGCTGCGCGTCGCCGCGGTCGCCCAGGCCGCCGAGGCCCTGGTGCTGTTCGTAGCAGCCGTGTTCGCGGCCGTCGCCACCGCGGACGGGAAGTCGTACGAGCGGGCCAGCGGTATCGCGCTGACGCTCATCGCCGTGGGTACCGCCGCTGGGCTCGGTGCGTTCGCTGCCGGCCTGGCCCGGGCCCGGCCATGGACCCGGACCCCGGTGGTCATGACCCAGCTCTTCGTCGCGGGAGCGGGCATCTACCTGGTGAACGGCCATCGGCTCGACTGGGGGATTCCCACCCTGGCGCTGGCCGCGATCTGCCTGGCCGGCGTCTTCGCCCCGGCCAGCCTGCGCGCCCTGAACCGCGGCCCCCTGCACGCCCCGGATCCGGAGCCGGCCCCCGAAGCCCAGCCCGCGCCCGCGGACACCAAGGTCATCGCCAAGGCCACGCCCGCCAGGACCAGCCAGAAAGCCAAGACCGCAAAGACGCAGCAGAACGCCCAGCAGAGCACTAAGAAAACCGGCCAGAACGCCAAGCGTCCTCCGGCAAACCGCAAACGTAAGCCGCGCCGCTAGCCCAGCAGCCCGTGCGCCAACCCCACGCCGCTAGCCCAGCAGCCCTGGCCGCTCAGTCTTCGGTGGTCAGGCCGTCTCTGAGCTGAGTCAGCGTACGGGCCAGCAGCCGGGACACGTGCATCTGGGAGATGCCGAGCTCGGCTGCGATCTGGGACTGGGTCATGTTGCCGAAGAACCGCAGCAGCAGGATCTTCTTCTCTCGCGGCGGCAGCTGCTCCAGTAGCGGCTTGAGCGATTCCCGGTACTCCACGCCCTCGAGCGCGTCGTCGACCATGCCGAGCGAATCGGCCACGGCGGGCGCGTCCTCGTCGCCGGAGTCCGGCGCGTCCAGGGACACGGTGGAATAGGCGTTCGCCGACTCCAGGCCCTCCAGGACCTCTTCCTCGCTCATATGCAGATGCGCGGCGAGCTCCGAAACTGTCGGCGCCCGTCCCTCCCGCTGAGCCAGGTCACCGATGGCCTTGGTCAGTGAGAGCTTGAGTTCCTGCAGACGGCGCGGCACGCGCACCGCCCAGCCCTTGTCCCGGAAGTGCCGCTTGATCTCGCCCACGATGGTGGGCGTGGCGTAGGTGGAGAACTCGACCCCACGCTCGAGGTCGAACCGGTCGATGGACTTGATCAGCCCGATCGTGGCGACCTGGGTCAGGTCATCCAGCCATTCGCCGCGGTTGCGGAACCGGCGGGCCAGGTATTCCACCAGCGGCAGGTGCAGTTCGACCAGGTAGCCGCGGATCCGGGCCCGTTCGGGATCATCGGGGGGCAGCGTGGCCAGCCGCTCGAACATCTCACGTGCCCGGGCCCGGTCGGGTGAGCTGCGCTCAATCCGCACCGTCTCCGCTGTCGCCTGGGCGACCTCGGGATCCTCGGTCACCTGGACCTCGTACTCGCTACTCACCCGGACCTCGGGACTTCCCGGCGCTTGCGGAGCACGATGGACACCTGATCGTCGGCGCCGAGCCGGGAATCGACGGTCCCGGCCAGCGCGGACAGCACGGTCCAGGCGAAGGTGTCCTTGGCCGGCAGGCTTGGCTCGGCAGCGGTCACCGACACCGTAATGGTCATCAGATCGACTCCGAGGTCGAAGGCGCATTCCAGGTTGGTGCCCGGGATGGCCTGGGCCAGCAACATCGCGCAGGCCTCGTCGACCGCGATACGCAAATCCTCGATCTCGTCCAGGGTGAAGTCAAGCCTGGCCGCCAGGCCGGCGGTCGCGGTCCGCAGCACGGACAGGTATGCGCCCTCGGCGGGCATGCACACCGTCACGTGGTCCCGGGTCTCGCGATCCGCCTGTGCCGCGCCGGAATCGCGCTGCTCCGGGACGGCGGTCGTCGCGGCGGTGTCTTCGGTCACGTTTCTCCTCCGGGGCAGTTTCTGGTCGCCGCCCGCTGCAAGAAACCTACCGCCCCTGGGCCGCCACGAGAAATACGCCGCGCCGCCCCGGTTCTGACCGCGTGTGCTCGGACGCTTACCCTCGGGGCCCCAAGCGCCGCAAAACCCAGGTTCCGTACCGCCTGAGCAGCACCGAACCTGGGTTTTGTGGACCAAACGCGCTGGCCTCAGCCCTGCTTGGTCTCCCAGAAGATCTTGTTGATCTCCTCGATCTTGGCCAGCAGCTCGTCCGCCTTGGCCACGTCCACGCTGCCCTTGGTACCGGCCGCACCGGCCAGCTTGGTGGCCTCGTTGAACAGCTGGTTCAGCTGCGGGTACTTCTCGAAGTGCGGCGGCTTGAAGTAGTCGGTCCACAGCACCCACAGGTGGTGCTTGACCAGTTCCGAACGCTGTTCCTTGATGAAGATGGCACGGGCCCGGAACTCCGGGTCGGTGTTCTGCGCGTACTTCTCGGCGATCGCCTTGACTGATTCCGCCTCGATCCTGGCCTGGGCGGGGTCGTAGACTCCGCAAGGCAGGTCGCAGTGGGCGTGGGCAATGGCCTTCGGCTCGAGCAGGCGTGTAAGCAGCCTCATCGATTCCCTTTCTCCGCACGTGTAGCTTGCAGACCCGACACTACCCCTGCCCGTTCCGGCAAACACCTGGAGGGATACGTGCACTGGCCGGTTCTGCGGGTCAAGGTGGCCGAACGGTCCATGGAACCCGCCCTGCGACCCGGTGACTGGCTGCTGGTCCGCCGTACCCGCCGGATCCGTCCCGGCCAGATCGTGCTGGCCCGTCACCCCGGCCGCCCGGAGATGCTCATCGTCAAACGCGCTGTCTGCCCGGTAGGCGGCTCCGGGGGCGGCTGGTGGTTGCTGTCGGACAACCCGGCCGCCGGCGCGGTGGACAGCCGCCGGTTCGGGGCGGTGCCCGCGGTGCTCATCGAGGGCCGGGTGCTGGCCCGCTACTGGCGCCCCCGCTCTAACGGCCGAACGGGTGGCCACCAAGCCCCCGCGTAAAACGAACGGCCCCGCCGGGCAGGCGGGGCCGTTCGTCTGTTGCGACTCGACTCAGTGGTGAATGTCCGACATCGGCTCGTCGCCCTTGTCGGCCTGCTCGTTGACCAGCGCGAGCATGCTCTCACGGGGCAGCCGGGAGTACATGGCCCAGTAGTAGATGGCCAGGCTGAACGCCGCCACGACGATGATGTCGATCCAGAACGGGATGTTGCCGGTGGCCAGCGGCGGCTTGACCGCGCCGCCCTGGAACTGGCCCTGCCAGGAGATGATGCCCATCCCGACCAGCCAGATCGGCATCCAGATGGCCGACCTGAAGTCCAGCGCCGGCCGCAGGTTCTTGGACAACCGGAAGCTGGCCATCACGATGTAGCCGACGACCAGGACGACGCCGAGCTTCCAGACCACCTCAAAGCCCGACCAGTAGATGAGCAGGTCGGCGATGATGAAGGCCACCGGGGCGAAGAACCAGGACGCCGGCATCCGGTACGGCCGGTCCGCGTCCGGCACCTGCCGGCGGTAGGCGCCCAGGGCCAGTGGGCCGCCCGCGTACATCAGCACGCTGGCCCCGGTGATCAGGCCGACCAGCGAGTGCCAGCTCGGGAAGGGCAGCAGGAAGAACAGCCCGATGATGAAGGCGCAGATGAGCCCGACCCACGGGACGCCGTTCTTGTCCGTCCTGGTCAGGGCGGGCGGGGCGTACCGGTTCCTGGCCAGCCCGTAGCTGACGCGGGAGGTCGCGGTGGTGTAGATCAGGCCGGTACCGGACGGCGAGATGAACGCGTCGATCCGCAGGATGAACGCCAGCCAGGTCAGCCCGACGACGCCGGCCAGGCCGGCGAACGGCCCGGACAGGATGTCGGTGTTGGTGATGCCGGCGAAGCCCTTGCCGAGCTCGGACGGCGGCATCGCACCGATGAACGCCACCTGCAGCAGGACGTAGATGATGACCGAGATCCCCACGGCCAGCAGGATGGCCCGCGGCAGGTTGCGCTGCGGGTCCTTGACCTCGCCGGCCAGCTGGTCGGCCTGCTCGAAGCCGGAGTAGGCGAACACGATGCCGGCCGCCGGCAGCGCCGCGAACAGGGCCTTGGGGCCGCCTGGCATGAAGCTGCCGCCCGCGGTGAAGTTGCCGCCGTGGAACTTGAACAGCAGCACGATGATGGCCAGCACGGGAACCGCGACCTTCCACCAGGTCAGCGCGCTGTTGACCTTGGAGAAGATGCGCATGGCCAGGAAGTTGACCGCCACGAAGATGGCCATCAGGATGATCGTCAAAATGAAGCCGACGCCGGTGACGTTGCTGGTCTTGGCGTCGTAGATGCTCGGCCAGAAGTGCGAGGCGTACTGCATGAACGCGAAGCACTCGATCGGCGCGATGGTCACGGCCTGCAGGTAGGCGAAGAAGCCGAACCCGTATCCGGCCGCGCCGCCGAACGCGAAGTGCGGGAACCGGCCCGTACCGCCGGCGACCGGGTACATCGCGCCGAGCTCGGCGTACACCAGGGCCAGGATGACGACCACGACCCCGGCGATGACCCAGTCGAGAATGGCCGCGCCACCCACCGCCTGAGCGGCGAACAGCGCGCCGAAGAGCCAGCCGGAGCCGATGATCGAGGTCTCGGACGCCCAGGTGGCCCCGATCAGCCCGATCTCTCGCTTGAGCCCGACGTCAGTCGGGGCTGTTACGCCGACCCCTGAAGTTTCAGTTGCCATGTGCGATCCCTTTTCCGATCATGCCCCGCAGGGCTCAGTTACCCGCGGTGCGAGATCCCCTCTCCCGGCGGGTGAGCGTCTCGTATGCGTCGAGTGAGATCATCGTAGAGATCATCCTCATAACTGAGAAGTGTTAACCCGGGTTCGTTTTGATAACGCAGGTCAAGGCGTGCTTGCCTTACCGCAAGAAAGTTCCCAGGCTTCTGCCAGAGATCACCGGCAGATGTCATTCCAATAACATGAAGTTACGTTCCGCGCTTAGTTGTGATGACAGTCACGAATGAGATTGCCCATATCGCGACGGGCTGAAACTAGCTGCGTACTATGCGGTAGCCGTCGGTGTCTTTGCCTCACCGTCGTCCTCGCCACGTTTGCGGGCACGAAAGGCGGAGACATTGGCGCGGTTCATGCATCGCTCGGAACAGTAGCGTCTGGTGTTACTGCTGCTGGTGTCGATGAAGACTCCCTGGCACCCGGCCGCCTGGCAGACCCCGAACCGGTCGATGCCGACGTCGGTGAGCCGCACGGCCAGGCCCATCACGGCCCCGGCCGCGTATTTGTCCGCTACCGAGCCGCTCTCGGTGTAGTGCACATGCCAGGGCTGGTCGTCGTGACCGGACAGCTGGGGGTGGACGGGGTGCTGGATGAGCAGATAGTTGAGCCGGGCCGCGGCGTCCTCACCATCGCCGTCGGCGCACGCCACGAAGAAGTCGCGGAGCTCGGTCCGCAGGTTCCGCAGCGACTCCAGGTCGTTCCTGGTCCCGCCAGCGTTGAGATGCTCCCGGTCGGCGACCAGGGCGCGCAACCCTTCCAGGTCGGCGAGCCGGTCACCTTCCTCGCCCTCGGCACCGGCCGTGTTCACCAGCCGCACCGCGAGTTCAGCGTAGGAGTTGAGATCCAATCCCGCTCCCCAGCGGCCCTCCCTCGGTAACGGGGAGGTCGATCGTGTAATGGCCTGTTGCCGGTATTGAGTATTACACCAACGCCCGACCAGATGCCAGCAGCTCGCCGGCGTTGTGTGGCACAATAGCTACACGGGATACCCCCGTCTCTCGCGTCCGTGGCCGTTGAACCTCAGGTCGGCGCCTCCCTGACCACCATGCATCTTTGAGGGGTATCCCATGTCTGAACTGGCTTTTCCCGATTCCGCCGCCGATCCCGTCTTCGCTATGCACCGGGGCGGGAAGATCAGCGTGCGGCCGAGCATCGACGTGACCGACAGCGCGGGTCTGGCCATGGCCTACACGCCCGGGGTGGCCCGGGTGTGCACCGCCATCGCGGACGCACCCGAGCTGGCCGTCGAGTACACCTGGGTGGCCAATACGGTCGCGGTGGTCACCGACGGCACGGCCGTGCTCGGCCTGGGTGACATCGGCCCGGCCGCCGCTATGCCGGTCATGGAGGGCAAGTCGCTGCTGTTCAAGCGGTTCGCCAATGTGGATGCGGTGCCGATCTGCCTGGCCTGCACCGGCACCGACGAGATCGTGGCTACGGTGGCCGCGCTCGCCCCCAGCTTCGGCGGGATCAACCTGGAGGACATCTCTGCTCCGCGCTGCTTCGAGATCGAGGACCGGCTCCGCCAGCTGCTCGACATCCCGGTGTTCCACGACGACCAGCACGGCACCGCCATCGTCACGCTGGCCGCGCTGCGCGGCGCCGCCCGGGTGGCCGGCAAGGAACTGAGCGAGCTCCGCGCCGTCGTGGCCGGTGCGGGCGCCTCGGGCGTGGCCGTGACCAGGATGCTGCTGGCCGCCGGGATCGGCGACATCGCGGTGTCGGACAGCAAGGGCCTTATTTTTCAGGGCCGCGACGGGCTGAACCCGGTCAAGGCCGCCCTGGCCGCGCAGACCAACAAGGCGAACCTGACCGGCTCCACCGAGTCCGCGTTGCGTGGCGCGGACGTGTTCATCGGCCTGTCCAGCGGCACGGTGGCCGAGTCGGCGATCGCCACGATGGCGCCCGACGCCATCGTGTTCGCGCTGTCGAACCCCGACCCGGAAGTGCACCCCAAGGTGGCGGCCCGGCACGCCCTGGTCGTGGCCACCGGCCGCAGCGACTTCCCGAACCAGATCAACAACTCGCTGGCCTTCCCCGGCTTGTTCCGCGGCGCCCTGGACGTCGGTGCTACCGACATCACCGCGGCCATGAAGCTGGCCGCCGCCCGCGCCATCGCCGGCCTGGTCGGCTCCGACGCCGCCCCGGATTACGTCATCCCCAGCCAGTTCGATGAGCGCGTCGCCCCCGCAGTGGCCGCCGCCGTCTCCGCCCAAGCCCGCACCGACGGCGTCGCCCGCCGCTAACCCCACCGGCCGCACCCAGCCACTCCGCCTGCTTCCACGCCGTCCCTCAAAGTAACAAAGGGGCAAATCGCCCAGCCAAAATTCAATGGATGTGGCTCTCTACTGAATAGATCCCGTAGAGAGCCACATCCATTGAAACTGCGGACTGCGCCGACCGCCGGTCACCGACCGAGGCTGCGAAGCCGCGATCAACGGCGCTGCGCCAGCCGGGGGCGGGAGGCGGGGTCTGTATGGTGTGGAACATGCTTGCTGCGACTGCCGCGCGTATCGACACTGATGACCCGCTGTCCGGCCTGGAGGTGGGGGAGCGTCCCGAGCCCACTGTTCCCGATGGCTGGACGACGGTAACTGTGCAGGCCGCTGCCCTGAACCACCACGACGTCTGGACCCTGCGCGGAGTCGGGATCTCCGAGGACCGGCTGCCGATGATCCTGGGCTGCGACGCGGCCGGATATGACGAGGACGGCAACGCGGTGGTCGTGCACTCGGTGATTGGCGATCCCGACGCAGGTGGCGGGGACGAGACGCTTGACCCGCGGCGTTCGCTGTTGTCCGAGCGTCACAACGGGGTCTTCGCGGAAAAGGTCACCGTCCCGCGGCGGAACCTGGTGCCCAAGCCCGCCGCGCTGTCCTTCGAGGAAGCCGCGTGCCTGCCCACCGCCTACCTGACCGCGTACAAGATGCTCTTCGAGAAGGCGGGCGTGCAGCCCGGAGCCACCATCTTGGTGCAGGGAGCAGGAGGTGGCGTCGCCACCGCGCTGATCCTGCTGGGACGTGCGGCCGGTTACCGGGTCTGGGCGACAAGCCGAAGCGAGACCAAGCTCGAGCGGGCGCTCAAGCTCGGCGCCGACCAGGTGTTTGCGTCTGGTGCCCGGCTGCCGGAGCGAGTCGACGTCGTCATGGAGACGGTCGGCCAGGCTACCTGGGCTCACTCCGTCCGGTCGCTCAAGGCCGGCGGCCGGATCGTGATCGCGGGCGCCACCAGCGGCGACGCCCCGCCGGCCGAACTGACCCGGGTGTTCTTCACCCAGCTGTCCGTGACCGGTTCCACCATGGGCTCACGCGACCAGCTCGGCCGCCTGGCCAGGTTCTGCGAGCAGACCGGAGTGCGACCGCTGATCGACCGGGTGCTGCCGCTGGCACAGGCCCGCGAAGGCTTCGAGGCCATGGTCACCGGCGACCTGTTCGGCAAAATCGTCTTCACGCTCTAGCCAGGACACCCGGGGGAGACGGCGGCAGCGAACCTGGGGCTGTCCTCGCCCGGAGCCGCGCTCGCCCGGGTGCGGCTCAGTCCTGCGGTTCGGCCACGCCGGTCTCGCCGGCTGGCCAGCCAGGCGTTCGCCCGGACCATGCGGCTCCGCGGAACCTGCCGCGGCCGCGGAACCTGCCGCGGCCGCGGAACCTGCCGCGGCCGCCGCACCTGGCGCGGCTGTGGAACCTGCCGCGGCCGCCGCACCTGGCGCGGCTGTGGAACCTGGCGCGGCATCCGCCGGCGCCGCGGGATCCGCGGGTGCGGCTGCCTCGTGGCGGTCTGGCTCGGCGGAGCCAGACCCGAAGATCTCGGACTTGACGCGTTCGAGCGCGTCTTCCAGGATGCCGCGCAGGTCGGTGATGACGTTCTCACCTGCGCTCGAGGACTGCATGGCCAGTCTCCGCAGGTCCGCGGTGAACTGCACGGCCAGCCGCTCCAGATCGCGCAACGTACCGAAGTCGAGCGCCCCCGCCCAGCTGCGGCGGCCGGGCCAGTCGGTCCAGCTCGAGCCGGGCGGCCAGTTCCCCCCGCGCGGATCCCAGCCCGGATCGCCAGCGGAGAACCTGGCCCCGGCTTCCTCGCCGATACGGCTGCCGGGTCCGATGGCCTCGTCACGGACTCGCTGTGCCTCTTCGCGCAGCCGCCGCGCCGATTCGCGCACCCGCCGGGCCGCATCGGCGCCCGGCCCTGATTCTGCATCGACGTCCTCGTCAGGGCTCCGGCCGTGCTGGTCACGAGCCTGCCGGGCCTGCTCCCGCGCCTCGTCCCGGGCCTGCCGGATCTGCGACTTCATCTCATCGCGCACCCGCTTGACCTCGTCGCGGGCTCCGTCCCGCGCCTGCCGGGCCTGGTCGCGGGTCTCGGCGGCGACGTCCTTACCCGCCCGGCGGGACTCGCGAGCCGCCCAGGTCAGCTCTTCACGCAGGCTGCGCACCGTCTGCCGGACGTCCTCGCGTACCTCGCGGACGATGTCGCTGACCGACGCCGACAGCTCTTCCTCGAGTTCGTCGAGCTCCGCGCTGCGGCTGCGCAGCTCCTGCTGGCCGGCCTCGGTGATCCGGTAGACCTTACGGCCGTCCACCTCGTCGTGGGTGACCAGGCCCTCTTCTTCGAGCCGCGCCAGCCGGGGGTAGATCGTGCCTGGTGAAGGCGAGTACACACCCATGAACCGGTCGCGCAGCAGCCGGATGACCTCATAGCCGTGCCTGGGCTCCTCGTCGAGCAGCCGCAGCAAATACAGCCGGAGGCTGCCATGGCGGAATACCGGACTCAACTGGCCTCGCCTTCCATCTCACTCTCATTATCGGGCCGCTCACTGGCCCGCGTGTCATCCGGGGCCGTTTCGCGCCCGGCGCGTCGCAGGAGCATGACCCGGCCCGACATCGTCGTCACGGATACGTGTGCGGAGCCGGCGCCAAGGCTACCGCTGACACTTCGGGACGCCGGAGCGGTTGCCCGTTCAAGCTCCCCGAACTCGCTGCGGACGTCCCCCGACACAGAATGCAGGTTGACTTTGGCGTCGGCCCCGGCCTGGAGCCTGAGCGTCACCTTGCCCGAGACCGTGGTCACGCTGATCCCGCCCAGCGGGTTGAGGACGATGTCCGCGGTCACGTCGCCGCTCACCGCGTTGGCGTCCAGTCGTTCCAGCACGCCGTCGGCCACGGTCAGGTCGCCGGAGACACTGTTGAAGTTCAGCATGCCGTTGATTCCCAGGGCTTCGAGCGCCCCGGACACTGTATTTGCGTCCACGTCACCGGTCAGTCCGTCCAGCGTGATCCCGCCAGAGACGCTCTTGACCGAAGCCCTGCCGCTGACACCCGACAAGACGGCGGTCGCGCTCACCACACCGAGCTGGGTTGGGCACTGCCGGGGCACCATCACCGTCACCGAGGCCGAATGGCGCTGCGGGCGGAGCCACTTGAGCAGCCCTTCCCAGGTGAGGTTCTCGTGCGTAATGGTCAGTATCCCGTCCTCGTAGGTCACGTGCAGCGGGTCGCCGTCCACGTGCGCCACGTTGAGTGTGGGCTTCCCGTCGGTCGCCAGCACGGCGACCGATCCCGCGACGAGCCTGACCCGCAATCCGGTCAGCTCATCGAAGTCGAGGTCGGTTGGTCCCTCGATGGTCCACTGCGCCATTCCACCCGTCCTTCCCGTAAGCCCGGCCAGTACACATAACGATATATCTCATCTTTCTGAAGTCAAGACATATCGCGACCAGGTTCCGGCTCGCCGCCCACGCCAGGACCAACCCGGGCACGCCAGGACCAACGAGGGAAGAAAAGCCCTCACCGGAGCGGCCACGGCGCCAAAGCCACCTGCGACCGCGTCCCACCCAGCCCGTTCAGGGTTAGAAATCGTCCTCGTCATCCAGCCGCGCGAGCCACGTCGCCAGCCGGTCCACGGCCGTCTCGAACCCCGGGTTGAGGTCCACGAAGTCCCGCAGCCGCTCGGCGAGCCAGGCCACCGTGACCTGGTCATCTCCGCGCCGGTCGGCGAGCTCCTCGATGCCGCGGTCGGTTTCGTACATGGTCAGGGCGACGGGATCGCCGTCTCGACGATCTCCCGGTGGGAGGTGGCGTGCTTGGCCGCCGAACCGGCCGCCGGAGCCGAGCTGGCGGGCAGCGAAATCACGCCGACGGGACGGTCCAGCACCCGCGGGAGCTTCAGCGCCATGGTGGGCCAGCCGCCCATGTTGGCCGGCTCCTCCTGCACCCAGGTGACCGACTCCGCCTGCGGGTAGCGGCCCAGCTCGGCCCGCAGTTCCAAGGCCGGCAGTGGGTAGAGCCGCTCGACCCGGACGACGGCCACCTCCGTGGCCTGCTTGTCCTTCCGCCTCGCGGCCAGGTCGTAGTACACCTTGCCGGAGCACAGCACCACGCGCCGCACGTCGGCGTCGGATTCCACCGATGCCGGGATCAGCGGCCGGAACGACCCGGTGGTGAACTCGGTAACCGCCGATGTGGCCGCCTTCAGCCGGAGCATCGACTTCGGCGTGAACACGATCAGCGGCTTGCGCCGTCCGGACAGTCCCTGCCAGCGCAGCAGGTGGAAGTAGTTCCCTGGCGTGGTCGGCATGGCCACAGTCATGTTGTCCTGCGCGCAGGAGGCGAGGAACCGCTCCACCCGGGCCGAGGAGTGGTCCGGGCCCTGGCCGTCGTAGCCGTGCGGCAGCAGCAGCACGACGCCGGACATCTGGCCCCACTTCTGCTCGCCCGAGCTGATGAATTCGTCCACGATCGTCTGCGCGCCGTTGACGAAGTCGCCGAACTGCGCTTCCCAGCACACCAGGGCGTCGGGACGGGCCACGGAGTAGCCGTACTCGAAGCCCATGGCGGCGAATTCCGACAGCAGCGAGTCGTACACGAAGAACTTGGCCGGACCCGACTCGAGCTGCTTGAGCGGGGTGTAGTCGGTGCCGGTGTGCCGGTCGACGAGCACCGCGTGGCGCTGCCCGAACGTCCCGCGGCGGCTGTCCTGGCCGACCAGCCGGACCGGATGGCCATCCAGCACCAGGCCGCCGAACGCCAGCAGTTCACCGGTCGCCCAGTCGATCGTGTCATCCTCCGCCATCGCGGCCCGGCGGTCGAGCAGCGGCTTGAGCCGCGGGTGCGGGGTGAAGTCGCTGGGCAAGTTGACCTGGGTGTCGATGATCCGCTTGACCACCTCGGCAGACACCGCGGTCGGCACCGCCTCGTGGTTGACCGGCCGGTCTTCCGGCTCGGGCCGCACTACCGAGCCCGGCTCGGCCGGACGTTCGGCGGCGTCCCTGGTCTCGGTGAAGACCCGCTCCAGCTGCTGCTGGTAATCCCGCAGCGCGGCCTCGGCCTCTTCCATGGTGATGTCGCCGCGGGCGATCAGCGACTCGGTGTAGACCTTGCGGGTGGACCGCTTGGCCTCCACCAGGTCGTACATCAGCGGCTGAGTGAACGACGGGTTGTCGGTCTCGTTATGACCCCGCTTGCGATAGCAGATCATGTCGACGACGACGTCCTTCTTGAATACCTGCCGGTAGGAGAAGGCCAGCCGGGCGGTGCGGACGACGGCCTCGGGGTCGTCGCCGTTGACGTGGAAGATCGGCGCCTGGATCATCCGGGCCACATCGGTCGCGTACACGCTGGAGCGCGAGTACTGCGGCGCGGTGGTGAAGCCGACCTGGTTGTTCACGATGATGTGCACGGTGCCGCCGGTGCGGTAACCGCGCAGCAGGGACAGGTTGAGGGTCTCCGCGACCACGCCCTGGCCGGCGAAGGCGGCGTCGCCGTGAATGAGGACGGGCAGCACGGTGAAGCCGGGCTCGCCCTTGTCGATGACGTCCTGCTTGGCCCGGACCACGCCCTCCAGCACCGGGTCGACCGCCTCCAGGTGGCTCGGGTTGGCCACCAGCGCGGTCTTGATCTGGCCACCGTCGGGCGCGAGGAACACGCCGTCCGCGCCGAGGTGGTACTTGACGTCGCCGGAACCCTGCGCGCTGCTCGGGTCCAGGTTGCCCTCGAACTCCTTGAAGATCTGCGAGTACGACTTGCCGACGATGTTGGCCAGGACGTTCAGCCGGCCGCGGTGCGCCATGCCGATCACGGCCTCGTCCAGCTGGGCGTCGGCCGCCTCGGTCAGCACCGCGTCGATCAGCGGGATCAGGGACTCGGCCCCCTCCAGCGAGAACCGGCGCTGGCCGACGAACTTGGTCTGCAGGAACATCTCGAATGCCTCGGCCACGTTCAGCCGGGACAGGATGCGGATCTGCTCGTCGTGTTCGGCCCGCGCGTGCGGGACCTCAACCCGGTCCTGCAGCCAGCGCCGTTCCTCCGGGTCCTGGATGTGCATGTACTCGATGCCGACCGTGCGGCAGTAGGAGTCACGCAGCACGCCCAGGATCTCGCGCAGCTTCATCCGCGGCCTGCCGCCGAGGCCGCCGGTGGGGAAGTCGCGCTCCAGGTCCCACAGGGTCAGGCCGTGCTGGTTGATGTCCAGGTCAGGGTGCTTGCGCTGGGTGACCTCGAGCGGGTTGGTGTCGGCCATCAGGTGGCCACGGACCCGGTAGGCGTGGATCAGCTCCTGCACTCGGGCCGAACGGGTGACATCGTCCTCATGCCCGTAAGGAAAATCCTTGACCCAGCGGACGGGTTCGTACGGGATGCGGAGAGCGGCGAAGACCTCGTCGTAGAACCCTTCCTCGCCGAGCAGCAGCCGGTGGATCTTCTGCAAGAACTCCCCGGACTGCGCCCCCTGGATGATCCGGTGGTCATAGGTCGAGGTCAGCGTGACCGTCTTGCTGATGGCCAGCCGGGCCAGGGTCTCCTCGGAAGCACCCTGGTATTCCGCCGGGTACTCCATGGCCCCGACGCCGACGATGCAGCCCTGGCCGGGCATCAGCCGCGGCACCGAGTGAGCCGTGCCGATCGTGCCGGGGTTGGTCAGGGTCGCGGTGGTGCCCTGGAAGTCGGTGACCGCGAGCTTGCCCGAGCGAGCCCGGCGCACGACGTCCTCATACGTCGTCCAGAACTGGCGGAAGTCCATCTCGTCCGCGCCCTTGACATTGGGCACGAGCAGCTGGCGGGCGCCGTCGGCGGCCTGCACGTCGATGGCCAGGCCCAGGTTGATGTGCTCGGGCTTGGCGATCGCGGGCTTGCCGTTTTCCTCGGTGTACGCGTCGTTCATCTCCGGCAGCGCCTTCAGCGCCGCTACCACCGCGTAACCGATCAGATGGGTGAACGACACCTTGCCGCCACGGCCGCGGCGCAGGTGGTTGTTGATGACGATCCGGTTGTCCACCAGCAGCTTGGCCGGGACCGCGCGCACGCTGGTAGCGGTGGGCACCGACAGGCTGGCCGCCATGTTGGTGACGGTCCGGGCCGCGGCGCCACGCAGCCGGCTGACGTCGGCTCCCTCCACGGGGGGTGGGGGAGGGGACGCGGCGGGGTTCACGGCCGGAGCCGGGGGAGTCGGCGGCTTCTGCGGCGCCTGCACCGGTGCCGCCGCAGCCGGGGCCTCCGGCCGGGCCTGCGGCGCCTGGGCCGGCGCGGCCTGGGCTGGTGCAGTCTGGGCTGGCACCCCCTGGGCTGGGGCGGGCTGGGCCGGTGCGGGCGCCGACGCGGGCCGGGCGGGCGCGGTGGTGCCGGCGGTGGATGCCAGGACGGGCTGCGGGCCGGTGCCGTTGGTCAGCGTCGGCTGGTAGTCGGCGAAAAAGCTCCACCAGGCCCGGTCTACCGAGCCAGGGTCCGCCAGGTACCGCTGATAGAGCTCCTCCACCAGCCACTCGTTGGCGCCGAAGTCGGCCGGGCTGGCCGGATCCGGTCCGTGACCGCGATGCGGCGCGCTGGCTAGCTGGTTTGATTGCCCGGGCTCTTGCGACGCTTCGGGTTCGCGGACCTCCGCGTTACCCTGCGGTGACCCAGAAGACACGGCGGACATCGCCCTCTTCCGAAATGTGTTATCGATGGTTTGCCTCGACCATCAAGGTTACCCGCCGCCTTGCGGCGCAGCGCCGGAAGATCCCGGCGCGTGTGTGGCCTGGGTCACTCTGCGCCGCCGGCGGGCTGCTCCCGGGCCTCCGCGTGCGTGAAAGTCCGGTCAGGGCGGAGGGCGCCCGGTAGCATCGGCGGGACATGGCATATGGGTTGTTCAGGTTCAATCGCGCCCTTCCCCGGATCGATGTGACGGCAAGGCAGAGGTGACCAGGGATCCGAGTGCCCATCGCGCGGCGGACGATGCCCGGGGCCCGCAGGACCGCCGGGGTCCGCTAGACGCCCAGGGTTCGCGAGGCCCGGCACGTCCACGGCGTTCCCGCGCCGGGACGGGTCCACTTCCGCCTGTCCAGCCCCCCGACCCGCGGATACCCGGCTCCGGCCCGCACCCCACCAGTCCCGGCCCGCGGATACCCGGCTCCGGCCCGCACCCCACCAGTCCCGGCCCGCGGATACCCGGCTCCGGCCCGCGGATGGGCGATCCGGGACCGTGGGTGAGCGATCCCGGAGCAGGCCGACGCGACCGGTGGAGCGATACCGTGCCCGGTTACGAGTTCGAGGGCGGCCGCTCCGGTGCCGGCCACTCGGCCACCCCGGGCCCGCGTGGTGGCCATGACGCCGGTGACCGCGATGGGTCGCATCCCGTGTACTGGACCGAGCCGGATGACGAGACCCGGTCGTTCCGGTATACGCCGGTGGTGAGCCAGCCGGTGTCGGTACCGCCCCGGCCCGGCGATGAGGACCGCCTGGGTGAGGGCGGCCTGCCGTCCACCGGGTTCGAGTTCGACGACCAGGAGTGGTACGTCCCCCCGCCCGGGACGGGCCCGTTTGGCGCCATCCCCTTCGGTGACAACACCACCGAGCCGACCGCCCGCCGGCCCGCGTCGGCCAACCAGGAGCGCACGCCGGCCGGCCGCGCCGCCCGCACCCGCGCTGCCCAGAGCCGTGCCGCCCGCGCCCGCGCCGCCCGGGCCCGTGCCACCCAGAGCCCGGCCGAGCCCAGTTCCCCGCGGGACGCCGACGGCGAATGGGCCAGCCTGCTTCGCTCGCTCCTGCCCGAGCCGATCCAGCGCCGCTGGTCCAGTGAATTCCGCGCCGGCCTGAGCTTTCGTGGCTGGGGTCTGCGGGTTGTGATCCCCATCCTGGCCACGGTGGTCTTCGCCCTCGTCATCGTGATGATCAACGGTGCCAGCAGGGGCACCAGCGGGCCTACGCCATCCACCTCGTCCTTGGGGTACCCGCCCGCGACCCTGGCCGGCAACGACTTCACTGGGGCCGCCGGTGGCCGTGGTATCGACCAGTCCCTGGCCCGGGTCGCCAGCGACGGCAGCGAGATCGTGGCGGTGGGCTCCCAATCCGGCGCGCGCATCGCGCGGGCCCAGTTCTTCGTCTCCCTGAACGATGGCAAGACCTGGACGCTGGGGACGGTGCGGTCCGCGTCCGGTGGGCCGCCGCCCCCCGGGCACGCGGCCACGTTCGTGACCGGCGGCAACGGCGCCTGGATCGCCGCCGGCCCAGGTCGATCTGGACCAGCGCCGACGGCAGGACCTGGACGCTCGCCCCGGGCAACGGGCTACCGCTGCTCCCGGGCGACCACATCAGCGCGATCCAGCGGACCGCAGCCGGTTACATCGCCGTCGGCGAGAACGTCCCGGGCGGCAAGGCGGCCAGGTCCACCCCGCTGGTGTTCCTGTCGCCAGATGGGACCACCTGGCAACGGCTGGACGCTGCCCGGCTGCACCTGGCCGCTGGCACCGGCCGCGTGCAGGACCTGCGGTCGGCCGCGGTGGCAGGCAACGAGATCCTGATCTCCGGCGACATCAATACGACCACGTCCAGCGGGAAGCCCAAGCGCACGGTGACCGTCCAGCAGGGTGGCGCCTGGCTCAGCCGCGACGGCGGTTCGACCTGGGGACCGGCGCTCACCTCAGCGGCGGCGCCGGCCGGGCACGGCGCCACTGGGCAGATCACCGCGGTGGCGGCGGCCGGGAAGGGGTTCGTGCTGTTCCGCCCGGCCACGGTCGCAAGAAACCCGGCCGTTGACGTGTACGGTTCGGCCGGCGACACGACCTGGAAGTTCGAGACCACCCTGGCCACGGCCATCGGCTTCACGCCCGGCGTGACCGAGGGCGGCCCCAGCGGCGCGGTGATCACCGGCCGGGCCGGAAGCCAGCTGACCGCGTTCGCCTCGGCCAACGGCAGTTCCTGGCACCAGGCCGGCCCATTCGCCGCCACTGCCGCCGACGCGGTCTCCGGCGTGACCTTCGCGGGCGGCGCCGTGTTCACCGTGGGTACCGGCCAGCCCGAGGCTGACAGCCGCCAGCCCATGATCACCTCGGTTACTCCGGGCGGGACCGCGACCAGCGTCGACATCGCCAAGATCCCCGGCGCGACCAGCCCGCAGCTGGCGGTTAACGCGCTGGACGCCCAGGGCAGAAGCCAGGTCGCGGTGGGCAGCGCGAATGGCTACCCGGCCGCCTGGACCTCGGCCAACGGCGGGGCCAGCTGGACCCCCGCCACCGGTGCTACGCCCGCGGTCCTGGACCGGCCGGGCTCCCAGCAGCTGACCAGCGTGACCCGCGGCGCCGCGGGATGGCTGGCCGTCGGCGGGGACGCCACCAGCGCCGCCGGGCACCCTGTCGTCATCACTTCGGCCGACGGTGGCTCCTGGCAGGCCGCCGACAGCGAGAGCGCCTTCGCCGCGCCCGGCCTGGTCACCGTGCAGGCCGCCGCCAGCCCGCAGGGCACCGTCGGCGCGGCGAGCGCCTCCGCCGGGCGGGCCGGCTATGTCGTGGTGGGCTATCAGGAGATCGGGCCAGGCCCGAGCGAACGTACGATCGCCGCGGCATGGTGGTCGGCGGGGCTGACAGGCTGGCAGCGGGCGGGTGACGCGGCTACCGGTGCCCTGGACGGCGCGGGGGCGACCCGCCAGATGCTGGCCGTCACCGCCGGGGCGGATGGTTTCGTCGCGGTCGGCTCGCACGGCCGCCAGCCGTCGGTATGGACGTCGCCCGACGGCCGGACCTGGAAGCAGGCCGACCTGCCACAGCCCCCCGGCGCCGACGGGGCTGTGCTGCAGCACGTGGCCAGCGATGGCCAGGCCGTCACCGCCGCCGGCACCGCGACCACCAGCGCGGGCGAGCAGGTGCCGTTCGCGGCGAGTTCGGCCAACGGCGGCCGGACCTGGACCGAGACCGACCTCCCGCAGCCCGAGGGCCCCGCCGTGGTCACCGCCCTGACGGCGGCGGGACACGGCTTCGTTGTTACCGGGACCTATGGCATCTCCCCGGCCCACCAGAATGTGCTCGTCTGGACCTCACCGAACGGCACACAGTGGAAGACCGCCCTGCCGGTCGGCCAGGGGCTGACCGGGCCTGGCGTCCAAGCCATCACTGGCCTTACCGCCTCCGCCAGCACGCTCTCCGGAGTCGGCTTCACTGCCTCCCCCACCAGCGAGGCCCCCATCTTCTGGCAGTCCCCGCTCCGCTAAGCCACGTTTTCCATGATCACGAAGGCTTTTAGCCCCTTTTTTGGGATAAAAGCCTTCGTGATCATGAACCCCTGCCCCCACGTTCGAGCGATCAGCCCCAGCGGCCCGGAGGTCAGCCCTCCTGGACCGCGGCAGGCGCTCCGAACACGTCGTCCCTGCGGTTAGCCAGGCTGGGCAGGGTGGCGCGAACGGTCTCGACCAGCCCCGCGTCGACCTCACCCACGAAAACACCGGGCGCAGGCCCGAGGTCGGCCCGCACCACGCCCAGCGGGTCGACCAGCAGGCTGCGCCCCACCCCGGTCGCGGCCCGCCCAGCCCGCTCGTCCGGGTCGGGCACCTGTCCGACCGCGGCCACCCACACGGTGTTCTCGATCGCACGCGCCCGCACCAGCGTGACCCAGTGCTCCTCCTTGTACAGCCCCGCCGCCCACGCCGCGGGCAGTACGACCAGTGCAGAACCGCCCGCCGCCAGCGACCGGAACAGCTCGGGGAACCGCACGTCGTAGCAGATACCCAGCCCAACGCGAAGACCGCACAGCGTGCACACCACCGGCGTGGAGCCCGGCGCTACCAGCTCGGACTCCCGCTGGCCGAACGCGTCGAACAAGTGCAGCTTCCGGTACGACGTCACTAGCTCCCCGGCCCCGTCGTAGGCCAGCGCGGTGTTGTACACCCGCCCGCCCGGAGCCGGCTCGAACACCCCGGCCACCAGCGCGACCCTGGTCTGCTTGGCCGCGGCCGCGAGCTCGGAGCAGAACGGCCCATCCAGCGGCTCGGCCGCCGCTCGCAGGTCCGAACCAAACCTGACCTGGGTCGCCTCGGGGAACACGGCCAGGTCCGCGCCCTGATACGCCGCCTGCCGCATCGCCTCCCGCACCCGCCCCGCGTTGACGGACGCATCCGAGCTGACCGGGATCTGGCACAAAGCAACTCGCATGTTCGAAGCGTAGCCCGGAGACGCCGGACGTCGCCTCCCGCGGCCCGCAGAGCCTAACCTGGGCAGGTGACCCGAGCCGTCCGCAACCGACCACTGCTGAACCGCCGCCTGGAAGGCCTGGGCACGACGATCTTCGCGGAGATGTCCGCCCGGGCCGTCGCGACCGGATCGGTCAACCTGGGCCAGGGGTTCCCGGACCGGGACGGCCCGGCCGCCATCGCCAAGGTCGCGGCCGACGCGATCCTGGCCGGACGCGGGAACCAGTACCCACCCGGCGCCGGCATCCCCGAACTGCGCCACGCCATCGTCGTCCACGACGAGCGCTTCTACGGCCTGCGGTACGACCCGGACACCGAGGTGCTGGTCACCGCGGGGGCCACCGAGGCCATCGCCGCCGCCATGCTGGCCCTGGTCGAGCCGGGCGATGAGGTGATCGCGTTCGAGCCCTTCTACGACTCCTACGCCGCGAACATCGCGATGGCCGGCGGCGTCCGCGTGCCGGTCACGCTGCGCCCCCCGCACTTCCGGCCGGATACCGACGCGCTGGCCCGCGCGGTCACCGACCGGACCCGGCTCATCCTGCTCAACTCCCCGCATAACCCGACCGGCTCGGTGTTTACCCGCGACGAGCTGGCCGCCATCGCCCGGCTCGCCGTCGAGCGTGACCTGCTGGTAGTCACCGACGAGGTCTACGAGCACCTGGTCTACGACGGTGAGCACGTGCCGATCGCCTCATTCCCCGGCATGCGCGAGCGCACCGTGTCGGTCAGCTCGGCCGGAAAGACGTTCGCCTTCACCGGCTGGAAGATCGGCTGGGTCAAGGCCACGCCCGAGCTGGTCAGTGCCGTGAAAACGGTCAAGCAGTTCCTCACCTTCGTCAGCGGCGGCCCGTTCCAGTACGCAGTGGCCGAGGCCCTGGCCCTGCCGGACAGCTACTACACGCAGCTACGCGGCGAGCTGCAGGCCCAGCGCGACCTGCTCACCACCGGCCTGCGCGAGCTCGGCTTCACCGTGAACCAGCCGCAGGGCACCTACTTCGCCACCGCCGACGTCGGCCAGGACGGGATGGAGTTCTGCCAGACCCTCCCCGAACGGGCCGGCGTGGTCGCCATCCCGCTGGCCATCTTCTACGACGACAAACAGGCGGCCCGCACCCAGGTCCGGTTCGCGTTCTGCAAGCGGCCCGAGGTGCTGACCGAGGCCCTCACCCGCCTGGCCAAGCTCTTTTAAGCCGAACGGGCTGCCGCACCAGCTCTCCCAGCCAGGCCGCCAGCCCCAGCCGGCCCCGGCGCCATGGTGGGCTCAAGCCCCCCATCAAAGGGGGTCGCAGGCCCATGGCGGCTCCCCGGCCAAGCGGCCAGGATGGAAGCCATGTACATCGTCGTGTTCCTGGTTGTACTGGTAACCGGCTGCATCGCGTTCATCCTGCGGCGCGAGGCGATCAGCCCGGGCCCGCGCCCGGAGGGCGTGCGGGGGTTCCTCCGGGCGCGCAGCTGGGCTCTGCTGCTGGTGCCGGTGGCCATGATGGCCGCCGTCATGGCAGGCGGGGCGCACGCGCTGATCCCGGTCGAGCTGGGCATCGCGTTCGCCGCCATCGTCTTCGCCCCGAAGCTGGCGGCCAAGCTGGTGCCCTACGCGGTGCTGGCGCTGGCCGTCGAAGGGCTGGTGCTGGCCCGCGCCTACCACGACGGCAACAACAGCCGGGTCCTGTACGGCCTGGTCCTGGCCGGGGGTGGCTCCGTCCAGACTCGTTTCGTGCTGGTGCAGGCGGGCGTGTTCCTGGCGGTGGGCCTATGGCTGCTGGTCCGGCTGCGGGCGCCGGGTTCCCGGCTGCTCGGGTCGCTGGCCGCCCGGTGGCTGGATCGCGGCCGCGGCGGGATCAAGCCCGCCCACGGCCTGCTGCTGGTACTGGTCGTGGTGCTGGCCCTGCTGCTGCTCGGGCCGCGGAACTGGTTCGGCTCGCAGTGGTTCACCCCGGGGGCCGTGGTCGCCATCGACCTGGTGGCGGCCGCGCTCTCGGTGGTGCTGGCGCTGCGCTCGCGGCTATGGTCCGCGACCCTGGCCGTACCCGGCCTGCTGGTCCTCGGAGCTTACGGCTGGCTCATCGTGTCGTCCTGGCCTGCCATGCCCGGGTTCGATTATGGTGTCGCCGACCTGACCGGCCCGGCGACCGGGCCGCTGTGGGTGATCGCGGCCGAGAGTATCGCGCTGGTCGGCGCGGGCCTGTGGCTGGCGCCCCGGGTCATGCGGGAGCACCTGACGCCAGGCTCCGCGCCCGAGCTGGCGGCGCGCGCCCAGTTGCTGACCCAGCGGGCCCAGCAGCTGACCCAGCGGGTGCAGACCCTGACCCAGACCCGCAGCGACGCGGTCGACACCGCCGCCGCCGAACTGCGCCGCATCGAGCGCGACCTGCACGATGGCGCCCAGGCCCGGCTGGTCGCGCTGGGCATGAGCCTGCAGGCCGCCGAACGGCTGTTCCTGACCAGCCCGGACGCGGCGCTGGCGCTGATCACCGAGGCCAAGGAAAACTCCTCCCGGGCCCTGACCGAGCTGCGCGACCTGATCCGCGGCATCTACCCGCCGGTGCTGGCCGACCGTGGCCTCGGCGACGCGATCAAGGCGCTGGCCCTGGACACGCCGCTGCCCATCGCGGTGGACGTCGACCTGCCCGGGGCGGTCGAGCTGCCGGTCGCCTCGGCGGTGTACTTCTCGGTCGCCGAGGCCCTGGCCAATGTGAGTAAGCACGCTGAAGCCCGTTCGGTCCGTATCGCCGTCCGGCACAGTGCTGCTGACCACGGGGCGGGGATGCTCCGGGCGGAGGTCACCGACGACGGGACCGGGGGCGCCGACCCGGCCCTGGGCACCGGGCTGGCCGGGGTGGAGCGCAGGCTGGCCACGTTCGATGGGATCCTGGCCGTCAGCAGCCCGCCCGGCGGGCCGACCATCGTCGTCATCGAGGTACCGTGCGCATTGTCATCGGCGAAGACCTCTATCTGCTGAGGGAGGGCCTGGTCCGGCTGCTCACCGCGCACGGGTTCGAGGTCGTCGCCGCGGTGGGCAGCGCCCCGGAATTGCTCGATGCGCTGACCGCCGAGCGGCCCGACGTCGGCATCGTGGACGTCCGGATGCCGCCCACCAACACCGACGACGGGCTCCGCGCCGCCCTGGCCGCCCGCCGCCAGGTGCCCGGCCTGCCGGTGCTGGTGCTGTCCCAGTACGTGGAGCAGCTGTACGCCCGTGAGCTGCTGGCCGACCAGGCCGGCGCCGTCGGCTACCTGCTCAAGGAGCGCGTGTTCAACGACGAGGCGTTCACCGCGGGGATCCGCACCGTGGCCGCCGGCGGCACCGTGCTGGATCCCGAGGTCGTGCAGAAGCTGATGGTGCGCCGCGCCCGGACCGAACCGGTGGCGCGGCTCAGCCCGCGGGAACGCGAGGTGCTGGCCCTGATGGCCGAGGGGCGTTCGAATGCCGCCATCGCCCAGCGGCTGTTCATCACCGAGAAGGCCGTGAGCAAGCACGCGGCTGGGATTTTCGGCAAGCTCGACCTGGCGCCTTCCGACGACGACAACCGGCGCGTCCTGGCCGTGCTGGCCTATCTTGATTCCTGATGGATCCCCAACTCCTGCGCGCGGCCGAAGCCGCCGATGGCTTCATGCCCCCAGACGAGGGGCTGGCCCTGTATGCCGCGGCCGAGCGGTACGCCGCCGTCGGCCCGGTCCTGGAGATCGGCAGCTACTGCGGCAAGTCCACCATCTACCTGGCCGCCGCCGCCCGCGCCGCCGGGCAGCTGGTCGTGACCGTCGACCATCACCGCGGCTCGGAGGAGCACCAGCCCGGCTGGGAGTACCACGACCCGGCCCTGGTCGACCCGGGCACGGGGCGGCTGGACACCCTGCCCCGGCTGCGCGCGACCCTGGCCGGCGCCGGGGTCGAGGATCAGGTGGTGGTGATCGTGGGCCGTTCGGCGCAGGTGGCCCGGCTATGGCGCCTGCCGCTGGGCCTGGTCTTCATCGACGGCGGCCACACCGACGCCGCCGCGGTCACCGATTACGAAGGCTGGGCCCCCCAGGTCGCCCGGGGCGGCGCGCTGGCCATCCACGATGTCTTCCCCGACCCAGCCGACGGCGGCCAGGCCCCCTACCGCATCTACCAGCGCGCCGTGGCCTCCGGCGCCTTCACCGAGATCCCCGGCTGCGGCTCCCTGCGCCTCCTGCAACGCACCGCCGACGGCATCGCCTAACCCCCGCGCCGCGCCCCGGCCCCGCGCCCCGCCCCGGCCCACGCCCCGCCCCGCTCCGGCCCACGCCCCGCCCCGCTCCGGCCCACGCCCCGCCCCGCTCCGGCCCCGTGCCCCGCTCCGGCCCCGTGCCCCGCTCCGGCCCCGTGCCCCGCTCCGGCCCCGTGCCCCGGATGCCGGAAGTTATCGTGGTGGATCCGGCCTTCGTGGTGTTTAGGGTCACCATCGTGCACTCGATCCACCACGATGCCCTAAATCACCACGGTATTCGCGGCACCGGCGCCGCTACGCATTGACCAGGTCGCAGCCGCAGGCAGCTGCCGCACCGGCTGCGTTAGCCGCGCCAACCAGCCCAGCCGAGCCGGACCCGCTCGCGGTCGAGGTCGCCGACTCCCGGAAGATGCCCGCCCCGCCGGAAAACCCAGTCAGCGCATCGGCGGCCAGGACCACTGCGGCCGCGGTCCAGCTCGACCGTTCCCGGGGGAACGGCGCCTGGTTGGCGAACTGCCAGCCGGTCCAGTACGAGCCGTCCTGGTGACGGAGATGATGGATGCTGGCGAACGCCTCCCGGGCCTGGGAT
>CAWAFD010000046.1:0-6982 GCA_963781225.1 uncultured Actinomycetota bacterium
CCCCCAACTCTGCTACGGCGGCACGCGGCCGGCACGGACAGTGCCCGCAGCGTGCTGTTCACCGTGCTGGGCGAGCTGGTCCTGCCGACCGGTGGCGAGGCGTGGACGTCGGCCTTCATCGACGTGTTCGGCCGCCTCGGCGTCGAGGAGAAGGCGGCCCGGCAGGCGCTGATGCGCACGGCCGCCGATAACTGGCTCAGTTCCGAGCGGGTCGGCCGGCGCACGGTGTGGCGGCTCACCCCGGCCGCCGAGCGGCTGCTGCAAGACGGCACCGAGCGGATCTTCGGCTTCACCGCGGTCGCCGAGGCCTGGGATGGCCGCTGGACGATCGTGATCGCGCGCACCCCGGAGACCGAGCGCGCCGCCCGGCACATGATCAGGACCAGGCTGCGCTGGGCCGGGTTCGGCAACGTCATGCCCGGGATCTGGCTGAGCCCACGCAGCGACCGGGCCGACGAGGTCCAGCAGATCCTGGCTGAGGCCGGACTACCCGACGGTTACCTGTTCGCGGCCGAGTACCAGGGCGGCAGTTCGCTGGCCGCCATGGTGGGGAACGCCTGGGACCTGGCCGAGCTGGCCGGTGAATATGACGACTTCACCGCCACATTCGGCGGGGACGTCAGCTCCGACCCGCTGGTGCGGATCATCGAGCTGGTACACGCCTGGCGCCGGTTTCCGTGGATCGACCCGGGCCTGCCAGCCGAGTTCCTGCCGTCGCCGTGGAGCGGGACTGCGGCCGCCGGGCTGTTCGCGCGGTGCCACGCCGTCTGGGCCGGCGAGGCAATCGCCGAGTGGAATCAGCTGCTGGTCAGCCCGTAGGGCGGCCGTGATGCGGGTAGCTGCGAGGCCGGCTAGGCGCAATGCCGGGAAGTTAAGGGCTTCTGACGGTTGTCACGTGCTGCTGGCGGCGTGTCGCTTGTTGGGGATTCCCTGCATGGATCGTGGTGGTGATCTGGGTGATCCGCAGGCAGGTGCGTGGTTTGCCGGGTGGATGCTTGTTCCAGCGGGACAGCGGAGATTTGACCCGCCGGGCGCAGACGCGCGGGCGGCGCGGCGGGTGCAGGCTGTCCAGGATGGCGCGGCCGATGCCGCCGGCCAGGTCCGCTGCGCCGGTCATGACGTGGCAGGCGCTGGCGACCAGTATCTGGGCGGTCTCAACGGCGACCTGGTAGCTGGCCCGGTCGGGATCGGTCCCTGGCACGGTGGCGATGGCGTCGGTGGCGGCGATCCGCAGTGCCTGATACAGGGCCAGCAGGGCCCACATTTCCTGCTTGAGGCCTTCGGGGTCACATGAGCGCAGCACCCGGCCGGCCAGCAGGGTGTGGCGCAGCGCGAGGTAGGCGATCTCGTGCTGCCACCGCTCGTGATACAGCCCCATCAGCGCCCCGGCGGGGTAGGCGCGGTGATCGAGCAGGGTGGTAGCCAGCCGCCAGGTGCCGCCGTAGGTGGTGCCGTCATGACAGGTGACCCTCACCTCGGCGGTGATGATCCGGACCTTCACCCCGCCGATCAGCGAGAGGAAGGATCCGTCGGGCAGGTGGCGCAGGACCGGCGGGCGGCGGCACGCGGTCAGCCGGACCAGGAACTGGGCTCTGGTCGCGGCGAGCTCAGCCAGGAACGTCCCGGCGTCAAAGCCGCGGTCGGCCAGTACCAGCATGGACTCATCCAGCAGGTGCAGCAGCTGGCGCGCCCAGTCCAGCTCACTGACGGAGGTGGACCCGAATACCGCGCCGAGCAGCGTGCGGGTGCCGGTCTCCACCAGCGTCATCAGCAACATAACCGGGTAGCCGGTCTCGCCGAGCGCTGCGTTCATCTTGCCCAGCCAGCCGCGGTTGCGCGGCGTGTCGGGGACCTTGATCGTCCTGCACCCGTCGAAGGAAACGGTGCGGTACCGGCCACAGCGCACCCCGGGCATGCGCGGCCAGGCCACCGGGCCGGCCAGCGCCTCGAACAGCGCCTTCAGCGGCGCCGCACCCAGGCGCCGCCGCAGGTCCCGCAGCGCCTTGGCCGAGGGCACGGCAAGTCCCAGCCCGTCCAGGGCCGCGGTCAGCTCCGCCCACACGCCCCGGTAGCCCTTCCGCGGGAACAGCCCGAGCGCCAGCACGAAGTAGACCCCCACCCGCGACGGCAGCAGCCGCAGCCGCCGCTGAGTAGCCCGGGTATCAGCCAGCACCCCGTCCACCAGCTCAAACGGGATCACCTGCGTCAGCTCACCCAGGTGCCCCGGCGCGAACACCCCCGCCGCGACCGTAATCGTCCTGGTAATGGTCATGACAGCAGTGCTGATGGCAGACTGAACGCGCAACGGAGGTCCTCACCGACGGGTTATCTTGGCAGATTCCGGTCTAACCGGACCTCCGTTGCCACGACACTACGACACGCCGAAACCAGTACTTGACCCCCGCACCCGGCCCTTAACTCCCCGGCATTGCGGCTAGGCGGCGCTCTCGATCAGTGGGCCTGTTGCTGACCGCGCCGGGCGCGGGCCGTCGCGTCCTGCCCGACGGTTACCTTCATACGACAGGAACGGCACTGACCCAGCGGCGGTAGGCGTCCCCGTCGACGTTGCTGCCGCACACGATGGTGATCACGTGCAGGCCGGCGAAGCGGTCACGGTCTTCCAGGATCGCCGCGATGCCGAGCGCGGCCGACGGTTCGACGACCAGGCCTGCATGGTCCAGGAGCATCCGCATACCGGCCATGATCGACACCTCCTGGACCAGGATGGCGTCGTCAGCGACCAGGAGGAGGTCCTCCAGGACGGCCGGGATGGGACGCCGGCCGGCGACCCCATCGGCGATGGTATCGGTTGGGCCAGTGGTGACGACCCGCCGCTGGCGCCAGGAGTATGTCATCGCTGGTGCACCCAGCGGCTGGATGCAGATCACCTCGGCTCCGGGCACCCGGGCCTTCATTACGTGACCTATACCGGTGGCGAGGGCCCCGCCGCCAAGCGCAATCAGGACGGCATCGAATGGCGGCACGGCGCCCGCGAGTTCCAGGCCGATGGTCGCTGCGCCCTCACAGGTCTCAATGTCCAGGCTGTCTTCGACCAGCCGGATGCCTTCGTACCGCGCGATGGCTGCCGCCCGCTCGCGAGCCATGTCGAAGTCGCCGTCGACCAGTTCCAGCCTGGCATCCAGTGCGCGGATCCGATCGAGCTTGGCCGCGGGCGCAAAGCGGGATGCCACGACGTTGACGTCCAGCCCCCGGCTTCGGCCGGACCAGGCGAGCGCCTGGCCAAGGTTGCCCGCGCTGGCGCACACGACAGCTTCCGAGCCATCTCCAGCGAGCAGGCTCGCGATGACCTCAGTGCCGCGGCCCTTGAAGCTGCGAACCGGGTTCGCCGTTTCGAGCTTGATGCTCACCATGCACCCGAGAGCAGGTTCCAGCCCTTCGCAGCGGTACAGCGGAGTATCGAGGAAAACCGGGTCGATCACCCGGCGAGCCGCCTGGATCCGGGCAATGTCGAGACGCGTCCCCTGCACGACAGCGCAGCGTAGCTCAACGGTTCCCGGGGCGCCGACACCGAGGCAGCGGTGGCCGGATAACCCGTGACATGCACACTTCCTGAGGTCCCGACTATTTCCGCCGCCGCACTGTTGCTGGCAGGAAACCTCTGGCCTATGCTTGCGGGCCGCCCCGCAGGGCGGCCCGCATCGGTGCCAGCCGAGCTGGCCGCCGCATAGTCCGGCGAGACTGTTGCCCCTCCAAATGCCTGACCGGGCCTGACGCCCGGTCACATTTAGCTGACGCCCAGGACCGTCCGGGCGGCACTCTCGATCATCTGCGCCACTTCGTCAGGGTGAGACACCATGACCACATGGCTGGAGGCGATCTCGACGGTAGTAGCGCCCATGCGCGCGGCGAACTGGCGCTCGGCGTCCGGGGGGATGGCCTCATCGTTCTCGGCGACCATGAACCAGGTCGGGCACGACTTCCAGGCCGGTACGCCCATCACGTCCTGGAGCGTCGAGGCGGCCAGCGCCTGCTGCACCGCGTACATGGCCCGGGCCTGGACCGGGGTGAGGTCCGCGGCGAAATGCGCGACGAAGTCATCCTCCGGCAGCCACGCGAAACCCTGCTTGTCGATGTCCAGATGGGCCAGGGCTGGAGTTGGGGGGCCCTGCGCGAGCAGGTCGCCGATCGATTCGCCCTGGTCCAGGCCGAACGCCGCGATGTAGACCATGGCAGCGACGTTGGGTGCGTCCGTGCCCAGCGCGGTCATGATCTGCCCGCCGTAGGAGTGGCCGGCCACGACCGTCGGGCCGTCCTGGCGGTCCAGCACCTGGCGCAGCCGGGCGACATCGTCGGCTAGCGAGGACTCCGGGAACTGCGGTGCCGTGACGTTATACCCCCTGGCCTGCAGGCGCTCGATAACCGCGTTCCAGCATGAACCGTCGGCCCACGCGCCGTGCACGAGGACAATATTCGGCTGACTATCCATACGGTGTTCCTTTCGTGAGACCTTCCGGAGACCCTGAAAGGGTTACTCGGGGCATGCGGGAGGGTCGATTCGGGGCTCAATTCAACGTTCAGACGCTCTCAATACTCACCGGAATTTCACGGAATTACCGTGGGCATTCTCCTGATGAATAGAAATGCTGCTAAGCGGTATTTTCCCCTGACTTTTCCCACTGTCGCATTATTGCCGCTAAATAGCAAATTCCACCCAGATATGCCGCAAAGCCGAGATCAGTGCAGGCCTGCCCGCAGGGCGGTGGCCCGGCTGACAGCGGCGCTGAAGCTGGCCCGGTCCAGTTGCCCGCCGTCCAGGGCCGCGGCCAGGGCTGTGACGGCCGACTGGCCTTGCGACAGGTCCTGCGCCGAGCACAGGAACAGGTCCATCCCGGCACGGGCGGCAAGTACGGCGCGCTGGCCGTAGCTGCCGAACCTGGTCAGCGCCTTCGCCTCGATGGCATCGGTGATGGTAACGCCCTTGAAGCCGAGCCGGCCGCGCAGCTCGCCCTGGATCACCGCCGGGGACAGCCCGGCCGGGTGGCTGGCGTCCAGCGCCGGGTAGACGGCCCAGGACGCCATGATGAGCTTGACCCCGACGGCGATGGCGGCCGGGTAGGGCACCTCGTCCTTGCCGCGCAGGCCGGCCAGGGATACGTCCAGGGTGACCGGCCCGGTATCGGTGTTCTGCGACGTGGTGGCCGAGCCCAGGCCAGGGAAATGCTTGGCCGTCGCGGCCACGCCGGTCTTCTGCTGGGCAGCGATGAAGGCCCGGCCGCAGCTGCTTACGGTGGCGGCGTTGCTGCTATAGGACCGCTGATACTGGTCGATGAAGCTGGCTGCCTGGTAAAACACGTCCAGCACCGGGGCCAGGTTGACGTTCATGCCCACCCAGGCCAGGTTGCGGCCCGCCGCGGCGCCGGCCGAGCTGGCCGCTGCAGCCGGGTTGGCCGCCGCCCCGACCTGTTTCTCCGACATCGCGGGCGCGCCGGGCAGCCGCCTGACCTCGCCGCCCTCCTGGTCGGTCATCAGGAGCAGCGGGGCGGGCACTGGGCTCTGCTGCTGGGCCTGGCGCAGCTGCCGGATGACGGCGGCGATCTGCGTCTCGCTGGAGATGTTCCCGCTGAAGAAGATGACGCCGGCGGCCTGGCCCGCGCGGATCTGCTGCAGCAGGGCCGACGGGACGGTCAGGCCCGGGTAGGAGAAGACGACCCGCTGCCCGGCCTGCTGCCGCGAGGTCAGCGGTTTGGCCGCGCTCCGGGCCTCGGCCGGGCCGATCCCGGCCACCACGCCGGCCAGCGGCGCCGCCGCCCCGACCGCAATTGCCTGCTTGAGCATGCCCCGGCGGTCCATCCCATGACCCACGATCACCCTCCGTCTAGCGCGATTACATTCAGTGACCCTAGTGCCCGGTGGGACGCTGCGCCAAGCGCGATCAGGCGGCCGAGCTTGACCGCAGGAGCAGGTGGGTGGGCAGCCGCTGGTCCAGCGGGTGGTCGCCGACGCCGTCCGTCAGTGTGCGGACCGCCAGGCCGGCCAGCTGCTCGACCGGCTGGTGCACGGTGGACAGGGCAGGCGTGGTCATGGCGGCAGGCGGCGAGTCGTCGAAGCCGATCACGGCCACGTCGTCGGGCACGCGCCGGCCGCTGGCCTGCAGGACCTGCAGGACCGCGGTGGCCATCAGATCCGAGGCGACAAAGATCGCGTCCAGGTCCGGCACGGCCTGGAGCAGGCGCTGCGCGGCCTGTTCCCCACCGGCCCGGGTGAAGTCGGCGGCGAGCTCGATCCCGGCCCGGCCCGCGGCCTGGATACGGGACCGGTAGGCGGCCAGCCGTTCGCGAGCGCAGGGGTTGGCTGCTGGCCCAGCGACCGTCGCGATCCGCCTGCGCCCAGTCGCCAGCAGGTGCCCGACCGCGGCCGAAGCGCCGGTCCCGTTCTCCGGACCGACACTGGGCACGTCGGACCCGGCGACGCCCATCGAGACCACCGGCCGCCAGCGGGAACCGATCAGCGCGGCCTCCTGCGGGCTGGCGTTGACCAGGATGGCACCCAGATGCCGGCGAGTTCCGAACGGCGCCAGCCCCGCCAGGCAACCCAGCCGGGCCACGTGCACCGATATGGACAGCCCCTGGCTGGCCGCCTCCTCGTACGCCCCGGCGAGGACCCGGGCGAAGTGCGGATCGGCGGCGAAGTCGCGCCGATCCGCGACGGCCACGGCCAGAACGATCTCACCTCCCCGGCCGCCCGCCAGCTGACGCGCGGCAGGGTTCGGCAACCATCCGGTGGCGGCTATCGCCTCCCGGACCCGGCGCCGGGTCGTATCACGCACCGGGCCCTGTCCGGAGACCACCCGGGAAACGGTCGCGGTCGACACGCCTGCCCGAACCGCTACCTCGACGATAGTCGGCGGCTTGGCCCGCTTTGGAGGAACCGGCATATCACGAGGATAGAGCCGGCGCGCAGGCACAGTCCTTTGCCTGCGGCTGAGCCTTGGCGGCGCCCCGGCGTACCGGCCGTGCCGGGT
>CAWAFD010000047.1:0-29823 GCA_963781225.1 uncultured Actinomycetota bacterium
GCTAGGGACGGGCGGGGCAGGCGAGGTGGGTGGCGCCGGGAGCGCGGGCGGGGCCGGGAGCGCGGGCAAGGCGAAGCAGACGGATGAGGCGGAGCTGGCGGAGGAGCCGGGCGGTGCGGATCTGATACGGATGGTCACTGCCCCGCATCACCCGCACCTTCTGTGGGTGCACGAGCACCTGGCGCACCTCAGCTCGCACGCGCAGGCGATCACCGGCCCGGCCGTGCGCATAGCCGAGCAGCGCCGCCTGCCCTGGTGGCGCTAGCGTCCATGTGTGGCCTGGGTGGCCCTTGAGTAGCGCCAGCGGCGGGGGTGAGCTGGCGCCAATTCAATGAGTGTGACTCTCTACCGGATCTTTTCGTTAAAGAGTCACACTCATTGAAAACCCTGCGGTGGCTCACCCGGTACCTGAGCCCGAAGACGGTCATGCACCACAGCACGACCGTCCACCGCAAGCTCGGGGTACGCGGGCGGGCCGAAGCCGTGGCGCTGGCCTACCGCACCGGGCTGCTGGGCCCGGGGAAACAGCCGGTGCCCTGAGCAGGCTGTGGCCCTGAGGCCAGGCGGCGCTAGCCCCCGTATCGCTTAGCGCCGCCTCGCTTAGCGCCGCCGCCGGGGTCAGAAGACCCGCAGCTGCTGCGCCGCGGCCAGGGCCGGGGCGTCCCCGCTGGCCTGGACGCCGAGATCGGGCCAGGTGCCGCGCTGGGTGATGTAGCGGACAAAGGTGGGCACATCCGACGTGGCGGCGCCCTTGGGTGCGCCTGAGCCGAAGCTGATCGTCCGCGCGGCCGGGCCGGTGAGCACGAACTCCAGCGTGGCCTGGTCGGCCGCGCCGGGGTTCTGCTGCGGCAGGGCGGCCTCGATCCAGGTCAGCGTGGCCGCGAGCCGTGGTTCGTCCGACGGCGGCGGCGTGCCGTCCAGTGGGCCGCGCGGGCCGAACAGGTCTTGCCGGATGTGGACATAGTGGTCGAAGGCGTAGGCGTACGGGAGCATCGCGGCCGGATAGGTGCCCCCGTCGCCCATCGGGATCTCCATGTCGAGTGTGGCCAGCGCGGGCAGCACCTGCTGCAGAGCGGCGCTGCTGACCTGCTCGTAGTCAGCCAGCACCGCCTCTGCGCTGAGGTGCCGCCGAGCCTGAACCTCCACCTCCACCGCCTGCTCGAAGGGCAGGCCCTCGACGTCGGGCAGCTGAGTCCGGTCTACCAGGGCCCAGAACGTGGTGGCCAGATGCGAGACCACATCCTGGACTCGCCAGCCCGGGCAGCCCGAGGCCGCCTGCCACTGCTGCGCGCTCAGGCCACGGCTGATTTCCATCAGCGCGTCACGGTCGGCGCGAATTGCTTCGATGACGTCAGACATTTTGTCTCTCCGTTGGATATCATTGTTTTTGAAGATAACGTCACTATGTCACCGCGCGGCGTTCTGCGCAAGCGGTGGCGACGAGCTAAGAGAGGCGGAGGTTAGAGCCGGATGACACGAACGCTGCCACGGTGCAGTGAGCTGGACAAAACGCAGTGCGCTAGACAGGATCCAGTGACCTAGATCAACCGCAGTGAGCTAGCCAGACAGCAGCGGAGACAATGAGGGGTGGCTGACAGACCGGTGCCCGGACCCAGGGATGACGCGCCCGCGTCGCTGCGCGCTGAGCAGGTGGCGCAGACCCGAGCGGCGCTGGTTGGCGCCGGCCGGGAGCTGTTCGGGACCAAGGGCTTCGCCGCCACCTCGGTGGACGATATCGCCCGGGCAGCGCGGGTAACGACGGGCGCGCTCTACCACCACTTCCCTAACAAGGCCGCCGTCTTCGAGGCGGTCTTCGAGCAGGTGCACGCGGACATGCTGACGGCGACGGCCGAGGCGGTGGCTGCGACCCCGGCCAATGATCCGGTCGCGCAGATGGCGGCCGCGTTCGGCGTGTTCCTCGATCAGGCCCTGGAGTCCGAGACGCAGCGGATCATCATCACCGACGGCCCGGCCGTGCTCGGGCTGGCCCGGTTCGTGGAGCTGGATGAGCGGTACGCGCTGGACGCCGCGGTCGCGTTCCTGCAGGAGGCCAACGCCGCTGGCGCGTTCGTGATCGAGGATCCACCGACGCTGGCCCGGCTCCTGTTCGGCGCCGTGACCAGGGCCGGCCTGCTCATCGCGAGCTCAGCCGACCCGGTCGCGACCCGGGACGCGGTCGCGGCCACCTTCCCGGGCCTGCTGCGGGGCTTCGCAGTACCGCCCGGCTAGCTCCAGGGCTATCGGGCCGGACCCGGGAGGGACCCGGCGCCGGGACTGCCGGCGCCGGGGTTTGCCGGAGGCGGGGTTTGCCGGAGGCGGGGGCGCTGGGGCCGTCCTGTCCCACCAGGACGGCCAGCTCGCCGAGCCAAGCAAGCTCGCGTTCGACCGGCGCATGAGCTCGCCGGTACGAACGCTTTCCAGCGTCCACCCCCCGCCTCCGCGAGGTCACCAGTTACCCGGATGTGGGCCAGCAGCTCGTGCTCGGCGCGAGAACGGGATGCGATGACCGCGGCCCGTTCGGCCTGATTGAGCAGCGAGAACTGACCGATACAGGCCATGACCTCGGCTTCATCAGCTGCCTGATCACCAGGCAGCTCCGCCAGCATGTTGTGCAGCAGCTCCTCCCCCGCCGGGGTCAGTGTGCAGACCGGCCGGGGTGGGCGGCCCGGCTGCGGCCCGGTCCTTCTGGTGACCGGGTCCGCCTCCTGGAACCGCTGGAGCGCTTGGTACAGCGAGTTGTTGCGCAGCACCACTTCCGTGGTCTGCCTCGGACTGGCCGTCGATTGCTTCGGCCACAGACTCAGGGGCAGCGGCCGACATCACCGGGGGCGCCCAGACCGATAGCGCGACCACCCCGGTGGCCAGCACGACGAGTGCCGCGACGGCGCCGATCGCGTACCCGGGGCTGGTGCGCAGCGGCTCGTGGAAGAGCTCGGCACCCAGCGCGATGCTGGCGATCGGGTCGACGATGAGCATGGTCGCCTGGGAACTGGCCAGCGGCCCGACCGCGTACGCGGCCTGCAGGAGCACCATGCCGAGCACCCCGGTCACGATCATGGCGTAGAGCGGCCAGGTGGTGATCAGGCCCACCAGGCCGCTGTGAGCCAGGGTGTCCACCGACACCTTGACGAACGCGGCGTCCAGGGACCACACCACGGCGGTGGCCGCCCCGTACAGGGCGGCGCGCCGGCCCGGTGACCCGCGGCGGGCGAGCAGGAGCAGCACCGTGACGGCCAGGGCCCGGGTGCCCACGGCCAGCAGCCAGGCTCCGGTGTCCGGGACGGCGTTACCCTCGCCGGGCGACGCTGTGACCAGGAACGCGCCCAGCCCCGCGCAGATCATCAGGGCGGCACCCCAGGTCCGGCCGGCGACATTGTCGTGCATGAAGAAGACCCGCACGGCCAGCGTGAAGATCAGCTCGAGCACGAGAATCGGCTGGACCAGCGACAGCGGGCCGAAGTACAGGGCCAGCGCCTGGAAGCCGAACGTGCCAATGAGGAACAGGGTCCCGAACAGCCAGGCCGGCTGGCGGATCAGCTCGATCGCGGCCCGCCAGCGCGGCTTCGCCGCCGTGGACTCTTGGTTCACGGCGGCGAAGCGCTGCAGGACGGCGCCGCATGCGCTCGACAGAGCGGACAGAGTGGCGAAGATGATCGCTGCGGCCATGATGACGATTCCTCAGCGGCCGGTCGAGCACTGGGCGGGGATGGAACCCGGCTGGGGGTTCAGCTTCAGCTTCCAGGACAGCCAGGGCAGGGACTGCTGGAAGGCGCTCGTCCAGAAGTCGAAGTTGTGCGCGCCGGGCGGCGTGGTGACGCAGGTGTTGATCCCGGCGCTCACGGACAGGGGTGCCAGGGTGTGCAGGGCCTTGAGGGCGGTCTGGTCTTGGGCCCCGGCGGCGAACCAGCCCGATAGCCCCTTGTAGGTGTTGTGGGTCAGCAGGTACGGCGGGTTGTGCGCGTCGTAGGCGCTCATCGAGCCGCCGAACAGAGTGGCGATGGTCTGCTGCTCGCTCAGGTCCTGGTTCTGCGGCGAGACGTCGCCGGAGTAGTTGGCGAAGGCCGCGAACACCTTGGGGTTATTCAGGGACAAGGTGGTGGCGCACAGGCCGCCTTCGGACAGGCCGGCGATGGCGACCGAGTCGTCCGAGGTCCTCGCGTTGAACTGCTTGCGCATGTACGTGGGCACCGTCTGGGTCAGGTAGTTCTCGACCTCGCCGTAGATACCGCTGTTCACGCACTCCGAGTCGCCGGTCAGCGAGCCGTTGATGTCCGGCATGACCAGGATCGGGGCGACCCCCTTGTGCTGCTTGGCGTAGGCGAGCGAGGTCTGGTCGGCGAAGCTCGCCCGGGTCCAGTCAGAAGGCTGGCCGGGGGTGCCGTGCAGCAGCTCGATGACCGGCAGCTGGGGGCGGCTCTTGGCGAACCACGCCGGCGGCACCCAGATGTAGGCCGGGCGGGGGTCGTACCGCAGGTCCTGACCCGGGATGTTGACGCTCAGCGTCTCGCCGTGATCGGGCAGTACGCCGGTCTTGGCCACTTCCTTGCGGATCGCGTCGAGCTGGGAGTTGTCGATGAAGTTGTTAGCGGTCTTTCCCATCAGGGTGTCAAAGGTGGGATAGTACTGGAAGGTCGCGTTGGCCGCGCTGCCCGCCGTCACGATGGTCAGCAGAATCGCAACCAGGCCGGCGATGCGGCGGCCCCAGTGAGCTCGCCGCCAGCCCGCCATAACCAGGCCGGCCACCACGCACGCGGCGATCAGCCAGACATACAAGGACCGGGGGGCGCCGGCCGGGACTTCCTGGGTGACCTGGAGAACCCCGAGCAGCACCAGGACGAGCACGATGCCGATCGGGAGGCCGATCGCGAACTCCCTCAGCACGTCCCGCCGCACGACTACGGCCAGGACACAGATCCCGATCGTGACCCAGGCCAGGGTGGGTGGGAACCACCCCTGGACGATCGAGGTGCTGCCGATGGCCCCGAGATTCAGGACTACGGCCACTATGACGGCAGTAGCAGCGACCACCGCGCCGATGGTCACAACGGCCCAGCGCGGGAACCGGGATGATTGCGCGGCGTGCCGCGGCTCTTCCGGCTTGTGGCCGGACTCTTGGTCTGGGTTGACCGTGTGGGCGCTCATGGGTATCCACGTCTTTCTTGGCTCGGCTTGCTGGTGCGGATAGATCCACTTTCGGCCCTGCCGGGCCCGCAGTCCCTGGAGATACTCCCTAGTTCGCCTCCCCAGTTTCGATGTTTCCTTCCCCGGATTCCCCCCGGTGTCTCTTGATCAGGAGCGGGGTAAAACCAGCATGAGCTGGGCCTTTCCCGCCGGAAGGCGGGTATCCCAGGCTGCCGAGGCCCCCTAGGGAGGTGGGGGGTCCCGGAACTAGGGAGTTTCTCCAGGGTGCCTAGGCGCACCGAGGGCGACAGTGGAGTCATAACCGAGCCGCCGAGCCAAGAAAAGAAAGACAGGCAACCCCCATGAGCACCCCTGCCGTTCCCGAGAAGTCAGCTCCCGCCCAGGCGCCGGCTGATCCCGCGGCCGCGGGCGGGCTGGCCACCCAGGCCGCCGAGCGCCGGGCCAAGCGCGACAAGCTGCAGGCCCAGGGCATCAATCCCTACCCCTCCCGGTTCGACCGCAGCGCGACGCTGGCCGAGCTGGCCTCCGTCCATGCCGACCTGGCTCCCGACACCAGGACCGGCGAGACCGCGCGGGTGGCCGGGCGCGTCGTGTCCATGCGAGGTCACGGCAAGCTCCGCTTCGTCACCCTCGAGGACGAAAGCGGCAGCGTGCAGCTCATGTTCAACTCCGGGCACCTGCCGGAAGAGGCGGCCACTGTCGAGGCGCTCCTGGACCTGGGCGACTGGATCGGCGTTACCGGCGAGGTGATCACCAGCCGCCGCGGCCAGCTGTCGGTAGACGTACAGGGTCTGGAGATCTTGTCCAAGGCGCTGCGTCCGCTGCCCGACAAGTGGCACGGCCTGTCCGAGGCGGAGACCCGGTACCGCCAGCGCGAGGTGGACCTGCTGGCCAACAAGGAGAGCCGGCGGGTCTTCGACATCCGCTTCCGGACTCTTTCCATCATGCGGGACCGGCTCGAGGCGCAGAACTTCGTCGAGGTCGACACCCCCATACTGCAACCGCAGGCAGGCGGCGCCATCGCCCGCCCGTTCTTCACCCACTCCAACGCGCTGGACACCGAGTTCTCCCTGCGCATCGCGCCCGAGCTGTTCCTCAAGCGGCTCGTGGTTGGCGGTTACGAGCGGGTGTTTGAGATCGCCCGCAACTTCCGCAACGAGGGGATCGACACCCGGCACAGCCCGGAGTTCACCGCGCTCGAGGCCTACCGGGCCTTCGGCGACTTCCACGACGGCATGGACCTCACCGAGCACCTGATCGTCGAGACCGCCCAGGGCGCCGCCGGCAAGCTCCAGTTCGACGTCGCCGGTCAGCTCATCGACCTGACGCCGCCGTGGCCGCGCCGCGACCTGCTCGAGATGCTGGCCGAGAAGCTGGGCCGCGACGTGCACCCGTCCATGCCGGTGGAAGATGTGCGCCGGATCTGCGAGGCCAACGAGGTTCCGTACCTGCCGCAGTGGGGCTCCGGGAAGCTGATCTTCGAGCTCTACGACAACGTCCTGATGACCTCGACCACGGGCCCGGTGTTCATCTACCACTACCCCACCGAGGTTTCCCCGCTTGCCCGCCAGTCGGCCGATGACCCCACCGTCACCGACCGGTTCGAGCTGGTCATCGGCAACAAGGAACTCGCCAACGGGTACAGCGAGCTCAACGATCCTGACGAGCAGGCGAGGCGGTTCGAAGACGAGGCCAAGCTGGCCTCGGGCGGCGATCCCGAGGCTCACCCGTCAGATGCCGCCTTCGTGCGCGCCCTTGAGTACGGGCTCCCGCCCACCTCGGGCATCGGCATCGGCATCGACCGGCTGATCATGCTCTTCGCCGAGGTCTCGGCCATACGCGACGTCATTCTCTTCCCGATGATGCGAACGGAGTCACTGTGATGACCACGATCTACGAGACCGGCCATCCGGACGACGACCGGATCACAGACGCCGATGACATCCCAGACGACGCGGCAGACGACGCCGCGGACGGTGCCGATGAGACTGCTACCGTGTTCGTTCCCGACCTCATCCGGCTCCCGCTGGCGCAAGGCAGCCGGGTGGTAGTGGTCAGCGACCTCCATCTCCCGCCGGTCGCGACCGAGGTCTCCACCCAGGCCGCCACCGACCTGGCCGACCTCCTGAACGGTTTCACCGAGCCCGGGATGCTCATCATCGCCGGGGACGGGTTCGAGATGCTGGCCGCGGCCCCGGACATGGCCGGGATCCTGGACTCCCACCCGCAGTTCACCGAGGCGGTCAAGCGTTTCGCCACTGACGGCAGCCACCGCGTGGTGGTGACTCCGGGGAACCACGACGGGCAGCTCGCCTGGCACGTCGAATCGCTCGCGGTGCTCCGCGACCGCCTCGGCGTGACCGAAGTGGGACTGGCCTGCGACCTGGAGGTGGCAACCGGCGAGGGCAACAAGCTCGTCCGGGTAATGCACGGCCACCAGTTCGACCAGTACAACGCGTTCGACGACCCCCGATCCCCGGTGGACACGCCGCTCGGTCACCACGTCGTGCGGCAGGTGCTGCCCAAGCTCGCGACCCGCGACCGCCCCGGTTCGCTGCTGGAGGGGGTCCGGTGGTGCAACGGTGATCCCGCCGCTTTCCTGGGATCTCGCCTGCTGTACCGGATGGTCGCGGGATGGCTGTGGTGGCTGGTGGTGCCGTTCGCGGCCGCCCTGATACTGCGGTTCCTGACCTTCGTCCCTGGGGTCAAGCCGCTGCTGAACCACCACGCCGAGCGGTGGCTGATCGTGTTCGGCATCTTGATCGTCGCGATCGCGCTGATCGCCGCGGTGACCGGTATCGCCACCATGCTTAGGGTCAACCGCGCGCTGGCCGACGCCTCGGTCAGCGAACGAGGTGACGCGGCCGCCCACAACTCGGCGGCCCGGGCCGAGGCGGCCCGGCTGATCGAGGCCGGGTACGCCGGCCTGGTCACCGGGCACACCCACGAGCCCGAGATCTCGCAGGTCGGCAACGGCTTCTACGCCAACACCGGCTGCGCGACCGAGGTCGTCCGGGCCCGCCGGGCCCGGTTCGGGCTGCCGACGCCGTTCCTGGCGGTCCGGCGGCGGTCCTTGATCGAGCTGCGGGCCGAGCATGATGTGGTGGCTTCGCTGTCGCTGTCCGAAGAGCCGATCGGCGAGCCTGCTCCGCTGGAGCGGCTGGTCCTGGCGCCAGAGAAGGCGCGCCCGGCGAAGCTCGAGGTCGTCGGCAAGCTCCCCGACGGGGCCACCTGGCCGGTCGACCAGCGGGCCCTGGCGCCCTGGGTCCGGCGCCGCCGGATCCGCCGGGTGGCCGCGTTCGGCCTGCTCATCGGCGGGCTGCTGAACGTCCTGTTCGCCTTCCTCTACCCGATCCACTGGATCCGCCCGGTGGGGGCGTGGCTGCCCTTCGCCCTGCACGACACCAGCGGCGTCACCGCCGTGATCGGCGGCCTGGCCCTGGCGGGCGTGGGCCGCGGCGTGCGGCACGGCTACCGCCGCGCGTGGCTGGCGGCTCTGGTCATCCTGCTGGTCAGCATCGCGAGCCGGATCGACGGGCGCGGAGGCTGGCAGGGCACGGGCATCGCCGCCCTGGCCGGCCTGTGGCTGGTGTTCGAGCACCGCCACTTCCGGGTCAGCCCGGCGGGCATGCGCCGCTTCATCGGCTGGGCCATCATGTCCGCTCTGGCGGTGGTCATCGTGGCCACCGTGATCGACACCGCGTTCATCGGCGCGCGCGAGACCCGCGACGTCGTCATCGCCGTGATCACCCTCGTGGTGCTGCTCGTCCTGGCCACGGCCCTGCCCGGCCGCGAGCAGCGGCGGACCGGCGAGGAGCGGGTCAAGGCGTTCCAGCGGGCCAAGGAGATCATCGCCACCTACGGCGGGGACACCCTGGACTACTTCGCCCTCCGGGACGACAAGTCGTGGCTGTTCTCCGGCAACACACTGATCGCCTACTCGGTCATCAACCGCATCATGCTCGTGTCCCCGGACCCGATCGGGCCGGTCAACGAGCGGACCGACGCCTGGACCGACGCGATGGACCTGGCGGACAGCAACGGCTGGTACATCGGCATCCTGGGCGCCTCCTCGTCGTGGCTGCCCATCTACCAGGCCGCCGGCCTGACCGGGATGTACATCGGTGACGAGGCCATCGTCGACTGCCAGACGTTCTCGCTCAAGGGCAAGGCGATGAAGTCGCTGCGGGGCGCCTACAACCGGGTGTCCAAGGCCGGCTACCGGGTCGAGGTCATGCGTGCCCTCGAGACAGGCGCCGACCTGCGCAGGCAGCTCGAGGAGCTCGCGACCGAGACCCGCCAGGGCGGGGCCGAGCGCGGCTACTCGATGACGCTGAGCCGGCTGTTCGACGAGCGTGACCCCGAGCTCCTGCTGGCCGTGTGCCTCGACCCCAAGGGCAAGCCGGTGGCGTTCAACCAGTACATCCCCGCCAGCCAGGTCAACGGGTACTCGCTGGACCTGATGCGGCGCACGAGCAACCCCGACGCCCCGAACGGGCTGACGGACTTCGTGATCATCGGGACGATCAACTGGATGGCCGAGCAGGGCCTGAACGGCCTTGGTCTCAACTTCGCCGTGATGCGCGCCGTGGTCGCCGGGGAGACCGGCGAGGGGCGGTGGCAGTCGGCGGAGAAGGCGCTGCTGCACCACTTCAGCGACAGCATGCAGATCGAGTCGCTGTGGACCTTCAACAAGAAGTACGACCCGGAGTGGCGGCCGCGTTACTCGGTCGCAGACGACCGCACCCACCTGGCGAGGGCCGGCCTGGCCATCGCCCGGGCCGAGGCCGTATCCGAGCTGCCGGTCGTCGGCAAGTTCATGAAGCCAGCCCCGGCTCTGAACAGCCGGTGGAGCTCTGGAGAACAAGCCGGTGGAGCCCGCGTCGGAGAACAAGCCGATGGAGCCCGCGTCGTAACGAGGCGGCGCGGCTCCCGGGACGGCGGCGCATCGCCTCGGCGGTGGCCCGCCGTCCCGGCTGCGAATGGCATCGCTGCGAGCGGCACCGGAAGGAGGCCGACATGAGCCTGGGAGCTGTCAGCACGCTGCTCCTGATCGCGATCGTGGCAGTCCTCGCGCCCATCCTGGCGAAGTGCACGGGGCGGCTGGCGATTCCCGGCGTGGTCGTGGAGATCGTCCTGGGCATCGTGATCGGGCCCAGTGTGCTGGGCCTGGCGCACACCAGCGGCGTCATCTCCGGCCTGGCCTCAATGGGCCTGTCGTTCCTGATGTTCCTGGCCGGTCTCGAGCTCGACCTCTCGCGGGTCCGCGGACGGCCGCTCCAGCTGGCGATCAGCGGATGGATCATCTCGCTGGTCCTGGCCATGGCGATCGCCGCCACGCTGGTGCTGATCGGGACGGTCATCGACGAGATAGTGATCGGCCTGGCCCTCACCACCACGGCGCTGGGGACACTGCTCCCGATCGTGCGCGACGCCGGCCTGTCCGAGGGGCGCTTCGGGACCCGGCTGATGGCGATCGGCAGCGTCGGCGAGTTCGCCCCCATCCTGGTCGTCGGGATGGTCCTGAACCGCCGCAACCCCGAGATCACGTCCGCCCTGCTGCTCGTGTTCGTCATCGCGGCGGTCGCGGCGGCCGCGCTCGCGGCCCGCCCGCATCCCCCGGCGGTGGTCCGCTTCCTGCACCAGCACGTGAACTCCAGCGCTCAGCTGCCGATCCGGGTGGCGATGCTGTTCATCGTCGGGCTGGTCTTGCTTGCCTTCAAGCTCGGCCTCGACGTCCTGCTCGGGGCGTTCGCGGCCGGCATCGTGGTCCGCCTGTTCATCCGCGGGGAGGACACCGAGGTCGTCCAGGGTAAGCTCGAGGCCATCGGGTTCGGTTTCCTGGTGCCGGTCTTCTTCGTCGTCAGCGGGATGCAGTTCGACCTGCACGCCCTGCTCACGAGCCCGGCGGCGCTGGGCCTGGTCCCGCTGTTCCTCGTCCTGTTCCTGGTCGTCCGCGGCACGCCCGTGCTGCTGCTCTACCGCGGCGATCTGCCCCGGCGTCAGCTGGTCCCGCTGGCCCTGTTCTCCGCCACCGGCTTGCCCCTGATCGTGGTGATCACCACGATCGGGGTAGCCGAGGGCAGGATGCGCCCGGTGAACGCGGCGGCTCTGGTGGCCGCGGGCATGCTGTCGGTCCTGCTGTATCCCGCGCTCGCGAAGATGCGGCTGCCCCGGGACGCCTCAGTAGCGGGCGCCGACGACCTGGCTGCCCAGCGGATCCAGGATGGCGAGCTCGTCCGCGGTGAGGGTGATATCCAGGGCGGCCACGTTCTGCTCGAGCCACTTGACGCGCTTGGTACCGGGAATCGGGGCCATGCCGACGCCGAGCCGTTCCTGCTGGGCGTAGACCCAGGCCAGGGCGATCTGCGCCGGCGCCACGACCTTGGCGTCGGCCACCGAGCGGACCGCGTCCACGATGGCCTGATTCGACTTGGCCGCCTCGGCCGTGAACCGCGCGTTGCGGCTGCGGAAGTCCTTGGCGTCCAGCGAGCTCAGGTCCACGGTGCCGGTCAGGAACCCGCGGCCGAGCGGGGAGTAGGGCACGAAGCCGACGCCGAGCTCGCGCATAGCGTCGATGGCGTCGGTCTCGACGTCGCGGGTCCACAGTGAGTACTCGCTCTGCACTGTGCTGATCGGGTGCACCGCGTAGGCCCGGCGCAGCAGGTCGTGGTTGACCTCGGACAGGCCCAGGTAGCGAACCTTGCCTTCGGCGACCAGCTCGGCCATGGCGCCGACGGTCTCCTCGATCTCGGCTGTCTGCGGTGGCCGGTGCAGGTAGTACAGGTCGATGACGTCGACGCCGAGCCGGGTCAGCGAGCTCTCGCAGGCCCGCTTGACGTAGTCGTGCTCGCCGCGGATGACGCGGTGCGCGTCGCCGCCGGAGCGGTCGATGCCGAACTTCGTCGCCAGCTGCACCTCGTCGCGCCGGTGCGCGATGGCCCGGCCGACCAGGACCTCGTTGTGCCCCGCGCCGTAGGCGTCCGCGGTGTCGATGAACGTCACGCCCAGGTCCAGCGCGCGATTGATGGTCGCGATCGACTCGTCCCAGTCGGTGGGCCCGTACCATTCGCTCATTCCCATGCAGCCCAGGCCCTGAGCGGACACGGTGAGCTGGTCGAGGTTGGTGGTGCGCATGTGGTTACCTACTCCTCGATTTTCAGGATCCGGTGGTCTGCCGCAGGGCGATGCGGTCGGAGTACACGGCGATCTTGTCGTCGAGCAGCTTGAGGCACTCGCGCTGGCTGGCCATGGCCCGCCGCACCTCCTCGCGGTGCCGTTTCAGCAGCTCGATCCGTTCCGCCTCGCCCGCGCCCGACCTGACCAGCTCGGCGTAGCGCTGCATGTCGCGGACCGGCATCCCGGTGGCGCGCAGCTTGGTCAGCAGCGACAGCCAGTCCAGGTTGTCCTCGGTGAACCGGCGCCGGCCGTCCCCGCCCCGCTCGATGTGCCCCAGCAGGCCGATCCGCTCGTACCAGCGCAGCGTGTGCTGGGAAAGGCCGCTCTTGCCGGCCGCCTCGCCGATGCTCCAGGTCGTCACGACCACGAGCCTATGAGTTAGAGCGCGCTCTAACGCAAACGGGTCTTCGCTGGCTCGGGACCTCAGCTGGCTGGGGCCCCGCCGAAAGTGACAGTGACGTGCAATGCCAGTGAGTTAAGGCGTTTGCGCTGGTGAGGGGAGGCGTGCCGGGCGCAGGGGCTGTCCGCCCGGGCTGGTATCGCGATTGGGTGACGGCCGGTGCGGCGTGGCGTTTATGCAACGAAGTTCCCGATAGGACTGCGTTCGACCAAGATCGCATTTCGCCTGCCGAGGAACTCCGTTGCCTGTTCAGTGTGTCATGCCCGTGCTGCCGTTTATCACCGGCGGCAGCCGGAGGGTGCCAGTTCATGACCGTTCCCTTGACGAGCCGTGTCCGGTCGGCCTGGGGGTGCTGACCGGGGAGATCAGCCCGGGCATGGTCGATAAAGTCATTGAGCTGGCCGGGTGCCGTGAGAAGCGGCGCCGGCTGCTGCCAGCCCGGACGGTGGTGTATTTCGTGCTCGGATTGTGCCTGTTCAGCGGCGCGGACAGCATGGGGCCACCGGGATACCGGTCGGTAATGCGCTGGCTCACGAACGGGCTGCGGCACCTGGACGGCGCGGGCCTGCCGACCAGTTCGGCGCTGACCAGAGCCAGGCAGCGGCTGGGGGCCAAGCCTCTTGAGCTGCTGTTCGGCCTGTGCTGCGGGCCGCTGGCCGCGGCGGGGACGCCGGGTGCCTTCGCGTTCGGGCTGCGGCTGGTGGCCTGGGACGGGACCGGGATAGACGCAGCTGATACCCCGGCTAACGCCGTGGCGTTCGGCGGGGTTCAGGGCGGCGGCCCGCAGCTGCGGCTCCTGGCCCTGATCGAGTGCGGCACCCATGCCCTGGTCGGCGCCGTCTTCGACGGCGTGGCCCGGGCGAGCGAGCAGAAACTCGCCCGGCGCCTGCTGCATGCACTCGGTCCCGGGATGCTGCTGCTGGCCGACCGTAACTTCGCCGGCTGGGAGCTGTGGGGGCTGGCCGCCGGGACTGGTGCTGACCTGGCCTGGCGGATCAAGAAGAACCTGGTGTTCCCGCCGTTGACGGTGCTGCCGGACGGGTCGTTCCTGTCGGTCATGCCGACACCGGCGGAGAACGTTCGTCTCGGTCAGGCCCGCGCCGCCGGACGGACCCCACCTGGGCTGCCCGAGGGCCACGTCGTCCGGATCATCGAGTACACGGTCACCGTCCGCGCCGCTGACGGCACCACCAGGATCGAGCTGTTCCGCCTGGCCACCACCCTGCTAGATCACCAGCGGGCGCCGGCCGCCGAGCTCGCCGCTCTCTACCACGAGCGGTGGGAAAGCGAGAACGGCTATGCCGAGCTGAAGACCAGGCTCCGCGGCGCCGCGTTCATCCTGCGCTCCCGCTCACCCGAACTGGCCTGCCAGGAACTGTTCGCGTTCCTCACCGTCTACCAGGCGCTATGCGCTCTGGGAGCCGAAGCCGCGCGGCAGGCCGGCATCGATCCTGACCGGATCTCCTTCACAGTAACTGTCCGGGTCGCCCGCGACCACGCCGCCAGCCACGCCATCATCACCGCGCGCAGCCTGGAACTGGCACGCCGTCAGGCCATCGGCGATCTGCTCGGCGACATCCTGCCCCGCAGGCGGAACCGCCAATACGAACGCGTCAGGAAACAACCGAAAAACAACTTCCCGCCAATGAAACGAGGCCACGAAAGGCCACCCAGCCAGGTCACGCACAAGATCCGAGTCACCCGGAAAGCATCCTCACCAGCGCAAACGCCTTAACTCACCGGCATTGCAGTGACGTGGGAGAATCCGAGCGAGGTGAGCATGCCGTCCAGCATGTTCTGGGTGTTCTTCTGCGCCTCGTTCAGCAACGGGCTCTGCCTGGCCGCGGTCTGGATCTTCTGCTGGGCCAGGATATAGACCTGCTGCTGGCTGTTCGGGTTGCCGGAGAAGAAGTTGCCGACCCGGTTGAACAACCCCTGCTGCTCGGCGAAGACGTAGGACTGCGACGGGTTGAGCACGGCCGGCTCGAGGTCGGCCTTGGGCAGCGTGACGGTGACCGAGGTGCGGTCCGCGTTCATCTTGATGGCCTGGCCCTTGAGCTGCGAGAAATCCACGTAGGCGATGTCGGTGCCCTCTCCCACGAACAGCGTCTCGCTGCCGGCCAGGAACGAGGGCAGCAGCGAGGTCTTCTTGCTGATGTCGACCACCACCTCGAACGAGCCGCTGGCCGCCTCGTACCGGCTCAGCTGGGTGATCGACTTCAGGATGACCGGCTCGCTGCGGACCGTGGTGGTCTGCGCGAACGGGTTGCGCAGTTGCGGCAGCAGATGCACCGCGGACAACACAACAATCAGCACAAGAACGGCCGCAATTGCCCCCACAATCCCGGCCAGCGACCCCACTCTCGGCAGGCGCGCCATTGTCTTCCTTACGTCACGCACCGTTTCCGGGCGATGGGCTTCGGGTCTGGCGAGCTTCACAAGAGGTATGGCTACCCGAGGCGGATCAGATAATTCGGCGGGGACGGCATATCGCGCCGTGCCTGGGAATACACAGCTGTATGTCCAGGTCCATGTTCAACCGGCCCCGAGGCTACGAACGCCCGCGGCGCCGGCGCTGGCCCCGTTCACGGGCCGGCGGCTGCTTGCTGTGGGTCGTGCTGCTGATCGTGGTGCTTATTGTGCTCTCCTTGCTGTTCGGCGGTTTCCAGAAAGGCACCAAGGAGAACGGCCTCGGCCGTTTCTGCACGTCATGCACTTCCGCGCCAATAGCCGCAGGTCAATGGCGGGTGGCAGCGCCGCGATAAACAGCGCGGACAATTACCGCCTGTTTGCCGGTGGCTCTGGTCCACGATGTGCTGCCACGGGTCGGCCGTGGGCAGAAGCGCGGCGCTGGCGGTGGAAGAAACAGGCAGGTCGTCGTTGGGGGATCCGTCTCGCTAGCGCCCTGGTGCCTCTGCACCACGGGCGGCGTCCTCTTGGCGCAGTTCGCGGGAAACGGTGGTGCTGAGCTCGTCCCAGCTGCTCTCGAACTTGGCCAGGCCCTCACGCTCTAGCTGGACGGCGACTTCGCCGAAGTCGACGCCGACCTCGGCTATATCGCCAAGGATCCGGGCGGCATCTGCAAAATGGCCGCTGATCGTGTCGCCTTCGACGCTACCGTGATCGGCGAACGCTTCCAGGGTGGTGCCCGGCATGGTGTTGACGGTGCTGGGCGCCACCAGGTCGGTCACGTACATGGTGTCCGGGTAGGCGGGGTCCTTGACGCCGGTGGAAGCCCACAGCGGCCGCTGTACCAGTCCGCCGAGGTCAGCCAGCCGCTGCCAGCGCGCCGTGGCAAAGACCTCTTCGAACGCCCGGTAAGCAAGACGGGCATTGGCCACGGCGGCCTGGCCTTTCAGGCCGGCCGCTGCATTGCCGCCGATACGGTCGAGGCGGCCGTCTACCTCGGTGTCGACACGGGAAATGAAGAAGGAAGCCACCGACCGGATGCCGGTAAGATCCAGGCCTGCCGCGCTGGCCTGTTCGAGGCCGCTCAGATAGGCGTCCATGACCTCCCGGTACCGGTCCAGGGAGAAGATGAGGGTGACGTTGACGCTGATGCCTTCGCTGATCACCTGGGTGATCGCGCTCAGGGCTTCCTGCGTGGCGGGGATCTTGATGAACAGGTTGTCCCGGTCCACTGTGTTCCACAGCACCCGCGCCATCTCGACGGTCGCGACCGGGTCGCGGGAGAGCCGCGGGTCGACTTCGATCGAGACACGCCCGTCCAGGCCGCCGGTCCGGCCGTATACCGGAGCCAGCACATCGCAGGCGGCCCGGACGTCGTCGGTGGTGATGGCCAGGACCGCGGCGTCAACGTCGGTGTCGCGGCTGGCGAGCTCGGCCAGCTGCTTGTCGTACCGGTCACCATGGGACAGGGCCGACGCGAAGATGGTCGGGTTGGTGGTAATGCCGACGACGTGGCGGTCGGCGATCAGCTCCTCCAGCCTGCCGCTGTCCAGCAGCTCACGGGAAAGGTCGTCCAGCCACACCGCCACGCCCTGGGCGGACAGGTCGGCGAGCGGGTCGTGCTGCGGGTTATGAAAACCGGCGGCGGCGGGCGATGTCGACTGACCTTGAGATGATGAAGGCACGGTTCTCCTGCTCGAATGGGGTCCGCCTGCGCGGTGGTGGCCGGGCCCGGCTCACGGTCCGGGCTGTTCTGCAGATCACCACTACGGGCGGCGGCCTCATCGGGCCAGCTCCGGGGGTACCAGTGCTCCGCGGATCGCGTGCTGCCCAGGCACTTTGCCGGTAAACCTCGGCCTGCCCGTGGCTTCAGGTTCACGGCTATGCCTGGCGAGCTGGCCGCCCCGCGAGCTGATCGCGCGTGAGCGGGACGTAGCGTCCGGAACCGTCGTGGATGAGCTGACTCAGACTGGATGGCGAGAGCTGGTGGCCGGCCAGGGGTTCGTGTTCCGGCCGTGTGCTGGTCCAGGCGCCGGTGAGGCAGAGCACAACGAGGGCCGCCAGGGCAAGCAGCCGGCCATCTGGCGCCACCCAGGTGATGACCGTGATAAAGCCCGATTGCAGCCAGGCGGGATGCAGGTGCAGGACGACGCCCGGGATATAGGCGACGCCGGTGGCCAGGCTGCGGCCCAGAACCACCCAGTCGAGCCGGGACGGCGGAAGGAACACCAGCGGCACGTAGATCATGACGTCGAACCACGGCCGCTGCAGCGGCGAGGTGAAGGTCCACGCCAGGATGAGGGCGGCGGCGGGCCAGATCACCGGCAGGTCCCGCGCGCCGGGCGGCGGACGCAGGACGAGCAGCACGGCCAGGAGCCCGACCGCCAGCGCCGCGAACAACGTCAGGTGCAAGATGGGCCGGTGGTAGCCCAGCGGACGGTAGATCGCCTGCCAGATGTTGTCACCGGCCACGCCATAGCCGCGCTGAAGGACGGCCGTCACCGCGCTTCGCCCGGCCGCCAGGTACGCCCCGGCCAGCGCGGCCGCGCCGCCCGCGGCCGCGGCCGCCAGCGCCCGCGGCGACCGCCGCGCGACCCAGGCCAGGCCGAGGCCGAACAGCACGAACGGCGCCTTGACCGCGACGGCGGCGCCGAGCAGCAGCCCGGCCGCCAGGGCCCGCCCGGTCCCGATACGCCCAGTGCCGATAAGGCTGGTCCCGACGTGGTCGGGGTCGCGGGCTAGCACGGCGCCAGGACCCAGAGCGGCCAGTGCCAGGACGGCGAGCGCCACAGCGAGCCCGTCGACGTGGCCGCCTGCCATCACGGCCCACAGCATCAGGGGGTTGACCGACCACAGCAGGTGCGCCCGGGCCCGCATCGCGGGCCGCGTCCGGGTCAGCTGGTCCAGGACCGCCACAATCACGGTGAACGCCAGGGCGTTCCACAGCTTCAGCCAGAAGACGGTCAGCGCCGCCGAGCGACCGCCCAGTTCCGAGGCCGCCCACTGGGCCCCGGTGGCCAGCGGGCCGTACACCGAGGGGATGTTTTGCCAGACGTGCGGTGCATACTGTCCCACCGGATCACCGAGGCGCCGCAACTGGCCCGGCGTCATCAGGTACGGGCTGTGGCCCAGGGCCGCGATACGGCCGTACGCCGCGTAGTCCAGCATGTCTGTAGACCCGATGGCCGGCACCACCGCGAGGGCGGCGGCAGCCACGAGGGCACCCGCGATCAGCCAGCGGTAACGCGGGGACCAGCCCCACCGGACCGCGAGCAGACCCGCCGCGACGCCGGCCACGCCGAGCAGTAGCGCCGCCCACATCGCGGCCGTCACGGCCAGGTCGGGAAGATGGAGCTGCACAAACCACGGCGGCCACGCACCATCCCGGCGGACACTGACCACCCCGGCGGAGGGGCCCGCCGCCCCGATGCCGACCAGGATCGCGAGGCTCAGGACAATCGAGCTGAGCGCGGTAATCCGGGCATGGCGTTGCAGCCGTGTCACGGTGCCTCATTTCCCCCAGGCCGGGCGAGATTGCTCCACGTGGCAAGGTTGAACGCTAGCGGAGAGGTGTTAGTGCAGGGCCAAAAGCGATCGAATCGGTCCCGGAGAGTGGAGGCCGAAGGAACCGGCCGAGGTGCTAGCTGGGCTGGCGACTGCGCTGGGGCGGGAAATCCGCGGAGCCGGAAATGACGAAGTCGCGGGCGACGTCGGTGAGGAGCTGGTTGCTATTCCTGGCATAGTCACGGAGCAGCTTGAAGGCGCCGTCCATATCGATGCCGAGCCGCTCGGCGAGCTTACCCTTGGCCTGCTCGATCGCGACCCGGCTGTTCAGGGCGGCCTGGAGCTGCTCGGCGACGGTTTCACTGCGGCGTACGTTCTGCGCGTGCAGCAGGCCGATGGTCGCTACATCGGCCAGTGCCTGGCCGATACGCAAGTCCGCCGGGCGGAACAGGCCCGGCTCGGTGCCGAACAGGTTCAGCGCGCCGATGACCTGGTCGCGCAGCTTCATCGGGAGGGCCTGCACGGTCTGGAATCCCGAGCCCACCGCGGCCGCGGCGAACCGGGGCCACCGCTGGGCGTCGACAGTGAGATCAGAGACGGAAACGGCCCGGCCGGTACGAAAGCAATCAAGGCAGGGCCCCTGATCGTTCTGCAGCTGGAACAGCTCCACCAGCTCCACTACCTCACTGGAGGCCGCGGCTACCCGCAGCTCGCCGCGCGGGTCAGCCAGCAAGACCCCGGCCGCGGACGCGGCCAGCAGCGCGACGCTCCGGTCCGTCAGCAGGTGCAGGAAATCGATAACATCGAAGTCGGCGACCATCGTGTCGGCCAGTTCGACGAAGGTGTCCGATAGCAGGTCAGTGTCCATCTGGATCGCCCTCTCGTAGATGGCCGGAAGCTGGCGGTAGCGCGGGTGTACAGGGGAATAGGCGCGGACATCTCACGGGCCGCCATCCTGACCCGGATCGCGATGCAGCCTCAGCCGCCGGGCGACGACGTCGCCGGCCACGTCCGCCAGACGCCGGTCCTGTGAGTAAGCGTAAGCCCTAAGCCGGGCGAAAGCCTCGCCAGCCGGGACACTAAGCTGCACTGACAGCATCCCCGTAGCCTGATCTATCTCGGCGCGGTGCAGCGCCAGGTCTGGAGCCTGCCCGTCCAGCCCTGCACCATCGTCGACCCCGTCGAAGCCGTTCCCGGTCCCGAGCAGCATCACGGTGGCCGCGTCGGCGAGAATAAGCAGGTCACCGAGCTGGCCGTCGGTCAGCGACCCTGCCCCGCCGCGATACAGGCCCATCACGCCGGCACGGACCGCCCCGACGATCAGCGGGAACGCGAAAACCGCCCCGGCGCCGAGCTGGCGTGCCTCCGGGGTGAACCCGGCCCACCGGGCGCCATAATCCTCATCATCTAGATCAGCGGCAAGAACGGGCGCGGCCGATGCCAGCACGTCATGGCACGGGCCCTCGCCCAAGGTCAGCTGGAGCTCAGCCAGCTGCTCGCTTATCAGGTCCGTCGCGCACATCAGGAAATCCGGCTCGCCGCTGCGCACCGCCGCTAGCCACGCCCCGTCGGCCTGAGCAGCCTGGACAGCCACCGCGCAGATGTCAGCCAGCGACACAGGCCGGTCATGTGCGGCGGCATGGACGGCCACCCGGCTCCACACGGCCACGGCGCGGCTGTCAGTCATCAGTGCCTCAGCCGCGGCGCCACGCTCGCCAGGGACTTCGCGCACCGGGGGGAAACGCACCGGGGGGAAACATGACCGCCTGCCCGGGGAGCCGCGGCCTCGGCCACGGTCATCTGGTACCAGTATGCACGTGCGCTGCCCTCCCAGGGCACGCAGTGCTCACCGCTTGCCGGCCCTCAGCGTACCGCGCGGGGCAGCCGGCAACGCGAGCGACAGCGGCTCCCACGCTGACATCAACGCTGCACGCGTCAGACCTGCCCGTCAGCGCCAGTAGCCGCAGCACGTGGCGCTGAGACGCGACCAGCAGCACGGCGACGGCCGCCTCGGTATCCGCCGAGCCCGTGTAGTCCAGTTCTCCGCGTATGGCCACGATGACATGGCCGTCGCCTGCGCTGGAGCTAACCTCCACACCCACCACCCGCACCCATTTCCGCTACCGCGGCCGGGGCAGGGTCTGGACCCAACAGCTCATTGTTCAGATTCCTACTCAAGGCTAACTCCGTGGGCCCGAACCTGCCAACGAGGTGCCTGGCCCAGCACTACAGCCGGGGGTCCACGGGTTCGGATTCGAGGGCCAGGACGGCGAAGACGCACTCGTGCACGCGCCACAGCGGGTCGCCGCGGGCCACCCGATCCAGGGCCTCAAGACCCAGGGCATACTCACGCAGCGCCAGCGAGCGCTTGTGGGACAGGCCGCGCTGGCGGAGCCGGTCCAGGTGGGCCGGTTCGGTGTAGTCCGGGCCGTAGATGATGCGCAGGTACTCCCGGCCGCGGACCTTCAGGCCGGGCTGGACCAGACCCCCACCGCTGCCAGCACCGTGGCCCCGGGTCAGGTTGGCGGCCGGCTTGACCACCATGCCCTCTCCCCCGGCACCGGTCAGCTCCTCCCACCAGCGCACGGCCGCGGCCACCGACTCCGCGTCGCCGGTATCGACGGCCAGCCGGCGGGTACCGGTGATCAGGCCGGGACCGGCCGCGCCCGCGTCCCCGGCGGGCTGGGCTGCCGCGAGCCGGTCGGCGACGTCCAGGTGCCAGGCGTGCGGTCGCTCGTGGTAGACGGCGCCTTCGGATGCCAGTAGCTGGAACGGGGCCAGGCGTACCCCGGCCAGGCCATCGGTGCGCCAGCAGTAGCGCAGGTAAGCCGCGGTGAACGCCTCGGCGTTGGCCAGCCGGGACCGGGTGCGGTCCAGCAGTTCCCCGACCTGGTCCGCGGCGCCGGGCAGGTCCCGGGCCTGGGCCTGGCTAGGGCCGACACCGCGGCGGGCAGCGCGGCCCGGGCGGCCGCGCCCACGGCGGCGTACTGGTCGCGCAGCAGCGAGCCCGCCTTGACGTTCCACGGCAGCAGCTCGGCGTCCAGCAGCAGCCATGAGGTGCCGAGCTCGCCGAACAGCCCGGCCTGTTCGGCCGCGGCCCGCACCTGCCCGGCGAGCACGGCGGCCAGCGATCCACCGGGCGCCAAGCCACCGGGCGCCAGTCCACCGGGCTCGTTGGGGAAGAACGGCCGGCCCGTCCTGGTCCAGACCGCGCCCGGGCCGGCGGGACACCGAAGCGGTCCGCCAGCGCCTGCGGCGAGCGTCCCACCAGCAGCACCGCGCGCGAGCCCATGTGCTTCTCCTCGCACAGCACCTCGGCCACCCCGTCGGCGCGGAAGGCGTCGAAGGCCTGGCCGGGATGTTCGAGCAGGCCGTCGCGGCGGGCGGTCGCTACAGGGCTCATGGTGGGCGGCAGGTACAGCAGCCAGCGTGGGTCGACCGCGAAACGGCTCATCACTTCCAGCGCGGCCGCGGCGTGCGCGTCACGCACACCCACCCGGGGCAGGTAGCCGGTCTCGATCACGCGCGAGCCGGACACGTCACTGATGTCGAGGACGTCAGGCTCGCGGCGGCCCGTCCCCGCCGGCGCGGTTACCGGGAACGGGCGTGCTGCCGGATGGTACTCGCGGGCGGCGGGAACAGATACCACAGCCCGTTCGGGATATTTCAGCGCCGTGAGGCGGCCACCGAACACGCACCCGGTGTCCAGGCACAGCGTGTTGTTCACCCATTCCGGGGCCGGTACCGGGGTGTGCCCGTAGAGCACCGTGGCCCGGCCGCGGTACTCCGCGGCCCAGGGGTAGCGCACCGGCAGGCCGTAGGAGTCGGTCTCGCCGGTGGTCTGCCCGTACAGGCAGAACTCGCGGACCCGGCCGGAGGCGCGGCCGTGGTAGCGCTCGATCAGGCCGGCGTGAGCCACCACCAGGTTGCCGCCGTCCAGCACGTAGTGGCTGATCAGGCCGTCGATGAACTGCTCGGCCTCGGCGCGGAACTCCGGCGTCTCGGCCGCCAGCTGCTCCAGCGAGGCGTCCAGGCCGTGGCTGCGCTGGACGTTCGCCCCGCGCAGGGCCCGCAGCAGCTTGGCCTCGTGGTTGCCGGCCACGCAGAGCGCGGACCCGGCCGCGGCCATGCCCATGACCAGGCGCAGCACCCCGGGCGTGTCCGGTCCCCGGTCGACCAGGTCGCCGAGGAACACGGCGCGCCGGCCGGCCGGGTGGCGAGCGCCGGCGGACGGCCCGCGGCGTCTTTGCCGATCTGGTAGCCGAGCTCGGCCAGCAGCAGCTCGAGCTCGGCCAGGCAGCCGTGCACGTCGCCGATCACGTCGAACGGCCCGGTCTCGTGCCGCAGGTCGCTGAACAGCGGCGTACGGGTGATGGTGACCGCCTCGGCCTCGTCGGTGGTGGTCAGCACGTGCACCGCGCGGAACCCCTCGCGGCGCAGGTTCCGCAGGCCGCGGCGGAGCTGGCCGCGCTGGCGGCGGATCACGTGCGCGCCGAAGTCGCGATCGGGCCGGGCCGCGTTCCGCTCGGCGCACAGCTTCTCCGGCAGGTCCAGCACGATGGCCACCGGCAGCACATCGTGCTCGCGGGCCAGCATGACCAGGTCGCGCCGGTCCTCGGGCTTGGTGCTGGTGGCGTCGATCACGGTCAGCCAGCCGCCGGCCAGCCGCTGGCCGGCGATGTAGCGCAGCACGGCGAACGCGGCCGGGGTGGCGGCCTGGTCGTTCTCGTCGTCAGCGACCAGGCCGCGGCAGAAGTCGGAGGAGACGACCTCGGTCGGCTTGAAGTGGGCGCGGGCGAACGTGGACTTGCCCGACCCGGTGACGCCGACCAGGACGACCAGGCTCAGTTCGGGGATGGTCAGCTCGGTCATCGCGCCGTCCCCGGGCCAGCATCTGGCCGGCAGCCGTGGAGTCCTCGCGGTCGAAGACCGCCAGCTGGGTGGGCGGGCCCGCGTCGGGGTGCTCCGGGCCGACCGGGCGGAACGCGACCCGGTAGCCATGCGCGGCGGCGACCCGCCCGGCCCAGTCCCGGAACTGCGCGCGGGTCCACTCGAACCGGTGGTCCCGGTGCCGCATGGCCCCGGCCGCCAGCCCGGCGAACTGCGGGTTGTACTCGGCGTTTGGCGTGGTGATCACGACCGTGGCGGGGGTCGCGTAGCCGAACACGACCCGTTCCAGGGCGGGCAGCCGGTCCGGGTCGAGATGCTCGATGACCTCCATGAGCACGGCGGCGTCCAGGCCGGCCAGCCGGTCGTCGCGGTAGGTGAGCGAGGACTGGGCCAGCCTCAGCCGCTCGCGCTGGCGGTCCGGCATCTGTTCCAGGCGCAGGTCCCGCGCGGCCAGCTGCAGCGCCCGTGACGAGACGTCCACCGCGATGATGTGGTCGATGCCGCGTTCGGCCAGCAGATCGCGGACCAGGACACCGGAGCCGCAGCCCAGGTCGCCGACCCGCCGGGCGCCGCGCTCGCGCAGCACGGTCAGGATGGCCTCCCGGCGCTGGGCGGCCAGGCTGGTTCTTTCCGGGCCGCGGCTATCGCGTTCCGGCACGGCGTTGTCGGGTGCCTCCGGCACGGCGTAGTCGGGTGCCTCCGGCACGGCGTTGTCGAGTTCTTCGGGTGCGGTGTCGTCGGCCTCGGCCAGGCGGACCAGCGCGGACCGGGTCAGGGCGCGCCGGTGGCGCAGGTACCGGCCGGTGATGAGGTCCTTGCGCGGATGTCCGGCCAGCCAGTCGCCGCCCGCCCGGACCAGCTTGTCCACCTCCTCGGTGGACACCCAGTAATGCTTGGCGTCGTCCAGCACGGGCAGCAGGACATACAGGTGGTTCAGCGCGTCGGCGAGCCGCAATTCCCCGGTCAGGACCAAGTCGATGTACGGCGAGTCGCCCCACTCGGCAGGCTCCAGCGGCTGGGGTCGGGCGTCGACCTCCCAGCCGAGCGGCGCGAAGACGGCCGCGGCCAGGCCACCGCCCCCTTCTGCGCCGCCACCCCGGCAGCGCAGGGCGGGCACGTGGATTTCGAGCGGGATGGGGGTCGCGGCCAGCTCCGGGCGGGCGTCGCAGCGGCCGGTCAGCGCCGTGCGGAAGGCATCCTTGAGGGCCACCGCGAGCATGCTGGATGCGGCGTAAGGGCGGTCGTTGACATACTGGGCGAGTTCGGCCTCACCGGGCTTGGCGTGTGGCGCCCCGTTCCCGTTCTTCGGGCCGCGGACCAGCGCGATCGGGTCGATCTCGAGGAGCAGGGCGGCGGTGCACCGGTCCGGGGTGGCCTCGGGGTAGAACACATGCGCCCGGCCTGCCGCCACGTCGAACGACTGCAGCCGGTCCGGGTGCTTGTGCAGCAGGTACCCCAGGTCGGTGGCGGGCGTACAGGTGGTGGTGATGGTGAGCAGCACACGTCATTGTTCCGCCGGAATCCGCCGGGATCAAAGCATTAAGACCGAACGGGCGCCGGAAGCGTGCTCGGCGGCAGGCCCAGCGTCGCGGCGCCCGGCGGCTAGCTGTCTCGGGTGGTGGCACGGGTCAGCAGGGACCGGACGATGCGCTGGTGAGCGGGCGTGACCGCGGCCCACAGGAGGCGAGCGAGCGGATTGCGCTGCTGCACGAAGGTGGCGAACGCCACGCCGTCCTGGCCACGCCGGAACAGCAGCTCACCGGGCATGCCGATGCGTGAGCCAGCGCCGAGCAGGACGAACTCCGGGGTGCTGCGCCGGATCTCCCAGCCGAGCACCCGCTGAGCGGAGCTGGCCGGGCCGAGCCGCAAGCCCAGCAGCTGCCACCCGCGCCGGAGCTGGCGGCGCATGGATGCGGGAGCACCCTCGATGACGGCGCGGGCCCACTGCTCGGGGGTCCGGTCCCGTGCCGGGCCTATACCGGGATCGAAGGTGAAGGCGTCGGTGTAGTCGACCCGGGCCAGCGTGCTGAGGGCGCGGTTGTCCGCAGACGGGTCGATCTGGCGGACCCGAACGGCGAGGCGGTCGGTCGTGCCTTCGGCCATGACGATCTCCCTTTCTATCCATACAGTGTTGCATGGATGGCGGGCATCGGCGTTTGGGCTGGTCAGTCCGGGTATTACTGGGGCGTGGGGCGCTGGGTACTGCATGTGGACCTCGACCAGTTCATCGCGGCGGTCGAGGTGCTCCGCCATCCCGAATTGCGCGGGCTGCCGGTGGTGGTCGGCGGCGACGGCGACCCGACCAAGCGCGGCGTGGTGAGTACCGCCTCCTACGAGGCACGCGAGCACGGGGTGCACTCCGGCCTGCCGCTGCGAACCGCGGCCCGGCGGCTGCCGGACGCGGTGTTCCTGCCGGTGGACCGCGAAGCGTACGAGGAGGTCTCGGAGTCGGTGATGACCGTGCTGCGGGAAACCGGCGCGGTGGTGGAGGTGCTGGGCTGGGACGAGGCCTTCCTCGGCGTCGGCACCGACGACCCGGAAGGGTTCGCGCGGTCCTTGCAGCGGGACGTCCGGGCGGCGACCCGGCTGGACTGTACGGTCGGGATCGGTGAGAACAAGCTGCAGGCCAAGATCGCCACCGGATTCGGCAAGCCGGCCGGGGTGTTCCGGCTGACCTCTGCGACCTGGTTCGAGGTGCTCGGCGCCCGGCCCACCGACGCGCTGTGGGGCATCGGGGCCAAGACGGCGAAGAAGCTGGCCGCACTGGGCATCGGCACCGTCAGCGACCTGGCCGCGGCCGACCCGGACGCGCTGGCGGCCGAGTTCGGCCCGATGACCGGCCCGTGGCTGGTGCTGCTCGGCCGGGGCCGCGGCGACGCCGAGGTGGACGACTCGCCCTACGTCGCCCGCGGCCACGGCCGGGAGGAGACCTTCCAGCAGAACATCGCCGACTGGTCACGCGTCCAGGCCGAGGTGGCGCGGATCGCCGGCCTGCTGGCCGTGGACCTCGCCGCCGAGCCCCGGCCCGCGGTCCGGGTGGTGGTGAAGGTGCGGTACGCGCCATTCGTCACCGAGACGCACGGGGTGAAGCTGCCCGCGCCCAGCTCGCAGGCTCCGGCGATCGCGCAGGCGGCGGCCGAGGCACTCGGGCGGTTCACCGGGCGCCGGCCGGTCCGGCTGCTCGGGGTGCGAGCCGAGTTCGGCTCCTGACGGGCCCGGATTATGGCACCCGGCTCATGGCGATCTCGGTCAGGGCCGGGTTGGAGGGCAGCGGCTGGCGGGCGCCGGTCGGGGTGAACCCGCAGCGTTCGTACAGCCAGGCGGGCGGGTTTGTTGGCCTCGGTCACCCACAGGTCCAGCGAGGCGGCGCCGTGGTCGCGGGCCCAGCCGAGCACGGCCTCGATCAGCGCCTCGCCGACGCCCCGGCCGCGGGCCGTCGGCCGGACGAACATGGCGACCAGGTGCACCGAGCCCGCTTCAGCCGGGAAGCAGCCGGCCATCCCGGCGGGCTGCTCCTGCCCGGGATGGGCCACGCTGAGCCCGGGGACGAAGGCGAGGAACATGGTCCACTGACCGCCGGCCCGGTCCCGCCACTGCGCCTCGGTGACCGCGGCGTCCTCGGCATAGCTGACGGCGAAGGCGTCCGGCGCCTCCCGCAGCGAATCCAGGCGGATGTCACGCAAAGCCTGCCAGTCGGCGGCCGTGGCCGCACGCACCAGGACCAAGGCGCCCTACCTCTCGGTCACAGCGAGGCGAGCCATGCCGATCTCGACCAGGCCCGGCCGGGACGGCAGCGGCTGGCGCTCACCCGTCGGGGTGAACCCGCAGCGCTCGTACAGGGCGCGGGCGGGCTTGTTGGTCTCGGTCACCCACAGGTGCACCGAAGCGGCGTCGCGGGCTACGGCCCAGCCGAGCACGGCGTCGACCAGCGCCTCAGCCGCCCCATGGCCACGGGCCTGCGGCCGGACGAACATCGAGATCAGCTCGACCAGGCCGGGAGCCTCCGGGTACCCACCCGCCATCCCGGCGGGTCCGGTCCCGACGGCCTCGGGCACGAAAGCGAAGAAGGTGCCGCCGCGGCCGATCCGCTGCTGCCATTGCTCCGGGCCGAACCTGACCTGGTCGGCGTAGGCCGAGCTGAACGCCTCCGGGGCGTCCCGCAGCGCGGCCAGCCGGATGTCACGCAGGGCCGGCCAGTCCGCCATCACCGTCTCACGCACCAGGACCATGCCACATGGTCTCGTCGGCGTCACGGATCAGACAACCGGATTTCGCGCCCCGTGCGGTCAGGCCTGGCCGAAGTCCGCGCTGCCCCAGCGCTCGGGTGTCATCCGGATCGCGATCTGTCCCTGCCCCGGATTGGCCGAGATCCAGGCGTCGCCCTGGTCGTCGCCCAGGTACCGGCGAGCCGCCGAGCCTCGTTCGGCCTCGGTGACCTCCTCGAAGATGGCCGGGCCCTCCACGGTGACGTACCGGTAGGGCAGCCGCTCGTTCTGGGCGCACAGGCTGAACCGCCCGGCCGCCCGGATGGCCTGGGCCTTGCGGCTGTCGGCGCCCGCTATCACGCTCACCACGCCGCCGGGCTGGTAGCTGTACCAGACCGGGACCGTAAGCGGGCCACGCCCGTCACCGGCGGCCACGCTCAGAACCCCGACGTGCACGCCAGCCAGGAACTCCTCCCGCTCGGGACGGCTCATGCTCAGCGACATGTCATCTTCCTCTCGGTTGCGGGCTCGGTTGTCGGTGCTCAGCCGACCGGCGGCGGCCGGGTAACGCTGGCCGCCGTCGACCGCGATGCTGGCCCAGTGGTCCAGAATGCCACATAGGGTGTGGCAGCTGATTTTGCTGTTTCCTCCGGGGCGTGCGATGCGAGGCCGGGGCTGCGCTTATCCCGCTGCGACTCTCCCGAAACGAGATGAAATGCCGCTTTCAGGCGGATAGCGCGGCATGAAACCGGGTTTTCATGCCGTTAACCCGCCCTTGATACAGGCACGGCCGGTGGCAATGGTGCTATTGATGCAGAATTTGCTGACCGGGGCACACTCGGCGCACGGCAGGGGTGCGTACGATGCGGGGGTGACGACGGAGCTGGTCGCGGGTGAGCCGCGGATCCTGGCGGCTGAGACGATCGGGGCGGCGTGGCTGGCCGTGGCGGCGCGGATCCTGGCCGACGGGGTCGACAGCCGCTACGACGAGCTGCCGGTGCGGGAGATCGCGCACGTGACGCTGGCCGTGGCGCACCCGGACCCGGCCGATGAGATCATCGCCCGGTACGCCGATCCCGGGCGGCTGGCCTGGATGCACGCCAACTTCACCGACCCGGCTCAGGTCACCGCGCTGGGCGGGGCGGACAGCTATGCGACCCGGCTCTTCGACTACGAGCACGCCGGCCGCGACCAGGTGGCCTGGGTCATCGCCCGGCTGCGCGAGCATCCAGCCAGCCGGTCGGCGGCGATCACCACATTCCAGCCGCGTACCGACACCAGCTACATCCCGTGCATCAGCCTGCTGGACTTCTGGCTGCCGGGCGGCGCGGTCGAGCTGGTCGTCTACGCGCACAGCATCGACTTCGGCGCCAAGGGCTACGCCAACCTGGTCGAGCTGGCCGCGCTGCAGCGGCACGTGGCCGCCGAGCTGGGCCGCCCGGTTGGGCGGCTGCTGTTGACGGTGAAGTCGGCGCACGTCTATGCCACCGAGGATGAGTACATGCGGGACGTGCTGGCGGGCGCCGGCCCAACGGGGCGCTGGGCTAGCTGATCGCGGGCAGCTCGCCACGCTCGGCGGCCTTGGACAGCTGACGGGCCTCCTTCAGGCCGAGCCCACGGGCCTGCGGTGGGAGCCGGTAGATAGTGGCGCCGCCCATCATGTTGTAGGCCTGGATCCGGATCAGCGGCGCGCCCGGGCGGGTGCGGTGCTGGCTGCCGATCTCGGTGTTCCCGCCCATCAGCGAGAAGCCGCCCACCTCGACCTCGACGCTGTCGGGGATATAGATGGTGGCCCCGCCCATGAGCGAGTACAGGTTCAGGGTGAGCTCGCCACCCTCGATCTCGGCATCGCGCAGGTCGATCTCATCGCCACCCATGATGGCCAGGGCGTTGATGGTGCCGACGGCGCGGAACCGGCCGCGCCGGTGCGAGCCGCCCATGATGGCGACCAGCCAGCGGACGGGCTTGCGGCCCGCCGGGACGGCCGCGGGCTCGGCCTGGCCCGCCTCCTGCGGCAGGTCACTGGTCAGCGTGGCCAGCTCGCCGCGGGTGCGGGCGCCCAGGGCACGGCCGGAGCGCTCCTCGAGCTCATCC
>CAWAFD010000048.1:0-27541 GCA_963781225.1 uncultured Actinomycetota bacterium
CCCCCTCGGACACACATTACAGGTCTCTGAACTGCGGATATGCCATGGGCAGGTATTCGCCAGAGTCAGGCACAGGCTGTTTCCGCAGATCAGGACCATGGGGGTTCAAGTCGGGTCCAGATCGCGGAACGATAACAGCCCTCGTCAGCCAGACCGACTTACGGATTTTGCGTGACGCGCCAAGCGGGAAGCCGTGACCTGCGGAAGACACTAGGCGGCCGCGCCGCGGCTGGATGCTCCTTTCCCGGGAGCCGCACGTGCCGCGCACCGGCCGACTGCGGCCACCCCGCCGACACCGCAAACCCGTCACCGTAGTGAGCACAGACATCTCGGCTTCCCCGCGAAGGCAGCTTGCATACCTCGTCAATACCGATTCGGTGACCGCCCACCCCGCCCATGACCGAAACGTCGTCAGCATGCGACCACAGGTCAAGATACGGTCGTGGGTTGCCGCCGGTGTGCTGCCTGAGCGCGTCATGACACCGCTCGATGAACTCGCGGAACTCCGCCGCGTCTGCATCCCGTCTGCCTGTCGCAGGCACCATTAACTCTCCTTCGCTGGCAGGAATTCTGCGCATGTGAGAGCCGATCTTTTGTATCGCTCGTTGACGGCCGGGCGGTTCAGCCGGTGGCGCGGGCTGCTTCGGCTAAAACCGCGGCGACGGTGCCCGGATTGGAGATCATCGACAAGTGCCCGGCGTTGATCTGCGTGATGTGAGCCTTGGCACGCTGAGATATTAACAACTGCTCAGCTTCGGGGAGCACGTGATCGGCCGTGCCGATGACTGACCAGGACGGGATCGTGAGCCATGCGGGATGATCCCCGGACGGCGCCGCTGCCGCGCTGAAGGCCAGCGGACGCTGGGTTGCCGCCAGGACCGCGGCCATGCTGGCCGGCAGGCCGTTGGCGAAGCACTATACGACGACCGGCCCTTGATCGCCGGCTACGAACCCGACGAGCTGCCGCCCGGCGGCGCGGGCCAGCTGCTGGCACCGTGGCCGAACCGGATCGACGGTGGGCGGTACACGTTCGGCGGTGTCGAACACCAGCTGGCCCTGACCGGACCCGAGCACGGCAACGCCATTCACGGCCTGACCCGCTGGTCGGCGTGGAGCCCTATCAAGCACGACACCAGCGTGGTGCTGCTCCGCAACGTCCCGCCTGGACACGATCACCGTCCGGGTCATCCTGGCCCGCGGCACCGCCACCACGCTGGCCCTGATCACCACGGACCTGGCCACCCCGGCCACCATCGTGGTCGAGCGGTACGCGGCCCGGTGGTCCATCGAGCAGGCCTTCGCCGATGCCCGCAACGTCCTGGGCGCCGGCGAGGCCCGCACCCGGGTCCGCCGCGCCGTCCAGCGGACCGTCCCGTTTGCCCTGCTGATCCACACCCTGGTGATCATCTGGTACGCGCGTCACGGACACGACTCATCCGGCATCGCCACCCGCCGCCAGGCAGAGCCCTGGTATCGCACCAAGACCGAGCCGACTTTGAGGACATGCTGACCAAACTCCGCCGCACCCTGATCTGCGCCCGCATTTCCGGCGGTTCCGCCGCTGATCCCGAACCCGCCCAAATCACAGCCGTCCTGGCAGCATGGCACGCCGCCGCCGCATAATTGCGAAACACCAGAAGTACTGAAAGTGCCGGGTTGCGCGGCTTCCGCGGGCTGTTGCAGAATGCCGGGCTTCGAGCGCTCGATGGGGACAGCTGCCATCTAAAGGCACTTCCTTACCGCAGAAGTGGAGAGGAGCTGCCTCGAGGACTGCGATAAGGCTGCTGTGTGGAGATCATTTTCGCGAGGATTCGATTCTGCAACAGCCCGTCCGCGCAGCCGGATGCCGAACTTAGCTGTCCCTCATCACGCGCAAGCGTCCAGGTCAGAGGCTGCGACAAAGTTATCGGCACCCACAGGCCGGCCGGGCAATGTCAGCCAGGGTGAGTCGGCCGCCCGCCCGCCAGGCCTGCTCGTAGCGCTTCGCGCCAAGACGGCGGGCCGCCTCTTCTAGGATGGCCGTGGTTTCCTGCCGACTCGGCCAGCGCATGGCCGCGCGCCGGTTCTGTTCCCGAGCCGTGGTCGGGCTGATCGTGGGCGGGATCTATGTGCCCAAGAACGCCGCCGCCTGGGGCCTGCTGGTCCTGTCCGTAGCGCTCAGCGCCGGGGTTGGCCTGCTGCGCGGCCGCAAGACCAAGATGTGGGCCGCCGCCGAAGGCAAGGTCTACAGCCAGGGCACCGTCCTCACCATTGGCCTGGTCGCGGCCAAGTTCGCCATTGGCACCGCCGCGTACTTCCTGCACATCAGCGACGACGGCGGGTTCGGCGAGGTCCTGCTGATGATCGCCGTCATGGTCGCCTTCCAGGCCGAGCTCATCTGCCGCCGCGCCCAGGCGCTCAGCCCGTACAGCTCCGCCGGCTTGACCAGCCGCGAGCACGAATACGTCAAGTAATCCAGCGACTAACTGGCAAAAGACAACGAAATGATCGCCACCATTCTCTCCGCCATCATCGGCAACTACCTCACCAGCATCTTCGTCCTCGGCCTGATCATCGCGGCCATCCAGATCTGGCAGCTGCGCCGGCCCTGCACCGCCGCCGAGGTCAGCGGGATCTTCCTCAGCATCTACCTGCTCTACGCCGTCGGTATCGGCCAGATCCTCAACTTCGTCATGCACTCGTTCTTCGGTGACTACGCGGCCAAGACGATCGGCTGGGTCCAGAGCCCGTTCCAGCTCGAGCTGGCCTTCTTCAGCCTCGGCCTCGGCATCGCCGCGACATGCTGCACGGCCGGACCCGCGAGCTGATCAGTCAGCTGGCCATGGTTCTGATCTTCGCGATCTGGGCGCCTGCGACCTGCGCCCTGGCGACCTGGTCACCCTGCTCGGCCCCCCAACCGCCATGCCGTTCTGGCCGTCCGTTCCGCCACCGCCTGATCGGGGCGGCCGCTATGTACCTGTCCGCTCCCCTCGCCCGAGACCCGGGCCCGGATGATCGCCCAGTTCGACTCCGGCTGGTCGTGGTGTTCCCCGAGACCGCCGGCCTGCTTCCCGACCACGTGACCGCGCCGATGGCCGCCGCCGGGGTGAGCCTGCGGCTGGACCGGCTGGCCGCCGCTTAGCCCGCCGCGCCGCTGCCGCCACGGGCCCAGCCCGGGGACCTCGCGGTGGTCATCTTCTCCGGCTGGACCACCGGCGTGCTCAAGAGCAGCCGCTGCGACTTCACCGCCTACACCACGAACGTCGCGGTCCCGGAACCAGAAACGGGCGGCCGGCCGCTGGCCAACGGCAAGTTCTCCGGCCTGGACCGCGACACCATCCTGGCCTTCCTGCGGGACCTCCCGACGCCAAGGCAGGCCGGAAAGGCCGCCCTGGCCCGCATGGCAGCCTTCTGCGTCCGGCACGGCTCCTCCGGCCGGACCAGCCCGGAGATACTAACCGGGCAGCTGCGTGCCCCTCTGCTGTCAGCAGGCGAGGGAACCGTCACCGGGAAGGCCTTCACCGTGTTGCTGTTCGCCGAGCTGCTGAATGGCCAGCTACGGGCGCTCAATACCCGCATCACCAGCCTGGCGGCCGTCCATCTGATGCGCCAGCCGCCGGCGTGTCGAGGACCCCGGCATGGATTCCCAGATGATCACCGCCGGGCCGGATACCTGCACATATCCGTGCGCAGGAGGAGCCCGCAATTACGGTTCGAAAGGTTCCGTCCGGCGTTCAGCTAGATAGCCTTCTTGTTACGCCTTCACGACTGCGCAGTGGGCTGCTCGCGTACGCATTCGCTCAAGGCCGGTGGAGGACCACCGCGGCGGCGATATATTGGCAGTGGTGTATGATGTGGTGTATGAAGCGGACCAACATTTACCTCGCTGAAGGCCAGGCTGCCGCGCTAGACCAGGCCGCGCAGGCGGCAGGTGTTTCCCGTGCTGAGCTGATCCGCGAACTGATCGACCGGGCGATCGGCGGGAACCCCGGCTCGGACCTCGCGGCCGACCTCGCCGCCATCGACGGGTCCTTCGGCATCCTGGCCGGGGAAGACGCGTTCGCCCGGGGACGGGACGAACGAATGGAGTACCTTGCCCGGCTGGCCGACGCGTGATCCTGGTCGACAGCGACATACTGATCGAGCATCTGCGCGGTAACACGGCCGCGCGAGAGTGGCTCGTCCAGGCCCGGCGATCGTCCGGGCCGCTGGCCATCAGCGTCGTCAGCCTGACCGAGATCGCCGGGGGGATGCGCTCGCCCGAGCGCCGCGAGGTCATGCGCCTGCTCGGCAGCATGCACCGGTTCGAGGTCAGCGAGCAGGTGGCCTGGCGGGCGGCGACCCTTATGCGGGAGTACCGCCGGTCCCACTCTGGGATCGGCCTTGGTGACTACCTGATCGCCGCGACCGCGCTCACCGAGGGGCTAGAAATCGCCACACTCAATGTCCGGCACTATCCCATGTTTCCTGAACTTGCCCGGCCCTTCCCGACCTGAAGGCTGCCAACCTGCCCGGTCATCGCTCTCCGGTCATCGCACCGCCAGCGATAATCGCGAACTCCGCGGTAAACGTGATGTCGATCATGTATCTAAGCTGCCATTCGGGCCTCGGACACGACATTTCCGCAGGTCAGAGGGCTGAAACCTGACCCAGGCTTGCCCGTGACACTCGATTGACATTTGAGCGCATCATGCTCCCCGCGCCTCCCTGACCAGCCGGGCGAACGTGTTCGCGGCCTCCCGTTGGCTGCCCGGCATGACGTGCGCGTAGACAGTCATGGTGACGACTGCGCTGGCGTGGCCGAGGCGCTGGCTCACCACGTGCACCGGCTCCTAAGCCAGCAGCAGAAGCGTCGCGTGCGTGTGGCGCAGGTCGTGCAGCCGGATAGCGGACACCTGCCCGTAGCGCTCCACATCCGGGGCGAACTGCCGGGAGACATGCTCGGGGTTGCGATGCCGCCCGGTCGACGTCACCGAAAACCAGGGCATCCGGCGTGACCAGCTGCAACACCACCAGCCCTGCTCGTTGCGCCCAATCCATGAGTATGGAATCGGTCACGTGTTCACATGTTCACGTTGCGCAGCTTGGGGCACTCGAAGTCGCGCCAGGTCCCGGGCGATGCCGACCGCGCGACGGATGCCGTACTCGGCCAGCATCACGGTGCACGCCGCGGGAACCCCTTCTCGTCGAACCACGGTCGTTATTGGCCATAGGCTCAGCTCATGCCTCTACCGATCTCAAAGAGCTAATTTACTTCGACCTGAAAAAGTCCGAAGGCTGATCTCGGGCGGTGGCCGGGCGGCGTTCGCAGGTCCGGGCGGGTGCGGCCGGGGCCGGTCAGCTGGCGAGGGTGCTGATCTTGACCAGGTTGTGGGTGAAGACCCCGTGGCCGCACCAGATGGAGGCTCCCTGGCGGCCGTCCAGCCGGGTGCGGTCCCAGCCGTATCCGCGCTTGAGGTAGCTGATCCGGCCTTCGCAGCCGGTCCGCCACTTGACCAGGGTGCGGAAGCCGCGGGCATACTCGACGGCGCGGCGGGCCGTGGACGGCCTGGCACGGCGCGGGATGGCGACAGTGCGGACCCCGAGGGCCTGCAGGTCCCGCTCGGTCGCGGGCTCGCCGTAGCCGCGGTCAGCGGTGACCGAGCGGGGCGTGCGCCCGGTGCGCCGCGCGATCCGGCTGATCGCGGGCGCGAGCTGGGGAGCGTCCGGCGGGTTGCCGGCCTGCACGCTGTAATCCACGATGATGCCGTCGTCGTTGTCAGTGACCTGGGCCTTATAGCCGAACCCGGCCGGACGGTCGATGCGGCCCTTGCGGATCGGCCGGGCATCAGGATCGTGCAGGCTGACCAGCCGGGTCGCGCCGTCGGGCATCTGCCCGGCCAGCCGGGACCGGGCCTGGGCCACCACCGTGGCGGTCCGGCCGGTAGTCACCGCCAGCTCGCCCAGCGCCCGCCGAAGCCGGCCCCGCATCCGCCCGGTCAGGGCACGCCCGACGGCGCGCCGGCCGTTGCGCAGCACCGCGGCGGCCTGCATCGCGGCGGCCTCGGCCAGGTCAGCCAGGTCCCCGGTCACCCGGCGGATCGCCCGGCTGCTCTCGTCGCGGCCCAGCTGGGCCCGGGCGCGCATCGTCAGGGCCATCTCCCGTGCCCGCCGGCCAGCGGCCCGCCGCCGGTCGGTCATCACCGTCCCGGCGGCCCCGCCCGCGGCCTGCACCCGCCGTGCCGCCCGCACCAGCTTGCCCACCGCCTTGGCCAGCAGCCCCGCATCGGTCGGGTAGGCCACGTTTGCCGGGATCACCGTGGTATCGGCCCGCACCCGCGCCGTGCGCAGCAGTTTCTGGTCGGCCGCCCTGGCCCACAGCGCCTCGTTCAGCCCGGCCACCGCGGCCTCCCCGCACCGGGTGGTCAGCTTCATCAACGTGGTGGGATGCGGCATCGCCCGGTCCAGGCCGATCCGGCAGAACCGCCGCCAGGAGATCGAGTCGCTGACCTCCGCGCACAGGCTCTCATAGCCCAGCCGGTACCGGAACTTCAAAAACATCAGCCGCAAGTAACACTCGATCGGCGTCGACGGCCGGCCCAGCACCGGGTGAAAGTACGGCGCGAACGGCGCGAAGAACGCCGGGTCATCCAGCAGCGCATCCACCCGCGCCAGTTCCTCCGGAAGCCGCAGCAGCTCAGGCGGCAGCTGCGACTCCCACGCCTGCACGGGACCGCTTATAGTGCGAAACACGGTGGCCTCGATCACTTCTAGCCCAAGAGATCGAGGCCATCGTCCCTCCCAGACTGCCCGCAGTCACGCCCAGCGTTTTTCAGGTCGAAGTAAATTAATAAGCTCGGAAAAAGACCAGGGACACGCCTGGGTGGCGGGACGATGCCGAAATCTGCCCCGCGCTCGAACCCGGGTACCGGTCCCGCCGGGCGAAGTCGCCCAGCGCGTAGCCCGGCAGCGGCGGCTTGCAGGAACCTGCGGTCAGGGGCCGGCGAGCACGGTCACAAAGTCCCGTGTCCAGCCGCTGAGGTACTGGTCCGCTGGACGGTACTGGTCCGGGACTGCAGCGCGGAGCGGGCCACCCGGCGACCGTGCTGTGTCGGCCTGAACCCATTCGGGGTTGATGTCGAGCTCCATCGCGGTCACCGCGCCGGCCGACACGAGCGCGCCGGCCAGGTCCGACGGGAGGGCGCTCATGCTGGCCGCATACAGGACGTTTCCGTGGGCATCGATGCCCACCGAGCTACGGGCCGTGAGGAGGCCTCCGCCGAGCGTCGCTCCCCAGGCGCTGACGTCGCCCGCATTCGGGCTCACCCGGCCTCCCGACACCAGCGGGGGCAGAGTCTGGCGCACGCTGTAGACGGCCGCCCCGGCCGGCGGGAAGCCACGTCCCCACACGCCCATCGAAGCGCCGCCGTCCCGGTTGAGAACCAGGCTGGTCATGCCCCTCACGAGGGGGAAAAGCACCCGGCCGGCCACTTCCATGCCTCCCACGCCGCAGGGGATGCATCCGGCGCCCATCTTGAAGCCACCGTTGAACGCTGCGAGCAGCTGCGCGTGTTCGCGGGCCCCGATGGCCGGCCGCGCGCCGGCAGGCAGGGCGGCATCGTCAGCCGGCGGGTCGATGCTCCCGGCGTGCAACGCGTAGTGCACCAGGCCTGCGTGGAACCGCAGTACCGTGACCAAGTCGCCGCTGGAACGCCGCGAGCTGCGGGAGTCGACCGCGATCCCCGGCGGGAGCCGGCTCACGACGGTCCACCCCGCCTGCTTGGGGGTCGCCGTGGCCGAAGGCGAAGGAGCCGCCGTGCCCCGCCGGGAGGTGGCCGTCGTGCCCGGTGCGGTGTGCGCCGGCCCCGGGGTGGTCGTGGCCACGTTATGGGGTGCCGCCACAGAGGAGGAGGACGAGCATGCTGCAACGGCAACGCCGGCAATCCCCAGAGCGAGCACGATGCTGATCGCGCGATGACGCGCCGGGCGGCGTCCATGCAGCCTTGCCGACAGGTGCTGTCTGGCCATGAGCACGCTGGTCTTCCTCCTATGCAGCCGCAGGCTGATCGATCCATTCCAGCGGCGCGTTGATCAGCGCCAGCCGGGCGGGGGTTTCCGCGGTGATCGCCGCGCCGACCGCGCGGAACCGGTCCGCGCAGGCCTGCGCTAGCGTTGCCAGGTCGACCGGCTCGTCACCGGGCGGCGGCGGCCGGGAATCGAACCTGGCCAGCCACAGCATGTCGTCCACCAGGTGCCGCAGCCGCGCGTTCTCCCCCTGGATGCGGACCAGGACGTCCCGGTACCCGGTGGCGTCGCGCGGGCAGCTCAGCGCCACGTCGGTCTCGACGCGGATCACGCTCAGCGGCGTACGCAGCTCGTGCGAGGCGTCGGCGGTGAACTCGAGCTGGCGGCGCCGTGACTTCTCGACGGGAGCCAGCGCACGCTGGCCCACCACCAGGCAGCCGAAGAACATGGCCAGCAGGACGAAAGGCCCCGCCAATACCTCGGCGTACAGCAGCAGACGCTTGGTATGCGCGACCCCGGCCAGGCTCTGGCCCGCGACCAGCCAGATCGTGCCGTCCCGGGTCATCTCCAGCCGGAACGGGCCGGCCCGGCCGGCATTGACCGTGACCGCGAGGCCGCCGCGCGGCTGCTGGCCGCCGAACGGGCGGGCCGGCAACACGGGGGCGCCCGGACTCTGCGCCGTGACCGCCTGCCGGGCGCCCAGCAGCCAGAAGAAGACCGGCGCCGAGTCGGCGTCGCCGTCACCCGCGCCGCGGAACGTGCGGGGCGCGGGCTGGCTGACCACATCCCGGTCATGGCTGGCCGCGGCCAGGCGGTCGGCAAGCCGGTGGTCGTTCTGCTGAGCCAGCCGGGCGGAGACCACCAGGTTGAGCACGATGACGCCTAGGACGTAGACCACGGCGATGATCCCCGTCGCGGTAGCGGCGACCCTGGCCGCAGATCCGAGCCTCATGACGCGACGATGCGGTAGCCCACACCGCGTACGGTCTCGATCCGCGTCCCGGCGCCGGCGAGCTTGGACCGAGCATGCTGTCGGCTGAGCGGCAGCGACCTGCGATGCATACACGCGAATAAGGTAGCGGGCCAATCGTGACAGCACCATGAAGCCAGCCACCACAGCGTGGCGTTATCGCCTGCCGGCCGACGGGCCAAGACCAAAACCGGTCGGCATGAAACTTTGCGGTGCCGCTTAGCGGCCGCCGGTGTGCGCTTCACGTTTCGTTCATAAAACGGCGCTTCATGCTGGCTTCATAAGCGCAACGTACTGTTCTCCGGACGGGTCAATGAAGGTCATTACGATACGACGGGCCAGGAGTCAATGGTGACATTGAGTCAGAAGTGGGTTAAGCGTGTCGGGCAATGGCATGATCACGTGATATCGGCGGCGGCATTCGGAGAAGTGCTTGACCGCATTCTTGATTTGTCGCAGCCGCAGCCGTCCGATGTCTGCGTGGATCTCGGAGCTGGCACCGGGTTCGTCACAACAGCCCTGGCCCCGCTGGTGGCCTCGGTCATCGCAGTCGACATCTCGCCCGCGATGACCGAGGCCCTCACCGAGCGCGCGGCCGATGCGGGGCTCGTGAACATATCGACCGAGGTGACCGACCTGAAGGACCTCCGGCTTCCTCCTTCCCACGCCGACCTCATCGTCAGCAGCTACGCGCTGCACCACCTGGCCAATGCCGACAAGCGGGCGCTGACCGCACGTGCGGCGCAGTGGCTGTGTCCCGGCGGCCGCCTGGTCATCGCCGACATGATGTTCGGCCGCGGCGGGAGCGCCCGCGACCGTGCTATCTTGCGCCGCAAAGTGGCCGCGCTCGCCGCCAAGGGAATCGGCGGATGGTGGCGCATCGCGAAGAACCTGACCCGCTACGGCCTCCGCGTCGGCCCAGAGCACCCGGCAACACCAGAGTTCTGGCAGCAGGCGCTGCGCGATGCGGGACTTGTCGAGGTGTGCTTCTATCCGGTCCAGGCCGAAGCCGGCATCGTCTGCGGCGTCCGCCCGCCATCGGCCCGGGCGGCCGGTGAGTCCTGACTGCGCTCACGTGGCACGGGCGGGCCAGCCGCCGCAGCTAGGGACAGAGCCAGAACGGCGTCCTCGTCACGGCCTGATGCGGGCAGAAGGCCACGGGATGCCGGAGGACTGGCGGGCGGAGCCAGGACGGCGAAGAAGTCCCTGGTCCAGCCGGCGAGATACTGGCCGGACGGACGATACTGGCCAGGTATCTCGGCGGTGAGTGCGCCGCCGGGTATGCTCGCGGCGTCCAGCTGGACCCATTCCGGGTTGATGTCGGACCAGAACAGGTGCGGGAGGCAGGCATCCAGTCGTGACTTCGGCCGTCAGGGGCACCAAGCTGATCGTCGTCGCTGTTCTCGTCGTGCTCGCATCGGTATCGGGCTGTGCGGGGCAGCCGGGGCAGGCGGCCACGCCATCCAGGTCCGCGGTCTCGGCCGGACCTGAGACACGGACACCCGCCCCTGCGCCGGCCACAGCTGCCGCCGTTGGCGGCGACGGCAGCTACCGGACCGCTGAGCGGGAGGTGACATTTACCGAGCCCGCCCACGCAGGCCCGGCCGACCAGGATCTCGGCCAGCGCACACTGGTGACCCAGATCTGGTATCCCCGGGCCCGCGGGCGGGCCGTTCCCGCTGCTATTGTTCGCCCCGGGATTCCTGCAGTGCCCCGGCGCCTACTCGCACCTGCTGCAGGCCTGGGCCAGCGCCGGGTACGTGGTCGCCGCGGTGAACTTCCCGCGTACCAACTGCCACCTCGGCATCGAGGCGTACGAGGCCGACCTGGTGAACCAGCCACAGGACATGTCGTACGTGCTGACCAGGCTGCTTGCGCTGACCGCGCGGCCTGGGGACTCCTTCTCGGGCCTGCTGGACCCGCATGAGGTCGGCGCGGCCGGGCAGTCCGATGGCGGCGACACGGTCGCCGCCCTTGCAGGAAACGCCTGCTGTACCGATCGCCGGCTGAAGGCAGTGGCCGTGCTGTCCGGGGCGGAGTGGGGGCCGATGCCGGGGCGGTACTTCCCCGGCGGGGCACCGCCGATGCTGTTCACGCAGGGCAGTACCGACGCGATCAACCCGCCGTGGGCGAGCCTGCAGCTCTACCGCGCCGACAGCGGCGGCGCCAGGTACTACCTGGACCTGTTCAGTGCAAGCCACCTGATTCCGTACGAGGGAACCAATCCGGTGGAGCGCCTCACGGCCCGCGTGACGCTGGCCTTCTTCGACCGGTACGTGCTCGGCCAGGCGGACGCGCTGGAGACCATGACCCGCGACGGCAACGTCACCGGCACCGCTGCACTGGTCAGCGGCGGCCAGCCTCCGCCGTGACGCCGCATGAGCGGCTCCGGGCACCGGCGCGGCCGCCGGGCGCTGCGGAACTCCGCGACGTTTTCACAGGCCAGAAGTCCTGTGCGGCGGCGGGAAGGCCGGGTCGGAGGCGAGGTCTACTGTAGCGGCCGGCCTGTGGGGTGGTACGCGTCGATGCGTTCCTTCACGTGGCCGTCATGGTCTTTCCGTACAGTGCGCCCCGTGAGAGTGGAGGGCCCTGGCGAGACGTCGCCGCCCGGTGGGTCCGGTCGCCTGGGCGGACCGGGCGGTCCGCCCGGGGAGAACGGCCGCGGCACGCTGCGCCCGGCCGAGCGCCGGGCCGATGCGGGCGCGGCTGGCAATGCCCGCCTGACGGCGGCTAATGCGGCCGTGCTGCTGGTGCTGCTGGCGGCCGAGGGCGTCACGATCCTGCGCGTGCACCAGCTGCTCTCGCCGCATGTGTTCATCGGCGTGCTGCTCATCCCGCCAGTGCTGGTCAAGGTGGCCAGCACGACCTGGCGGTTCGTCCGCTACTACGCCGGCGCCGCGGCCTACCGGCGCAAGGGGCCGCCACCGGTGCTGCTGCGCCTGCTCGGCCCGGTCGTGGTGCTCCTCACGCTGGTGCTGCTGTTCAGCGGCGTGGGGCTGCTGCTGGTGAGCCGGCCGTGGCTGCCGCTGCTGCTAAAGGTGCATAAGGTCAGCTTCGTGCTCTGGTTCGCCGGGATGACCATTCACGTCCTCGGCCACTTGGGCGAGGTGTTCCGGCTGGCCCCGCGGGACTGGCTGCGCCGGACCCGGCACGAGGTCACCGGGGCCGGGACCCGGCAGTGGCTGATCACCGCCAGCCTGGTGACCGGCGCGCTGCTCGGATTTCTCCTGCTCAGTCACGTGGGCCACTGGCTGTCAGCGGCGCCCGGCGCAGGCCACTAGCCACGGCCGATGGGACCATCGGAGGGTTACAGGTCACATCCAAGCCAGCTCCGCCGTCAGCGGCCCCGGACGTGCTGGGCAGCATACTCCTCCCGCTGCGCGCCTTCCTCGGGTTAACGTTCTGCTTCGCCGGCCTGCAGAAACTGGCCAGCCCCCCGGTTCTTCGACGCCGCCGACGCAGTGCCCGGCCAGTTGGGCCACCGGGCGGTTGGTAGGCCGAGCTGATCGGGCCCGGGCCAGCGCGAAAGTTCCGCGTATATCGTTCAGCGCCGTGACCAGTGCCCACCTCCGGCGTACCGTTCAGTCTCGTACAAGCCGCACGGAGCCGGCTGGCGCGCTCGCCCAGCACCGTGACTCCCGGAGCGCGAACTCAGTGGCCAAGACGCATTGGCTTTTTGGTGCAGTCGCCCCTCGGACACCATCGGAATACCAATGCTGAGGGGCCTCGATCTGGGCTTGGACTAGCTGCCGTCCCGGGAGGTAGGTCAGCTTGAGGCCGAGCTGCCGGAAGATCTCGGCTTTGTCGTCCGGGTCGGCGTCGTTCAGGACCTGGGCGATGTCGGTGAGCTTGTCCACGATGGCCCTGATCTCGGTCTCGCTCATGCGGCGGCGCGGCTCAGGCGCATGGCGAGTACGTACGTCGCCTTCTCGGCTTCGGTCTCGGCGATCCTGTGGGGCTCGAATACACGATCGTGGCGTGAGCTGCTTCTTCTCGCAGCAGCCTTGGGCTGTCACGCGGCGATCTGGTACTCGTGTGTGAGTCCGCCGAGGACTTGTCTTCGGCGGATCCGGTGCTCGGCAAGGTTGATCTCCGGCGGCCGGGTGCCGGCTTGGGCCGGGGCGAGCTGCTCAAGGGCGCGGTGCGGCCGGGCCGCGTTGTAGTGGCGGAGGTAGTCGGTCAGCACCCGGCGCAGGTGGCGCTCATTGACGATCAGCAGCCGGTCGAACAGCTCACGGCGCAGAGTGCCGATCATCCTCTCGCAGATGGCGTTCGCTCTGGGCGCTTGCGGTGGGCTGGCGAGAATCCTGATGCCATCCGCCTGGAACACGGCGTCGAAGGAGCCAGTGAACTGGCCTGCGCGATCTCTGATCAGGAATTTAATGGAAGCCGCGCGCGGGCCGAGGTCCATCAAGAAATTACGCGCCGCCTGCGTTGTCCAGGCGCCGTCCGGGTTCGCGGTGATGCCGGCCAGGTGAGCGCGACGGGTGCCGTGCTCGATGACGATCAGGGCGTAGAGGCGCCGGAGCAACACGGTGTCCACGTGGACGAAGTCGGCTGCGAGGATGCACCGTGGAGGATCTGCCACACCGTGGAGGCAGCGATCGGATGGCCGAGCCTGGCGAGCTCGCCTTGTACGCGCCGGTGCCCCCACGCTGGGTTGTCTGTTGCCATGCGGATCACGAGCTTGCGGATGGCGGCTGCCGTGGCCGGTCGTCCGGCACGTCGGCGGTTCGAGTAATTCCACTTGCGTGTGACCAGTCGGCGGTGCCAGGCCAGGAGCGTCGCCGGGTCACCGCGAACACCTCGCCCCACCGGCACCGGGGGATCAGCCGGGACAGTGCCGCGAGCCACAGCCGGTCACCCGGCTGGTAGCGGACCCGGCTGATCTGGCGGCGTAGCACCGCGTTCTCGTGCCGGAGCACCAGGAGTCCGGCATCCTTGGATACCTCACGCCGGGCCAGCACCATCAGGCCGTCGAGCAGGCAGCGCACGATCAGGTAACCCACTGAGATGATCACTCAGCGAATGATTTCAGCCCGCAAGCCTGGCCAGGCGCGATCGAATAATCGAGCCCCACAGGCTGAGCCGACGGTTTTACAGACCCTCTCCTTTGTCCAAGTCACAGGCCGCTGACCAGAGCATATGCACTGCGAGGCGCGGTGCCGGGTTGCATGCGCCCGCGCCTCCAGGCCCACGGGGAACTCATGCGGACCACGGACAGGAACGCGCCTGGCCACGGACGGCGGACCAGGAGCGGAACAGCAGCACCGGTGCGTCCTCGGCTTGATGTGCCGGTATTCGTCACGCAGTGTCTTGGTGCCGCCTCGCGGATCTGCCCGGCCAGTTCCACGCCGGTGGGCCCAGCGCCGGCCAGGGCGAAAGTGAGCCAGCTGCCTCGATCAGGCTCTCACGGCGGCCGGGCATGAGCTCCTGCTTCTCGGCCTCCCTTGGTTGGACTACCAACCAAGATTAGAGACCTTCCCTAGGGTTTTTGCTCTCGGCTCAGGCGACGGTGGGTTTACCGCAGAGATCTACCTGAGCTTTGCGGACCTACCTGGAAGGTAGAGGAGGAGAGCAGTCATGCTGGATCGCCGTGCGATCTTGCTCGACGCAGCGATCGCTGCTGTGCGGGAAGGCGGATATGCCGCGCTCACCCAGCCGAAGGTGGCCGCGAGAGCCGGCATGTCCCAAAGTCACCTGACGTATTACTTCCCGACTCGCAGCGATCTGGCGACAGCCGCCGCCGAGCGCGTTGTCAGTGCTCAGTTCACGCGGCTGGACGCCCGGGAAGTTCCGCCGTCCCGGGAGGCTGCGATTAAGAACGCCATGGCGCTGGTGACAGCGACGGCAACAACGAGGGTTTTCATGGCTCTGGTGCTGGCCGCAGACAGCGACCCGTCGGTCAGGGTCCTGATGCGCGAGCTGGTGTCGGGCATGCGCCAGCGCCTGACCTACCTCCTGGCCGCGCTGTCGGGAGACACCGGGAACCCGGAGCGCATCTTGTCTCATACCGCCGATGGGCGGCTGTTCCATGCGGCGGTCGTCGGTGCCACCATCCTGTCGCTCACCGAGGGTGACCAGGCGGACAAACCAGGCAAATGAGCAGATGCTCGCGCATCTCCTGGAGATGCTCACACAGGCCCCAGAAAGATAATGCCGCTGGGCACCAGCCCGGCGGCATACCCCGAAAAAGGAGAAGTTGTCATGAAAGAGCATGAGCACCAGCACATCCCGCTGAAGGGATCCACCTACGGCATCCAGTACGCCGGGTGGAAGCCATCGGCCGTCGCGTTCGAGGGACTGGGCTCACGGACCCTGCCGGATCAGTTCATTCCCGTTGGTGATGGGGCCGAGCTGCACGCCGACGTGTACCTCCCCAAGGCAGAAGGCAGGTATCCCGCCGTGGTGTCCTTCGCGGCCTACAGCACAGAAGGCCACGCCGCGGGAATCCCGACGGGCACCAACGAGATCGGCTCACCCCCGGTGTTCACTGACCGCGGGTACTGCCCGGTGATTGTCGAGCGCCGGGGGGAGGGCCGCTCTACCGGCGAGCAGGTCACGTTCTTGGATCCCCAGGACGTCACCGACCACGAGAAGGTCATCGCGTGGGCCGCCGGGCAGCCCTGGTGCAACGGCGACGTCGTGCTCTTCGGGACCTCCTACTACGGCATGACGCAGCCGCTGGTCGCAGCGCGGCGGCCGCCCGCGCTGCGCGCCTTCTTCGCCAACGAGCTGTGCACCGATTTCTACCGTCATCTCATCCAGTTCGGCGGGGTCCCCGCGCTATTTTTCATGGACCTGTGGATGGGCGCGAATTTCACCCAGAAGCAGGACGACAAACGCATCTCCCCCGACCAGCGGGCCCTGATCAGCCATATCACCAACAGCAGGCTGCATCCGCTGCTGGAGAAGGCCGTGCACAAGAACGTGAACCGCATGTTCGCTTCGTTCATGTCCGCGACCCCGGTCGAACCGGTCCGGCGCACGTACGCCAACTGGATCTTCGACAGCAAGACCCGCCAGACCTCCACCATCTCGGAGGGCTCAACCGGGGTGCTTGACCAGATCCAGGTGCCGTTCGCCGTGGTCCAGAACCTCGGCTACTTCAATCTCCACCAGTACGGCAGCTACGACCTGGTCGAGAACGCGGGGACACCTGATGACCAGAAATGGATGATCCTCGGGCCGCCGGAATACGAGCTCCCGGCTTACGTCTGGCAGGGCGAGGCGCTCGCCTTCTTCGATCACATCCTCCACGGCACCGACAACGGCTACACCCAGCAGCCGCGGGTACGGTACTGGACCGACGGCGCAGACAGCTTCAGCAGCGCCACGTCATTCCCCCCGTCGGACAGCACCCCGGTGCGCCTCTACCTCGGATCCGCAGGCCCCGACCCGGTCACCCACACGCTCGGCGCGGACCCGGCACCAGAGGGCTGCAACACCTGGGCCGCAGTGCCGATCGGGCTGCCCGTGCTCGGCGGCCTGGACGACATCGCCCCCCAGACGCTGGCCTTCGAGCTCACCAGCTCCCGCGACATCCAGCTCGCCGGACCGGTGAGCGCGACGCTCCAGTTCAGCTGCAACGAGATCGACTCCTACGTGATCGCCCGGCTGTCCCGCATCGACACCGAGCGGGACCCGGCACCAGCTGTCCATGGGCGCCATCCGCCCGGCCGCGCACACCGAAGACCCGAAGCGTTCCACCACCAGTGAGATCGCGATCGACTCCGGGCAGCGCCAGGCCCTCACCCCCGGCGAGCCAGTAACCCTGCGGTTCAGCCTCACCCCCGCCCCGGTCCGGCTCAAGCCCGGCGAGAAACTCCGACTGGACATCGCCAGCCGGACCGACCTGCTCCGGATGAGTCCCGCCGACGGCTACGCCCAATTCGACATGCCCGTGCCGCCCTACCTGTGCCGCAACACCCTTCACTTCGGCGGCCACAGCTGGATCGACCTCACCGAAGTCCCCACCACCAGCACATCCCCGGCGGCCAGGTGATAACGCCAGACCCCCACAAGAGGAACGCCGGTGACGGTGACAGCAGCAACCATCACCGTCACCGGCGTCAGGACCAGGCAGCTGACCGCCTACCGCACCCCACGGCCGGGCTCCAGCCTGGCAGCCCGGGCCCGGCCAGCCTGGCTGCCAGGCTCCCGTCCTTCTCCCGGCCGCCGCTGATAGCAGGCGTCGGTGCTATCACCGCGATCTGCGGGATACTCGACGCGGCCACTTTCCTGGGGCTCGGTCCCGTCTTCGCCGAGACCATGAACGGCAATATCGTCTTCCTGGCCTTCACCGTAGGCGCACACGGGATCCCCAGCCTCACATCGGTCCTGCCCAGCAACGTGCTGCCTTAAGTCGGTGGCTCTGGTGTGCTTTGCGGTAGGGGCGGTCGCGGCGGCAGGCTGGTACGACGGGACGGGGAGACAGGACGGCGGATCGGGTTTGCCAGCGACGCAGGCCTGATCGGCGCCGCCGCGATCGCCGTCGCGCTGACCCACCTGGCCGGCCGGGCACGCCCGCTACCCGGTCATCGGGATCCTCGCCGTCGCGATGGGCCTGCAGAACGTCCTCATCCGCCGCTGGGGGATCCCCGACCTGGCCACCAACGCCATGACCAAGACGATGGCCTACCTGATCGCGCGATTCCACCCTGGGCGGCGGCGACAATCACGACGCCATGCGGCGAGGTGCTGTCCATCGTCATCTTCGCCACCGGCGCCGCGGTGGGAGCGGCCCTGACCCGCTACGGGATCTGTGGCCAATCCTGACATCATTCACCTTGCTTATCCTGGCACTGCCGGTCCTGCTGCAACCGCCCGGCAAGGGACCCGGCAGACACCCAGATCCAGGGGCCAAGGGGATAGGAGCGATCCCGGGAGTCCCTCACGTGCTCAGTAATCTTGGTGTCGCCACTGACCGAGGCGACTCCGCAGTGCCCGAGTGTCTCGGCCGTCAGGCGCGCGTCGCCCATGGTCTCCTGCAGGAAGGCGCCGAGAGACACGTCAAGCCCTGGACAACGCCCCCGGACCGGCACCGCACCCCGTCAAGCGGCTACCCACACACCGCTCCCTGACCCCCGCGGCCGTCCGCTATGTGTCCCCGAGTTGGCTCAAACTAGTGCGCACTTCGGCCCGTCATCCTCTGGTTGGACATGACGATGCCGTACGCCGGAGGATGACAGGCCGGTTCGATCTCGTGCCTGATGGGCGGCGGGCCCGGCAAGATTAACGTTCCCGGCATGAACATGACAGCGCCGCACGGCGCACCAGGCAATGCGGCGGTCATCGAGACCGCAGGACTGACCAAACGATTCCGGGACCGGATCGCGGTGGCCGGTCTGGACCTACGGGTACCAGGCGGCTGCGCATACGGGCTGCTCGGACCCAACGGCGCGGGAAAGACCACGCTGATCCGGATGGTGCTGGGGCTGACCTCGGTCACGTCCGGCACGGTTCGCCTGCTGGGAATGCCGATGCCCGCCGCACAGTCCACGGCGCTGCCCATGGTCGGCGCGATCGTCGAGGAGCCCCGCTTCCACCCGTACTTGACCGGACGTGAGAACCTGCGGGTCGCCGCGGCGGTACGCGGTCCCGAGGCGCCGCGCCGGGTGGAGGCGATGCTGGAGCGGGTCGGGCTGGCCGATCGGGCCGGTGATCGGGTCGGCGGTTACTCTCTGGGCATGCGGCAGCGGCTGGGTATCGCCCGGTGCCTGCTCAGCGACCCCCGGTTGCTCATCCTGGACGAGCCGATGAACGGGCTCGACCCCGCCGGGATCCTGGAGATGCGGCACATGATCCGGTCGTTGGTCGACGAGGGCCGGACGGTGCTTGTCAGCTCTCACCTGCTGGACGAGGTGGAGAAGACGTGCGACGCGGTCGCCATCATCGACCGGGGAAAGCTGATCGCCGAGGGTCCGATATCGGAGATCGCCGATGGCGGCAGGCAGATCCTGATCGGCTGCGACGACACGGCCCGGGCGGCGGCGGTGCTGGCAGGCCGGCAGGCTGGCAGCGGGCTGAGCGTCGACTCTCCCGGGGTGCTGCGGGTGACCCCGGGCGAGGGCGTCACGGCCGCCGCGGTGAACCGGTGGCTGGTGGAGGCCGGGATCTCGGTGGACCGGCTCGAGCCCGTCCGCGCCACCCTCGAAGAGCGTTTCCTGGAGATCACCTCCCGTCTGGAGGCGACCCGATGAACGGCACCGCCGTCGGCTACGTCAGCAAGGAAGGGACCACTATGGAAACGATCGCCCGGATGACGGCGGCGGAGCTGCTCAAGCTCTATCGTCGGCGTGCTTTGATGGGCTGGTCGGTGGCGCTGTTCATCGGAGGTCAGATCGCGTTCTACGGGTTGGGCGTGCTCCAGCACGCCGCCGACCCGGCGCACCACGCTCCGGCCGGCGGATCGCACGGCCTCGCCAACGCGATGATAATGCTGAGCTATCTGGGAGGTGTCGCCGCTGTGATGATCGGCACCGCCGCCGGGGGCGGCGACATCGCGGCGGGGGTCTTCCGCGACCTGGCGTCCACGGGCCGGTCCCGGATCGCGCTGTTCGCGGTGCGGGTGCCCGCTGCGCTCGTCGTGACCGGCGTCCTGGCCGCGGCGTCCTTCGCCATCACCGCGATCGGCGCCGTCGTCTTCGCGGGCGCCGGCCGGCGCCGTCGGCCGCCGTGCTGGCCCAGTGCGGGCTCGCGGTCGCCGTCACCGTCGGCGTCACGACGGTGCTGGCCGTAGGTTTGTCGTCACTGCTGTCCTCCCGCAGCATCACGATCGGGCTGCTGCTCTGCTGGACTCTGGCCCTGGCCCGGATGATGGAGCACGCCGCCGGCCTCGGCTCGCTGCGTGAGTCGCTGTCTATCGTGGCCGAGGACAGGCTGGTTCCGGTGTCGGTCGGAGGCGCCTACGTGGTGCCGATGTCGCTGTGGACCGCCGCACTCGTACTCCTCGTCTGGGCCGCCCTGGCCCTGCTGGCGGGAGCGTGGCAGACCGCACGCAGGGACGCCTGATCGATGAGGCGGTTCTCGTGGCGAAGCGCCGGCGACCTCGCGGTCACCGGCGCGTTCGCCGTGCTCGTGGTGGCCGGAGGCGTGTTCGCGGTGCGCAGCGGCGGGAGCATGGCACGGGCGGCGACGGCTACGTCGGCCGAGCTGATCAGCGTGGCGGCGCTGACGGTACGCCGCCGGTATCCGCTCCCGGTGCTCGCCGTCGTCGTCGTCTTCGGCACGGTCGCGGCGGCGGTCGCGGACCGTACGCATCATCGGGCCGCTGCTGCCCGCCATCGCCCTCTACACCCTCGCGGCTGTCTCCACCTGGCGGGTCACCCTCGGGGCGGCCGTCGCGGCGTTCGCCTGCTATGGCGCTGGAGAGCTGGCCGGCCGCACCCGGACACCGGCCGAGTTCGCGGTGCTGGCGGCGGTGCTGCTCATCGCGGCGACGATCGGGTTGTACGCCGGGGAACACCGCAAGGCACTCGCCGCGGTGTCGGAGCGGGCCGAGCAGGCGGAACGGGAACGACTGCTGCTGGCCGACCAGGCCGTCCTGGCCGAACGCGTGTGGATCGCCCGGGAACTGCACGACGCCATCGGGCACCACGTCAGCCTGCTCGTCGTGCAGGCCGGCGCCGTACGCAGCGCCCTGCCCGACGACCACCCGACCCATGCCGTCCTGACCAGCATGATCGACGGCGGACGGGAGGCGATGACCGAGATGCGGCGCCTCGTCGATGTGCTGCGCCCCCTCGACGACGGGAACCGAGACGACAACGTCAGCGGGCAGGGGCCGCCACCCGGCCTAGACGATCTGCACGGGCTGTGCGACCGGCTGCGCGCCGGTGGACTGCCGCTCGATCTCGACCTCGACGTGACCGCATCACCGCCGCGCACCGCGGGCATCACCGCCTACCGGATCATCCAGGAGGCCCTCACCAACGTGGTCAAACATGCCGGGCAGGTGCCCACCCGCGTCCAGATCCGCGGCGACGAGCGGCTCCTTGATCTGCGGGTCACCAATGGCCCGCCATCCGGGGTTCCCGTCGCCGGGCTGGGCTCGGGCGGCCATGGTCTGGACGGGATACGCCGCCGCAGCGCACTGTTCGGCGGCGAGGTCTTCGCCGGTCCCGTACCCGGCGGCGGTTATGCCCTGCGCGCCACGCTTCTCTTGCAGGAGAGACCGTGATCCGCGTCCTCATCGCCGACGACCAGCCGCTCATGCGCCAGGGATTCGCCATGATCCTTGGCGCGCAGCCCGACATCACCGTCGTCGGTGAAGTAGGCACCGGCACCAGCGCCGTGGCACAAGCCCGTGAGCTCAACCCCGACGTGATAATGATGGACATCCAGATGCCCGCCATGGACGGCATCACCGCCACCCGCCAACTGCGCGGCTGCAAGATCCTCGTGCTCACCACCTTCGGCACCGACGACCACGTCGCCCAGGCACTACTCGCCGGGGCCAGTGGTTTTCTGCTCAAAGATGCCACACCTGAGCAGCTGATCCACGCGGTCCGTGTCGTCGCCGGCGGTGAGGCGCTGCTCGACCCGGCCGTTACCCGCAACCTCATCAGGCGAGTGCTGCCCGTGCTCACCACCCCCGAAGCGCCGCCCCGATTCGACGCCCTCAGCGACCGAGAGACCCAGGTACTGCGCCTCATCGCGCAAGGCATGACTAACGCTGAGATCGCCGCCCTGCTGGTGGTCAGCGAGGCGACCGTGAAGACTCACGTCTCACGCCTGCTCGCCAAACTCGACCTGCGCGACCGGGTCCAGGCCGTCGTCGCCGCCTACCAGCATGGCCTTGTCTGACCGCCGGCGGACCGCCGAACTCTGAGTCTAGGGCCTGTTTGGTGGGCGACAGATTCAAAACCCCAGATCAGCGCGCAAATCATCTTTAGAGGAGGTGCCGGGCCACACCATGCGCTGGACCCGGTGCGTGCCCTCGTAGACCTGAGTGATCGTGGGCCATGTGGCAGTTCCGCAGGTAGATGGCGTGCGGGCCGACGAGGTCCAGTGATTCAGCACCCCTTTCCAGGCGGCTGCTGCCTTTGGCAAGGAGCGGGCCGGTAACTCATAGGAGACTTCGCAATGGCGAATTACATGCTCACCCTCTGCGCCCAAGGGCAGCGCGCCGACCGCGGAGAACGAGGCCCGCTGGCCGGCGTGGCCGGCAGGAGTGGGCGGCCAGATCACCGACCCTGAACCGCCTCGGCCGGTCCGGGATGGGCGGCACCCCGGACCGGCCGGATGTGCGCCGGTTTCATCGTGATCAGCGCCACCAGCCTCGACGCCGCCGCGGCAGTGACCGAACGCTGCCCCATGCCGTTGCAGGGGGGCAGCGTGCAGGTCGGTGAGGTGATCCCGCCCGGATCCGCCAGCTAATCAGCACGGCCTGTCGATCCTCGCCACCCCCGGACGTCGGAAGTAACGGAACCCAGCAGAGGCAACCAGACATCGCTCATCAGAAGGAGACACACGACATGACCACCCACACCAACGCCCGGCTCCTGCAGAACGCCTATCAGGCTATCGAGCACGGCGAGCTGCAGCCGATGCTCAGCATTCTTAGTGATGACATGACCTGGACCGACTCCACCTTGGGCCCGCTCGCCGGCAGCTACCGCAAGGACGAGGTGCCGCAGTTCTTCGGCAAGATGATGGACATCTACCGCGGAACCCTGCGCGTCGAGATCGCCGGCATGATCGCCGACGACCACCATGGCATCGTGCTGACCCGGGAATCCGGCACCGTGGACGGCGAGCAAGTGGCCTGGACCGGCGTGCACGTCTACACTTTCGGCGGCGGCCGTATCACCCGGTTCGTCAACTACGGCTCCGCCGAATACCAGCGGTTCTGGGCTGGCAAGCACGCCGCCGCCAGCCGCTGACCCGCACACCGCCACCGGCACCAGCCGTCGGGATCCCGGCGGCCGGTGCCGGGCGCGCTCCATGGCCGTTCGCAGCGGCCGACCCAGGCAGAGCTGGGCAACCTGCCGCGCTACGACGTTCTGTCCAGCTCGTCAGGTGAGTTCGCGCACCGGACGGACTTCCACGCACCCGAACGGAGCGGGCACCTGCCGGGCGAGATCCAGTGCCTCATCCAGGCTGTCCGCCTCAATCACGTAATAACCTCCGAGCGCCTCCTTGGTCTCAGCGAACGGGCCGTCGGTGGTCACGAACCCCCCGTCCCCGCTGCTGCGCACCGTCGTCGCCGTCGCCGTCGGCAGCAGTGGATTCCCACCGCGCAAGTATTCGCCGTTGGCGTCCTTGAACGCGTCATGATCCTTCATGATCTTGTTCGCGGACTCAGGGTCCAGCTCCGCCCACCTAGCTTCCTGCTCATAAATCAACAGCAGGTACTGGGCCACAGTAACCTCCTCTTCGGCTCTTAACCCCTACCCAGGGCCGAACCCGCGCTGCCCCCAGGGCATGAGTGCCAGTGGGCTGGCGAGGCCACCGCCCAGGCTATGCCGCCACCCCGCCATTTGGTCGACAAGGCCTGCGTATCGATCAGCAAGCCCGCTGCCCGTCGTAATAAATGAGACCCAGGATGGTCACGTGGGGCGGGGGAAGGAACCGATGGACGAGACTGTCAGCAAGCAGGCGACACCGGACATATCCGTATGTAGAGGAACCGCGATGAGCGCCACCAGTGCCGACGTCGACGCGGCCGTCGCCGCAGCACACCGCAGCGAATGGGCGTTCGTCCTCGCTGCCACCGTCCGCATTACCCGCGACATCGACCTGGCCGAGGAATGTGCCCAGGACGCCTATGCCCAGGCCCTGGCCACCTGGCCCGAGCACGGCATCCCCGTCAACCCGGGCGCCTGGCTCACCACCGTCGCGCGCCGGCGCGCCCTGGACCTGCTACGCCGCCGGGACACCGCCCGCCGGGCACTACCCGTGCTCGTGGCCGACGCCATCTTGGGAGCCGAGCCTGCCGACCACCACGAGATCCCCGATGACCGGCTCCGGCTGATCTTCACCTGCTGCCATCCCGGCCTCGCCCTACAAGCCCAGGCGGCACTGTCCCTGCGCCTTTTGTGCGGGCTGTCCACCGCCGAGGTTGCCCGCGCCTTCCTGGTCAGTGAACCCACCATGGCCGCCCGCATTACCCGGGCCAAGAAAAAGATCGCCGCCGCCCGCATCCCCTACCACGTGCCCCCGCTCACTGAACTACCCGAGCGGACCGGGGCCGTGCTCACTGTAGTTCACCTGATCTTCACCGCCGGGCACACCGCCCCCGCAGGCGACCAACTGACACGGACCGACCTCGTCCAGCGCGCCCTCGACCTCGCCCGCATGCTCCACACCCTGCTGCCCGATGACTTTGGCGTATCCGGGCTGCTGGCCCTGATCCTGCTCACCGACGCACGCCGTGCCGCAAGAACCGACGACCACGGCAACCTGCAACTGCTCGCGAACCAGGACCGGGACCTGTGGGACCGGGCCGCCATCACCGAAGGACTCGAACTCGTCCGGCAATCCCTGCGCCGCGGCAGGCCCAGCCAGTGGTCGCTGATGGCCGCTATCGCTGCCGTGCACGCCGAATCCCCCACCTGGGAACAGACCGACTGGGCCGAACTCGTCGGGCTCTATGACCTGCTCATCCAGCACTGGCCCTCCCCAGTGGTGGCCCTCAACCGGGCCGTCGCCGTCAGCTTCGCCCACGGCCCGCAAGCCGGGCTGGACGCCCTCGACCAGCTCAGCGACCATTCCGAGCTAGCCACCTACGGCTACCTCGCCGCAGCCAGGGCGGACTGCCTGCGCCGTCTAGGCCGCACCAGCGAGGCCAGGACCGCCTACACCGAAGCGCTCATACTCACCACCAACACCGTCGAACGGCGATTCCTCGCAGCCCGGCTCGACGAACTCGGCTCCGAAGACACGACCGCCGCGCCGGATTCAGGGAACCAGTAACACCCCCAGCCCCCCGGACGCCCGCACCCGGCACCATCGCGGCGTCACAGGCGTCCAGCGGCATCCTCTGCTGACTGCCCACGCCCATACGTTCAAAGGGCTGCCTAGCCGCCGATGCCCCCTCGCTTACTCGGCCACCAAGTCGGCCGTTAGCACGGATTCAGCACACCGATATAGCAGGCCTTTGTGCCGAAGAGTGCGCGCGACGGGGTCTGTGTAGTTAAGGTGTTCCGGCCCTGATCGATGAGCCTGGTGTTCAGCAGAAATGGTGCCGTGATGCCGGGACACTAGAGACCGTGACGAAGAAGGAGCCGGAACCGGCGGCCGAGCAGGTGGCAGCCGAAGAACTGGTCCGGCGGGCCCGGGAGCAGGGCCTGTCCCTGACCGGACCGGGCGGGCTGCTCAAGCAGCTGACCAAGGTAGTGATCGAGACCGCCCTGGACCAGGAGCTGACCGGGCACCTGGGCCATCAGAAGAACACTCCGGCAGGCAACGAGACGGGCAACGTCCGCAACGGCGCCCGCCCGAAGACAGTGCTGACCGAGGGCACCGGGCACGTCGGCATCGAGATGCCCCGCGACCGGGACGGCACGTCCGGGCCGCAGATCGTCAGGAAGCGGCAGCGGCGCCTGAACGGGGTCGACGAGATCGTGCTGTCGCTGTATGCCAAGGGCCTGACGACCGGGGAGATCAGCGCGCACTTCGCCGAGATCTACGGCGCCTCCGTCTCCAAGGAGACGATCTTGCGGATCACCGACCGGGTCGTCGAGGAGATGCAGGCCTGGGCCGCCCGGCCGCTGGAGGGAGTCTACGCGGCGGTGTTCATCGACGCGATCGTAGTCAAGGTCCGCGACGGGCAGGTCGCCAGCCGGCCCGTTTACGCGGCGATCGGGGTCACCCTGGCCGGGGAGAAAGACATCCTCGGGCTCTGGGCCGGCACCGGCGGAGAGGGCGCCAAGTTCTGGATGAGCGTGCTGACCGACCTGCGCAACCGCGGGGTCAAGGGCGTGTTCTTCGTCGTCTGCGACGGCCTCAAAGGACTGCCCGACGTCGTCGCGAACGTCTGGCCGCAGGCCATCGTGCAGACCTGCATCGTGCACCTGATCCGCAACACCTTCCGCCTGACCTCCAGGCGCGACTGGGACGCCATGAAACGGGATGTCAAGCCGATTTACACGGTAGTGAACGCCGCCGCGGCCCGCGCCGCCCTGGACGAGCTGACAGACAAATGGGGGAAGCAGTACGGGGCCGTGATCCGGTTGTGGGAGAACGCCTGGACCGAGTTCATCCCGTTCCTGGACTACGACCTGGAGATCCGCACCGTGATCTGCTCCACCAACGCGATCGAGTCGCTGAACGCCCGCTACCGGCGGGCGGTCAAGGCCAGAGGGCACTTCCCGACCGAGCAGGCCGCGATCAAGTGCCTCTACCTGGTCACCCGGTCCCTTGACCCCACCGGGACCGGCAGGACAAAGTGGACGATGCGGTGGAAGCCCTGTAGTACCTCCGAAATTCGTCCATAGGGTTTGACCTGGTTCGTTACGCGGCGGGGTGATACTCGTTGATCAGCCCGCCGAGGAGCTGTCGTCGACGGACCTGGTGACGCGGGACAGGGAGAGGGACCACGTTGAGTGCGTCGTCAGGGGCGCGCAGGTCAAGTCCGTGTCCTTGGTGGCTGCGTCCGGTGTTGTAGTGCTTGATGAACTCGGCCAGGATAATGCGGGATTGCCGTTCACCGGCGATGAGCATCCGGTCGGTGCACTCTGCCCGTGCCGTGCGCACGAAGCGCTCGGCATAGGCGTTCATCCGCGGGGCCTGCGGCGCTGCCGGTACGACCTCGGTTCCGCAGGCGGTGAAAACCGCATCGAAGGCGGCCGTGAACTTGGAGTCCCGATCCCGGATCAGATAGGTGAACACGCGCCCGGCATCGGCTAGGTCGGCGGTGAGCTCTCGGGCTAGTTGCGTGGCCCACGCCGCGGTCGGGAAGCAGGTGACGCCCAGCAAGTGCACGTACCGCGTGCCGTGCTCGATGACGAACGCCACGTACAGCCGCGTCAGCGACACCGCGCAGTCGATGTGAAAGAAATCCACAGCCAGGATCGTCGCGGCGTGCGCGCGCAAGAAACTGCTCCAGCGGTCATCTCGCACTGCCGGGGGCGGGATCCGGTGCGAGCGCAAGACCTTGCGGATGGTACCCGCGCCGATCCGGTGCCCGAGGCGGCGCAGCTCGCCCTGGACCCGGACCACGCCCCAGCGGGGGTTGTCCCGGGCCAGCTTGACAATCAGCTCGGCCAGTTCGCCGGCCAGCGGCGGACGTCCCGGCGCCCTGGGCTGGGGTCCACTTCCTGGCGACCATGCGCCGGTGCCAGCGCAATAGTGTGCTCGGGGTGACAATCCGGTGCACTCGCAACGCCTTGGGCAAGATCCGGGCCAGCGCGGCAAGCACCGCCCGATCCGCCCAGTCGATCCTCGGCCTGGGGTTGCCGCGGCGCAGCACCGCCACCTCGTGACGCAGGATCAAGATCTCGGCGTTCTTCGACGCCGAGGACCGGGCCGACAGAGCAAGCCATGACAGCAACGCGGCCAGCGAACGATAGACCAGGCGAACCAGCACGGTCACCAATCGTCCCAGGTCACACCGGCGCCCGGGTTTCAGAAGTACTACAGGCC
>CAWAFD010000049.1:0-46851 GCA_963781225.1 uncultured Actinomycetota bacterium
TCTGGACCCCGGTGCTGAAACCGTAAGCGGTGTTCACCGCGTAGTTGATCTCGGTCTGGCCCTTGCCGGTCCCGTAGGACCGGTCCTCAGCGATGGCCAGGATCTGGCCGGTGCCGGGCTGCACCATGGCCTCGGTGTCGGCATTGTGGCCTGGATTCCAGTAGCCGCTGCTGGACGGGACCACGTAGTTCACCGCGTAGTTGGCGGCTTCCTGGTCCCGCGCATCGAGCGTGGTGTAAATCTTCAGGCCGCCGGTGGAGAGCAGCTTGGCCCGGGCCGCCGCGGTCTTGCCGTAGGCCGAGTCGCGCAGGAAGACCTCCTCCACGTACTGGCAGAAGAAACCGGCCGTGCCGACCGAGCTGGACTGGCAGCCGCTTTCCGGTATCGACTCGTGCAGGCCGAGCGGCTCGGCCTCGTCCTTGACGGCCTGCGCTTTGGTCAGCCCGTTGTTGGTTTGCCACATCCGGGCCAGCACGGTGTTGCGGCGCTGGAGGGCCACCGCGGGATGCATGATCGGGTCGTAGGCGGACGGGTTCTCCACGATGCCGGCCAGCGTGGCCGCCTGGGTCACGGTGAGCTTGGCGGCGGTCGTGCCGAAGTAGGTTTCGGCCGCGGTCTCGATCCCGTAGGCAAAGTAACCGTAGTAAGCGTCGTTCAGGTAACCGGCCAGGATGTCCTGCTTGGACTCCTGGTGCTCGGCAGCCACCGCCATCCGCAGCTCGTTCAGCTTGCGGTTCAGCGTGTCGGAGATCGCCGCCTGCTCGTCCTGGGTGTTGTTGGCCTCTTCCGCCTGGAGCAGCAAGACGTTCTTGATGTACTGCTGGGCGATAGTGGATCCGCCCTGTACCGGTTTGTGCTCGATGTCGTTCACCGCGGCGCGGATCGTGCCGCGCAGGTCGATCGCGCCGTGCAGCCAGTACCGGGAGTCCTCGATGGCCACCACCGCGTTCGCCATGTTCGGGCTGATCTGGTTGTAGCTCACCGCGACCCGGTCCCAGCCGCCGTACTTCACCGTGCTGGCGTTGGCCGCGGAGGTGTAGTACGGCGCGTCCACCCCGTATACGTAGGCCAGCAGGTTGCCGTTACGGTCGAGGATCTGTGAGCGCTGTGGCAGGCCCTGCGGGTCCAGGGTGATGCTGGTGAACTTGTCGGCCTCGTTGCGGACGAGCACGCCGCTGGTGGCCACGACGGGAATCGCCATGGCCGCGGCCAGAACCCCGCCAATGGCGGCGAAGAGGACGAGGCGGCCGAGCACACTCGTCCGGGTGAAAAGCGTCTCACCGAGCTGCACGCGACTTAGGGTACGCGCCATATCCACTATTCAGTGCGCCCGTTCCGGACATAAACCGCTCAGAACCGCATACTCTGGCCCGCATGGTCATAACGGCAATGAAACGGAATTCTTACCCGAAGTCATCATCAGCTGCCACATGAGTGGGTTTTTGTGACGTCTGGGACATGGCTATGAACAGAGAGTAACTACCCACAGGTTTTCATATAGCCCGTCAGAACTATTTGGTAAATGGCCATGCCGGGGTCTTGGCATCCCGGCCGGACTTCCGTAAGTTGCTGGATCACGAACAGATAACCGCGGGCAGGGCGGCCGCACGCATCTGACCCCCGGGATCGCAACCCCATCGAGACGACCGTCGGCGTTAACGCGTCGACGATCAAGAGGAGTGGGCACATGTGGATCACTGACTGGACCACACGCGCCGCATGCAAGGGAACCGACCCTGACGAACTGTTCGTCCAGGGAGCAGCGCAAAATCGCGCCAAGCTGATCTGCCGGGGATGCCCGGTGCGCACGGAGTGCCTTGCGGATGCGCTCGACAACGGCATCGAGTTCGGTGTGTGGGGCGGAATGACCGAGCGGGAGCGGCGCGCGCTGCTCCGGCGGCGCCCCGACGTCACCTCCTGGCGCGATCTGCTTGAGCGCGCCCGCGACGACTACGAGCGGCAGTCGATCGACGAGCTCGTCGCCAGCTGATCAGCGCAGCTGATCAGCATCGCTGAGCGCAGTCGCTCAGCTGCGGCCTAGGCAGCGTGGCCAGGCCGTATCCCAGCCAAGATCACAACTGATCGAGGGTCGTGCATGCTGTCCCGGCAGGGTCAAGAACCCTGCCGGGACAGTAGCGTCCCGATCACTCGCAGGCCGTCCAGGTCATGGACGTCCTCAGGCTGGGCCACCACCTCGGCGACCGGAATTGCCGGGTGGGCAGAGGTGAAATGCCCGGCCAGACGGGCTTCTCGCTTACTCAGGCTCATGCGCTCCGCGTGCATGCGCAACGCTGCGGCGGCGATCGAGTAGTCGGGAGGGCTGTCGCCCGGCTCGTTCGGCCTGTCCTGAGCCTCTAGGGTCTCGGCAGCGGCCAGGCTCCGTGCGGCGCTGAGCCGTCCGGCCGGGGACTTATGCACCCGGTTCAGGACGAGCCCGGCCAGCGGCATGCGCTCGGCGTCCAGACGCTCCACGAAGTAGGACGCCTCGCGCAGCGCGTCGGGTTCCGGCGCGGCCACCACCAGGAACGCGGTGCCCGGGGCCTGCAGCAGCCGGTACGTTGTCTCGGCGCGCTCGCGGAAGCCGCCGAACATGGTGTCCAGGGCGGTGACGAACGTCTGTGCATCCTTGAGCACCTGCGCGCCGAGGATCTTGGTCAGCACGCTGGTCATCATGGCGAACCCGGCGTTCAGCACGCGCATGGCCGACATGCCCGTCTTGGCCGGCCCGGTCAGCATCCTGATCAGCCTGCCGTCCAGGAACCGGCCCAGGCGCTGCGGGGCGTCCAGGAAGTCCAGGGCGGAACGGCTCGGCGGGGTGTCGACCACGATCAGGTCCCACTCCTCGGCCCGCCGGAGCTGGCCGAGCTTCTCCATGGCCATGTACTCCTGCGTCCCGGCGAAGCTGGAGGACAGCGACTGGTAGAACGGGTTGGCCAGGATCTGGGCGGCCCGGTCAGGATCCGAATGCGCCTCGACGATCTCGTCGAACGTGCGCTTCATGTCGAGCATCATCGCGTGCAGGCTGCCGCCACCGCCGGTCTCCACCCCATCTACCCGGCGCGGGGTGTTGTCCAGCGAGGTGAGCCCCATCGACTGGGCCAGCGGCGGGCCGGGTCGACAGTGAGCACGCAGGCCTGCCGGCCGCGTTCGGCGGCGCGCAGGCCGATGGCGGCCGCGGCCGTGGTCTTGCCCACGCCACCAGAACCGCAGCAGACGATGATCCTGGTCCGGCGGTCATCGATGAGCCGGTCCATGTCCAGCACCGGCACAGTCGCGCTCAGGCCCGCTGCCCCCTGCTCCCTGAGCGTGGCGGCCAGCTGGTAGAGGCCGGCCAGGTCGATTCCTTCACCGATGATCGGCAGCTCATATAGCGGGCGGCCGGAGGTGGTCAGCTCCTCCCGCTCCCGGCTCTGGAGCGCGACCTGCAGCGCGTGCTCGTGCAGCTCGGTCGTCAGGTCGGCGGCCAGCCCGTGATTGTCGCTGATCCCGGCGGCCTTGAGCCCGACGGCCAGCTCGCTGGAGTCCAGGGTGCCCGCGGCCGCGGCGGCCAGATCAGCCTCGTCCAGCATGGCCGGGCGGGCCATGTTGATGAAGATGCCACCCGGCCTGATGGCGTCTCCGGTCAGCTCGTGCAGGTCGGCGATTCCGTCCAGGGTCTCCTGGACCGGCATCTCCTCCAGTGTGGTGACGAAGTGCACCGCGGTCTGCGGCGACCGGATGACCCGGGCCACCGTGTCCGCGTGAGTCCGGATGGGTCCCACCTTGGCCAGCCCGGAGACCTCGGTACTGACGTCGAGGAACCGGCCGATCCGCCCGGTCGGCGGGGCGTCCATCACCACCGAGTGGTACACGTGGGTGTCGTCGTGGCGGCCCACCCGCCGCCGGGCGGCCTCGGTGGCCTTCCCGGTGACCAGCACGTCGGACAGACCCGGCGCGATGGTGGTGGCGAAGTCGACCACGCCCAGCCGGGTCAGCGTCTTGCCCATCCGGCGCAGATTGTAGAACATCTCCAGGTAGTCGAGCAGCGCACCTTCCGGGTCGACGGCGAGCGCGTACACGTCACCGCCCTGCCCAGACCCCCCGGCGCCGAGGCCCAGGGCGACCTTCCGCTCTTCATACGGCAGCGGCGGGACGTCGAAGAGCCGGGCGATACCCTGCCTGCCCTCGACCTCGATCAGCAGCACACGGCGCCCGGCAGTGGCCAGGGCCAGGGCCAGGGCCGCCGCCACCGTGGTCTTGCCGGTGCCGCCCTTGCCCGTGACGACGTGCAGCCGCACGCCATCCCAGTCCGTATCCCTCGTGGTCATACCCGTGCTGCCTCCGGTTGTTCCCTTCCTCGGAGGCTATCTCCGTGCCGATACCCGATGGTTCGCGGCCCGCTGCTGTCATGTGATCCGCCGGGATTACTCTGGGTGCTAGGAAGAGAGGTGATCCCGGTGGGTGCAGTAGTCGCCATCATCGTGATCCTGGTCATACTCGGGATAATCACGGCCGCGCGCTCCCTCAAGGTGGTCCAGCAGTATGAGAAGGGCGTCATCTACCGGTTCGGCCAGGTCCTGCCCGAGCTGCTCAGCCCCGGTCTGCACGTGATCCGCCCGGTCGGCGACCGGCTGGCCAAGGTCAACATGCAGATTGTCGCCATGGCCGTGCCAGCCCAGGAGGGTATTACCAGGGACAACGTGTCCGTCCGGGTCGACGCGGTGGTCTACTTCCGGGTCGTCGACCCGATCAAGGCCACGGTGAACGTGCAGAACTACATGTTCGCGATTTCCCAGCAGGCGCAGACTTCGCTGCGGTCCATCATCGGCCAGTCCGAGATGGACCAGTTGCTGGCCGAGCGTGAGTCGGTGAACCGGGAACTGCGGCGGATCATCGACGAGCCGACCGAGGGACCGTGGGGCATCCGGGTCGAGCGGGTGGAGATCAAGGACGTGTCGCTGCCCGAGGGCATGAAGCGCTCGATGTCCCGGCAGGCCGAAGCGGAACGGGAACGGCGCGCCCGGATCATCACCGCCGACGGTGAGTATCAGGCGTCCAAGCGGCTGGCCGCAGCGGCCAACGTGATGGCCCGCGACCCGGCCGCGCTCCAGCTGCGGCTGCTGCAGACCGTGGTCGAGGTGGCGGGCGAGAAGAACAGCACGCTGGTCATGCCGGTCCCGGTCGAGCTGCTGCGGTTCTTCGAGAAGATGGCCCCTGGCCCGGCTCAGCCTGAGCACGAGGCGCCCGCCGAGATCGACGACCTCGGCGACGCCGAGGTGGCCGCGGCCGAGGCGGCGATCTCCAATACCCACGTGCCCGAGCTCGAGGAATCGGCCATCCCGCCGGTGCCCGCGGTGGCGGACGCCGCCGTGCCGGAGGAGGTACCCGAGATCACCGCCCCCGGCCTGAACGCCGCCGATCTGAGCTGGCCGGGACAAGGCGTAAGGTCGGTCCATGCCAAAGTGGGAGTACGCGACGGTGCCGTTGCTGGTGCACGCGACCAAGCAGATCCTGGACAACTGGGGTGACGACGGGTGGGAGCTCGTCACCGTCATCCCCGGGCCCAACTCCGAGCAGTTGGTCGCCTACCTGAAGCGGGAAAAGCCGTGAACGCGAGGCGAGCGGAGAGCGCAGCGTGAGCGGGCCGCCCACGGGTCCTGTTGCGCGGCTGGCCGCGCTCGGGCTGACGCTGCCGCCAGTGACGGCGCCGGTCGCCGCGTATGTGCCGGCCCTGCGCACCGGCTCCTACATCTATGTGTCCGGCCAGCTGCCGATGACGGACGGGAAGCTGCCCGCCACCGGCAAGGTCGGTGGCGATGTCAGTGTCGAGGACGCGGCCGCCATGGCCCGGACCTGCGCGCTGAACGCCCTGGCCGCCGCGGCCTCGGTGGCCGGTGGCCTGCAGGGCATCCGCCGCATCGTCAAGGTCGTCGGCTTCGTGGCCAGCGCGCCCGGCTTCAGCAGCCAGGCGCAGGTCATCAACGGAGCCAGCGAGTTTCTCATCGAGGTATTCGGCGAAGACGGCAGGCACGCGCGCAGCGCGATCGGCGTGGCCGAGCTGCCACTCGGCACCCCTGTGGAGGTCGAGCTGATCGCCGAGGTCCGCGACTGAGCGGGCCGTCCCCGGCAGGCCGGCCGGTGCCGCCGGAGCTGGCCGATCGCGCCCTTGGCATCGCCGAGGGCCGGCTGCGGCCTGCCGTGGCGCGCGACGCGGCCACCGTCATCTTGCTGCGCCCGGGCCCGGATGGGCCCGGCGGGCCGGATGGCGTAGAGGCGTTCCTGATGGTGCGCACCGCGATCCTGGACTTCGCGCCGGGAGCGTGCGTGTTCCCGGGCGGTTCGGTGGACGACCGGGACGCAGATCCCGAGGTCGGCTGGGCCGGTCCGGCCCCGGCCGCGTTCGGTGACCTGCTGGACGTGCCGCCGGAACGGGCGCGGGCGCTGGTCTGCGCGGCCATCCGGGAGACGTTCGAGGAATCTGGCGTGCTGCTCGCCGGGCCTTCGGCCGGGGAGCTGGTCCTGGACTCGGCCGATCTGGCCCGGGACCGGCACGCGCTGCTGGCCGGATCGGTGACGTTCAACGAGGTGCTGCGCCGCCGCCAGCTGCTGCTGCGCGCCGACCTGATGACCCCGTGGGCACGCTGGATCACGCCCGAGGCCTCGCCCCGGCGCTTCGACACCTGGTTCTTCGCCGCGGCCGTGCCGCCGGGACAGACGGCCGCCGTGCCGTCCCCCGCGGAGCACAGCCAGACGGGCGGGCAGGGCCCCGGAGAATCGGAATCGGGGACCTGGCTGCGGCCGGCCGCCGCACTGGCGGCGGCCCGGCTCGGCGAAATCACGCTGCTGCCGCCGACCGCGATCACGCTGGGCGAGCTGGCCGGGTATCCCGACGTCGCGAGCATCGTGGGCCGCCGTCGCCCCATCGTGCCACGGCTGCCCAGGGTGGTGTTCGAGGACGGCCGGGCCCGGCTGGACCTGCCGCGGACCAGCGAGGAGCAGCCGTGAGCATCGACGGTTTCCGCACACCGCGGGCGACGTGCCTGCTGGCGCCGAACCCCTCACCGATGACGCTCGAGGGCACCAACACCTGGCTCATCACCGAGCCCGGCTCATCCTCCGTCATCGTTATCGACCCTGGTCCCGGTGACGAAGGGCACCTGCGCCGCGTCTATGACGAGGCGGTCGCGGGAGAGCGGCGAGTGGCCGCGATCCTGCTGACCCACGGGCACCTGGACCATTCCGGGGGAGCCGCCCGGCTGGCCGAACTGACCGGTGCGCCGGTCCGGGCGGCCGATCCGGCCCGCCGCCTCGGCTCGGAGGGGCTGGCGGATGGCGACGTCATCACGGCGTCCGGCTGCGAGCTGCGGGTCACGGCGACACCCGGCCACTCCGCCGACTCGGTATGCCTGCTGCTGACCGCGGACGGCGCCCTGCTCACCGGAGACACCGTGCTGGGCCGCGGCACCACGGTCATCGCCACCGACGGTAACCTGGGCGACTACCTGCGCTCGCTTGAGCAGCTACGTGACCTGGCCGAGGCCCGCGGCGTGGGGCTGCTGCTCCCCGGGCATGGCCCGATGCTGGCCAACCCCTGCGGAACGCTGGACTATTACCTCGCGCATCGCGCCGAGCGGCTGGACCAGGTCCGGTCGGCGCTGGCCGCCGGGGCCCGGACGCCCGCCGAGATCGTGGCCATGATCTACACCGACGTCGACCCCTCGGTGTGGCCCGCCGCCGAATGGTCGGTCCGCGCTCAGCTCGACTACCTCCAGACCGGGAAACGTGATCATGGCCAGAAAGGGCCACATGGGTGACGACTTCTGGCCATGTCATGAACGGCAGGCCCGGCGCTGGGCGCCCGGCTAGCGGGCTCGCTTGCGCAGGCGCTCGGTGTCCAGGATGAGCACCGAGCGGGCCGAGATCTGCAGCCAGCCGCGGGCGGCGAAGTCGGCGAGCGCCTTGTTCACCGTCTCCCGGGACGCCCCGACCAGCTGGGCCAGCTCTTCCTGAGTCAGGTCGTGATGGACGTGCAGGCCGTCGCGTTCCTGCTGGCCAAACCGTTCGGCCAGGTCGAGCAGGTTCTTCGCCACCCGGCCGGGCACGTCGGTGAACACCAGGTCGGCCGTAACGTCGTTAGCCCGGCGCAGCCGCCGGGCTAGTGCCTGCAGCATGTGCATGGCGACTTCGGGGTGCTCGAGCAGCCATGGCCGCAGCGCGTCGTGGGCCAGGGCGGCGAGCGTCGCGTCCGTGACGGCGCTGGCCGAGGAGGTCCGCGGCCGCGGGTCGAACAGCGACAGCTCACCGAACATCTCACCGGGGCCGATCACCCACAGCAGGTTCTCCCGGCCATCGGCCGCGGCGCGGGTGAGCTTGATCTTGCCGTCGAGCACCACGAACAGGCGATCGCCGTCCTGCCCCTCGAGGAAGAGCCGGCTCGCCGCGCGCGAGCTTGACCTCTGACGTCTGCCGGCGGAGCGTGCGTGCGCTGTCGTCGTCGAGTCCATCGAAAAGCGGTGCCCGCTTCAGCACAACTTCGGCGTCCTCCACCAGATCCTCCTTGCTGGCCGTCCGCCGGCCGGCCGAGGGCCGCGGGCTGGCCAGCGATCAGTTCCTGACCGTGCCCTATAAGTGTGGATCATCCCCGGGGGTGAGATGTGCTGGGGATCACATGATGACCTTGCCGGGCGGCGACTGCGACGAGACTAACATCACATCAGCGGGATACCCTAACTACACTGAGTAACTGAGAGCGCACGGGGGCATGTGCGACGCACGGTCCGGGGGGTGCTGGGGGCTTGAGGAGTGTACAGGGAACCGGGCGGAAAGCTTGCCGTCGCCTCGGCGGCCGCGCCACCCGCGCGTGCTGCTCGGCGCCGGGCTGGCCGCCGCGCTCAGCCTGCCCGGGCGCCGCCACGCTGGCAGCTGACCGGCCAGCAGCGCACAGAGCAACAGCTCGCCGGGCAGCATGCCGCCGGGCGGCATGCCGCCGGGACCCAGGCCGCCGAGCAAGGCACAGATCGACGCGGCCGGAGCCGGGTCCGGCAGCAGCAGGCGGCGCTGGGCCGCGAGCAGGGAAAACTCTCCGCGGCCGGCCAGGAGCTGACCCGGCTGCAGACTCAGGCCGAAGTGCTGACTGAGCGTTACGACCAGACCCTCGTCAACGAGGAGCGGGCCGCCTCGGCCTACCGGGTCACCGAGGCCCGGCTCAACCAGGCAGAGCAGCAGCGGGTCGGCCAGCCGCCGCCAGCTCGCCAGCCTGGCCGCCGAGGAGTTCGAGTCCGGCGGCGGGTTTGACCCGATGACGGCCATGATCGGCGACGCCAACGGCCCGCAGGCGTATCTGCGCCAGGTGGGGCTGGGCCAGGTACTGGCCCAGTCCGGCACCGAGACGCTGGCCTCGAATCAGGCTAACGACGTGGTCGCCTCGGTGTTCCGGACGCAGGCCGCACGAGCTGCTCTCCGCCCGGCAGGCCGACCTGCGCGCGGCCAGCCAGCTCAAGCTGGCCGTGCAGGCCTCCGTGGCCCGGCAGCTCGCCTTCGTGCAGGCCGGCCAGAAGCAGCGGAACAAGCTAGCCGGCCAGCTGGCCACCGCCCGGTCCAACGCGGCGGCGCTGAAGGCGGCCCGGCAGGCCACCCTGGCCGCGGCGGCCGCCGCGGCCGCCGCCCGGGCTGCGGCCGCGGCCGGAAGCAGCGCGGAGGGCCCCAGCCAGGCACCGTCCTGGGCCTGGGGCTCGGGGGCCTCGTCCACCCAGGGCGACGTCGCCGCCAGATGGGCTCTCAGCCAGCTCGGCAAGCCCTACCAGTGGGGCGCGGCCGGGCCGGGCACCTACGACTGCTCCGGGCTCACCATGGTGGCGTGGGCCCACGCCGGCGTGCAGCTGCTGCACTACACCGGTTACCAGTGGGAAGAGGGCCCGCACGTTCCCCTGAACCAGCTTCAGCGTGGCGACCTGCTCTTCTTCGCCACCAACACCTCCGATCCGGGCACCATTCACCACGTCGGCATCTACATCGGCAATGAGATGATGGTCGACGCCCCGTACACCGGCGCCTTCGTGCGCATCGACAGCATGTACCAGCCCGGTGGCCTCATCGGCGCGGTCCGCCCAGCGGGCTGAGCGGCCAGCCAGCCGGCGAGCAGGGGGCTGGCGGCCGGCCGGGTAGGCGGCGGCCCGGCGTAACATGGCCCTCCCGGCATCTGGGCCGGGCGCAGCCATCGCGAGGACCGGACATGACCGAGGCGCGTCGCCACCCGTTTCAGGGTCATGACGGCCTGCCGCTCGCCTACCGCGAGCTGGGCGCGGGCCGGCCGCTGATCCTGATTCACGGCTATACCGGCTCGGCCGTCCAGAGCTGGCTCAAGTCCGGGATAGCGGCCAGGGTGGCCGGGTGTGGCTATCGCGTCATCATGCCGGACCTGCGCGGGCACGGCGACAGTTCCCGGCCGCACGAGCCGGCCGCCTACCCGCCGGACGTACTGGGCGACGACGGCCTGGCCCTGACCGAGCAGCTCGGCCTGGACGATTACGACCTGGGTGGATACTCGCTCGGCGGCCGGACGGTGATCCGGATGCTGGCCCGGGGCGCCATTCCGCGCCGCGCTGTCGTGGGCGGCCAGGGGCTTGAGGCGGTGGCGCACGCGGGTCAGCGCGGCGGCAACTACCGCCACATCCTCACTAACTTCGGCACCTTTGAGGCCGGCTCGCAGGAGCAAGCGGTCGAGGACTGGGTCACGGCCAGCGGAGGTGACCCGGTCGCCCTGGTCCGGGTGCTCGATACCTTCGTCGACACGCCGCCGGAGGCGCTGGCCCGCATCACGGTGCCGACGCTGATCATGACCGGCGCCGCCGATGGCCACGACCGCACGGCCGAGGCCCTGGCCCGGGCGCTGCCCGCCGGCCGGTACCTTCAGCTGCCCGGAAACCACTTCACCGCCGTGCAGGCGCCGGAATTCGCGACCGCGCTCACCGGCTTCCTCGCAGACCACCGGACAGAACCGGGTGAGACATCGTCGCGGGCCAGATCTTGATGAGATCTCGGCTCCGGCTGTTCCCGGTGACCGGAATGCCGACCAAATCGGCTGTCCGCTAGCGGTGCCGCCAGCTCAGGACGTCTCGGGGCTCTCGAGCTGGCCGAGCACCTGGCCATAGGCCAGCGAGATGAGCTTGGTCACGTTGCTGTGCGCGCCCAGGGGAGCCGCGCACTTGGCGCCGATCGGCCGCGCGCGGCTCCCTCGATGGCGGCGAGGTCGGCCTCCGGGCCGATCACGTAGGGCGCCAGCGCGATCCGGGTCACGCCCATCGCGGCCAGCTGGACCGCGGCGTCCTCGACCGACGGCTTGGCGTCCAGCGCCGCGGCCAGGACCGGCAACGCGAGCCGGGCCGACAGCAAGAAGGCGGTCACGGCCGCGGTGCCGACCGCCTCTTCGCCGCCGACCGTGGCCAAGATGATGCCGTCGGCCGACGTGGTGATGCTGAACATGCGCACCCGGTCGGCGCGGGCCAGGCCGGCGTCGGCCAGCCGGTGGTGCAGGGCCTCGGCCAGGAGCGCGTTGGTGTTGAACACCTCGCCGATCCGGGCGTTCGCGCCGCTGGCCGTGATGGCCTCGCGAAGCGCGCGGATGGTGGCCGGAAAGGGGGCGACCAGCTGCGGCACCACGATGGCCGAGGGCAGTCCGGCGGGCCGCCGGGCCGCGGCGTCGGCCAGGACTGCGCGGATCCCGGATGGGTCACCGCGCCCGCCGGCCTCGATCCGGGCCATGCGCACGTCCAGGGCCGGATTGTCGACCCGGAGCACGGTGGCGATGTCGGCGGTGGGACCGTCCAGGGCGTCCGCGGCCCCGGCCGGCACGGCCAGGATGAGCGCCGGGGTGCCCTCCGGCAGGCTGGCAGGCACCGGGCGCCGGTGCCTGCCACCCGGTGCAATAAGCCGCGCCGTCGGCTGGCGGGTCGGCCCGCTGGGTACCCGCGCAAAGGGACCGGAGCCAGGCTGCCTGCGATCGAGCTGAGAATCGGGCTGACCGCGGCCGGGAAGGTCCGAACCCGGCGCCCCCGAGCCTGGCGCCTCAGAGCCCGGTGCCCCGGAACCGGAAGGTGCTGGTTCCGAGGGCCCGAACCCCGAAGGGCCGGGTCGTGAGGGCTGGGACCGCGGATCTGGCGATCCGGTGCCGGATGGCGGCCCCGCGTGTGTCCCGGAGACCCGCGGGGTGAAACCGGTGCCCTGTGGCCCGTAACCGGCGAAGACTGATGGTGACAGCGAACCGCGCGCATGGCGGGGACCGCCGGCTGGTTCGTCCGCGCCGGCCCGCCGCCCGGGCAGGCCCGCGGCGGAGTCGCGAACGTCTGTCACACCAGCGAAGCTTAGTCGCCAGTGATCAACCGCTTGTGGAAACGCCTAAAAATTAGGACATGCAGTCACTATTGACGTGCGCCTCCATAAGTGTCCGCCGCTCGGTGACCGGTCGCTGCCCCGGGGTGCCCACCCTTGTTACTAGCGGGTAGCATAGGAACCCGTAGACGTGATGCGACATGGCGGAGCAGCGGATGAGTCACTACAAGAGCAACCTGCGGGACATCGAGTTCAACCTGTTCGAGGTGCTGAAGCGCCAGGATGTCCTCGGTCAGCCACCGTTCACCGAACTGGACCCGGAGACCGCCCGCGGCATCCTGAGCGAGCTCGAACGGCTAGCCACCGGCCCGCTGGCCGAGTCGTTCACGGACGCCGACCGCAACCCGCCGGTGTTCGACCCGGCCACGCACTCGGTGCACATCCCCGATTCCCTGCGTAAGTCCTATCGCGCCTTTATGGACGCGGAATGGTTCCGGCTGGCGCTCCCGGCCGAACTCGGCGGCACCAACGCCCCCCGCTCGCTCAACTGGGCGATGGCCGAGATGATCCTCGGGTCCAACCCATCGATCTGGATGTACGCCAGTGGCCACACCATGGCCCGGGTGCTGTGGGACCTCGGTACCGAGGAGCAGAAGCGGTTCGCCAAGCAGGCCATCGAGGCCGAGTGGGGTTCCACCATGGTGCTGACCGAACCCGACGCGGGTTCTGACGTCGGCTCCGGCCGGACCCGGGCCATCGCCCAGCCCGACGGGACCTGGCACATCGAGGGCGTCAAGCGCTTCATCACCAGCGCCGAGCACGACCTGACCGACAACATCTTCCACCTGGTGCTGGCCCGCCCCGAGGGCGCCGGACCGGGCACCAAGGGGCTGTCCATGTTCCTGGTGCCCAAGTTCCTCGCCAACCCCGACGGCAGCCTGGGGGAGCGCAACGGTGTCATGGTCACCAATGTGGAGCACAAGATGGGCCTGAAGGCTTCCACCACCTGCGAGGTGACCTTCGGCGCGGCCGGACCAGACGGCAGGCCGGCGGTGGGCACCCTGGTCGGTGGCGTGCACGACGGCATCCGGCAGATGTTCAAGGTCATCGAGGACGCCCGGATGATGGTCGGGACCAAGGCCATCGCCACGCTGTCGACCGGGTACCTGAACGCGCTGGACTTCGCCCGGACCCGGGTCCAGGGTGCGGACCTGACCAAGCTGACCGACAAGACCGCGCCGCGGGTGACGATCATTCACCACCCCGACGTGCGGCGCATGCTGATGCTGCAGAAGTCCTACGCCGAGGGCATGCGGGCGCTGGTCCTGTACACGGCGTCGCTGCAGGACAAGATCCAGCAGGCGACCGCCGAAGGCCGCACCGACGAGGCCACGGCCGCCCTGAACGACCTGCTGCTGCCGGTGGTCAAGGGCGTCGGCTCGGAGCGGTCGTATGAGATGCTGACGCTGGCCCTGCAGACCCTGGGTGGATCGGGGTTCTTGCAGGACTACCCCATCGAGCAGTACATCAGGGACGCCAAGATCGACAGCCTGTACGAGGGCACGACCGGTATCCAGAGCCAGGACCTGTTCTTCCGCAAGATCGTCCGGGACAACGGGCAGGCGTTCGGTGCGCTGCTGGGCCAGATCAAGGAATTCGCCGCGGCCGAGGGCGGCAACGGGCGCCTCAAGGCCGAACGGGCTGCGCTGGCCGAAGCCGCCGGGCACATCGAGGCCATGGTTACGGCCATGGTCGGCGCGCTGATGGCCTCGGTGGAGCAGCCGGACGAGATCTACAAGGTGGGCCTGAACGCCACCCGGCTGCTGATGGCCCTCGGTGACCTGGTCATCGGCTGGCTGCTCGCCACCCACGCCGAGATCGCGTTGCGGCGCCTGGATGAGATAGCTGCCGACTCGCCCGACCACGACTTCTACGTCGGCAAGGTCGGCGCGGCCCGCTTCTTCGCCGCCACCGTGCTGCCCCGGCTGGCCACCGAGCGCGCGATCGCCGAGGACACCACGCTGGACCTGATGGAGCTGCCCGAGGGCGCCTTCTAAAGGGCGCCCCGGCAGTCAGCTCCAGGCCAGCATCCGGAGCGGGTCCTCGAGCATCGCGCCGACGTCGCGGAGCACGGCCGAGCCGAGCTCGCCGTCCACGATGCGATGGTCGAAGGACAGCGACAAGGTACAGGCCTGCCGCACTGCCAGCTGCCCGTCAACCACCCACGGCGTGTCCTTGACCTGCCCGAAGGCCAAGATGGCGCTCTCGCCGGGGGTGAGGATGGGGGTTCCGCTGTCTACCCCGAACACCCCGACGTTGGTAATCGTGATCGTGCCGCCAGCCAGGTCGGCCGGGGTGGCCTTGCCCGCGCGGGCCGTCTCGGTCAGGTCCTGCAGGCCGCGGGCCAGGCCGGGCAGCGTCAGCGACCCGGCGTCCTTGAGGTTCGGCACGATCAGGCCGCGGTCGGCGGCCACCGCGATGCCCAGGTTCACGTAGTGCTTGACCACGATCTCCTGAGCCTGCTCATCCCACGAGGAGTTGATCAGCGGATGCCGGGCCGTGGCGACCAGCAGCGCCCGGGCCACGAACAGCAGCGGTGACACCCGCAGCCCGGCGAACTCAGGCAGGTCCCGTACCCGTCGCACCGCGGCCATGGTCTCGGTGACGTTGACCTGCAGGAACTCGGTGACGTGCGGCGCGGTGAAGGCGCTGGACACCATGGCCGCGGCCATGTGCTTGCGCACGCCCCGGATCGCGGTGCGCTCCTCGCCGCGCGGGCGGGCGGGCGCGGGCGCGGTGGCCGTCCGCACCCCGTTGCCGGAAAGACCCGAGGCCGAACGGGCTGGGTTATCCGTGGCCGCCGCACGCTGCACGTCGTCGCGGGTGACGGAGCCCTCCGGGCCGCTCCCGGCCAGCTCGGCCAAGCTGATACCCAGATCTTTGGCCAGCTTGCGGACCGGCGGCTTGGCCAGCGGCCTGGTCCCGGGAGCGACCGCCCGGGCCGGCCCGGCCGGCACCCGGGGTGGCTCGGCCGGCACCTCGGGCCCAACAGGGACCTCGGCTATCTCGGGTCGCGTGGCTACGGCTGCGGCCGTCCGGCGCGCGCGGCGGGTGGTGGCGGCGGTCTTGACGCCATAGCCGACCAGCACCGCATGCCGCTCCGGCTCAGTGCCCGCAGGTTCGGCGGCCGTAGGTTCGGCGGCTGCGGCCTCCTGCGCCGGTACCGCGGGCGCGGCGCTGCCGGCGCCGGCGCCGACGCCGATTGCGATGATCGGCGCACCGACATCGACCGTCTGGCCCTCAGTGGCCAGCAGCCGGGTCACGGTCCCATCCCAGGGCGATGGCAGCTCGACCACGGCCTTGGCCGTCTCGATCTCCACGATGATCTGGCCATCTTCGACCACATCACCCGGCTTGACGTGCCAGGACACGATCTCGGCCTCGGTCAGCCCCTCGCCGACGTCGGGCAGCTTGAACTCCTTGAGCTCGCTCATGTCCGTTCTCGCCCCCTCAGTAGCCGAACGTGCGGTCGACGGCGTCCAGGATCCGGTCCAGGTCGGGCAGGTAGTGCTCCTCGAGCCGGGACGGCGGATACGGGATGGCGAAGCCGCCGACGCGGAGCACCGGCGCTTCCAGGTGGTAGAAACACTTCTCGGTGATGTGGGCGGCGATCTCGGCGCCGAGCCCGGCGAACACTGGCGCCTCGTGCGCGACCACGCAGCGGCCGGTCTTGCGCACCGACGCGGTGATCGTGTCCGTGTCCAGCGGCGACAGCGAGCGCAGGTCAACTACCTCGATGCTGCGGCCGTCCTCGCGGGCGGCGGCCGCCGCCTCGAGCGCGGTACGCACCAGCGGGCCGTAGCTGAGCAGGGTCACGTCGGTGCCCTCGAGCGCGACCCGGGCCCGGTCGAACGGCAGCGCGTCCACCAGGCCGCCGGACAGCTCTACGTCACCCTTGTCCCAGTACCGCCGCTTCGGCTCGAAGAAGATGACCGGGTCATCCGAGCTGATCGACTGCTGGATCATGGTGAACGCGTCGGACGCGTTGGCGCAGGCCACCACGCGCAGGCCCGCGGTGTGCGCGAACAGCACCTCCGGGGATTCGCTGTGGTGCTCGACCGCGCCGATGCCGCCGCCGAACGGGATGCGGATCACCACCGGCAGGGCGACCTTGCCCAGCGACCGGTACCGCATCTTGGCCAGCTGGCTGACGATCTGGTCAAACGCCGGGTAGACAAAGCCGTCGAACTGGATCTCGCACACCGGCCGGTAGCCCCGCAGGGCCAGCCCGATGGCCGTACCCACGATGCCGGACTCGGCGAGCGGTGTGTCGATCACCCGGGCCTCGCCGAAGTCCTTCTGCAGGCCATCGGTGACCCGGAAGACGCCGCCCAGCTTGCCGACGTCCTCGCCCATGATCAGGACCTTGGGATCGTTCTCGAGTGCCTTGCGCAGTCCCTCGTTCAGTGCCCTGGACAGGGTCAGAGTGCTCATCGCCCGGACGCCTCCATCTCTTCGCCCGCGAAGGAGTCCAGGTAGGCGGCGTACTGCTCGCGCTCGGTGGCCAGCAGCGCCGTGGGCTCGCTGTACACATGATCGAACAGGGCCAGCGGCGCCGGGTCGGGCATGGTCCGGCAGGCCTCGCGTACCCGGGCACCGACCTGTTTGGCCTCGTCGTCGATCGCGGCGAAGAACTCCGGCTCGGCCAGGCCGCCGCGGGCCAGGTAGGCCCGGACCCGCTCGATCGGGTCCCTGAGCTTCCACATCTCCAGCTCGCTGGCCAGCCGGTACCTGGTCGGGTCATCGGTGGTGGTGTGCGCGCCCATCCGGTAGGTGAACGCCTCGATCAGGGTCGGCCCCTGGCCGTCCCGGGCCGCCTGCATCGCCTTCTTGGTCACCGCGTAGCAGGCCAGCACGTCGTTGCCGTCCACGCGCAGGCCGGGGAAGCCGAACCCGCGGGCGCGCTGGTAGAGCGGGATGCGGCTCTGCTTCTCCTGCGGCTCGGAGATGGCCCACTGGTTGTTCTGGCAGAAGAACACGATCGGCGCGTTGAACACCGGCGCCCAGACGAAAGCCTCGTTCACGTCACCCTGGCTGGTGGCGCCGTCACCGAAGTAGACGATGACCGCCTCCTCGGTACCCTGATGGGCCGGGTCGCCGCCGACCGCGCCGTCCCGCTGGATGCCCATGGCGTAGCCGGTGGCGTGCAGGGTCTGGCTGCCGATCACGATCGTGTAGAGGTGGAACTTGTGCTCCTCGGGAGCCCAGCCGCCGTGGCTGACGCCGCGGTACAGCTCGAGCAGCCGGACCGGATCGATGCCGCGGCACCAGGCCACGCCGTGCTCGCGGTAGGTGGGGAACACCATGTCCCGGGGAGACAGTGCCCGGCCAGAGCCGATCTGGGCTGCCTCCTGGCCGAGCAGTGAGGCCCAGATGCCGAGCTCGCCCTGGCGCTGCAACGCGATGGCCTCGGTGTCGATCCGGCGGACCAGGACCAGGTCCCGGTACAGGTTCTTGATGTCCTCGGTGGTCAGGTCGATCGGGTAGTCGGGGTGCTCGATCCGCTCGCCCTCGGGGGTGAGCAGCTGAACCAGCTCGTCAGGTTCAGGTGAGCCGTTGTCAGTAGGGTTCGTGTGATGGGGCAGTGCGGTTGTGGGCGCTACGCCGGGTTCCACGGTCACGTGCCACTCCTTTCCGGGCCGGAAACCCGGGATCACCGGCACCGGCCAGACGGGCAGACGGCGGGGGTCGCGTACGATGCGTGCCCGGTGGGGCCCGTCCGGTCTCGCGGTCCCCGTGGGACGCTCCTCACCAGACCATATATGCCCTGATGACCCCGGAGGATACGTGGCGCGGATGATCGTGGAAGTAATGCTCAAGCCCGAAATACACGACCCGCAGGGGGACGCCATCGCCAGCGCGTGCCATCGCCTCGGCTTCGGGCAGGTGCGCGGGGTCCGGCAGGGGAAGCGGTTCGAGGTTGAGCTGGACGGGCCCGCGGACGACGAGGTTGTGACTGCTATCACAAACTTGGCCCGGGATCTGCTATCAAACCCGGTTATTGAGGAATTTACGCTGCATGCGGAGTGAGCCCGGCGAGGCTTGCGCGCTTACGAGTTGGTGAAGCCGGGTTTCGGGCGCGTTAATCGGGAATCACTCGAACTGTGAGTACGGGCAGCAAAATCCGCATGAAGCCGGTTCCTGACGTGCAGTTTTGCCTGGTGTTCCAGTGCGAGCGGCTCAGCGTCCCGGTCATGCGCAGGGTGCTGGGTGACACCCTGCGCGGGTTCGGTGTCGACGAGGAGTCCGTGTACGACATCCTGCTGGCCGCCACCGAGGCGTGCACCAACGTGCTGAGCCACAGCGGACAGCAGGCAGGCGGATACGCGGTGCTCACCAGCCTGGGCGCGGTCGGTTGCCAGGTGCAGGTAGCCGACGAGGGCATCGGGGCCCCGCGGGACCGGGCCACCCAGGACGATCCGCAGGAGATCCCGCTCGCCCAGCTGCCCGAATCCGGCCGCGGGCTGGCCGTGATGCGGGCCTGCGTGGACAACGTGGAACTGGATAGCCGCCCCGGCCGCGGCACCGTTGTCACCATGCGCAAGCACATCCACTGGTCCCAGGACGCGCCACCTCGGCGGATGCGCGCAGCCAGCTAGGCCGGGCTCGGCTCATTGCGTGGACTTACCCCCCGCGAAGCAGGGGTAACTCCACGATGATCAGGGGCCGTGGGCTCGTGAGGGGGACATAAACTTCCTGCGTGCGCATCGGAGTGGTGACTTTTCCTGGCTCGCTGGATGACCGGGATGCGGCGCGGGCTATCCGGCTCGCTGGGGCGGAGCCTGTTGTGCTCTGGCACGGGGACCGGGACCTGGGGGGTGTGGACGCGGTCATCTTGCCCGGGGGCTTTTCCTATGGGGATTACCTGCGGTGCGGGGCGATAGCACGGTTCTCGCCGGTCATGGGGGAGCTGGTGCCAGCGGCGCGGGCCGGTCTGCCGGTGCTCGGGATCTGCAACGGTTTCCAGATCCTGTGTGAGGCGCATTTGCTGCCCGGGGCGCTGACCCGGAACGCGGGGCTGCGGTTCGTGACCCGGGACCTCCGGCTGCGGGTAGAGAACCCGCGGACGGCGTGGACCCGGTCCTATCAGCCCGGTCAGGAGATCGTGGTCCCGCTGAAGAGCGGGGAGGGCGCCTACGCGGCCGATCCGGCCACCCTGGCCGCCCTGGAGGCCGGCGGCCAGGTAGTGATCAGGTACGCCAGCGGCAACCCGAACGGCTCGGCGGCCGGTATCGCCGGGGTGTGCAACGCAGCCGGCAACGTGGTCGGCCTGATGCCACACCCCGAGCACGCCATCAGCGCACTGACCGGGCCGTCCGCCGACGGCCTCGGCTTCTTCACCTCGGTACTCGCTGGAGCGGCACCGGCCGCCGTCACGCAGGCCGCCATGATGCAAACCGGAGACCTGGCGTGACCGCCGACACCGTGGACCGGGCGACCGCAACACCGGACCAGCCGCAGCCCTTTGCCGAGCTCGGACTGACCCAGGACGAGTACGCCACGATCGTGGCCACGCTGGGCCGCCGCCCGACCGCGGCCGAGCTGGCCCTGTACTCGGTCATGTGGAGCGAGCACTGCTCGTACAAGTCCTCCAAGGTGCACCTGCGGCAGTTCGCGGACAAGGCACCGGCCTCCAGCGCGCTGCTGGCCGGGATCGGCCACAACGCCGGGGTGGTCGACATCGGCCAAGGCTACGCGGTCACGTTCAAGGTCGAGTCGCACAACCACCCGTCCTACGTGGAGCCGCACCAGGGCGCGGCCACCGGAGTCGGCGGCATCGTCCGTGACATCCTGGCCATGGGCGCCCGGCCGGTGGCCGTCATGGACGCACTCCGGTTCGGGCCCGCGGCGGCGCCGGACACCGGCCGGGTACTCCCGGGCGTGGTCAGCGGTATCTCCTTCTACGGCAACTGCCTCGGACTGCCCAACATCGGCGGTGAACTCGACTTCGACCCGAGCTACGCGGGCAACCCGCTGGTCAACGCGCTATGCGTGGGGGTCATGCGGCACAGCGACCTGCAGGTCGCGCAAGCTCACGGGCCGGGAAACCAGGTGATCTTGTTCGGCTCGACCACCGGCCCGGACGGCGTGGGCGGGGCCTCGGTGCTGGCCAGCGCGACGTTCGGCGGGGCGGATGGTGAGGGAGCCAAGCGGCCCAGCGTGCAGGTGGGCGACCCGTTCACCGAGAAGCTGCTGGTCGAGTGCTGCCTGGAGTTGTTCGGGAGCGGCCTGGTGACCGGCATCCAGGACCTGGGTGCAGCCGGAGTGGCCTGCGCCACCACCGAGCTGGCCGCGGCGGGTACCGGCGGCATGACGGTCCGGCTGGACCAGGTGCCCTTGCGGGACGCGTCGCTGGGACCGCCGGAGATCTTGATGAGCGAGTCCCAGGAACGCATGATGGCCGTGGTGGAACCGGCCCGGGTGCCAGAATTCCTGGCCGTCTGCGCGAAGTGGGAGGTCCGGGCCGCGGTGATCGGCGAGGTGACCGACAGCGGCCGGCTCGTCATGACCTGGCACGGCGAGACGGTGCTCGACATCCCGCCGTCCTCGGCCGCGGACGGCCCGGTCTACGCCCGGCCACTGGCCCGGGCCGCCAGCCAGCAGGCGCTGGTCGCCGATGACCCAGCGGCCCTGCCCCGCCCCGGCGGCGGGGCGAGCCTGCGCGCAGACCTGCTGGCCCTGCTCGGCTCGCCCGGGCTGGCCGACAAGAGCTGGGTCACCGATCAGTACGACCGCTACGTCCGCGGCGACACCGTGCTGGCCATGCCCGAAGACGGTGGCCTGGTCCGGGTAGATGAGCAGAGCAACTTGGGCATCGCACTGGCCACCGACGGCAACGGCCGGTACTGCAAGCTCGATCCCTACCTGGGCACCCAGCTGGTGCTGGCCGAGGCGTACCGGAACGTGGCGGTGACCGGGGCCCGGCCACTGGCGGTGACCAACTGCCTGAACTTCGGCTCGCCCGAAGATCCGGCCGTGATGTGGCAATTCGCCGAGGCCGTGCGCGGGCTGGCCGACGGCTGTGCCGTGCTGGGCGTCCCGGTCACCGGCGGGAACGTCAGCTTCTACAACCAGACCGGCACGACCGCCATCCTGCCCACCCCGGTCATCGGGGTGCTCGGCGTGCACGATGACGTCCGCCAGCGGGTTGGCATCGGGTTTCCGCCGGGAGTATCCGCCCGCCTCGTTCAGCTTGGCCGGACCAAGCCGGAGTTCGGCGGGTCAGCCTGGGCGCACGTCGTGCACGGTCACCTCGGCGGCCAGCCGCCAGCGCCTGATCTGGAGTCCGAGCGGCGGCTGGCCCGCCTGCTAGCCGAGGCGGCGGGGGCCGGGCTGCTGGCTGCGGCCCACGACCTGTCCGATGGCGGCCTGGCCGTGGCGCTGGCCGAGTCCTGCCTGCGGGGCGGGACCGGGTGCTGGGTCCGGCTGTCCGGCGACCCGTTCACCGCCCTGTTCAGCGAGTCGGCCGGACGCGCCGTGGTAGCGGTGCGACCCGGCGCGGAGGCGGCCTTCGACGCGCTGGCCGGCGCGCACGGCGTGCCCACCGAGACGATCGGGCACACCGGCGGCACCGGCCTGGAGGTCGAGGACTGCTTCTTCATCGGCCTGGACCAGCTGGCCGCCGTGCATACCCAGACCCTGCCCGCGCTGTTCGGCTGAGCCAGTGCCACCTCGCCGGCCGGACCCGCGCGGTCCAGACAGCGTGGCCGCGGTGCTGCGCGCGCTGGATGCGGACACCGATCCTGGGCCGGGCGACCTGCGTACCGCGGCCCGGTACCTGCTCTACCGTTTCGCCGAGCAGAACCCGGGCCGCGTGCTGGAGGTCCGCGTCCCGCCAGCCGCCGCGGTGCAGTGCCTGGCCGGTCCCGTGCATACCCGCGGGACCCCGCCGAACGTCGTCGAGACCGACCCACTGACCTGGATCCGGCTGGCCGCCGGCCGGCTCAGCTGGGCCGACGCCGTCGGCTCCGGGATCGTGCACGCTAGCGGCCCGCGTACGGACCTTGGCGCTTATCTGCCCCTGACGTGAATAAACTGGACTGGTGACCTCCCCCGACGGTCGTCTGACGGATGGGCTCAACCCCGAGGAACGGCCGCCACGCGACGCCTGTGGTGTCTTCGGCGTCTGGGCGCCGAACGAGGATGTGGCCAAGCTCGCCTACTACGGTCTGTACGCGCTCCAGCACCGAGGGCAGGAATCCGCGGGCATCGCGGTCAGCGACGGCAACCGCATCATGGTGCACAAGGAGATGGGCCTGGTCGCCCAGGTCTTCGACGAGCCCGCGCTGACCGCGCTGCGCGGCCACCTGGCCGTGGGGCACTGCCGGTACTCCACTACCGGCGCCTCGGTCTGGGCCAACGCCCAGCCGACCTTCCGCTCTACCGGCCGGACCAGCCTGGCCCTGGGGCATAACGGGAACCTGATCAATACCCGGGAGCTGGCTGGTTTGCTCGAGCCTGGCCGGGGCTGGCGGCCAGCAGATCGCGGCCACGTCCGACACCGACGTGCTCACCGCGCTGTTCGTCAGCGACCGAGGTGGCACCGGGGGGGTGGCCGACGGTGTGGCTGGTGGCGTAGAGAGCGCGGCTGCGACCGTACTGCCGCTGGTCAAGGGGGCGTATTCGCTCGTATTCATGGACGAGCAGACGCTGTACGCGGCGCGTGATCCGCATGGCTTCCGGCCGCTGGTGCTCGGCCGGCTGGCCGGTGGCTGGGTGGTGGCGAGCGAAACGGCCGCGCTGGACATCGTCGGGGCCCGGTTCGTCCGGGAGATCGCCCCGGGTGAGCTCATCTGCATCGACGGCCGCGGGGTCCGGTCCACCATGTTCGCGGAACCCCAGCCGAGCGGCTGTGTGTTCGAGTATGTGTACCTGGCCAGGCCCGACACCACGATCTCCGGCCGCGGGGTGCACGCCACCCGGCACGCGCTCGGCCGCGGCTGGCCGCCGAGCATCCGGTCGACGCCGACCTGGTGATCCCGGTGCCCGAGTCCGGTACACCCGCCGCCATCGGTTACGCCGAGGCCAGCGGCATCCCGTTCGGGCAAGGCCTGGTGAAGAACTCCTATGTCGGCCGGACCTTCATCCAGCCCAGTCAGACCATCCGGGAGCGGGGCATCAAGCTGAAGCTGAACCCGCTCCGGGACGTGATCAGTGGCCGTCGGCTCGTCGTAGTCGACGACTCCATCGTGCGCGGTAACACCCAGCGCGCACTGGTCATGATGCTCCGCGAAGCAGGCGCCAGCGAAGTGCATGTGCGGGTGGCATCCCCCCCAGTGAGCTGGCCATGCTTCTACGGAATCGACTTCGCGACCCGCGCCGAACTGATCGCCGGGCGCCTATCGACGGAGGAAATCTGTACGTCGATAGGCGCCGACTCGCTCGGCTACGTGTCGCTGGCGGGACTCATCGAGGCGACGACATTGCCGGAAGGCCGGCTCTGCCGTGCTTGCTTCGACGGGCAATACCCTGTCCCGGTCGCCGATGACGACCAGGGCAAGTACGTGCTCGACGGCCTGAGCGTCGGATCCTGACCGCTAGCGCGGCCAGGCGTCCTCAGCGTCTTTCCAGTCGCTCCCGGAAGACTCGTCGTCTTCCTCGTCGTCGCTATCTCCGGCTTCGGAATCGTAACTATCCTCGCCGGAGTCCGCGCCGACGCCCAGCTCCGCACGCAGCCGGTCAAGATCGGTGCCGTCGCTCTTGTACTTGAGCTGACGGGCCACCTTAACCTGCTTGGCCTTGGCTCGGCCGCGCCCCATTGGCTCGACCCCCTTGAAACGTCCGGAGCCCGTCAGGCCCCATCATCTCCGCCTCGCTGGCTTTTCGTGCGTCTTAAGACCGCACCGCCACCCCGCAACGGGGTGCGCGGCGTTCGCCAGCATCCGTACAGATCTAACCGTACCCGCTTTGCGCCCCTGATGCCTACGCTGATCCCATCGTGCCCAGCCAGATTCCGCGCAGCCGGCCGACTTCGGACATCCGGCGCTCGGCCAGCCGGTCGGCGGCGACCGAGGGTGGCACGCCGTCGGCCTCCGCAATGGCCAGGACTTTTGTGGTCGTGGCATAGATCTGCTCGGTGGTGGCGCGGGCTCGTTCGAAACTGAAGCCGGCCAGTTCGTCTGCGACCTGGATCACTCCACCCGAATTGACCACATAGTCCGGGGCGTAGAGGATGCCGCGGTCGGCCAGCAGCTTCTCGACCCCGTGGTGGGCGAGCTGGTTGTTGGCGGCGCCGCAGATGATCCGGGCGGTCAGCGTGGTCACCAGATGCTCAGTCAGCGTGCCCCCGAGGGCACATGGGGCCAGCACATCCAGTTCCTCGGTGGCCAGGGCCGCGGCGTCGGCAACCACGCGGATCTGCGGGTAACGTGCGCGGATCCGGTCGGTGGCCGCTTCGCTGACGTCGCAGACGATCACCTCGGCGCCCGCTTCGACCAGGTGACCTGCCAGTTTGCTGCCGACCTTGCCGACCCCCTCGACACCGACCGTCCGACCTTCCAGGCTGGTGCCCCCCCAGGCATGCTCGGCCGCGGCCCGCAGGCCGTGCATGACCCCGAGCGCGGTCAGCACGGAGGAATCCCCGGCTCCCCCGTTCGCCGTGGTCCGGCCGGTCACCCAGCGGGACTCCCGGGCGATGATGTCCATGTCCTCGCTGTAGGTACCGACGTCGCACGCGGTGACGTAGCGGCCGCCGAGGGAGGCGATGAACCGGCCGTAGGCGCGCAGCAGCGGCTCGTTCTTGATCTGGGCCGGTTCGCCGATGATGACCGCTTTGCCGCCGCCGTGGTCCAAGCCGGCCAGCGCGTTCTTATAGGCCATGGCGGTGGACAGCCGGAGCACGTCGGCCAGGGCCTCGTCCTCGCTGGCATAGGGATAAAAGCGCGTGCCGCCGAGCGCGGGACCCAGGGCGGTGGAATAGATACCGATGATCGCCCTGAGCCCGGACTGGTGATCGGTGCAGAAGACGACCTGCTCATGGCCGGCCCGCATGGCGGAGCCGTTGTCCTGGTGGGACATCGCGAACACGTTGGTCACGGTGCGATTCTCCTCATCCGTTCCGGCCCCTCGTCGGGCCGGGTCGCAGTCCAGCGTATTGCGTAGGGGTGCACAGGATCCTCATCCCGCCCAATGCGCTGCGTACTGGCTGGTAACTGACAGTAGAGACAATCTCGTTATCTCGAGCACCGTCTTTGCGGGGTTCTGGTATGTCACGATACGAAGGTGCTGTCTTACGCCGCGTATCTCCGCATCTATGAGCCGGTCACGGCGTTCCACGAACCGAACCGTTCCAGATGGATGGCGTACGCGGACTCGCCGGGCCGGCCGCGGCGGCGGGACTCGCTCCTGGCGGAGCAGGCCGAGGCCCTGCGGCGGGCGATCGCGGCCCCGCAGATCGTGGTGCCCGGACAGGAGATAGAGCACGCCTACGTCCGCCGGGCGGACGGCGTCACCTATATATGTCCGTGGCAGACCCGGCTGCGCTGCCTGCTGGCCTACGCCCGGATGCTGTCGGCGGCTGGAAACCAGCCATCTGGCGCTGGGCCTCCAGATACTGGGCCTCCAGGTACCGGGCCTCCCGGTGCTGGGCTCCCCGGTGCCGGGCAATCGAGCATCGAGTTCCCCGGTAGCCAGCCGGCCGGCACCCTATTCCCCGGTACGGTCCCGCTAGCGGACGACGAGGAGACGATGGGTGCGCTGGCCCGGCTGGAAGACGACGCGACCCGCGGCCAGCCGCCCCGGCTGCACATCCTGGCCAGTCCGTGGACCCTGCCGCTGGCCTGGTTCGTCCCGTTCACGGCGGCCGAACGCTGGATCTGCGTGGGCCGCGAACCAGACAGTGCGGCCGGGGCGGCCACCGGCGAGGCCATCCGGGCTCTGGTCTATACGACGCCGATGGCCCGGGCCCGCAGGCGGGTGGCTCGCGCCTTGACTACTCTGCGTGGTCAGGCTCGCGGTTTCTCCGACGAGGCCTGGGATCCAGAGCGGGCCGAGGGTGAACTCGCCAAAGTTGGCCGCTGGCTGGCCGTCTTTCACCCATACTCACTGTTGGAGCTCGATTACGGTGGGCTAGTTCACCTGCTCAGCGATGATGCGCTGTGTGGTGATCAGTCCGTTGCCGAGCTCGGCGCCGCCATCGACGGCGCGGCCCGTGGCGAGTGCGAACTCGCTGTGGCCATGTTCAAGCGCGCACACAGCCGGTGGCGCGCGTTCGCTGAATTCGAGCTGGCCAACTGAGCGCCGGGGCAGGCCGGCCAAGCTTCGCCGGACACTATTTCCGAATCTGCCGCGATGCGACGATAAGTATCGCTAGAATCACCCTGAGTGACAGTGATCGGCGGAGTAACTGGGCATCCCGGTACAGAAACTTTGCGCCTGGTGGTCGACGCGTCACCGCTGGTGATGGCAATATGGTCCCTGTCGGCCATATAGGACATCCCCGACAGGCTCCGCATGGAGCACCAGGCACCACAAGGAAAATCGCAGGATCGCATCACTGGTCCAGGAGGAGAGGCCACACATATGTCCGCACGTACACCAGAGGCCGAGCCGCTATTGACGCCCGCGGAGGTCGCGACGATGTTTCGCGTTGACCCCAAGACCGTCACCCGGTGGGCAAAAGCCGGAAAACTGACCTCGATCCGCACGCTGGGGGGACACCGGCGATACCGGGAGACTGAGGTTCGTGCTCTGCTTGCGGGTATTCCGCAGCAGCGCTCCGAGTGATCAACTGCCGTCTTCACCGGCGGGGCACATACATGTAGCCCAGCGTGAAGGTGGCAGCGCTCGTTCAATGGAATGGGGGGTCGGCCCCGGTGGCGAAGTGCCGCAGCGAGGGAGCCGTCCGGTCGGGATATTGCCCGCCGGGCACGCTCTCGCAGGCATGTTGCCGGGGCCGGTCCGCTCTCAGGGGAGGGTCGCACGATGCGTGATCCAGAGTTGGTCGCACGTGCTCAGCGCGCCGCGACGCGGCTGGAATCGGCATGGGAACAATGGCGGACGCTGCACGGACTAGCAGCCATGCCCGCGCAGCCGGTCGTTAGTTACGTTGGTTATTCACTTAAGGAGCCCTGGGGCGAGCCCCGGGTGGTCATCGGGATCGATGCCGACGAGGCGGAGTACCTCGCCGAGTTCCTCGACCGCGACGAATGCGCCCAGCGCGGGCCCGCGTCGCAGCAGCAGATCTCACAGGTGTCACAGGTTCCGCTTCAGCAGGTCCCGCATCAGCCTGGGCCGCGTCAGTCCGGACCGCTTCAGCAGGTATCGCTATCCGAGCCGTCGCCGGAAGCCGCAGGGGAGTACACGAGCTCCTCGCTGCTCGGCGCGCCGGTTTCGCTGGGCCGGGGCCGTCCCGCGCCCGAGCAGCGCACGGGCATCGCCGCCGAGCTGGCCGGCTGGACCTCAGGTGAGCTTCCCGGGCAGGTGTCCGAGCACCTCGCCTCGTGGCCAACCGTCCGGCCGAACGGCCTGGACCACCCACCGGCCAGCGCATAGCCGGGTAATTTTCGCTTGTAGAACAGATTCACAGCTGTGTCCTAGCGTGCATTAAGAATCGCAGGGCATGATGGTTTTCGAGAGGAACGAGTTCAGCTCGGCCTTTCGTGTCTGGGCTCGGGGTGGCCAGGCCCCGCTCCGAGCCCAGTCCCAAATCTTCTGGGTCAGGTCTAGCTGGCCCAGATCCGGCTGACCCTGGCACTCAGCCGTCACGCGGCATCGATTTCACCAGGGTCGAGGCCTCGTTCCCGATCAGCGGGTGCCGTTCGTGTCCTGGCCGGTGTGACGCGCCGCGGTCGCCGAGACGGGCTTGGTTTCAGGCCGTACTCCGCGATGCAGCTGGCCATCTCCGGGGCCCGCATCTCATCGTTGTGCATCGCCAACGTGAACACGTGGCCTGCGCCGGTGATGTCCCTGCGGAACCGTGGTGCCAGCGTGGCCTGACATGACCGCCCGGTTCGAACGCCGGATGACCGGAGTGTGTCCCGCAGGCATCCGTGCCCGATCCCAGGCCAGGCCGGGCTTTCCTGGCATAACTCGTCTACCAGCCCGAAAGCTCCGTCGCGACACTTCACAGGAAAATCTCAGAAAACCCGCGATGGCCTGACCGGCCGTGCCAGTATTGGCCCATTGCTGTCCAGGTGGTGGGAAGCGGATGAACCTGATCGCTATTACGTACGTGACCCCACTAGTGGCAGGTACAGATCTGGATCGGGAGTAACGGCGTCTTCGGCAGAGCAGGACGTCGGGGTAAGCCTGCGGGCCTTTGCGAGAGGCCTGTAAGTGGGGGTATGGCCAGCTGGTTCCGTACTGGTATGAGCAAGCGCCGGGACATGGGGACTGCCGCTGACCGCTGAACAGGCCGTAAGGTCGCACATCGTCCCGATCTTCCTGGGGGCAGCACAGGCGCTGTTGGAACGGCCGATGAGGAGGCGCGCGAGCGTGGCTGGGAGAGGCAACCTGACTGGGCGCGGAGCTCAGCTGAAGCACAGGGGGACGGGTTGGACTTCTCGCTGAGCGACGAGCAGCGTGAGCTGAAAGAGGCGGCGGTCGCCTTCGCCCGCGGAAAACTCGACCAGGACCTCGCGAAACGTGAGGAGACTGGCGAGTTCTCCTATGAGGCCTGGCAGGCCTGCGCTCAGTTCGGGATCCAGGGCCTGCCAGTTCCCGTCGAGCTAGGCGGCGCCGGCAGCGACATCCTGACGACGGTTCTGGTCATGGAGGCCCTCGGATACGGATGTCACGACAACGGGCTGATCTTCTCGCTGAATGCGCAGATGTGGAGCATCGAGCTGCCGCTGGTCAAGTTCGGCACGCCAGAGCAGCATCAGGCCTACCTGCCCGGGCTTCTATCCGGGGACCTCATCGGCGTGCACGCGATGACCGAGCCTGAATCAGGCTCCGACGCGTACAGCATGCGGACCCGTGTCGAGGGCGAGGGTGATGAGTACGTTCTCAACGGGACCAAGCTGTACATCACCAACGCCCCCGTCGCCGACGTGGTGCTGGTCTTCGCCACGCACCCCGGCCGGTCCAGGATGGCGGGCATCTCCGCCTTCCTCGTGGAGAAGGGGACGCCCGGGTTCACCGTGAGCCGAAGCCTGGAGAAGATGGGCCTGCGGACCTCCCCGATGGGTGAGGTCGTGCTGGACGACTGCCGTGTCCCGGCCACCAGCCGCGTGGGCCCCGAAGGGGCTGGGATGGCCATCTTCAACTCGTCGATGGCATACGAGCGGAGCTGCATCCTTGCCAGTGCCCTGGGCGCCATGCAGCGGCAGCTCGAGACGTCCATCGAGCACGCGCGGTCGCGCAAGCAGTTCGGCCAGGCCATCGGGAAGTTCCAGGGTGTATCCGACAAGGTGGCCGATATGTACCTGCGGCTGGAGGCCGCCCGGCTGCTGATCTACCAGGCTGCGTGCCTCGCCGATCAGGGCAAGCCCGCCCTCATCGAGGCGGCCGCCGCCAAGCTGTTCGCCAGCGAGGCGTGGGTGCAGTCCAGCCTGGACGCAATCCAGATCCACGGGGCCTACGGCTACATGAAGGAAGCCGGAATCGAGCGGGACCTGCGAGACGCAGTCGCCGGCAAGATCTATTCGGGGACCTCCGAAATCCAGCGGGTGCTCATTTCCCGGCTGCTGGGCGTGTGAGCCGGTGTCCGGAGGCGGTCCACGGTCAGGAGGGGACATGGCGTATCTGCTGCAGCATCTGCTGACGGACAACGCAGCGCGGCGGCCGGACCGGCCAGCGCTGGCTGCGGGTGAGGCGTGCCTGAGCTACGCAGAACTGGACAAGCTGAGTAACCAGGTCGCCTACGCGCTACTGGCCCAGGGCGTGGCGCCCGGCGACCGCGTGGGGATCCTCGCCCCCAAGTCGGCTGCCGCTGTGGTCGCCATCTTCGGGGCGCTGAAGGCCGGAGCCTGTTACGTCCCGCTCGACCCGAACGCACCCGCGGCCCGGCTGTCTGTCATCATGCGCGATAGCGGCATCGCCGTGGTCCTGGCGGACACGGCGCGACTGTCTGGCGCCGCCGCTCTCGCCGACAGCGTGCCCAAGTTCCGGACCGTGATCGTGACAGGCCCGCACTGGGGACCCCAGGCCGCGGCGGGGACAGCCGGATCTGAGACCCCGGGCCTGACCGCCGTGAGCTGGGAGACGGTGCTGGCAGGACCCAGCGGGCCGGTCGCCGGGAACCCGGCGATCGAGACCGACCCGGCCTACATCCTGTACACATCAGGGTCGACCGGTACCCCGAAAGGGGTCATGATCTCGCATCGCAATGCGCTTACCTTCGTCGTATGGGCGGCCGCCTGCACCGGGCTCACCGAGTCCGATCGCGTCTGCAGCCCGGCACCGCTGCACTTCGACCTGTCGGTTTTCGACGTGTTCGCCGCGAACCAGGCCGGCGCCTGCATGGTCGTGCTCCCCGCGAAGGCGACTACATTCCCCGTCCGCCTGGCGGAGCAAATCGGCAAGGAGCAGATCTCGGTCTGGTACTCGGTGCCGTCGGTTCTCACGATGCTGGTGACCTACGGCAACCTCGGGAAGTTCGACCTGTCCCGGCTCCGGACGATCATCTTCGCCGGGGAGGTTTTCCCGGTCAAGCATCTCGGGGGCCTGATGGCCGCGCTGCCGGATGTGCGCTACCTCAACTGGTACGGGCCGACCGAGACGAACGTATGCACCTCGTTCGAGATCCCGGCGGGAAGCACCGCCCCGCCGGATCCGGTCCCGATCGGAAAGGCCTGCGCCAACACCGAGGTATTCGCGGTCACCAGCGACGGCCGGCGGGTATCTGGGCCGGGGGAAATAGGCGAGCTGTATGTGCGGGGACCCTCGCTGACGCAAGGCTACTGGGGCCAGCCAGGCAAAAGCCAGGAGGTCCTGGTCCCGAATCCGTTCCAGGCGGCTTACGGCGAAACCGTGTACCGCACGGGTGACCTGGTAAGCCAGGACGCCGACGGCAACTACGTCTACGTAGGCCGCCAGGACGGCATGGTGAAGACGCGGGGCTACCGGGTGGAACTTGGAGAGGTGGAGGCCGCGTTGTACGGGCATCCGGCTATCCATGAGGCAGTGGTGCTGCCGGTGCCAGACGAGATGCTGGGCAACCGTCTGCGGGCGGTCATCAGCGCCGACAGCTCCGACAGCCTTACCCGTGAAGAAGTTCTGGATCACTGCCGCCAGCGGCTGCCTGCCTACATGGTGCCGGACGTCGTGGAGTTCTGCGAGGCGCTGCCCAGGACCTCCACCGGCAAGATTGACCGGGCCCGGCTTGTGGCGGCGAGGTAAGTCATGCACTTGAGGAGCCGTAAGGCGCACTGGAGGTCACTCAATTGGAAGCGATAATCAACGACTACATCAGCAAGGAACTTGTGCAGGACCCGGCCTTGCTGCCGCTCACGAACGACACATCATTGCTGGAAACAGGCGTCCTTGACTCACTGAGCCTGCTTAAACTTGTCCTTTTTGTCCAGGAGCGGTTCGGGATCGCAGTGGACGATGTGGACCTCGTCCCCGAGCATTTCGACAGCGTGAATGCCATGTGCCGCTACCTCCGCTCCAGGGCTGGGCAAGGTGCGGGCCAGGCGGGTAGCCGTGAGTAGCCCGGGGTTGACCCAGGTGGCAGACACGTCGGGTCCCCAGAGGCTTGGATCTGGCAGGCACCGGGTGGCCAACCTCAAAAGGCTGGTCAGCAGCGCGGAGGGTTTCTGCTATTGGCTGGTGGTGGCGCCGCTGGCAGCTCTTCTGCCCGCCAGGCACGCGTACCGTGTCGCTTGCTGGCGGGGAGACTGGATTCGCCGGCACTGGACCGAGAAGCGCTTGGAGGTAGTGTTCAATCTGCGTGAGCTGCTCGGCGATGAGCTCGGTCCTGAAGAGACCGAGCGCCTGACGCGGGACTTTTTCCACTATCTCTCCTGTGAAGTCATTGACGTAATGCGACTGCGGGGCCGGGGCCGGTCCCTGGGAAAGCTGGTTGAGATCCGCGGGCGCGAGCACCTGGACGCTGCGCTGGCCGCAGGTAAGGGTGCCATACTCTGCAGCGCTCACTTCGGTTCTCACCTCAGCGTTTCTTCCCTCCTGCACGCCAACGGTTACCCGCTCACCACTATCGGGCGCTGGTACTGGAGGTATGAGGACGGATACACAGCTGCCGAGCAGAAGTTCTGGGAGTTCGTCTACGCCAGGCGCGTGCTTCGCCACCGCCAGCGACCGAACATCGAGCCCTGGCCAGGTCGCCTTCAGGTCGCGGCGCAGGCCGCGGCCGCCCTGCGCGCCAACGAACTGGTGACGATCTGCAGCGACGCCGAGCCGCTGGAATCGGACCGGCCTCGCGCCGTCGAAGTTCCCTTCCTCGGCCGGCCAGCCATGCTCATGCCAGGTGTGGTGACCCTTGCCCGGCTGACCGGTGCCCCGGTTCTCATGGCCTTCACGCACCGCACGGCGGACTGCTCCCGCCAGGTGCTCGAAATCTCAGGGCCGGTGTCTATGCAAGGTGACACGGCCATGGCGTTTGGCCGCTGCGTGGCTGCCATTGAGACCGAGATCAGGACCCATCCCGCAAACTGGTTCTACTGGTACAGCTCGGATGACCTCGCCGCGATGGGACTGCTCCCGTCGGTTCCGGCGACCGAGGCGTCGGCCGTCAGCCCGGAGCCTGTTGCCGGCGTGCCTGCGGCGCTCTTAGAGGACGGGCGCTTGGCCTTGGATCACCAAGGCCAAGGTGTCCAGCGCGGACGTAAATGACGGCAGGCCTAGTCGTCCGCCGGATACTGACTCTGTCTGCCTTGTGAGTGGACAGAACCTGACGCTCATCGGAATAAGGCGGCCGCTCGGGGTAGCTACGGCGTCGGGGTGATCTCGAGCGAGCGGATCTTGTCGCCTTCGACGACGAAGGTGATCGGTCCGGTGCCGCTGTGCTTGTGGCTTGTGACCCTAAGGGTGCCACAAACGTGCCCGGTTTATCGGCCGGCTTCACCTCGACGACATCGAAGTGCGCCTGGACGCCAATGTTGTCAGTCTCGTTCCAGCCTGCGATGGCGTCCCGCCCGTGGAACTCTGTTCCCCAGTCGTTGAGGGTGGCGTCAGGGGTGAACGTGTCCACGAACGCGGCGGAGTCGGCGCGATTGGTGGTCTCGACGAAGTCTGAGATGGCGGTCGGGATGCTGGATGTCACAGTCGGTACGTTCCCTCCGGTACATCGTTTTGCTGGTGGGGCGCCAGGGCGTCGAACCCTGAACCAATGGGTTAAAAGTAGCCAGCCGAGACGCTTCAAGCGCTCTACCTGCGCAGATGACGAGCTAAAGCGTCCATAACGCCCATTGCACCTGGTTTGACGGGTTCACCCGAACCCTCCACCAGCCAGCAGACTGGTCAGGTGACGTGCGTCCCAAGGCGTGGTCGTTCCAGGCTCAGCCCTGCCTAGCCTCACTTGAGGGCGACACTTTTGGTTCGCTTGATGTGCGACAGTCCCTAGGGTTGTTAACCGGGCTCGGTTGAGCCCTGGGCGGATCGGGCGGGATTTCTCAGAGTTGGGCCTTCAGCTCGTCGATCTTGCCGATGTGCTCTCGGAGCTGGGTGTAGGCGGGGCGCTGGCGGATGCGGGTCAGCGCCCAGCGGACGCCTTCGGCGCGGTTTGGGACGATGCCGGCGGTGATCAGGGCGTCGAGGACCTCAACGTCCCTGGGATCCAGCCGTGCCATCACCGGGGTGAGGTTGCGGCCCGGGGCGGTGCGGTCCAGCGGGCCGACAGACATCGAGATGACGGGATGCTTGCGCTCCCCGGGCTGCACGGGGAGCGTGAGCTGCACGCGCCCGATGAAGGGCATCGTCCGGGCGATCGTCTTGCGCAGGTTCTCGATAGCCCCGCTGTGTGCCTTCTCGAACGCGTGAAGCGTCTCATCTGGATCTTGGCCTGCAGGGGTGAGGATCACCCGGACCATCGCCTGGCCGGGATCGTCGCCGTACTGCAGCACCTCGACCTTCTGCACCGTCCCGTCGCCGCACCGCCTGTTCAGCTCTTCCTCGGCCCCGCGCTCGAGACGTTCCTTCTCTTCCTGCTCCACGATCAGCTCCTTGATTTCCTGAGCAATCAGCGTAACTCCGTATACTCTCGCAATCAACAAATTAGTGGCAGGGTGAGACAACGCAGCTCACCTCCCGATGCCTGGCTCTGCTGGACGGCGGTCGTCAGCCGTAGCTCGACGGCGACCTGGATGGTGTGCGGCCCGACGGTCACCGCGACGGTCTTGCGGGCGTGGGCCAGGCCGACCTGGACTCTCTGGCCGCCGACCATGATGGCTCCGCGACGGAGACCCACCGGGTGACGACGAGCGAGGCGGGCAGGCGGGGCGGCTGGGCGGTCCCGGGCCGGGCTCCGCGCAGCCGGGGCCCGGCCTCGGTCGGGACGGGGCAAGCGACAGTGCGGGCCAGGACCCCGTCGGCCAGGATGTGGGCGACCGGGCCGTCGAGCCGCAGGGCGACGCGCTGCCCGGTCAGCGGCAGCCCGGCACTGATGATGTAGTCGCCGAGGCTGACGTTTGCCCGAGGCAGCGGGTGGACAGATCCCATTCGGCGATTTGGCCGTACCGGTCCATCAGTTGGGCCACGGTGACGTCCGTCTCGGGCTGGCGCCCTTTGTCGGCCTGCTCGAGCAGTTGCCGAGCTTGGTCTGCGCAGGGCACTCGGTCTTGCACGTCTTCCGCAGCCGGATCTCGCGGCCCGTCAGTGGGTCTGTCCCGGCGTAGACCTTGACCCGCCATGCCCCGCCCGGCAGTAGCTCTATGTGACCAGATGGGGACTTTGCCATGACATAACGGTAAGCGGACCGCCGACACTCGGTCCACGACTCGGTCCACGAGGACCATGATCAAGATGGTGTTCTGGCTGGTGGGGCGCCAGGGGGTCGAACCCTGAACCAATGGGTTAAAAGCCCACTGCTCTGCCATTGAGCTAACGCCCCGCTGCGCCGGATACCCCGGCGCCACTCAGAAGCGTACCGACTCCAGCGGCCGGCCGTCTTCTTCAGGCTAGCGATAGGCGGATATGCCGGTCAGCGCCTGGCCGATGGCGAGCGTGTGGATCTCCTCGGTGCCCTCGTAGGTCAGCACGGCCTCGAGGTTGTTCGCGTGCCGGATGGGCGGGTACTCCAGCGTGACGCCGCTGGCGCCGAGCACCGTCCGGGCCTGCCGGGCAATGTCGATGGCGGACCGGACGTTGGTCATCTTGGCCACGCTGACCTGCACCGGGGTTAGCGACTCGGCTTCCTTGAGCCGGCCCAGGTGCAACGCGAGCAGCTGAGACCGGTACAGGTCGGCGGCCATCCAGCTGAGCTTGCCCTGAGTCAGCTGGAACGAGGCAATCGGCTTGCCGAACTGCTCCCGGGTAATGGCATACTCGATCGCGCTCTCCAGGCAGGCCCGGGCGGCGCCGGTGACGCCCCAGGCGATGCCGTAGCGGGCTTCGGTCAGGCAGGACAGCGGGCCCTTGAGCCCGGTCACGCCAGGCAGCACCGCGCTGGCAGGCAGGCGTACCTCATCCAGATGGAGCTCGGAGGTGATGGACGCGCGCAGCGACAGCTTCTTGTGGATGTCGCGGGTGCTGAAGCCGGGCGTCCCCCGCGGCACCAGGAAGCCGCGAATGCCTTCCTGCGTGCTGGCCCAGACCACGGCGATGTCGGCGATGCTGCCGTTGGTGATCCACATCTTGTTGCCGGACACGATCCAGTCCGTTCCGTCCTTACGGGCCACCGTCCGCATGTTGCCCGGGTCGGATCCGTGATCGGGTTCGGTCAGGCCGAAGCAGCCGACCGCCTCGCCGGCCGCCATCCGCGGCAGCCACTCGGTTTTCTGCTCCTCCGAGCCGTACTTCCAGATCGGGAACATGGCCAGCGAGCCCTGCACGGACGTGGCGCTGCGTATGCCCGAATCGGCCGCCTCGAGCTCACGGCAGGCCACGCCGTAGGCGATCGCCCCCAGCCCGGCACAGCCGTAGCCGCTCAGGTGCATGCCGAGCACACCCAGCTTGCCCAGTTCCGGCATGATCTCGCGCGGCAGCGTGCCAGCCTCGAACCAGTCGGCCACGTCCGGCAGGACCCGGTCGGTGACGAACGCACGGACGGTGTCGCGGATGAGCCGCTCCTCGTCGGTCAGCTGATCGTCGATTTGCAGCAGGTCCGTGCTGCGGGCGCCGTTGGCCATGACGGTTCCTCTCTATCGCTTCCAGATCAGGGTAGTAACAGGACCGTTCGGCCCCAAGACCTGACCCCGGAAGCTGAGGGGACGGTGTGCGCGGGCGGGAGCTGACGTCAGGCGGGGACCGGCACCGCGGCCTCGGCCTGGGCCTGGATCAGCCGGGCCCGCAGGTTCGTCCAGCTTATGGCCAGCATGGTGGCTGCGGTCAGGCCTACCAGCCCGGCCAAGCCGACCGCGAAGGTAGGCCCGATGGCCTGGGCCACCGCCCCTCCGGCCAGGATGCCGAGACCCTGCACCGCATACAGGCCCGACTGGGCCAGGCCGAACGCGCGGGCCCGGGTCGATGGGACAAGTGCCTGGACGAACGCGGCGGCCGCGGCCAGCTGGTAGGCCCCTCCGGCCCCGGCTAGTGTCCACAGCAGCAGGACGGCCCACAGCGGCGGTCCCCAGGCGCTGCCGATGAGGGGCGCACAAGACAGCACGGCCAGCCAGCCCATCATCCTGATCCGGCTCGACGGCGTGGCCAGCCGGCCGATCAAGAACGCGCCGATGACCATGCCAAGCGGCATCGCCGCCATGAGCAGCCCCACGACCAGCGTTCCCTCGTGCAGCGAGCGCGCGTACGGCGCCGCCAGTCCCTCGGGCACGATGTAGAAGCCCGCCAGCCAGCCGAACAGCAGCAGCGTCAGCAGCAGGCGGTTGCCGAAGACAATCCTGATGCCATCGGCCGACAGGGCCCACAGCGATGGCCGGGCACCCTCGCGCGCGGGCGACGGCCGGGATTTGACCCCGGCCAGTACCAGCAGCGCCGACAGGCCGAACGTCGCAGCGTCGATGCCGAGTGTCTTGTAGGGGTTCAGCGCGGCGACCACGGCGGCACCGGCGACGAAGCCCAGGATCTGGCTGGCCTGGTAGGTGATGTTGCTCACCGCGGAGCCGATCACGAACTTGTCGCCGGGCAGCACGTCAGGCATCAGCGCGGTTCGGGCCGAGGAGAACGGCGCCCCGCTCAGCACGGTGCAGAACAGCAAGACGCACAGGGCCGCCAAGGGCATTCCCGGGACAGCCATCAACCCGACCGTCCCGACCCGGAAGAGGTCGCAGGCAATCATGACGCGGCGACGCGGAAACAGATCGGCCAGGCCGGACAGCAGCGGGCCGCCCGCGATCGGCGGCAGGTAGGTCAGCGCGTAGGCGAGTGCGGTCAGGAACGCCGAGTGGGTCCGGCCGTAGACGAGGATGGCGATGGCGACCTGAGCGAACTGGTCGCCGGTGAACGAGAGGACCTGTGCGCCCCACAGCGCGCGGAACTCGCCGAGGGCCAAGACCTCGCGGTAGGAGGTGCGTTCCTGTTGTGCTCGCCGGTGACGGCCCGGCTGGGCCACCTGATCCGGGTCGGCCCGGCTCACGGACTGTTCGCCGTGCATCGAGGCCTGGCTCCCAGCGCGGCCGGCCTGGGCCCGGGCCTGGGTCCGGGGCTCGGTGGTCACGGCCTCGTTCATCCTCAGGAGTCAGCCGCAGTCAGCCGCAGCCCGTCGCCCGCCGCGATATGAGCGGTCTCGCCGTTTATCACCGTAAAAGCCCCAGCCGTCGACTTGGCGTCCGCCTGATAGCCTAGCCGGTTTGCTCTCAATCTGTAACCTTCATATCGCTTACCGTGTCTGACGGTTGGGCTCTTGGCTAGGGACGCCTAGCCGGGATCTCGTTTCAAGTTGGCCAGTGATCTTGCTACGCTTTGGTGGTTCCGCCGTCTGTCCCCTATGCTGGGGCAGTCCCCGACGGCAAGCTGATACGCTTACGACGGCCAAGGCCGCCGAAGCCCCCATCGTCTAGCGGCCTAGGACACCGCCCTTTCAAGGCGGCGGCACGGGTTCGAATCCCGTTGGGGGCACCCGTCGGTTAGTGTTGTTGGTGCAAGGTCCTGTAGAGCAGCTTGGAGTGCTCGCCACCCTGTCAAGGTGGAGGTCGCGGGTTCAAATCCCGTCAGGACCGCGGGGTCCCTGGTGAAATTTCACTGGGGTCCCAGCCAGGTCAGGTAGCTCAGTTGGTACGAGCGTCCGCCTGAAAAGCGGAAGGTCGGCAGTTCGACCCTGCCCCTGACCACAGTATCTCTGACCTGCGGAAACGTCGCCTGACGGAACCGGGTGCGCCGTCCGCTCGATGCGCATAGCGCTTGTAGAGCTTCCTTGCACATAATGCGGCCATCACGAGGACGATCAGCGAGAGTGACAGCAGTTCGGCCACACATCTCTGGAGGGCCCTGCAATTCGGCACGTCGGACACCGTGTATGGGCCGGACGCAGAAGAGGACGCAGATCTTTAGTTGCTGAGCATTGTCCTGCGCGCCGCGCTACCTAAAGATGGTCGGCCGGCACCTGGGGAGTGGCCTGACCGGCTGCGGCGGCGGACAAGCTCTTGGGGCGCACCGGCCGGGCGCTTGGCGCTGCGGCCAGGAGGATCGCTTCGATGGTGGGCCAGGGCAGGCCTGGTGGCAGCAGGATGGTGACGATGTCGGCGGCGCGGTCCCAGGGCTGGAGTTGCTCGCGGACCTCATCGCCGGTTCCGTAAGCGGCGAGCTGGTCGAGGATGACCTGAGCGCTGGGCGGGATGGTCCCTCCTCGCGGGCTGGGACGCGGGTTCGCGGCAATGATCGCCTGGACTTCGGCCGCATAGCCCTGGCCGGACACGGACCGGGCGTAGACCTCGCCCATGGCGCCCAGGTACCAGGCGGTGCAGGCTGCGGCGATGTCGCGGGCCGCGCCGGCGTTCTCGTCAACGGCGGTGATAGGCCCAGCCGCCACCGTGAGGGGTCGCGCGTGCGGGGCGGCGGCGTCGCGCAGCTGCTTGAGCTGGGCCGTCCAGCCGGGGAGGCGGTCCCGGGCCACCAGCGCGGGCATCCAGCCGTCGCCGAGCTCGGCGGCAACCCGGGTGGTGTGATGGCCCAGCGCGGCGACCCAGATGGGCAGGTCGGGGGCGGGTGGCTGGCCTAGGCGCAGCGGGCGCGCGGCCGGGACGTGGCTGGGCTGGGCGGCCTGCCCGGCCAGCAGCGCACGGACCTTGGTCACGGCGTCACGCAGCTTGGCGGCGGGGTGCTCGAATGCGGTGTCGTGGAACCCCTCCGCCAGCGCTTTGGTGCTGGTGCCCAGGCCCAGCAGGTAACGCCCGCCGCAGACCTGGTACAAGGTGGCGGCGGTCATCGCTAGCGTGGCTGGGGTGCGTCCCCAGACCGACAGGACGCCAGAGGCGAGGTGGATCCTGGCCGTGCGCAGCGCGATCTCAGTCAGCACCGGGGTGGAGTCCAGTCCCCAGCCCTCGGGCACCGCGAAGATCTCATACCCCAGCTCATCGGCGAGCACCGCGGTCCGGACGATGACATCCCGCCGGGTCTCCATCGGCGTGAGCCCGACGCCGCGCCGTCGCGAGGTCACGACGCTCCCTCAGCGGCCAGCGCCAGAACCGGGCGCGGCACGGTCAGCCACACGGTCCTGGCCGCGGCGAGCACCTGGCCGCCAGGCCCGAGCAGCGCCGACCCGGCGGTGAGCTTGCGGCCGTCACGCTCGCCCGGCCAGGCGATCACCCGGTACTGGCCGCCGGCCGCTGGCAGCACCGCCAGGCTGGCCGTCATCCGGCCGAGCAGGATCGCAATGTCCTGGGCCAAGTCGGCGGCCTCAGCGGCGGCGATCCCGCTGGGACAATCCAGCGCCGCCCAGACCACCTCCGGCCGGACCCTTCCGCTGGCGTCGGTGACCGAGGGATCCGGTGTCCACGGCGCCGCCCACAACGGCCTGCCAGCCACAGGCCCGGGGAAGATCCGCAGCCCGTCCCCTAGCTCGCGGCCCGGCCCGCAGACAAAGCAGTCAGGGAAGAACGGATCGGAGTAGTAGCGCGCGCAGCCGGCCGCCGTGCGAGCTTCCGCCATTGAGACCGGGCCCGGTATCTCCAGCGCCGGGCTGCCTGGCGAGGAGGCGGCCTCGGCTATCAGGGTGCGGCCGTGGTGGATGCGGACCGAGCTGTCGCCCCCCCGTTCGACGGCCAGGGGCGTGGCCAGCGGAGGTGGCCGGCGCAGCGTGACTGTCACCTGGCCATCGAGGTACGCGGCGATGCGTCCGCAGACGTAGCCGCCGTTGCCGCTGCCCGGGGGGCCGCAGAAGCGGGACGGGATAGTCAGCGCGGGCATCGTGGCCGGCTGCGGGCGCTCGGCGGCCGCCAGAGGGCGGGCCGGTCTGGTGGCGTGTGTCATACCTCGACGCTAAGACTGGCCGGCCCGGGCGGCTATCGGGTGAACTACCGGCAATTTCCCCGTTCCCCCCGGGCCGGGGGGACGTCCCTCGTAAATGCGTCGGGTGAACTACGGAGCCGCTCAGGTGCGGAGCCGGTGCTCGGTCACCCACGCCGCGATCTGGGCCCGCGAGCGCACCTGCAGCTTGCGCCGGATGTTCTCCACGTGCGCCTCGGCGGTCCGCGGCGCGACCGACAGCCGCCGGGCGATGGCTTGGTTAGTCAGCCCCTCGGCGACCAGCGCGGCGACCTCGAGCTCACGGTCGGTCAGCCGCGGCCCCGCGCTCGCAGGTTCGCCCAAGAAGCCGAGCAACGCATCCAGGACCACCGGCCAGTCGCCGTGGTAGAACAGATGGCTCGAACCCGGCAGCGGGATCAGCGTCGCCCCCGGGATCATCGCGGCGACCTCCCGCCCCAGCTCGAACCTGGTGCCCTTGTCCGCCTCGCGGTGCAGCACCGCCGTGCGCGCCCGGATCGCCGGCAGCAGCGCCCTGATGTCGGTGTGGTAGTAGACCTTCAGCATCTCAGCCGCCACGGCGGCCGAGGCGCTGGCCCGCTGGAACCGGGTGAACGCCTCCAGGTCCTCGGCGGTGGGATCGGTGACAAAGGCCCCAGCCAGCGCCTTCAGCCCCAGGCCCCAATGGGCCCGTACTAGCGCCACGACCGAGTCCCGGACCTCGGCAGGCGCCAGATCGCTGCCGCTGGCGCACATCCCGTAGAGCACCAGCGCGTCGACCCGGTCCGGGTACTTCGCCGCGATCGCGGCGGCGATCTGACCACCCTGCGAGGCCCCGAACAGGCCGAAACGGCCAGCACCCGCCGCGTCGGCCACCGCCAGCGCCGCGGCCACCTGCCCGTCGAACGACAGGTCGATCCCGTCCCCGTCGGACAGGCCGCACCCGGGCTTGTCGTAGCGGATCACGGTGAACCGCTCCGCCAGCCGGCCGACAATGTCGCCAAAGGAGTACAGCTCCAGTTGCCCGCTCAGATGGGAAACCCAGCCCGAGTCGAACAACAGCGGCGGCCCAGCGCCCGACGTCGAGTACGCGACGCGGCCCGCAGGCGTGCTGCAGTACATGATCCTCGGCCTCACCGGTCCAGGGTGACACCCCCAGCCGGCGCAGTAAAGGAGCATCGAAGCACAAGCACCACGATGACGATCCGGCGCTGCAGCAGCCGATCGTCCTCACGCATCGGCCAGCAACCGCCCAAACGCCCAGTTCGGTGCGACACCGCCCGGCACAGTCGGCGAGCGAAGCGCCGTCCCTAACGGCAGCTACGCGAGCGCCGTTGCGCTTACCACGGGGTTAATCTGGCGACGCTCCCCAGAGACTCGCTTGCTTGCGGGAATGCGGCGGGTAGCCCGAGGTGTGGGAACAGATCTCACGTGCCACAACGGCGCACCAACTGGGTGGCGGCCATGATCACGCCAACGACGGTCGCGGTGGTCCTGGGTGGGGTCGCTGTCCTGCCTGGTAGACAGGGTGTATCGGGTCCTGCTAGCGTGAATTTGGCACCTTCCGCCTAGCGCGGTTCCGCTCGTCAGTGACATCGGTTTTCGCAGGTCCGCACAGCGCTTAGCGCGGTTGACCTGAAAAGCGGAAGGTCGGCAGTTCGACCCTGCCCCTGACCACACAGTCTCCCTGATCTGCGGAAACGCCACTGACTGAACCGGGTGCGCCGTCCGTTCGATGCCCACAGCGCTTATCGAGCTTCCTCGCATCGCGCGACCCTCACGAGGACGATCAGCGAGAGTGACCGCAGGTTGGCCACACCTCTCTGGAGGGCACATATCGCCGACTCGGGCACTCGCCACGAAGGTCAATTCAGCGCCGGTTCCGGGGTAACGATGAGCCTGTTCTGGGCGGGTCCGCCCGCTGTGGTCAGCCGGCTGCCGTCCGCGCAGTCTGCTGGCCGCAGGCCGTTCGGGAGGATCCTCAAACCGGCACTGGGCCAGGCGCTAAGGGTGGCGGAATGGCGGACGGATGATCTCTCTTCGCCCAGCGGCACGCCGGCTAGCCGTAGTACTTCAGGTGCGGCCACAGCGTGTGCCAGCTTGCCACCGGGCCGGTGCAGATGCCGATCTGGAGGTCGGTCCAGTCGTTTTGCACGTGGTAAGGCGGGTTGTAGGTGGTCAGGAGGCGGCAGCTGGCGAAGTAAGGCCGCAGCCGGCTGAGCGCGTCGACGACGAGCACCTTGGCGTCGGAGGCCCCGCCCGGTCCCCACATCCAGTAAGCGTTCTGGCCGGAGAGCACGGGCGGCAGGTGGTCATGGCCGCCGTAGACCTCAAGCGCTCCGGCTTCTGCGTAGTATCCGGTGAAGATCGAGGTGGGCGGCTGGCCGCCTTGCGTCAGGGCCGCGTCCTGCGCCGCTACGGCCCGGGTGAGCTGGGGCCAGCCGATGGAGTCTCCGACGGAGCTCTGCTGAGAGCTAGCCGGCAGGGTGTGGACGTCGCTGGCGGGCAGGATGGGCAGCACGCCCGGCAGCGTCACGGCCACGCCCACCAGGCACGCGCCCACCACGAGCCATTGCCGTGTCCGCGGCACGTGAGCGCGGGCGATCCAGCGCTCGGTTGCCGCGGCGCCCGCTGCCAGCACGGCCGGCGCCGTTCCGTCGGCGTAGTACACCTTGCCCGGTATCCAGGCCAGTACGTAGACGAGGATGAGCGTGGCGGCGACGGCGATGAACCGCAGGTCCGGGGTCCGCCAAAGTACGACGAAGCCTGCGATGACCGGCGGTGCCATGAGCAGGCCCAGGTAGACGAGCTGGCCCGGCAGGCCACTGGCGTAATCGGCCGGGGAGGTGTTCTCGTGATGCAGCGCGGCGGACATGGCCAGTTGAGGCCAGCCGTGCGTCACCTGCCAGATGATGTTCGGCGCCCAGATCACCGCGGCGATGCCGGCGCTGAGCCATGGCCACCTTGCCCGCAACACGGGGCGCTGCGGAGAGACGAGCAGGCCAAGAGCAAGACCGATCAGTAGCAAGACCAGCAGGTTGTCGGCCTCGAGCCCGATGCCGGCAGCGACCCCCGCTGCGAGCCACCAGCGCGGCCGGTCCCGCAGCAGCGCCGTGCTGACGCAGACCAGGACGGCTGTCCAGGCGAGCAGGTCCAACGGCGTGGTATTGCCGACGTGCACCGCGCCGATGATGACCGGGGCGCACGCGGTGGTGAGAGCCGCGAGCACCCGGCCGAAGCGGCCCGCGCCGAACAGCGCAGCGAGTCTGGCTGCCATGATCACGATCGCTCCGCCGGCCAGCATCGGGAGGATCCGGATGGCCGTCGGGCTGACGCTGAAAATATCCGTGACGCGGGTCAGTAGTGGCGCGAGCGGCGGTTGGTCCACGTAACCGAATGCGAGATGATGCCCCGCGACGATGAAGTACAGCTCATCCTGCTGGAAGCCGTAGCGGCCGCTTACCGCGAGCTCGACCGCCACGAAGACGGCGCCAATGACCCACGCCAGCACGGGCACGCGATCGGACCGGGAAACCGGCGCGGGCGGCCTCGGGCCGCCTGCGGGGACGGCCGCCTGAGGATCCGCGGCTTGCGGGCTGGCGGCGCTGCTGCCGGGCTGATCCATGGCTAAGCCTCCTGCGGATCAAGTGACAGGCCAGGCGAGTTTCCGGGCTGCCTTTCGGCTGCGGCGACCTGATCTGCGGCGATCTGAGGGTAGAACCTATGGAGCGCTTGGCTAGCTGCTGGCGAGTTCGGGCGCCTGCTCCAGCACCTGGTGCACCTTGCGCATGATGCCGGCGCGGTTGATGAGCAAGCCGGTGGGGGTGAAGTTGGCTGCGGAGCCGACGTGGATCTCGGTGCTGTCAGGCCCGGCGCTGACCTGGATGCTGGCCTGCTCGAACCAATGTCGCCTTATCAGTGCCGAGTTTGCGCCGGCCGGGGATTCGTGATGGAAGCGCGAGGTCACGGCAGGCGTGATCTTGTAGCGAGGACCGAGTTTGGTTCGAAGTACGACGCTGACGTCTTCGACGGTGACGTTGGCGCGGGAAACTGTGACGGTCGGCATGGGAGCCGCCTTTCGTGATTGAAAGGACTGAGCCGCCATGATTGACTGACTGACTCACTCAGTTTATAGTGTAGCGCATGCCCCGCCCGACCGCCAGCGAGCGCCTGCTGAAGCTGGCCAGAGTTGCCACGGAGGACTTCGGGCGCCTTGGCTACCGAGGGACCAAAACAGCCGACGTCGCGGCCAGGGCGGGTATGTCGACGGGCGCCCTGTTCACCTATGTCGAGTCCAAAGAGGCGCTCTTCCACCTGATTTTCCTGCACTGGTTCGGGATATCCGCCGAACGCCCTCCGGTCCTGCCGGTGGCCACCCCGGGGCCCGGGGAGACTCTCGCGGTGATCGAGGCCGGCCTCCGTCACGTGCGGATGCCCCGTATCCAGACGGCGCTGGCCGAGGACGAGCCGGCCGACGTGGCTGAGGAACTGCGGGAGATCGTCGCGGAGCGCTACGCCCTGATCGAGCACTACTGGCCGCTACTCGCGGTGATCGAGCGGTGCGCGGCGGAGATGCCGGAGCTGGAGTCCGCATGGTTCGACCTGGCCCGCGCGGGATCCTTCGAGCAGCTGGGCAGCTACCTTGAGCGGCGGATGGCGGCGGGACTGTTGCGGCCCATGCCGGATTCCGAGGTGGCAGCCAGGATCGTCACCGAGTCGCTGTCGTGGTTCGGGTGGCACCGGCATGAGGGCCGGGATTCCGCTCTGTATAAAGACGAAACGGTGAGGCGTACATTGGTCGAGTTCATCTGCGCCGCTCTCGTCCCGGAGGCACGGCCGGCAGAGAAGGACTAGGCGAGGCCTCCCGTCCCCTGCTGCCCGCATTATCCGTTCCTGCTACTTCACGCCACCGCGCGGCGCGCTGGTGTTCTGGAGCGACAGTAGCCAGGTCGGGCACGTGGTTATCAGCGTGGGGAACGGCTGGACTATCTCCACAGAGGAAGGCTTGGCCTTGATCGCTGCACCTAGACGTGATCACCAGCTGGCGCGGCAGCTGATGCCACGAATTCACTGCGGCCGGTGGCTACAGTTTCCGGCGTACGCCTGCCTCGTGATGAACCCCGGCCGGCCGCCTCATCGGCCAGGTTCCCGGCCAGCGCGCTGCGGCCGGTCCCCGTGCGCAGCGTCGGCAGCAACGTCGCTCCGCGGCTGTCCTCCAGCTCGAACGCGAGCCCGGTGTACAAGGCCGCCGCCGCGAGCACCCGGCCGGTGATGCCGGCCGCATCTTCCAGCCGGCGGCCGAGGACAGTTCATACGCGGCTGTTAGATAGAAGCGCAGCGAGGTCAGCAGCATCACCAGGGCGGCGAGCACTTTGGTGAGCAACGCGGTGACCGCGGAACCAGCAAGACGGTCGCCGAGCGGGCGAGAATCAGCCCGAGGGCAGGGCTCGCCTGTCCCGGCCGTCCGGTGTAGGTGGCCAGCCCGATCGAGAACCAGCCGCCGGCCTGCAGCGCCATCCCCGTGCTGGCCGCCGGGTCCCTCGCCAAGAAGCCGTAATGAAACTCACCATCTGCAGGGGCACGACGAAGGTGAGGACCGCCTGCCCAGAATCGGGTGACTGGGCGACAGGAATCCAGGACAACTGCACTCCGGCAATTGTGAATGTGCCGACGGCAACCGCCGCGCACCGACTGGGTGGCGGCTATGTTCACGCCAACGACGGTCGCGGTGGTCCTGGGGTCGCCGTCCTGCCTGGTGGACGAACGCGATGCACTTGGCCTGCGAGACGCTCGGCATGACGCTGCCCGGCTCCGCTCTGATCCGCGCGAAGAGCGCTGTGGCGATCGAGCGGGCTTTCGGCCAGATAGCGGAGCTCATCGTGGCCGATCTCCGCCCCGCGAGATTCTTACCAAGCGACGTGTGCAGAACAGGACGGTCTGCACTTGGCAGCCACCCCTGAGCCCTGCGGCTCTCGGCCACCCGAGTCGGCGCTCGGCTCACCTGCGGTGGGACAGTCCTGGTTGCGCTGCGTAATCAGTCATCGCCTGAAGCGGCGCGCACACTGCCGC